>NZ_JBIRAY010000014.1:0-196181 GCF_044326405.1 Actinomadura sp. 1N219 | reverse complement strand
GGCCAGCCGTACTCGTCGAACGGCTGGCCGCTCCCCTACGAGCCGTCGCCCGCCCGCGCCCGCGACCGGGCCCCGCGCCGCCGCGCCCCGCTCATCGCCGCGGTCGCCGTGGCCATCGGGGCCGTGGTGCTGTTCGTCGGCGCGATGTCGTGGCTCGGCGGCGGCGACGGGTCGAACGCGTCCGCGGACAACCCTGCGGTGCCGGGCGGCGGGTCCAGCACGGGCACCGATCCGGCGCCGACCGGCCCGTCCCCGACGGATTCGTCGGCGTCCCCGAGCAAGTCGCCGTCGAAGACCCCGTCCAAGACGCCCTCGAAGACCCCGACCACCAAGGCGCCTCCCACGAAGACCGACGACCCCAGGCCCCCTAGGCCGGGCAACCTTCGGGTGGAGTCGGGGTGCAGCATGGGCAGAAGCGGCTCCTGCGTCATCACGATCACCGCGGTCGGCGGCCCGGTGAACTGGCGCGTGACCGGTACGTCCGGCCCGATTCAGGCGGGTGGTTCCGGGCACCTCGGCGCGGGGCAGAGCGGAGGCGTGCGGGTGTCGCGCGACGAACCGACGATCTGCCTGGGCGGCCAGAGCGGGTCTGTGTCGTTCTCGTCCGGTGGTTCCGCCTCGGTGTCCTACATCTGCTAGCGACGTTTCAGGAACGCCGCGGGCGCGCATCCGTTTGGGAGTGCGGGTGCGCGCCAAGCGGCGTCTTGGCCGGTCGGACGCTGTTCGGGCCGGTCGGTGATCAGAGTGAGCCGGTGTCGAGGGTGCGGTGCGCGCGTCGCAACAGCACCGGGACGCCCTCTCCGATCTGGTCGAATCCCTCGCCGACGGTCGCCTTCTGCAGGTAGCGGGCGTGGATGCCCTCCAGGATGACGGCGAGCTTGAAGCACGCGAACGCGACGTAGAAGTCGAGGTCGGCGAGGTCGGACCCGGTCAGCGCCGCGTACCGGTCGATGAACTCGCGGCGGGTGAAGAACCCGGGCGCCGAGGTGATCTTGGCGCCGACCGGAAGCTCGTCGGCGTCGGCCGCCTCAGCCCAGTAGACGAGCGTCAGCCCGAGGTCGGACAGCGGGTCGCCGAGCGTCGACATCTCCCAGTCGACCACGGCCGCGATCTCGGGACGCGGCTCCAGCCGGACGAGGGCGTTGTCGAGCCGGAAGTCGCCGTGGACGAGCCGCGCCGGCCGGTCGGGCGGCATCCGCTCGGCGAGCCTGGCGCCGAGCCGGTCGTATTCGGGCAGGTCGCGGACGGTTCCGGTGGCGCGGATGGCCTCCTGCGAGCCGTCCCACTGCCTCCTCCAGCGGGCCAGCTGGCGCTCCATGTAGCCGCTCGGACGCCCGAAGTCCGCCAGGCCGGCGGCGTCCACGTCGACGGTGTGGATCGCCGCGAGCGCCGCCGCGAGCGCCTCGCTGAGGCCGCGCGCCCGCTCGGGGGCGATGTCCTCGGCGTCCTCGCGGCTGCGCAGGACGCGGCCCTCGACGTGGTCCATGAGGTAGAAGCGCGCGCCGATGACGTCCTCGTCGTCGCACAAGGCCAGCGTTCTGGGAACCGGCACGGCCGTCCCGCCGCCGAGCGCGGTCAGCACGCGGTATTCGCGTCCCATGTCGTGGGCGGTCGGCTGGACGTGCCCGAGCGGCGGCCTGCGCAGGACGACGCGGCGGCCGCCGTCCAGGGTGATCGCGTAGGTGAGGTTGGAGCGCCCGCCCGCGATCAGGTCGATCGCGGCGATGCGCCCCGATTCGGGCAGTTCGCGGGCCAGCCAGTCCGCGAGGCGGGGGACGTCGATCCCGGGGACCTCGGACGGGGTCCCTGCCGGCTGCTCTGCGTCAACGCTCATGACGACCTATTAGAACGCGGCTCGGTCCGAGCTGTGAAGCCGCCCCCGGCCCGCCCGAGCCGTCCCGCCCGTCCCGGGGCTGTCCCCGGCCCGCCCGGCGGTCTCCTCCCTGCGGTCCGTAATCCTCCGGCCACTTCCGGCCGACTTGCAGGAAGGCTTCACCTGGCCTCCAGAGTTCGCTCTGACCTGCGCGAACATGGCGGCGGCCACAATCGGACGGGCGATTCCGGGAGACTCTCACAGGAAAAAAGGGACGTCAGGTGGATTCGACGGACACCCGGGGTACGCATCTGCGACGACACCCGAGCAGAGTGGGCACTACCCGGCGCGGAGGTCAATAGCCGTCATATCCGGCCCATGGCGGCGGGCTGGACTACGAATGTCCCGCCGGGCAGACGTCAAGGACTAGACCATTCGGGACTAGACCGCCCGATTGGGGGGGACGCACCGTGGCAGACGCATGGCTGCCGGGAGCCGGCCGCATGCCGGCGCGACAGGACGGCGGAGCTTTGCGAGGAGGCGCACCCCGGGTCGTCTGGTGCGCCGGCGAGCACGATCCGCGCACCGTCTCCGCCCGCTCGGTGGCCGCCGACCTGATCAAGGAGGATCGGCCTTCGCACCTGGTCTGGCACCCCGGCACCGGCGAGATCGTCCAGCTCCTGCCCGCCACCCGCGCCGCGCGGCTGCTCGGCGGGCGGGTCGGCCGCGAGGGGCGCGTCTGCCTGCAGATCATGGTGGTCGCCCAGTCCAGGGCGCCGTTCACCGGGGCGCTGCTCACCGGCCTCGACGCGATCGTCCAATGGCTGGACGCGTGGGGCGTCGCGCGCCGCTGGCCCGCCGGTCCCCCGCTGCCGTCGCCGCAGTCGTACCACGCGCACCGCGGCCGCAAGGACTGGGCGCGCGGCGGGCACTACGGGGCGTCCCAGGTCCCGCTCGTCGACCGTCCCGACCCGGGCGGCATCGACATCCGCCGCATCACCGGACCGGACACCCCGGTCGCCCCCATCCCGAAGCCCCGCGCGCCTCTCCCGGAAGCCGCGCCCGCGCCCCGGCTCATGCCCCGGAGCCCGCGCCCGTCCGAGCCCGTCCGCCCACCGCAGAACGATCCGCAGCCCCCCGGACGGCTCCCCCCGGCCTCCGAGCCGGTACCGGTCGCGCAGTCCGCCATGTCCAACTGACGGCCGCGCTGCTCCGCCCGGCGCCTCGCCCGCCCGGCGCCCCTCACCTCGCCCCCGTTGCCACCAGTTCGTGGACGACCTCGCAGCCCTTGCGGAGCTCGGCCGGCCCGGCCGCCGAGCCGTACCCGATGACCAGCCCAGACGCCCGCCGCGCCCCCGCGTGGTGGCGCTCCAGTGTTTCCACGAGGACGCCCCGTGCCGCCGCCTCGCGGACGACCCGTCCGGCCAGGTGCGCCGGGACGTCCACGACCAGATGCAGCCCGGCGGTGTCGCCACGCAGGGGCAGCCCGTCCAGCGTCCGGACGACCACGTCCCGCCGCCGCGCGTACTCCCCGCGCATCCGCCGGACGTGGCGGTCCAGGTCGCCGCGTTCGAGCAGGAGCCGGAGCGCGTCCTGCGGGACGACGGCGGTTCGGTCGTTCAGTTCCTCGCGGCGCAGCGCGATCTCCCCGACCAGGTCGGGGCGGCCCACCAGCCAGCCGACCCCCATGTCCGCGGTGAGGATCTTGGCCGTCGTGCCGAGGTAGACGACGACGTCCGGGTCGAGGCCGTAGAGCGCGGGCAGCGGCGCGACGTCGTACCGGAACTCGCCGTCGTAGTCGTCCTCCGCGACGAGCGCCCCCGTGCGCCTGGCCCACGCGAGCAGGGCCTGGCGGCGCGGGACGGGCAGGACGCCGCCCATCGGGAACTGGTGCGACGGCGTCGTGTAGACGAGGCGCAGATCATCGGGGAGGCCGTCGACGATGAGGCCGTGCTCGTCGACCGGGCACGGCACCAGCTCGGCGCCGCGTCCCGCCAGGACCGCGCGCGCACGCCGGTAGCCGGGCTCCTCCACCCCCACCCGGTCGCCCGGACGCAGGACGGTCGCGGCCAGCAGATCGAGCCCGTTCGTCGCGCCCCTCGTGACGAGCAGCCCGTCCACGGGACACGCCACGCCGCGGCTACGCCTGATGTAGTCGGCCAGTGCGACGCGCAAGCCCTGCAAGCCGTGCGGGTCCTGGCGCTGCTGAGGCGGCATGCCGGACGCCAGCCGCCATGCGCGCCGCCACGCGGGAGTGTCGAGCGCCCCGACCCACGCAAGCCCCGGCCGCAGGTCGATCTCGTGCTGGGCGGCCGTCCTGAAAACCGATCTCGTCACCGTCGGCTGCGGCTTCAGCGGCCGCGGAGCGGCGACGCCGTCGGTCACATAGGTTCCCGACCCATGACGGCCCTCCAGCCAGCCCTCCGCGTACAGCTGCTCGTACGCCTCCGTCACCACCGTCCGGCTCACCCCGAGCAGCCCGGCCAGCGCCCGGCTGGCGGGAAGCCGCTCGCCCGCGGCCAGCCGCCCCTCCCCCATCGCCGTGCGCAACTGGCCGACCAGCTGGGCGCTCATCGGCTCATCCCCGTCCCGGTCCACGACGAGGGGCAGGTCGATCGACAAAGTGGTCTCCCGCTATCCGCTTCAAGTGGCCCTACCGACCAGGCCACTCTCTTTCTAGCGTAACGTCCATGACGCCACTCTCACCGACCGCCCGCACCCGCATCGGCAGGCTCCCGGAACGCGCAGCCCGCGACCGCTCCGAGCTCCACCGCGTCCTCGACGACGGCATGATCTGCCACCTCGGCCTCATCGTGGACGGCTCGCCACGCGTCATCCCCACCGGCTACGGCCGCCTGGACGACACCCTCTACCTCCACGGCTCCACCGGGGCGAGCAGCCTCCGGGCCGGGCCGTCCCAGGACGTCTGCGTCACCGTCACCCACGTCGACGGAATCGTCATCGCCCGGTCCCTTTTCCACCACTCCATGAACTACCGCAGCGCCGTCATCTTCGGCACTCCCCGCCTCGTCGACGACCCGGACGAGAAACTGGCCGGCCTCCGCGCCATCACCGAGAACCTCAGCCCCGGCCAATGGGACGTGGCGCGCAAGCCCACCCGCAAGGAAATGGCCGCCGTCTCCGTACTCGCCCTCTCCCTGGACGAGGCGTCCGTCAAAATCCGCCAGGGCGGCCCCAGCGACGACGACGAGGACTACGCGCTCGACGTGTGGGCGGGCGTCGTCCCCGTGCACCAGACATTCGGCGAACCGTCCCCCGACCCGGCCCTGCGCCCGGGAATCCCGATCCCCGGCCACATCGCCCACCGCGCCAATGGGGATTCCGGGATCGGCCCCTGATCGGTGGAAGAAGTTCCCTCGACCTGGCGTAACCTGGCCTGATGGTGGAGTCGGCCGTGCCGCGACAGATGACGCGGCATTGCTGCGACGGGCTTGGAATCCGCTGGAATTTCCTCGGGGTTTCGGTCGGGGTTCCAGAGGATCTCCGCAGGTGAGAGGGCACATGACGGACACAAGGCTTGTGTGGGTGGATTGCGAGATGACGGGCCTCGACCTGCGCGACGACGCGCTCATCGAGATAGCCGCACTGGTCACCGACAGCGAACTCAAGATCCTCGACGAGGGCGTCGACGTGGTGATCAAGCCCCCGCCCGAGGCGATCGCCCAGATGAAGCAGGTCGTCCGGGACATGCACACCACGTCCGGCCTGCTCGAGGCGCTGCCGTCCGGAGTCACCCTCGCCGAGGCCGAGGACATCGTCCTCAAGTACGTCCGGTCCCACGTCAAAGAGGCCAACAAGGCGCCCCTCTGCGGCAACTCCATCGCCACCGACCGCTCGTTCCTCGCCCGCGACATGCCGGCCCTCGACGCCCACCTCCACTACCGCATGGTGGACGTGTCGTCCATCAAGGAGCTCGCCCGCCGCTGGTACCCCCGCGTCTATTTCGCCAGCCCGGAGAAGAAGGGCGGCCACCGGGCCCTCGCCGACATCACCGAGAGCATCCAGGAACTGCGCTACTACCGCGCCGCCGTCTTCGTCCCCCAGCCGGGCCCCGACTCCGAAACCGCCCGCGCCGTCGCCGCCAGGGTCGCCTCAGGCTGACCCACCGGCCCGGAGCCGCTACACTACTGGGAGCCGGGCACCGATCCCGGCCACGGTGGGTGTAGCTCAGCTGGCAGAGCACTTGGTTGTGGTCCAAGATGTCGGGGGTTCAAGTCCCCTCACTCACCCTTTGACGAAGGCCCCGGCCACTCGGCCGGGGCCTTCGTCGTGCTCGATGCGTCGACTCTGGATGATCGGCCCGTTATGCTCCGTCCCTATACATGCCAACGACACCCCAAGGGCTTCGGATGAGTGTCGATGAGACGGCCCCGCTGCGCGTCCTCGTCGTGGACGGCGACCCCCAGGTCCGCGCCGACGTGACCACCCTGCTCGACGCCAGCGACGAGCTCAGCGTCGTCGCCGAGACGCCCGACCCCGCCGCGGCCCTCTCCCTGGCCGAACGCCTGCGCCCCGACATCGTCCTGCTGGACGCGGCCGCCGCCGGGCACGCGAGCCCCCTCAGCCACACCTCCCGCGTCTTCGTCCTCGCGGGCGCGGACGACCCCGCCGCCCAGGACGCCCTCCGCGCCGGCGCCTGCGGCCACCTCGTCCCCGGCGCCTTCACCGTCCCCGACCTCATCCGCGGCGTCCGCGCCGCCTCCCGCACGACCCTCGGCCTGTCCGCCCGCGAGTCCGAGGTCATGGACCTCATCGCCACCGGACGCTCCAACGGGGAGATCGCCCGCCAGCTCTTCCTCAGCGAGAAGACCGTCAAGAACCACGTCAACCGCATCTACTCCAAGCTCGGCGTCAGCTCCCGCGCGACCGCCATCGCCCTCTGGCGCGGCATGGTCAGCGTCCTCCCCGCCAGGGACTAAACCGGTTCGCACAGGTCCGCGGCTCCTGATACTGTTCTTCCTGTCGCAAGGGCCCGCAGGCCCGCCGACACGCGCCGTTAGCTCAATTGGCAGAGCAGCGGACTCTTAATCCGCGGGTTCGGGGTTCAAGTCCCTGACGGCGCACCCCACCAGCAACAACCCCCAGATCTGGGATCGTCGCTGATCTTGTATGTGGCCCTGACCGTGACCTGTCTGGGGCCCGCTCCAAAAGGCCGCGACTCCGCAAGCCATTCGACGCCGTCACACTCTGAACGAAGGCATGCTCGGCATCGGACACGGCCCGACGCGCGAAATCTGTCTTCAGTTATCGCCTTCCGTGTGGTGGGTCATGCACGAAGAAGCCGCGCGGCTCTGGAATGAGCATTCCCTCAGCATCGTGGGGTCAGAACATGGCGGTTGTCCGGCGCGTTGCCGGGCGTTGTGCCGCTGCGGGTGCCCAATCTGCCGGGATGGACGCGCCCGTGACCGTCCTCTTGGCTGCTGCTTGCGGCCCCGCTTACGCTTCTTCATGCGTTCGCGGCGGCGCGGACGGCGCTTGCCCAGGAACCAGACGGCCCACCTTGACCACATGTGCGGCGACCTCCTCCGCCGCGACACCTGGTCAACCGGGCCCAGGCCGACTGGTCCCGATCGAATACAAGGACCACTCAGTCCGACTACTCATATGAGATTCCGGTATCCCGACACCACAAAACTCGGGGTACATCAAAGGACTTCACCGAACCCGGGGCACCCCACGACCGATCATCGCCTAGCGCGTCAAGCTGCGGGCAGGCTGGTAACACTCTGGGGCAGGTGAGGGCGTTGTGCGTACGTGGGGTGGGTGTGTCGTGGTCTATTGCTTGACTGCTTGGAGGGTGTAGCTGGCGGCCAGGCGTTCGGGGTGGTGGGTCAGGCGCCATTCGCCGGTCTCGTCCGTGGTCATGTGTCCGGGCAGGGCCTGCCAGGGGACGCTGTCGTGCTCGGTCAGGCCGGTCAGCCGCATCCCGGCCTCAAGCAGCGCGGTGATGGTCTCGCCGAGTCCGTGGTTCCATTCGTGGGTGAGCCCGTGGGTGAAGGTGGTCTCGGTTTCCACGTAGGTTCCGGGCTCGTCGAAGATCAGCGGCTCGGTGGTTTCGAAGTAGGGGTAGCGCAGGCTGGGCGGGCTTGTGGTCTCGTCCAGTGTGAACAGCATGGGGTGGCCCTCGCGGATGAACAGGCGGCCGCCCGGTCGCAGCAGGTCGGCGACGACGCGGGCCCAGCGGGCCACGTCCGGCAGCCAGATCAGGGCGCCGATCCCGGTGTAGACCAGATCGAAACTCTCCCGGCCGAAGACCTCGACGGCGTCGTAGACCTCGGCCTGGCGGAAGTCGATGGTGCTTCCCGTGCCGGTGGCCAGTCGCCGCGCCTGGTGCAGCGCGGCCGCGGAGAAGTCCAGGGCGCTCATCGTGGCGCCCAGGCGCGCCAGGGAAACGGTGTCGGTGCCGATGTGGCATTGCAGGTGCACGGCACGTAGCCCGGTCAGATCGCCCAGGCGGGGGCGGTCGAACCGGACGACGCCGCTGAGGTGCCCGAGGTCGTTGAGGAACTGATCGAATCCGTAGTCGGGGGAATCGGCATGGGCCGGGGCCCGCTCGTCCCAGTTGGCCCTATTGATCGCCAAGTAGTCGTCAACACCAGCACTGTGCCAGCACACCAACCCACTCACCCAGGCAGGACGGTCGACGTGCCAGGACCAGGTTTCGACGTCATGTTGTCCGCCCTTCCAGCGGTGTTCCTTGCGGCGTGCCGCGGCGACCGGGAACAGGCGGCCGGATCTGCGCGGGTTCTCAGCGCGGTGAACCATGCGGTGCGTCTCGTAGCCGGGTAGGCGGTCGAGCTGGGTCTGGGAGGTGAGGGTCGGGGGTTGTTGATCTTGATCACTGCGGAGTCGACGCCGTCGGCCAGGAATTGCCCAACGGCTGTTGTCTTCGCCGGGATGGCCCATCGAGCAGACCTGTCCACGCCTCTGGACGATCTGACGGCATCCCATTGGAATCGATCATCTGGCGTTTGCCGGACCTGGCCGTCGCTCGGCCCAGGCGTTCGGAGGCCGCCGCTCACGGATCCAGCGTCGTCTGCGGTCACGTCAGCGGGCGTCCTCACCTTCCCCGCCGGGGACCCCTGTGTTCCCGACCGGCCTTTCGCGCTGGCGGGGAAGATCCACGATGTGGTGCGCTGGTCGGAGTTCGACCGGGGCGGGAATTCGCTGCGTTGGAGGCCCCTGACCTGCTGCTCGTCGACCTCAGCGCCTTCTTCGGGTGAGCGGGTCAAGATCCATGACGGGTGGGCGCCGGATTCTGTCGGTGGCGGTCGACATCATCGAACGCATCATCGCGATGGGCCGATTGGAGGCATGGGTCTTGGACGAGGACGACGGCGCGTGGGAGCGGCACAGCACCGTGAGGGTGGTGCCGCCCGTCCAGGCACGGAAGCTTGCGAAGGTGCCGTTCGTCGAACTGGCGGACGGTCGGTTGCAGGGCGTGGTGTCGAGCGGGTCTGACGCGTCCCGCGTGTACGTCTCGTCCATCACGGCCGGGACGCACGGCAACAGCTGCAGCACCAACAACAACCGGCCGTGCGGCGGGCTGTCCGATCTCTATCTGTGCAAGCACCTCGACGCGCTGGTGACGGAGGGCATCCGCCAGTACGGGCAGGAACGGGTCGCCCGCTACCTGCGCGTCGAGGTCGGAGAGGGCAAGGACCTCATCGACTGCCTGAACAGCCACAAGGACCCGGCGCCCGCGGCGGCGGTGTTCAGCCGGTTCCTGCGGCATCTCGCCTACCTGGAGGTACCGGAAAGCACCGAGCCGGTTCCCGAGCTGCAGTGGTTCCCCGCGGCGGGGGCGGTGGGCTGATGCTCGCGGTGCAGTTGCGGGAACTGGTCGGCGGCGCGCCCGAGGCCGTCGATGAGGCGCTCGACCTGGTGGCCGGGTTCGACGGCTCGCTCACCGGCGGCCTGGGGCGGATGGGCGACCGGCAGGCGGCGGCGCTGTCGGCGTTCGCGGGCGCGCTGGCCGGCTCGCCGCTCGGCGGGCCGGTGGGCGAGGCGGCCGAGAAGGTGGTCGCCGGGTCGATCGGGGATGACCGGCTCGCGGCGCTGGCGGGCGGACGGGCCGCGCTGCTCGGCGCCGTCCACGACGCCCTGCTGGAACGCCTCGACGGCGCACTGGGCAGGTCGAGGTCGCCCTGGGAGGAGCGCGCCGGCAAGCCCAGCGCCGGGACGGCGCCCGAAAATCTGCTGGCCGGGGCGCGGTCGTGGCTTTACGAGCTGGCGATCGCCGGGTGGCGCGGCGTCGACCACGACCTGGTCTCGGCGGCCGGTCAGACGATCGAGGGGCTGTGGGGCGAACCGTCGCTGCGGCGGCTCGCGGTGTTGCTCGACGGTCTGGCCTCGGAGCTGCGTGCGTCCTGCCCGGTCGCGACCATGGAGCGCGTACCCGAGCGGCGCTGGGCCGACCTGTGGACGCGGGCCGTCCTGCTCGCCCGCGCCGGATCGTGGACGGGCGGCGGCGCGGAGCCGGTGTCGGGACGGCTACTGGTGCTGGGCGTGGACGTCCACGAGCACGGAACGGCCGTCCAGGTGCAGGTCCACGGGGTGCTTGAGCCCGCGGACGGCGGCGAAGCGCGGCTGGTGCGGACTGGTGTGGCGGCGGCGAAGGTCGACACGATCGTCGGTCCAGCGGTGTGGCGGCTGCTCTACGCCTATCCCGTGCTCCTGGCGGCGCTGGCCGAACGGCGCGTCCTGGACGTGGTGGACATGCCGCTGACCGTCGGCGGCGACCTGCTCTGGCGGGAGGACGCGGCGCAGGCCGGAGAGGCCGCCGACCCGTTCACCACGGCCCGGGTCCAGCTGGGCGAGGCGACCGCTCCCTCCGTCCCGCCGCTGGACCGGCATCCGGTGCGCATCGCCGAGCCGGTGCTGCTGGAGGGCTATCGGTACGACGACGGCGCCGTCTCGCTCGACGGCACCACCCTGGAGATCGACAGCGGTCGGCTGCCGGCGTGCGGACCGATCACACCATCGCTGGTGAAGGCGTCCACGGCCTGCATCGGACTGGTGCGCTGGGACGGCCGCCGGTGGCTGCTGCAGCCCCTCGCGCTCCAGGCCACGATCAAGAAGAAGCCGGTCGAGGCGCACACGGGGGACTGGGCGCTCGGCCCGACGGATCCGAAGGTCGTGAAGGCCGAGGCCCGCGCCGGTGACGCCGTGGCCGTGCTGCGCGAACGCGCGGGAAGGCTGCTGCGGAAATGACCGAGCTGCAGAACGGGCCGGAGGCCGGCAGTGAAGCCGGGACGCACGGGGTCGGCGCGGCGGTGGCGCAGACCGACGGCGCGGCCGGGGCGCAAGGCGTCGACGGCGCGGCCGGTGCGCAGGGCGTCGACGGCGCGGCCGGGGCGCAGGGCGTCGAGGGCCCGGCCGGGGCGCAGGGCGTCGAGGCTGCGGGAGGGCCGGATGCGAATCGGCGGCAGGTGCTCTACTGGCGGCTGATGGCGCGGCTGTTCGCGCCCGATGAGCAGCCCGCGCTCGAATCGGCCAGTGTCGCGATAGTCGACGATCTCGGGTTGCCTCCGGCGCTGCTCGACCCGGGCGTCTCGATGGACAACGTCCTCCAGCGGTTCCCCGAACTGGAGCCGGAGTTCGACGGCCTGATGGCGCCCGCGGACGACTCCGGTGGCTCGGCCATGCAGGTGCGGCGGGCCGCGCTGGTGTCGAAGTTGCTCCTCAACGTGTTCGCGCCCTGCAACAGCAAAGGCAACGTGACGGCGACCCAGCTCGCGGCCTGGCAGAAGGACGCCTCCTGTCTTAAGGCGGCGCTCGGCGAGAAGGGCGCCCAGGAATCCGCGGGGACGCTGGCGGAGATGGAGGGCGACCTCGTCAAGCGGATGGCGTTGCGCGAGGTGCTGGCCGATCCGAAGCTGGCGAGCAAGCTCACGCCGAGCATGTCGCTGATCGAGCAGTTGCTGCGGGACAAGGCCAACCTGTCGGGGGTGGCGCTGGCCAACGCCAAGTCGCTGATCCGCCGGTATGTCGACGAGGTCGCCCAGGTGCTGCGCACGCAGGTGGAGAAGTCCTCGTCGGGGACCATCGACCGCTCCGTCCCGCCCAAGCGGGTGTTCCGCAACCTCGACATCGACCGCACGATCTGGAAGAACCTCACCAACTGGAGCCCCGAGGACGAGCGGCTGTACGTCGACCGGCTGTTCTACAAGCAGACCGCCAAGCGCACCACGCCCGCGAAGATGATCGTGGTGGTGGACCAGTCGGGCTCGATGGTCGACTCGATGGTGAACTGCACGATCCTGGCGTCGATATTCGCCGGGCTGCCGAAGGTGGACGTCCACCTGATCGCCTACGACACGCGTGCGCTGGACCTGACGCCGTGGGTCCACGACCCGTTCGAGGTGCTGCTGCGCACCAAACTCGGCGGTGGCAACGACGGGCCGGTGGCGATGAACATGGCCCGCCCGAAGATCACCGATCCGCGCAACACGGTGATGGTGTGGATCTCGGACTTCTACGAGTTCGAGGCCTCGCAGCCGCTGTTCGAGGGGATCGAGGCGGTGCACCGGTCGGGGGTGAAGTTCATCCCGGTCGGGTCGGTGACCAGCTCGGGCACCCAGATCGTGAACCCGTGGTTCCGGGAGCGCTTCAAGCGGCTCGGCACCCCGGTGATCTCCGGCCGCATCCAGAAGCTGGTGGACGAGCTGAAGAACTTCCTCCTGTGACCTCCTGTGACCTCCTGTGACCTCCTGTGGCGGCCGAGCCCTGAGTCGGCGCTCGCGTCTCCAGACAAGAACCGTCCCGAGCACGAACCAGCCTTGCCAGAACTCTGACCGCCCGGGAACGCGGCCGCATCCGGAAACCCGACCTGCCGGAGAACGCCGCCGCACCCGGAAACCTGATCTGCCCGACGTCCTGAGAGACGAGGAGAGCGATGTCCGACGAACTGCTGCGCGCGCCCGCCGAGGTCAAGCACGCCGAGGAGCTCGACTACCTGGAGTCGGTCGACGACGGTCCCAAGCCGTTCGCCTGGCGGCTCAGTCCCCGGATGGTGCGGCTGTTCGTGCTCGGGTCCGAGCGCTCGGACGGCCTCGACCGCGAGATCGGCCAGAAGTGGTTCGGCGACCGGAGCTTCGTCGAGCGCGCCATCGTGACGCTGGCGTCCGACCGCGGCCTGCTGCTGATCGGCGACCCCGGCACCGGCAAGAGCTGGCTGGCCGAGCTGCTGTCCGCCGCGATCTCCCGCAACTCCACCCTGGTCGTCCAGGGCACGGCCGGCACGACCGAGGACCACATCAAGTACTCGTGGAACGTCTCCATGGTGATCGCCAAGGGGCAGTCCCGGGAGTCGCTGATCCCGTCCCCGATCATGACCGCGATGGAGCGGGGCGTGATCGGCCGGTTCGAGGAGCTGACCCGCTCCACCAGCGACGTCCAGGACGCGCTGATCTCGATCCTGTCGGAGAAGTACGTCTCGATCCCGGAGCTGGACGATGACAACATCGCCTTCGCCAAACCCGGTTTCTCGATCATCGCGACGGCCAACAGCCGGGACCGCGGCGTCAACGACCTGTCGTCGGCGCTGAAGCGGCGGTTCAACTTCGTCCGCATCCCGGTGGTGACTAACAAGAAGAGCGAGGCGGAGATCGTCCGGTTCCGCACTGCCGAGCTGATGCGGCGGCACTCGATCGAGCTGGACGTCCCGCCGACGCTGCTGGACATCCTGCTGCAGAGCTTCGCCGACCTGCGCGCCGCGTCCACCTCGGCCACCAGCGACGACGAGAAACTGGAGTCGGCGCTGTCCACGGCCGAGCAGATCGGCGTGCTGGAGGACGCGATCCTGCACAGCCAGTTCTTCGGCGACCGCGCCCTGAAGGCCGAGACCCTGGCGGGCTCCCTCGTCGGATCACTCGCCCGCCGCTCCCCCGAGGACCTGGCCATCCTCAACAAGTTCTGGCACGGCGTGGTCGAGCCCCGTGGCCGCAAGGACGAGGGCGGCCCCTGGGAGGGCTTCCTGGAAGGCGGCCGCGAAGCGATCGCGAAGCTGTCATGACCAAGCCCGTCATGACCAAGCCCGTCATGACCAAGCCCGTCATGGCCGAGAGCGACGCGAGCAGGGCCGCCGAGAGGAAAGCGGGGCAGGCGTGAGCGAAGTCGGATCCGTCGAGAACGTGGCGGACGCCGTGACCACCCGGGCCGCCGGCGGGGCCTCGACCGGGCCGTTCGGGGCGTTGCGGGAGCAGCTGCTGGGGGCCGCCGAGGAGTTCGCCGGCGGGCCGCGCGGGCTGCCGGACATTCTCGCCGGGCTGGTGGACGACGTCGACCGGGCGCTGCGCGAGGAGCTGGAGATCTTCCCGGTCTGCCATCACTCGCCCGCCTCGGCGCTGGCGATGGCGCGGCGCCTGCGGGAGAAGCAGCCGCAGGTGATCTACCTGGAGCTGTGCGAGGACCTGCGTCCCCTGCTGGACGAGCTGCGCAACTGCCGGCTGCCCGTGGCGTTGCAGGCGTTCGCGTCCGAACTGGACGGCTTCCCGCAGGACCAGGCTCCGCTGAGCGTGGTCGCGCCGATCACCGAGGCGTCGGCCGAGTACCAGGCGATCGCCTACGCACTGGACACTCCGGACGTGGAGCTGGTGCTGGTCGACCGTTCGTCCGACCACGTCTTCCAGTGGGAACCCCTGGACCGTCCCGACGAGTCGCCCGTCCGAGCGGGTGAGGACGAGGACGACGGGGCCCTGCACGGTGACGCGGTCGGGATCGAGATCGGCGATCTGCGTCCCGGATTCGCCGAGCTGGAGGAGCATCTGCTGCGGCACGGCAAGGTGCGGCACTGGTCCGAATGGTGGGACCAGTACGTCGAGCAGCCGCTGACCGGCGCCGACCACGACACCTACCGGCAGGTCATGGTGCTGATCGGCAGCCTGTTCCGGCGGCTGCGGCCCGGCGGCGACCGGCGCCTGGCCACCGACGAGGACCGCGAGCGGTACATGTGGACGCGGATCCGCGAGCACCTCGCCTCGTCCGGCGCCGACCCGTCCCGCTGCCTGCACGTGTGCGGCGCCTTCCACGCCGCCAGCCGCGTGGAGCAGTTCGGGCTCCGGTCCACGGCGGGCTTCGACATCGCGCCGCGCACCGCGACCCGGTGGCAGTACGGGCTGATCCCGTCCAGCCACTCGGCGATCGAGGCGCAGTTCGGGCTGGCGCCGGGCTCGGTGTCGGTCGCCGCGACGACCTGGGAAAAGGCGCTCAAGCGTACGCGGGTCAAGCCGTTCCGCCTGGCCGGGCAGCGCGGCACGCGCAAGACCGCCGCGCCGAAGCCGCCGGCGCTCGCCCCCTCGGCTCCGGTGGCCGACCGGCTGAGCGGGTTCCTGTCGAACGCGCCCGCGCCGGACGGCCTGGACGAGGCCGAGCTGCTCGGCTGGTGCGTGGACATCGTCCGGCTGGCGCGCCGCAACGGCTACCTGTCCAGCACGGCCGACGCGATCGCGGTGTTCGAGACGTCGATCCTGCTGGCCGGGTTGCGGGGGCGCGCCCGTCCCACGCCGTACGACTTCCAGGACGCGGCGATCACCTGTATCGAGAAGGACTCGGTGCCGGGCCGCCGCGACGTCCGGCGGCTGTGCGAGATCCTGCTCGGCGGCGACCGGATCGGCCAGGTCGGCTACGAGGCGCTCCCGCCGCTGGCGAAGGACGTCTTCGACCGGCTCCGTCCGCTGGGCCTCGCCCTGGACAAACGCCAGATCCAGCGGGCCCTGCTCGACTTCGCGACCGAGCCCGGCCTCGAACCCTGCTCCGACCTTCTGTGGGTCCTGCGCCGCCTCCTGCCCGACGACGCCGTCCGCCCGATCATGGGCTCGCGCCGCCTGGGCGAACGCCCCATCCAGGAGAGCTGGGACCTGGCGATCGGCCGCAACCAGCGGTACCTCGTCGAACTCGGCTACGAGGGCGTCACCGTCGAGCAGGTCCTGGAGCAGCGACTGCGCAAATCCGTCCACAACCCGAAGGCGACGGCCGCCACGGCACTGGAAGCGGTCGAGGAATCCCTCCTCTACCTGCGCAGCCGCCGCTTCACGAACGAACTCGGCGCCCGCGCGGTCGAACTGCTCTCGACCGAACGCACCGTGGACGACGCCCCCGAAGTCCTGCGCCGCGTCCGCCGGCTCCTCACTCACTACAGGGCGACGGAACCGGCTCTTCCGCGCTGGTGCGAGGACTTCGTGACCACCGGCTACGCCCACTACTGCACGCTGCTGCCCACGGCGTTCACCGCCGACGACACGGGCGTACGGCAGGTCGCGGCGATGCTGGGCTTCCTGGTCAGCCTGGAAAGCCTGGCGATCTCGCTGGGGTGCGACCACACCCAGCTGGAACTGGCGGTCAAGCAGTCCCATCCCGAGGACCCGGCCAAGGTCGCCCTGCTGTGGGCGGCCGAGTCCCAGCTGGGCCTGCTCCCGCTCTCCGACCTGCGGCGGCGCTGCGACGAACTGCTGGACAACCCCATGCTGGTCGGTGCGTTCCCGCAGTACCTGAGCGGCTTCGTGCAGGCCCTGGACGCCGTCCCGTCGCTGTCCCCGCTGGTCGTGGAGCTGCTGTCCAAGGCATTCGCCCGCCTGCCCGACACGATCCTGCTGCCCTGGCTGCCCAGGCTGATCACCACGCTCAAGGACCAGGCCGCGGAGATGCTCCCCGTCCTGATCCGCGAGGCCGACCGCACCTTCCCAGCCACCCTCTCGGCCGTGGACGCCTGGACACCGCCCTGGACTCCTTCCCCGAAACCTCCCGAGCCCCAGCGAGCAACCCCGACCAGCACAGCGATAGCAACGTTCCTGGCCACGCACCGTGAGCCCGTTTCCGCGGTAGCGACCCTGCTGGGCCACGACCCGTCCTGGCCGAACCCAGCGGAAACCACGACAACCGCACCCTCACCCGCGGTCGGCTCGCTAATACGCGCCCACCCGGAAACCGCCGAAGCGGCCGCCGCACTCATTGCCCCCTAGCCGAACGCGCACCAGGCCTACCAAGCCCTGGGTGCGCGCCGACCGCGGTTCTAGACCAGGTGGAGTGCAGCCATCGACCGCACCATCGCCGAACTCGGCGGATCAAGCCGCCTGGCCGAGGGCCACCGACACCGAAATCGGCACCCGCCCTCCCGTGGGGGCGGGTGCGCACCAGCGACAAGAAACTTAGGAACGCGCGCTACCGCAAGCCCGCCCGGGGCGAGAGTCTCCTCGGGCGGGATCGTTCGCCAATATCCGATATCAGCGAGTCGGTGATCCAACGACCATTGTCAGGGTGCACGGCGCCTTTTTCGCTGACCGCGCGGCTCCGGGGGCTCAGCCGGTGAATTCGTTGACGCCGAGGGCGAAGTCCCCGTGGCCGATCCCGTTGCCGGCGAGGCCTACCGTGACCAGGCCCATTCCTTCCAGCCAGTGCGCCATTTTCAGGGCGCCGGCGTCCAGCGGGCGCAGTCCGAGGCTTTCGATGAATGCCGCCACGTCCGCCTTGGCCTGCGCATCGTCGCCGGCGATGAAGACGTCAGGACGGCCCTTCTCCAGGACATTACGGAAGATGGTGTTGAACGCCTTCACCACGCTGGCGCCAGCCGGGGCAACCTTGGCGACTTCCTGTGCGATCGAGGTCTCCTCACTGACGGCCAGTCCGTCGAACGTGGCGTTGAAGGGGTTGCTGATGTCGACGATGACCTTGCTCGCGAGCGCGTCCCCGTACTGCGCGACGGCCGGAACGACGGCGTCGTACAACAGGGCCGTGATGACGATGTCCCCCGTTGGGGCGGCGCGCCACGTGCCCGCCGTCGCGCCGCCGCCCAGGGCCTTGGCCAGGGCATCGGCCTTGGCCTGATCACGTGCCATGACCTCGACGGTGTTGCCACCCGCCACCGCGAGCGCGCCGATCGTGCGGGCCATGTTCCCCGCACCGATGAAAGTGATGCTGCTCATGAGATGTGCTCTCTTCCCGTTGTCGAGGTAGGTGGTTCAGATGGCGGTGGTGCCGCCGTCGGCGACCAGCTCCAGGCCGTTGACATAACTGGAATCATCGGAGGCCAGGAACAGGGCGACGGTGGCGATCTCTTCAGGGCGGCCCATCGTTCCGCGGGGGATGAGGGATTCGAATGCGGCCTTGGTCGCCTCGTCGAACAGTTCTTCCTGTTTGGCGGTGCCGACCTGGCCCGGGTCAGGACGTTGACCCGGATCCCGCGGTCGCGCAGTTCGTTGAGCCAGGCGCGGGCCCAGGCCTGCTGGACCGCTTTGCTTCCCGCATAAAGGCTCCAGCCTCAGCTTCACCGCCTCGTCCAGTGCCTCCTGCCGCCGGGCCAGGATGAAGCGTGCGCTCCTTCCTCGACGAACAGCTTGGCGCCGGCCAGTGCCATGCCGGTGGATCCGCCGGTGATCACCGCGACCTTGCCATCGAGCTTTCCCACGATCACTCCGCTGAATTGATGGGTGTCTGGAACAGTTCGATTCTTATATAAACCAAGCTGTGTACGTAACGTACTCGACGACCGGCCGGGGCGCAAGCTACATACACCGGTCAGTACCGGCCCGCCGTGGAAAGCCCGGCACGCGATGGCGCACCAACGATCACCGGGACCGCTCCCACGCCTGGCGAGATCTCCGTCATCGCGATGGGCGCACGGTCCAGGCGTATGTACACCGTTCCGCCTCCTTAACGCCACGGATGATCGACCCGAACGCGAGCTATGTAGACCGGTCAGTACCGAGCGGCGCTATGCTGGAGGCATGACGGAGTTGGAGAAGGGTCCCCTGGGCCAGCGCCGCGGCAGGGGCGCACGCGAGCGCATCCTCAGCGCGTCACAGCAGCTGTTCCGCGAACAGGGCATCAACCGCACCGGCATGGACCACCTCTGCGCCGTGGCCCAGGTGTCCAAGCGCACGGCCTACCAGCACTTCACCAACAAGGACGAACTCGTCGCCGAATACCTGCGCCGATTCGATCCCGACGTCATGCCCGGAGTGTTCGACCGCACCGACCTCACGCCCCGCGAACGACTCCTCGCCGCCTTCGAGATACCCGCGTCCATGCCCCTGTGCCCCTACATCGCGGCGGCCGTCGAACTCCACGACCCCCAACACCCCGCATCCCAGTACGCACGCGACTACAAGACCGCCATCGCCGCGCGGCTCACCGAAACCGCCCGCGAAGCCGGCGCCACCGATCCCGAACAACTCGGCGAACAACTGGCGCTGCTCATCGACGGCGCCTCGGTTCGCACCCGAGTCCTCGACAGCGAATCCTTCCCCACCGCCGCCGCCATCGCCGCCGTCCTCATCGACAACGCCATCCCCGCGTCATCTCCTCAACAGCCCAGCGATGACCGCGGAACCACCGGGTCTGCTCCCGTTCCGGTGGGAGGCCAATGACGGCCCGATCACGCCTCGCCGGCCGGAAGAGGTTTTGCGTTGGGGGTGCGGGGTTTCCAGTCGCCGTATAGCTCGACGTATGCTCGGCCGGTGGTTCGGCTTCCGGCGTATGTGCCGGTGACGGCGCAGTCGGCTTCGTAGAGGCCGCGGGGTTGTCCTGGGTAGTAGACGTCGAGTTCCTGCTCGGTGACCAGTGAGCGGATGTCGAGTCGGGTGTTCCGGCCGGGGGTCTCGACGCGCCAGCGTGTGGGGTAGGTCTGGCCGGTCACGGGGCTGGTCCAGAAGTCGCGGGCGTATTCGGCCAGGGGGACGATCGAAGCGACCGTGTGGTGGCCGTTGGGATCGACGATGGTGGCGTATGCCTGGTCTTCGCCGTCCTGTATCAGGTTCCATACGTTGAGACGGTCGCCGTTGTCCAGGTGGACGGCCATCCACGTCCAGCGTTGGATGTTCTCCCAGTGCCAGGTGCCCCATTGCCTGTCGAGCCAGGACGTGCCGTGAACTCGGTGCGGGTGGCCGTCGATGGTGAGGGTGCCGCGCGTGGTCAGTGACGGCAGTGAGTAGTAGTAGCTGAAACCGTCCGCGAATGGGATGAGACCGGTGCCGCCCGGGTACAGCGCTGGGCCGGTGTGGCGCAGCGTCATCTCGATGTGCGCGTCGGGCAGGTTCGCGGTGAGGCGCATGGCCCGCATGGGGCCGGCCAGGGTGGCGTCAGGTGTGCGGACGTCGAGTTCGTCGGTGGAGAAGGTCGCTCGGTCGGGCTCGTATCGTCCGACGAATCCGTGGTGCTTGCCAGCGGTCTCGTCGGTGATCGCCGCGTGGACCTCCGGCCCAGCACTGGAGCGATTGATCGTGACCTCGTAGCCGAACCATCGCCGGCCGGTGCTGACGTGGCCGACGACGTACCACCATTCGTAGGCGGCCTCCGCGTCGGAGG
The DNA here is from genome assembly GCF_044326405.1 of Actinomadura sp. 1N219. Taxonomy (NCBI): domain Bacteria; kingdom Bacillati; phylum Actinomycetota; class Actinomycetes; order Streptosporangiales; family Thermomonosporaceae; genus Actinomadura; species Actinomadura sp. 1N219. The sequence continues at coordinate 176,047 of NZ_JBIRAY010000014.1, read as the reverse complement.
CCTGGTCGGCCGGCAGGTGCACGTATCGGGGGAAGGTCTGCTCCGCGTGTTGAGCCGGCGAAAGGGCGGCGGTCGCGCGCTGCGGCGAGCTGAGGAGGGGGGCCGCGGTGGCGGCCAGGCCGAGCGCGATGACGTTTCGTCTACTGGTCATGGGTTCTGCCTTTCGGACGGCATGGGTGGGCGCGGGTGGAGGTGGTCGCGGTGACAGCGAGGATGCCGACGGCGGTCCAGGTCGCATGGCGGCGCCCTGTAGCCCGGGTGCCGCGGTGAGGTGAGCGGGGGGCGCCGGGTGGAGGGGGCGGTGGTCTCGGGGTCATTACGCGTGTTGCTTCGCGGTGGGGGCGTCTTCGGGTTCCGGGGGTGATTCCAGGTTCAGGCTTGGCAGGCGGCGTGCCAGGGGGGCGGGGAGCCACCAGGCCCAGCGGCCCATGAGCTGCATCGCGGCCGGGACGACCAGGCAGCGGATGACGACGGCGTCGACGAAGATCGCGACGGCCATGCCGAATCCGACCTGCTGCAGGAGCCGCTGCGGGCTGAGCATGAACGCGCCGAAGATGAGGATCATGATCAGGCCGGCGGCGGTGATGACGGCGCCGGTGTGCGCGAGGCCCTCCCGTACCGCGGTCTCGTCGCTGCCGGTGCGCTCGCGCTCCTCGTGGATCCGGGAGACGAGGAAGACCTCGTAGTCCATCGAGAGGCCGAACACGATCGCGAACACCAGGACCGGGATGTACGCCTCGATCGGCGCCGGGTCGATGCCGAACAGTCCCTCCTGGAACACCAGGGTCATCGCGCCGAGCGCGGCTCCGATGCTGACGAGGTTCAGCACGGCCGCCTTGATCGGGATCAGCACCGACCGGAACATCAGCATGAGGATCAGTAGGGACAGCCCGACGACGACCGCGATGAAGTACGGCATCCGGTCCGCGACCTTGTCGGCGTAGTCCTGCGTGGCCGCGGTCGCCCCGCCGACGAAGAAGTCCGCGCCAGTCCGGTCCGACAGCTCGGGCAGGACGTCCGCGCGCAGGGCGGTGACGAGTTCGGCGGTCCGCTCGTCCTGCGGCGCCGAGTCGGGGACGGCCAGGATGGTGGCGACCCGGCCGTCCGCGCTGACCGTCGGCGGGGTCGTGGCCGCGATGTCCGCGGTCCCGGCGAGGACGCGTGCCGCCGCCAGCGCCGGCTGTTCGGCTCCGCGGTCGCCGCCGTCGACGGTGATGAGGAGCGGGCCGTTCACACCCGGGCCGAAGCCCGCGGCGAGGAGGTCGTAGGCCTGGCGGCTCGTCGTGCCGGACGGGTCGTTCCCCGCGTCGGCGAAGCCCAGCCGCATGGTCAGCGCCGGACCCGCGAGGGCGCCGAGAACGACGGCGGCCACGACGATCGCCGGGACGGGACGCCGCTGGACGAAGGTCGCGAGACGCCGCCACACCGCCCCCTCGGACCGGTTCGGATTCTTTGCAGCCCGTTTGGCCGCACGCGCGGTGAACTGGCGGGCGAAGCGGCGTCCGAACAGGCCGAGGAGGGCGGGAAGCAGCGTCAGCGAGGCGATCATGGTGGCGAGCACCGTGAGCGCCAGGGCCAGGGCCGACCCCTGGACCGAGCCCAGTCCGAGGGTCACCAGGCCCAGCAGCGCGACGATCACCGTCGTCCCGGCGAAGAAGACCGTCCGCCCGGCGGAGTCGATCGCCGTCGTCGCGGCCGCCTCCGGCGGCCTGCCCTTGAGGAGTTCGCCGCGGTACCGCGCGAAGATCAGCAGGGCGTAGTCGATGCCGACGCCCAGCCCCACGAGCACCATGAGGTACTGGGTGTACGAGGAGATCGTGAACAGGTGGGACGCCAGGATGATCACGCCGACGGTCGAGCCGACCGCGAACAGCGCGGTGATGATCGGCAGGCTCGCCGCGATGACCGTGCCGAACATCAGCACCAGGATCACCAGTGCGGCCAGGATCCCGACCGTCTCGGCCGTGCCGGTCTCTCCCTCGGCCAGCAGGCGGGCGGCCTCACCGCCCACCTCGACCTCGAGGCGGGCCGTCTCGGCCGACTGCGCGGTGTCGACGATGCGCTGCACCTCATCGAGCGACATGTCCTCCGACGCGACGTCGAGCACGGCCGTCGCGTAGCCGACGGCGCCGTCCTGGGAGATCGCGGCGGGGTTTCCATACGGGCTGCTCACGCGACTGATATACGGGAGTGCCTCGACGTCGGAGAGCGCGGACTCGACCTTCTTCCGGACGGCGGGGCCGCCGAGCCCGTCGGCGGAGTGGAAGACGATCTGGAGCGTGTCCCCGGCGCGTCCGAACCCGTGCTCGGCCATCAGGTCGGCCGCGCGCTGCGATTCCGTGCCCGGCAGCGACACGTCGTCGCGATAGCCGTCGCCGGCCACCGACGCGGCCACCCAGATGCCGGCCAGGACCGCGACCCACACGCCGACCGCCGCGAGCTTGCGGCGCTGGGCGAACCGCGCGATCCGGACGAACACGCCGGACCGCGTCGAGTCACGCTCGGCGCTATCGGCGCTCATGGGCCCGCCCCAGACGCGCTGGGCTCGCCGCGGCCGTCCGGCACGGCGTCGACGCCGTCACCCGGCGGGCGGCACGGATGGAAGGGTGGTGAACGAAGCAATCAGAACCTGTCATGCACGCACTATATTCATTAGAGTGCGCGTAAAGTCAAATGGAGCCGGTCATGCCCGATGAGCCCCAGAAGCGCCGCTACGACTCGCTGCGCCGCGAAGCGCAGGCGCTGGAGACCCGCGCCGAGATCGCGCGAGCGGCGCGCAGGCTCTTCGTCGCGCAGGGCTGGGCGGGCACGACGGTCCGCGACGTCGCCCGCGAGGCCGGCGTCTCCGCGCCGACGGTCTACGCCACCTACAAGAACAAGACCGGCCTGACCCGCGCGCTCGCCGACGCCGCCGGCCTCTCGGCCGACCCCGCGCAGATGCTCGACGAACTCGAGGACCCGTCCGCCGACCCCGCGGACCAGCTCGCCGCCATGGCCTCCTTCGACCGCCGCCTCTACGAACGCGCCGGCGACATCATCGCCCTGATCCGCGACGCGGGCCGCAACGAACCCGAACTCGCCGCCATCTACGCCAACGGACGCGGAGCCGCCGACCGGAACAGGCGGCAAGTGTTCGAATCCTGGCCGGACGGCTCACTGCGCGACGGCCTGGACCTGCAGACCGCGATCGACATCTACGCCGCCATCTGCAACATCGACGCCTACTCCACCCTCATCAACGAACGCCGATGGACGCCCGACCAGATCGAGCAGTGGTGGCGGGACGCGCTCCCCCGCGAACTGCTCAACCCCGACCGTCCGACCCCCCGACCATGACCGCCGGAATTCCAGGTCCGCCGGCGCATGGGTCGGGTGGTCGTCGGGGCTCCTAGGAGTCGATGTGGGCGATGCCCGGGCGGCCGTTCTCGATGTAGGCGGTCGCCCGGGTGCTGATCGGGGCGTTGGGACGGGTCACGTAGGGCAGCACCTTGAAGTCGCAGCGCAGCTCGCTCCTGCTGAGCCGCACCAGCTGGTAGCCGCGCTGGAAGTTGTAGAACTTCATGTGCGGGTTCTCCGCCAGCCACGTCTGGCCGCCGGGTGTGCTGTCGGCCCCGTCCCCGCTGGAGCTGATCGAGGTGCCGAGCAGCTCGGCGCCGACGGTGCGGGAGCCGGGGTCGCTGAAGTCCTGCTTCAGATCACCGATGACGTTCTGGTGCGCGTCGCCGGTGACCATGACGAAATTGTCGACCCCGCGCTCCAGCACCCCGTCGAAGAGCCGCCGGCGGGACGCGGCGTAGGCGTCCCAGAGGTCGGTGGAGAACCGCTCCGCCGGGCCGGCCGTGTGGTCGAGCTCCATTGCCACGACCTGGTTGCCGAGCGCCTTCCACCGCTGGCGGGAGGCGGTCAAACCGCTGAGCAGCCACTTCTCCTGTTCGGGGCCGAGGATCGTCCGGTCCGGGTCCCAGCGGCGGTCGTCGGCGACCGGCGGGTGTGGGCGCCGGAAGCGGCGGGTGTCGAGCATGTTCAGCTGGAGCATGTCGCCGAAGGTGAGGCGGCGGAAGATCTGCATCTCCGGGCCCCGCGGCCTCGACGAGCGCCGGAACGGGAGGTTCTCGTAGTAGGCCCGGTACGCCGCGGCCCGCCGCTGCCGGAAGACGGCCGGGTCCTGGTCGGGTTCGGTGTCCGGCTGGGAATGGTCGCCGCCCCAGTTGTTCTCCACCTCGTGGTCGTCGGGCGCGGTCGCCCACGGGGCCGACGCGTGGGCGGCCTGGAGCGCCGGGTCGCTCTTGTACTGGCCGTACCGGACCCGGTAGTCGGCGAGGGAGAAGATCTCCGCGTCCGGGAGGTGGCCGCGGCCGATCGGGTTCGTCCCCCGCTCCTCGTAGATGTAGTCGCCGAGATGTAGGACGAGGTCGAGGTCCTCGGCCGCAAGGTGGTCGTAGGCGGTGAAGTGGCCCTGGTAGTAGTTCTGGCAGCTGACGAAGGCGAAGGACAGCGCGGAGAGCTTCGCGCCCGGGGACGGCGCCGTCCGGGTCCGGCCCACCGGGCTGATCTGCCTGCCGGCGCGGAAGCGGTAGAAGTAGACCCGGTCGGGCGCGAGGCCCTTCACCTCGGCGTGCACCGAGTGGCCCCAGTCCGGCGAGGCGACCGCGGTCCCCCTCCGGACGCCGTGGCGGAAGCGGGGGTCCTTCGCGACCTCCCAGGTGACCTCGAACTCGGCGGGCGGCATGCCGCCGAGCCCGTCGGAAGCGACCGGGTCCGGCGCGAGCCGGGTCCACAGGACGACGCCGTTCGGCAGCGGTTCACCGGACGCGACGCCCAGGGTGAAAACGTCCGAAGGGAGCGGTTCGGTTGGACGGCGCCCGGCGGCGCCGGCGGGCGTCCAGAGACCGCTGGAAAGCGCACCGGCGGTGCCGAGGGCGAGGGTCGCCCCGCCCGCGAGGAAACCGCGACGACCGAGCGGGGGTTGTGCCGAAGCCATGTGATATCTCCGTTGAAGGCGACAAAGGCACCCCCATCCAGTCAGCGGCAGCTGATCAGCAGCGGACCGGCCGGTGACCGGCCACGTCCGGTGAGATGAAGATCGCCACCACCATTCCGGCCGCCGCCTCCCGCGGCAATTAGCCGGACGCGCGTGGCGCGTTTGCGGGATTGTGCGTTATCTGCCGGTGATAGACGGTGCTTAACGTGTCCGGTCATGGAGCTGGAGTTGCGTCACTTCAGGCTGGTCCGCGCGGTCGCGCGCGAAGGCAGCATCACGAAGGCCGCCGCGGCTCTCGGGCTTCCGCAGCCGGCCGTCGCGGCGCAGCTGCGCCGGATCGAACGCACGCTGGGCGGGTCCCTGTTCGAGCGTGACCGGCGGGGCAGCAGGCCGACGGCGCTGGGCGAGCTGGTGCTGGCCCGCGCGCAGGTGCTGCTGTCCACCGCGTCTGGGCTGCGGGAGGACGTGAAGCTCGCCAACGCCCGTGCCGGACGAGGCGTGCCGGGCCGGCTGCGCCTGGGCGGCGCCACCGGGCGAGTCATCGGCGGCCTGGTGCACCAGCTCGCCACCGAATATCCGGACCTCCAGGTCACCACGCACGTCTCCTGGTCGATCGAGGAACTGGCGCGGCTGACCGTCGAGGGCCGGATCGACTTCAGCGTGGTCGGGGTGTGCGGTGACCAGCGGCCGCCCGCCGTCCCCGGCATGATCTGGTGCCCGCTGTCCCGCGAGCCGGTGTGGATACTGCTGGCCGCCGGGCATCCGCTCGCCGGCCGCGACGCGGTCGGCCTCGCCGAGCTCGCCGCCGAGCGCTGGGCCGGGCCGCCCGGCGACGGCTGCCTCGCCGACTGCCTGGTCGCGGCGTGCAGCCGTGCCGGGTTCGCGCCGCTGAGCATCATCGAGACGGACGTGGTGAGCCTGATCGACCTGGTCGAGGCCGGCGACGTGGTGGTGGTCTCCCAGCCGCTCGTCCGGGACGTCCCCGGCGTCGTGCCGGTGGCGCTGGAGGGCAATCCGCTGAGCTGGCGCACGCTGGTCGGCTGGGACGCGCACGGCCCCGCGGCGGACTTCGCCGAGCGCGTGGTCGCGCTGGCACGGGCCGCCTACCTGGAGCTGGTGGCCGGACGGCCGAGGTACGAGCGGTTCCTCGCCGAGAACCCGAGCTTCGGCGCGGCGCCCCCGGACGCCGGTGTTATGCACTGAATGACATGTACCCGGCCGATGCCGGGCCGTGGTTCGATCCATCCCGCGCTCCCCCCACGCCTGCCGATGGAGAGACCATGCAGCTCAGCTTCCGCGCGTGCGCCACAGGGTTGGCGTTGACCGCGGTCATCGTCGGAATCGTCCGGCCCCCCGCCTCCGCCGCGTCCGCCACGGGCGCGGTTCTCGGCGCCGGAGGGCCCGCGGCGGTCGCCGGTTCGTACATCGTCGCGCTGCGGGGGCAGGCGGCGGCCGCCCCGGCCGAGCACGCGCGGACGCTCGCGGCGCGGTACGGCGGCAGCGTCACGCACGTCTACCGGCACGCCCTCAGCGGCTTCTCGGCGAAGCTCACGGACCGGGCCGCCCGCCGCCTCGCCGCCGATCCCGGGGTGCGCTACGTGGAGCAGGACCGGACGGTCCGCATCGCCCAGGCCGCCCCGGCGTCCTGGGGGCTGGACCGGATCGACCAGCGGGCGCTGCCGCTCGACGCGTCCTACAACCCGGCGTCCCGCGGCAAGGGCGTCACGATGTACATCCTCGACACGGGAATCCGCTTCGGTCACCAGGACTTCGGCGGCCGCGCGGTGTCCGGGCCGGACAAGGTCGACGACGACAGCGACTCGACGGACTGCAACGGGCACGGCACGTTCGTCGCGGGCGTGGCGGGCGGGAACGCCCACGGCGTGGCGAACGCCGCGTCGCTGGTCGGCGTCCGGGTGCTCAACTGCTACGGTTCGGGCCGCTGGGCGAAGGTGGTGGAGGCCGTCGACTGGATGATCGCCGACCACGAGACCGGTGAGCCCGCCGTGGCGAACATGAGCCTCGCCAGCGGGAAGGTGCAGTCCGCCAACGACGCCGTGGCCGCGGCCGTGAACGACGGCATCGTGATGGCCGTCGCCGCCGGCAACAACAACGGCCAGGACGCGTGCCGGATGTCGCCCGCGAGCACCCCCGAAGCGATCAGCGTCGGCGCCACCACCCGCAAGGACGCGCGGTCACCGTTCTCCAACGTCGGGCCCTGCCTCGATCTCTTCGCGCCGGGCAGCGCGATCGTCTCCGCGTGGCACACCGCCGACGACGCCAGGACCGGCGGCAGCGGCACCTCGTACGCCTCGCCGCACGTGGCGGGCGCCGCCGCGCTGGTGCTGTCCGGGCGCCCGGAGTCCACGCCCCAGGAGGTGCGGGACGAGATCGTGAACGCCGCGACGCAGGGTGTGATCACCGACGCCGGCGCGGGCTCGCCGAACCGCCTCCTGTACGTGGCGCCCGCGCCGCAGCCGGGTTCCTAAGCGCGCCACTCCGGCACTTATCTGCTCGCCCCCCGCCTCTCTGCTCGCCCCCCGCCTCTCCGCTCGTCGCCACCGATCCGGTCGTCGCCACCGATCCGCCCCCCGCCAAGGAGCGTCCATGTCCCGTATCCGCCGATGCCTCCCCGCTGCGCTGGCCATGCTGTGCGTGGTCGCCTGCGTCCTGCCCGGGCCCGTCCGGGAGGCGACCGCCGCGTCCCCCGGCCGGACCGCGTCCCCCGGCCGGACGTCGCCGCATCAGGTCGGCCGCGAGCAGGCGCTCGACCGGACGCTTCGCTACGGCACGACCGGACGCACCTGGCGAACCGTGATCCGCTCGGACGGCGCACCGTACATCAAGGTGCACTTCGCTTCATTGCGGCTGGTCCCCGGCGACTACGTCACCGTCGCGGACCCGGCAGGCCGGGAGGTGCACGCCTACCACGGCGACCCGACCCGCGCCGGACGTCGCTCCCCCGGTGACGCCGGATTCACGCGTCACGGCACGCCGGGGTTCGCGGCGATGTCGGTCGACAGCGACACGGCCGTCGTCACGCTGCACGCCGCCGCGCCCCGTCCCGGCGCGGCGGCACTGTCCCGGCAGGGGTTCGGGGTGCGGATCGACCGGTACTTCCGGGGAATGACGCAGCCGGAACTCGCCGACGCCGGGCTTCTGAGCGTGTGCGGCAGCACCGACGCGCGCCGGGACGCGGTCTGCTACCGAGACTCCCATCCGGTCCCCTACCAGCGGTCCCGCGCGGTGGCCCGAGCCCGGATCAACGGCATGTTCGTCTGCACCGCGTGGCGGGTCGGCGACACCAACCGGGTGCTGACCAACAACCACTGCATCGCGAGCGCCGCCGACCTGGCGGCGAGCGAGTTCACCTTCGGCTGGGCGTGCGCGACCTGCGGCGGCAAGGACCCGGCCACCGGCGTGAAGGTCGGCGGAGGGGAATTCCTCAAGACGAGCCCGCGCGCGGGCGGCATGGACTACACGCTGGTGACCGTGAAGGACTTCGACCGTGTCGAGCGGTTCGGCACGCTCTACCTCGACCCGCGGGAGCCTGAACTCGGCGAGCGGATCTACATCGCCGGGCACGGCACGGCCCTGCCCAACCGGCTGTCGATCTACCAGGAGGCCCAGGGCGGCGCGGTGTGCCAGGTCGACGAGCCGACCGTCAGGGGCGACGACATGGGCTACAACTGCGACACCACGCCCGGCAGCTCCGGATCACCGGTCCTCGCCGCCGGGTCCGACCGGGTGATCGTGCTGCACCACAGCGGCGGCTGCCCGGACTATCCGAACTCCGGCACCCGGATCTCCCTGGTGTACGACGAGATCCGCGACCTCGTCGACAACCAGCCGCCCGCCCAGCGGTAGACCCGGGTGCCGGTCGCCTCATCCCACGGAGACCCTCATCCCACGGAGACGTCGAAGACGTGCAGTGCCGGGGCGCCTCGCACTGCGGACTTGGACACCGCCGGAACCGTCAGGGCGGTCACGGTCTTGCCGGGGTCGATCGGGATCCGCTGGTAGAAGAGCTGGGTGCGCCGATCGGTGCGTCCCGTGGCGGCATTGTTCCGGTAGTCCATGGCGGCCAGAACTGTCGAGCCGGGCGGCGGGGCGCTGCTCCAATCGGGTGTGGAAAGCCGCACCTTCGTGGACGTTCCGTCGGAATACCAGACGGTCCAGTCGCCCGTCGCCGGTCCATAGGACGCTGCGGAAAGCACGCCTATGGTGTCGCCGGTTCCGTTCAGCGTGATGCTCTGGCCGTTCGCGACCAGGTTGTTCGCCGTCGCGACGGGCACGTCCGGCCAACGCACGGTGACCTTGCCGACGGGGAATGCTGTTCCCGGAGCCACCCCCGCCTGAGCGAGCGCCCCGGCCGAATAGGACGACCCGGCCCCGTCGAAACCGTCGCCCAAGCCCGGCGGGTTCACATTTTCGTCGGTGGTGACACTGACGTTGTTGAATGCGTCGGACAGCTTGCCGTACGGCACCGTGACCACGAGGTCGGCCCCGGTCAGGCGCACCGATTCTCCTAGCGAGCGTGCCGTTACCGACAATGGCACCGTCGCGTTCCCCGGCTCATTGACACCGCTCACGCTCAGCGCAGCCGTGGCTTGGCCGCCGGCGGGCACACGCAGTGTTCCCGATTCCGGTTTCACAGTTACTCCGGCAGGGGGCGACGCCGTCCATTTCACGTCCGTCGCCTTGGCCGAGGCGTTGGTGACGGTCAGCGTGCTGGACGCGGTCGCGCCCGGCTGCTGCAGGACGATCGCAGGATCCACCGAAGCGCCGAACTGCGCCGGGACCAGCGCACCCCGCGCGTACGCCTGGACCTCGCGCAGCGAGTAGCCGAACTGGGTGCCGCGCTCGGTCATCGCGACCCGCAGGTACCGGCCGCGGCCGGAGACGGGCAGGACGTCGAGCCCGCCGTCGCCCGCGGCCGTCGAGTGGAGCGTCCGCCAGGAGCGCAGGTCGTCGGACGCGTCGACCGAGAACCCGCTCGCGAACGCGGTCTCCCATTTCAGGGCCACGGTGCCGAGATCGACCGGACGGCCCAGATCGATGACGACGGACTGCGGTCCGGTCTTCGGGCCGCACCAGCGGGTTCGCTCGTCGCCGTCCACCAGCATCGCCTCGTGGCAGTCGGGCCGCTCCCGCGCCGACGACCAGGCGAGCGCGCCCTGCGCCAGGTTCTGGGTGGATCCGTCCAGCAGCTTCCACTGCGGTTCCTTGCCCACGGCGAAGGCCCTGGCCGCCAGGGCGTCCCAGCCTCCGGTGAGCGGCGACTCCCACAGTTTCTGGCTCATCGCCCGCAGCGGCATGTCGAGTCGTCCGGCCTCCTGCTCTTCGGTCGCCGCGGACGGGCTGTCGTTCCACACGTGCAACTGGCCGCCCAGGACGCCCTTGGCATGCGGCTGCGTGGTGTTCGGGCCGATCCAGTCGTGGTACCGGGTCATGTCCCAGGTGTCGAAGATCTTCCGCGGGTCCAGGTTGTTCCAGGTCGGGGTCGCGCCCGGGACGTCGTAGAGGACGTCGCGGTTCGCGTTGACGATCCGGAATCCCTGGTCGAGGAATTCCTGCGCGAGCACGCCGCCGTGCTGGCTGGACCAGTACTCCAGGACGATGTTCCGGTTGGCCCGCACCTTGGCGCCGCCCTGGCCGCCGTCGTTCCAGATCCGCATGGTCTTGCCGTGCGAGGTGATGATCGAGTCGAGGAAGTTGGTGAAGTCCAGCACCGCGTCCTGGGAGTTGGCGTCCGGGCCGTATTTCTCCTGGGCCCATTTGGTCAGCACCGGGTATCTGGTCCAGTCGCTGGTGTACTCGTCGCCGCCGGTGTGGAAATAGCGGCCGGGGAACAGCGGGACCAGCTCGTCCAGGATCTCCTTGGCGAAGGTGCGGGCCGCCGGATCAGTGGGGTCAAGGTTGTTGGCGTTCCGGTTGCCGTCGGCGTCCACGATCTGCAGTTCCGGGTGAGTGCGCAGCGCGTACTGCATGTGCCCGGGCATGTCGATTTCCGGGATCACCTCGATGTGGTACTTCTTCGCGTACGCCAGCAGGTCGCGCACTTCCCGCTTGGTCCAGTGCTCCGGCGAGACCACCTCGGGGTGGGAGTCGCTCTGGATGCGGAATCCCGCGTTGTCGGCGATGTGCCAGCGGAACTGGTTGTACTTCAGATAGCTCAGTTCCCGGATCTCCCGCCTGGCCCAGGCCGGGGTGAAGTATTTGCGGCCGTTGTCGACCATGAGGCTTCGCTCGGCATAGCCCGGCCAGTCGTCCGCGACGCCGCCCGGGATGCGGTCTCCCTGCCGCAGCATCTGCAGGACGCTCCGGGTCCCGGAGAACACCCCGGCGCTGGTCGGACCGGAGATGGTGACGTCGCCGTCCACCGCGATCCGGCTGGTCTCGGGGCCGCGCCCGCTAAGGGAACGGTCCAATGTCATCCGCAGGACGCCGGGGCCCTCCCCGGGGCGCGGCGGCGTCACCCGCACGACGACCTCGCGCCCGCTCAGAGACTCCAGGTCTTCGGCGAAGGTCCGCGCGTCATCCGCGAGCTGGCCCGCATGGCGCGGATCCACCTGCACCTGGACGGCGCCGCGCTTGAGCACGAAGTCGCGACCGCCGGGACGCCACTCCTGCAGCGCCGGAACCGTGACGGGCGCCGCGGACGGACCCGACGGCGTGGGCGGAGTCGGCGGCGTCGGCTCGGCCTGATCGGCGGCGACGCTCGGCGCGGCGAGGAGCAGACCGGAAGCGCCGAACGCCAGCACGGCGAGCGTCGTCCGCGAGAAATGACTGAACACGACCGATCCCCGCCAAAAAATAGGCACAACCGGGCAGACAGCCGGAAATGTAACCGAGGCAAAGGATCTTGGCAATAGGCTCGCGCGGGCCCGGTTCAGGGTTCCGTCAGCTGGTACGCGCGCAGGTTGGACAGCAGCATGTGGCAGTCCTGCAGCGATCCGGACGAGTCTCCGAGCGAGCGGTAGACGCCCCACTTCGGACGGACGCGATCGGCGAGAAAGGTGTCCACGCCGGTCTTCCCGGCGTCGATGACGGTCTCCCCGCCGTTCTGAATCACCCAGCGCACCGAGCCGGACGACCCGTCGCCGATCGCCAGCTGGAAGTCGACGTCGATCCACCGGTCCTGGAGCGGCTCCAGCTCGGTGCGTCCGACGAGGATGTTCGGCTCGAACACCTTGAGCTCGATCGTCTGCGCGCCGCCGTACCGGCGCAGCGACTGGACGATGATCGGCAAGGTCCCGGTGCCCGGCTGCTTCATCTGCATGACGTGGGTGAAGGTGCTCGTCGCCTTCAGCGAGCCCGGAATGTACATCGAGTACGTCACCCGCCAGGTCTCCCCGGACTTCCATTCCAGGTGGGGCCCGCCGGCTGGGTCCCGCATACCGGTGACCTCCTGGCGCTGCCGGTCGGTGCTGGTGTCGCGGTCGGCCATGTGCATGTCGAACCGGTACGCGTCACCGTCCACGCGGATGTGCGGCTGCCCGGCCGGATGGGAGTCGGCCCGGTCGTCCTCGATGGTCTCGAAGGCGCGCAGGCCGTCGACGGCGGGTGACGGCGACCAGCGCAGTTGCCAGGACGCGGCCGCCGCGCGAGCGGCGCCGCCGGGCAACGCCGCGCCGGGCAACGCTGAGCCGGGCAACGCTGCGGCCGCGATCCCGCCGGCGGCGGCCCCGAGGACCGCGCGGCGCGACGGGCCGCCCGGGGTGCGGGGGTGGGAGCTCATCGGTCACCTCTCGTAGATGGGGCATCATGGCGGGCGCCGGTGCTCGCGTGGTCTGCCGCTCGTGGCGTCACATCCAGGTGACCTGGGCGCGCGACCTCACGTTGAGCTTGCGCAGCACCTTCGCGACGTGCTGCTCGACGGTCCGCGTGGACAGGACCAGCGCGTCGGCGATCTGCCGGTTGGTGTGGCCGAGCGCCACCAGCCGCGCCACCTCGCACTCCCGGGGCGAGAGCTGGTCGCCGTACCCGCGGCGGCCTCGGCGCGTGGGCAGGACGACGCCGTGCCCGCGCAGCACCCGGCGGCAGCGCGCCGCGTCCCTGGACGCGCCGAGCGCCTCGAACTCCTCCACGAGCACGGCCAGTTCCCGGGTGCCGCCGCCCGTCGCCATCCGGCATCGGGCCGCCGCTTCCGCGGCGAGCGCGGCGTGGTACGGCTGCGGCAGGGCCGCGTAGGCCGCATGTGCTGCGGTGAACGCATCGACCGCGTCCGCGACGCGTCCGCGTCCCATGGCGAGGATGCCCTGGCAGGCCGGGAACGCGGCGGCGGCCATCGGGGCGTCCCGGCCCGCGATGCCCTCGGCGAACTCCTCGGTCACCTGATCGGCCTCCTCCGGGCATCCGCCGCGGGCCAGCGCGAGGACGGCCATCGGCACGAGGTCGCCGGCCCACACCCAGATGCCCTTGGCGCGTATCCGGGCGATGCCCCGCCGCGCCTCGGCCACGCCCTCGTCGAACTCGCCGCGCGTGGCGTGCAGCCGCGCCATCGCACCGGAAGCGGTGGCCAGGACCGTCGCGGGCGCGTTCGCGGGGTCGGCGAGCCCTGCCGCGTCAAGCTCGTTGGCGGCGGTGCGCCAGTTGCCGAGCGCGGAGGCCAGCAGGCCGAGGACGAGGTGGGCGTCCGCCGCGATGCAGGACACGCCCTGGACGATCTCCAGCGTCTGCCGCGCCCGCTCGGCGAGGCCGTCCCAGCGCCCGGCGTACCAGTCGAGGCGCAGCGCCGTGCCCTCCATCATGCCCTCGACGAACGCGGCGCCGCATTCGGCGGCGAGCCGCCCGCCCTCGGCGCGGTACCGCCGCGCTCGCGCGTAGTGCCCGAGCCAGGCGGCGGCGTCGGCGAAGTTCCCGCAGGCGCGGGCGGTCTGGCGGCGGTCGGCGTCGCCGCCCGCGCCGCCGATGAGCGCCTCGGCACGTTCCCACACGGCGGGATCGCCCGCGAACATCAGCAGCGCCAGATGATTGCCGCGCACCGCCGTCCGGACGGCGGGATCGGGCTCCACGGCCACCAGTTCCTCGGCGCGCTCGATCCATCGCTGGTAGACGCGGAACGGATGGTCGTCCCAGCTCGGCATCGCCAGCGCCGCCATGCCCCGGGCCGCGAGCGCCGGACGCTCCCGCAGTTCCCCGACGGCGGTCTCGGTGCTGGTCCGGCCCGCCTCGTAGTCGCCCATCTGGTTGTACAGCAGCAGCCCCAGGTTCAGCCTGATCTCCCCGCGCAGGCCGTCCGGGATGTGCTCGTCCCGGACGACGGTTCTCAGCAGCTCGACGGCGCGGCGGTTGGTGAGCCCGAGCACGGCGTCCCGGCTGAACTCGACCGCGATCCTGGCGCATTCCTCCCGTCCGAGACGGGAGTCGGACAGCAATTCCTCAAGGATCTCCACGGCGACCGCCAGATCGCCCATCTCGCGCGCGGAGGCCGCCGCGGCCTCCGCGTAGTGCTGCCACTCCGCGACCATCCCCGCCTCTCGCGCGTGATAGGCGAGCTGGACGAGCGGCCGCGGCTCCTCGTCCGCCAGCGCCCGGACCGCCTGCCGGTGCAACCGGCACCGGTCCGGGCCGGGAAGCGCGGAGTAGACGGCCTGCTGGGCCAGCGCGTGCCGGAACCCGTAGCTGTTCTTGCCGAACTCGTACAGCACGCCGGCGAGCAGCGCCTCCCGGATGGCGCACGAGCAGTCCACAGCCGACGGGCGTCCTGCTCGCACGTCGCTCATGACCGCTCCGATCAGCGCCTCGCCCGCCGGGAGGCGAAGCACCGAGGCGGCCCGCACGGCGTCGGCCGCCGCGGGCGAGAGCAGTTTCATCCGGTCGGCGATGGCCTCCTGGAGCGGCGTGGGCACCTCCAGCCCGTCGAGGACGCCGGCGTCGCCGCTCGTCTCGTCCCGCGCTGAAGCGGGCAGGGCCCGGACGACCTCCTCCACCACGAACGGAATGCCCGCGCTGCGCCGGTGCAATTCCTCAGCGAGATCCATCGCCACTTCGGGAGCGCCCGCACCCTCGGCGGCACCCGTGACCGCGGCACCCGTGACCGCGGCGAACAACCCGCGGACGCCCTGCACGTCGAGCGGACGAAGCGGAAGGAGCAGGGCGGTCGTGCCGGGAGGGTGCCGGAAGGCGCGTCCGAGAGGCAGCCGGTCACCCGACAGATCCTCCGGGCGGTAGCTGAGCACCGCGGACAACCCGGCGGGCGGATCGTCCACCAGGAACCGCAGTAAGTCCCGGGTGCCGTCGTCGGCCCAGTGCAGGTCCTCCACGACCATCACGGTCTCGCCCAGCGCGTCGAGCAGCGCATGGACGGCCCGGAACACCCGGTGCTCGCGGGCCCGCACATCGTGCAGCGGCTCGAGCGCGGGCGGCAGCCGGTCGGCCAGCTCGGGCAGATAGGGGCGCAGCGCACCGCAGACCGGGCTGAGCCCGGCGGCCCGGTCCAAGTCCAAGGGCAGGTGACGCAGCAGTTCGAAGACGGGCCCGTACGGGAACGGCTCGCGCAGCGGATGGCACCGGCCGAGCAGGATCACGCGGTCCCGGAGCGACGGATGGCGGAGGGCCTCGTGGATCAGGCGGGTCTTGCCGATCCCGGCCTCGCCCTCCACGAGCGCGACGGCCGGGGGGCGAGCCACGGTTTCGAGCAGGGAGTTCAGCTCGCCCGTACGGCCGATCAGAACGGGCGCGGCCGGGGTGCGAGGGAGCGGGGGGTTCATGGACGACTCCGGCGGTCAGTCCGCGGCAGCCACTGTGGCGGGGGGATCAGCAGCCGGTCACCGCGGTGACACAGAAGTTAAGTCTTGTTCCGGTCCACGACAACCCCACAATTCGAAATAAACGGCGTGTGCCCTCGTCAGCGAGTTGACGAGAACACACGCCGTGGGGAGGTGGGGCGCTCGACGCGAACGCCGCCTCTCGAATGTGCGGTAAGGGTCAGTCGATCGGGAGCAGCGTCTTCTTCCCCTGGATACCACCGCACAAGGACGGGGCCATGACCTCGGAGGGACTGCCCCAGCCGGCGCACTGGTAGCTGCTGTGCCCGTACCAGTCGTGGCCGAACTCGTGCGCGGCGAGCAGAGCGCCGTCCCTGACGCCACCCATGTACAGCGCTATGCGCTGGCCCTGGCCCCAGTTGCAGCCGACGATCCTCCCGCCTCCGCCGCAGTCGCTGATGTAGGTGTTACGGCACTCCACCGGGGTCCCGCCACCCTGGGTGAACCCCTTCCACGCGGCGGCGCCCTTGGCGATCGTCGCCGCGTACGCCTGGCACGAGGCCTGGAGGTAGTAGCTGCGGCGGCTCGGGACGTCCCAGCCGCCCGGCGGGGGTTCCATGAGCTTGGAGCCGGCCGCTTCGAGCTCCTCCGCGGTGATGCCGTGCGCCTCGGTGGTCTGCGCCTTGGCGCCGTGTGCCTTGGCGGCGTGCTTCTCGGTGGTCTTACGCGCCCCGGCGTCGCCGCGGTCGCTCGGGGTGAGATCGGCGAACGCGGGGGCGCCGGTCGCTACCACGACGGCGGCCGTCAGCGCGGCCAGTCCGGATGTCCTCAGCCGTGTGCTCGGCATGAGCCTCTCCTCCATGGGGGTGGCGGGGGGTTACCTCCCGGCGGCTGGCAGCCGCCGGGAACCACACGGTCGACGTGGTGAGAAGGAGAAGCAATCCCGGAATCGAAAGATGGGTCTACGTATTTAATGGCCGCCCTGGTCGGGGCGCACAGTTCCGTCTCCCTGTCAGGATTGGAGGGCGATCGACCTGTAGTAGTGCTTCAGGATCCTGGAGTACGTCCAGCCGTCACCGGCCCTGTCGCGAGAGCCGTACTGCGACATCCAGTCACCGTCGACCCATCCGCCGCACGCCGTCGTGGTGGCGCAGTAGTGGGCTTCGAGGATCTTCCCCCCGCGGGTCATGCGGGTGCCCCACGTCGCGTCCACCGCCGCGCTCGTCGGCGCCTTCGCGGAGCCGGGCCTGTACACCTGGCTCGACGTGGTGTCGTAGACGTCGAAGCACTCGCCCCACGACGTCTTGCGCGTCGAGTGCAGCGCCCAGTACCAGCCGAAGTTCTTGACGGCCATCGCCCCGGCCCGGAGCGACTCCTTCGGCCAGGTCGACACCCACTCGTTGGGCAGGACGTTCTTGACGTAGGTCTTGAACGACACCCGGTCCACCTGCCCGAGGGACACCCAGTACACGAGGATCGTCGTGGGCAGTTTGGTGTGCGTGCCGTCGGTCTTGCATTCGGTCGGCCCGGAACCCAGGAACTTGTGCGAGGCGTTCTGGTTCTTCAGGGTCGAGTTCAGATTGCCCTTGGCACCCGTCTTGAAGTCCTGGTACGCGCCGCCGTAGTTGCTGTTGAAGTACACCCGGACGGTCTTGCCACTGCGATTCCAGACCGAGGCAGCGGCGTTCTTGACGCACTTACCTTTGCCGTTGCCCGCGCCCTTGAAGTCGTAACACGAGGGCTGCCCGGTGCCGTAGTCGGAGACCGAGCCAGTGAAGTCCGAGATCGAACCCTTGTTGCCGCTGTTGAAGTAGTAGCAGAACTCGCCGCCGTCGCACTTGCCGTCGCGGGCAGCCGCCGAAGCGGGCGACGCGATGGCCGCCAACGCCGTCGCGCCGAGCACCGCCGCGACGGCCGTCGCGGCGAGCCGCGAGACCAGCCGTGCAGTTCGTGTTGACACGGTCGTCCTTCTCTCGTGGTGGAAGCGGCGCCGCGCTATCGGACGCTGTAGCCCTGCGAGCGCCAGAACGAGGTCGGGTTCGGGTTGTCCAGGTGCGGGTCGTTGACGCTCTTGGCCGCGTGCGTCTGCCGTCCGAGGCGCATCTCGACGTGGGTGTGCGCGGCCGAGCTGGACGACACCCCGCGCCACGACTCGTCCGCGATGATCTGGCCGCGGCTGACCGACTGGCCCACGCTCAGGGACGACCGCGGCGCCGAGTGCAGGTAGATCACCGTCTTGTTCGCGGCGGAGTTGTAGATCGAGATGGTGGAGAGCCCCGACCCGCCGGTGTGGCCGCGCGCGATGTAGATGACCTTGCCGCTCACCAGGGCGCGGACGTCCGAGCCGACGCCGCGGGCGATGTCGATGCCCTCATGCCGGCCGGGGGTGGACGTGTAGCCGTCGAAGCCGCAGGTGATCCGGCCGCCGCTGGCCTTGTACAGGCCGTAGGACATGTTCGTCCGGGACGACGGCGAGAACTGGTGCGAGGCGTTCTGGTTCTTCAGGGTCGAGTTCAGGTTGCCCTTGGCGCCCGCCTTGAAGTCCTGGTACGCGCCGCCGTAGTTGCTGTTGAAGTACACCCGGACGGTCTTGCCACTGCGATTCCAGACCGACGCGGCGGCGTTCTTGACGCACTTGCCTTTGCCGTTGCCCGCGCCCTTGAAGTCGTAGCACGAGGGCTGCTTGGTGCCGTAGTCGGAGACCGAACCGGTGAAGTCCGAGATCGAACCCTTGTTGCCGCTGTTGAAGTAGTAGCAGAACTCGCCGTTGTCGCATTTGCCGTCGCGGGCCGCCGCCGAAGCGGGCGACGCGAGGGCGAGCACCGTGCCGCCGATCGCCGCCGCGGCGGTCGCCGTGGTGAGGACCTTGTCGAGCGTTCCCATGCCGTTCTCCTCTTCTCTGACTTTTCTCAGCGGGGCCTGGATTTCCGGATTTCTGGATCGGTCAGCGGCGCTGGTACTCCTCCCAGGTGCGGATGGCCACCTTCGGGCCGTCGTCCGGGCCGCGGTCGGCGAGCCCGTTCCGGCCGAGGTAGTAGTCACCGGTCTGGTGCTGGGCCGGGGCGGAGAGGTCGGTGTCGCTGATGGCGGCGGCGTGGATGTGCCACGGCCAGTCGCCCTGCCGCGGGCTGCGCACCCACGCCGCGAAGCCGACGCGGCGCAGCGCGCGGGCGGCCGCTTCGCGGGCGGACGCGTCCATCCCCTTCACCGAGATGTCCACGACGCCGCCGCCGTCGTGGGTGCCCGCGGACGTGGGGTCGCCGCCGGGGTTGTAGGAGCCCTGCTCCAGCACGAGGTCGCGGCCGAGCAGCCGCTCCGCCTCGGTCAGCATGCTCCGCGTCCGGGTGTTGACGACGAGACCGCCGCCCGCGGACACCCGGCTCCCCGGCGCGATGACGTGAGTGACCGTGAACCGGCCGGCTCCGAGCTTGGCGAGCGACGTCCTGCCCGGCATGCCGTTGGCGTCCAGGCCGGTGTAGCCGAGCGACTTCTGGTACCTCGCGTAGGCGGTGATCGTTTTGGTGCCGCAGGACCCGTCCACCCACTTCTCGTCGAGCAGCTTCCGGTCGCGCAGCGCCTTCTCGACGAGGAGCACGCTCGCCTTGGCGCCCGGGGTCGGCGTGCCCTCCGGCCGCCGCGGGTCGATCTGGGCGGCCTTGACGAGGGCCTCCATGTTCACGCTCGGCAGGGCCCGGACGCCGGCCGCCTGTGCCGCCGGCGTCCCGGACGAAGCGGTCAGCGAAGCGAGCAGGGCGGCCGCCACGAGGGCAGCGGCGCATGCGGGCAGCTTCATCGGATCTCCTGGTTCTCGTGGTTGCGAGCGCCGGGCGCCGGGCGGACGGCCACGGCGGAGCCGGCCGTCACGGATCGCCCACATGTCGGCGGGAAAGGTCGGCGCTGTCGGCGGGGATTGCTTGCGGGCAATGACCACATTGCCGAGGGCCGGACGTGTCAGGTACCCCTTGTGACAGGTTCTGACATGCTCTTACACGGCGGGGCTACTACCTGACGGCCTCTGACGGATCTGACGGCTGCAGGGCGTCTACCGGGCGACGTTCACCACGAAGTAGACGGGACGCGCGCCGGGCAGGAGCTGTTTCCCCGCGCCGTCGACCATCTTCCAGCCCACCCAGCACGACCCGGGAGTGGCGGGCGCGGTGACGCGAACACTCACCCGAACATGGGCGCCCGGTTCGGTGTCGGGAATCGGGACCTTTCCTGGAGTGGAACAGGTGCCGTTGTCGGCGGGCAGCGTCGCGCGGGCCAGAAAACGTCCGTGCCATGGCACGGAGCCCGCGTTGGCGAGTTCCCAGGTCTTGACGAATTGCTGCCCGGTCTTCACCACCGTGCCGTCGGGAATCGTCACGTCGGCGACGAAGACGCTCCTGTCGCCGGTGACCACCGGGGCGCCCGCCACCGCCGGCCGGGCGACCTCGGCGCCGCCCTCGTCCTCCGGCCGGTCGCCGTCGCGGGCCAGCATGGACACGCCGAAGGCCACGCCGCCCAGCGTCCCGCAGCCCACGACGATCGCGACGACGCGGCGACGACGCCTCGGCCTGGGGACGGGCACGGGAACCAATTCGGTCACCGTTGCCGGCTCGACCTCGCCGTCTCCTCCGGGGACCAGGGCGAGCGAGGCGGGGGCGCCGTGCTCGCCTTGCTCGCCTTGCTCGCCTTGCTCGCCGCCGTCCGAGCCGAGCGCGGCGCACCAGAGCTGCCGCCACTCCTCGACGTCACCGCCGCACGCTTCGACGAACGCCTGCGTCGTCGTCCAGCTCGGGAACCGCGTTCCCTTCGCCGCCTCATGCAGGGTCGCGTGGCTGACCGACCGCGACTTGGCCGCCATGACCCGGAACGAGGGGTTCCCCGCCTCGACGCGTAACCGCCGAAGACGCTCGGCGAAACGGTCGCGCCCTTCCTGGCCTCCGGCGGACGACAGCACACCAGACTCACTCATGGTCCACCCACCAACCCGTCGTCAGCGGCCGGCCGGAATGGCCGCCGGCTCCGCGGCGGCCCCCGTCTTCACTCGCATACTGACACAATGCGCTCCCGCGAGCACTCGCCGCCACGTCGGCGATCGCGGCCGAAACCCGCCGGACCGGCGGCGCCGCCAATGCGAACCCGATCGAATCGGCACAACCTCGGACCAACCTCGCAGAAATGGGCGCTCCATTTCACATACGGACGAACTTGATAGGTAACGTGAATACATGATTCAAGTGGAACCCAGGGTGACCAAAGGTGCGGGCCCAATGAACTCTTTTCAACCAGCGCCGCGAGGAGGGCCCGGTGGAGTCTGCGCAGCCGTGGGTGTTCAACCGGCTTGAGCCGCCCTTCCTGGACGACCCGTACCCGCTGTACGCACGCGCCCGCCGCGAGGCGCCGGTGTTCCACAGCCCGGAGTTCGGGCTCTGGTTCGTCACCCGCTACGACGACGCGTGGGCGGTGCTGAAGGACTCGGCGCGCTTCTCGTCGCGCTTCCTGATGCGCACGCCCGCCGACGCGCCGCCGGCCGTCCGCGAGGTGTTGCGGGAGGCGTACCCCGAGCTGCCGATGCTGGTCAACGACGACCCGCCGAGCCACACGCGGACGCGCGGCCTGGTCGATCACGCGTTCGCGCCACGGCTGGCGGCGGCGCTGGAACCGAGCGTCCGGGCGATCGTGACGCGGCTGGTGGACGGCTTCGCCCCCGGCGGCGGCGCCGACCTGATCGCCGAGCTTGCCTATCCGGTCCCGATCGAGATCATCTGCACCCTGATCGGCCTTCCCGTCGAGGCGCGTGGCCGGCTCAAACGCTGGACCGACGACCTGGTGGAGCTCGGGGCGCCCGGCACCGGCGGCGAGCGGCAGCTGGAATGCGCGCGCAGCTCGGTCGCCTTCCAGCACTACCTGGAAGAGCGGATAGAGGCGCGGCGGAGCGAGCCGCGGGACGACCTGCTCACCGCGCTGATCGACGCGCGCGTCGACGGCGAGCGGCCGCTGGACACCGCCGAGCTCGTCAACCTGCTGATCGTCCTGATCTTCGGGGGCCACGAGACCACGACCAACCTGATCGGCAACCTCCTCGTGCTGCTGCTCGCGCGCCCGGAGATGCTGCGGGCCGTCCGGGACGACCCGTCCCTGACCGACGCCGTGGTCACCGAGGGCCTGCGGATGGACACCCCGGTGCAAGGCACGTTCCGCACGGCGACCGAGGAGGTCGCGCTCGGCGGGACGCGCATTCCGGCGGGTGCGAAGGTGATGGTGCTGTTCGGTTCGGCAAACCGCGACGACGCCGTCTTCGCCGACCCCGACCGGTTCGACCCGGGCCGGGGCAACAACAACCGGCACCTCGGTTTCGGCCGCGGCATCCACGCGTGTCTCGGCGCGTCGCTCGCCCGCCTGGAGACCCGGATCGTCCTCGACACCATCGCCGAGCGGCTGCCCGACCTGAAGCTGGACGCCGTCCGGCCCCCGACGTATTTCCCCAGCCTGATGCACCGCGGCCCGCAGGCGCTGAACGTGGTGTGGCGGACCTGACGTCCGCCGTCCCGGTCAGGCCCAGGGGGCGTCCAGTCAGGCCCAGGGGGCCATGGGGTACCAGATGACGTCCCTGCGGGCCAGGATCCGGACGTCCCAGTACATGATCAGGAAGACGCCGGCGATGAGGAACGCGCCCGCCACGATCGCGGTCGCGCGGCTGGGGCGCGCGGCGAGCCACCCTTGCAGGCGCCGGCCGCCGAGCAGGGCCACCGCGAGGAAGAGCAGCGTCATCACCGCGATGTTGCCGAGCGACTGGAGGCTGAAGGCGGCGGCCCCGTACAGGACGTTGCCGGACTCGGCGGCGTCGCGGAACATCTGCCGGAACAGCGCGAACGGGCGTCCGATGAGGAACGCGCCGATCACCGCGCCCATCAGCAGCATCGGCGCGTTCGGGTGGCGGGCGGCGAGCCGGGCGAGCGGGTCGGGGGCCAGGTTCAGCGCGGCCAGCCCCTGCCAGAGCATGAGCGCGCCGATGATCCCGTACACGATCATCGCCTGCACCAGCCGCGGCGACCAGGTGCCGGGCCCGGACGTCTGGAACTGGGGCATGCTCGTGCCGACCAGGGCGACGACCACCCCGTAGGTGGCGGAGACGGCGAGCATCCCGGCGGCGAGCCAGGCGAGCGGCCTGAGCATCGCGCGCACCCGGCCGGCCGCGCCCACCGGGCCGCCCGCCGCGCCGCGCCGCCCGACCAGCGGCGCCAGCGCGCCGAACGCGGCCGCGTTGCAGGCGGTGAACGTGCCCGCCAGCCCGGACACGAAGGCGAACGCGATGCCGGCCCCGATGCCCGAGATCCGCGTCCCGGCGTCCTCCTCCAGGAGCGTGCCGACCACGTTGTCGCCGATCGTCCGGTCGACGAACTCCGCCGACCAGATCACCGTGAGGGCGAACCCGATCAGCGCGCCGACCGCGATGACCAGCCACCGGCGGCGCGGGACGTCGCCGCTGACGAACAAAGACGAGCGCGCGGGCTCCGCGCGCTCCGGTTTCCGAACGATCTGCGTCACCAGGAACTCCTCGGCCGTTGCTGCGGCCGGAGCCGCAACGGCTCCGTCCCGGCGAGCGTGACACCCCGCGTCTTGCCGCACATCTCACGGATTGCGCTCCCGGCGGGCGGCGGCATCCGAGGCGGCATCCGAGGCGGCGCCGGCGACGATGGCGAGCGGACGGCGCGACCGGATACTTTTTATGGCAAGTGCCGTCCACGAAAGCCGACCGCCCCAAAATGACGCCAGTGCTGATCGGGAGGGACCACCCCGCCGGTGTCCTGCGTGCCGAGATGGGCCGGGCCGCCGGCAGCCACGGCGGGCTGGTCCTGATCGCGGGCGAGGCCGGGATCGGCAAGACCACGCTGGTGACCGAGGCCGTGGAGGACGCCAGGCGGCAGGGCGCGCTCGTGCTCAGCGGATCGTGCTGGGACTCGGGCAGCGCCCCCGGCTACTGGCCCTGGGTCCAGGTGATCCGGGCGCTGCGCCGGACCTCCGCGCCGGAGGAGTGGGCGGAGGTGGAGCACGCGACGGCCGGCGGGCTGTCGGTGCTGCTGGGCGAGTCCGGCACCGGCGACCCCGCCGAAGGGTTCCAGCTGTTCGACGCGGTGACGACGGCGCTGGTGTCGGTGTCGCAGTGCCGCCCGGTGGTGGTCGTCCTCGACGACCTGCACTGGGCGGACCCGGCGTCCCTCAAGCTGCTGGAGTTCGCCGCGCAGCACACGTGGTTCGAGCGGCTGCTGCTCGTCGGAACGTACCGGGACGTCGAGGTCGAATGGGCCGAGCATCCGCTGCGGGAGCGGATGCTGACGCTGGTGGCGAAGGCGACCACCGTGACGCTGACCGGCCTCGACCGGGACGCGGTCGGCGCGCTGATGGCCCGGACCGCCGGACGAGAGCCCGACGAGAACCTCGTGGACGATGTGCACCGGCGGACGGGCGGCAACCCGTTCTTCGTCGAGCAGACGGCCAGGCTGTGGCGCAGCGGCGGCTCGGTCACGGCGATCGCGCCCGGCGTCCGGGAGGCGCTGCGGCGGCGGCTCTCGCTGCTGCCCGCGGCGGTGGCCCGGCTGCTCACCGACGCGGCGGTGCTCGGACGCGAGTTCCACCGGCAGGTGCTCGCGGCCTGCGCGGCGGCGCCGGTGGCGAGCGTCGACCGGCTGCTCGACCAGGCGTCCTCGGCCCGGCTGGTGACCTCGCTCGGCGGCGGCCGGTTCGCGTTCGCGCACGACCTCGTCCGCGAGACGCTGTACGAGTCGCTCGACGAGGACGCGGCGCGGCGGCGGCACGCGGCGGCGGTCCTGGCCGTCGACGCGGCCCCGGCGCTGCGCGACAAGATGCTGGTGACGGAGCTGGCCCGGCACGCGCACCTGTCCGGCGGCGAGCTGGAGCCCGCGCGTGCGGTGGAGCTCCTGGAGGCCGCGGCCCGCGACGCCGGCGACCGGCTCGCGTTCGAGGAGGCCGCCGGCCACTACCGCCGGGCGCTGGAGCGCGCCGGCCGGGACTCGATCGCGGGCCTGCGGGTGGCGATGAACCTGGGCAGCCAGCTGCGGTCCCTGGGCGACCACGACGGCAGCCGGCGGATCTTCGACGAGACGATCGCGACCGCCCGCGCGTCCGGCAGTCCCGACATGCTCGCCCGGGTGGCGCTCGGCCTCTACCTCTACGACGAGGAGGCCGAGCGGGCCGCACTCCAGGTGGACCTTCTCCACGAGGCGCGCGACCTGCTGGACCGCACGGGCGGGGCGCCCGCCGGCGGGCCGCTGGCCGACCCGGAGTCGACCGACCATCTCGCGAAGGAGCTGGCCGTCCATCTGAGCGAGGCGGCTCGGCGGGCCGGGGACGACGACGAGCTGTCGTTCAGCCTGTGGGCCCGGTACAGCCTGATCTGGGGGCCCGGCTCCGCCGTCGAGCGCGAGGCGCTCACCAGGACGATGACCGAGGTCGGGCGCCGGACCGGCGACCAGATGATGGAGTACTTCGCCGGGTCGCTGCACTGGGTGGCGCTGCTGGAGCAGGGCGACCCGCGCTTCCTCGACCAGTACCACGCCTTCGTCGCCCAGGCGGAGCGCAGCGGGCGGCCGCGGTTCAGCCTCGCGTCGATCGCCGACCAGAGCATCATCTCGGGCTTCCTCGGCCGGTTCGGCGCGGCCGACGAGCTGCTCGACCAGGCGGACGCCTTCGGCGCCCGGATCCCGAACGAGTGGTCGATGATCTTCAAGCATGTGCGGTGGGCGCTGCGGCTGCTGGAGGGCCGGTTCGACGATTCGGACGAGCTGCACCGGGCCCTCCACGACGTCGCCCACCCATACGCGCGGCTGCTCGAAGCCCTCACGGCGGTTCAGCGCGGCGACGTGCAGGCGGCGCTCGCGCACGTCCAGCAGTTCGAGGGTGTGGCCGAGCCGTATCCGCCCACCTTCCTGCCGATGTGGCTGCGGCTGCAGGCGCAGGTGGCGGCGGACCTGCGGGACCCCGGGCTTTGCGCGAAGGCGCGCGCGGACCTCGCGCCCTACGCGGGGCTGTGGGCGGTGTCGATGTGCGGCTGCGACATCGGCGGGCCGATGAGCCACTGGTCGGCGCTGGTCGACCTGGCCGATGAGCGCTGGGACGACGCGATCGCGGGCTTCACCGAGGCGCACCGGTCCGCCGACCTGCTCCAGTCGCGTCCGTGGTCGGCCGAGGCCAGGTCGCGGCTGGCCGAGGCGCTGCTGGGCCGCGGCGGGCCGGGCGACGCGGAGGCCGCGGCCGGGCTGCTGGACGAGGCGGGCCGGGTCGCCGCCGAGATCGGGATGCGGCACGTGTCCCGGCGCGTCCGGGACCTGCGGCCCGAGCCCGCCGCCCCGGTGGAGCCGGGGAGCGTGTTCCGCTTCGACGGGCAGGTCTGGACGCTCGCCTTCGCCGGACGGACCGTCCACATGCCCGACGGCAAGGGCCTGCACGACCTGCGCACGCTGCTGGGACGTCCCGGCGTGGACGTGCCAGCCGTGCGGCTGCTGAGCCCGGACGGCGGCGAAGTCGCGGTCGCGGCCGGGCGGATGGGCGGCGACGCCGTCCTGGACGAGGAGGCCAAGGCGCAGTACAAGCGGCGCCTGGCCGTCCTGGACGAGGAGATCGACCAGGCCGCGTCGTTGGGCGACGACCGGCGGGCCGCCGAGTACGACCGGGAACGGGCCGCGCTATTGGACGAGCTGCGCGCCGCCGCCGGCCTGGCCGGACGCACCCGCCGCCTCGGCGACCAGGCCGAACGGGCCCGCAAGACCGTCACCGCCCGCATCAAGGACACCCTGCGCAAGCTCGACCAGCGGCACCCCGAGCTCGCCGGGCATCTGCGGGACGCGGTCTCCACCGGCTCGTCCTGCTCCTACCGGCCGGAACGCGAGACCGCCTGGCGCCTATGAGCGCCAGGCGATCCCGCCGTACCGCTACTTGCGGTTGTAGAGCCGCATCGTGACCGTCCCGAAGACCGCGATGAGCACGATCCCCGAGATCAGCACCCAGGTCAGCTCACCGGCGGCGGGGTCGCCCGCCATCAGGCCGCGGACGGCGTCCACGACCCGCGTCACCGGGTTGACCTCGACGAACGCCTGCAGCCAGCCGGGCATGGTGTTCGGGTTGACGAAGACGTTGCTGAGGAAGGTCAGCGGGAACAGCACGAACATGCTGACCGACATCACCGCCTTCTCGCCGCGCATCAGCAGGCCGACCATCGTCCAGACCCAGGAGAAGGCGAACGAGAACGCGACCAGCACCGCGATCCCGGCGACCACGCCGAGCGGGCCGCCGTCCGGGCGGAAGCCCAGGATCAGGCCGAGGACGAGGATCACGATCGACGCCATCGTGTACCGAAACATGTCGCCGAGCAGGTAGCCGACCATCGGCGACGGCCGCCAGATCGGCAGGCTGCGGAACCGGTCGAACACGCCCTTCTCGATGTCGATGTTGATCGCGATGCCGGTGTACATGGTGGTCATCACGACGCTCATCACCATGATCCCCGGCAGCAGGAACTGCAGGTACTCCTTGGTCGAGCCCGCCAGCGCCCCGCCGAACAGGTAGGTGAACATCAGCACCATCATCACCGGGAAGATGGTGACGTCGAACAGCTGCTCGGGCACGTGCTTGATCTTCAGCATCGCCCGCCAGCCGAAGGTGATCGACGCCGACAGGGCGCTCGGTCTTCCGGGGCGGTCGCCCCGTGCCAGCACGGTGCCGAGGGTCTCCGCTGACGGGACGTACGGCGTGGCCGTCGTCTCGTGTGTCGCGGTGCTCATGCCGCCACCTCCTTGTCCTTGGCGTCGTCGTCCGCGTGGTGACCGGTCAGGGTCAGGAAAACCTCGTCCAGGCTGGGCTGGCCGAGGGAGAAGTCGTCCACGGTGATCCCTGCGCGGGACAGCTCGGACAGCGCGCGGGACGCCTGCTCCGCCGCGCCGAGCTTGGTCTCGTCGCCGGAGATGCGGGCGGTGAGCGCCACCGGGTCGGCCTCGAGCTGGACGGACGCGCCGAGCTCCCGTGCCAGCACCTCCTCCGCCTGCGGGCGCTGCGCCGCGTCCCGCAGCCGCACGTGCACCGCGCCGGAACCGATCGACGCCTTCAGCTCCCCCGGCGTCCCCTCGGCGATCACCTTGCCGTGGTCGACGACCGCGATGCGGGCGGCGAGCTGGTCGGCCTCGTCGAGGTACTGCGTGGTCAGCAGCACCGTGGTGCCGTGCGCCACCACCAGGCGGACGATCTCCCAGACCTGGTTCCGGCTGCGCGGGTCGAGGCCGGTGGTGGGCTCGTCGAGGAACAGCAGGTCGGGGGTGTTCAGGATGCTGGCCGCGATGTCGATGCGCCGCCGCATCCCGCCCGAGTAGTTCTTGACCTGCTTGTCGGCGGCGTCCGTCAGCCCGAAGGCCTCCAGCAGCTGCGCCGCCCGGTCCCGCGCGGACGGCTTGCGGTGGCCCAGCAGCCGGCCGAGCAGGACCAGGTTCTCGGTTCCGGTGAGGTCCTCGTCCACCGACGCGTACTGCCCGGTCAGGCTCACCTTGCCGCGGACGGCGTCGGCCTCCTTCTTGACGTCGTGGCCGAACACCCGGGCCTGCCCGCCGTCCGGCCGCAGCAGGGTGGCCAGCACGCGCACGGCCGTGGTCTTCCCTGCGCCGTTCGGGCCGAGCACCCCGTACACCGTGCCGGTGGGCACCTGGAGGTCGAGGCCGTCGAGGGCCCGTGTCTTCCCGAAGGTCTTGACCAGCCCTTCGGTCTCGATCGCCAAATCTCGCTGACTCATGATCTGTCCTTCCGTATGTGGTTCAGGAGACGTAGGGGCGCACTGCGCGGGCGTCCCGCAACGCCAGGCCCCACCAGGTGAGCTGGTCGAGCATCGACTTGACGCTCTGCGCCGGCAGCTCCGCCGCGCAGGGCCGGCCGCAGTCGTCGACGCTTCCGTCCAGCAGGTCGAAGCTCACCCGGCAGGGCATGGTCACGCTGTGCAGACCCGTGAAGACCGTGCGGAGCTGCTCCACCGCGTACAGCCCGGTGGAGCCCATCCCGTACGACACGAAGCCGACCGGTTTGGCCTGCCACTCGTCGTAGGCGTAGTCGATCGCCTCCTTCAACGCGGCCGGGAAGCTGCGGTTGTACTCGGGGGTGACCACCACGAAGGCGTCCGCCCCGCCGACCCGGGCGGTGAACTCGGCGACGCCCGGGGTGGCCGCCTTCGGGTACCGGTCCGGGAACCGCGCGTCCAGCAGGTCGATGACGGCCACGTCGAGGTCGGCGCGCTGCCGCGCCTGCTCCGCGAACCAGCAGCCGATCCGGTCGCCCACCCGTCCCTCGCGGGTGCTGCCGACGATGACCGCCACCCGCAGGGGCGCCGCATCATGGATCATCGGATGCCTCCCATAGGTCTCGGGTGTTCACCCCGAAGGCGCCAGAACCCGCGCGACCCCCGCTAGATCCGATCTAGCACACGACTATGACATTCGCGCGATGGCGCGAGATAGAGGCCGACCGGCGGCGGAGCGCATTGCCCCCGTCCTGCCGAATCGCCGCCGGAGGGGATGCCGCCGGACATGCAAAGGGCGTCCAGCGCCTGGGGGGCAGGCGCTGGACGCCGGTGGGGCCGGCCTGGCGCGGGGCCGGCCGGGGTCGGACGTCAGGTGCGGAACGGGCCGGTGACCTCGTAGGTGATGCCGGACCCGGAGGTGCCGCGCTGGGACGAGAAGTACAGCCGGTTCCCGGCGGGGGTGAACGCCGGGCCCGCGATCTCCGACGAGCTCTGCCCGTTGATCCGCAGGAACACCGAGATCTTGTCGTCCGGGGTGATCAGGCAGATCTCCATGTTGCCGCCGTCCTCGGCGACGTACAGGTCGCCGGCGGTGGAGCCGGTGATGTTGTCGACGCCGGTGAGCGGGGCCGGACCCGGGCTGACGAGGCTGTCGTCGTAGGCGAGCTCGAACGTGCTGGTGGCCAGGTTGAACTGCCACACCCGGTTGTCGCCCTTGGTGGTGATCCAGACGGTGTCGCCCGCGTAGTGGCAGCCCTCTCCCCCGTTGAAGACCTTCATGCCGGAGACCTGGTCGCGGGTCGGGGTCGGCGAGCCGTCGGGGTCGGGGACATTCGCCCAGGAGAACGAGCCGGACGTCCCGGACCCGCCGGTCAGGACCTGGAGGGTGCCCGAGGACAGGTTCCCCCAGGTGGCCGGGATGAAGCGGTAGAAGCCGCCGTCGCTCGCGTCCTCGGTGAGGTAGATGACCTTGCGGACCGGGTCGGCGGCGGCGGCCTCGTGGTTCCAGCGCCCCATCGCGTCGCGGCGGGTGGCGGGGGCGCCCCACGGGTCGCACTCCCACACGTAGCCGGTGCTGACCTCTTCGCACGACAGCCAGGTGTTCCAGGGCGTGGCGCCGCCCGCACAGTTGCGGTTGGTGCCCGACAGGATCCGGTACGCCGAGGTGACGTTGCCGGTGGAGCCGAAGCGGAGCGCGGAGGCGCCGCCCGAGCCCGACACCTCGGAGTTGGACACGTAGATCCAGCCGGTGCCGTCGGCGAAGACGGCCCCGCCGTCGGGCGCGCTGTGCCAGGTGTAGGACGTGCCGGGCACCGTCTGGCCGGACCGGGCGACGATCCGGCTGGTGAACCCGGCCGGGAGCTGGATGCCGTTGGCGTCGGCGGCCTGCAGGGCCCCGTACGGGCCGGGGCCGAGCTGGGCGGGGGCGGCGAGGGCGGCGTTCTGCCAGAGGGTTCCGGAGAACGCGACGGCTCCCGTCCCGAGGACCGACGTGCGCAGGAAGGTACGACGTTTCATCCGAGATGTCTCCTGACGACTGGGGGTGAGACGATCCGTTGCCGCGGCATCACCGAAGGTAAGGAGACATGGCAAAATCCGCGCCCGTCCGGGGTGAACACCGGCCAGCATGAAAATGGCCAATTTCCACCCGGACATTGTTCGATCAATTAGTCTTCGTCGCCGATCATCGACACCATGAAAATGGTCCAGAAATCGAGGCCGCCGCGACCTCGATTTCTGGACATCCGCGCATTGAGCGGCTCGATCAATTATTTGAATGGTGTCGGTATGCGCCGGCCCGCGCACCGGTCGCGCGGGCCCGCAGGAGGTCCGCCACGTCGGTGAGGCCCGTCTGGACGCGTCCGTACACGCGGGGGTTGAGCAGCGTCGCGCCGTCGAAGTCCCCCGCGTTCGCGAAGATCGCGACGGGCACGGTCAGCGCCTGGAAGAAGGCGAAGAGGGGCCGCATGGCGTGCTCCAGGACGAGCGCGTGGTGGTCGCCCCCGCCCGTCGCGGCGAGCAGGACGGGCTTGCCGGCCAGCGCGTACTGCTCGACGAGATCGAAGAAGTGCTTGAACATGCCGGGATAGGAACCGCGGAACACCGGCGCCGCCGCGATCAGGAGGTCGGCGTCCTCGGCGAGCCGGAGCGCGGCCTCGACCTCGGGCGTGACGCCGTCGCGCTCGATCGCGCCGGTGAACCCCGGCCCCAGGCCGTACACGTCGATCCGGGACGTCTCGATGGGGAGCATCTCTTTCAGCGTGTCGAGGACGACGTCCACGAGCCCCATCGTCTTGGACGGCCGGCTCGGGCTGCCGTTGACGACCACGACCCGCAACACCGCGCCGTCCCCGGCCGCAGCGGGTGTTTCCGCCTCGATGACGGTCATGCCGCCCTCCCCACGCGCATGGCGGTCTCGCGGCGCACGACCGGCGCCACCTCGGTGCCGAGCCGCTCGATCGCCTCAAGGTGCTCTTTCTGCGGCATCCCGCCGAAGCCCATCTGGATGACGGCGCGGTTCAGCCCGTACAGCTCGTGATAGGCGAGCAGCTTGTCGATGACCTCCTGCGAACTCCCCACCAGCAGACCCGCCCTCGGCGACGACTGCGCGTCGAAGGCCGCCCGGGGCAGAAGGAGTCCTTTGCCCCGCTGATGATTGTTGTCCGCCATGCCTTTCGCGAAGTACGGGTACATGACGTCTCTCGCCTGCCGGCTGGTTCGTCCGACGTAGCCGTGCGTGTTGATGCTGATCGGCAGCGCGCCCGCGTCATGCCCGGCCTCCGCGGCGGACTCCCGGTAGAGGTCGACGGTCTGCTCGTGGAAGGTCAGCGGGCCCAGCAGCAGGGCGAGCGCCATGGGCAGGCCGAGCCGTCCGGTGCTGATCGCGGACGCCGGCGACCCGCCGACGCCGACCCAGATCGGCAGCGCGGCGCCGTCGGCGCGGGGCGCGATGTCGGCGTCGGCCAGCGGCGCCCGGAACCGTCCCTGCCAGGTGAGCGGGTTCCGCTCGCGGATCCTGAGCAGGAGGTCGAGCTTCTCCCTGAACAGGTCGGCGTAGTCCTTGAGGTCGTGGCCGAAGAGCGGGAACGACTCGGTGTAGGAGCCGCGCCCGGCGATGATCTCGGCCCGGCCCGCCGACAGCAGGTCGATCGTCGCGAACTGCTCCCAGACGCGGACCGGGTCCTCCGAGCCGAGCACGGTGACCGCGCTGGTCAGCCGGATGCGCTCGGTCGCCTCGGCCGCGGCCGCCAGCAGGATGGACGGCGCCGATCCGACGAAGTCGGAGCGGTGGTGCTCGCCGACGCCGAACACGTCCAGCCCGACCTCGTCGGCGACCCTCGCCTGCTCGATCGTCTCGCGGACGCGCTGCCGCGGCGATGGCGCGGCGCCGGTGACGGGATCCTCCGTGATCTCGCCGAACGTCATGATGCCGATCTCGAATGCCATGTCCGGTCCTCTCGTCGGCGGCCCGGCGCGCGTGCCGCGCCCTGCCGCTTGGCTGCCGGCGGGTCCGGAGCGGTCCCGGCCGGTACGACGCGAACAACTTGCATGCGCAGACAAATATTCCGGGTTGGCCGCGGGGGGCGCCGTCCGGATACCGTGCCGACATGGCGACCGACCGGCTGCGGGACCTTGAGCAGGAGGCTTGGGGAGGGTTCCT
This sequence comes from Actinomadura sp. 1N219, assembly GCF_044326405.1. Taxonomy (NCBI): domain Bacteria; kingdom Bacillati; phylum Actinomycetota; class Actinomycetes; order Streptosporangiales; family Thermomonosporaceae; genus Actinomadura; species Actinomadura sp. 1N219. Next base: position 143,417 of record NZ_JBIRAY010000014.1, on the reverse strand, counting down.
GTACACCCACGAACGGCTCTGGCGCGCGCTGGAGGCGGGGCTCGCCCCGCTGAACGTGAGCATGGCCGAGTACAGCGTGCTGTCCCTGCTCTACGAGGCCGGCGCGCAGGGCATGCGCATGTCGGAGCTGGCCCAGCGCCGCCTGATGTCCAGCGGCGGGTTCACGCGCCTCGCCGACCGCCTGCAGAGCCGCGGCCTGATCGAACGGCGGCGGTCGGCCCTCGACGGCCGCGGCTTCGACGCGACCTTGACCGCCGAGGGCCGGGCCCTGATCCGCCGGGCCCGCCGGCGGCACCACGCCGACCTGCGCGAACTGTTCTTCGACCGGCTGGACGACGACCGCCTGCGCACCCTCGCCGAGACCTGGGCCGTCCTCGACCCCGACACCGGCCCTGGCGACACGGCCCGCGAAACGCGAAAGACGTCCTCTCCCTAGAGGTCGTCCCTAGGTGAGGGCGTCGATCGCGGCGACGTCTTCCCCGGTGAGCTCGAAGCCCTCCAGGTCGAAGTTGGAGGCGATGCGCTCCCGGCGCGACGACCTGGGGAGGATCACGATGTCGTGTTCCAGATGCCAGCGGAGGACGACCTGGGCGGGCGTGACCCCGTGCCGCTGGGCGATCTCGGTCAGGACCGGATCGCTCAGATCGGTGTTCTTCAGGCCGCTGTAGCCCTCGACGACGATCCCCCGGCGACGATGCTCGTCCAGCCGGGCCGGATCGTGCCGGACCGGGCTCCACGAGATCTGATTCACCGCCGGCTGCTCCCCGGTGGCCTCGGTCAGCTGGTCGATCTGCGCCGTGCTGTAGTTGCTGACCCCGACATTGCGAGCCAGTCCCGCACTCTTGGCGGACAAGAGCTCCTTCCACGTCGGGACGAGCTCTTCCGATCCGGTCGGCCAATGGACCAGCCAGAGATCCACGTAGCCGGTGTCGAGTTGCCGAAGGCTCGTCTCCAAGGCGCGACGGGCGTGCCGCGCGTCCCGCGGGTGCAGCTTCGTGGTGACGAAGACCTGCTCACGGTCCACGCCGCTGTCCTTCACGGCCCTGCCGACGTCCTCCTCGTTCTTGTACAACGTCGCGGTGTCGACATGCCGATAACCGATCTCGAGCGCCGCGCGCACCGACTCGTACGCCGTCCCGCTCCGCAGCTCCCACGTCCCGAATCCGATCAACGGCAGCGCGGTCCCACCCGGAAGATTCACAGTCTGAGTCATGCACCACATTCTGCCCCAACGCCCGCCGCGGGAACGGGCGGGGCCGCATTTATTCTGCTCTCGCGGGAGACCGATCAGCGCGACTCCACTATTGGCTTGGACGGGCTCCCACGGCCGGCGGACGGTCCGGTAAGTCAATTATGAACATCCTGGTATACTTCGTGATCCAGCGATCGGGCGGGAGAACGCGGATGGCGGAAGCTGAGTCGGCGCGGCGGTCGAGGCGCCGGCAGATGTCGAAGGACGAACGGCGCGCGGAGATCATCCGGGTCGCCGCCGACCTCTTCGAGAAATTGGGGTACGCCCGCGCCTCCATGGACGACATCGCCGCCGCGGTCGGAATCGGAAAGCCCACTCTGTATCACTACTTCCGCAGTAAGTCGGAACTGCTGTGGTACATGCACGAGGAGCTGATCGACGGCCTCATCGATTCGCACGGCGCGCGGGTCGAGCAGGGATTGGAGCCGGCCGAACTGCTGCGCGGCGTGATCCATGACTTTCTGGAGAACATCGCGACCAGGCGCGGCCAGTGCCGGGTCTTCTTCGAGAACCACCGCGAGCTTCCGGACGCCGATCTCGCCGTCGCCACCGAGAAACGCGCCCGGTACGAGGCGATGGTGCAGGACGTCGTCCGCGACGGCATCGCCGCCGGAACGTTCCGGAAGGTCGACGCCAAACTGTTCAGCCTCGCGATATTCGGCATGAGCAACTGGGCCTACCAGTGGTACCGCCCGGACGGGGAACTCACGCACGACGAGATCGCCGACGCGTTCTGGGACTACGCCTACCGCGGCCTGAGGCCCTGACGGCAGGGCCTGAGGCCCTGACGGCAGGGTCTGAGGCCCTGACGGCCGGGGTCGTCAGGGCCTCAGACCGGCAGGGCCTCAGACCGGCGGGCGGTCAGGCGGTCAGGCGGTGCTGACCGTGCCCGCCTCGTCCGGTCCCGGGCCGGCGCCCGCGCCGCCCGGCTCGTCCTCGCCTGGCGGCACCGGATCCTCGATGTCGTTCCGGTAGGTCTCGGGCAGCAGGAGCACCGAGACGACGGTGATGAGGCAGACGCCTGCCATGTAGGCCGCGATCGCCACCCATGAACCCGTCCAGGCGTAGAGGGACGTGGCGATGAGCGGTGCCAGCGCGCCGCCGATCACCGAGGCCACCTGGATGCTCAGCGACATCGCCGAGTAGCGGGTCGCGGTCGGGAACGTCTCGGCGAAGAAGGCGCCCTGCGGCGCGTACATCGTCGTGTGCAGCAGCCCCAGGCCGACGATGAACGCGAACGCGATGACGATGGGCGACTCGGTGTTGAGCAGCGGCCAGAAGGCGAACGCCCACACCCCGAGCATCAGCGAACCGGCCGTCAGCATCGTCTTGCGGCCGATGCGGTCCGACAGCGCTCCCGCGACGGGGAGCATGACGAGCTGGACCCCTGCGCCGAGCAGCACGCCCAGCAGGATCCTGCTCTTCGGCATGTCGAGGATGTCCTCGTTGGTCCCGTAGGCGACGGCGAAGGTCATGAACAGGTAGTAGGTGACGTTGATGCCGACGTACGCGCCGCCGATGAGCACGATCTTCCTCGGGTAGCGGCTCAGCGCCTCCAGGACGGGCGAGCGTCCCACGGGCGGCTTCGGCCGCTTGACCGTGTCGGCCTTCGCGGCGCGCTGCAGGCGCTTGAACGCCTGGGTCTCCTCGATCCGCATCTGGATGTAGATCGTCAGCCCGAGCAGGGCGACGCTGGCGAGGAACGGCAGCCGCCAGCCCCAGGCGTCGAAGGACTCCGACGTGGTGACCAGGTCCGCGACGAGGAAGGCGAGGTTGCCGACCAGGATCCCCGCGGGCCCGCCGGCGAGCGCGAAGCTGGAGAAGAACCCGCGGCGGTCGGACGGCGCGCTCTCCAGCGCCAGCAGGATCACCCCGCCGGTCTGGCCGCCGAGCGCGATCCCCTGGACGAGCCGCAGCAGCACCAGCAGGAGCGGGGCCGCCGGTCCGATGGCGTCGTAGGTGGGCAGCACGCCGATCAGCGTGGTGCCGAGGCCCATCGTCAGGAGCACCATGACGAGGGACCGCTTGCGGCCGTGTACGTCGCCGAGATGGCCGAAGATCACCGCGCCGAGCGGCCGGGCGACGAACCCGACGGCGAACGTCGAGAAGGACAGCAGGGCCCCGGCGAGCGGGCTGTGCCCGGGGAAGAACAGATCGGGGAAGACCAGCGCCGCGGCGGTCCCGTAGATGAAGAAGTCGTAGTTCTCGATGCTCGACGCCGCCAGCGCCGCGGCGGCGATCCTCAGCGTGCCCTTCTTGGGCGCTTCTTTCGCGGGTGTCGTTCCGGAGGCCATCCGCGTTTTCCTTTCAACGACGTGGCGGACCGCCCGCCGGCGGTCTCCCGGTCACTCGCCGCGCGTGGAAAGTGTTGTCGCCCAGGGTTGTCCGCCGCCGGGTCGACATTTTCCCGCCTCGGCTCAGGTGCGCGCTGATACCCCCGGGGCAGCGCCTTGAGAATCGGCCGCGACGTCATTGAAGGCGCCGATTCATATGTCAGCTCACGTCACTTCGGATGTGGCCGTCCGGTGCGGTCGCGGTGGTGCGGCCACCGCTTCGGACTCGCGGCCCGCGCCCGCCTTATGAGCGGAGCAGCCGGCCAATCCCCATCCTCCCGACCGACCGGTCGGGCGTACAAGTACGATTGCAGGTGAGAGGGGGCGTGTCAACCCTTGGGATCATGATCCATTACCATTGTGCCGTTGCCGCTCTGGGGCCCGTCCTTCTAGGATCCAGATGTCGATACGAGAAATTCAGCGATCTCCCTCCCGGCGAATCGCGCTCGGTTCCGCCGGAGAAATGGGCAGGACGATGAGAAGGCCGGTGACCCCGTGAAGTTCGGCATCTACACGCTATTGACGGCCGCGAGCGTCCGGCCGGACGTATTGGCCCGCGCGGCGGAGGAGCGCGGCTTCGACTCGCTGTTCATCGCCGAGCACTCGCACATTCCCGTCAGGCGCGAGACCCTCTGGCAGGGCCGCGCCGAGCTGCCCGACGCCTACTACCGCACGCTGGCCCCGTTCACGGCGCTCGCCGCGGCCTCGGTGGCGACGTCCACCCTCCTGCTCGGCACCGCCGTCGCGCTCCTCCCCCAGCGGGACCCGATCCACACCGCCAAGGAGGTCGCGACCCTCGACGTGCTCTCCGGCGGCCGCGCGCTCCTCGGCGTCGGCGTCGGCTGGAACCGCGAGGAGATGCGCAACCACGGCACCGACCCGCGCACCAGGGGCGCCCGGCTGGACGAGCAGCTCGCCGCGATCAAGGCGATCTGGACCGAGGACGAGGCCGAGTTCCACGGCGAGCACGTGGACTTCGACCCGATCCACCTCTGGCCGAAGCCCGTCCGGCGGCCGCATCCGCCGATCTACGTCGGGGGCGAGAGCCCGGCGGCGCTCGCCCGGGTCGTCCGGCACGGCGACGGCTGGCTGCCGCGCGCCGCGACCCCGCCAGCCGAGATCCGCCGGGTCGCCGGGCTGTTCGCCGAGCGCGGCCGTCCCGGCGTCCCGATCACGCTCTGCGGCCTGGACGCCGACCCCCGGGCGGTCACGGAACTCGCGGACGCGGGCGTGGAACGAATCGGCCTCGCCCTCCCCACCACGGCAGAAACCGAATCGCTCCACGCCCTGGACGCCCTCGCGGCCTTCGCCAACGACCTCCGCTAGCACGGCCCGCCCCTCCGGCCTCCGGGCGGCGCTCCGATTTCCGCCGGGCGCACCTGGTGGCCGGTGCCGGGGCGACCCGCCGCGACGTGACCGGCCGGCGCCCGCGCGGGCGCGCCGACAGGGCGGGCGGCGTGGCGTGCGGCGCCACAGGGTCAGGAGGTCGCGGCGGTGGTCCGGCGCTGGGACGGGGCCGGAGGGCGTCGGTCCGTCATGGGCAGTGCCCGCTCGACCGCGCGGGCCACCGCCAGGACCAGTGCCTCGGCATGGCGCGGGCCCACGATCTGGAGGCCGATCGGCAGGCCGGCGGCGGTGAATCCGATCGGGACGCTGATCGCGGGCTGGTGGGTCATGTTGAACGGGTAGGTGAACGGCGTCCATTCGGCCCAGTCGTTCAGGCCGCTGCCCGGCGGGACGTCGTGCCCGGCCTCGAAGGCGGGGATCGGGACCGTCGGGGTGATCAGCACGTCGTGGCGGGTGTGGAACTCGCCCATCCGGACGGCGAGCGCCAGCCGCTCCGCCTCCGCGGCCAGGTAGTCGCCCGCCGAGTAGGTGAGCCCGCGCTCGATCACGGCGCGCAGCCCGGGGTCGACGCCGTCGGCGCGGGCGTCGAAGACGTCCAGCCACTTCGAGGCGCCCGCGCACCACAGCACGTCGAACGCGGGAAGCGGGTCGGGGAAGCCCGGGTCGGCGGCTTCGACGCGCATGCCCGCGTCCTGGAGCGCCTGCGCGGCGGACGCGGCGGCGGCGGCGATCTCGGGGTCGACGCGGACGTACCCGAGGTCGGCGGAGAAGGCGGCGGACACCCCGCGGACGTCCCGGTCGGCGGCCTGGCCGTAGGGGCCGTCGTGGAGGCCGAGGTCGTAGGGGTCGCGGTGGTCGGGCGACGCGAGGACGTCGAGGAGGCGCGCGACGTCGTCCACCGTGCGGGCGATCGGTCCGGCGTGCGCCAGGACGGCGAGCGAGCTGAGCGGGTACTGCGGGACGCGGCCGTGCGTGGGCTTGAAGCCGACGACGCCGCAGAACGCGGCGGGGATGCGGATCGAGCCGCCGCCGTCGGTGCCGACCGACAGGGGCCCCATGCCGGTGGCGACCGCGACCGCGCTGCCTCCGCTGGAGCCGCCCGGCGTGCGGGACGTGTCCCACGGGTTGCGCGTGATCCCGGTGAGCGGGTTGTCGCAGACGCCCTTCCACCCCATCTCCGGGGTGGTGGTCTTGCCGAGCAGGACGAGCCCGCCCTCCCGGAGGCGGGCGGCCACCGGGCTGTCGACGTCCCACGCCTGGGCGGGGTCGATGCGCCGCGAGCCGCGGAGCGTCGGCCAGCCGCGGGTGAGGAACAGGTCCTTGATCGACATCGGCACGCCGTCGAGGGGGCCGAGCGGGGTCTGGTCGCGCCAGCGCTTCTCGGCGGCGCGGGCCGTCTCCAGCGCCTGCTCGGGGTCGACCAGGGCGAAGGCGTTGACGTCGGCGTCGCGCTCCCGGATCGCGTCGAGGGCCGCGGTCGCCGCCTCCACCGGAGAGAGCGTCCCGGCGGCGTAGGCATTGACGAGTTCGCCTGCGGTCGGCACATTGTTCAGATCGTCGGCCATCCGTCCTCCTGGGAATTCGAGTGACGATGTCTATTCCGCCGCTGACGGCGGTGAAATACGCCGGGGACGAGTCCGCGGCGGACGACGATCAGGTTGATCTGGTGATGTTCATGCAGGTCACAGGCCGGTCCGGCTCTATCGACCGACCGGTCGGGCGACTCCAGTTAACCTCGTCCTCGCGAGGCCGTCAACCCCCGGATTTCCGGGATTGACATTTCGCCGGAGACCGTAGTTCCATCCGAATCAGGCGGGTGCGGGAACCCATTCGGCGCCGCGCCGGCATAACACCGAGCCTGAATTGCGAGGAGCGGTTCGCGTCCGCCTGAACGCAGGGCCGGGGGCTCCCGGGCGGGCGTTGACATCGGCCCGGGGGCATGGAAAAGTCGAAGCCGACCGACTAGTCGGTCGAATGGAAGGTGACGGCGTATGGACTTCAGCATCCCGGCCGAGCTCAGCATGTTCGTCGACTCGGTGCGCCGGTTCCGCGAGCGGGAACTGATGCCGCTGGAGCCGCGCTTCCTCACCGAGGGCAAGCTCTCCCCCGACGAGCGCCGCGAACTCCAGGAGAAGGCCAGGGAGCATGGGCTTTGGGCGTTGGACGTCCCGGAGGAGTACGGCGGCCAGGGCATGGGCACGCTCGCCGCCTGCCTGGTCGCCGAGGAGCTGTACAAGCATCCGGCGATGTTCGACTTCGGCGGCAGCCCCGAACCGGTCCTCTACGAGGGCGACGACGAGCAGAAGAAGCGGTACCTGTATCCGGTCATCGCGGGCGAGCGGCGCAGCTGCTACGCGTTCACCGAGCCGGGCACCGGCTCGGACTTCGCCCGCATCACCACGACGGCGGTGCGCAGCGGCGACGACTGGGTCATCAACGGCACGAAGATCTTCATCTCCGAGGTGGACCGCGCCGACTTCTGCATCCTGTTCGCCAGCACCGACCCGGGCGCCGGAAGCCGCGGCATCACCTGCTTCCTGGTGGACATGGGCACGCCCGGCTTCGACGCGTCCCGGCCGATCCCCACCATGGGGGACGACTGGGAGCCGTACGAGCTGTCGTTCACCGACTGCGTCGTCCCGGACTCGGCCAGGCTCGGCCCGGTCGGCGGCGGCTGGGCGCTGGCGAACGAGCAGCTGACGCACGGCCGCCTCAAGATCGCCGCCTACCAGCTCGGCATCGCGCAGCGGTGCATCGACATGGCCGTCGAGTGGGCGAAGCAGCGCGTGACCTGGGGCAAGCCCATCGCGACGCGGCAGGCGGTGCAGTGGATGCTGGCCGACTCCGCCGTCGAGCTGGACGCGGCCCGCTTCCTGGTCTACCGGGCCGCGTGGATGGCGGACGAGGGCGAGCCGATCCGCAACGAGGCGTTCATGGCCAAGCTCTACGCGACCGAGATGGCCCAGCGCGTCACCGACCGCTGCCTGCAGATCTTCGGCGGCCTCGGCTACAGCAAGGAGCTGCCGATCCAGAGCTTCTACCGGCAGGTGCGCGTGTGGCGGATCGGGCACGGCTCGTCCGAGATCCACCGCTGGATGATCGCGCGTAACCTGCTCGGCCTGTCGTCACGGGACTGAGCGCCGGGAGCCGTCGTGGACCTGATCGGGAACCGCACCCTCGCCGACCTGCTGATCGAGCGGGCCGGCCGGCATCCGGACCGCGCCTGCCTCGTCGTGGAGGACCGGTCGGGCGCCGTCGCGGAATACACCTACCTGGAGACGCTGGACGCCGTCCGGCGGACGGCCGGCGGGTTCGCCGCCCTGGGGATCGGACGCGGCGACGCGGTCGTGATCCAGCTGCGCAACTGCGCGGAGTTCGTGTTCGCGTGGTTCGGGCTGGCGTGGCTCGGGGCCGTCATGGTGCCGTCCAACGTGGCGAATTCGGCGGCCGAGCTGACCTATCTGATCGAGCGTTCCGAGGCCGTGGGCGTCCTCACCGAGCCCGATCATCTTCCGATGTTCGCCGAGGTGCTGGCGGGCGCGCCGAAGGTCGGGCACCGGATCGTCGCGCGGGGGGACGGCGAGGGCTTCGTCCCGTTCGCGGACGTGGCGTCCGGCCCGCCCGCCGACCCCGCCAAGGGCGTGGACGCCGAGGACGTCGTGGAGATGCTGTTCACCTCGGGCACCACCGCCCGGCCCAAGGCGGTCATGATCACGCACGCGAACTGCCTGTGGGGCGGCGAGCGCGTCTCGCGCGGGGCCGCGCTGCACGGCGGCGACCGGCTGCTGACCGCGCTGCCGCTCTTCCACATCAACGCGCAGGAGATCACCGTCCTGGCGGCGCTGACGGTGGGCGGCACGGCCGTCCTGCTGGAGGAGTACCACGCCAGCGGCTTCTGGACGCGGGTGCGGCACCACGGCGCGACCTCGGTGAGCCTCGTCGCCATGCAGGTCCGGACGATGCTGGCGCAGCCTCCCTCGCCGGACGACGCCGTCCACCGCGTCCACCGCGCCGTCTACGCCATCAACGTCACCGACCAGGAGAAGGACGAGTTCGAGCGCCGCTTCGCCGTCGAGCTGATCAACGGCTACGGGCTGTCGGAGGGCGGCACGGTCGTCACGATGTCGCCGGTGTTCGGGGACCGGCGGTGGCCGTCCATCGGGCTGCCCAACTTCGACCGCCGGATCCGGATCGTGGACGAGGACGGACGCGACGTCCCGGCGGGCGCGGTCGGGGAGATCCTCGTGTCCGGGGTGCCCGGCCGGACGCTGATGAAGGGCTACTTCAAGGACCCGGAGGCCACCGCCGCGACGGTCCGGGACGGCTGGCTGCACACCGGCGACCACGGCTACCTGGACGAGCAGGGCTACGTGTACTTCTTCGACCGGAAGAAGGACGTCATCAAGCGCGCGGGCGAGAACGTCTCCGCGAGCGAGGTGGAGTTCGCGCTGCTGGCGCATCCGTCGATCGCCGAGGCGGCGGTCGTCGCCGGGCACGACCCGGTGCGGGACGAGGAGGTCGTCGCGTTCGTCGTCCCCCGCTCGGCCGGTGAGGCGCCGTCCCGCCACGAGATCACCGAGCACTGCCGGACGCGTCTCGCGAGCTTCAAGGTGCCCACGCGCATTCATGTCGTCGCCGAGCTGCCGAAGACCTCGATCGGCAAGGTGGAGAAGAAGGTGCTGCGGCGGCGACTCTCCGAGCCGATCCCGGGAGGTGAGCGGTGAGCGCGCTGGACGAGGTGTGCGAGCGCGTGCGGAAGCAGGTCGGGACGGTCGTCCGCGACAGCCTCGGACGCGTCTCCGCGACGGAGTTCCAGCGGTTCGCGATCGCCGCGGGCGAGACCGACCCGGTGTACTTCGACGACGACGCGGCCCAGGCCGCCGGGCTTCCCGGCGCCGTCGCGCCGCCGCTGTTCCTCAGCAGCGTGCTCGGCTGGGGCGCGGGCCCGTCCGACGGCGAGCTGGGCGCGGACGGCACCGGCGACGAGACGGCCGGGCTGCCGCTGGCCGGGCTGCGGCTGATGGGCGCCGGCCAGGACCTCGACTTCCACAACCCGGTGCATGACGGCGTGCGCGTCGTCCGGGAGACGTCGGTCGAGGACGTGGCGCTCAAGGACGGCCGCTCCGGCCCGTTCCTGGTCATCACGAGGCTTCGCAGGTTCCTGGACGAGTCGGGCACTCCCCTGCTGACCTGCCGGGACAACCTCATCGCCCGTCCGGAGGCGAGCGAATGACTCCCCGGACCTTCGAGGACGTCGCGGTCGGCATGGCGCTCGATCCGGTGACGGTACGTCCGACCGCGACGCAGCTGTTCCGGTTCAGCGCGGCGACCTGGAACGCGCACCGCATCCACTACGACGCCCGGTACGCGGCGGCGGAGGGGTACCCGGACGTGCTCGTCCAGTCCCATCTGCACGGCTGCTTCCTGCTGCGGACCGCGCTCGGCTGGGCGGGCCCGGCGGCGCGGCTGCGCTCGTTCGGCTGGCGCAACCGCGGCATCGCCGTCCCCGGCGACACGCTGACCTGCACCGGCGTGGTCACCGTCTGCCGGGTGGACGAGTCAGGCGCAGGGATCGTCGAGTGCGCCCTGGAGGAACGCAAGGACGACGGGACGCTCTGCGCCCCTGGAACCGCCGTCCTGGAACTCCCGAGAAAGGACGTCCGAGCATGACCGTCCAGCAGGAGGACACCGATATCGCCGCCGCGCGGCGGCTGTATCGGACGATGGCGCGGATCCGGCAGTTCGAGGTCGCCGCGTCCCGGCTGATGGCGACGGGTCGGCTGCCCGGGACGCTGCACGTCTCGATCGGGCAGGAGGCGGTCGCGGCCGGGGTCTGCGACGTCCTGCGCCGCGACGACCACATCACGACCACGCACCGGGGCCACGGCCACTGCCTCGCCAAGGGCGGCGAGCCGAAGGCGATGATGGCGGAGCTGCTCGGCCGCGAGACCGGGTACTGCGGCGGCCGGTCGGGGTCGATGCACATCGCCGATCCGTCCGCCGGGATCCTCGGCGCGAACGCGATCGTCGGGGCGGGCATCCCGATCGCGCTCGGCGGCGCGTTCGCGGCGGCGCGGCAGGGCCGGAAGGGCGTCGCGGTGGCGTTCTTCGGTGAGGGCGCGGTCGCGCAGGGCGTCTTCCACGAGTCGCTGAACCTCGCCGCGCTGTGGAAGCTGCCCATCGTGTTCGTGTGCGAGAACAACCAGTACGTCGAGCTGACGCCGGTCTCCGTGCACCTGGCCGCGAAACACGTCGCGGACCATGCCGCCCCCTACGGCATCCCGGGCGCGCGGGTGGACGGCAACGACGTGATGGCCGTCCGGCGGGCGGCCGGGGAGGCGGTCGAGCGGGCGCGGGCGGGCGGCGGCCCGTCCCTGCTGGAGTGCCTGACCTACCGCTGGCACGGCCATTTCGAGGGAGATCCGCAGCGGTACCGCGACGCCGCGGAGGTCGCGGAGTGGAAGGCGGCGGATCCGCTGAAACGCCTGGCGGAGACCGTCTCCGGCGACCCGGCCGAAGCCGCCGAGTTCACGGCCATCGAGGACGGCGCCCGGCAGGAGATGGCGGACGCCGTCGCCGCCGCCGAGGCCGATCCCGTCGCATCGCCCGAGTCGATCACCGCGCACGTCTATCGCCGTCCGGTACGCGGAGGTGCCTTCGGATGAGCACGGTGAAGTACTGGCAGGCGGTCAATTCCGCGCTGCACGAGGAGCTGGAGCGGGACGACTCCGTCCACCTGTTCGGCGAGGACGTCGGCGTGCCCGGCGGGCCGTTCGCGGCGACGCGCGGGCTGCGGGACCGGTTCGGCGAGTGGCGGGTCCGCGACACCCCGATCAGCGAGTCGACGTTCACCGGCATGGCGGTCGGCGCGGCGATGGCGGGGCTGCGTCCGGTCGCGGAGGTCATGTACTTCGACTTCATCACCCTGGCCATGGACCAGCTCGTCAACCAGGCCGCCAAGATGTCGTACATGTCGGACGGCGCGTTCGCGGTGCCGCTGACGATCCGGACGCTCTGCGGCGGCCATCGCGGCTCGGGCCCGCAGCACTCGCAGAGCCTGGAGGGCTGGCTCGCCGCCGTCCCCGGGCTGAAGGTCGTCTGGGGCGGCACGCCCGCCGACGCGAAGGGGCTGCTCAAGGCCGCGATCCGGGACGACGACCCGGTGATCGTCATCGAGAGCCTGAGCCTGTGGACGCGGCGCGGCGAGGTCCCCGACGACCCCGATCACCTGGTCCCGATCGGCGCCGGGCTGATCCGCCGCCCAGGTGACGACGTGACGCTCGTGTGCTGGGGCGACACGATGCCGTCCGCCATGGAGGCCGCCGAGTCGCTCGCCACGCGCGGCGTCGGCGCGGAAGTGCTCGACTTGCGGACGCTGAGCCCCCTGGACGAGGCGCTGATCCTGCGGTCGCTGGCCAAGACGGGGCGGCTCGTCGTCGTCCAGGACGCGCAGGGCCCGTGCAGCGTCGGCTCGGAGGTCATCCGCCTGGCCGCAACGGACGGCTTCGCGTCCCTGCGCGCCCCGGCCGCCCAGGTGCGCCCGCCGTTCGCGCCGGTCCCGTTCGCCCCGGACCTGGAACGCGCCTACTACCCGGGGCCGGACGACGTCGTGTCGGCGGCCCTCGGCACGATCGAAGGGAAGCGTGCATGACGGACGTCGTGGTGCCGAAGTGGGGCGCGACCATGGACGAGGCGACGATCGTCCAATGGCGGAAGGGCGTCGGCGACCGGGTCGCCGAGGACGAGCCGATCGCCGAGATGGAGACCGACAAGGCGACCGCCGAGATCGTCAGCCCGGCCGCCGGGACGGTCGTCGAACTGCTCGTGGCCCAGGACGCCGACGTCGTCGTGGGCCAGGTCATCGCCAGGATCGACACCGCCGGAGAAGGAGCGGCGCCGTGAAGGGGACACTTGCCGAACGGATCGCGGAGTTCACCGCTGGCCTCGACCTGTCCGCCGTCCCGGCCGACGTCGTGGAGAAGGCGAAGGTCACGCTGCTGCACGACCTCGGCGTCGGCCTCGCCGGGCACCGTCTCGCCGGGACCGGCTTCGCGTTCGCCAAGGAGCACGGCGCCTGCGACCCGTCGCGCGGCGCGCGGCTCCCGGTCGACGGGACGCCCGTGACCGTCGAGTCGTGCGCGCTGGCGACCGGGGCGCTCATCCACGCGCGGACGCAGGACGACACCCAGGTCTCGGTGTCCGTCCACCTGGGATCCACGACGCTGCCCGCTCTGCTCGCCCTCGCGGACCGCGCCGACCTGCACGGACGCGACCTGCTGACCGCGATGATCGCCGGGTACGAGGCCGCGTCCGCCATCGCGGAGGGGCGGGCCGGGCCGTCCACCGCCCGCGGGTTCCGCGCGACCAGCGTCTACGGGCCGCTCGCGGCGGCGGCCGCGTCCGCCCGGCTGCTGGGCCTCGACGCCGGGCGGACGGTGTCCGCGCTGGGTCTCGCGGCGGCGTTCGGCGGCGGGACGAACCAGACGTGGCTCGCCGGCACCCAGGAGTGGCGCTACCAGGTCGGCGCCGCGAGCCGCAACGGCATGGTCGCGGCGCTGCTCGCCGCGCGCGGCGTCACCGGCGCGCCGGACGCGCTCGACGGAAACGCCGGGCACCTGCGGGCCTTCTCCGGAATCGAGGACGCGCCGGAGGCGGAGCGGCTCGGCGACGATTGGCGGATCCGCCGCGTCACCTACAAGCCGTACCCGGTCTGCGCGATCAACCAGGTCCCGGTCACCGTGCTGACCGGGCTGGCGCGCCGCCACGGCATCAAGGCGGACGACGTCGCGTCCGTCACCGCCGAGCTGTCGCCGGACGACGCCGCCTACCCCGGCATCGACGCCCAGGGCCCGTTCCGCGACGTGGGCGGCACCCTGATGAGCCTGCCGTACTGTCTGGCCGTGGCCCTCCGCGACGGCGGCATCGAGCTGGACGACCTGACCGGCTTCGGCGACCCCGCCCTGATGGACCTGACCCGCCGGATCACGGTGGCCGCCGCGGGCGACGTCCCGCAGGGCGGCTGCCGGATCACCGTGACCACCCGCGACGACGGGACGCGCACCGGCGAGTTCGCCCCCGACGAGACCACGTTCAACTGGGACCGGGACGAGACCGCCGCCCGGCTGCGCGCCATGGTCGCCGAGACGCCGCTGCCGCCCGCGCGGCTGGACGCGTTCATCGCGATCGTCCTCGACCTCGACCGCCGCCCGGTCCGCGACCTGGTCGGCGCCACCATCGCCGACCCCGCCGACCCCGCCGACCCCGCCGATCCCGCCGATCCCGCCGATCCGAAGGAGTGATCAACAGATGCGAGCCACCCTCATCTACGGCCGGGGCGACGTCCGCGTCGAGGACGTGCCCGACCCCGTCCTGGCGGCGCCGACGGACGCGATCGTCCGGGTGACCCGCGCCTGCGTCTGCGGCAGCGACCTGCACCGGTACCGCGGCATGGAGCCCGTGGCCGAGGGCCTCCGCATCGGCCACGAGTTCATGGGCGTCGTCGAGGACGCGGGCGCCGACGTCCGTTCGGTGAAGCGAGGCGACGTCGTGCTCGTCCCCTTCCTCTGGACGGACAACAGCTGCGACTTCTGCCGGGACGGCCTGCACGGCTCCTGCCGCAACGGCGGGCGCTGGGCGATGAACGGCCTGGACGGCGGGCAGGGCGAGGCGGCCCGCGTCCCGCAGGCGGACGGCACGCTGATCAAGCTGCCGGTCGGCGCCGACGACCCGGTGATCCCCTCGGTGATGGCGCTGTCGGACGTCCTTCCCACCGGCCACCACGCGGCCGTCACCGCCGCGGTCGGGAAGGGGTCGACCGTGGCCGTCATCGGGGACGGCGCGGTCGGGCTGAGCGCGGTGCTGTCGGCCGCGCGGCTGGGCGCCGAGCGGATCGTCCTGCTGGGCCGCCACCGCGCCCGCACCGACCTCGGCCGCCGGTTCGGCGCGACCGACGTGGTGCCGGAGCGGGGCGCGGAGGCCGTGGCCGCCGTCCGGGACCTGACCGGCGGCGACGGCGCGCCCCACGTGCTGGAATGCGTCGGAAACGCGGCGGCGTTCGAGACGGCGCTGGGCGTCGTCCGCGACGGCGGCACGATCAGCCGGGTGGGCGTCCCGCAGTACGCCGAGGCGCGGCTCGACTTCGACGTCTTCATGCGCAACATCACCATCACCGGCGGCGTCGCCCCCGCGCGCCGGTACATCCCGGAACTGCTGACCGAGGTGCTCGACGGCACGATCGCGCCGGGCGCGATGTTCGACCTGTCGGTGGGCCTGGACGACGTGCCCGCCGGGTTCCGGGCGATGAACGACCGCGAGGCGCTCAAGGTCCTCGTCCGTCCCTGACCGCTCGGAGCCGGCGGTGGGCTGCGGCGGTCAGCTCGTGAGGAGCGTGCCGATCAGGCCCGCGACGGCGATTCCGACCAGGACGAGAGAAGCGCCGAAGAAGAACCTTTCCATCTCGCCGGTGTCGCGTCCCGCGACGTGGATCCTGGCCGGGTCGGACGGATCGGACGGGTCGTACAGCACGGTCACCGTCGTCCCGACCTCGGGTCCGAGCGACTTGGTGAAGTTGCCGGACTCGCCCCGGACCGGCCGCCCGTCCGCGTCCGCGAACTCCACGACGGGCGCATACCGGGTGGGCGCCGGGCCGGTGCCGCGCTCATGCTTGCGGTGCCCCACCACTTGCCCTTTCGCATTCGGCAGGCCGCGCAGTTTCGTGCGCGTCGCGCGCAGCCTGCCGTTCGCGAAGGCCGCGATTCCCAACGTGATGATCAGGCCGAGCACCGCCGGCGCCATGCGTCCCTCCGGTCAGGTGATGGCGCGCCAGAATCGGCAATTGTGTTCGGCGGCCAGGTCGATCGAGCGGGTTCGTTCGGCAGTGAATTGCAGGGTCGTGCCGTCCTTGTACGATGCCCAGCCGCTGCCCGGAGTTCCCGTCTTCGCGAACTGGGTCCAGTGTCCGATCAGCTTCGTCGAAAGCTCTTTCTGCGGGCCTGTGGTGGGCGGCGGCTGGAACGGGGTGGTGAAGAAGTAGGGCATGTCCACACCGTGTGCGGCGCCGTAGGGGAAGTCGCTGGGACGGCCGTCAGGCTCAGCGAATTCGTAGAGGTACACGGGTGCTCGCCGGGCCAGTGCGTCCGCGGCGGGCAGTTGAGCGCAGGCGCCGAGCATCCCGCCGTAGTCGGTGAGCAACGTCGCCAGGGCCAGACTCGGGGACGGGTATTCGTCGTGCGGATACTGGCCGAGAATCGCCTTGGCCTTCGCGGGGCCGAACATGTCCCGCAGGATCTGCGGATAGTCTTCGGCGGTGACGGGATTCCCGGTGCGGTCGTAGGTGGCGGCGACGGCGGGCCGCATCTCGTCCTTGGTGCCGCCGTGGAGCAGCGGGACGCGGGCCGCGACGCCGAGGCGCATCGCGTCCGGCGGCTGGAGCGGAAGTGCGGGCGTGCCCGCGACGGGCAGCCACGGCATCTCGGCGACCTCGCGGTGGACGGTGAACACCTTCTCCTGCCCGATGCCGGTGAGCCGCTCGAACGGTAGGCGGCGCAGGCACCGCGCCGCGTCCGCCGCGACGCCGCAGCCCAGGTCGCGCGCGGTGGACACGGCACGCCGCCGCGCCACCGGACGGGACAGCACGTCATTGCCGCACGGGCCGCTCTGCGCGATGACCTTGTGGAACAGGCCGCGTGCGCCGGGCGCGGCGAGCTGCGCGCACACGCTGTGCGCCCCGGCCGACTGGCCCCAGAGCGTCACGTTTCCGGGGTCTCCGCCGAACGCGGCGATGTTGCGCCGCACCCAGCGCAGCGCGGCCTGCTGGTCGGCGAACCCGAAGTTCCCGGCCTGGGGGTCCGGCAAGGACGGGTGATCGAGGAAGCCGAGCGCGCCGAGCCGGTAGTTCACCGTCACGGACACGACCTGCCCCTGCGCCGTGACCCTGGACGGGTCGTAGGTGGCGCCGGAGCCGTTGACGAACCCGCCGCCGTGCAGGAAGACCATCACGGGGAGCCGTCCGGCCGCCCCTGCCGCGACGGGAGTCTGCACGTTGAGGGACAGGCAGTCTTCGCTGCCGATGACCTGGCGCTCCCCCTCGTCCCCTCCCCCGAGCTGCGGGCAGACGGGTCCGGGACGGGTGGCGTCGCGAACCCCCTGCCAGGGCTCGGCCGGACGCGGCGCCCGCCAGCGCAGATCGTCCACGGGCGGGGCGGCGTACGGGACACCGAGGAAACTGCGGTGATCGGCGGCCACGGTGCCGCGCACGGCACCGTCCGCGGTCCGCACGACGGCGCCGTCCACCTTCGCGTCGGCGACGGCGAACACCGCGCCGGACGCCGCAACGGCGGCCAGCCCTGTGGCGACCACGAGCAGCCGCCGCATCGGCCTCGAACTCTGAATTCTGCTTCTCGGATTCATCGCTTCGAGCATGTCGGGCTCCGCGTTTCGGACGCGTCCGCCCTGCCGCGCCATCGCGCGTACGCGAGATCGCGTCCACGGCATACGCCGAGACGGTGACGCCCGCGTCCGATCCCGCCCGGTATCGTCGCGACGGTGATCGGTGCGGAGCGCCGCCGGCCCGGCTGGGCGGCCGAGGGCTGGGTGTGCCTCCCGTTCCTCGCAGCCGTGCTGATCGCGACCGGCCCCGCCGCGGAACTCCAGCCGGGCTCGGCCCGCTCCCCCGACGCCGCCGGCTACGCGATGGCGACGGCAGCGGCGCTGGTGCTCGCGCTGCGGCGCCGTCCGGGCGTCGTCCTGGCGGTCAACACGGCATTCGTCGCGACCTACCTGGCGGCCGGGTACCCGTTCGGCCCGGTGATGCTGACGGTGCCCATGGCCGTGTACGGGGTCGCCGACCGGTTTCCGCTGCCGCGCGCCGCGCTGATGGCCGCCGCCGACCTCGGGGTGCTGATCGTCAGCCTGTTCGCCAAGCGGGTCCGGGACGCGGCGAGCGTGCCCGAAGGATCGGGCTACTACCCGATGTCCAGGGACGCGGTCGTCTGGGGCGCGATCATCGCGGTCGCGCTGGCGGCCGGGGCGCTGTCCCGCGTCCGGCGGCAGGCCGCCGCCGGGGTGCACGCCGAGCAGGCCCGCCGCGTCGCCTCGGAGGAGCGGCTGCGGATGGCGCAGGACCTGCACGACTCGATCGGGCACGGGCTCGCGGCCATCGCGATGCAGGCGGGCGTGGCGCTGCACGTCCTCGACCGTGATCTTGAGGAGGCCAGGGAGTCGATGCAGGCGGTGCGGGCCACCAGCCGCGAGGCGCTGGAGAACCTGCGGGCCCAGCTCGACGGGCTCCGCGACGACGCGGCGGCCGCCGCCCGCGCCCCGGCCCCCGGCCTGGACGACCTCGACCGGCTGACCGAGCGCGTCCGGGCGGGCGGGGTGACCGTCCACACCGACATCGCGCCGGACCTGACCGGCCTGCCCACCGCCGTCGACGCCGTCGCCTACCGCATCCTTCAGGAGTCGCTGACGAACGTCCTGCGGCACGCGGGCGCGGTGCCGGTGCGGATCCGGATCCGGCGGGACGGCGAAGCGCTGCTGCTCGACGTCACCAACCCCCGCGCCGCCGACCCGTCCGCCCCGCCCGGAAACGGCCTGGGCATCCGCGGCATCCGCGGGCAGGCCGAGACACTCGGCGGCACCCTCACCGCGGGCCCCCGCCCGGACGGCGGCTTCGGCGTCCAGGCCCGGCTCCCGCTGGACGGGGACCGCCGATGAGCGGCACGATCCGCGTCGTCGTCATCGACGACCAGGCGCTGATCCGGGTCGGCGTGCGCACGCTGCTGCGCGGTGAACCCGGCGCCGAGCTCGTCGGCGAGGCCGCCGACGGGCGCGCCGGCCTGGAGGTCATCCGCGCCCGCAGGCCGGACGTCGTGCTGATGGACATCCGGATGCCCGGCCTGGACGGCCTGGCCGCGCTGCGCGAGATCACCGCCGATCCCGCCCTCGCGGAGGTCAGGGTGGTCATGCTCACCACGTTCGGCCTGGACGAGTACGTGTTCGAGGCGCTGCGGCACGGCGCGAGCGGGTTCGTCCTCAAGGACGCCGAGCCCGCGGAACTGCTGCGCGCGATCCGGGTCGTCACCGAGGGCGGCTCGCTGCTGTCGCCGTCGATCACCCGCAGCGTCATCGCCCAGTTCGCCCGCCGCGGCCCCGGCATGTCGCCGCACCCCGGCATCAAGCACCTGACCGAACGGGAACGCGAGGTGGTCTCCTGGGTGACCACCGGAATGTCCAACGACGAGATCGCGGACCGGTTGACGATCAGCACCGAGACCGTCCGGACGCACGTCGGCCGGGCCCTGGCGAAACTCGGCGCCCGTGACCGCGCCCAGCTGGTGGTGTTCGCGATGCTGTCCGGCCTCGTCCCGCCGGTCCGCCCACCCGGCCTGTAGCTCGCGGCCGCCCCGCGCGAACGGACGGTGGACGGACGGTGGACGGACGTACGCGGCTCGGCGTACGCGCGGTGCCGCCCCCAGGAGGACGACCCGCCCCCGACCGTCCCGCGACGATCGGACGCATGAGCGAATCCACCGGGACCGCCGTCCAGCCGGATGCGGGAGTGGCCGTCCGCACCCACAGCCTGACGAAGCGCTACGGCGAGCACCTCGCCGTCGACGCGGTGGACCTCACGGTGCGGCGCGGCGAGGTGTACGGCTTCCTCGGCCCCAACGGGGCAGGGAAGACGACCACCCTGCGCATGATCGTCGGGCTGGTCCGGCCGAGCTCCGGCTCGGCCACCGTGCTCGGGCATCGCGCCGGGACACCACCGGCGAACCGCGGCGTCGGCGCGCTCATCGAGAGCCCGGGTTTCTACCCGTACCTCAACGGCCGCGACAACCTGCGCGTGCTCGCCCGCTACCGCCGCCTAGGCGAAGACGACGTAGGACGCGCCCTGGAACGAACCGACCTCACCGCCCGCGCCGGCGACCCGTTCAAGACCTACTCGCTCGGCATGAAGCAGCGGCTGGGCGTGGCCGCGGCGCTGCTCGGCGAGCCCAGCCTGCTGATCCTCGACGAGCCGACCAACGGCCTCGACCCCGCGGGCATGGACGACATGCGCCGCCTGCTCACCGACCTCGCCTCAGCGGGCCACACGGTGCTGCTATCCAGCCACATGCTGAGCGAGGTGCAGGAGATCTGCGACCGCGTCGGTGTGATCGACAAGGGGCGGCTGGTCGCGGAGTCGACCGTCCGCGAGCTGCGCGGGGCGGGGCGCCTGCGCGTCCGCGCCGACCCGATCGACACGGCGCTGTCAGTGACCGCGCGGCTCGCCGGCGACGCCGAGCCCACCGTCGAGGACGGCGCCCTCTACCTGCGCATCGACCCGGGCCGCGCGGCCGAGGTCACCCGGGCCCTGGTCACGGCGGGCGTCGACGTCCACGAGATCCGTCCGGTCGAACGCTCCCTGGAAGAGGTGTTCTTCGAGATGACGACAGGTAAGGAGGACCGACGATGACCGCCCTGACCGCCGGAACCCGCGCCGAACTACTCCGCCTGCGCCGGTGGCCGGCCGTGTGGACGCTGGCCGGCGCCTGGCTCCTGCTGAACGTCACCTTCAGCTACGTCTTCCCCTACCTCTCGTACCGCAACGGCGGCGGCTTCGCCAACGACGGCGCCGACCCGCGGAAGCTGCTCGCGGACGTCATGCCGGACGGCGTCCCGGTCGCCGTCGTCGCGGGCATGCCGATGTTCGGCGGCGCGATGGCGTTCGCCCTGGGCGCCCTCGCCGCGGGCAGCGGCTACGCCTGGGGCACCTGGAAGGCCGCGTTCACCCAGGGCCCCGCCCGCCTGACCGTCCTGGCCGGCACCCTCAACGCCCTCGCCGGCATCGCCGTCGCCGTGGTGCTCACGACCTTCGCCGTCGATCTGGGCCTGGCGTCCGCGCTCGCCGCCGCCGAAGGACGCGACCTCGCGTTCCCCGCCCTCGGCCACCTGGCCCGCGCGCTCGGCGGCGGCGTCCTGATCCTCGCCGTGTGGACGGCGGCGGGCCTCGCGGTCGGCACCCTGTCCCGCAACCCGGCCCTCGGCGTCGCCCTCGGCCTGGTGTGGACCCTCGCCGTGGAGAACCTGCTGCGCGCCGTCTCGTCCCTGCTGGACTGGCTGCGTCCGGTGACCGACGTCCTTCCCGGCACCGCCGCGGGCTCGACCGCCGCGTCCCTCGGCGCCGAACCCGTGTCATCGGGCGGCGCCCCCGGCGTGGTCGACAACCTCGCCGGCGCCCCCGCCACCGCCGTCCTGATCGCCTATTTCCTGGTCTTCGTCGCCATCACGGCCGCCCTGATCCGCCGCGACGTCTGACCCGCCGGGGCCTCGGCAGGGCGGGCCGGACGGCTGTTACCGGGCGTAACGGACGGGGTACGAGACGATCAAGACATTGACTGATCGTCGAAGGCCATTCACGCTGGTCACAACTGATCGATCAGTGTCCCGTCCCCCTCACTCATCAGGAGACCGGATGCTGTCGCGGGTCACATCCCGCGCGGCGGCCGCCCTGGTAGCCCTCGTCATGCTCGTCGGCGTGCCTCTGCACGCGGACGCGTTCGGCGCGGGCTCCTCGGTGAGCCGTAATGCGCAGGCCAGGAACATTCCAGCGCCCCAGAGCTACTTCGGGTTCGCCATGGGCACGACCGGCAGGCTCGCCGGGTTCGACAAGATCAAGCAGTACTTCCGGCTCGTCGCCGACAAGTCCGACCGGGTGACCTACCAGGTCGCGGACAAGACGACGATGGGCAACGACTATCCGGTCCTCTTCGTCAGCTCGCCGCGGAACCTGCGGAACCTTGACCAGATCGTCCGGGACAACCAGCGGCTCGCCGAGCCGCGCGGGATCTCCGAGCAGGAGGCCCGGCGGCTGTCCGAGCGGAGCAAGCCGGTGTACCTCCTTGAGGGAACCCTGCACTCCACCGAGGTCGGAAACACTCAGGCGCTGGTTGACATCGTGCACCGGTTCGCCACCGAGGACTCCGACTACACCGAGAACGTGCTGGACAACGCGGTGCTGATGGTGATCCCGTCCGGCAACCCGGACGGCCAGCACCTCGTGGTCGACCACTTCAACAAGACGGCCGGAACCGAGTACAACCGCGTCTACCCGGACCTGTACCACAAGTACGTCGGGCACGACGACAACCGCGACTGGTTCATGTTCACGCAGCGGGAGATCCGCACGCGGGTCCGGCTGGAGCAGACGTACCGTCCGGTCGTCGGGCACTACATGCACCAGGCCGGGACGACCGGGCCGCGGCTGTGGACGCCGCCCTACGACGAGCCGCTCGGCAGCGGGATCGACCCGATCACGCTGCAGTCGGCGACCTTGCAGGGGCAGGAGGCGGCGCGGGCGCTGACCGCCGAGGGCAAGAAGGGCGTCGGCAGCGACGACGCGTACGGCATCTTCTGGAACGCCGACGTCATGGGCTTCTCGACGTTCCTCGGCACGTCGCTGTTCCTCACGGAGATCGCCAGCGCGCGGGACCTCGCGTACCCGTACACCTCGTCGGACGGCAAGCCGCTCGGCTCGCAGAACCGATCGATGCGGATGCTCCAGCCGTACGACAAGAACACCTGGACGCTGGAGCAGATCGTCGCGTACGCGAAGACCGCCGCCTACGCGGGGATCGAGAACGTCGCGAAGAACCCCGAGTCGTGGCTGTTCAACAACCTCTACCAGACGACCCGCAACGGGGTGGCGCTGCCGGACGTCGAGCCGGGCACGCCGCACGCGTACGTGATCCCGGCCGGGCAGCGCGACCCGTTCGCGGTGCTGGAGATGATGCGGATCTTCGAGTTCGGACGGGTGGAGATCGAGCAGGCCAGGGCGCCGTTCACGGCGGGCGGGAAGACCTACGCGGCGGGCTCGTACGTGCTGCGCACCCGGCAGCCGCTCGGCCGCTGGATCGACCAGCTCCTCAAGATCGACAAGTATCCGGAGCAGGCGGCGCGCAAGTGCGGCAACTGCCCGCTGATCATGCCGTACAGCGAGACCACCGACAATCTCGGGCTGCTGCTCGGCGTTGACGTCGACCCCGTCGAGCAGGCGTTCACCGCGTCCCTGCAGCGGGTCAGCCGGGTGGTGCCGCAGCCGGTGCGGATGCCGGCGGCGCCGCGCGGCGCCTACCTGGTGGCGCCGGAGTCGTACGGCGTCGCGCACGTGCTCTCCCGCCTGCAGAAGGGCGCGGTGCCGACGTTCCGGTCGGCGAAGGAGTTCGAGGCAGCCGGACGGACGTTCGCGCCGGGCACGGTCGTCGTCCCGCCGACGGCGGCGGCGAGGCAGGTGCTGGAGGGCGTGTCGGCGGACACCGGCCTCCAGGTCTACGGCTCGGACGAGCTGCCCAAGGTGGACGGCTTCACGCTCAAGCCCGGCACCAAGGTCGGGCTGATCCGCGGCGCGAACAACATGCCAGGCGGCTGGATGACGTGGATGCTCGACACCTACGGCATCGACTACAAGGTCGTCTCCGCCGACGACTACGGCGACCTGGCCGCGAAGTACGACACGATCGTCCTGGCCGACGGCGTCTCCAGGAACACCATCGTCACCGGCCTCGACCCGGCGAAGAACCCGCCCGAGTTCAGGTGGGCGCGCGGCGTCGGCGAAGAGGGCTGGACGAAGCTGGCGGACTACGTGTCCGGCGGCGGCAACCTGGTCGCGATCGGCAGCGCGTCGGAGACCGCGCGGCAGCTCCTCAAGCTGCCGATCGACAACGCGGCCCCGACCGACCCGGCCAAGCTCAACGCGCCGGGCGCGCTGCTGCGCGCGACGTACGACCCCGAGGTCCCGGCGGCCTGGGGCATGCCGGAGTCCGGCGCGGTCTGGTTCAACCGGGACGCGGCGTACAGGCTCACCGGCGACGGTCAGGTGGCGTCGAAGTATCCGGACGGCGACCTGCTGGCCAGCGGATACGCCGCAGGGACGGAAACGCTGAACGGTCTGGCCAACGTCGCGACGTTCGAGGTCGGCAAGGGCCGCGCCACGGTCGCGGGCAGCGAGATCACCTTCCGGAGCTGGCCGCGGCAGACCTGGCCGATCGTGGTCAATTCGATCTATCAGGGCCCGGCTAAGCCGGGCCGGTCCGGCTAACCGGACAGAAGGGGCTGAATTCACCGATCGTGGCCGGTGGGACGGTTGTCCCACCGGCCGCGGCGGTCGGCGGAAATGGTGCCTTGATCACCATTCCCCGAGACCGGGAATGGTGGCATTGGCCACCATTCTGGTAACGATTCAGGCGGGGCGGGTAGTGATCATGCCGGTCGGGCTGGATGCTGTGAGCATGGGCGGGACCGACGGCCTGGGGACCTGTCTGGCCGAGAGCGTGGTGGAGCACCTGAACGGCTGGCCGGCGCTGAGATTGTGCCGTGCCGGCTGCGGCTTCGGCCGGGCATTCGCGTGCGGCGGCGACCAAATCCTTCATTTGCACGGACGGGATCAGGCGGAGCTGTATCTGACCTGGCCGTCCGTCCGGCGCCTGCACAAACCGCTCCGGGAGTGCGCCTCGGTGCGCACCCGTCCCGGCAGCGGCTGGGTGGGCGTCTGGCTGGGCGGCGACGACGACGTCGCGCTGCTGGTGTCCCTGGTCAGCGTCGCCATCAAGGCCAACCTGGCGACGCTCGACACCGTGCAGCCGCGGGTGGGCCCGTGCTCGCTCGGGTACTCCCACCTGGCCGAGCAGTTCATGCCGCAGCCGCCGCCGGGGCGCGGGGGCCTGGCGATGACGCCGTCCGGGAACCCGGTCGAGCGCGAGGAGCACGTCATGCGCGAGGTGACCGACCGCCTCGTCCGCAGGCTCGGCGGCAGCCACCCGCCCAAGCAGGTGAGCCAGGTCATCGACGCGGTCTACCGCCGGTTCGACGACCGGCCCGTCCGGGACTTCGTGCCCGTGCTGGTCGAGCGGTTCGCCCGCGAGAAGCTCACCCCCGACCCGCCCGCCTGACCTGCCGGGTTCCGTTTTCAGGCGCGCCAGAACGAGGGCGGGAGCGCCTGGACCTCGACGACGGCCTCGTCCAGCTCTTCGGCGAAACGCAGCAGCGACGTCTGGCCGCCCCGCGCCATCTGGCGGATGACGGCGGCCTGGCGGCGGGCCCGTCCGACGACGGCGTCGGCGAAATCGGTGCGGTCGCCGTCGTAGCCGTAGGCGTCCAGCAGGACGTGCAGGCGCCGCGACCGGTCCTCGAACGCGGTGAAACCCTGGAACTCGGCGACGCGCAGGGCGTGCAGCGGCACCCAGGTCAGCGCCAGGTGCGCCAGGTCGAACTCGCGCGGCGAGGGCGCGGCGGTGTCCCAGTCGACGAAGCCGACGAGACCTCCGTCGTTCCACACCGCGTTGTACGGCGAGGCGTCGTGGTGGCCGATGATCAGGCCGGGACGCCAGGCGCCGGCGAGCCACGTCGCGTCGTCCGGCGGGACGAACGTCGCCGTGACGTCGTGGAGCCGCCGCATCCACGCCGCGACCTGGCGGAGCGCCTCGTCTGAATGCGGCCACGCGGGCCAGGGGCGGCGTTCGCCGATGGTGTCGCCGTGCAGGAACGTCAGGACCTCGCGTCCCTGCGCGTCGAAACCCAGAACCCGGGGCGCGCCCTCGAAACCGGCGGCCTCCAGGTGGCGCAGCACCGCGTGCACGGTGGGCGTCCACGGGTTCGCCCGCCGGTGGACGGTGTCGCCGATGCGGACCCCGCCCACATGCCTGCCCCCGGGCAGCGGTTGCTCCTCCACCTCCGCGTTGTATCCCACGGGCCCCGGCCCGCGCACCAGGTTTTCCCGGCAGCACCCCGCGGCCAGACGGCCGTGCACTGTTCACGGATCTTCATTCACGGCCCGCCGGACATGTTTTAACGGCGTATCGGTGACTTCCATTACTTGTACGGCACCCCATTGAACTGAAATCTTTCTCTTCGAGCGAACGAGAGGAACGGGTCATGCGGAAGCAGTACGAGCTTTACTGCCTCACCGACCGGTATTTCTATGACGCCCCTCCGGTCACGCGTGACACCGATTACGAGATTTCCCACCGCGCCCTTCCCGAGGGCTGGGAACTGGTGTCGGGCGACGAGTGGACGGTCTACATCCCGCCCAACGACCGGACACCGCCGCAGGGCTGGAAAGTGCACGTGACAGGGTGTGCGGACAGCGCCGAAGAGGTGCTCCGGAACACCTGGAAGTACTGCGTCCCACGCGGTATCCAGTTCAAGCATCTGCGCGGCCCTGGAACGCTGCGGATGCGCAACGCGAAATACGCGCCGCGCGGTTCGAGCGGAAAGCTCGTCACCATTTACCCGGCGGACGAAGGGCAGCTCGAACGCATTCTCGCCGACCTCGGCCCGCTCCTTTCCGGGCTGCCGGGACCCTACATTCTCAGCGACCTGCGCATCGGGGACGGCCCGCTGCACGTGCGCTATGGCGGGTTCGCGGAGCGGCGATGTCTCGACGAGCGCGGCGAGCTCGTCGCGGCGATGGAGGACGGCGACGGCGAGCTGGTGCCCGACCGGCGCGGGCCCGTCTTCACCGTGCCCGGCTGGGTGCGGGTCCCGGACTGCCTGAAGTCCCACGTCGCCGCCCGGACCGCCACGACGACCCACGACCTCCCCTACCGCATCGAGAACGCGCTGCACTTCTCCAACGGCGGCGGGGTGTACGCGGCGGTCGACACGCGGACCGGCGAGAAGGTCGTGCTCAAGGAGGCGCGGCCGTACGCGGGGCTGGCCGCCGACGACGCCGACGCGGTCACCCGGCTGCGGCGGGAGCGCGACGTCCTGACGAAGCTCGCGGGGGTCGAGGGCGTGCCGATGGTGCACGACTACTTCACGCTCGGGGAGCACCACTTCCTCGTCCAGGAGTTCATCGAGGGCAGGGCGCTCAACACCTTCTTCGCCGAACGCCATCCGCTGCTGGACCCCGAGCCGGCGCACGACAAGATCGTGGAGTACACCGAATGGGCGCTGAAGGTGCACGCGGGGGTCGAGCGCGTCGTCGGGGAGATGCACCGCCGCGGCGTGGTCTTCAACGACCTGCACATGTTCAACGTGATGGTCCGTCCGGACGACTCGGTCGCGCTGATCGACTTCGAGACCGCCGCGCCGGCCGAGGAGAACGGGCGGCAGACCCTGGCCAGCCCGGCGTTCCTGGCGCCGCCGGACCGGCGCGGCGCCGAGGTGGACGTCTACAGCATGGCCTGCCTGCGGCTCGCCCTGTTCCTGCCGATGACCACGCTGTTCGTGCTGCACCGCGGCAAGGCCCGGCAGCTCGCCGACGTGATCAAGGAGTGGTTCCCGGTCGCCCCGGCCTTCGTGGACGAGGCGGTCGAGGAGATCACCCGCGGCGCCCGGACGGCGTCGCCCGCGAGGCCGGCCCCCGAATTCTCCCCGGACCCGCAGGGCTGGGTTCGGGTCCGGGGAGAGCTCAGCCGGGCCGTGCTGGCGTCCGCCACCCCGGACCGCGACGACCGGCTGTTCCCCGGCGACGTGGAGCAGTTCTTCGGCTCGACGCTCGGCCTCGCGCACGGCGCCGCCGGTGTGCTCTACGCGCTCGACGCGACGGGGCTCGGCCGATGGCCCGAGTACGAGAAATGGCTCGCCCGCCATGCCTGCGATCCGCCGCGCGGAACCGGGCTCGGGCTGTACGACGGCCTCCAGGGCGCCGCATATGTGCTCGCGGGGTTCGGGCACGTCCAATCCGCGCTGGACGTGGCGGAGATCTGCCTCGGCGAGACCTGGGAGAAGCTCGGCAACGACCTCTACGGCGGGCTGCCCGGGTACGCGCTGGTGCTGCATCACCTTGCGGACTTCACCGGCGAGGCCGAGCTGCGCGCGGCGGCGTGGCGGGCGGCGGAGATCGTCGACGACCGTCCGGGGCAGTCGCCGCCGCCGCGGCCCGGCCTGCTGCACGGCGCGTCGGGCGCGGCGCTGATGTTCGTCCGGTTGTACGAGCGGACCGGCGACCCGTTCCTGCTCGACCGCGCCGCCGAGGCGCTGCGCCGCGACCTGGCGGGCTGCGTCGAGGACGAGTACGGCCTGCAGGTCAAGGACGGCCACCGCGTCCTGCCCTACATCGACCACGGCAGCGTCGGCATCGGCCTGGCGATCGACGAGTACCTCGCGCACCGGTCGGACGAGGAGTTCGCCGAGGCGCGCGACGGCATCCGCTTGGCGGCGATGTCCCATTACTACGCGCAGGCCGGCCTGTTCGCCGGCCGCGCCGGAATGATCCTGTACCTCGCCCGGCACGACCGGGCGGAACCGTGGGTCGCGCGGCACATCAGCGACCTGGCCTGGCACGCGCTCCCTTATGACGACGGGCTGGCCACGCCCGGCGATCACCTGTACCGGCTCTCCATGGACCTGGGGACCGGCACGGCGGGAGTGCTGCTCGCGGTCGGCTCGGCCCTGCACGACCGGCCGGTGGGGCTTCCCTTCCTCCGCCGTCCGCCGTCGTACCGGCCGACCGGAGCCGATCTGGAGCCGTCCGCGGAGTCGTCCGCGGTGGTTCCTCCCGACAACCCTGCCTGAAAGGAGGTGAATGAACATGGCGCTCATGGACCTTCAGGGACTGACGGTCGAGAACAGCGATCACCCTGGCCGCAGCAGCCTCTCCGTGC
This sequence comes from Actinomadura sp. 1N219, assembly GCF_044326405.1. Lineage (NCBI taxonomy): Bacteria > Bacillati > Actinomycetota > Actinomycetes > Streptosporangiales > Thermomonosporaceae > Actinomadura > Actinomadura sp. 1N219. The sequence goes on along the minus strand of NZ_JBIRAY010000014.1, from coordinate 114,903 downwards.
ACTGCGGTAGCCGGGCCAGTGTCACGATCTGCGACAGCTGACGCCCAGCGTTCGACGGCGGCCACGGCCCGGGTCCCCGGGTCGTGGCCGCCCTGGTCGTAAGGGCCGTCCCGGTTCGCGGGGCGGCCCGTTCGGAGGTGGTCATGGCATCCAGCGCCGTCACCCGGTCCCCGGTCTCGCACCGCCGGCGGCGTCTCCAGGACGCGGACCGGCTGCTGCTGCGCACCGCACGGACCGGCGGCTGGTGGAACGCGCTGCTCGCCGCCGCCGCGCTGACCGACGCCGTCGCCGCGACGTTCCTGCCGATCGCGATGGCCGGGGCGGTCGACGCCGCGCTCGGGGGCAGCGGTTCCGGTGCGTATGGAGCGGTCTTGCTGTGCGGGGGGCTGATCGTCGCGTCCGCGACGGCGGAGGTGCTCAGCGAGCTGGCGACGGGCTGCGGCCAGGCCCGCGCGACCGCCTGGCTGCGGCGCCTGCTCGTGGCGCGCGTGCTGGCCGCAGGTCCCGCGCTGCGCATCCGGCCGGGCGACGTGACCAGCCGCGTGGTGACGGGCGCGGCCGAGGCGGGGGTGGCTCCGGTGGCGGCGACGCAGGCGGTCGTCGCGGCGGTGCCGCCGGTCGGCGCGCTCGCCGTGCTCGCCGTCGTCGACTGGCGGATCGCGCTGACGATCGCGGTCGCGTTGCCGCTGGTCGGGCTGCTGCTGCGCGTGTTCGTCCGCGACATCACCCGGACGGTGCACCGCTACCTCGCGTTGCAGGGCACGATCGCCGCCCGCCTCGCCGAAGCGCTGGGCGGCGCCCGGACGATCGCCGCCGCGAAGACCGCCGACCGGGAGCTGGCCCGCGTCCTCGCACCCCTTCCGGAACTGCGGGCCGAGGGCCACGAGACCTGGGACGCACAGGGCAGGATCGCGGCGCGCGGGCTGCTCACCCTCCTCCTGCTCCAGGTGGCGGTGGTCGGCGTGGCGGGCGCGGAGCTGATGGCCGGACGGATCAGTCCCGGGGAGCTCGTCGCGGCCGTCCAGTACACGGGGCTCGCCGCCGGGTTCGGACCGGTCCTGTCGAACCTGGTCCGGCTTGGCCGGGCCCGCGCCGGGACGCGGCGCGCCGCCGAGGTCCTCGCCGAACCCGCTCCGCCCCACGGGACCGGCGACCTGCCGCCGGGCGACGGGCTGCTGGAGTTCCGCGGTGTCTCCAAGGGCGGCGTCCTGCACGATCTCGACCTCGTCATCCCGAGCGGCATGGCGGTCGCGGTGGTCGGACGCTCGGGCACCGGCAAGTCGCTGCTGGCGGCGCTCGCCGGACGCCTCGCCGACCCGGACCGGGGCGAGGTGCGCCTGGACGGCGTCCCGCTCCCCCGGCTCAGCCGGAAGGCACTGCGGCGGGCGGTCGGATACGCGTTCGACCGCCCGTTCCTCTTCGGTGACACGGTCCTGGACGCGATCGCCTTCGGGCCGGACCGTCCGCCGGAGCGGCGGCTGCGCGCCGCGGCCGAGGCCGCCTGCGCGGACGGCTTCATCCGCCGCCTGCCCCTGGAGTACGGCACGCCGCTCAAGGACGTCCCGATGTCGGGCGGGGAACGGCAGCGGATCGGGCTGGCCCGCGCGTTCGCGCACGCCGGGCGGCTGCTGATCCTGGACGACGCCACGTCCAGCCTCGACACCGCGACCGAGCTGCGGATCACCGAGGCGCTGCTCGGCCCGCTCAGCGACCGGACCCGGCTGATCATCGCGCACCGGGCCGGGACGGCGGCCCGCGCCGACCTCGTGGTCTGGCTCGACGGCGGCCGCGTCCGCGCGCAGGGCCCGCACCGCGTCCTGTGGGGGGACCCCGCCTACCGCGCCGTGTTCGGGGTGAGCGGCGCGTGAAGGCCGCGACGACCTCCCGGCGGGGCACCGTCCGGCTGCTGCTCCGGCTCCTGGTCGCGTCGATGCGGGCGCGGCCGCGTCCGACGGCGCGGCTCGCGTTCTGGTCGCTGGCCGAGGCGGTGCCGACGATCGTGTTCGGGCAGGCCGTCGCGCGGGCGGTGGACGCCTTCCGCGCCGACCGCCCGGTGGACGCGGCCTGTTGGCTCGCCGCGCTGGCCGCCGCCGCCGTCGCCGGGGCCGTCGGCGCGCAGCGGCTCTACCGGCCCCTGGCGCAGATCGTCGAGCCGTTCCGCGACGAGCTGGTGCGGGCGGTGGCGGGCGCGGGGCTGCGGCGGTCGGTGCGCGGCGGGCCCGACGCGGGCGCGGTCGCGCGGCTCACCCACCAGGTGGAGATCGTCCGGGACACCTTCGGCGGGATCCTCATCGTCCTGCGGGGGTTCCTGTTCGCGACGGCGGGGGCGCTGGCCGGGATGCTGACGCTGATGCCGGAGGTCGTGCTGCTGGTCGTCCCGCCGCTGGCGGTGGGGCTCGGGCTGTTCACCGCCGTGTTCGGCGCGGCGGCCGTCCGGCAGCGCCGGCTGATCGTCGGCGAGGAGCGGATCGCGGAGCGGACCACGGCCCTCGCCGAGGGGCTCCGCGACGTCGTCGCCTGCGGCGGCGAGGGCGGCCTGCGGGACGGCCTGGGCGCGGAGGTCGACGCGCAGGCCGCGGCGGCGCGGGCGGTCGCGCGCATGGCGGCGGTCCGGGCGCTGGCCCTCGCGATCGGCGGGTGGGGCCCGGCGCTGCTGATCCTCGGCGCCGCGCCGTGGCTGGTGAGCCGGGGCGCCACGGCGGGGACGCTGATCGGCGCGCTGACCTACGTCCTGCACGGCCTGCATCCCGCGCTGGAGAGCATGGTGCGCGGCATGGGCGGCAGCGGCCTGCGGCTGGCCGTCACGCTGGGCCGCATCCTGGAGACGAGCGCGCCGGAGCGCGACCCGGACGATGCGGCCCCGCCATTGGAGGCCGCTCCCGGCGACTCCGTCCTGCGGCCGGCGGTGGAGCTGAACGCGGTGACGTTCGCCTACGGCCCCGCCGCCGAACCGGTCATCCGGGACCTCGACCTGACCATCCCGCCCGGAGAGCACCTGGCGGTGGTCGGCCCCAGCGGGATCGGGAAGTCGACCCTCGCCGCGCTCATCGCCGGGCTGCTGGACCCCCGCAGCGGACGGATCAGGGTGGACGGCCGTCCGGCGGGCGACGCGCGGGCCCGGGTCCTCATCCCGCAGGAGGCCTACGTGTTCGACGGCACCCTGCGCGACAACCTCACCTACCTCGCGCCCGACGCCGCGCCCGCCGCGATCGCGCGGGCCGTCATCGCCGTCGGCCTGGAGGAGCTGACCCACCGGGCGGGCGGCCTCGCCACCCGGCTCGACCCGGCCGCCCTGTCGGCCGGGGAACGCCAGCTGATCGCGCTCGGCCGGGCCTACCTGGCGCCCGCGCCGCTGGTCATCCTCGACGAGGCCGGCTGCCATCTGGACCCTGCCGCCGAGGACGCGGCGGAGGAGGCGTTCGCGCGGCGGCCCGGCGGCACGCTCATCGTCATCGCGCACCGGATGAGCTCCGCGCTGCGCGCCCGCCGGATCCTGGTGCTGGACGGGTCGTCCGCCGACCTCGGCGAGCACGAGGAGCTGCTGGGCCGCTCCCCGCTCTACCGCGACCTGCTCGGCCACTGGACGGCCGGCTCAGAGCCGGGACCGGGATCGGCGGCCTCAGAGCCGGGACCGGGTTCGGCGGGCTCAGAGCCAGCCCTCCTCCTGGGCGATCCGGATGGCCTGCACCCGGTTGCTCGCCCCGACCTTGCGGTTGATGCGGGACAGGTGGTTGCGGACGGTCCCGATCTCCAGCATGAGGTCGGCGGCTATCTGCGCCGCGGTGGCCCCGCGGGAGGCTAGGTCGAGCACCTCCAGCTCGCGCTCGGTCAGCGGGCTGCGGCCGGTGGACAGCTCGGTGAAGACCAGGTCGGTGTCCACGACCCGCTCCCCGTCCGCCACCCGCTGGATCGTCCGGACGAGGTCGTCCAGGGTGGTGTCCTTGAGCACCAGCCCGGCCGCCCGCGCCTCGACCGCCCGCCGCACGTCGCCCGGCCGGTGCCGGTTGACCATCAGGACGGCGACGCACCCGGGCAGCTCATCGTGCATCGCCCGGGTCACGGTGAACCCGTCCTGGCCGGGCAGGTCTATGTCGACCAGCGCGACGTCCGGGGTGCACTCGCGGCAGACGCGCAGCACCTTCTGGCCGGAATCGACGGCGCCGACGACCTTCAGCCCCGGCACCCCGTCGAGAAGGGCGGTGAGTCCGCCGCGAACGAGACCTACACTCTCGGCGATGAAAATGCGAATCATGGCACGGCTCCACCCGGAAAGGGTGAACCAATGTCCGGTCTCGCGTCAATTCGGCCTCGATGTGCGGGGTTGAATCGTCGAGGCGGCGACGTATCTTCCACAGCGCCGGGCCGTGACCGTCCTGATCAGCAGCGCGACCGCCCATGCGGGAGCCCCTTCTAGCCGAACCGAAAGGCGCCCTTGAAAGCCCGTTTCATAGAACGGCTTGGCCGGAACCGGCAAGCCTTTCCCGGTCGGAGCCGAACGTCCCTCGGTACGGGTCTAGAAATCGCGGTTAATTCCCTGAGGTCAGCAGATGACACTTTTCGCGGACGATCTCCGGGCAGACCCGTAACCTCAAGGTCAATGGCGGGTAAAACGGTGCCGCCATTTCCCTAGCGCTCTGGTCGGCTTTCTTCCGCCGCGCCGGCGGGCGTGCGCGCCCGCCCGCCGGGGAAGACCGCGGCCAGCCGGCTCGGCACCTTGCTGCGGTGCTGGTCCGACAGCTCGACGACCGCGTCCCGGTCGCCGCGGCGGAGCGCGTCGACGATCGACGCGTGCTCGTGCACGATCCGCTCCCGCGCCTCGGCCTCGTGGAGGTAGACCGACCGGTACGCCTCGGTCAGCGACCAGATGCGGCGCAGCTCGTCCACGATCAGGTCGAGGCCGGACGCCCGGAAGATGTAGAAGTGAAAGTCGTTGTTGAGCCGCTGAATGGTCAGCACATCGGCGTCTTCACCGGCCTGCTTGATGCGGCCGTTGATATTCTCCAGCTCTTCGAGCTGCTCGTCCGTCAGATCCGGAAGGGCGGTGATGACCTCTTTTTCCAGCACCCGCCGCATCAGATACGCCTGTTCGAGATCCTGGACGGTCAGCCGTTTCACCGAATAGCCGACATTGCGCTGGTAGTCCAGCACGCCCTCGCTCTGCAGGATTCCCAGCGCCTCCCTGATCGGCGCCCGGCTGACGCTCAGCCGCGACGCCATGTCCTCCTGCCGGATCTGCTGGCCCGGCAGGAGTTCCATGACGGTGATCATCTCGCGGATGCGCGCCACCGCCCATCGGACGGAGCCCGCACCGGAGGACGTCGAGGTGGCCATTTCGGGAGCTCTCCGCGTTACCGGAACGCCGAGATACCGGTCACGGAGCGCGCGATGCTGAGCATGTGCATTTCCTCCGTGCCCTCATAGGTCATGACCGTCTCCAGATTGTTCATGTGCCGCATCACGGTGTGGTCGAGCGTGATGCCGGCTCCGCCGAGAAGGCTCCGCGCGGTACGGGCGACCTCAGCCGCGGCTCGGACGTTCGCCAGCTTACCGAAACTGATCTGTTCCGGTTCGATCTCGCCGGCGTCTTTCAGCCGCCCGAGATGGAGCGCGTTCAACGCCGCGCCGTTGACCGCGACGACCATTTCCGCCAGTTTCGCCTGCACCAGTTGGAACGACGCGAGCTGCCGTCCGAACTGCGTCCGCGCGGAGCAGTGGCGCAGCGCTTCGAGGTAGCACGAGCGGGCCGCTCCCACCGCGCCCCACAGGATGCCGAAGCGCGCCTCGTTCAGGCAGGTCAGCGGGCCGGACAGGCCGCGGGCGCCGGGCAGCAACGCGTCGGCGGGGACGCGGACCTCGTCCAGCGACAGCTCGGCCGTGACCGACGCGCGCAGCGACAGCTTCCGCTCGATCTTGGCGGCGGTGAAGCCGGGGGTGTCCGTGGGGACCAGGAACCCGCGGATGCGAACGCCCTCCGGCCCGTCGGGGTCGGCGGCCTTGGCCCACACGACCGCGACGTCCGCGAACGTGCCGTTGGTGATCCACATCTTCGTGCCGTTGATCACCCAGTCGCCGCCGTCGCGGACGGCGGTGGTCCGCATCGAGCCGGGGTCGCTGCCGGCCTCGGCCTCGGTCAGCCCGAAGCACCCGATCAACTCCCCGGACGCCATTCCGGGCAGCCATGTCGTCCGCTGCTCCTCGGTGCCCCAGCGGTGGACGGCGGTCATCGCCAGCGATCCGTGCGCCGACACGAAGCTGCGCAGCCCGGAGTCGACCGCTTCGAGCTCGCGGCAGGCGACGCCGTAGGCGGTGGCGCTCAGCCCGGCGCAGCCGTAGCCGGTCAGGTGCATGCCGAACAGGCCGAGCTTCGCCAGCCCCTTCGCGGCCTCGATCGGCAACCCTCCGGACTCGTACCACTCGCTGACGTGCGGCGCGAGCTCCGCCGCCGCGTACGAGCGGACGGTGTCGCGGACGGCGCGCACGTCGGCGTCCAGCTGGTCGTCGACGGCGAGGAAGTCGCCTGGATCGATCGCCATCTGAGTCGTGTCTCCCTTCGTTCCCGGCGGCCTGGACGGCCCTGGACGGCCCTGGGCGGGCCTAGGCGCCGGAACGTCGCTCGAATTCCTGGAACTGCTTGTCCGCGGCGCGTTCGCACCACTTGCGATATTCGGTGAATCCGCCGGCATAGGCCACCGCCTGCCGTTTGGCGCCGGGGGCGATCCGCGACATCCACCAGCTGTCGGTCTGCGGGATGAGTGTCTGCTCGTATACCCAGTCCACGTGGCGCGACCAGGCGTCCTCGGCATCGGATCTCGGCTCGACCGGAGGCCCGCCGTCTCCCAGGTGCTCGATGAGCCGTCCGATGAATTCCGATTGGTAGTCGGCCAGCAGCGGCGGCGAGAAATGGGCGCACGGGCTCTGGTGGCCGTTGATGAAGAAAAGGTTCGGGAATCGCGTCGTCATCATGCCCAGGTGGGTGCGGACGCCCTCGGCCCAGTGTTCTCGCAGCGGAAGCCCGTCGCGGCCTCTGACGTCCATGCGCAGGACGGCCCCCGCCCCGCCGCTGAATCCGGTGGCGCAGATGAGCACGTCGAGCGGATGCCGTCCGCCGCTGGCCAGCACCACGCCATCGGCGTCGCAGCTCGCGATCGGGTCCGACTTCACGTCCACGAGGACGACGTTGTCACGGTTGAACGCCTCGTAATAGCCGGATTCCCCCGGCGGGCGCCGGGTGAACGGGCGGTAGTCCGGGACGAGCAGGTCCGCGACGTCGGGATCCTTCACCACCGCGCGGATCTTCCTCTCCAGGAAGCCGCGCACCGCGTCGTTGGCCTCCTCCTTGCGCGCGAGGTCGCGGAAGATCCGTCCCCAGTGCGTGCCGCCGGCCTGCCACAGCTCCTCGAAGGCCGCCTCGCGCGCCTCGTCCGAGAGGTCGAGCGCGCCGCGCGTCTCCGGCAGCATGACGCGCTTGCCGACCAGCACCATCCCCGGCCCTCTGGTGGTGTGTTCGAGGCGCCGGATCTCCGCGTAGTTCTCCTTGACGAACCGTTCGTACGCCTCGGGCATCGGCTCGTTCTGCAGCGGCACCGCCCAGCTCGCGCTGCGCTGGAACACGGTCAGCCGCTCGGCCGTCCGCGCGACGGACTGGACCACCTGGACGCCGCTCGCGGCCGTGCCGATGACGCCGACCCGTCCGCCGAGGTCGACGTCGTCGTGCGGCCACGCCCCGGTGTGGATCAACCGGCCCCGGAAATGGTCGAGACCGGGGATGTCCGGCAGTTTCGGCGCGGAGAGGAAGCCGGTCGCCATGACGCAGTAGCGGCTTCTGAGCTGCGCGGGCTCGGCGTCCTCCCCGTCGTCGACGGTGAGCGTCCACAGGCCCGCGCGGTCGTCGAACGCGGCGCTGCGCACGCGGCAGTCGAACTCGATGTCGCGGCGGAGATCGAGCTTCTCGGCCACCCACCGCAGGTACCGCAGGACGTCGTGCTGCGCCGCGTACCGTTCCGGCCAATGCCATTCCTGCTGCAATTCGTCGGAGAACGCGTAGGAGTATTCGACGCTCTCGATGTCCACCCGCGCGCCCGGATACCGGTTCCAGTACCAGGTGCCGCCGACGTCGCCGCCGGATTCCAGCACCTTCGCCCGCAGCCCGCGTCCGCGCAGCCGGTGCAGCGCGTTCAGCCCGCTGAACCCGGCGCCGACGATCAGCACGTCGTACTCGGGAACGGTCATCTCATCGCCTCCGCCGCTCGTCCCGGATCACGAGTTCACCGGCTTCGCCCACTGCAGGAACTCCTGGAGGACGCGGTTGAAGTTCTCCGGCGCGATCTGCGGCATCGCGTTCTCCAGGACGTGGTAGTCCGGCCACGACGCCGGAGTCTCGACGCCCGGCCGCAGCGGGGTGTTCAGGCCCTTGGACGCGATCAGCCGCTGCGCCTCGGGCGTGAGCATCCAGGACGCCCACAGCTTCGCGGCCTCCATGTGCGGGGCTCCCTTGATGACGGCCGAGGAGCCGTAGAGAAGCGACGACAGTCCCGGCACTGCCTTGAAGGCGACCGGAGCACCGGCTTGTTCCTTCCGCAGGTGGCGCATGTAGGACGCCCACGGCATCACCGTCGTCTCGCCCGTGACCAGCCGGTCGTAGTAGGGCCGGGTGGAGTCGACCAGTTTGCCGTGGCGCTTCAGCCCGCGCATCTGGTCGAGGGTCAGCTTGTTCGCCTTGTAGATCGGCATCAGCGACTGCGCGCTGATCACGCCGAGGGCCGGGTCGTCCAGGACGAATCCCCGCAGCCTGCCGGAGACGAGGTCCGCCATGCTCTTCGGGATGTCGGCCTCGGACATCTTGTCCTTGTTGTACATGAATCCGTAGACGTCGCCGTAGGGGACGTAGAAGCGCTGCTTGGAGTCGCGGTAGCGGTTCGGCAGGTCGTCCACGGTCGCCGGCTCGAACGGCTGGAGCAGCCCCTTGTCGGCGGACACGCTCACCGACTCCAGGCCGAGCATCAGCGCGTCACCGACCTGGCGCCCGCTCGACACCTCCGACTGGACGGCGCTCACCGTCGCCCCCGGCGGCTGCACCTTCGGCACGATCTTGATGGACGGGTAGCGCTTGGTGAAGTCCTGCCAGATCGGCCGGAACAGCTCGGCGTACGCGCCGTAGACCACCACCTGGTTCTGGCCCGCCTTCGCGGCGCTCTTGCAGAGTTCGGCCAGCGCGCGGGCGTTCTCGGCGTTCCCCGCCCACGCGGTGTCGCCGGACGCGCTCGACGTGCACTGCTTCGACGCCTCCGCCTTCCCCACTCCGCCGCCGCACGCCGCCGCCGTCGTCAGCGAGAGCACGGCCACCGCCGCGGCACCGGCGACCCTCCGCCGGCCGCCCGGACGGGCTCCTGCGGCGACCCTCCTGCGGCCGCCGGTGCGGTCCGGGCCTGCCGCCGATCTCCAGCCGAATTCAGTCATGGCACTCTCACCTCGACGTTGGGACGGGGTTTCTCCGGGCGGCGCCCGCCGTCACCGTGAGCACCGCGGAGCGGAGCACGAGGTAGGCGATCCCGAGGGCGCAGATCAGCACGGTCAGCAGCACGAGCAGCGCGCACGCCTGCGTCGGCACCGCCGAACTGTAGAAGAGGCTGTAGGACAGCGTGGCGACGTTCGCGTGCGTCGCCGGGAGGAGCATCAGCGGGACGTCCAGCACCCCGGCCATGATCACGCTGCACACCAGCCAGCCGGCGAGGAAGCTGCGCAGCATCAGCGGCAGCACGATCCCGCCGAACGCGCGGAGCGCGGACGCCCCCGACGCGCGGGCCGACTCCTCCAGGTCGGCGCTGATCTGCACCAGCGCCCCGGCCGCCGACCGGCTCGCCACCGGCACCAGCAGGATCACCAGGGCGATCACGCAGAGCCATGTCGTCCCGTACAGCTGGCGCAGCCCGGCCACGGCCAGGTAGCCCCAGGTCAGCGCCGCCGCCAGGACGACGCCCGGCAGCACCAGCGACGCGAGGCTCAGCAGGTCGACGTACCGGCCGAGCCGCCGGCTCGTCTTGGCTCCCGCGTAGACGAGCAGCGTCGCGAACACCATCGTGACGAGCCCCGCCGCGACCGACAGCGACAGCGTGAGCTGGAAGGCCCCGGCCGTCTGCGGGTCGTCGAACACGGCGGTGTAGTTCGCCAGGGTGAAGCGGCTGTACATGCCCAGCACGCTCTGGAAGGACGTCAGCACCACCTGCGACGCCGGGAGCAGCACCCCCACCAGGGCCAGCACGGCGATGGAGCCGGTGCCGAGGTATCCGATGCGCCCCAGCGCCCACCGGGTGGACGCGTAGTCCTTTCCGGTGACGGTCGCGAAACTCCGCTTGCTCGTATATCGCCATTGCAGCCAGATGAGCACGACCATCGCCAGCATCATGATCATCGAGATGCCGCTGGCGGCGGAATAGCGGGCGGGGGTGGACGCCGCGATGTAGAAGAAGATGCGCGTCGACAGCGTGTCGATGCCCGCGTTCTCGCCGATGATCTGCGGCACGTCGAACGTGCCCATGCAGTAGATGCCGACGAGGATGCTCACGCCGAACAGCGTCGGCGCGAGGGAGGGCAGGTCGATGGAGAACAGCGTCCGCCGGCGGCTCGCGCCGGACGTGAAAGCGGCCTCCTCGTAGCTGCTGTTCAGCGTCGAAACGGGCCCGAGCAGCAGGAAATAGCAGAACGATGAAAGCTTCAGGCCCTGGACGAAAATCAGCCCCGGCCACGAGTAGATGTTCAGCGGGGAGGCGCCGAAAAGGGCCTCGAACGGCTTGTTGAGCAGGCCGACTTCCGGGTTGCCGAGCAGGCTCCAGCTGATGGCGTACAGCAGGGTCGGGAGCGCGAGCATGAGCAGCATGACCGGCGTGATCAGGCTTCGTCCCGGTGCCGTGGTGCGCGTGGAGAGAAAGGCGAAGTATCCGCCGATCAGGAGGGCCACTGCGGTGGCGCCTACGGCGAAGAGGATCGAGTTCAGCAGGGCGTCATAGGTGCGGGCGTCGCCGAAGACGTCGGGGAAGGCGGACAGCGTCCAGGAACCGCTCTGCCCTGGCGGCGCGCTCCGGAACGCGCCGACGAGCAGCATGACCAGGGGCCAGCCGAGCAGGAGCGTCGCGAAGCCGACCAGGATCAGGGCGGGTGCGCGGCGGCCCGTGAACCAGGGGCGCGTCCGTATGCCGGTCGCGGCCGTCACGAGACCCGTCCCTTGGCGGCGGCAAGCTCGGCGGCGGCTCGCTCAGCGGTGGCGGGCTCGTCCTTCGCCGGGATCAGCGCGATCTGGTCCGGCTCGATCCAGACGACCGCGTCGGCTCCCTGCGGCGCGGCGGGACGGCCCCCGCCCACGATCTGCTTGGCGACCAGGCGCGAGCCGAACGCGTCGACCTCGTGCTCGGTCGCGGTGCCGAGGAAGGTCGAGCGCAGCACCTTCACGTCCAGCCGATTCGGGCGGTCCACAGAGTCGGAGTGGTCGAAGACGATCGCCGTGCTCCGGATCGCGAGCCAGACGCGGTCGCCCGCCGCGCACCCGGCGGTGCGGGTGCAGGTCAGGCTCGTGTCCCAGCCGTCCGGCCGCACGCGGGCGTGCCCGTCGGCGGCGGCCCCGACCAGGCCCGGCAGGATGTTCTCGTAGCCGAGGAACTCCGCCGTCCAGCGCGCGGACGGGCTGTCGAACACCTCGCGCGGCGTCCCGATCTGGACGGCCCGCCCGTCGTGCATGACCGCGATCCGGTCCGACATGCTGACCGCTTCTTCCTGGTCATGCGTGACGTAGACCATGGTCGACCCGGTCTGCTCGTGGATGCGCTTCAGCTCGCCCCGCATCTGCGTCCGCAGCGCGGCGTCCAGGTTCGACAGCGGCTCGTCCAGCAGGAGGACGCTCGGCTCGCGGACCAGCGCCCGCGCCAGCGCGACGCGCTGCTGCTGCCCGCCGGACAGCGCCGACACCGACCGGGAGGCGTAGTTCCCCAGCCCGACCAGTTCGAGGGCCTCCATCGCCTTGGCTCGGGCGGCCTGCTTGCGCTGCCGCTTCAGGCGGAGCGGGTAGCTCACGTTCTGGATGACCGACATGTGCGGCCAGAGCGCGTAGCTCTGGAAGACCATGCCGATGTCGCGCTTGTGCGGCGGCAGCTCGTAGCGTCGCGACCGGTCGACCACGGTTCCGGCGCCGAGCCGGATGGTGCCCTCGTCCGGCGACTCCAGCCCGGCGACGCAGCGGAGCGTGGTCGTCTTGCCGCAGCCGCTCGGGCCGAGCAGCGCGACGAACTCGCCGCCGCCGATGTCGAGGCTGACCCGGTCCACGGCGATGACGCCGCCGAACCGCTTGGTCAGGCCGTCGATGGAGACGATGCTCATGGCGCACCGCCGATCGCCCGGCGGTCGTCGCCGGTCACGCCGAGGCGTTCCCGCAGCCAGCGGACGATGCGCTCGTTCTCCGCCCGCGCCCCCTCGACCCGCTCCGGGATCTTGAGGAACTCGTGGTCGGCGTTCGGGACGACCGACAGCGTCACCGGCACGTCCGCGTCGGCGAGGCGCCCGGTCATGGCGAGCGAGTGGCCGAGCAGGGCGTCCTCGTCGCCGCAGGAGATGTAGGCGGCGGGCAGGACGTGCAGCTCCGGGCTGTGCACCGGGCTGACCAGGGGGTCGCGGAGCCGTCCGGTGAAGTTCGGGCCGAGGTAGGCGGCGAGCGTGATCTCGGGCTCTCCCGCGTAGTACCGCGGCTCGGAGATCCACCGGTGGGCGTCCAGGAGTCCGAACAGCAGGACGAGCCCGCTCAGCGCGACCGGCATGCCCGCGAGATCACCGCCGCGGACGTCCGTGCGGAAGTTGCCGTGCACGCCGTTGCCGGGGCCGGAGCCGTGCAGGACGAGCGCCGTCCCGGCGGCGAGGTTCGCGCCCGCTGAGCTTCCCGCGATGGCCATCCGCGCCGGGTCGCCGTCGTACGACGACGCGTTCTTCACGGCCCAGCGCGTCGCGTACACGCAGTCTTCAAGCGCGCGCGGGAACGGGTGCTCGGGCGCTAGCGCGTAGCCCACGCTCACCACGAGGACCCCTTCCGCGGCGATGGACGCGCAGTACCGCCGGTCCATCGAGGGAGAGCCGGCGTACCAGCCACCGCCGTGGACGTACATCAGCACGGGATGCGGCCCGGGACGGCGGGGCTGGTAGATCTCCGCCGCGAGCTCGGTGTCGAGGCCGCCCAGTTCGACGTTCTCGTGGAGTAGCACGCGTGCCGCCTCGTCCTCGGAGAGCGCGGTTGGGGCGGGCGCGCGGCGCCTGCTCACCAGTTCCTCGACCGACCGCGCCGGGGGGATGTCCGGCACCGGCTCCCCGCGGAACAGCGACTGCCAGTGGGCCTTACTGGAGTGGGGCATGTCCCTCCTCTGCTCGGGCCGCGGCCTGCGTCGGGCCAGGGGCTTGTGCCTGGCCAGAGGCTTGCGCGGGTTCCCCGGCGGCGACCAGCGCGCCGCGTCCCACCAGGCCGGCGATCGCCGCGTCGTCGTAGCCGAGCTCGCGCGCCACCTCGACGGTGTGCTCGCCGAGACGCGGCGGGTGGCGCAGCGCGGCCGTGGCGCGGTCGCCCATGTCGACGGGGGACCGGGCCATCCGGAGCCGACCGGCGGACGGGTGGTCGACAGATTCGAAGAAGCCGGTCGCGACGAGATGCTCGTCCTCGAACAGGTCCTGAATGGCGTTGACCTTGCTGGACGCGATATCCGCGCGTTCGAAGACCTCCTGCCATTCGGCGGTGGTGCGCCGGGTCAGGTGGGCGTCCATCAACGAGTACAGATCGTCGATGTGCACCGTGCGGGTTCCGATGGTGCGGTAGCGCGGGTCGTCGGCGAGCGCCGGTTCGCCGATGGCGGTGAAGAAAGACCGCCATTGCTCGTCGGTGTAGACCATTACGGCGAGGTAGCCGTCCTTGGTGCGGAATGGCTTGCGGTACGGGGACTCCGTGCGCGGATAGCCGGTCGGGCCGCTCGGCGGATCGAAGATCCAGCCGCCCTGCTGCTCCAGCAGCATGAACGACGCCATCGACTCGAACATCGGCACTTCGATCGCACGGCCGCGTCCGGTGACCGTCCGGCCGTGGACCGCGGCAAGGACGGCGGCGGCGCCGAATATCCCCATCGTCTTGTCGGCGGCGGCCGAGCCCCAGTAGACGGGCCTTTCGCCGTTCACGCCCTGCACGGCCGCCATGCCCGAAGCGCCCTGGATGACGTCGTCGTAAGCGGGACGATTCTCGTACGGGCCGCCCGAGCCGAATCCGCGGAAGGCGCAATAGACCAGCCGCCCGTTCAACTCCAGCATTCGCTCAGGCGTCAGGCCGAGTTTCGCGACCGCGCGCGGACGGAGATTGTGCACGAGCACGTCGGCCGATTCGACCAGGCGGGTGAAGACGTCCATCGCGGCGGGGTCCTTGAGGTCGATCGCCACGCTGCGCTTGCCGCGGTTCGCGTTCAGGAATATCGGCCCCATTCCGGGGACCTTCGCGTCGCCGACGTAGCGGAGGACGTCGCCCGCGGGCGCCTCGGCCTTGATCACGTCGGCGCCCCACTGGGCCAGGAGCATCGCGCAGTAGGGCCCCATGAACGTGGTGCTGAGGTCCACGACCCGGAGGCCGGCCAGCGGGCTCGGCTCGTTCCCCGTCAGGACCACGGCGCCTCCCGGTGCGGGATTGCTTCCCAATATTGGCTCCAATATCGCATGCAGAGCCTGGGCGCACAAGACCCGCTGGGACAACGTGCCTGCTTACGAGGGGTATGGACGGGCGGTCAGCCCCGTGTCAGGAGATCCGGTGTCAGGAGATCCAGCCGCCGTCGCGCGCCTCGTCTAGCGCCTTGTCGGCCTCGCGGCTGTCGAGCATCTCCAGCCCGCGGACCGCCCAGAAGCGGAGCGACTCGTCCGTGCCCTCCAGCTGGTCGCGGAACACGTCCAGCGCCTTCGCGGACCGGGCCTCGGCGATGAGTTCGAGCAGCCGGCAGCGCAGGCCGTGATCGTCCCGCTCGGCGGCGAACTCCGTGATCAGGTCGCCGACGTAGGCGTCGGCGTGCTCGCGGAGGAAGTCGAACGCGTCCTCCCGCACCCGCGGCTCACCGGCCCGCATACGTTGCATAGCGTGCTCGAAACGTCGGCGCGACATGTCCCCGACCTTACTGACGCCTACCGACAGACCTCAATGAAGCAGAAGGAGTCCCGCATTGACCCGCGAATCGTCCTATGACGTCGGCGCCGTCCGGGCGCAGTTCCCCGCGCTGAAGGCCGGGGCCGCCCATTTCGACGGGCCCGGCGGCACGCAGACGCCGCTTCCCGTCATCGACGCCATCGCCGAGGCGCTGTTCGGGCCCCTGTCGAACCGGGGGAACGTCACGCCCGGCGAGCGCAACGCCGAGATGATCGTCGCGGACGCCCGGCAGGCGCTGGCGGACCTCCTCGGCGCGCGCCCGTCCGGGATCGTCTTCGGGCGCAGCGCCACCCAGCTGACCTACGACTTCTCCCGGACCCTCGCCAAGACGTGGTCGCCGGGCGACGAGATCGTCGTCACGCGCCTGGACCACGACTCCAACGTCCGCCCGTGGGTCCAGGCCGCCGAGAGCGCCGGGGCCGTCGTGCGGTGGGCCGACTTCGATCCGGGGACCGGCGAGCTGGGGCTCGACGCCGTCCGCGCGGTCCTGTCCGGCCGGACGCGCCTGGTCGCGGTCACCGCCGCGTCCAACCTGATCGGCACCCGGCCGCCGATCAGGGAGATCGCGCGGGCGGCGCACGACGCGGGAGCCCTGCTCTACGTGGACGGCGTCCACTACGCCGCGCACGTCCACGTCGACGTCGAACAACTGGGTGCGGACTTCTTCACCTGCTCCCCGTACAAATTCCTCGGCCCCCATATGGGCGTCCTGGCAAGCCGACCGGACCTTCTGGAGACCTTGCGGCCGGACAAGCTGCTGCCCTCGACGAACGCCGTCCCCGAACGGTTCGAGTTCGGCACGCTCCCCTACGAATTCCTCGCCGGGGCCCGCGCGGCGGTCGATTTCCTCGCCGCGCTGAGCCCGGACGACAAAGGCACGCGCCGCGAACGGCTGGCGTCCGCATTCGCCGCCCTCGAACGGCACGAGGACGCGCTGCGGCTCCGGATCGAGGAGGGGCTGTCCGCCTTCGGTCAGGTCACCGTCCATTCACGGGCGGCCGAGCGCACCCCCACCCTGCTGCTGACCATCGACGGGCGCAGCACGGCCGACGCCTACCGCCACCTGGCGGAACGCGGCGTCGACGCGCCGTCCGGGTCCTTCTACGCGCTGGAGGCGTCCCGCAGGCTGGGCCTGGGAGACGACGGCGGCCTGCGCGTGGGCCTGGCCCCGTACAACAACACCGAGGACGTGGACCGGCTGCTGCACCACCTGGCGGAATTCCTGACACGACCCGAGTGAGCCTTGAGCGCCGCTAAACCCTTTGCACGATTCCCACAACTCGGGCCGCTCAGCATGCGACGTCTCCGACATGGCGCCGCGGGGGCCCGAGGCGGGAGGGTAAGCATGGTCGGGGGTCCCCCGTGTCCCGGCGCCGACATCGTGGTCTATAGGAAGGCTCGGTCCGTTGTTCAGTCGTGTCGCCATCGTCAATCGCGGTGAGGCCGCCATGCGCCTCATCCATGCCGTACGGGACATCGCCGCGGAGACCGGGACGCGGATCGAGACGGTCGCGCTGCACACCGACGTCGACCGCGCCGCCACGTTCGTCCGCGAGGCGGACCTGTCCTACGAGCTCGGGCCCGCGTCCGCCCGCCCCTACCTCGATCTGGAGGTGCTGGAGCGCGCGCTGGCCGAGACGGGGGCCGACGCCGCCTGGGTCGGCTGGGGCTTCGTCGCGGAGGACCCGGCGTTCGCGGAGCTGTGCGACCGGATCGGCGTCACCTTCGTCGGGCCGAGCGCGGAGGCGATGCGCAGGCTCGGCGACAAGATCGGCGCGAAGCTGATCGCCGAGGAGGTCGGGGTGCCGGTCGCGCCGTGGAGCCGCGGCGCGGTCGAGACGCTGAACGCCGCGCTGGCCGCCGCGTCCGAGATCGGCTACCCGCTGATGCTGAAGGCGACCGCGGGCGGCGGCGGGCGCGGCATCCGCGTGATCACGAGCGCGGACGAGCTGGCCGACGCCTACGAGCGCACCAGCCAGGAGGCCGCGCGGGCGTTCGGCAGCGGCGTCGTGTTCCTGGAGCGCCTGGTCACCGGCGCCCGGCACGTCGAGGTCCAGGTGATCGCGGACGGCCAGGGCACGGCGTGGGCGCTCGGCGTCCGCGACTGCTCGGTGCAGCGGCGCAACCAGAAGGTCATCGAGGAGTCGGCGTCACCGGTGCTGTCCGCCGAGCAGGCCGCCGAGCTGAAGGCGTCCGCCGAGCGGCTGGCCGTCAAGGTCGGCTACCGCGGCGCGGCGACGGTCGAGTTCCTCTACCACCCCGGCGACCGGCTGTTCGCGTTCCTCGAAGTGAACACCCGGCTGCAGGTCGAGCACCCGATCACCGAGTCCACAACCGGGTTCGACCTGGTCAGGGCGCAGCTGTGGGTCGCGTCCGGCGGACGGCTCGAAGGCGGCCCGCCCCCGGAGCGCGGCCACGCCGTCGAGGCCCGGCTGAACGCCGAGGACCCCGACCGCGACTTCGCGCCCTCCCCCGGCCGCATCGCGCGGCTCGACCTGCCCGCCGGGCCGGGCATCCGGGTGGACACCGGCGTCCGCGCGGGCGACACCATCCCCGCCGACTTCGACTCGATGATCGCGAAGATCATCGCCTACGGCCGGGACCGGGACGAGGCGCTCGGCCGCCTCCGCCGGGCGATGGCGCAGACCACGGTGATCATCGAGGGCGGCGCGACGAACAAGAGCTTCGTGCTCGACCTGCTCGACCGTCCCGAGGTGATCGGCGCCACCGCGGACACCGGCTGGATCGACCGCGTCCGCGCCGAGGGCGATCTCGCCGCGCACCGGCACTCCGGCGTCGCGCTGATCGCCGCCGCGATCGAGACCTACGAGGAGGAGGAGCGGGCCGAGCGGCAGCGGCTGCTGTCGACCGCGTCCGGCGGGCGTCCGCAGGTCCGGCACGAGAGCGGACGGCCGCTGGACCTCAAGCTGCGCGGCGTCGCCTACCGGCTGCGCGTCGCGCGGGTCGGCGCGCACCGGTTCCGCGTCGGCATCGAGGCGGGCGAGGACGCCCGCACCGCCGTCGTCGAGCTCGACCGGTTCGACCGGCACACCGGGCAGATCGTCGTGGACGGCGTCCGGTACCGGCTGGTCACCGGCACCCACGGGCCGATCCACATGGTCGAGGTGGACGGCGTCACGCACCGGGTCAGCCGGGACGAGGGCGGCGTCGTCCGCTCGCCCGCGCCCGCGCTGGTCGTCGCGACGCCCGCGAAGGTCGGCGCCGAGGTCGAGGCGGGCGCGCCGGTCCTGGTGCTGGAGAGCATGAAGATGGAGACGGTGCTGCGGGCGCCGTTCAAGGCGCGGCTGAAGGAATGCGTCGTGTCCGTGGGCAGCCAGGTGGAGACGGGCGCGCCGCTGCTGCGGCTGGAGCCGATCGCCGACGACGCCGGGGCCGGGGCGCTCGCGGAGCCGTCCGCGCCGGTCGACCTCGACCTGTCCGCCGCGCCCGGGACGCCCTCCGCGCGGGAGCGCGCCGCCCGCTGCCAGGAGGATCTGCGCAGCCTGCTGCTGGGCTTCGACGTCGACCCGCACGACGAGCGCCGCGTCCTGGACGACTACCTCGACGCCCGCCGGGCGGTCGCGGCGAACGGCCACCGCCCCCTGGCGGACGAGCTGGGGCTCGTCGAAGTGTTCACCGACCTCGCCGAGCTGAGCCGCAACCGCCCGGCGGGCGGCGACGGCACGAGCGGCGACGGGGCCGGCAGCCACGTCCACAGCGCCCGCGAGTACTTCCACACCTACCTGCAGAGCCTCGACGTCGACCGGGCCGGGCTGCCGGACGGTTTCCAGGCCAATCTCGCCAAGGCGCTCGGCCACTACGGCGTCACCGACCTGGAGCGCTCGCCCGGGCTCGAAGCGGCCGTGTTCCGGGTGTTCCTCGCACAGCAGCGGACGTCGGCCGACGCCACGATGATCGCGACGCTGCTGCGGACCTGGCTGCGGGAGCCGCCGCCGGAGCAGGCGCTGCGCGAGCCCGCCGGTCTCGCCCTGGAACGGCTGGTCGCCGCGACGCAGGTGCGCTTCCCCGTCGTCGCCGACCTCGCCTACGGCGTGGTGTTCGCGTGGTTCGCGCAGCCGCTGCTGCGCCGCAACCGCGCCCGCGTGTACGCCGACGTCCGCAGGCACCTGCGCCACCTGGACGCGAACCCCGGCGCGCCGGACCGCGCCGACCGCATCGCCGAGATGGTGCGCAGCACCGAGCCGCTGGTGCGGCTGCTCGGCCGCCGCCTCGTCCGCCAGAACCGCCAGGACCGGGACAACGCGGTCATGCTGGAGGTCCTGACGCGGCGCTACTACGGCAACAAGGGCCTCACCCGCGTCCGCACCGGCGAGGTCGAGGGCTGCTCGTTCGTGATCGCGGAGCGCGCGGGCTCGTCCGTCGTCTCCTCCGCGGTGAGCTTCGAGGCGCTGGGCGGCGCGCTGCGCGGGCTCGCGGAGCTGGCGGCCGCCGGCGACGACGCGGTCGACGCCGACATCTACCTGTCCTGGGAGCGGCAGCCGGAGGACTTCGACGCGATGGCGGCGGCGCTCCAGCAGGTCGTCAACGCGCACCCGCTGCCGCCGCAGGTCCGCAGGCTCACCGCCACGGTCGCCGGCAGCGGCGGCGCGGTGATGCACCACCACTTCACGTTCCGCCCGTCGTCCTGGGGCGACGGCGGGATGGCGGAGGAGCGGCTGATCCGCGGCCTGCACCCGTACATCGCGCAGCGGATGCGGATGGAGCGGCTGCGGAAGTTCGACCTCACCCGGCTGCCGTCGTCGGACGAGGAGGTCTACCTGTTCCGGTGCACGGCGCAGGAGAACCCGTCCGACGAACGGCTCGTCGCGTTCGCGCAGGTCCGCGACCTGACCGGGCTTCGCGACCACGACGACAGGCTGCTCACGCTGCCGACCGCCGAGTACACGATCGCGTCCTGCCTCGACTCGATCCGCAACGCGCGGTCGCGGTGGCCGTCCAAGAAGCGCCTCAGCACCAACCGGATCGTGATCTACGTCTGGCCGCCGAGCGACATCACCCGCGCCGAGCTGGAGATGATCGCCGGACGGCTGCTGCCGATGACGGCGGGCGCCGGTCTGGAGGAGATCGAGATCATCGCCCGGCGGCGGGACCGGACGACCGGCGAGCTGCACAAGATCGCCGTGCGGGTCTCGTTCGACGCCACCGGGGGCACGGAGCTGACCGTCGGCGAGCCGTCCGACGAGCCGGTCGAGCCCGTGGACGACTACCGGCAGAAGGTCCTGCGCGCGAGCAGCCGCAACACCGTCTACCCCTACGAGCTGACCGGCCTCCTCGGCGACTTCACCGAACACGACCTGAACGACGACCACGCGCTCGTGCCCGTCGACCGTCCCAAGGGACGGAACAAGGCGGCGATCGTCGCCGGAGTCGTCACCACGCCGACCCGTCGGCACCGCGAGGGCGTCACCCGCGTCGTCCTGCTCGGCGACCCGACGAAGTCGCTCGGCGCGCTGTCGGAGCCGGAGTGCCGCCGCGTGATCGCCGCGCTGGACCTGGCCGAGCGGATGCGGGTGCCGCTGGAGTGGTACACGCTGTCGTCCGGCGCCCGGATCTCCATGGAGTCCGGCACCGAGAACATGGACTGGGTCGCCGCCGCGCTCAAGCGGATCGTGGAGTTCACCCAGGACGGCGGCGAGATCAACGTCGTCGTCACGGGCATCAACGTCGGCGCGCAGCCGTACTGGAACGCCGAGGCGACGATGCTCATGCACACCAAGGGCGTCCTGGTGATGACGCCCGACTCGGCGATGGTGCTCACCGGGAAGCAGGCGCTCGACTTCTCCGGCGGCGTGTCCGCCGAGGACAACTTCGGCATCGGCGGCTACGACCGGGTCATGGGCCCGAACGGGCAGGCGCAGTACTGGGCGCCGAACCTGGCCGCCGCGCGGGACGTCCTGATGGCCCACTACGACCACACCTACGTCGCGCCCGGCGAGGACGGGCCGCGCCGCACCACCACGACCGACCCCGTCGACCGCGACGTCTCCGACTTCCCGCACGCCGTCGAGGGCAGCGACTTCACCACGGTCGGCGAGATCTTCTCCGCCGAGGCCAACCCGGACCGCAAGAAGCCGTTCGACATCCGGACGGTCATGCGCGCGCTCTCCGACCAGGACCACCCGGTGCTGGAACGCTGGGCGGGCATGGCCGACGCGGACACGGCGGTGGTGCAGGACGTCCATCTCGGCGGCATGCCGGTGTGCCTGCTCGGCATCGAGTCGCGCGCGGTGCCCCGCCGAGGCTTCCCGCCCACCGACGGCCCGGACGCCTACACGGCCGGGACGCTGTTCCCGCAGTCGTCCAAGAAGGCCGCGCGGGCGATCAACGCGGCCAGCGGCAACCGGCCGCTGGTGGTGCTGGCGAACCTGTCGGGCTTCGACGGCTCGCCGGAGTCGATGCGGAAGCTGCAGCTGGAGTACGGCGCCGAGATCGGACGCGCGATCGTGAACTTCCGCGGCCCGATCGTGTTCTGCGTGATCTCCCGGTACCACGGCGGCGCGTTCGTGGTGTTCTCCAAGGCGCTGAACCCGGACATGACGGTGCTGGCGCTGGAGGGCTCGTTCGCCTCGGTGCTGGGCGGGGCGCCCGCCGCCGCCGTGGTGTTCTCGGGCGACGTCAACGCCCGCACGGCGGCCGACCCGCGCGTCCGGGACCTGGAGGCCCGCGTGACCGCCGCGCCCGGCCCGGAACGCGCCGCGCTGATCGCCGAGCTGGAGGAGCTGCGCGCCTCGGTCCGCGCGGAGAAGGTCGGGGAGGTGGCGGCGGAGTTCGACCGCGTCCACGACATCCGCCGCGCCGTCGAGGTCGGCTCCGTGGACGCCGTCATCCGCGCCGCGGAACTGCGCCCGCGCATCATCGAGGCGATCGGATCGCGCGGCCGCTGACCGCCGGGTCGCACGGGCGCTGACCGCGCCGGCGGCCCGACGACCTGCAACGAAACCGGCATAAGCGGCAATCTCGGGCCAATCTCGCTGATCATAACAGATCAGAATCATTGGCTTACTCTGCGTGGAATCTACTACTTTAGGTAGCATTCCCTTCTCATCCGTCACGCATATGCACTAGAGTCCCGTGCCCATGGCGTGCCTTGGACGGCCCGTCTCCCTTGCCCGCTCTCCGACGGCTGCTCCCACGGCCACCTCACGAGGAGGTCACATGCGCGGGGACCTGGAAAACCTCTACGACGCCCACGCACATCGCCTGTACGCGCACTGCTGGTCGCTCACCGGCGACCAGGGCGCGCCCGAGGCATTGAAGGACACGCTCAACGAAGCGGTGCAGCAGCACCCTCCGCCGGGCGAGACAGTGCTGTGGCTGCACCATCTGGCCCGCAGGGTCTGCGCCGACCGGGGGGCGTTCAGCCCCCACAGCCGGCCCGTCTTCGCCGGCGCCGACACCGACCCGCTGCTGGCCGCGGCGCGCAACCTGCCCGCAGACCAGCGCGAGGCGCTGCTGCTGTCAGCGGGCGAGTGGCTGGCGGTCCGCGACATCGCCGGCGTTCTGCGCGTCTCCGCGGACGCCGTGCGCGAGCGGCTGCACGAGGCGCGCACCGCGCTGGAACGGGTCGTCCTGGACGCCCTCATGCGCGGCACCGCCGACCCCGCGAAGCACATGGACGTCATCGAGGCGTTCGAGAAGGGTCGGCTCCCGAACCTCCTGGCCCGCCGCGCGCCCGCCTTCGCACCCGCGCCGCTCCGCGACCACGTCCTGGGCAACGACGTGCCGGACGACGACGAGGTGCGCGACGAGATCGGCCACGCGCCCTCGGTGCCCGTCCCGCCCGCGGTCCCCCCGGACCCGACCCGCCCCCTCGTGGTGATCGGCTCCGGCGCGGCCTTCGCCGACGAGCCCGTCGCCGGCGCCGCCGCCCAACCTCCCGCAGGGCCGCTCGCCGACCCCGACACCTTCGCCGACCCGTTCGCGGACGCCGCGTTCTTCGCCGAACCGGTCCAGGACCGCCCCCGCCGCCGCGGCGCGGCCCTCAAGGGCGTCGGCGGCGTGGCCGGAGTGGCCGCCTCGATCGCGGTCGGCCTGCTGATGACGTGGCCGTCCACCGACGACGGCACGGTGAACGCCCTAGGCCCGCCGCCCGACACCAACACCCGTCCCGGCAGCCAGCCCCCGGGCGGCGTCACCGAGGAGCCGCCGAGCACGCCGAAGCCCCCGGACGGCGGGCAGCGCAACACCGCCCCCGCCCCGGCGCCGACGACCGAGAAGCGCTCCCCCGCGACGCAGAAGCCCGCGGACCCGGACGGCGACCGCCGCACCGACCCGACCCCGCCGCCGCAGGACGAGGGCCCGACCACGCCCCCCAGCAGCCCGCCTCCTTCACAGGAGAACCCGTCCCCGCCGCCGCAGGACCCACCGCCCTCGGAGGACCCGGACGACGAGCGCCCAGGCGGACCGCTCGACCCCATCGGCGACATCATCGGAGGAGTCACCGACCCGATCCTGGGCGGCCTCTCAGGCCGCTGACCGCAAAACAAAAAGGGGACGGACCCACCCGGGCCCGTCCCCTTCCCCATGCCCTCCACCCTCCATTCCGCACGCACCTGACCAGGCGCACCTCAGCCGACCCTCCAGTCAGGGGCGCATAAAAGGCCATAGTTGAAGATGGAGCAGCGCATGGAAAGCAGCTCGGGCAGGGCTGTCACCCGTGAGGCATGCACCATCGGGGACGACAGACGCCGAATCCGGTGGCGAGTCCGATGAGAAGACAGACCGGCAATTGCTGCGCCGCCTCACCGGCGCGTGGGGCACCCAAGCGCTCCGCGCCATGGTCGACCTAGACATCCCCGACCACCTCGCCGAGCACCCCCACACCTCCAAGGAACGCCGACCGGCTGGATTGGCTGCTGCGCGCCCAGCGCCACCCGCGAACTCCATGCGCCATCTCGCCCAGCTGTACGGCGGCCTGTTCTACCAGAGCTTCAGCGCACTGCCGGACGCCTTCAGAGACGACGACACATTGCCTTTCGCAGCGGTGTTCGGACAACCGCCCTGGGAATACTTCAAAGACCATCCGCAGCAGGGACAGCTCTTCAACCACGCGATGGCCGAGGGAGCCTTCTTCTCGGACGTCGCCGCCGCCGTCGACTTCTCCAGGGCCCGCACAGGCGCCGATATCGGCGCCTGTGCGGAAACGGCGAACTGCTCGCGCACCTCTGCGACGCCTACCCGAACCTGAGAGGCGCGCTGCTGGATCGCCCGGAGGTCATCAGCGCCGCACGGGCCAGCCTCGACGCCCGTGGCCTCCTGAATCGCTGCACGTTCCACCCCGGTTCCTTCATCGACAGCCGCGACCTGCCCGCCGACGCGTCTCCCGCATCCTGCACGCGCGAAGCCGGGTTCAGGGTCGCCATCCCCACCCCCACAACCACACCCTCTAACCAGCACCCTCCGGCCTCCTGCTCTTCTTGACGAGCTCACTCACTCCTGGTCGCGACCATCGGTCCAAGCGACAGGGCAGAGGCACATCAGGCGGCGTGCAACTCATCACATAGCAGGTACCTATGCAGGCCACCGTCGATGTGACCTGGCGCGCCGGGCACTGTCGGACGACCAGGTGGCGAGCGCACCATTTCGGTACTGACACGAGAAAACATGCTGGTTTGGGGCCATCCGAAAACGCAGCCAGGCAGGAGCGCGACGCCACCTGCCTCACCTTCGGTTCTCCCAGCCTGCGCCGACATGTGGGGGCCATATCCGATTGCTCGAAATGGGCGGGTTGGAACGTTCCCAGCCGCCGGTAAGGGAGGAGGGATATGTGGACATCCGATTCTTTTCCGAAAGATGCTATTCGGATCCACACGCTGTTAGCCTGCGTCCGACTTCACCCACGGCGGCCTCTTTCCGAATGGGAGCGAGCATGGGCAACCCCGGGGATCAGCCGAAACAGGCGGACCCGAAGCGGATCAAGCAGCACGCCGGTGATCTCAGATCCGATGTCATTCCCTTGGTCAAGAAGGCCGGCGACACGCTCACCAAGGATGGCACCTACAACCTTGAGGGCGGGGATTTCAGCATCACGTGCACGCCGATGGCGCTCGCATACCCCATGGCGATCCAGTTCGCCTTCGAAGACATCAAAATGCTGATGACCACCGCGAAGGACTACGCCGAGAAGATCGAGCGCGCGGCAGGGATTTACAGGCAGACCGAGGTCCAGAACAAGAAGAACGCTACCAGGCGGTGATCGGTGACTAACGAAAGGCATGTAAATGGGTGACCCCAACGGCGGCACCACGGGAAGCCAGAACCAGTCACCGGAACCACGCGCCGCAGCGGTCAGTAACGCGCACTCCAGTGGGGCCAAGCGTGGGGTCGGGGCCGGCGCCGCGGGAATCGGTGGAGCGCTCATCGCCGGAAAGACCGGCGGCTCGATCGTGGGAACAGCCGAAAGCCTGATGGCCGCCGCCACGGACTTGGCGATGGGCGCGGGTCTGCGCCTACCACCGGCACTCATGGTCGCCTTCCTGTTCAAAGAGTCCACCGGCAAGACGACCAAGCTGGAGGCGACCGCACGGAACTGGGCAGAGGCTGCGGAGCAACTCCACCAGGCGGCCAAGGAGATCACCCAGCTCGTCAAGGACATCCCCGGCGAGGCGTGGACTATGGACGACCGGCCTCTCTACGAGAGCCACGTCGAGAATTATCGACAGCAACTCGATTCCCTCGGAACCTATTGCACAGCTGTCGGACACTCGATTATGGGAGTGGCGTGGGCGCTGTTCGCCTACTCTGTGTTCGCGATGGGAATGGCGGTGTACCTGGCCGCACTGGCCACCGCTGCCACGACCGTTGTCCTCACCATTCAGTGCGTAGGGCTCGCGGGAACGGCCCTGGCCATCACCGGCGTGGCGACTGGAGTGCTCATCTCTGCCGCGACGGTGGGCGCGGCTGTGCTGGGAGGCGGCGCGCTGGCCACAGCCAACTCGCAGGAGAACAACGGCGCCGAGAACGCCTTCAGCGCTCTCAAGAAGGCGGCCATCACCGGTTCGGCCGGCGCCGCCGCCAATCTCACCCAGAATGTCGCGAACAGTGGAATCAACTTCGCGAACAGACGTGGCGAAAAGATGATGCCGCTGGCAGGGATAGATCTGGACGCCGACCGGGACATCGACAACACCTGGAATGTCGGAGGCGGCGTCAAAGGGACGACCCCGAGCGGCGCGGGCGAAGGAGAACTCGGGTACCACGCAAAGATTAAGGACGGAAATCTGCAAGGCCAGGAACTCGAAATCAAGGGCAAGGGCGGTCCAGTCGACGTGGGCGCCGCCGGCGGGGGCCTAAAATTCGAGTGGGACGAGAACGAGAATCTCAAGAACGAGTCGTTCAATCTGGGAGCGGAGAGCCCGAAAGTCGGCGTGGCAGGCGACTACGAGGGCACTTTTGATCAGAAGAACGATTACGATGCCAAGTACAACGCCAACACGCCAGTTTTCAACAGAACGGACGACAACTTCGGGAAGAAGAAGGAAGACCCGCCGCCCCCGTGGGATCAGAACCTTTGAACTCTTCTCGGTTCCGGTAGGGCGTCAACACAGCTCACACTGGAATCAGGCGGCCGGAATGTTCGGCCGGGCTAGTTGGTCATCTCCTTTCGGTGCCACTCGATGAATTCCCGCTGGTACTCCATATAGCGGGAATGCACGTCGGCGTATCCCGGGTACGGATCGGGCACGGCCTGGAGTCGTGTCGGAGGGGTGTAGGGGGAGAATCCCCCACGGTGATAGTCGTCGTTGATCGTGTCAGCGATCGCGGACGCGACGATCATCCTCCTGATGGGGTGCGGGGTATCCGGGGAGATCTCCACTAGAGGGCTCTGGCCCCGCCTCCGTGCCCACACGGTCCCGTTCTGGCCCACGAACCTGGTCGTGTCCACGTTCGGGTCGTGGTTCAGCTGCTGGGGCAGCGGCGGCAAGGCGAACCGGGACACGACATCACAGATCGCCGCACCGGTCTGGTCTCGCAAATGGTGTTTACCGCCGACTATCGACATCCCCTCCCCGTCGACGACATCTGCAGTCGGCAACAGGGACTTATAGTGGTCATCGGTCAGGTAGCCTGCCACTCGGCCGTCCGGCTCTATGACGGCGCTTTGCGGAGGGTACGGGTTGCCCGTGATCTTGTCCGCCCGGTCGAGGAACATGACCGGCGAATTCGAGACGTCCGTGACCAGCACCGTGATGCGCGGGACATGGCGCCGAAGATGTGGCCAGCTGGCTAGCTGCCCCAGCATGACGAGCTTGCCCAAGCGTTTGAGAGGGCTCACCTTGGGAGTCTCTCCGACCGCTACCGGGGACACGTTCGCGACGATCTCGCCGGTGTTTGAATCGGTCACCCGATAATGCAGTTCCTGCTCGAGTGAATCTACGCTGACCTTGGATATCTCCAGAAGACCGGCCACCGTCTCTCGTCCTCCTGTCCGTGGGAGCCATGCCCTTCGGCAGGTTATCGTGATCGGGCCGATTCAGAGGCACAAGTTTCGGCGACTGCTCAGTCTCCCCGGATGTGCGCCGGTGGCACCAGAAGTGGCCGCCGTCGCCGAGGCGCAATATTGGTCTTGCCTGTTGATGGAGCGGTATGGGCAGTCTGCGTACTCGGCCAGGATCATCGGCGGCTCACGGTTGATCTGGGTGAGCGACTCGATCTGCGAGAGCGCGGGGTCGCAGTCGCCGCCGTGTAGCTCGAACGTGTAGGAGAAGATGCGCTGGTTCCCCACAGTCACTCGTCCGAGCTGCCGATCTCAGATCCGGTTTCATTCCCTTGGTCGAGAAGGCTGGCGACACGCTCACCAAGGATGGGACCTACAACCTTGAGGGCTCCCATACCCCGCGGCGATCCAGTTCGCGTTCGAGGACGGACGACAACTTCGGTAAGAAGAAGGAAGACCCGCCGCCGTGGGATCAGAACCTTTGAATCCTTCTCGGTTCCGGTACAACGTCGATGGCGGCCGAGTTAGCCGGTCATCGCTTTTCGGTACCATTCGATGAATTCCCGCTGGTACTCCATGTAGCGGGAATGCACGTCGGCGTATCCTGGATACGGATCGGGCACGGCCTGGAGTGGTGTCAGAGGATTCTTGGACGAGGAAGCCACGATTTGATGGTCGTTAGTGATCGTGTCGGCGATCACGGATGCGACGATCATCCTCCTGATGGGGTACGGGGTGTCCGGGGAGATCTCCAGCAGGGGGCTCTGGCCTCGTCTCCGCGCCCACACGGTCCCGTCCTGGCCTACGAATCGGGTCGTGTCCACGTTCTCGTCGTAGTTCAGCGCCCCCGGCAGCGGCGGGATGGCGACCCGGATCACGACATCACAGATCGCCGTACCGTTCTGGTCTCTCAAATGGCGTCTGCCGCCGACTATCGACATCCCCTCCGCGTCGACGACATCTGCCGTCGGCATCGGGGACTTATAGTGGTCATCAGTCAGGTAGCCTGCCACTCGGCCGTCCGGCTCTATGACGGCGCATTGTGAAGCATACGGATTGCCCGTGATCTTGTCTGCCCGGTCGAGGAACATGACCGGCGAATTCGAGGCGTCCGTGACCAGCACCGTGATGCGCGGGACATGGCGCCGAAGATGCGGCCAGCCGGCCAGTTGCCCCAGCATTACGCGTTTACCGAAGCGCTTTAGGGGGCTTACCTGGGGAGGTTCTCCGACCGCTACCGGGGACACGTTCGCGACGACCGTGCCGGTGGTTGAATCGGTCACCCGATAATGGAGTTCCTGTCCGAGTGGCTCTACGCTGACCTTGGATATCTCCAGAAGACCGGCCACCGTCTCTCGTCCTCCTGTACGTGGGAGCCATGCCTTCGGCAGGTTATCGCGAATTAGCGTTGGGGAGCGCGAGAATGGCCGCCTCGCCGCAGGCCGAACGCAACTCACCCGGGTTTCTCGGACGGGCGTCCGAGAAACCCGGGTGAGGCGAGGGTTACCCGCGACCGGTGGCTACGCCGGGGCGCAGTATTGGTCCTGCTTGTTGATGGAGCGGTATGGGCAGTCCGCGTACTCGGCGAGGATCATCAGCGGCTCACGGTTGATCTGGGTGAGCGACTCGATCTGGGAGGGCGCGGGGTAGAAGTTGCCGCCGCCCAGCTCGAATGTGTAGGAGAAGATGCGCTGGTTTCCCCACAGCCAGTCGTCGGAGCTGCCGTCGGTGATGTAGAGGTCGCTCGACTGTTCCGGTGTGTAGCGGTTGAGTCTGGCGACTTCCACGCCGATGGTGCGGTGCGCGGCCTCCTCGTCGGCCGACATCGCGCCTGGGACGGTGTTGGCGGTGGTGTAGCCGAACGGCCACAGCACGAGGTTCGCCACGGAGTGGATGTCGAGGAACATCTTGATCTGCTGTTTCCCGCCGACGACCCGGCTCTTGACGAAGTTCTGCACGGCCTGGATCTCCGGCGTCGACGCCGGCGAGGGGCCGCGGTAGGTCTCGCTGGACGGGGTGCCGGACGAGCCGCCGCAGCATCCCCACTTGTAGTCGTAGTTGCGGTTGAGGTCGACGCCCTGCCGGTTCTTGCGCCACATCCGGCCCGGCTGGGTGTCGCTGGTCATGTCGTAGATCTGGCCGTCGGGGTTGAGGATCGGGATGATCCAGAACTCGCGCTCGTTGACCAGCTTGGTGATCCGCGCCGTGGAGTTGTACTCCTTGGTGAGGATGCCGATGAAGTAGAGCGCCTGCTCGTTGGTGATGCGCTCGCGGGCGTGGATGTTGGCCTGGTAGAAGACCTCGGGCTCGTCCTCGTCCGCCGCGACGTTGTCGCTGATCTTGACGCCGACGATGTCGCGGCCCTCGTAGGAGCGGCCGATGCTGAACTTCTTCGCGATCTGCGGGTAGTTGGCGACGACCTGGTCGAGCTCGGCCATCGTCTCCGCGTGGGTGTGGTAGGACGACGCGGACGCGGGGTGCCTAGGGAAGGCGCCCATCGGGCTGACGGTGAAGCCGAGCCGCTTGATCGCGGCGACCTCGGCCGGGATCGCGCTGATCTCCAGCGCCTTGTCCGGGCGCACCAGGTCGATCGCGGCGCCGGTGCGGGCGACCTGCGTCCGCTGCGCGGACGTCGCGGGGCCCGTGACGAGGAAGCGTTTCGCCGTTTCGGCGGGGGCCGCGGCGACCGTCGTGGGGGCGGCGGACGCGGTGGTCCCGACGACGGTCAGGGCGGCCGCGCCCAGGCAGACCGCGACGAGCGCGGCCTTGAGGTTACGTGTTCTCATCGGTTCGCTCTCCTCAGCCGACCGGCCGGTACGGCGAGTCGGGAAGCGCGGCGCCCTCGGGGATGCCCGCGAGCTTCCACGCCGCGTAGGCCGCGGCGTTGGTGGCGTGGCCCATTACCGGCGACGAGATGTTGTTGATGTCGTCGCAGCGGGCGTGGTAGCAGGGGTCGTCGCCGCTGGCGATGCCGCTGACCTGGATGCCGGCGCTCTTGAACGAGGCGTGGTCGGACCGCGCGCCGATGTTGAACCCCCGGGTGGGAAGGTTCTTGCTGCGGAAGTACTCGGTGAAGACCGCGCTGAGGGTCGAGGAGTCGGTGTAGACGCCCCAGGTCGTGGTGTTCTTCGCGCCGACCATGTCGAAGTTGAGGTAGGCGTTGATCTTCGTCCGCTCGGAGGCGGGCAGGTTCTGGACGTAGTACTTCGAGCCGATCAGGCCGAGCTCCTCGGCGCCCCACCAGCCGAACCGGAGCCGCTTGGTGGGCTTGGCGTTGGCGCGGGCGACGGCGAGCGCGGTCTCCAGGACGGCGCTGGAGCCGGAGCCGTTGTCGTTGACGCCGGGGCCGGCGGGCACGCCGTCGAGGTGCGCGCCCAGGAAGACGACCTGGTTGGGGTCGCCCTGCGGCCAGTCGGCGATCAGGTTCCAGCCGGTGGCGCCCTGGTAGGTGAAGGACTGCAGCGTGGTCTGGAATCCGGCCGCGTCCAGCTTCGCCTTCACGTAGTCGGCGGAGGCGCGGTAGCCGGGCCTGCCGTGCGCGCGGTTGCCGCCGTTGGACGTGGCGATGGTCTGGAACTGCTGGGCGTGGGCCATCGAGTTGGCGGCGGGGATGTCCGGCGACTGGACGGCGACGGCGGCGGGGGGCGGTGCGGACTGCGCGACGGCGCCGCTGGGGAGGCCCATCAGGGCCGCGAGGAGGCCGGCGCCGATGGCGGCCGAGCCGAGGACGCGCTTGCGTTTCATCATGGGGGTTTACCTGACCAATCGGATCTGTGTTCCGGGGAGCTGGAGCGGGGGGGACTGTCCGGCGAGCAGGCATGGAGCCGGGTGGGGTTGCCACCTCGATGGCCCGGGAGCAGTACTGGAACGTGGATCTGAGACGCCCTGTCGCCTCCTGGGGGTGGGCTCCGGCGCGCGCGTGCGCACCAGAGGGGAGGATGACGCTGAACGATATGCGCGCGCATTGGCGTCGTAAAGAGCAATGTGTGACGAACTTCGGGCGCCGTGGCGATTCCGGCGGACGTATCGCGTGGTCATCGGGCGGAGAAGCCGCGGCAAGCGGCCACTACTCCTAATAGAAAGGTGCCCGCCCGTGCCTTGAATGTGAATGAACACGCTTGAAATGGAACGTTTCAAAGCGCCGCTTCGATTTCATGGTCTACGGGTTCGGCGGGGGCCGCGTTCCGCAATCGCCGGCGTCCAGCCTCGACGCGTTCGCCGTGGCAGCGGCCGTGACAGTACAGTCAATGAAACGTTTAAAACCGTGTCATTGCATTGTCAATGGAAATTCGTGCCAGCCTGTTCGCTGGCCGCCTCTGGTCAGAGACTTTAGCTACTCAATGGTTCGGTTAGATCATCTTTCGGTCCCTGACATCTCATCTTGCGGGCTCTGACTCGACCCCGGATGCGATTCGAGCGAATTAATCTGCCTGGGCGGAGCGAAGATGACGACAGAAACCGGTGACCGGACGCTCGCCGTCCCCGGAGAGACGGCGCGGGAGATCACCGCTGATCACGTCCTGGTCGCCGCGGGGCATCCGCGGGACATCCGCTGGCGGGCCGGCGAACGCTTTGAGCACCTGTTCGAGGAGAGGTGCGACCGGCTCCGGGACGAGGGCCGGGGCGGCCATCCCGCCGTCGACGCCGGCGACCTCGTCCTGACCTTCGGCGAATTGGACGAGCGCGCCAACCGGCTGGCCCGCCACCTGCTGGCGGAGGGGGTGCGTCCCGGCGACCGGATCGGGCTGCTGTTCGACGACGCCGTGCACTCCTACGCGGCGACGCTCGCCGTCCTCAAGGTCAACGCGGTGTTCGTGCCGCTCGACGCCGGCTACCCGCCGGAGCGGTTGTCGTACATCGTGGCTGACGCGGGCGTGCGGACCGTCCTGTCCCTGTCGCATCTGCGCGAGCATTTGCGGCAGGCCGGCGCGGACGTGTTGTGCGTCGACGAGGCTGCGGCACTGGTCGACGCGCTACCCGGCCACCGCCTCACCGACGCCGAGAAGGGCCTCCCGGCGGACGACCTGTGCTACATCGTCTACACGTCCGGCTCGACGGGACGCCCCAAGGGCGTGGCGATCGAGCATGCCGCCATCTGCAACTTCGTCCGCGTCGCCGTCGAGGTCTACGGGATCCTTCCGGTGGACCGCATGTACCAGGGCATGACGATCGCCTTCGACTTCTCCGTCGAGGAGATCTGGGTGCCGCTGATCTCGGGCGCGACCCTCGTCCCGAAGCCGAGCGGGTCGGTGCTGGTCGGCGCCGACCTGCTGGACTTCATGCGGGCGCGGCGGATCACCGCGCTGTGCTGCGTCCCGACGCTCCTGGCGACGCTGGACGAGGACCTTCCGGGCCTGCGCTTCCTGCTGGTGTCGGGCGAGGCGTGCCCGCAGGACCTCGTCGCCCGGTGGCACCGGCCTGGCCGCCGGTTCCTCAACGTGTACGGGCCGACCGAGGCGACCGTCACCGCGACGTGGACGCCGCTCGACCCGGACCGCGCGGTGACGATCGGCGTCCCGCTGCCCACCTACTCCGTCGTCATCCTGGACCCGGACGAGGACAGGGCGCTGCCACCGGGCGAACCGGGCGAGATCGGCATCGCGGGCATCGGGCTGGCGCGCGGCTACGTGAACCGCGACGACCTCACCGCGCGTCGGTTCGTCCGCGACTTCATCGGCATCGAGGACAACCCGTCCGGCCGGATCTACCGCACCGGCGACCTGGGCCGGATCAGCGGCTACGGCGAGATCGAGTACCACGGCCGCATCGACACCCAGGTCAAGATCAAGGGGTACCGGATCGAGCTGACGGAGATCGAGTCGGTGCTGTCGCAGACGCCCGAGGTCGCGCAGGTGGTCGTCGGCACCCACGAGCCCGAGCCGGGCGTGACCGAGCTCGTCGCCTACTTCACGCGACGGAACCGCGACACGCCACTGGATCGCGACCGGCTTCGCGCGCAGGCCCGGCAGCACCTGCCGGGCTACATGGTTCCGGCGTATTTCGAGGAACTCGACGCCATCCCGATGCTGCCGAGCGACAAGGCCGACCGCGGGCGGCTGCCTCCGCCGAAGGCGCCGCGCAGGCAGGCCGCGTCCAACGGCCACCTCGCGCCGGAGACCGCGACGGAGCGGGAGCTGGCCGACGCGCTGGCCGGCGTGCTGCGGCTGGAACGCGTGTCGGCCGACAGCCATTTCTTCGACGATCTGGGGGCCGACTCGCTGCTGATGGCGCGGTTCTGCACCGCCGTCCGGGAGCGGACCGACCTGCCGGTGTCGATGCTGGACGTCTACCAGAACCCGGAGGTCAGGGGCCTGGCGGCGGTGCTGGCCGAACGGGCGCCCGCGCATCCGCCCCCGAACCCGGAGACGGAGACGGCCGCGCCCGCCGGGCGATCGGCATCCCCGGAGGCGACCCGGCCGGGGGCGCGGAAGCGTGCCCGCGAGTACGTGGTCTGCGGCGCCCTGCAGTTGCTGCTGTTCCTCGCGACGGTCTACGCGGGCGCCACGGTCGGCGCCGCCGGATACGGCTGGACGTCCGGCGCCACCGGCCTCGCCGACCTTTACCTGCGGAGCGCGGCGTCCGGGTGCGCGTTCTTCGCGTTCATGTGCGCGCTGCCCGTCCTGGCGAAATGGGCGCTCATCGGCCGCTGGAAACCGCGGCGCATCCGCGTGTGGAGCCTCGGCTACGTCCGCTTCTGGACGGTCAAGACCCTCATCCGGTCGAGCCCGATGACGCTCCTGGCCGGATCGCCGCTCTACAACCTCTACTTGAGGCTGCTCGGCGCGCGGATCGGCCGCGGCGCCGTGATCTTCTCCAGGACGGTCGTGTGCACCGACCTGCTCACCGTCGGCGCCGGGACGATCATCAGGGAGCGATGCGCGATGTCCGGGTACCGCGTCGACGGCGGCGTGATCCGGACGGGCGCGATCACGCTCGGGGACCGCGTCTTCGTCGGCGAGAGCACGGTCCTCGACATCGACACCGCCATGGGCGACGACACCCAGCTCGGGCACGCCTCGTCCCTGCACGCCGCGCAGGCCGTGCCCGCGGGCGAGCGCTGGCACGGCTGCCCGGCCCGTCCGACCGGCACCGGCTACCTGCCGATCCCGCCGATGAAGTGCGGCACCGCGAGGCGGTTCCGCTACGGCTTCCTGCAGCTGTTCATGCTGCTCGCGGTCACGATGCCGCTGGGATTCGTCGTCCTGGTCGGCCTGCTCACCGAGTTTCCGATGCTGGCCGAGATCATGCGCGTGGAGTCGGAGGGGCTCGGGCGCGTGTCGCTCTACCGGGACGCCGCCGCGATCTCGGGCGTGCTGTTCTTCGGCGGTCTCGTCGCGGGGCTGGCGTTCGTGCTCACCGTCCCGCGCCTGCTCGGACTCCTCGTCCGGCCCGGCAAGGTGTACCGGCTCCACGGGCGGCAGTACTGGGCGCTCATGACGACCAAGCGCGTGACCAATGTGCCGTTCTTCATGTCCCTGTTCGGCGACAGCTCCTACATCGTCGGGTACCTGCGCGCGCTCGGATACCGATTCGCGCGGCCGGTCGTCCAGACGGGCAGCAATTTCGGCACGGAACTGCAGCACCACTCCCCCACCCTGACCACCGTGGGCAGCGGGACGATGATCTCGGACGCGCTGTTCGTCGCGAACGCCGACTTCTCCAGCACGTCCTTCAGGGCGTCCGAGGTGCGGATCGGGGCGCGTAATTTCCTCGGCAACAACATCGTGTTCCCGGCGGGGGCGACGGTCGGCGACAACGTCCTCCTCGGGACGAAGGTGGCGGTGCCGATCGACGGGCCCGTCCGGGAGAACACCGGCCTGCTGGGCTCGCCGTGCTTCGAGATCCCCCGATCGGTGGAACGCGACCACGCGTTCGCCGAGTTGGAGAAGGGCGACGAGTTCCGCCGCCGGCTGTCGGCCAAGAACCGCTACAACCTCTCCACCATGGGCCTTTTCCTTCTCATCGGATGGTTCCGGGTCTTCGGGGTGACGGCCGTGTGGCTCGCCGTCGAAGACCAGCTCCGCGGAAACGCGACGGCCGCGATCGTCGCCGCCGTCCTGGCGACACTGCTGTTCACGACCGGCTACGGCGTTCTGGTCGAGCGGGCCCTGTTGCGTTTCCGTTCCCTCAAGCCGCGGTTGTGCTCGATCTACGACCCTTACTTCTGGTGGCATGAGCGCCTTTGGAAAATGGGCGGGCGGGCTCCGTTCAGCGGGACTCCGTTCAAGAACGTGGTCTGGCGCCTGCTGGGCGTCCGCATGGGCCGCCGGGTCTTCGACGACGGTTGCGCCATACCGGAGAAGACGCTGGTCACCATCGGTGACGAATGCACGCTTAACGCGGGAAGCGTCATCCAGTGCCATTCCCTCGAAGAGGGCGTCTTCAAGTCAGGCCGGACCCGGATCGGCGCCGGCGGCACGCTCGGCGTCGAGTCGTTCGTCCATTACGACGTGACGATGGGCGACGGAGCCACGCTGGAGGCCGACTCCTTCCTCATGAAGGGCGAGGAAGTCCCGCGCGGCGCAAGGTGGCTGGGAAACCCCGCCGGCCAGTCCCACCAGCCCATCGAGGCGGCCCCTGGCCCGCGCTAGCCGGACCTGGCGGCAGGCCCGCCGCGCACTGGCAGGTCGGGGTGGAGGCGGGCGGCCAGGCCGGGGACGTTCGCGGCGGCCGTCCGGTGCGCCTCGGCCGCCAGTGCGGCCAGCTCGGGGGCGCGGTCGGCGAGCGGGCCGCCGAGCCGCCAGGCGAGCAGGTGCCGCATCCACAGGGTGGGGCACGTCAGGGGGCGGACGACGACGTCCGGGCCGACCGTGAGGGTCGCCTGGCACGGGGCGACCGCGCGGCCCTCCGCCACCAGCGCGCGGATCATGTCGTGCTCGGTCATCATGTGCCGGACGCGGGGCGCGAAGCCCGCCTCCTGGCAGGCGGTGTAGAAGTACTCCGGCCATCCGGCGCCGTCCGGGGGCGTGACCAGCCAGTCCTCGCCGGCGAGCCGGGCCAGCGGCACCTCGTCGCCGGCGGCGAGCGGGTGGCCGGCGGGCAGCGCGACCGCGATCGGCTCCGTCGCGATGACGCGGACGCCGACGCTCGGACGGGCCGGCAGCTCGTGCCCCGGGTAGTCGACCAGGGTCGCCGCGTCCAGCCGCCGGGACGCCAGCAGGTCCAGCAGCAGCCGAGGCGAGTACTCGGTGTGGACGGTGATCCGGGCGCCGGGCAGCTCGAACAGCCGGTGCAGCAGCCCGGTGAGGACGGGCGTGGCGTAGCCGCCGATGCGCACGCCCGCCGCACCGGACTCGGTCTCGATGCCGGTGAGCAGCTCGTCCACGGTGACCAGGACGGACCGGGCCCGGCTCAGCACGAACAGGCCGAACGGCGTCGGGCTCACGCCCTGCCGGCCGCGGCGGAAGACCTGGCCGCCGAGGGCCGACTCGATCCGGTGGAGCCGCCCGGTCAGGGCCGGCTGGGAGACGCCGACCGCCGCGGCCGCGCGGCTCAGGCTGCCGGCGTCCGCGATCGCGCACAGCGTCCGGAGGTGGCGGAGCTCGAGCTGCACGTCACACCGCCTTCCACGCCATTGGCCCTGAAATATAGACGACGCGGAATGCCGCGGCACCGGTTCCGCCGGTTCTGCCGGACACGATCTCAGCGATCCATAAGGCGGAGATTATGAGCAACTGAGATGGGGAAAGGGCCGCCCTTTCCTCCCATACTCGGGGGACCCTCAAAGGAGGCTCCCCCCATGCATATCAGACCTCTGCTCTCCTACCTGACCTGCATAAGCGTAACGGCGTCCGCGCTGAGCGTCGTCTTCGTCACGGAACCCGCCAACGCTCAGCACGCACCGGTCCGTACCGAATGGCGAGAGGTATTCTCACCGGACGGCACCATTCGGCGACTCCGCGTCACCCGCGAAGTCCAGACCGAACCCGCGCCCCGCTCCCGGGTCGCGGCGGCCGAGGTGATCCCGATCGAGGTCAACGGGCCGAGCGAGAGCCGGTTCGACCTGGTCTTCGTCGGCGACGGCTACACCGATTCGGAGCTGAGCGCCTACGGCGGCCATGTGCGCGGCAAATTCGATGAGATCATGGCCAAGGAGCCATTCCGTTCACATCGCAAGCAGTTCAACGTGTGGCAGGTCAACGTCGTCTCGCAGCAATCCGGCGTGGACAATGACCCCACGCAGGGAATCGAGCGCGCCACCGCGCTCGACATGGGTTTCTGGTGCGCTGGAATCCAGCGGCTCCTCTGCGTCAACGAGACCAAGGCCCGGCAATACGCGGCCGCGGCCCAGGACGTCGACCAGGTCCTCGCGCTCGGCAACTCCACCACCTACGGCGGGGCGGGCGGCACCGTCGCCACCGCGTCCGGCGGAAACGCGCAGTCGGGCGAAGTCGCCATCCACGAAATGGGGCACTCGGTCGGCGGCCTCGCGGACGAGTACAGCGACGGCCAGGGCGACGTCTACCGGGGCCCGGAGCCCAGGGAACTCAACGTCTCGACCTACACGCGCGAACAGATGCGGCAGAGCCAGACCAAGTGGGCGCGCTTCCTCGGGCAGCCCACGCCCGACGGCGGCGTGATCGACACCTTCGAGGGCGGCTACTACCACCGGCGCGGCATCTACCGTCCGAGCGAGAACTCGATCATGCGGACGCTCGGCCGCGAGTTCAACCTGCCCGGCCGGGAGGCCATGATCGCCGCCTTCTACCGCGAGAAGGCCCTGCCCACCGCGGGTTGACAGCCGCGGGCGGGAGGCGGAACGCTCCGATCATCTGCGTGCCTGGTGAGGAGAGTGGCGGAATGGCCGTTCACGAGATCCGGATCGACCCCGCCAAGACCCTGCGGGAGGAGCCCGGCACCGGGCACAACCGCTGGCATCCCGGCATCCCGCCGGTGGTGCGCTGCGAGCCCGGCGACGAGGTCGTCATGGAGACGCGGGACGCGTTCGACGGGCAGTTCGGCCCGTCCAGCACGGCGGAGGCGGTCGCCGCGGCCGATCTGGGCATCGTGCACCCGCTGACCGGCCCGGTGTTCGTGGACGGCGCCGAGCCCGGCGACCTCCTGGAGGTGGAGATCCTCGACGTGGCGCCGGACGCGTTCGGGTTCACCGCGCAGGCGCCGGGGTTCGGGTTCCTGCGCGACGACTTCCCTGAGCCGTACCTCGTGCGCTGGACCATCGCGGACGGCTGGGCGACCTCGGACGACCTGCCCGGCGTCCGCATCCCCGGCGCCCCGTTCATGGGCACGATCGGCCTGCCGCCGGGCCCCGCCGCTCTCCGCCGGATCACCGCGCGGGAACAGGCGGCGCTGGACGCGGGCGGCGTCGTGATGCCGCCGTCCGCGGCGGGCGCGGTGCCGTCCGACCCGGAGATCGCCGCCACGGGGCTGCGCACCGTCCCGCCGAGGGAGCAGGGCGGGAACGTCGACATCAAGCAGCTCACCGCCGGGACCAGCCTGTTCCTCCCGGTCGACGCTCCCGGCGCACTGTTCAGCGCCGGCGACGCGCATTTCGCGCAGGGCGACGGCGAGGCGTGCGGGACGGCCATCGAAATGCGGGCGACGCTGCGAGTGCGGTTCGCCGTCCACAAGGGCGAGGCGCGCGAGAAGGGCATCACCTCCCCACGGTTCTCCCGCACCGAGTACTGGACGGCCCCGGAGTACGCGGCCCCGCGCCGGTTCTACGCCACGACCGGCATGCCGGTCAGCCGCGACGGCGGCACGGTGGTCTCGGAGGACGTGACGCTCGCCGCGCGCAACGCCCTGCACAACATGATCGACCACCTGGGGGAACGCGGCTGGACGCGGCAGCAGGCCTACGCCATCTGCAGCGTCGCCGTCGACCTCAAGATCAGCCAGCTGGTGGACGTCCCGAGCGTCCTCGTGTCCGCCTTCCTCCCCCTGGACATCTTCAGCTCTTGAGGAAGTCCAGCAGATCCTGGTTGAACCGCTCCTTGTCGCCGGGGACCAGCGCGATGCCGTGCGAGCTGCCCTCGTACACCTTGAGGACGGCGTCCGGGATGATCTCGGCGGACTTGCGGGCGGTGGCGTCGATCGGGACGATCTGGTCGTCGTCGCCGTGCACCACGAGGGTGGGGATGTCGAACCGGCGCAGATCGTCGTGGAAGTCGGTGCGCGCGAACGCGTCCACGCACTTGACGCCGGCCTGGATGTTCTCGTGCATGGCCATGAGCCAGAACGCGTCCTTGTTGCCCTGGGTGACGTTGTTGCCGGGGCGGTTGGCCGAGAAGAATCCCTCGGCGGCGTCCTTCCAGTACTGCGAGCGCTCCTTGAGGATGCCGTTCTTGATGTCCTCGAAGACCTGCTCGGGGACGCCCTCCGGGTTGCCGGGTCCCTGGATCAACAGCGGCGGGATCGCCGACAGCAGCACCGCCTTGTCGACGCGGCCGGTGCCGTGCCGCCCGATGTAGCGGGCCAGTTCGCCGCCGCCCATCGAGTGCGCCACCAGGGTGACGTGCCGCAGGTCCAGGCCGGTGATCAGGTCGTTGAGGTCGTCGGCGAAGGTGTCGAAGTCGTAGCCGTTGAACGGCTGGCTGGAGCGGCCGTGGCCGCGGCGGTCGTGGGCGATGC
Organism: Actinomadura sp. 1N219; assembly: GCF_044326405.1. Lineage (NCBI taxonomy): Bacteria > Bacillati > Actinomycetota > Actinomycetes > Streptosporangiales > Thermomonosporaceae > Actinomadura > Actinomadura sp. 1N219. The sequence goes on along the minus strand of NZ_JBIRAY010000014.1, from coordinate 74,665 downwards.
CGCGGAAGCCGTTCTCGGCGACCACCTTCATCTGGTCGTCCCAGGCGTCGGCGTTCAGCGGCCAGCCGTGGATGAAGACCACCGGCCGCCCTGACCCCCAGTCCTTGTAGAAGATCTGCTCGCCGTCCCGCGTGCTCACGAGTCCCATCGCGCTGCCCCCGTTTCGCCTTCGGTGTGTTCTGCCGGCTGGGCCGTCTGACCGCCACCGTCGCCGGTACCCGGCAGCCTCAACGTCAGCGCAAACAAAAGGCCCGGAAACCTTTGCCGGACGCGACGGCTCACTACCACCGGCCACCAAGGCACGCTCGGGACTCCATATCCTATCTTCAATAGAATCACCCGCTCGGGGATTGACGCCCGCCGCTGCTCTATACAATATTGATGCCGAGGTGGTGAGATGATGCACGGGCAGGTGGTGGTGGGGCGCTCGGCGGAGCTCGCCGACGGCGATCGGCTGGTCGTCGACGTCGACGGCACCGAGATCGGCGTCTTCCGGATCGACGGCGCGCTCTACGCCTACGGCAACTACTGCGTCCACGCGGGCGGCCCGGTGTGCCAGGGCATGGTCATCAACCGGGTGACGGAGCCGCTCGACGCCGAGAAGCGCAGCCTCGGGGAGGCGTTCTCCGACGACGTGCACATCGTCTGCCCCTGGCACGGCTACGAGTACGACCTGCGCACCGGCGCCCATCCCGGGGACCCGCGGGTCCGGCTGCGCGGCTACCAGGTCTTCGAGCAGGGCGGTGAGATCGTTGTCGAACTCTGACGGCCGGGCGGCGGCCGCGCTGGAGCGCCTCGTCCAGGACCTGGACGACCTGGTCGCGGCCGGTCACCGTCCCGACGACCCGGTGCGGCTGGGCGCGCTCATGACGCTCGCCGTCCGCCTCTACGCCGCCGGCTCGGCGAACCCGTACGGCCCGGCCGCGCTCGCCGAGCTGAAGCTGACGCCGACCGAGGCGTGCACGGCCGCCGCGGCCCTGCTGCACGCCCAGTCGCTCACCCCGTTCGAGTTCGGGGTCTGGTTCTCCAACAGCCGCGTCGACGCCACGAGACGACAGGAGCAAGGACAGGGGCAGGGGCAGGACGGACAGGAGCAGAGATGACGACCGACCCGCGGGTGAAGACCCTCACGCCGCAGTTCGACCGCTTCACCGACACCCGCGAGATGCTCGACCACGCGCGCCAGCAGTCGGTGCGGTTCGGGCTGGACGACTACTTCGTCGTCGACGTGGACTCGCATCGCGAGCCCAACGCCCACTGGCGCGAGGTCCTCGAATTCATGGAGAACCCCGTGATGAGGTCGAACTCGCTCGCCACCCTCGACGCGCGCGGCACCATGATGTACGTCCCGTACCCGGCCCCGGGCGGCTCGGGCGTCAGCTCGCAGTCGATGTTCGGCCGCGTCCCGCATCAGGACCCGCAGGCCGAGGCGGTCGAGGGCGTCACCCGGCACCGCGACATCGAGCTGTCCCGCCGCGCGATGGACGCCATCGGCATCAACGTCCAGGTCATCTTCCCGACCAGCCTGCTCGGCCTCGGCATGTCCCCGCTCGCCGAGGGCGAGGCGCAGGCCGCCTACGCCTACAACCGGTGGATGATCGAGGCGTTCTGCGCCGAGGAACCGCGCATCAAGTTCATGCCGTACCTGCCGCTGCGGTCGCCGGAGATGGCGCTGCGGATCGTCCGGGAGTTCGCTGGACGGCCGGGCGTCGTCGGGTTCCTGGTCACGAGCATCCGGTACTCGCCCGTCCACGACAACCAGTTCATGCGCCTCTACGCCGAGATCGAGGAGACGGGCCTGCCGCTCGCGTTCCACGCCGGCCCGACGTGGGACGACGACTGGATGAAGACCATGAACAGGTTCATCTCGGTGCACGCGCTGTCGTTCGTGCACTGCAACATGGTGCACCTGACCAACTGGATCATCAACGGGCTGCCCGAGCGCTTCCCGCGATTGAAGGTCATCTGGGTGGAGAGCGGCGTGGCATGGGTGCCGTTCATGATGCAGCGCCTCGACCACGAGTACCTGAAGCGGACGTCCGAGGCGCCGCTGCTGACCCGGCTGCCGAGCGAGTACATGCGGGAGATGTACTACACGTCCCAGCCGATGGAATGCGACGACCACGACCTCCTCGAAGCGACGATGAAGGCGATCAACGCGGAGACGCAGCTCCTGTACGCGTCCGACTGGCCGCACTGGGACTTCGACCTCCCGAGCTCGATCCTCGGCATGCGGTTCCTGGACGCCAAGGCCAAACGCAACATCCTGGGCCTCAACGCCGCACGCCTCTTCAACCTCACCGAAGGCCCGGGCACCGGCTGATGGGGCGGACGAGGCGGTTCGCGGCCGAGACGGTCGCCGAGGCATACCTCGCGCTGCTGAAGAACCGCGGGATCGACCGCCTCTTCGTGAACGCCGGAACGGACTTCGCCCCGATCGTCGAGGCGTACGCGCGGCGTCCGGCGTCGGGCCTCGACCTGCCGGAGATCGTGGTCTGCGCGCACGAGAACCTCGCCGTCTCGATGGCGCACGGCGCATTTCTCGGCGACGGACGGCCGCAGGCGGTGATGCTGCACACCAGCGTCGGGACGGCGAACGCGGTGTGCGGCGTGCTCACCGCCGCCCGCAGCCGCGTCCCGCTTCTGGTCACGGCGGGGCGCACCCCACTCTTCGAGGACGGCGCGCCCGGCGCCCGCGACGCGGGCATCCACTGGGCGCAGGAGATGTACGACCAGGCGGGAATGCTCCGAGAATTCGTGAAATGGGATTACGAGCTGCGGGACGGAGTACAGATCGAGACGGTCGTGGACCGCGCACTCGACGTCGCGCACACGCAGCCGGCCGGGCCGGTGTATCTCACCCTGCCGCGCGAGGTACTGGCCCGGCCGGCGAACGGCCTCGACGCCCGCGACGGCCCCACCACCGCCCCGGCCCCCGCATCCCCGGACCCGACCGCGGTAGACCGGCTGGCCGACCACCTCGCCGGCGCCCGCCACCCGGTGATCGTCACCGCGTCAACGGGCGCCGATCCGTGTACGGCACCGCTCTTGGACGACTTGTGCCGCCGCTTCTCTATCGGCGTACTCGAATACAAGCCGCGGTATGTGAACGTCCCGTCCGGGAATCCGCTGCACCAGGGCTACGACCTCAACCCGGCGCTCACCGAGGCGGACGTCCTCTGCTTCCTGGACGTCGACGTCCCCTGGACACCCGTTTCGGCGGAGCCACGAGACGAGACGGTCGTCGTCCAATGCGGCCCCGATCCGCACTTCACCGCGTACCCGATCCGCGGCCACCGCTCCGACCTGTCCATCGTCACGAACACCCGAAGCCTGCTGACCGCCCTGACCTCCGCCCTCTCCGATCGGACGACCGCGATCGACCCCGACCGCCGCGCCCGCCTCACCGAGACGGCGCGCCGGAACCGCGAAAGCCGCCAGTTGACACTCGACACCGCCACCCGCTCACGAGGCCCGATCGACAAGACGTTCATGAACTGGGCGCTGGCCCAGGTGAGACCATCCGACAGTGTGATCGTCAACGAGTACTGGGCACGCCCCGAGTTCCTAACCGACCTGGAGCCGGGCAGCTTCTTCGGCACACCACCCGCAGGCGGTCTCGGCTGGGGACTCCCGGCGGCGCTGGGCGTCCGCCTAGCGAGACCCGACCGAACCGTCATCGCGACGGTCGGCGACGGCTCCTACATGTTCGCCAACCCGGCCGCGTGCCACCATGCCATGCAGGCCCACAACCTGCCGCTCCTGACCATCATCGCCACCAACGACCGCTGGGCCGCAGTCCAGAACTCCGCACTGACCATGTATCCCGATGGCCATGCCGCCGCCTCCGCCGACGAGATCAGCACATTCGCGCGCCTGGACCCCGTACCCGCCTTCGAGAAATACGCGGAGGCGTCCGGCGGCTACGGCGAGCACGTCACCGAGCGCGCCGACCTCGTCCCGGCCCTACGACGCGGGCTCCAGGCGGTTCGCGAGGACGGACGGCACGCGCTCATCAACGTCCACTGCTCCTGAACAATGCACGCATTCGGATTCGGCCTTCACCCCCGGCGTCCCTCACCGCTGCTGAACGTCGACGACTACCAGCGCGCGGCCCGCCGCCGTTTGCCCGCAATGGTCCGCGAATACATCGACGGCGGCGCCGACGACCTGGCCACACTCGCCGCCAACCGGGCGGCCTTCGCGCGCTGGGAGTTCCGCCCCCGCATCCTCACGGGAAACCAGACCCCAGACCTGGCGACCACCGTCGCAGGAATCGACCTCGACCTGCCCGTATTGCTAGCGCCGGTCGGCCTCTCCGGCCTGGCGCACTGGCGCGGCGACGTCGCCGCCGCCCGCGCGGCCGAACGCCAAGGCACCCGCCACATCCTGAGCACCGCATCGTCCTGGACGATCGAAGAGGTCGCCGCCGCCACCGCCAAGGGCCATTTCTTCCAGCTCTATCCCCATTCCGGCGAAACGGCCGCCACCCTCATGAAACGCGCCTGGAACGCCGGCAACCGGATGATGATGGTGACCGCCGACTATCCCGTCCGCGGAAACCGCGAGGGCGAACGCCGCACCGGCATGGGCCCACCCCCAGTCCTCACGCCGTTCCAGGCACTACGCCTGTGCCGCCACCGATCCTGGACGTACCAAGCCCTCCGCCACGGCCGCATCCCCGCCCGCAACCTAGTAGAGGGCACCGGAGTCTCCGCCGCCGTCCGCTCAGTTCAAATCCAAGAACGCCACCTGAGCCAGTCAACGCTCAACTGGGACGACCTGGCCTGGCTGCGCGACAGTTGGCAAGGCCGCTTCTACCTCAAAGGCGTCCTGACCCCCGAAGACGCCGAAAAGGCCACCACTCTCGGCCTGGACGGCATAGTCGTCTCGAACCACGGCGGCCGCCAACTAGATTTCTCCCCCGCGACACTAGACGTCCTCCCCGATATCGTCGCCGCCGCCGGAAACACCGAAATCCTCCTGGACGGCGGCATCCGCCGCGGAACCGACGTAGTCAAGGCCCTAGCCCTAGGCGCCCGCGCCGTCCTAATCGGCCGCCCCTACATCTACGGCCTAACCGTAGCCGGCGAAGAGGGCGTGACCCAGATCCTAGAAATCTTCAAAACCGAAATCGAACGCACCCTAACCCTCCTAGGCGCCCCGTCCATCCACGCCCTAACCCCCACCCACCTACGCCCCCACCCACCGCCCTCGGCCAGATGACCACACGCCGCACGCCCGCCCGGCGCCGATACTGCGCCGCGGCCCGGACCAGCAACGCACCGGGACGCCCCAGATCAGCGGGGTCATGACCAGGTTGAACCAGCCCGTGGCATCGGTGTGGGTCGCGCCGAGGCCGGTCTCGTCCACCAGCCCCACCACGACGGCCAGCTTGATCACCAGCACGGCGAACGGATAGAACGCCTGGAGTCCCGCCGTGCACCCGTCACCGCGCTCGGAAGGCGACCCAGGTGCGGCCCGCCTGCGCAGCCCTGGCCCTAAAACCGCGCGCCTCTCGCGGGCCGTACAGAGACCCGTACTCGCGGAACATCGTCCACAGCGCGCCAAGCCCAGTGACCACGTCGGCCGGAGCAGCCTTCCACCCGGGGTGCACCGCGACGAGCGCCTCTGCTTGCGCCGGGGTGTGCCCCGCCGCGATCAGCCGGGGGACGAACAGCGCGGCATCGATCCACGCCTGCCCACGACAGGCGAACGACCAGTCGATCACGTAGATCTCCCGCCCGTCGCTCAGAAGGTTCCCCGCATGCAGGTCGTAGTGCAGCAGGGTCTCTCCCTCCAGCGATCCCACGGATAGTGCCGCGATCGCCTCGGCGTACATGCCCCACTGAGGCCCGTCGAGCTTTCTAGCCACTAGCGTGGCGGCCCTCTCCTGGAGCATCTCAAGGTTCACGGCGACGCTCGGAAGAGCGCCGCCAGCCCCGCCAAGTTGCGAGAGAGCGTCGAGCACACCGGGCAGGTCCGACGAGTCGGGCGAGAGGTCAGCGTTCCGAGCACCCTCAATGAACTCGAACAAGAGCAGCACCCACCCTCCGGCATCACCCGACCACAGCATCCGCGGAGCCGGGACGCTCGGCGCAAGCGCAAGATTGGCCGCACGCTCACGCAGGTAGGGCCTGACGGCATGGTCGTCGGCCGGGATGCCCTTGAGGAAAACGCTGCCCCAGCCATCGGTGTACAGCCTCGCCGCCACTCCTGGCATGAGGCCGCGCTCTGCCGGCTCGACCTCAAGCACCGTCCCGCACCGTTCCTCAACAGCCGCCCGCGCCGCGCCAGAAAGGTCGTCCCACACATGCCTACGCACGCTCATACGGTCCTCGGGGAGTCGTGACAGCCCTGATGACACTGACTGCAGTCACCCGCCGACGCCCAGAGGTCGATGTCCACCGGCAGACTTGCCGCCCGCATCGCTTCCACCGTGGTGCCGATGGAGGCTGCCTCACCATCGGCCGTCCCATCAGAGGTGTGGTTGTCGTTGGGCGTGTGGTGGATAAAGCGTCCCGCCACGCGGTGGCAGAACTCGGCGTACTCACGGGTGTAGAGGACGAACGTGTGCCATCCCACGTCCACAGTCCGCGACGGGGCCAGTCCGGCACCTGGGTTGAGTGCGCACGCCTTGAGGAAGGCCAGCGTCTGACTCAGAAGGCGTTCTGCGTCCTTGCCGCTCAAGTGCTGTTCGTGGACGATCCGGTCCACGAGCCGACGGAACAGATCAGGGCTGATCAACCCTTCGGGCTCGGTGATGGACGGCGTGGGCTGCTCTGCCGTGATGGTCACAGTCACCCTCCTGGTCGGTTGACGCGGGGCTTCACGCCGCCGGGTCTGAGAGTTCGAGTTCGTGACAAGGACGCTAGAAAGTCGTCCGTCAACCGCGCCAGATCCTTGCGGCAACTTGCACACGACCTCAGAGTGCAGCGATCGCCGCAGTGATCAGCCGACGGGCCTCCTCGCCGCGGACGGCCATCGAGGACAGTTCAGAGAACGTCCTGCGATAGAGGTCCAGTTCGCCCGTCTGCCGCACCGTGATCTTCGCGGAGACGGTCTCCATGACGACCTGCATCCCGTCCAGGATCCAGAAACCCTCGACCGGCCATATGGTCCGAAAAACGGAGAACGGAACTATCCCGAACGAAACCGACGGCAAGGCCATCACATTGAGCAGATGGCCGAGTTGGCCCGCCATTATTTCGGAATCACCAATGTTGGTACGCAATACGGACTCCTCGATCACTACCGCGAAGCGTCGGTCACCCGCATGGAGCAGGCGCTCACGTCCCACCCGCGCCAGCGCCGCGTTGTCGGCATCATCCGGTATTGAGAAGAAGTCGGCTATCCGTGTGAGCAACGCCCCGGCGTAACCCTGCGTCTGAAAGAAGCCCGGAACGACTCCGGGCTCGTAGATCCGGAAATTTGACGTCTGCTCCCACAGCGGAATCACGGCGTCCTGAAGCCGCTTCAGGCCACCCTGCTGCATACGCCGCCACTCGACGTATGCAGAGTCGAGTTGGCGGTTCATCGAAACAAGCTCGGCCACAATCTGCTCAGTCGCACCGCACGCGACGCACCATGCCTTGATGTCAGAGTCCGCGACGGCTTGCCTGCCGCCCTGCATTCGGCTGCATTTGGACTCATGCCAGCCGCATGCGGCCGCCACGTCCCGAGCGGAGAGACCGGAATCCAGACGAATCTCTCGCAGACGGGCGGCCAAGGCGTCCCTGGCCTGCTGAACTGCAGATGAAGGGTGTTCTGGCATGGCCGTGCTCAGGAAGGCCTGTAGTCCCGGTGATCGACCGCCCGTTCCCACACGGCCGCGAATGCACCGGAGCACAACGAGACGAGCGCCGGGTCGCGGGTCACCTCATTATTGGCCCATTCGCCATCACCGGTGAAGTGGTTCCAAACGAGGACGGCGGAATCAAAGATCCAGAAATCTACGGGAGGCGTCACAAGGCCTGCGGTCAGATGACGAGGCAGCCAGCGGACCTGTTCCCCCGCTGCCAGGTTGACCAAGGAGGTGCATTCCCAGAGCCAGCGACTGTAGCGCGATAGCGGTTCGGAGACGATCCGCGCCCTCCGAACTTCGACCCCTCTCGCGACCGCCTTGCCGACTGCGGATATCCACCACTCGTCATCAGCGTCGGCTGTCACGATTCCGGTTTCAATCCACTTTGCGAAAGAGGCGTCCATCATGTAAGCGTCGCGCAACTCCAGGTGGTGGGCCGAATAATCGGCCGCGGCGAGGAGATCTTCAAACTTCTCGTTCGTCAGCGGCGTCCCCATCAAGAGCCTCCAATGCTTTCAAGATCACCGGCTTCATGCGAGCGGGAACGCGCACCGACGACTCGTTGTCGGCCGTGCGGCTGTAGGAGGAGATTTCAGCTAGGACGGCAGCATCGGTCTCCGTCCAACCTTGGAACACGATCTCGCCTCTGGCGCGGTCCACGAAGACCGCGGGAGAACCTTGGTTCTTGCTGGTGTCGTCCTTGCCGTAGAACTCCAGAGCCATGATGACCTCCGGGACGGACGCATGCGCCGACTTGCATGCACTGCACCAAGGTTCTGTCTCATCACACGCATCGTCAAGACGCCGACACCGTATCGATGCCGGGTCGCAAACGGCGGGACTGCAGACCTCGGCTACGGGTCGTAGCGTCCGGCCCGTGCTCGGGCGACGAAGGTGGCCCACGCCTGCGGGGGACGGCTATTCCACGATCATGATGTGAGGGCGGGTTCCGGGTCCGTTTGGGAACGTGCGCGAGCCCGGAGGAGCCAATGCGCAGCCACCAATGGGATGACGCCGATGAGGTACCAGGCGACATCAATGAGGTCGAACTGGGCGCCGAGCATCTGGCGGGCGAGCCAGCTGCGTTGAGAGATGGCCGCGGGTATGGGGGTGAGCTGCGCGAACTCGATGAACCAGCAGTATGCGGTCGCGGAGCTGCCCGCGGGCAGTGGCGAGATCAGCGGCCATATGAAGATCACTATCGTGTAGACGATGGCCGCGGACAAGGCAGCGCCTGAGTACTGTTCGATGGGCCCGTCCATCGCGGCGCGGATCGCGTAGGCCGCATCTGCAAAGCCCGCTGCCGATACGACCATCAGCAGCCGAGTCCAGCGCACTGCGAGCGACATCGCGCAATCATAGGTGGCAGCGCAGCCAAGGTGGCAGCTCTCGGCTCCTCAGCCTGGATGCAGGTCTCTTGCCGCCGCGATCAACGAGGCGGACGCGCTCGGGGCTGAGCTTCCCTGCGCGAAGCCGGCGCTCGGTCAGCGATCGGACGGCCGGGGTCTCGTCTGCCTCGTCGCCCAACCTTTCGTTTCTCGCGTCTGGGATACGGGCTGAAAAGCAAGGAGGTCAGTTGCAGGGAAGGGACCGCGGGAGCCCGAACCATGGAAGGACGCTGTTGTCGAAACGGGTCACGGCGCTGATCCGATCGCCGGCCAAGGTGAGGACCACGAGCCCCGTCCCACGCCGGATGCCATCGCTGCCCGAGCGCAGATAAGTACCGAATGCCGGTTGGCCGTTCGCGCGCGTAGGCACCAGGTGGTACTTCCGGTCGGCGCTCATGAGCGCGGCGTAGAACCCGGAGACGGCGTCGCGGCCGAGGTACTCGAGCGGCATCGGGGGCATGGAGACGCGAGCGTCGTCGGTGAGCAGGCCGACCAGGGCGTCGACGTCGCCGGATTCGTAGGCACGGGCGAACTTCGCCACGAGTGCCTCTTCGGCCGGTGAGGCGGGCGCAGGTGGTGAATCGTCCATCCCGCTCGGCGGGATTCGCCGGTGCAGCGTGGCGCGTGCCCGTTTGAGTGCGCTGTTGACCGAATCGACGGAAGAGTCGAGCATGTCGGCGACCTCGGCCGCCGGGTAGCCGAGCACCTCGCGCAAGATCAGGACGGCACGTTGGCGTGCCGGCAGGATCTGCAGCGCGGTGACGAACGCCAGCGAGATGGACTCTTTCTGCTCATAGCGTGCTTCCGGTCCGAGCGGCACGGCGATCGCACCGTCGAGGAGAGCGTCAGGGTAGGGCTCCAGCCACACGACTTCGCTGAGCCGGCTCGGCTCCGGCGGTTCGATCTCAGGCACATCCCACTCCTTCGCCGGGCGACGGCTGGCCGAGCGAATCGCGTTGAGGCACTGGTTCGTGGCGATCCGGTACAGCCAGGTGCGGATCGAGGCACGCGCCTCGAACCGGTCGAGTGCCCGCCACGCCGCGAGCAGCGTGTCCTGCAAGGCGTCCTCGGCGTCCTGGAACGAGCCGAGCAGCCGGTAGCAATGCATGTGCAACTCCCGGCGATGCGGCTCGGTCAGCTGCCGGAACGCCTCGCCATCGCCGGCCTGCGCCCTCGCGATCAGCTCGCTCGCTGTCACGTCTCATCCCCCACCTGGTGTGTCAGTTCTTGCCGGCCCTTCTCTGGTTCTGACACCGGGCCGGCCGAGAACTGGGCGCACCACGCCCGCCCAATTCCTCCACAGCGTGGTGTCTGCACCATCGACAGCCCGATTCCACCTCATGAGGAGCACACATGACGCTTACGGGCAAGACAGTCCTGGTGACCGGAGCCAACCGCGGCATCGGAAGGGCGCTGGTCGAGGAGGCGCTGGGCAGGGGCGCCGAACGGGTCTACGCCGGCACACGGCAGGCCCTGAACCCTACGGATGAGCGCGTCACGCCCCTGGTCCTGGACCTGACGGACGCCGCCCAGATCAACCTCGCCGCCGAGACCGTTGATTCGCTCGACGTCCTGATCAACAACGCGGGCGTCTACGGCTATGAAGACCTGGCCGATCGAGCCGCCCTCGAACGGCATCTCGCGGTCAACCTCTTCGGGCCCTACGCCGTCACGCAGGCCCTTCTGCCCCGGCTCATCGAGTCGCAAGGCGCGATCGTCAACGTGCTGTCATTGGCTGCGGTGGCTGCCGTGCCCATCAGTCCCGCGTACTCGATCTCCAAGGCGGCCGCCTTCTCGTTGACGCAGTCCCTGCGCGCCACTCTTCGCGGCCAGAGCGTGGACGTCCACGCCGTACTGCCCGGTCCCGTGGACACCGACATGGTGCGCGACCTCGAGATCCCGAAGGCGTCACCGCAGTCGGTAGCCGCAGCCATTCTCGACGCGCTGGACAAGGGAGAGGACGAGATCTTCCCCGATCCCTTCTCACAGGCGCTTGCCGACAGCTGGAACAGCGGAGCGGTCAAGGCGCTCGAACGTCAGAACGCGGCGCTCGTCAGCGCGGCCCAGAACCAGTAGCGGAAGGGCATACCAATGAGTACGAGTCTGCTGCTCCAGGACAAGACGGCCGTGATCTACGGAGCCGGCGGCGCCATCGGCCACGCCGTCGCCAGAACGTTCGCACGCGAAGGGGCACGCCTCCTTCTCACAGGGCGCACCCTGCCGAAAGCGGAGGCACTGGCCAAGGAGATCGCCGCCGGCGGCGGCGTGGCCGAGGCCGCGCAGGTCAACGAGCACGTGCGCGCCAACTTCCTGACCGCACGCCTTGCCGGCCGGCGCATGGTCGCCGACGGCGCGGGCGTGATAATGACCGTGACCTCGCTTCCCTCCCGGATCGCCAATCCCCTCATGGGTGGCGTGGCCTTGGCGGCATCCACGCCAAGGCCCACGGGATCACTCGCGAACAGTTCCAGGCCATGGTCGCCGAGCGGACACACCGCAAACGCCTGCCGAGCCTCCAGGAAATGGCCGAGGTCGTCACGTTCATCGCCTCGGACCGGGCCGCTGGTATCGCCGGAACCATGGCCAACATGAGCCTCGGAGCCATCCCCGACTAAGACGCCGACAGAGCAGGTTGGAGAAGGGTGAGCCGTTAGAGGCGGATGATTGTTGTTTTTAGTTGGGAGTAGTGGTCTATGGCGGCCATGCCCTTCTCCCTGCCCCAGCCGCTTTGTTTGTAGCCGCCGAATGGGGTTTCTACGCCTCCGGCCTGGTACTCGTTGATGAATACCTGGCCTGCTTCCAGGCGGCGGGCCAGGGCGAGGGCGCGGCCTATGTCGCGGGTGTAGACGCCCGCGGCTAGGCCGTAGGCGGTGCCGTTGGCGATTTCTAGCGCCTCGTCTTCCGTGGTGAACGGGAGGACGCAGACGACTGGGCCGAATATCTCCTCGTTGGCTATCCGCATGTTCGGGCTTACGTCCGTGAACACCGTGGGTTGGACGAAGTAGCCGCGGGCCAGGTCGCCGTCTGTGTAGCGGCTTCCGCCGGTCACGGTGGTGGCGCCCTCTTGGGCGGCGATGTTGATGTAACCCAGGACGCGGTCTAGTTGGGTTTGGGAGATCAGGGGGCCCAGCATTGGGTCGCGCATTCCTGGTCCGACGGTCACCTTGGCTAGGGCGGCGGCTACGCGGTCTAGGACGTCATTTAGGGCGTCTCTGTGGACGACGAGGCGGGTCGCGGCGGAGCAGATCTGGCCCGCGTTGTGGGTCATCGTGCGCAGGACGCTGGCGGCGACGGCGTCCAGGTCGGCGTCGGGGAAGACGATGTTGGCTGATTTGCCGCCCAATTCCAGGCCGACGGGGACTATGCGGTCGGCGGCGGTCTTGGCGACCAGGCGTCCTGTTTCGACTGAGCCTGTAAAGGAGATGCGGCGGACGAAGGGGTGCTCGACCAGGGCTTGCCCTGCCTCTTCGCCTAGGCCGGTGACTACGTTGAGGATGCCGGGTGGGAGTCCGGCTTCCAAGGCCAATTTGCCTAGGCGGACGGCCGTTAGTGGGGTCTCCTCGGCCGGCTTCAAGACGACTGCGTTGCCGATGGTTAGAGCGGGGGCCGCGGCGCGGGCGGCCTGGTTCAGTGGCGCGTTCCACGGGACGATGACGCCCACCACGCCGTACGGCTCCTTGGTCGTGACGGCCATGTGGTCGGCATCCAGGGGGAGGTGGCTGCCTTCGACCTTGTCGCAGATCCCGGCGTAGTACTCGAAGTAGCGGGCGGCCAGCTCGACGTCCCGCTTGCCCTGGCTGATCGGCTTGCCCGAGTCGAGGGTCTCCAGCATCGCGAGCTGGTCCATGTCGTCCAGGAGGAGGCGGCCCAGGTGGGCGAGGGCCCGGCCTCGCTCGTGCGGCTTGCGGCGCGACCAGTCCGGTGCGCGGTATGCCTGGTGTGCGGAGGTCACGGCCGCGTCCACGTCGGGGGCGGCGCCGCGGGGGACCTCGGCGAGCGGTTCGCCGGTGGACGGGTCGTAGGTGGTCAGCCACTCGCCCGACCAGGCGGGGACGGCCCGGCCTGCGATGATCATGTTGTGGCGGTCGGGGACGACGGCCTGCGCGGCACTCATCTCGGGCTCCCTAGGGCGGCGTCGGCAGCGGCCATGGCGGCGGTGAACTCCGTGAGGGACGGGGCCGTCGCCAGACCTCGGAGGGCGTCCAGCAGCCGCTCGGCCTGAGCCGCGCCGGTCACGTCGTGGACGCAGTCGCGGAACTTGGCGGCGATGTCGTCCGCCCGCATCGGGTTGCCGGGGCTTCCGATGTTGTGGTGGAGGTGTTCCTCGTGGCGGGTGCCGTCGGCCAATTCGACGCGAACGCCGCCGGGAAATGCGGCTGGGTATTCGGTGTATTCGAGGATTTCGTAGTCGACGCGGCCGGCCACGTCCAGGACGGCGGGGTCGGTTAGGCGCTCGGCGTTGAAGCTGTCCACACCGAGCGCGCCGTCTACGACCGTGAGGGCCAGGGCGAAGGGGAGGCTGAACCGCGCGTCATAGACGGTGCGTGGCGTGTGCTTGTCGGCGAGGGGCTCGCAGACCAGGTGTAGGTAGGCGGAGGGGACCAGGGCGGTGAATCGGCGGACGTCTTCGGGATTGAGGGCCAGGCGGTCGCGGAGTGCACGCCAGGCGTCGACGGTGGCGTGGATGCAGTGTCCGGCCGGATAGGGCTTGGTGGAGACGCCGGTTCCCGTCCATTGTCGGCCGAGTCCCGCGAAGGCGTTGGCCGCGTCGTCCTTTGCTTCGACGGATGCGAACGCCTTGAGGAGACCGGACGGGCCTTCCAGGACGGTGGCCGGGCCTGTGGCTCCGTGCCGGGCCAGCTTCGCGGCGGTGACCGCGCCCTTGGCTGCCCAGCCTGGGTGCATCTGCTTGGCGTCGGAGCCGTCCGAGAAGAACTCCATCAGGCCCGAGGCCATGCTGCCGGCGAGGCCGGCGGCGCTGACGGCTTCGCTTGTTGACAGGCCGAGGAGGCGGGCGGCCACTGCGGTGGCCGGGATGATTCCCAGGACGGACGTCGGGTGGAAGCCGCGTTGCTGAAGGGGTTTGCCCGGTGCCAAGGTGCCCAGGCGGGCGGCGAGTTCGTAGCCGATGGCGGCGGCGGCCAGGACGTCTCGGCCGGACGCGCCCGTTTCTTCGCCGACCGCGAGTGCGGTGGGGACGATCACCACGCTCGGATGGATCATCGAGGCGGTGTGCGTGTCGTCGTAGTCCATGCCGTGCGCGAGCATGCCGTTGGCGAAGCAGGCGTCGGCGGCGCGGGCCTGCCGTCCGCCCGATCCCCAGATCGAGGCGGGACCGGGGGCGGGCTCCTCCAGGGTTAGGCGCGCGGCTGCTACGCCTAGGCCGCGGCCAGCGCAGGCCAGGGCCACGCCGACTGTGTCGGTGAAGCGAAGTGACGTCCAGTCGAGCAGTTCGTCGGGGACGTCGCCGGACGGGTGGTCGAGCGCGAAGTCGAGCATCCGCTCGGACAGAGTCGGTTCCCGGGGGCCGCCCATCAGACGGGTGGGTGCGCTAGGCCGCGCTCGGCGAAGTCGGACGGGTACTTGTAGTGGACGGCCCGGTAGCCCTCGCTCTCCGGGTCGATGTCCACGTCGATGACCGTGGGGGCGCCGCTGTCCAGGGCCTTGCGGAGCGCGTCCTTGATCTCGCCGGGCGCCCGGACGCGGATGCCCTGCGCGCCCATCACCCGGGCCCAGTCCGCGAAGTCGATCTCGTGGCGCTTGCCGTCGCCGGTGTCGACGTAGTCGGTCAGGGAGTGGCGGCCGTAGATCTTCAGCATCTGCTCGCGCTCGATCTGGAGCGTGCCGTTGCTGAGCACGACCACGACGATCGGGACGCCCTGTTCGACGGCCGTGAGCAGGGCCGAGCCGGTCATCGTGAACGATCCGTCGCCGAGGACGGCGATGGTGGGCTGGTCGGGGCGGGCGAGCGCGGCGCCCACTGCGCCCGGCAGCGTCCAGCCCATGCGGTGGAAGAAGCCGGAGTGGATGTAGTGGCGGCTCAGGGCGCGCAGGAACGGCGGGCCGAACGAGAGGGAGTGGCCGGTGTCGAACAGGACGGTGGCGTCCGGGGCCTGTTCGGCGACCACGTCCGACAGGTCGGAGAACACGCGGGCGTAGCCCATCGGGGCGGCGTCGGAGGTGCGCAGTGGTGCGACCTCCGCCTCCCATTTGGCGCGGAGTCGCCCGAGGTGTTCCAGCCAGGCCGTGCGGTCGGCCTGCGGGCGCTCGGCCAGGGCGGACGCGAGGCCGAGGAGGGCCGTTCTCGCGTCGGAGACGATGGCGACGTCGGTCGGGTAGACGCGGGCGAGTTCGCCGTCGTCGATGTCGATGTGGACGAGCTTGGTGTCGCCCGGGATGTCGTGCAGCGTCCAGCCGCCGGTGTCGATGTCGCCGAACCTGGTGCCGACGCCGATGAGGACGTCGCATTCGCGGGCGGCCTGGTTGGCCTGGAGCGTTCCGGCGCGGCCGACGCAGCCGAGTGAGAGTGGGTGGTCCTCGGGGATCGCGCCCTTGCCGGGCGTCGCCGTCTCGACCGGGATGGAGAAGCGTTCGGCCAGGTCGGCCAGTTCCTTCCAGGCGCGTGCGTTGTGGATGCCGCTGCTGACCGACAGGAGGGGCCGTTCGGCGGAGGCGATCAGCTCGGCCGCCTCGTCGAGGGCCTGCGGGTCGGGGCCTGGACGGGCGATCCGCGTCCAGCGGGCCAGGTCGGGGACGCCGCGCACCTCGACCTCGGTGTGCTGGATGTCGAACGGGAGCTGCACGACGACCGGGCCGGGACGTCCGCTGATCGCGGTCTTGTAGGCGCGGAGCACCATTTCGAGCGCGTTGTCTGGGCGAGTGACGCTGAACGACGCCTTCGTCAGCGGCTTGAGCGTGAGCGGCCACTCCTCGGGGCCGTAGCGGTAGACCTCTTCGATGCCGCCGCGTCCGTACCACTGCGTGGCTCCCCCGCCCGCCAGCACCAGCAGAGCCGATGAGTCGAAGAACGCGGACGCCACCGCCGGGGTGATGTTGGCGCTGCCCGGACCGACCGATGTGGTGACGACCGCCATGGGGGGCTCGCGGCGGCTGCGCCAGTAGCAGTCCGCCATGTGGACGGCGTGGTCCTCGCTGCGGGCGGCGATGGTGCGGATCCCGGTCTCGTGGACGAGCGAGTCGAGGAGCTTCCAGTTGCCGTGGCCGTTGTAGCCGAAGCAGAACTCCGTGCCCGCCGACTCCAGCGCCTTCGCGATCACCGTGGCCAGTTGCATCCGCACCGCGACGCACCTCCGCTTCCCGACGTTTAAGCAAACAGAGAATATTGTATAGACAATTGAGCGATCTAGACAGGGGCGCGGGGAAGGACGCGGGCGAGGGCGCTCATCGACGGGAGCGACAGCACTTCGCGAATCGTCTCGACCGCCGCGTCCGTCCCGTCCCAGGCGGGCAGCGCGAACGCCGCGCAGTCCCGGAACTTCGCCGCCACGTCCGCGAAGTCCATCGGGGCCTGGGGATGTCCCTTCACGACCGTTGCCCGCCTGGTGATCGCGTTGCCGTCGCGCAGCCTGATCGTGACGTGCGCCGGCATGGGGAGCGAGCCTCGATTCGTCGCCCGCTCTCCATTTAGGTCGGGCCTGATGACTACGCGGTCTACGACGTCCAGCACTCGCGGGTCGTCCAGTGCCACCGGGACGAAGTGCTCCGGGCCGACGCGGCCGTGCACGGCGGCCACCGCCACCGCGTACGGCATGCTGAACTGCGCCGCCGCCTGGGTGGCCGGACGGCGTTTCGCGTCGTCGGGCGCGCAGGCGAGGTCGTACGCCTCGCGGTCGGTGACGTCCACCTCGATCGAGGCGATCCGGTCGGCCGCCCCTTTCGCGCGACCGTTCAGATCCCGCATCGCATCCAAGGTCGCCGAGATGGACGTGTGCGTGAACTTGCAGCACGGGTACAGCGGCTTGATGCTCGACTCCAGGACCCGCCACTCGGTGCCTAGGCCCGTGGTGATTTCGTCAGGGGCGTACTGGCCCCGGTGGTTGGTGAAGTAGTAGCCGAACCTGCCCTCCAGGACGTCGATGTCCGGTGCCGAGCCGGTGATGCCGCGTTCGGCCATCACCGCCGCCAGCACACCGGCCTGCGCGGAGAGACCCTGTCCCAGGCTCACCGTGTGCGCTCCGGACAGGAACGCCTGCTGCTTTCCGCAGAGCATCGACAATGCGATCCCCATCGCATGACGGGCCCGTTCCTCGGAAAGGCGCATCAGCCGGGCGGACGTCAGAGCGGCGCCGAACGTCCCGCACTCGTACGTCCTGGACGCGCCGGTGACGCTGAACGACTCGCGCGGAGCCAAGGCCAACCGGCACACGGCTTCCGCGCCGATGGCGATCGCGGTCAGGAGTTCGCGGCCGCTCACCGTCCGGCGGCCGGACGCCTCCACCGCCTCCGCGACGGCCAGCGCGGCGGGCACGACGCTTCCGCTGACGTGGCAGAAGGCGTGTTCGAGGACGTCGTCGAGGTCCCACGCGCGGGCGCAGGTCGCGTTGGCCAGCGCGGCATGGTGGAGCGGGACGCGCGCTCCGGTGGCGTGGACCGTGGCCTCCGGACGTCCGCCCCAGTGGGTCACCAGGTCGGCTACCTGACGTGCGCCGTCCGCCGACAGTCCGGCGGTCTGCGCGGCGAGGGTGTCGAGCAGGGCCAGCCGCATCCGGTCCATGACCTGCGGCGGGGGCTTCGTCTCCGGGTCGCGGGCCCAGGCGATCAGTGCGTCGGTCGAGCCCATGGTCACTCCGCGGGGACGAGGCCGTCGGCGATGTCCGCCGCTACGAGGCGCGGGTCTCGTTCTTCCGGGTCTCCGTAGCCGCCGCCTCCGGGGAGCTCGAAGGCCAGCACGTCGCCCGCGGCAAGGGTGACCTGGCTGCCGATGTCGATGCGGTCGCCGTTCAGCTCGACGCGGGCGGCGAAGCTTCCCTCGCCGCCGAGCGCGCCCCGCACGGGGACGCCCAGCCGTCCGCCGCGCAGCCCGGCCAGGACCGTCCCGCGCGGGCCGAGGTCGCCGTCGAGGACCTCGATCTCCACGCGCTGCCCGAGGCCGCCGCGGAACTTGCCGCGTCCGCCCGAGCCGGGCAGCAGCCGTTTGCAGCGGATGAGCAGGGGCGCGTCGCTCTCGATGATCTCGATCGGGATGTTCGCGCAGTTGGCGGGGAACGAGATGCAGCTCAGGCCGTCCTGCGTCGCGAGCGCACCCATGCCGCCGTGCATGGTGACGATGGTGAAGAACGTGCCGCCGTCCGCGCGCTCCCCCACCAGGTTGCAGTAGGCGAGCGGGGTGGCGCCGGACGGTGCGAGGATCCGGTCCGGGACGATCCCGCTGAGCGCCTCCATGATCAGCTCGGGCAGCATGTGCGCGATCATCGTCCGGCCCCAGGTCGCGGCCGGGCGGTACGGGTTCAGCACGCTGCCCTCCGGCGCCACGATCCGGACGGGACGCAGCGAGCCGCCGTTGTTGGGCACCAGCGGGTCCAGCAGGCATTTGAGGATGTAGAAGGAGTACGAGCGGGTCATGTTGAGGGTGACGTTGACGGCCCTCGGCACCTGGGCGGTCGTGCCGGAGTAGTCGAGGGTCAGCTCGTCCCCCGCGATGGTCAGGCGCAGCGCTACTCGCACTGGGTCGGTCAATCCGGGGATGTCGAGGGAGATCTCGCTGGATGCCTCGCCGTCCGGGAGGGCGGTGATGGCGGCGCGCATGCTCGCCTCCGACCGGCCGGTGATCTCGGCGCTGAGCGGCTCCAGCGCCGCCAGGTCGTTCTCGGCCATGAACGCGGCGACCCGCTCCGCCATCAGCGCGTTCGCCGAGACCTGGGCGCGCAGGTCGCCGACGACCTTGTCCGGCTCCCGGACGTTGACGCGGATGAAGTCGAACACCATGGTCGGCTCGCCCCGCTCGTACAGGAGGGTGAGCGGGATCTTCAGGCCCTCCTCGTACATGTCGCGGCTCTCGATCGTGGCGTGCCGTCCGCCGACGTTGAGGTGGTGCGCGGAGCACGCGACGTACCCGGCCAGTCGGTCCCGGTGGAAGACCGGCGCGAGGACG
Organism: Actinomadura sp. 1N219; assembly: GCF_044326405.1. Classification (NCBI taxonomy): domain Bacteria; kingdom Bacillati; phylum Actinomycetota; class Actinomycetes; order Streptosporangiales; family Thermomonosporaceae; genus Actinomadura; species Actinomadura sp. 1N219. The sequence continues at coordinate 55,362 of NZ_JBIRAY010000014.1, read as the reverse complement.
GTGATGTCGATCAGGTGGCCGCTGCCCGTCCACGGGTCGTTGAGGATCAGGACGTCGCCGGGCCGCAGCGTCTCCATCGGGTACTCGGCCATCGCGTTCGGCACCACGAACGGCAGCACGCCCAGCAGGCCGGGCGTCGACCGCGACGAATGGACGAGCATCGTCCCCTCGCTGTCGAAAACGACGCACGCGTAGTCGAGGAAGTCGCGGATGACGCTGGAGAACGACGCGCGCACCAGCGTCGTCGCGGCCTCGTCGGTGATGCTCTGCAGCCGCCGCCACGAGGTCTCGACGCGGACGGGATCCGGCACGGGCACGGCCACGGTCACGCCCCTTTCACATCGATGCTGATGATGCCGAGGTCGCCGATGGTGGCGGTGGCGGCCCGGTCGAGGACGGTGGTCGTCTCCCGCTCCTGGACGAGAGCGGGCCCGGCCACCGTCATCCCGGGCTCCAGCAGCGCCCGGTCGTAGACAGGGCAGTTGGTCTCGCCTTCCGGGAAATGCACTTTGCGGTGGCCTTTCAGGGCTTCCGATACCGCACGTCCGGTGGCGGCGGGTGTCGGGAGGCGGACGGTGTCGTCGTCCTCGCCGGTGAGGGTGGCGCGCAGGCGCAGGTTCATCGTCTCCACGGCCACGTCGTCGTACGAGCGGCGGTAGCGGCTCTCGTACGCGGACTTGAACTGCGCGGTCACCTCGTCCGACGACAGGGCGCGCCAGTCGTCGCCGCCCGGCAATCCGACGCTGACCTCGAAACCCTGGCCCACGTAGCGCATATCTGCCCAGCGCGTGTATGTGACGTGCCCGCCGTCGCCGTCCGGCAGGAATTGGGCCGCCGACTTCTCCATTTGGCGGAACAGGTCGTCGATCAGGTTCAGGTCGAGCCTGTCGGTCTTCACCTTGTAGGTCTGCGACGTCTCGAAGGTGGCGGGGGCGAGGATGAGGCCGAGCGCCGACATCACCCCGGCCGCCGGAGGGATCAGCACGCGCGGGCTGCCCAGCTTCCGCGCCAGGCCCACCGCGTGCACCGGCCCGGCCCCGCCGTAGGCGACGACCGGCAGCCGGGACGGCTCCACGCCCATCTCCGCGAGATGGACGCGGGCGGCGGCCACCATCGACTCCTCCGCCGCCTCCCGGATCGCGTGCGCGGTCGCGACGGCGTCGAGCCCGAGCGGTGCGCCGAGCGCCGCGACCGCGGCGGCGGCCAGGTCGGCGCGCAGCGGCATCTCGCCGCCGAGGAAATGGTCCGGGTCGAGGTGGCCGAGGACGAGGTCGGCGTCCGTCACGGTCGGCCGGTCGCCGCCGCGCCCGTACGCCGCCGGACCTGGCACGGAACCCGCCGAGCGCGGGCCGACCTTGATGAGGCCGAGGCTGTCGATGTGCGCGATGCTGCCGCCGCCCGTGCCGATCTCCAGCAGGTCGAGCACCGGCGTGCAGACCGGGATGCCCGAGCCCGGACGGAAATGGGCGGTGCGCGCGACCTCGTAGTCGTGGGTGAGCGCCGCCTGGCCGTCGACGACCGCGGCGACCTTCGCGGTCGTCCCGCCCATGTCGAAGGCGAGCAGGTCGCCGACCCCGGCCCGCGCGCCGATCCTCGCCGCCGCCATCACGCCCCCGGCCGGGCCGGACTCCACGACGCGGACCGGGAACGTCCTCGCGACCTCCAGCGGGATGACGCCGCCGGTCGACTGCATGACGTAGAAGTTCCCGGCGAAGCCGCGCTCGTCCAGCGCCTTCCGGAGCCGTCGCAGGTAGTTCGCCAGCAGCGGCTGGACGTAGGCGTTCGCGACCGTCGTGCTCGTCCGCTCGTACTCGCGCACCTCCGGCAGCACCTCGGACGACAGCGAAACCCACAGGTCGGGACGCCGCTCCCGGACGATCCGCGCCACCTCCCGCTCGTGGTCGCCGTCCGTGTAGGAGTGCAGGAGGCAGATCGCCACCGACTCGACGTCCTCGGCGGCGAACTCGTCCACGATGGCGCGGACCTGGTCCGCATCGACCGGGACGAGTTCCCGGCCGCTGGCATGCAGCCGCTCCCGGACGCCATGCCGCAACCGGCGCGGCACCAGCGGACGCGGGAACGCCAACTCCAGGTCGTAGGCGTCGTAGCGGACCTCCCGGCGGATCTCCAGGACGTCCTCGAACCCCTCGGTCGTGAGGAGCGCGGTCGTGCCGCCGGTGCGCTCGATCAGCGCGTTGATCACCAGGGTGGTGCCGTGGGTGAGGATCTCCGTCCGCTCCAGCAGGTCGGGGCGCGCGGCGCGGAGCACGTCGATGCCTTCCACGACGGCTCGGGACGGGTCGTCGGGGGTGGTGAGGCGTTTCTCCAGGGTGATCTGGCCTGTCTCCACGTCCAGGACGACGAAGTCGGTGAACGTGCCGCCTATGTCTGTGCCGATTCGGAGGGTGTCGATGCGGGAGGTGTCGGTCATGCGGGTTCTCCGAGGGATCCGAGGCCGTGGGTCAGGGGGGCGAGGTCGGTGAACGCCCAGGCGGCGCGCAGCACCTCCTCGGACCTCGCCGGTCCCAGCACGGGCGCGCACAGGGTGCGGAACTTCGCGTCCAGGGCGTCGTCGTCCAGGGGGTTGGACGGCTCGCCGTAGGGCTGGTCTACGCGGAGGCGCAGGTCGGGCCGCCCGTCCTGGCGGATCCGCACGGCGGTCGGACGTTGCGCGGGGTAGATCCGGTCGAAGTCCTTGTCGGCACTGACGTGGACGGCCGCAATAAGGCGGGTCACGTCGGGGGCGGTGCGGCGGTCGGCCGCGAACTGCGCGAGGCCCAGCTCGCCGTCGCACAGGGCTGCGGCGACCGTGTACGGCATGCTCATCTGCGCGCCGAGCAGCGTCCCCACGTCGGTGCCGTCGTAGCGGGCGGCGATCGAGTACGTCTCCACCTCGACGGCGGTTACGGTCTCGGGTCGGAGATCGTGCTCGGCGCGCAGCTTCAACACGGCGTCCACCGCGCCGTGCACGTGGCGGCAGCACGGGTACGGCTTGACGGACGTCCGCTGCATCGCCCACCACGAACCGAGGCCGCGGAGCAGCACGTCCGGGTCCCATTCGTTCTGGGCGAAGGCGGCGAAATAGCCTTCCGGGCCTTCGAGAACAGTGGGCGGGCCCGCGAGCCCTTCGGCCGCGAGGAGGGCGGAGAGGAGACCGTCGCGGGCGGCCATCCCGGCGTGCAGCCGCTTGACCGGAGAGCCGTGCCGGAGGAATTCCGACAGGCCGCCCGCGTGGGAACCGGCCAGGCCGAGTGCGCTCGCGACGTCCTCCGCGGACAGCCGCAGCAGCACCGAGCATCCGGCCGCCGCGCCGAAGACCCCGGCCAGCGGCGTGTTGTGGAATCCGCGCCGCCACGTCGCCGGGTGCGCGGCGGCGGCCACCCGGCACGCCACCTCGACGGCGACGGCGACCGCCGCGAGCGTCCTGGCGGGCTCGGAGCGCTCCTGCTCGGCCAGCGCCAGCACCGCCGGGAGCGTGGACGAGCTGGGATGGGACGCGCCCGGCGTGTAGCCGTCGTCCAGTTCGAGGGCGTGCGCGGCCGTGCCGTTGGCCATCGCCGCCCCGGCCGCGGAGGCGAGCCCCTCCCCCACGATCGTCGCCTGCGAGCCGGGATAGGCGTCCACGACGTGGCGGCGCACCGTCGCGGCGACCGGGAAGGTGGCGCCGACGACGGTCGCCGCGAGGTAGTCGACCACCAGCCGCCGGGCGGCGTGCGCGACTTCCGCGGGCAGTGGAGCCTCCGCGACGGAAGCCGTCCAGCGGGCGATCTCCCAGGTGGCGCCCTCGGCGTCGTCGGTCATGACGGCACGCGCTGGCTGAAGCGGCGGTCGAAGATGCCCTCGGCGAGCCGGTTCCGCAGCATCTCCACCGTCCCGCCGGCGATCATCCAGCCGCGGATCCTGCGGACCATGTACTCCAGCGGCAGCTCGGTCGAGTACCCGGACGCGCCGAGCATCTGCAGCGCGTCGTTGGCGACCCGGAACGCCGCCTCGTTCGCGTAGAGCTTCGCCATCGTCGCCTCCATCGGGTCCGGGGGCCCGGCCGCCGCCCCGGCGGCCGCGCGGTAGACCAGCAGGCGGGCGGCTTCGAGCTGGACGTACATGTCGGCGAACTTCCACTGCAGTCCCTGGAACTCGCACAGCGGGCGTCCGAACTGCTCGCGGGTCTTGGCGTGCTCCACCGCCCGTTCGAACGCCGACTGCGCCAGCGCCAGCGCGCGAACGGCGTTCCCGACCCGCTCGATCCCGAAGACGGTCATCAGGCGGCGGAGCGCGTCGTGGTCGGCGAGGACGTTGTGCCGGGGCACGCGGCAGCCGTCCAGGTAGGAGGTGCAGTGCGGCTCGCCGGACATGTAGTGCTCGGTCGCCCCGCGCGTGAAGCCCGGCGCGTCGGCCGGGACGACGACCGCGCCGATGTCCCGGCTGGACGGCCCGAACCGGCACCACAGCACGAGATGGGTGGCTTCCGGGCCGTGCGACGTCCAGCATTTCTGGCCGTCGAGGACCACCTCGTCGCCGTCGTACCGCGCGGTCGTGAGCATCTCGGTCAGCGCCGAGCCGGCGCCCGGCTCGCTCATCCCGGCCGAGATGAGCGCCTCGCCGGACAGCAGGCGCGGCAGCAGCTCCGCCTTCAGCTTCGCCGAGCCCAGCATGGCGACCTGGCGGATGGCGCCGAAGTTGGTGGCCTGCACCGCGTCCCCGCTGTGCGGGCAGACCTTGCTGACGGCCTCCATGACGAGGACGGCGTCGAGCAGCGTGCCGCCCTGCCCGCCGTCCCTCTCGTCGATCATGATGCCGGTGAGCCCGGCGGCGGCGAGGTCGCGGGCGCTGTCCCAGGCGTACCCGGTGCGCTTGAACGCCGTCGCGGCGAACCGGTCCTCGGCGAGCCGCCGGGCCGAGTCGCGCAGGGCGCGCTGCTCCGGCGTTAGTGTGAACTCCATGAGCCCTCCCTGAGCTTGCCGGCCGCGCGCACCACGGCGGCCAGGGCGTCCATCGTGCGGTCGGGGGCGTCCAGGACCGGGATCCCGGCGGCGGCGTACGTCGCCATCCCGGCGGGCGCCAGCGAATCGGCGCCGAAGCGGGCCACGTACAGCGGGATCGAGATCCGCTGCCGGACGGCCACCACCACCTTCGCGGTCAGCTCGGCGCCGGGGTCGGCGTTGGTGGTGAGCTGCACCAGGGCGGCGTCGTAGCGGGAGTCGTCCAGGGCGTGCTCCAGCACCTCGCCGAGCACCTCGGGACGCCCGATGATCTGCGCGCTCATGTCGAGCGGGTTGACGGGGGCGACGAAGTCGGGCAGCACGCCCGCGACGCGCTCGCGGACGCCGTCCGGGAACGGGGGCAGCGCGATCCCGCCCGTCTCGGCCCCGTCCGCGATGATCGTGCAGGCGCCGCCGGACGCCGCGACGGCCAGCAGCCGGTTCCCGCGCGGCAGCCCGCCCGACGACGCGAGGATCAGCGCGTCCTGCAGCACCCGGAGGGACGGCACCCGGGTGGCGGACGCGGCGTCCAGGACGGCGGCGCGCAGCCGGTGCGAGCCGACCAGCGCGCCGGTGTGGCTGCGGGTCGCCGCCCGCGCCCCCTGGCTGCGGACCATGTTGAAGGCGAACAGCGGCTTGCCGCGGGCGGCCAGCTCGCGTCCGGCGCGGATCAGCCGGTCGCCGTCGGTGACGTTCTCCAGCAGCAGCCCGACGACCTCCGTCTTCGGGTCGTGCGCGAGCCACTCCAGGTAGGCGGCGACGTCCAGGTCCGCCTCGTTGCCGAGGTGGACCCAGCGCGACAGCCCGACGCCCTGCTCCATCAGCCGGGACGCGACGCAGCTGCCGAGCGCCCCCGAGCTGCTGACCAGCGCGACCCCGCCCGCCGCCAGCTCGTCGGCCTCCAGCGCGCCGGACAGCGACGCCGCCATCCCCGTCTCCGGGACGACGACGCCCATCGAGTTCGGCCCGGCCAGCGGGATGCCCGCGTCATGGAAGATCGCGGCGACCTCGCGCTGGAGCCGCTCGCCGTCCGCGCCCGTCTCGGCGAACCCCGAGCTGTGCACGATCGCGGCGCCGACTCCGAGCGCGGCGGCCTCGCGGGCGACGTCCGGCACGGCCTTGGCCGGGACGGCGATGCTGACCAGGTCGGGGACGCCGGGGACCGCGGCGAGGCTGCGGTGGCGCGGGCGGCCGCCGATCTCGCCGCCGGACGGGTGGACGGCGTCGACCCGTCCGCTGAAGCCCTTCTCGGTCAGGTAGCGGTAGATCCGCGCGCCGGTCTTCGCGGGGTCGTCGGAGACGCCGACGACCGCGATGTGGCGGGGGCGCAGCAGCGGGTCGAGCCGCGCGGGTCCGCCGCCGGGCCCGGCGCGGGCGGCCGGACGGGCGGGCGGCGCGTCGATCGTGGCCATGCGGGCGTCGACGGCGATCACCCCCTCGCCGAGGCGGCCCATCAGCACCGGGTTCAGGTCGAGTTCGCCGATGTCGGGACGCCGTTCCGCCAGGTCTGACAGGGCGACGAGGAGGTCGACCAGCGCGGGGACGTCCAGCGCCGGGGAGCCGCGGTGCCCCGCCAGGAGGCGGTGGAGGGGGTGGCGGCGCACGAGGTCCTCGGCGGCGGCGCGGTCGAGCGGGACGAGCGCGTCCACGGCGTCGGCGATGACCTCGGTGTGGATGCCGCCCGTCCCGACGACGACCACGGCGCCGACGCCGGGCTCGCGGCGCAGGCCCGCCAGCATCTCGTGCCCTTCGTGCTGCCGCTGGACGATCAGCGGCAGCGCCCGCGCGCCCAGCCGGGAGAGCAGGCCGGCGGCGGCCGTCCGCACCTCGCCGGGGCCGCTCAGCCCGAGGACGACCCCGCCGTCGTCGGTCTTGTGCTCCAGGCCGCCCGCCTTGAGCACGAGCCGGGCGCCGGGCAGGGCGCCCGCGGGGGCGCCGAGACCGGCGGCGGCGCGGGCCGCCTCGTCGGCGTCGGCGGCCAGTCGCGACACCGCCACCGGAATCCCGGCCTGAGCCAGCAGCGTGAAGAGCTCAGGCTCGGAGAAGTCGACCATGCGAGGACCTCGTTCTGTGCGCGATGTCGTCTCTAGACTATATTCTATGTGATCGACGCGGGCATGCGTCAACGAGCCGAGCTGGGCGGGGTTCATCACGAAGGAAACGGAAGAGCGCGCCGGGACGTCCAGGGAATGGGCTCGTCTGGACACTCAATAGACTATTATCTAGATAGCTGCGTTGACCCTCGGAGGAAACACGATGTCAAGATCGTCCGAACCGGCGGCGTCCGCGGAAAGCGGCCCCCCGCTGAGCAAGACCGCGTACGTCCTGGAGCGCCTGCGCCGGGAGATCGCCGACGGGGTCATCAAGCCCGGCACGAGCCTCCGCCAGACCGACGTGGCCAAACGATACGGGGTCAGCCCGACGCCGGTCCGCGAGGCGTTCCGCCTGCTGGAGGCGGAGGGGGCGCTGGACTACGAGTCCCACCGCGGCGCCACCGTCAAGGACATGTCGCCGCAGGAGGTGGAGGACCTCTACCTCCTGCGCTCCGAGGTCGAGGGCCTCGCCACCGCGCTCGCCGTCGAGCGGATGGACGACGCGGCGATGAACCGCATTCGCGACGCCCACAAGGAATTGCTGGACGCCATCGAGGCGGGCGACGAATCGCGGCTCTCCGTCCTGAACCGCACGCTGCACTTCGCCATCTATGAGGCGGGGTCGTCGCTGGTGGCACTTCAGGCCGCCTCTCTGTGGGCGTTCATCCCGCCCCGGATGACCATCTGGAAGGACGCGAAGAACGCGCAGTCGCTGTCCGACGACCACGACCGGATCATCGACGCGCTCGACCGCGGCGACCCCTACGACGCGCGCCGCTTCATGGCCGAGCACATCCTGCACGCGGCCCGGCTGCGGCAGAACACCGGCTCGCCGGAGTGATCCCACCGCCGGCCCCGCGCCCCGAGTCGCCGGCCCGATACCCCGCCCCGGACCGGCGACCCGGACCCGCTACCTGAATATCGGGTTGAGCTGCTTGATCAGGCCGCCCTGCGCCTTCGTATACTCCGCCGGCGGGATCTCCGGCCAGAACGTGAACTCGCTCATCGCCGGCATTCCCTTGGGCGGCGCGGCGCCCGGCATCACCGACGCCTTGAACATGTGCTTGGCGATGGCCTTCTGCACCTCGGGCGTGTACCACCAGGAGTAGAACAGCTTCGCCGCCTCCGCGTGCGGGGCGCCCTTGATGATCCCCATGCAGTTCAGGTGCTTGAGGTTGCCGCCGCCGGTCGGCAGCACCATCCCGATCGGCGCGCCCTTCGCCTCCGCCGCCAGGAACTGGTCCGTCGCGGACGGGACGGCGATCGACGCCTGCCCCTGCGCCAGCCGGTCGACCAGCGCCCGGGTGCCGGGCACCAGCGTCGGCTCCTGGGCCGCGAGCCGGTTCACGAAGTCCATGGTGAAGCCGTTGGCCAGCATGTACTGGACGATCTGCGCCCCGTGCCCGGGCTGCAGCGGCGAGTTGAGCGCGATCTTCCCCTTCCACTTCGGGTCGAGGAGCTCGTTCCAGCTCTTCGGGGCCTCGTCCTTCTTCACCTTCTGCGTGTTGTAGCCGATGCCGAGGACCGACAGCTCGCTGCCGAGCGCCTGCCCCTTCTCGCAGGTGAACTCCTCCGGGACGCTCTTCGCCGTCGGCGGCGCGTACGGCTGGAGCCTGCCCTGGCTCGAATGCCGCTCCAGGTCGGTGATCGCGACCTCCAGCAGGTCGCCAACGTGCCGGTTCGCGGCGAACTCGTGGTCGAGCCTCGACGCGAGCTGCGCGCCGAAGCCCGCCTGGGCCTGCACCTCGATCTCCGGGTAGCGCTTCTCGAACAGATCGAGGACGGGCCGCGCGCTGCCGCCGCCGAGGGTCTCGCTGTAGATGACGAGCTTCTTGTGGCCGGCCTTCTTCGCCGCCTCGTAGAGGGCGTCCAGCTGCTGCTGGTTCGCCGTCCCTCCGACGCCGTCCGGGGTCAGCTCGGCGGCGTCGTCGCCGCCGCCGCACGCGGCGGAGGAGGCGGCGAGCAGCGCCGCCGCGATCAGCCCGCCGAGCAGCCGTTTGCTTCTCATGGAGAACCCACTTTGTCGAGATCGTTCAGTTGTCCCCCGGTCGCCGGCTGGGGCGCCTCGTCGTCGGCGTCCAGCACGACGATGCTCTCCGCCGGGATCCGCAGCTCCACCGCGTCTCCCGGGCTCACCGTCCGTCCGGCCGGATCGGGATCGGCGCCGCGCACTCGCAGCACCGTGCCCGCGACCTCCACGAGGTGCTCGATCTGGCCGCCGAGGTACATCGAGTCCCGGACCCGCCCGCTGATCGTGTTCGTCCGGTCCCCGGACGGGTCGCCGTCCGCGGGCAGGACGCTCAGCGCGGTGCTGCGCACGCAGAGCCGGACCCGTCCGCGCCCGGCCGGGCCGCCGAAGCACCGGAGCGCGACCTCGCCGCCGTCGAGGCGGGCGATCGCCCTGTCCCCCGCGCGCTCGACGACGTCGGCGTCGAAGAAGTTCTCGTAGCCGACGAAGTCGGCGACGAACCAGGTGCGCGGACGCTCGTAGATCTCCCGCGGCGTGCCCACCTGCTGGACGCGGCCGTCCTTCATCAGGACGATCCGGTCCGACAGCGACATCGCCTCGACCTGGTCGTGCGTCACGTACACGGCCGTCGTGCCCAGCTCGCGCTGGAAGTCGCGGATCCCGACGCGCATCGTCGCGCGGAGCTTGGCATCGAGGTTGGACAGCGGCTCGTCGTACAGCACCACCCTCGGCCGGCTGACCAGCGCGCGGGCCAGCGCGACGCGCTGCTGCTGGCCGCCGGACAGCCGGGTGACCGGACGGTCCGCCAGCGCGGCCAGCCCCACCAGCTCCAGCGTCTGCTCGACCCGCCGCTGCACCTCCGGGCGCCTGACCCGGCGCCGCCGCAGCGGGTAGGCGACGTTCTGGAAGACGTTCATCTGCGGCCACAGCGCGTAGCTCTGGAACACCATCCCCATGTCGCGCTTCTCCGGCGGCACGAAGATCTGCTCCGGGACGGACGTCACCACGTCCCCGCCGATCGTGATCTCGCCCGCGTCCGGTTTCTCCAGCCCGGCGAGGCAGCGCAGCGTGGTCGTCTTCCCGCAGCCGCTGGGGCCGAGCAGGGTGAGGAACTCGCCCTCCCGCACCGAGAGGCCGACGTCGTCCACGGCCGCGAGCGCGCCGTAGCGCTTGCCGAGCCCCTCGATCTCTATGCCGGCCATGTCGCCTCCCCTGTCGTCGCGTGGTCGTGCGGTTTCATGTGGGCCCCCGTCCGAGGCGGCGGAGGAGCAGGCTCGCGGTCCAGCCGGCGGCGAGGACGACGATGAAGCTCGCCATCATCACGCAGAAGGCGGCGCCCGCCTGTCCCGCGTCGCCGCTCTGGTACAGCGAGTACGCCTTGACCGGCAGGGTCTGGTTGTCGGGCGAGGCGAGCAGGATCGGGACGTCCAGGTTCCCCGCCGACAGCACCGCCGCGACGAACCAGCCGACGAGGAAGCTCGGCAGGATCAGGCGTCCGGTGATGACGACGAGCGTCCGGGTCGCGGACGTCCCGCAGATCCGGGCCGCCTCCTCCAGCTCGGTGCCGATCTGCGCGATCGAGCCCTCGGTCGCGCGGCTGGTGATCGGCACCGCGTGGACGGCGAGCGCGATCACCAGGATCCAGATCGTGGAGTACAGCTCGCGCAGGCCCGGCACGGCCAGGTACGCCCAGAGGATGGCGAGGCCGACGGTGATGCCGGGCAGCGCCATCAGGATCCAGACGCCCATCACCGGGACGCTCCGGAACCGCGACCTGCTGTTCTTGCCGACGTAGGTGACCACCACCGCGATCGCCGTCCCGACGAGCCCCGCGACGCCGCTGACGATCAGAGTCGTGACCAGCGCGGACATGGTCTCCGGGTCGTCCAGCACGGCCGTGTAGTTGGCCGTCGTCAGGTTGCTGTAGACGCCGAAGAACGGCTGCAGCGACCCGAGGACGAGCTGCCCGACCGGCAGCAGCACCGCGAGCAGGCCGTACAGGACGATCACCGCCGTGCACGCGTACTTCCACCGTCCGATGTCCCAGCGGGCGCGGTCGTCCGACTTGCCGGTCACGGTGACGAACGACCGCTGCCCGAGGAGCTTCCGCTGGACGAGGACGAGCCCGATGACGATCGCCACCAGCAGCATCGACAGCGCGCTCGCGCCCGCGTAGTCGGACGGCGTCACCGCCGTGACGTGGGACAGGATCTCCGTCGGGAACACGTGGATGTCCGCCGGGAGGCCGAGCAGCAGCGGGATGTCGAGCAGGCTCAGCCCGGCGGTGAAGCCGAGGATCGCGATCCCGGTGATCGCCGGGGCCAGCACGGGCAGCTCCACGCGCAGGACGGTCTGCAGCCGTCCCGCGCCCGCTATCCGGGACGCCTCCTCCAGGCTCCGGTTGAGGCCCATGAACGAGCCGAGAAAGAGGAAGTAGACGATCGCGGTCAGCTTCAGCGAGGTGACGCCGATGATCCCGTACCACGACTCGACGTTGACGACGGAGTCGCCCGGAAGCGGGAGCGGAAGCTGCCGGTAACCGGCGTTGATCAGCCCGGCGGGGTCGCGGCCCAGCATCCCCCAGCCGATCGTGAAGAAGATCGTCGGGGTGGCGAAGACCAGCACCATGATGGGCGTGACGAGCCGCCGCAGCGGCGTCGTCGTGCGGGTCACCACCCAGGCGAAGAACGCGCCCATCGTCAGGCACAGCACCTGGACGGCGCCGGAGTACAGCGCCGAGTTCTTCAGCGTCCCCCAGACCTTCGAGTCCTTGTAGGCGCCGGTGACGCCGTCCGCCGAGAAGTCGCCCGGCAGGCCGGGCGCGGCGGTGCGGAACGCCCCGAAGACGAGCATCAGGAACGGGTAGATGAACAGGAACCCGACCACCACGACCAGCAGCAGGACGACCAGCGTGTCCGCGGGCAGGAACCGGCGCCGCAGCCGGACGATCCGCCCGGCGCGGGCCGCGCCGCCCGGCAGGGTCCGGGCGGTCACGGGCCGCCCCCCGGCCGGAGGGCCGCCCGGGGGGCCGGGACGGGACGGCCCTCCCGGACCAGCTTCCGGATGTACTCCTCGCGGAGCTCTTCGAGCCTGTCCAAGGCGTCGAACGGCGACCTGGCCTCGGCCACGCAGCCGGGAAGCTCCTCGTACTCCAGGCGGCAGACCCATTCGCCGTCGCGGCCCTGCACGGCGACGACGTCCAGGATGTAGGGAATGGCCAGATAATCGTCCACGTTCATCACGGGACCGCTCTCTCTCGCCGGGCGCCGGTCAGATGCCGCCCGCGACGGACGGGTCGAGCTCGGGGTGCTCGACCCTGGCGCGGCGCAGGTTCCGGGTGCGCTCGACCCAGTCGGCGTCCTTCGGCAGGACGATGCCGCCGGAGCGCTGCTGGTAGACCTCGGGGTCGTCCACGCCGGGCGGGGTGACGCCCTGCTCCGCGAGGGCCTTCGCGGCCGCGATCAGCCGCCGCCGGACGCGGATGATCATCATGTCGGAGCTGCCGAGCCGCTCCTGGGTCCGGTCGTAGATCGGGCCCATGCTCTCCGTCACGGCGACGTCCTGGGTGGAGATGTACTCGATCCCGGTGTAGCTGTCGCCGCGCCGCTGGGCGTCGCGGTCGATGAGGTAGTCGTTGCCGGCGTCCTGCTCCAGGCGGAACCGGCCGAGCCAGCCGGTGGTGTTGGGCTTCTGCGGCGGCAGCTTCCCGGTGATCCCGACGCGCTGGCCGCGCGGCGCGAGGTAGGTGCGCTTGAGGCCGACGCTGAATTGGAGCGTGTGGTGGTCGTCCATCGGAACCCACGCCCGGACGCCGACGCGCAGGCCGAGAACCCCGGTCGGGGTCATCGTGTAGAAGGGGAAGAGGAAATGGCCGATGCGCCAGTAGTAATCGTCGTCGTTTCCGGCCGGACGGTACGCGCCGTACGTCGTCCCGAAGTCGGTGTCGAGCACTTTGTAGCGGGGCGCCTGGTCCTGCAGCGCGAATTGCAGGAACGTTCCTTCACCGACCTCGTCGGGCGAGCCGTGCCCGGTGTGCAGGAAGCCGACGTGCGAGGTGTCGAGGTCGCCTTCCAGGACTTGGAGCCAGTTGCAGTCGCGGTAGCTGGCGAACGACTCCCGGTTCTCCACGTCGTCGTCGAGCTGCTCGAAGTCGGGCAGCGGCGGTGGCTCCTCGCGCGGCCCCAGGTACGCCCACACGATTCCGCCGCGCTCGGCGCACGGATATCCGCGAGGCTTGACCTTCCGCTTGAAGTCGCTTTCGGGCGGCTCGCTCGGCATGTCGACGCAGGCGCCGGTGACGTCGAATTTCCAGCCGTGGTAGACGCAGCGGAGGCCGTTTCCTTCGTTCCGTCCGAAGAAGAGCGAGGCGCCGCGGTGCGGGCAGTTGTTGGGCAGCAGCCCGATCCGTCCGGACGTGTCGCGGAAGGCGATCAGCTTCTCGCCCAGCAGCAGGACGCGGACGGGATCGCCGTCCGGCTCGGGCAGTTCGCGCGACAGCAACGCCGGCACCCAGTACTCGCGCATCAGCGTGCCCATCGGCGTTCCCGGGCCCACGCGGGTGATCAGGTCGTTGTTCTCCTGGCTCAGCACTGCCGCTTCCCTCCCAGAATCCTCCCCCGCGACACTCAATGCACCATAGGCTACAGTATATAGAGTTTGCGAAACAAGACTTCTCCACCGGCGCAGCCGCACGTCAGCGCAGGAACGCGTCGGGCGTGAGCGGGAGGTCGCGGACGCGGACGCCGGTGGCGTGGAACGCCGCGTTCGCGATGGCCGCCGGGACGCCGACAACGCCGATCTCGCCGGCGCCCTTCGCGCCGAGCTCGTTGTAGTGCGGGTCGGCCTCGTCGATCCAGACCGCGTCGACGTCGTGGACGTCCGCGTGCGCGGCGATGTGGTAGTCGGCCAGGTCGCGGGTGACGACCTGGCCCGGACCCGGGTCCATGACGGCGTGCTCGTGCAGCGCCCCCGACAGGCCCATCACCATCCCGCCGACGAGCTGGGAGCGGGCGGTGCGCGGGTTGACGACCCGTCCGATGGCGAACACGCCGAGCAGGCGGGGCACGCGGATCTCCCCCGTGTCCGCGTGCACCCGGACCTCGGCGAACTGGGCGCCGAACGCGTGCAGCGCGACCTTCCCGGCCCCGGGGACCCCCTCTCCCTTTGCCCCGGCCTCGGCACCCTCCGCCGGGGCCGCGCCGTACTTGTCGCGGAAGGCGCGGGCGGCCGCGATGACGGCGGAGCCCCAGCCGCCCAGGCCCATCGACCCGGCGGCGGGGGCGGCGGTGGGCAGCGTGCTTTCGCCGAGCCGCAGGTCGACGGCGTCCAGGGGGACGTCCAGGGCGTCGGCGGCGATCTGCGTCAGGGCCGTCCTGGAGCCGGTGCCGATATCGGCGGCGGCGATCTCCACCCGGTAGCGGCCCGCGGCCGTCGCCCGGATCACGGCGCTCGACGGGCCGATGATCGGATATGCGGGATAGGTGGCGGCGGCCACGCCGGTGCCGACGAGCCAGCCGCCGTCCAGGCGGGCGCCGGGGGTGGGGTCGCGGTCCGTCCAGCCGAAGCGGCGGGCGCCTTCCCGCAGGCAGGCGACCAGGTTGCGGGTGGAGTACGGCAGCCCGGTCTCGGGGTCGCGGCCGGGCTCGTTGCGGACGCGTAGCTCGATGGGGTCCAGGCCGCAGGCGACGGCCAACTCGTCCATCGCCGACTCCAGCGCGAACATGCCCGGCGCCTCGCCTGGCGCCCGCATCACCGTGGGGACGGAGACGTCCAGCGCGGCCAGCCGGTGCGTCGTGCGCCGGTTCGGCGCGGCGTACATGGTGCGGGTCGCGAGCGCGGTCTGCTCCGCGAACTCCACGAGCTTCGAGGTCCCGCCGACCGCGTCGTGGGCGACGGCGGTCAGCCGTCCGCCCGCGTCCGCGCCGAGCCTGATCCGCTGGACGGTCGAGGGACGGTACCCGGACCCCGCGAACGTCTGCCGGCGGGTCGGCGCGAACTTCACCGGGCGGCCCTCGACCGTCCGGGCGGCGAGCGCCACGAGGACGTGATGCGCCTTCGGCCGCAGCTTGCTGCCGAAACCGCCCCCGACGTGCGGGGACACGACCTCGACGCGGCCCGGCGGCAGGCCCAGGACGGCCGCCATGACCTGCCGCATCCGGATGACGCCCTGCGTGGAGTCATACAGGGTGAGGCGGTCGCCGTCGCCGTCCCGGTCCCAGCGGGCGACGGTGGTCTGCGGCTCCATCGGGACGTGGTACTGGATCGGGGTCGTGTAGGTCAGGTCCAGCGCGACCGCCGCTGCCGCCATCGCCGCGTCGACGTCGCCCGCGGCGGTGTCGGTCTCCAGCCCGGTGGTGAGCGTGCCGGGCGCGTAGAGGTCGTCGCGGCCGGGGCCCGGCTCGACGTCGTGCGGACGGGCGTCGTACTCCACCCGCACCAGTCCGGCGGCCTGCGCGGCGATCTCCGGGCCGGACGCGACGACCGCGCCGATGAGCTGGCCGCGAAAGGCCACGTCGGCGGACTGCAGCACCCACAGCTCCGCGTTCTCGTCGGACGCCAGCCGGGGCGCGTTCTCGTGCGTGAGGACGGCGACGACCCCGTCCAGGCGTTCGGCTTCGGCGGTGTCGACCGCGGTGATGCGGCCGCGCGCGATCGTCGCGGTCACGGCGGCGAGGTACAGCGGGGCCTCGACCGGCTGGTCGTAGGCGTACGGGGCCGTGCCGGTGACCTTCGCCCGTCCCTCCAGGCGCGGCACGGACGCGCCGATCGCCCGGCTTCCCGGTGGTGCGCTGGTCATCGGGCGTCCGGCCGGGCCAGCTCGCGCAGCACCGCCGTCAGGGTGTTGCGGGCCATCGGCACCTTGAACGCGTTGCCGCGCAGCGGGCGGGCGGCGGACAGTTCGGCGTCGGCGGCCGTCCGGAAGGACTCGTCGGTGGCGGGGGCGCCGCGCAGCGCCGCCTCGGCCCGCCTCGCCCGCCACGGCCGGTGCGCGAGCCCGCCGAACGCGACGCGCACGTCACGCACCGAGCCGTCGTCGGCGAGGTCGAGGGCGGCGGCCACCGAGACCAGCGCGAACGCGTACGACGCGCGGTCGCGGACCTTGCGGTAGGCCGACCGTCCGGCGGCGGGTTCGGGCAGGTCGATCGCGGTGATCAGCTCGCCGTGCGCCAGGACGGTGTCGCGCTCGGGCTCGTCCCCGGTATAGAGGTCCGCGACCGGAACGGCCCGCTCACCGTCCGGGCCCTGCACTTGGACGACGGCGTTGAGCGCCGCCAAGGCCACCGCCATGTCGGACGGGTGCACCGCCACGCACCGTTCGGACGCCCCGAGGATCGCGTGATGGCGGTTGTAACCGTGCAACGCCGCGCAGCCCGAGCCGGGTTCGCGCTTGTTGCAGGCGAGGGTCACGTCCTGGAAGTAGACGCAGCGGGTGCGTTGCAGCAGGTTGCCGCCGACGGTCGCCATGTTGCGCACCTGCCCGGACGCGCCCGCCAGCAGCGCCCGCGCGAGCATCGGGTAGCGCCGCCGGACCTCCGGGTCGGCGGCGGCGTCGGCGTTGCGGACGGTGGCGCCGATCCGCAACCCGCCGCCGGGGAGCGGCTCGATCCGGTCGAGGGGCAGCGCGGTGATGTCGACCAGGAGGGCCGGGCCCGCGACGCCCAGTTTCATGAGATCGACCAGGTTCGTCCCGCCGCCGAGGAAGGCGGCGTCCGCGCGGGCCGCCACCGTGGCCACGGCCGCGCCCGCGTCAGCGGGACGCTCGTAGTCAAACGGCCTCACCCCGACACCTCGCGGATCGCGGCGACGATGTTGGGGTAGGCGCCGCAGCGGCACAGGTTGCCGCTCATCCGCTCGCGGATCTCCTCGTCGTCCAGGACGATCGGGCCCTCCAGGTCGTCGGTGACGTGGCTCGGCCCACCGGCCCGGACTTCATCGAGCATGCCCGCCGCCGAGCAGAGCTGGCCTGGAGTGCAGTAGCCGCACTGGAAACCGTCGTGGTCGATGAACGCCCGCGCCAGCGGATGCAGCTCGCCGTCCGGGGACAGCCCGGTCGCGGTGGTGATGTCCACTCCGTCGTGCGCCACCGCGAGGGCCAGGCACGCGAGGACGCGCCGTCCGTCCAGCAGGACGGTGCACGCGCCGCACTGGCCGTGGTCGCAGCCCTTCTTCGGGGACGTCACGCCGAGGTGGTCGCGCAGCGCGTCCAGCAGCGTGGTCCGCGTGTCGACGGTCAGCGACCGGTGCTCGCCGTCGACCGTCAGCATGATCGTCCCGGTGGACATAGGAGACAGAATATAGAGCTTCAGTCGGTCGGGTCGAGGGTCTCGTGCCTGTCGTCGTCGGTGCGGCGGGTCAGGCCGCGGGCGGCCAGGAGTTCCAGCAGGGGGACGGCCACGCGGCGGGTGGTGCCCATCGCCTGCCGGGCGTCGCTCAGCGTGAACGGCTGGGGCAGCGTGGTCAGGACGCCGAGGGCGCGGCGGTCGACGTCCGGGAGCAGGACGATCCCGGGCGCGACGCGCAGCAGCCGGCCGACGCGTTCGGCGGCGGCCAGCTCGGCGGTGCCGAGGCCCAGCTCGGCCAGCCGGCCGGCGTTCGGGGCGCCGAACGGGTCGGCGGCCAGGTCGCGTTCCAGCACCTGGACGGCCTTGTCCAGCGCCGGAGGCAGCCCCGGGTCGTGGCCCGGCGGGGTGAGCAGGCCCGATTCGCAGGCGAGGCCCGCGTGCCGGGCCAGCTCGGGGATCAGGGCGGGGTCGATGCCGAGGCGGCGGGCGGCGGCGGCCACCGGCATGCCGGGCTCCAGCGGGTGGCCTTCGCGGTGGCGGCGTTCGGCTTCGGCCAGGTCAGCGGCGTATTCGGCCCAGCGGGCGTCGTCCGTCCACCAGTCGCCGTGGCGGGGGTCGCCCAGCGCGGGCAGGCCCATCGCGGCCAGTTCCGCGCCGCGCCGCAGGCCGCGGCGGAGGTGCCCGGACGCGACGTCGCCCGCCGTGCGCATCCCCGACAGCTCGGCGGCCCGCGCCTTGGCCGCGCCGCGCCTGGCCAGCGGGGGCGGGTCGACGTCGAGGACGACGAGCCCGGCGGCGATCCGGCGGCGGCCGGGGTCGCGGAGGACGGCCCGGTCGCCGTACCGCAGCGGCAGCGGCCGGTCGAACCGCAGGCGGCCGTGCCCGTCCCCGAGCGGGCGGAGGCGGCAGGGCACGGCGGCGGTGCCGATGTGCATGATCAGCCGTTCCGGCGGCGGGGTCGCGGACGCCGGCCGCAGCTCCACGTCGGCGGAGTCCGCCATCCGCCAGGCGCCCGGGGTGAGCAGCGGCAGCCCGCGCGGGACGTCGGCGCGGTCGACGCCGCGCAGGTTCAGCGCGACCCGCGCGGTCGCGGTCACGCGGTCGCGCGGCTCGCCCAGCGCCTCGATGCCGCGCACCCGCACGGACCTGCCCTCGGTGTTGAGCAGCTCATCACCGACCTCGACCGTCCCCGCGCCGAGCGTGGCGGTGACGACGGTGCCCGCGCCGCGGATGGAGAACGACCTGTCGGCCCACAGCCGGACGGGCGCGGCGGCGTCGGGCGCGGGCAGGCCCGCGACCAGGTTCGCGATGGCGGCGCGGACGTCGTCCAGCCCGTCCCCGGTGATCGCGCTGACCGCGACGGCCGGGAGGTCGCGCAGCGTGCTGTCGGCCATCCACTCGTGCGCCTCCTCGATGGCGGGCGCCGGATCGGCCAGGTCGGAGCGGGTGACGACGAGCACGCCGCGGGACACCCCGAGCGCGTCGAGGGCCTCCAGGTGCTCGGCGCTCTGCGGCATCCAGCCCTCGTCCGCGGCGACGACGAACAGGACGGCGGGCACCGGGCCCACTCCGGCGAGCATGGTGGCGACGAACCGCTCGTGCCCGGGGACGTCGACGAACGCGACCTCGCCCGCGCCCGGCAGGTCCGTCCAGGCGAACCCGAGGTCGATGGTGAGCCGGCGGCGGCGCTCCTCGGCCAGCCGGTCGGGCTCCATCCCGGTGAGCGCGCCGACCAGCGTGGACTTGCCGTGGTCGACGTGCCCGGCGGTGGCGATCACGTGCATGTCCTCGTCCTTCCCGGACCCGGGCCCGGTCAGCCGCGCGCGGCGCGCAGATCGGCCTCGATCCCGGCGGTGGCGTCCAGCAGCAGCGGCAGCAGCTCGCGGCGCATCCTGGCGGCGGGGGTGCGGCTGGACGCGGTGGAGAGGTTGGCGGCGGCCACCACCCTGCCGGCGGCGTCGCGGATGGGCGCGGCGATCGAGCGCAGGCCGTCCTCCAGCTCCTGGTCGACCAGCGACCAGCCCTGCTTGCGGACGCGGTCGATCTCGCGGCGCAGCACGGCCTGGTCGGTGGCCGTCCGGCCGGTGAGGGGGCGGTGCGCCGCGCGGCCGAGGCGCTCGTCCAGCTCGGGGTCGGGCAGGGCGGCGAGCAGCACCCGGCCCATGGACGTGGCGTAGGCGGGGAAGCGGGTGCCCACGCTGATCGCGACCGTCATGATGCGCGAGGTCGGGATGCGCGCGACGTAGACGATGTCGTCGCCGTCCAGCACCGACACCGACGACGACTCGTGGACCATCGCCACGAGCCCCTCCAGGTGCGGCTCGGCGACCTCGGGCAGCGACAGCGACGACAGGTAGGCGTAGCCGAGCCGCAGGACGCGGGGCGTCAGCGAGAACCGGCGGCCGTCGCTGCGCACGTAGCCGAGGTCGGCGAGGGTGAGCAGGAACCGGCGCGCGGCGGCCCGGGTGAGGCCGGTGGCGTGCGCGACCTCGCTGAGCGTCAGCTCGGGCGTGGACGCGTCGAACGCCCTGATCACGTTGAGGCCGCGCTCCAGGGACTGGACGAAATGCGGCCCCCGGACCCCGGCGTCCGTCTCCTCGCTCGCTGTCATCGGCTCATCGCAGGGTGGCGGTTCCGTTCGGATGATGAACAAGTGTGCTTGATCCGAACGGTAGCCGGAGGCAGATGTCAGGTCAATGTAGCTGTTGACAACCTCAACACCCCGGCGGAGAATCGCTATGCGAACAACTGTTCTTGATACGAACGATCGCGGCGAGACCCGCAGCTCAGGAGAGATGTCGTCATGGCCGGTAAGATCACGGTTCTCCATCCCGAGGGCAACGCGCCCACCGTCGGCGGCAAGTCGCTCGCCCCGCGCCCCGGCGACCTGGACGGCAGGACCGTGTTCCTCGTGGACGCGGGCTTCGAGAACTCCGGCGACCTCATCGAGCAGCTCGGGGCCTCGCTCCAGGAGCACCGCCCGGACATCACGACGGTGACCGTCCACCTCGCCACGCCGTTCGACCCGGCACCGGAGCTGTACGCGCGGATCGCGGCCGAGGGCGACGCCGCGATCCTCGGCGTCGGTCTTTGAAGCGGCTGCGCGCCGGCGGTCGCCGGCCACGCCACGCGGCTCGAATCCGAGTACCGCATCCCCACCGTCTCCGTCCACGCGGACGCGTTCGCCCGGCTGGTGGCGTCCACCAGCCGGCTGGCGGGCGTCCCCACCCTGCGGCACGCGTTCGTGCCCTCCCCCGTGCCCGGCCGCACCGCCGGCGAACTGCGCGGATACGTCGAGGGTGACAACCCCGTCTCCGGCAACCCGTTCGCCAGGGACCTCCTCGACGGGCTGACCAGGCCGCTGGACGAGGCCGACATGGCCGGGGCGACGTTCGAGCAGGCCAGGTCCCGGCTGCTGGAACCGGCCACCGAGGACGACCTGCACGCCCTCTTCCTGGAGAACGGCTGGACTGACAAGCTGCCGATCGTCCTGCCCACCGAGGAGCGCGTCGCCGCGATGCTCGCGGGCACCGGCCACGCGCCGAGCGAGGTGGTCGGCAGGCTCCGCGCCGCCTCCACCCGCGACTACTGGGAGTTCACCGTCGAGCAGGCCGCGGTCAACGCGGTCATGGCCGGGGCCGCCCCCGAGTACTTCCCGGTGATCCTGGCGCTGCTGGGCAGCGGCTACTCGGCCCGGCACAGCAGCATCTCCTCCATGTCGGAGGCCGTCGTCGTCAACGGCCCGATCCGCGACGAGATCGGGATGAACTCCGGGATCGGCGCGCTCGGCCCGTACAGCAGGGCCAACGCCACCATCGGACGCGCCTACGGCATCGGCTCGCAGAACCTGCAAGGCGGGTCGTCGCCCGGGATCAGCTACATGGGGTCGATCGGGAACCCGTTCTCGTTCACCAACCTCACGTTCGCGGAGAACGAGGAGCACAGCCCCTGGGAGGCGTACCACGTCCAGCACGGGTTCGCGCCCGGCGACAGCACGGCCACCGTCTTCCGCGGCGTCCGGACGATGATCACCGCGCCGAGCGGGATCCGCGACGACTGGCGCGACCACGCCCGGACGATCTTCAACGCGACGCGCGCGTCCGGCGGCGCGGTGCTGCTGCTCGACCCGCTCGCCGCGCAGAACCTCGTCGAGCACCAGGGGTTCGCCCGCAAGGAGGACCTCATCGAGTGGATCTCCGGCGCCGGGCGGCTGCCCGCCCGCCGGTGGTGGGCGCAGGGCCTGCAGGAGCTGTTCTTCGGCTACCGCGCCGAGGCGGGCGAGGAGCCCTGGGCGACCTACCGGGCCGCCGCGCCGGACGAGGAGGTCCGCATCAACGTGCCCGAGGACGTCCACGTCATCGTCGTCGGCGGCCGGAGCGCCGCCACCTGGAGCGTCCTCGAAGGCATGGCCAACGGCACGAAGCTGGACCGCTCGCTGTCCGGCCGGACCGTGTCCGTCGACGAGTGGCGCTGACCGCGGAGGGTGTGCGCCCCCGTGAGAGGCAACCGGCAACTGGGAGGACCAATGGAAGGCAATCGGCGGAGCGGCCGGGGCAGGCGGAGCCTCGCCCTGGTCGCGGGGGCCTCCGCGGTGGTGCTGGCCGCCGGCTGCGGCGGCTCGGGCGGCGGCTCCGGGAACGCGTCGCTGCGGATGTACGCGTCCCCGGCCGTCAAGGACGGGCTCGACCCCATCGTCAAGGAGTTCAACGACGCGAACGCGCCCCGCATCAAGATGACGGTGCAGTACGTCCCGGCGCCGAAGATCGGACCGGCGACGACCACCGAGCTGCAGGGCGGCAACCCGCCCGACGTCCTCAACATCTCCCCCGGGTCGGGCGGCGGCGCGACCGGGCTGCCGCTCCACAAGCTCGCCAAGGCCCGCCGGCTGGCGGACGTCACGAACAAGCCGTGGGCCAAGGACGTCCCGGCGCTGCTGGCCCCCACCGTCACCTACGAGGGCAAGGCGTACGCCCTGGTCGTCGGGGTGTCCACGCACTTCATGGACTACACCGTCACCGAGCTGGAGGACTGGAGGCTGAAGCCGCCGGGCACGTTCGACGAGCTGCTGAAGCTGTGCGGCGAGATCCGCGGGCATGACAAGTACGCGCTGGTCCCGGGCGCGGCCGACCAGGCGGGCAACCGGATGCTGCTGCAGTCGTTCGCCGCCGCGAACGTCTACAGCGACGACCCGAAGTGGGACGAGAAGCGCGCCGCGGGCCAGGTCAAGTTCCAGACCACGCCCGGCTGGCGGCAGACGTTCCAGCAGGTCGCCGACATGATCAACGCGGACTGCTACTACCCGGGCGGCGCGGGCCGCACCACCGAGGAGGGCAAGAACCTCCAGATCAAGAGCGACAAGGCCACGATGGGCATCGGGCCGTCGACCGCCTCGTCCTACGTCACCCGGCGCAACCCGGCGCGGAAGTGGGCGGCGGTCCCGGTGCCGGGACGCAGGCAGAGCATCCTCCCGCTGGAGGTCAGCGGGCTGTCGGTGGCGGCCAAGGGCGACAACGTCGAGGAGGCGACCAAGTTCCTCGACTTCGTCGCGCAGAAACGCGACCTGTACGCCGAGAAGACCGGCGCGTTCTCCCCGGCGCAGATGGAGCGCGGCGAGCTGCCCGACTTCCTGAAGCCGCTGGAACCGCTGGCCAAGCAGGGCCGCTACAGCCTGGGCGCCAGCACGATGTGGCCGTCGGACGCGCCCGCCCAGGCCGCGTACAAGACGATGGCGGGCCTCTACAACAAGACCCGGACCGTGGACGACGTCCTCAAGGCCATGGACGAGGCATGGGAGGCGACCGCCGGCTGACGTCCCGGAACCGCGGTGATCGCCGAGCCGTCCGCGCTGTGGCTCGGCGATCACGGCTGTTCCTCTCTCTCAGCGCCGGGGATCTCAGCGCCAGGGTTCTCAGCGCCAGGGGTCGACCGGGACGGTGGTCTCGTGGCGGGCGGCGATCAGTTTGGACGCGTTCGCGGTCCCGCCGCCGATGACCGCGATGTTGATGTCGGCGGCGTCGTAGATCTCGACGGGCTCGTCGCCGGACGCCTTGAACCTCGTGGCGTGCGGCTCCTCACCCGCCAAGGCCAGCGGCCGGAGGATGGCCCGCACGACCCCGTTCGACCAGTACTCGCCGGCGGACATCCGGCCGTTGCGGGCCAGCCACGCGCGGACGTCGTCCTTACCGGGGAACCCGGCTTCAACGAAGTCCCGCGCCGCGGTCGGGTCCATCACCACCAGCGGCGCGAACGCCGGATCGCAGGCCCGCAGTGCGCCGCGCAGGATCTCCTCCCAGTGTTTGCGGCGCGGCGAGGCACCGGAGATCGTGTACCAGCCGCCGAGGAACAGGCTCACGGCGCTCTCGTCCGGACGGAACCCGTGCTGGACGTGCAGCGGCTCCCACGGGCTGTCCTCCTCGTTCTCGGGGAACGCGGCGGTGTAGGCGTAGGTGTTCCCGAGCGTGCCCATGTAGGTCTCGCCGGGCACCGACCCGCCTTGCAGGTTCTGCGACAGGAGCCCGTAGGCGCGTCCGATGGTCGCGTTGGCCCTGCTGTACGGGCCCATCGCGCCCATGCCGGTGTTCATCCCCGCCTCCAGCCTGATCGGGCCGTTGACGATCGCGATCGCCGCCATCGACGTCAGGCTGCTCATCCGCGCGGTGACCCCGCTGGACGCCAGCGCCAGGACGATCGGGAAGTGCTCCGGCCCGGCCCCGGCCATCACCGCGTTGACGGCGACCTTCTCGACGGTGAACTCCCAGCGCTCCCGGAACTTGGCGGGCGCGAGGCGTCCGACGACCTCGTCCGGGCGGCGGGACGTGCCCGCGAGCATCTCCCGGACCCGCTCCTCGGTCGGCAGGACGATCGGCAGGCCGTCCGTCCAGCGGTTCTCCAGGAACAGCGCGTGCGCGGACTCGGCGTCAGCGGCCTCGACCAGCTGCTGTCTGGGGCGCTCGTAGGAGCTTCCCTTGAGGTCCTCCTCGTCCAGCCGCCCGGCGAGGGCGTCGAGCAGCTCGTCCATGAACGGGCGGCCGGTGACGGCGTCCGTTCCCTCGATGTACCCGGTGAGCTCGGCGGCCGACCGCCCGGAGATCGCGCCCGGAAGGTACGCCTGCCGCATGCGCGGCATGCCCTTCGTCCGGGCGACGTTGGCGGCGATCCTGCGGAACTGCCGCGCGTGGACGCCGACCGTGGGCACTCCCGAGCGTTCGAGCTCCGCCGCTATCCCGACGACCGTCGGGGCGCAGGTGCTTCAAAGGCCGAGGCCGACGACGGCCGCGTCCCCGGCCGCCTCGATCTCCGCCCGCATCGCCGGGGAGTCCTGCCCGAACGCCTCGGTGGCCACGATCCGCGTCTCGACCTGCGGCCGGTTCTCCCTGAACCAGGCGGCGAGTTGCTCCATGAACACGTCGGTGTTGTCGAACGGCGCGATCACCAGATAGACGACCTTGCCGTCGAGGGTCTCCAGCCTGGGCGCGAGGGACCGTCCCTCCACCTTGGGCGGGTACCCGCGCGGGTCGTACACGCTGATCGTCATGCGGTGGCTCCTCTCGGCTGGGGGACCGGCCAGGCGCGGCCGGGGTCGGCGAGGTAGCGGTGCGCGGCCAGCGCGGCGGTCGCGCCGTCACCGGCCGCCGTGACGGCCTGCGCCGCCGAGTCGGTCCTGATGTCGCCTGCGGCGAACACGCCGGGGAGGACGGTGCGCATCGCGCCGTCCGTGGGCACCCGGCCGTCGCCGTCCAGTGTCAGCAGGTCGCGCAGGACGTCGGTACGCGGACGCAGACCCACATACACGAACACCCCGGTGACCTTCTCCTCTGCGGTCTCGCCGGTGCCGGTGTCCTTGACCCGGACGCCCGAGACGACCGTGTCGCCGAGGATCTCCTCGACGACGGTGGAGTACCGCACCTCGATCGAGGCGTGCTCCAGCACCCGTTTCGCGTAGGTGTGCTGCCCGTCGAGGCTCTCGCCGCGATGCAGCAGCAGGACCTTGCCCACATGGGTCGTCAGCTCCAGCGCCTCCAGCAGCGCGGAGTCGCCGCCGCCGACCACGGCGACGGTGTTGCCGCGGTGCAACGGCCCGTCGCACGTCGCGCAGTCGGACACGCCGTGTCCGCGCAGCGGGGCCTCGCCGGGGACGTCCAGCTCGCGCAGCGCCGACCCGGTCGCGACGACGACGGCCCCGGCGCGGGTCTCGCCGTCGCCGGTGGTGGCCGTCCATGCGCCATCGGACGAAGCCAGGCCCGTCAGGCCGGTCGTCAGGAACTCCACACCCGCGTCCTGCGCCTGCTCCTGGAGCATCGGGCACAGGTCGAAGCCCGCCACGCCCTCGGGGAACCCGGGGAAGTCCTCGATCTTGCCGACGCTGAGCAGGTGGCCGCCGCCGATGTCGTCGCCGAGCAGCAGCCCGGCCCGGCGGCCCGCGCGGGCGGCGAACAGCCCGGCGGTCAGCCCGGCCACCCCGCCGCCCGCGACCAGGACCTCGAAGTCGTCGCTCGTCATCGGATCGCCTCACCGGTCTCGGGGTCGAAGAAGTGCAGGTCGGACGGGTTCACCGGGATGTCGACGGTCTCCAGCGGCTTCACCGTGGACGACGGCGAGAACCGCGCGTAGACGACGGCCTTGCCCGGCGCGGACGCCCCGGACTTCTGGCCGTTCTGGGGCCGCCGGATGTTCTCCAACTCGGGGTCGGCGGCGACCGGCTCGCCGGGCACCTCGACCTGGATCAGCCGCTCGTGCCCGAGCATCTCCACGACGGTGACCTCGCCGCGCAGCCGTCCGGATGCCGCCCCGTCCCCGTGCCTGGCGTGCACGGGCGCGTCGGTGAGCTTCTCCGGACGGACGCCCACGACGATCTCCGACCCGGCGAAGCGCTCCAGCGCCCCGTGCAGCTCCTTCGGCGCAGGTATCCGCTGGTCGCCGACCACGCAGTGCAGGTCGCCGGGGCCGTCGGCGACGAGCGGGCAGCTCAGCAGGTTCATGCCGGGCGATCCGATGAACGTCGCGACGAACATGTTGCTCGGACGGTCGTACACCAGCTCCGGGGTGCCCTCCTGCTGGAGCAGCCCGTTGCGCATGACGGCGATGCGGGTGCCCATCGTCATGGCCTCGACCTGGTCGTGGGTCACGTAGACGGTCGTGACGCCGAGCGTCCGCTGGACGGTGGACAGCTCGGCCCGCATCTGCATGCGGAGCTTGGCGTCCAGGTTGGAGAGGGGCTCGTCCAGCAGGAACGCCTGCGGCTTGCGGACGATCGCCCGCCCCATCGCGACCCGCTGCCGCTGCCCGCCCGACAGCGCGCGCGGCTTGCGCTTCAGCAGCTCGCCGAGGCCGAGCAGGCGCGCGGCCTCCTCCACCCGGTCCTTGATCTCCTGCTTGCGCTTGCCTTCGCACTGCAGCGGGAAGGCGATGTTGTCGTAGACGGTCATGTGCGGGTAGAGGGCGTAATTCTGGAACACCATCGCGACGTCGCGCTTCCGGGGCTCCACCCGGTTCACGACCGTCCCGCCGATGCTGATCTCGCCCTCCTCGATGGTCTCCAGCCCGGCGATCATGCGCAGCGCGGTGGTCTTGCCGCAGCCGGACGGGCCGACGAAGATCATGAACTCCCCGTCGGCGATCTCCAGATTGAGATCGCGGAGCGCGCGGGTACCGCCGGGGTACACCTTGCCGAGCCCGCGAATGTCGATCGTTCCCATATTCAGCCTCGAATTCCGCCGGCCAGGCCCCGGACGAACTGCCGCTGCGCGACGACGAAGACGCACAGCATGGGGAGAATGGCGATGGTCGCGCCCGCGAACACAAGGTTCCACTGGGTGTAGTTCTCATTGACGAACGAATTCAGCGCGATCGGCAAGGTGCCGATCGAGCTGCCGCTCATGAAGATGAGCGCGAGGAAGAAGTCGTTCCACACGATCAGGCCGGACAGCATCGCCACCGTGGTGGTGATCGGTCTGAGCAGCGGGATGACGACCTTGAAGAACGTGCGGAGCATCCCGGCGCCGTCGACCTGCGCCGCCTCCTCGTACTCGGTGGGCAGCGCGCGGATGAACCCCACGTACAGGAACACCGCGAAGGGCAGGATGCCCGCCGTGTGCAGGATGATGATCCCGTGGTAGGTCGCCAGCAGCCCCGCGCTGCGCATCACCACGTAGATCGGCACCAGCCCGAGCGTCGCCGGCATGATGAACCCGATGACGAACAGCACGTAGAGCCCGTTGCTCAGCCTGGACGTCCGCCGCGCGATCACGTACGCCGTCAGCGACGACACCAGGACCAGGCAGACCACGCTCCCCACCGTGATGATCAGGGTGTTGAGGAACGCGCGTCCCATGCCGCCCGTCGTGCCGCCGCTGGACCACGCGTCGGCGTAGTTGCCCCAGTTCGGGTCCGCCAGCGGCGGCTTCATGGGCTCCAGCGTGAGCTGCTGGTCGGTCTTGAGCGAGATGGCGATCAGGAAATAGAGCGGCATCGCGAAAAGCAGCGCCGCCAGAATCATCACGACCTCTCGGACGAACGACCGCGACGTGTACCGGAAGGCACCCATTCACAACCGCCTTTCCCGGCTTCGCTGATACATCATGTTGGCGATTCCCAGAACGGAGATCAGCACGGTCATCACCATCGCGATGGACGCGCCGAACCCGAATCGTCCCTCGACGAACGTCTGCTGGTAGACCTGCGTCGCGAGGGTCTCGGTGGAGTACACGGGGCCGCCCCCGGTGAGCGCGAACACCTGGTCGAAGACCCGCAGCCCGGAGATCAGCATCAGCGTGGAGACGATGGTGAACGCGGGCGCCAGCAGCGGCAGCGTGATGCGGCGCAGCCGCATCCACAGGCGCGCCCCGTCGATGACCGCGGCCTCCTCCAGCTCGTCGGCGACGCCCTGCAGCCCGGCCAGGTAGATGATCATCGCCTGGCCGGCGTGCTGCCACACCATGACGACCAGCACGCACCAGATCGCCGTCGACGGGTCGCCCAGCCACTCGCGGCGCAGGCCGTCCAGGCCGATCCCGCCGAGCATCCGGTTGATCGCGCCGTCGTAGGTGAACATGTACTGCCAGATGTAGGACACGGCCAGCGGGCTGAGGACGGCGGGCGCGAAGAACACCATCCGCAGGAAGTTGCGGGACTTCAGCGTCCTGTTCAGCGCGAGGGCCAGCACCAGGCCCACCACGTTGACGAGGACGAGGTAGGACCCGGCCAGCACGAACGTGTGCAGCAGCGCGCCGCGCTGGACCGACGAGTCCATGATCTCGCGGAAGTTGTCCCAGCCGATGAACGTCGCCGTGTTGAAGCCGTCCCAGTCGGTGAACGCGTAGACGCCGCCGGACAGCGGGGCGATGAAGTGCATCCCGATCAGGAGCGCGATCCCCAGCATCGCCAGGAACCAGGGCGGCTTGCGCGCGCCTCCCGCGGGCCCGGCGTCCCGGCGCCGCCGCCACCAGCTGGCAGGGTCGCCTTCGGGATCGTCGGCGGCCACCAGGGGCGGCAGCGCCGACGTGTCCGCGTGCTTTTTCGTGGTCCTTTCCGTCATTTGCCGTTGTCCCACGCCTGGTCCATGGCCTTCAAAATGTCGTCGACGGTCCGTGTGTTGTTGTGCAGGCCCGTCATGTTCTTGTAGGCGACCTGGGCGGGGGCCTCACTCGGCCACATGGTGCTCGCGGCGAGGCTGAACCTGCCCTGCTTGGCCAGCGGTTCCAGCGGCTTGAGGAAGTCGGGCAGCTCGCCCTTCGCCATCATCGCCGGGGAGAACGCGCCGCTGTTCTTGGAGTAGACGTCGCGGTGCGCGGCCAGGTAGTCGAGGAACGTGATCGCCTCGGCCACGTTCTTACCGCGCTTGGCGACCGAGATCCCGGAGACCTCCAGCGGCAGGTTCGGGGTGGCGGTGTCCCCGGCGGGCACCGCGGCCGCCGCCCACTTGCGGTCCGGGTTGGCCTTGGACAGGTACGCCGCCGCGATCGACGGGCCGATGCCCATCGTCGTCTTGCCGGACGCGCCGAGCTTGCGCGCCTCCTCCGTGGTGCGCCCGGCCGAGCCGGGGTAGTAGCAGTCGTGCGTCACCAGGTCCTGGACCTGCTGGAACGTCTTCTTCCAGCCGGGGGACGTCTGGAACCTCACCTGGCCCGCGGCCCGCTTCTTGTCCCAGTCCGGTTCCAGTGCGTAGACGTTGGCGGCGCTGAACACCTGCATCCGCATCCGGTTGCCCGCCATGTCGGCGGCGCCGGACGCCATCGCGTACATGCCCTTCGACTTGATCATGGCGCACATGTCCAGCAGCCCTTTGAACGTCCTGGGCGGCTCGACCTTCCACTTCTCGAAGTCGGTGGTCGTGTAGTTGAGGAACTGCGTGGAGACGCCGAGGATCAGGCTGTAGGTCTTGCCCTCGAACTGCGCGGTCGGCTTGAGCAGCTCGGGCAGGTCGGCGGCCCACGGACGGGCGGACAGGTCGGCCAGCCGGTTCGCCTCGGCCAGCCGGTGCACCGACAGCCCGTTCGAGCCGCCGCCCGAGCCGGGGCTCGCCACGATGAGGTCCGGCGGGTTGCCGGCCTGCATCATGGTGGTGGTGACCTGGCCGACCTTGGCCGACGGGATGAACTCCGCCTTGACCTTGATCTTCGACTGGCTCTTGTGGAAGCCGTCGATGAGCGCCGCGAAGGCGGGCTCGGTGGTGGTCGTCGAGTACATCCGCAGGGTCACCGCGCCGCCGGACGAGCCGCCGTCCCCTCCCCCGCAGGCGGCGGCCGCCAGGAGCAGCGCTCCGGCACCGGCGCCGGCCGTCCAGCCGAGCCGTGTTCGTCGGTGGTGTCTCATCTTCCTTCACCTTCCGTGCGGGGTGGGCGCCGGTCGTTCAAAAGGGGTCATCGCCAGGGGTCGATCGCGAGGGTGCGGCCGGAGAGGGCGCTGCCGAAGCGGCGGTTGGCCCACCCTTCGAGCACGCTCCAGACCGCGACGGTCCGTCCGCCGGCCACGACGACGTGGACGTCCTCGGGCTCGTTGACCGGGATCAGCTCGTCCGGCCCGGCCTTGAGGTAGGTGGCCCAGGGCTCGACGCCGTCACGGGCGCGGTTGCCGTAGAAGATGTCCTGCAGCGCCTGCCCCCACCAGCGCCGCGCGGGCATCCGCGCGTTGGCGGCGATCCACTCGATCAGCGCCTTCTTCTCCGTGAAGCCCTCGCGCTCCGCGAGGGCGCGCGCGGCGAGCGGGTCGGCGAGCAGGATCGCGCCGCCGCCCGCCCGGATGGAGCCGAACAGCACCGACGCGCGTTCCCGCCAGTCCTCGCGCACCCCGCTCGGCGCGGTGATCAGCGACCGGACGGGCGCGAAGATCGTCACCGCGCTCTGGCCGGGCTCGAAGCCGTACTGGACGTGGTAGGGCTCCCACGGGCTGTTCTCCTCGTCCTCGGCGAACGTGAGGCTGGTCAGCGAGAAGGGGCTGCCGATCGTCCCGACGTAGCTGACGCCCGGGACCGAGCCGCCTTGCAGGTTCTGCGATCCGAGCCCGAACGACCTGCCGATCGTGGAGTTGGCGTGGTTGTACGGGCCGAGCGCGCCGATCCCGGAGTTCATCCCGAGCTCGCGCCGGACGGGTCCGTTCACCATGACCATCTGGCCGATCGACGAGATGCTGCTGTGCCGCGCCGTGTAGCCGCTGGCCAGCAGGGCGAGGATCACCGGGAAGTACTCCGGGCGCGCCCCGGCCATGACGGCGTTGACCGCGGCCTGCTCGACGGTGAACGACCAGAAGTCGCGCGACGTCGCCGCCCGGATCTTGCCGACCACCTCGTCGGGGGCGTGGCTCGTCCCGGCGAGCATGGCCGCCACGCGCTCCTCGGTCGGCAGCACCACGGGCAGCGAGTCGGTCCAGCCGTTCTCCTGGAAGAGCCGCTGCAGGTTCTCCTCGGTGCCGGGCTCGATCAGCCGGTCACGTGTGCGCTCGAAGGCGACGCCGTCCATGTCCTGCTCGCTGAGCGGCCTGGTCAGGCCGTCGATCAGCGCGCGGGAGACCTGCTCGCCCGACAGCGGGTCGGCGCCCTCGATGTAGGCGCGCAGCTCGGCCGGGGTGCGGCCGGGAACCGGCGCGGGCACGAACGCGTGCCGCAGGCCCGGGACGCCCGCGAGCCTGCTGGTCGAGGTGACCAGCCGGGCGAACGACTCGGCGTGGACGCAGACGGTGGGGACGCGGTACTCGGACTCGAGGCGCGTGGCGTGGCCGGCGACCGCCGGCGCGCACGTGCTTCAGAGGCCGACGCCGAGGATGGCGGCCGAGCCCTCGTTCCTGATCCGCTCGTACACGTCCGGGACGGGGTCGAACGGCGTCCGCAGGTGGACGATCTCCGTCGCGACGCCGGGCCGGCTCTCCCGCAGGGACGCCTGGAGCTGGCCCATGAAGTCGCCCGAGTTCTCGAATCCGACGTCGACGAGGAAGACGGTCGTGCCGTCGAGGCCGGCGGGCCTGGGGGCGAGTGACTTCCCGTCCACCGTGGGGGCGCTGCCCTCGGGGTTGAGAACTGTGATCTTGCGGCTCATCTGAGCTCCTCCGTCCGGAGTCTGCTGTCAGTGGCTCTGCTTCTCGGTGGCGGAGGCGGACGGGAATCGAACCCGCCAGGCCCGGTGGTCCGGGCCTCTGCGGTTTTGAAGACCGAGCCGGTCACCAGACCGGATTCGCCTCCCAGGCGCATCGGACCCAGGATCATATACGAAATCATCCATGTCAATAGAAAATAGAGTATGTCGTATGTTGATTCTGTGACCCGGGTGGATTCGTGTTCCGATGTCCGGCGACCGTGGGTCGTCACCGCCGTCCTGCTCTTCGGCACCTACGCGGTGGCGATGAACCTCACCGTCCTCGGCATCGCGCTGCCGCCGATCGCCGCCGACCTCGGCGCGGGCGCGCGGATCAGCCCCGACTGGGTGATCGGCGCGTACTTCGTGGCGATCGTCGTCGTCCAGCCGGCGGTGGGCGGGCTCGGCGACCGGTGGGGACGGCGCCGCGTCTACAACCTGTCGATCGCGGCGTTCGCCGCGGGCTCCGTCCTCTGCACGGTCGCGCCGACGATGACGCTGCTGATCGGCGGACGGGTCGTGCAGGGCCTCGGCGGCGGCGCGATCATGCCGCTGGCCACCGCGATGGTGTACGAGATGTTCCCGCCGCACCGCCGCGGCCTGGCGCTCGGCGTCTGGGGCATCGCGATGATGGCCGCGCCCGCGCTCGGGCCGCCCGTCGGCGGCTGGGTGGTCACCGCCGCGAGTTGGCGCTGGATCTTCCTGCTGCTCACAGCGGTCGCGTTTATCGGGCTGCTGCTCGGCCTCGCCCTGCTGCAGGACGACGCGGGACGGCGCGCCGCGCGTCCGCTCGACTGGGGCGGGTGGGTGCTCGCCGCGGCGGGCGTGATCACCCTGGTGGTGGTGTCCCGGCACGTGCCCGAGCACGGGCTGACCGCCACCGGCCTGGTGACGGCGGCGGCCGCGGTCGCGACGCTCGCCGTCCTGGTGCGCCGGTCGCTGCGGCGGCCCGACCCGCTGATCGACTTCCGGATGTTCGCGTTCCCGATCTTCACCGCGGCGATGATCGTGATCTTCATCAACGCGCTCGCGCAGTACGCGAGGCTGACCTACCTTCCGGTCGAGTTCCAGGTCGTCCGGGACATGACGGCGCGCGACGTCGGCCTGCTGCTATCCCCCGCCGCGGTCGCGGTGGCCGTGACGATGCCGCTCGGCGGCTGGCTGGCCGACCGGATCGGCTCCCGCGTCCCGGTGCTGGTCGGCCTGGTGGGCATGGCCGTCCCGACGTTCGCCCTGGCCCGGCTGAGCCCGGACACGCCGGTGCGCTGGATCCTGGCCGTGCTGGTCGTCCAGGGGCTCGGGATGGGGATCTCGATGATGCCGACCACGGTCGCGGCGATGAACGTCCTGCCGGGACGGTTCGTCGCGCAGGCGTCGTCGCTGACGGCCCTCAACCGCCAGGTCTCCGGCGCCGTCGGGACGGCCTTCCTCGCCGCGCTGCTGGTCGCCGCGCTGGGCTCGGTGTCCCCCGAGGGCCCGCACTCGGCGGCCGAGATCGCCAGGGCGCAGGACGCCTACAACCACATCTTCCTCGCCACGACCTGCGCGCTCGCCGCCGCCGTCGTGCCCGCGCTGTTCCTGCCCGGCCGCCGCCGCATGCGCTGCCTCCAGCGGCAGCGGGCAGCCGAGCAGGAACCGGCGGCCGGCGGCTAGCTGATCGCCCAGAGCAGGGCGCCCGCGAGCAGCCCGCACCCGGCCACCGAGGCCGCCATCGCGAGCGTGACGCGCCAGGACAGCGCGCGTCCCACCATGACGATCGACACCAGGCTCAGCGCGGGCAGCGCGATCAGCAGCGCCCCGGCGGCGCCCGCGCCCACGCCGAGCAGCGTGAGGCCCTGCACGATCGGGATCTCGCCGGCGGTCGGGATCACCGCGAGCGTCCCGACGACCGCCGCGAGGACGACGGCCAGCACGCCCCACTCGGCGGCCGACCCGTCCAGCGGGAACAGCCAGCCGCGGAACGCGCCGAGCGCGAAGACCACGACCAGGTATTCGGGGACCAGCGTGACCGACATCCGCAGCAGCGCCCGCCCGAACCGGCGGGGCGCCTCGCGCAGCGCGACGTCGCCCGCCTCCTCGTCCGCCGCGCCCGGGACGGGCACGTCGGCGTCACGCGGCGCGAGCCTGCTCACCAGGGCGGTCACCACGAACACCAGCAGGGCGCCGACGGCCAGGCGGGTGAACGTCCACTGCCACGGCGCGACGAACGCCAGGAACACGAGCACGGCCGGGTTGAGCGTCGGGTTGCCCACCCAGTAGGCGAGCGCCGCCGGGGTGGACGCCCCGCGCCGCCGCAGCGCGGTGACCACCGGCGCGGTGCAGCAGGTGCACATCATGCTCGGCAGCGACAGCAGCCCGCCGACGAGCGAGTCGCGGTACGGGCCGCGCCCCCTGCCGAGCAGGCGGAGCAGCCAGCGGCGGGTGACCAGCGCCTCCACCGCCGCCGCGACGATCAGGCCGACGACCACCGCCTTCCACACCGAGGCGAAGTAGGACTCGGTGAACTCCCAGCCCCCGGACAGCGAGGGGCCCGCGCCGGCGTCCCCGGCCTTGTCGAGGATGGAGCCGCCCGACCATTCGGGGGCGTCCAGCAGGCCGCCGACCTTCTCGGTGTACGGCAGCCATTTCGCCCACAGCAGGCCCACCGCGACGACTGCGCCGAAGAGCGCGAGCGCCGCCCAGGGATTCCACCGTCCCGGAACCCGTACCGCTTCCTGACCGGCCAACTGGCACCTCCACAGGGGGATTGTTCGTACAGCGCACGTGTGAACGAGTGAAGAACCGCGGCGGGGCTCAGCGGACGACGAGGCTGCGGTCGCCCGCGGCGACCAGCTCTCCCACGATCGGCGCACCCGGCACCTCGCCGGCGACCAGCAGCCCGCCGGACGTCTGCGCGTCGGCGAGCAGCAGCCGGGTCTCCTCGCCGGCGGAGCCGAAGTCGGTGTGCGGCGCGACCCAGTCGAGGTTGCGCCGGGTGCCGCCGCTGACGAAGCCGTCGCGCACCGCCTCCCGCGCGCCGTCGACGTACGGGACGGCCCCGGCGTCGATCACCGCCGAGACGCCGGAGGCGCGGGCCAGCTTGTGCAGGTGCCCCAGCAGCCCGAACCCCGTGACATCGGTCGCGCAGGCGGCGCCGGCCTTCAGCGCCGCGGCGGCGGCGTCCCTGTTCAGCTCGGTCATGACGGCCACGGCCTGCTCGAACACCTCGCCGGTGGCCTTGTGGCGGTTGTTCAGGACTCCGAGCCCGAGGGGTTTGGTGAGCGACAGCGGGACGCCCGCGCGCCCGCGGTCGTTGCGCAGCAGCCGCCCGGCCTCGGCGATGCCCGTGACCGCCATGCCGTACTTGGGTTCGAGGTCGTCCACGCTGTGGCCGCCGCCGAGGTGGCATTCGGCGAGGACGGCGACGTCCCGCCCGCCGCGCAGCACCTCGCGCGCCAGCTCGAACGGCAGCACCTCGCGCGGCCAGGCCAGCAGGTTCACCGCGACCAGCGGGCGGCCGCCCATCGCGTACACGTCCGACAGGGCGTTGGCGGCGGCGATCCGTCCCCAGTCGTACGGGTCGTCGACGACGGGCGTGAAGAAGTCCGCCGTCGCCACCACCGCCGTGTCGCCGGAGATCCGGACGACGGCGGCGTCGTCCCCGGAGTCGAGCCCGACGAGCAGGTCCCCGTCCGCGTCGCCGTCCCCGCCGGCGGCCGCGCCGAGGCCGGCCACCACCTCTTCCAGCTCCCCCGGCGGGATCTTGCAGGCGCAGCCGCCGCCGTGCGCGTACTGGGTGAGCCGCCGTCCGAACCGCATCGTCCCGCCTTACATCGTCTGCAGGAAATATTCGATACAATCCTGCACAGGTTACCGCATCCGACCGCCGCCGCCAGGTCTCGCACCAGGACGCTTCCCCGGCCCGGCCGCTCGACTCGCCCCGTCCGGCGACATTCACGTCACGCCGCCGGCCGCGCACGCCGCCCCGGACGGTCCGCGCCGGCCCTCCGGCGCTGACCAGAAGCGGACGTAACGGCACAGGCCGGGCGGTCTGCCGGGCCCCGGACGCGCGCGCCGCGATCGGCCCGCGCGCCTGCGGATGTCCGTGCCGCGAAGCTCCGCGGCGCGGACGCGGACCGCTCGCCGGCGGCCCCTCGGACGGTGATTACGGAACCGCCATATAGGCCGACACATCATGATTTTTACCAAGATCGACCTCGCTGCCGTGTTATACAAAGGTGGAGCCGCGACACGGGGACGCGGACGGGGTGCGGAAAAACGTGGGTTGACGATGGCGGACGAGAAGCCCGACCATGCCGGCGAGACGGTTCGCTTCGAGGTCCTGGGTCCGATGCGGATCGAACGCGGCGGGGGCGTGGTGGCGCCGCCCCGCTCGCCGATCCTCCGCGGGATCCTCGCCGCGCTGCTCGTCGCCGGGGCCCGGCCCCTCACCGCCGCCCGGCTCATCGACCTCGTCTGGGAGGACAAGGGCGAGCGGGTCGCGCCCGGCGCGGTGCAGGTGGCGGTGTCGCGGTTACGCGGCTGGCTCCGCCGCACCGGCCCGGCCGGGGAGTCGTCCTGGACGCTCGCGCACGACGGCAACGGCTACCGGCTCACGGTCCCGGACGGGACGGTGGACCTCGGCCGCTTCCGCGCCTCGGTGAAGCGCGCCGCCGCCGCGGGCGACGTCGCCGAACGGCTCGGCCTGCTCACCTCGGCCCTCGCGCTGTGGCGCGGGCCGGTGCTGGCGGACCTGGACGCGGTCGACCTCGCCGACCCGCTGTTCCGCGCGGTCGACGACGAGGTGCAGACGAGCGCGATGGCGCTGGCCGACGCGGCGCTGGCGGCCGGGCGGCCCACCGGGGTCATCGACCGGCTCTCGGCGCTCGCCGAGGCCTACCCGCTCCACGAGGGCATCGAGGGCAGGATGCTGGAGCTGCTCGCCCACGACGGCCGCGCCGCCGAGGCCCTCGCCCGCTACCGGATGTTCCACGACCGCGTGGTGGAGGAGCTCGGGGTCGAGCCGGGCGAACGCGTCCACCGCGCCTACCTGTCGGCGCTGAGCCGCGACCATGGGCGGCCGCCCATGCCGGACGCCGCCGCGGACACCGGCACCGAGGCCGCCTCCGTGCCCGTGCCCGCGCAGCTCCCGCCGGACGTGTCCGACTTCGTCGGCAGGCCCGAGCAGGTCGCGACGCTGTCGCGGGCGCTGGCCCACCGCCGGGCCTCGTCGCTGACCACCGTCTCCGGGATGGGCGGCGTGGGCAAGAGCGCGCTGGCCCTGCACGTCGCGCACCGGATGAAGGGCGAGTTCCCGGACGGCACCCTGTACGCCCGGCTGCGGACCGCCAACGGCGACGGCGTCGGCGCCGCCCGGATCCTGGAGGGGTTCCTGCTGGCCCTCGGCGTCGCCGGACGGGACGTCCCGCACTCGGCCGAGCACCGCGCCGCGCTGTGCCGGAGCCTGCTCGCGAACCGCCGGGTCCTGATCGTCCTCGACGACGCGCTCTGCGAGCGGGACGTGCGCCCGCTGCTGCCCAGCTCCCCCGGCTCGGCCGTCATCGTCACCAGCCGCGTGCCGCTCACCAGCCTGGAGGGCGCCGTCCCCGTCGACCTGGACGTGCTCACGCCCGAGCAGGCGCTGGAGCTGCTCGGCGCGATCGTCGGGTCGGCGCGGGTCGCGGCCGAGCCGGAGGCGGCGGCCGAGATCGTCCGGCTCTGCGCGTACACGCCGCTGGCCGTCCGGATCGCGGGCGCCCGGCTGTCCGGCCGGCGGCACTGGCCGCTGACCCGGCTCGCCGCGTCGCTGCGGGACCGGCGCCGGCGGCTGGACGAGCTGGCCGTCGGCGACCTCGCGGTGCGGGCCTGCTTCGAGCTCAGCTACGCCAGGCTCCCCGCCGCGACGCGCCGGCTGTTCCGCCACCTGGCGCTGCTGGAGGCGCCGGACGTCAACGACTGGGTCGCGGCGGCGCTGCTGGACGTCCCCCTGGACGTCGGCCGGCACCATCTGGAGGCGCTGGTGGACGCCCAGCTCCTCACCGTCGCGGGCACCGGCCCCGGCGGCGCGATCCGGTACCGGTACCACGACCTCGTGCGGATCTACGCGCGGGAGCTCGCGGCGGAGCACGACCACGCCCTGACCCGCACCGCGGCCGTCCGGCGGGCGCTCGGCGCCTGGCTGGCCCTCGCGGAGCGCGCCGCCGAGCGGGTGCCGGGACAGTGCTACGCGCTGATCCACGGGACCGCGCCGCGCTGGCCGCTGCCCGAACCGGCCGCGGCCGAGCTGCTGGACGACCCGATGGCCTGGTTCGACGGCGAGCGCGACGCGCTGGCCGCGGGCGTGTTCCAGGCGTGCGCCCTCGGCCTGGACGAGTTCGCCTGGGACCTCGCCGCGTCCCAGGAGAAGTACCTCGATCTGCGGGGCATGGCGGCGGACTGGCGGCGGATGAACGAGCGGGCCCTCGACGCCTCCCGCCGGGCGGGCAACGTCCTCGGCGAGGCCGTCATGATGCGCGGGCTGATCGAGGTGAAGACCTGGCTCTCCTCCGACCAGTCGGGCGAGGCCATGGTCAACCTGTTCCGGCACTCGCAGGAGCTGGTGGGGCTGTTCGAGCGGGCCGGGGAGCCGCGCGGCGTCTCCGACGCGCTGGTGATGCGGAGCTGGGGCCTGCTCGCGATGGGCGAGGACGCCCGGGCGATGGAATCGGCGCGCGACGCGCTGGATCTGGCGAAGGAGAGCGGCCACCCCGGCGGCGAGGCCCGCGCCCACCACATCATGGGGCTCACGCACGGCGTGCGGAACGTCGACGCCGCCGCGGCCGAGCTGACCCGGAGCCTGGAGCTGGGGCGGCTGCTCGGCAACCCGCGGGTCGAGGCGACGGCGATGCAGTTCCTGGGCGTCGCGCGGTGCCTCGGCGGCCGCGTCACGGAGGGGCACGACCTGCTCGTCCGGTCGCTGGAGATCTGCCACAGCCTCCAGGACCGGTACTCCGAGGCGTTCTCCCTGCTCTATCTGGCCAAGCTCTACAGCGCGACGGGCGACGAGCGGGCCCGGCCCGCCGTGGAGGCGGTCATGTCCATCAGCCGCCGGTTCGACATGGTCCACCATCTCGCCGACGCGCTGCACGTGCTCGGGGAGCTGGAGCTGGCGTCCGGCCGTCCCGCGTCGGCGGTGGAGTGCCTTGAGGAGTCGGTGACGCTGTGGCGCAAGCGCGGCTGGCAGTCGTTCCTCGCGGGCGCGTTGCGGGCGCTGGGGCACGCGTGCCGGGCCGACGGCGACGAGGACGCGGCGCGCAAGGCGTGGCGGGAGGCGCTCGGGCTGTTCGAGCGGCTGGACGACGCCGGCGCGACGGCCGAGGTCGGCGCGCTGCTCGACGGCGGCTGACCGTCCCGGGGGTCCGTGTAAGCGATCGGTAAGCGGCCGCCGCGATACTTGATCTCGTGTCCTCCGCCAACGACTCCACCGTACGGGTGCCCGCGCGTCACAGCCGCGGCGCCGACGGCCGCGGCGCGACGGTCCCGCCTCCGGAATCGAGCATTTCCGGCTGATCAACCTGCCCCGCACATCGCCGTCCGCATGCCCGCAGAAAGCGGCCGGACGAGTTTCGCGACCCCGTTTGCATTTCGCATTCCTTTGTGTCCGACGGGGCGCCGGTCAGTGCTGTCGCGAATGATGTGAACATTACTCAAATTACTGCCGACAGTTCGCCGTCGTCCGCGCCGCCGCGCCGTGCGCCGGGCCCGGTATTGAAGCTTTCGTGATTGGCGTCCGGCCGTTTCCGGCCGTTTCCGGCCAACCTCGCTACTCGGCCGTAGCCCGCGAGACCTGGGCACATGTGCGGAAATTGTAAACGCGCCGCCACTTCCCGTGATCGGGATCATGCTATGCGCGCACGCATCGAGAATGGCCCCTCACAGCGCGTCATGAATGGCTTCCGGTTGCCCGGAACGGGCGGTGGCGGGTTCCGTAAACAACCATTTCAAAGTCATGAACAAAACCCCTATAGGGGTCTAGGGGTGTTCCCAACATAGCGCCGCCAGAATATGCTGCGCGACGAACGACAAGGAAACGCAAATACCGTAGCTTGCAAGGGGGAAGCGCAACGGTGTTGGTGGAGAGAGAAGAGACACTCACCCTGCTCGACGATCTGCTGATCGAGTCGGCACACGGAAAGGGGGTCGTGGCCGCGATCAGCGGGTCGATCGCGATGGGGAAGACCTCCCTGCTCAACGCCATGATGGGGCGGGCGGAGCGGGACGGCGGGCTGGTCCTCGGGGCGGTCGGCTCGCGCGACGAGAACAGGAGGTCCTACGGCGTGCTGGGCCAGCTCCTGCACGCCGTCGAGCCGGACCGGCTCACCGGCGACCATCTGCCAGGGCTGCGCTCGGGGGCGGGGCCCGACCTGGACCCGGCGACCGTGCACGGCCGGCTGCTCGCCGTCGCGCGCGAGCTGCACGGGCTGGTCATCGAGCTGGCCGCGGACCGGCGGCTGCTCATCGCCGTGGACGACATCCAGCACGCCGACATCGCCTCGCTCTGGTGCCTGCGCCATGTCGCCGAGCGCCTGACCTCGGCTCCGGTGACCCTGGCCTTCACGCGCGGGGCGCTCATCGACGAGCGGCCCCCGCCGATCCTGCACGACCTCCTCTACTGGCCGAGCGTGCGGCGGATCCACCTCGAACCGCTCTCGCCGGACGGGATCGCGGACCTGCCCGCGGCCCGGGAGTCGTGCGTCCACTCCGACCGGCTCATCGCCGAGATCCACTCGCTCAGCGCGGGCAACCCGCTGCTGGCGCGGGCGCTGATCGAGGAGCACAGGTTCTGCGCCGACTTCGCGGAGCCGGGCGTCCGGCCGCGCGCGGCCGGCGCGGCGCCGGGCGAGCTGCCCACCGGGCACACCTTCCACCAGGCGGTCCTCGCCTGCATGCACCGGCTGGGCCCGGGGGCCGTCCGGCTGGCCCGCAGCATCGCGCTGGTGGACGGCTCGGCCAGCACCCTGCTGCTGAGCCGGCTGAGCGGCATCGACGCCGAGCTCGTCGAGCGGTTCGTCCGGGCGCTGACGACGATCGGGGTGCTGCACCGGACGAGGTTCCGGCACCGGGCCATCCAGCAGTCGATCCTCCAGGAGATCCCGCTCGGCGAGGGCGCCGCGCTGCGGCACTGGACGGCCCGTCTCCTGCACGAGGACGGGGCCCCTCCGCACACGGTCGCCCCGCTCCTGCTGGACGCGGGCCCGCTGCGGGAGGACTGGGTGCCCGCGGTCCTGCGCGCCGGCGCGCGGCAGGCCCTCACCGACAACGACGTCGCACGGGCGCTGCGGTACCTGGAGCTGGCCGGCGAGTGCTGCGCGGACGAGGCCCGGCGGATGTCCGTCCGGTCGGAGTTCGCCGGCGTCCAGTGGCAGCTCAGGCCCGCCACGTCCGACCGGCACTTCCTCGCCCTCAAGGGCCCGATCCTCGACGGGACGCTGACCGGCGCCGACGCCCTCCAGGCGGTCCGGGGCATGCTGTTCGGCCTCGACGTCGACGACGCGCTGGAGGCCGTCGACCACCTCAACGTCCAGGACGGGCAGGACGGGAAGGACGCCGTGCTGGAGGCCGAGCTGCGCGGCACCCGGCTGTTCCTCGCCACGGAGTTCCCCGGCGCGCTGGACCGGACGGCCCGGCCGCTCCCGGCCGCCGCCGTCTCGGTGACGGCGCCGTCGGAGGTGCGGGCCGCGCACGCTCTGGCGCTGGTGCTGGAGCGGGGCGCCGACGAGTACGCGGTGGCGCTCGCCGAGCAGGTGCTGCAGAGCGGCCGGATACGGCCGTCCTGGGTCGTCAAGGCGTTCCCTCCGGCGCTGATGGCGCTGGTGTACGCCGACCGGCTGGAGGCGGCCTCGGACTGGTGCGAGCGCCTGATGGCGGAGGTCGAGGAGCACGACGTGCCCGCCTGGCGCGCGGCCGCCGAGGCGCTCACCGCGGTGGTGGCGCTCCGCCGGGGACGGCTCACCGACGCGGTCGAGCACGGCGAGGCGGCGTTCGGCGCCCTGGTCGAGCACAAGTGGAACATCGGCGGGGCGATGGCCCTCGCCACGCTGATCGAGGCGCACACCGCGCGGGGCGACCACCAGGCGGCGGCGCGCTACGCGGCCCTGGAGGCGCCGCCGGCGCTGTTCCTCAGCCGTGCCGGGCTGCACTACCTGTACGCGCGCGGCCGCCACCATCTCGCGACCGCCAACAACTACATGGCCCTGTCGGACTTCCTGGAGTGCGGCAAGCTCATGCGCCACTGGGACATCGACACGCCCGCGCTCGCGCCGTGGCGGCTCGGCGCCGCCGAGGCGTGGCTGGAGCTCGGCGACCGGCCGCAGGCGGCACAGCTCATCGACGAGCAGCTCTCGCGGACGGACCCGGCGCTCCCCCGCTCACGCGGGATGGTGCTGCGCGGCCTGGCGTCGGTGCGGGCGCCAGCGAAGCGGCCCACCATCCTGCAGGACGCGCTGCACCTGCTGG
This sequence comes from Actinomadura sp. 1N219, assembly GCF_044326405.1. Taxonomy (NCBI): domain Bacteria; kingdom Bacillati; phylum Actinomycetota; class Actinomycetes; order Streptosporangiales; family Thermomonosporaceae; genus Actinomadura; species Actinomadura sp. 1N219. The sequence continues at coordinate 13,005 of NZ_JBIRAY010000014.1, read as the reverse complement.
AGAGCAACGGCTCCTGGTACGAGGCGGCCTGCGTCCTGGCCGACCTGAGCGACGCCTACCAGTCGCTCGGGGAGAAGGCCAAGGCCAGGACGATCGCGCGGCGGGCCTGGCGGATCGCCAAGAGCTGCCACGCGGAGGCGATGTGCCAGACGCTGCTGCCGACCTACTCCCCGGGCGGCGCGGGTGCGGGGGAGCCCGGCGGTGGCGGCGCCGACACCGACTACACGACGTTCGCTCGGCTGAGCGACTCCGAGCGTCGCGTCGCGGTGCTGGCGGCGCAGGGCTACACCAACCGGGAGATCGCAGACAAGCTCTTCATCACCGTCAGCACGGTGGAGCAGCACCTGACGCGGGTCTACCGCAAGATGGACATCAGGAACCGGGAGCAGCTGCTGACCAGGATCCACCTCGACAGCAGTTCCAAGGCCGTGTCCTGATCCGTTTGTTCGGCTCTCTTTGAACCGTCCGCCTCCAGGGGCGCGGGCCCTCCGGCCCGTGTCTCCCAGGGGGCGGACGGTTTCCGTTTCCGCCCCACCTGCGGCCCGTGCGCGGGACCGGGGGCGATCAGGAGTCCGCGCGGCGGCGACGGCGGCTGATGTCGATGACCTCGGCGCCGAGCACCCGCTGCAGGAAGCCGGTCACGCTGGTGACCACGTCCGCGAGGTTGTCCTCCAGGAACAGCGCGCCGCCCGGAAGCATCTTGATCTGGAACTCCCGCTCGGTGTGCTCCCGCCACACGAGGACGTCGCTCACGTCCGCGCGCGCGTCGTCCTCGCCGCCCAGCGCGAAGATCGGGACCCGCACCCGGACGCGCTCGTCGCAGTCGCAGCCCGCGTCCGCGCCGGGGGCGGGCGGGACGCCGTCCGCGCCGCCTCCGAGGCGGCACGGCGCGGGGCAGCCGGAGGCGACCAGCGCCATCGGGTCGATGCCGTGCTCCCGCTCCAGCCTGACCGCCATCTCGAAGCCCAGCACGGCGCCCGTGCCGTGCCCGAAGAGCAGGACGGGGCGGTCGGTCCGGCCGCGGACCTCGTCCACGAGGGGGGCGGCCCGCTCCCGCAGGCCCTCGCGCACCGGCGCCCAGGGCCGGACCCACCGGTCCGGGTACTGGACGGCGAGGACCTCGATCGACGGCGCCAGCGCCTCGGCGAACGCGCCGAAGTACCCGGCCGGACGGTCCGCGTCCGGCAGGCACACCATGAGCGCTCTGCTCCGCGTGCTCGGCCGGAACCGCAGAAGGGTCGGGTCCGCGGGCGTGTTCCCGGACATGGGGAGTTTCCTCACGTGTGGACGGTCCGTGCGATGGCCGGTCAGCGGGAGGTCCAGGCACGCGGCGAACGGTACGGGCGCGGCGACCAGACCGGCGCGGGCCGCGCCCGTAACGGTTCCGCGGCGTCGGCGTCGGCGGCGCGTCGCCTGCCCGCCACGGCCAGCAGCGCCACCACGACCGCCGCGATCTCCTCGTCGCCGGGTTCTCCGCGCACCACACGCAGGACCGGGTTCCTCGCCGTCTCCATGCCGGCCGTCACATCGGGAGGTTGCCGTGCTTGCGGGACGGCAGCCGCGCCTCCTTGCCGCGCAGCATCGCCAGCGCGTCGACGAGGACGGCACGCGTGTCGGCCGGGTCGATGACGTCGTCGACCAGCCCCCGCTCGGCGGCGTGGTAGGGGTGCATGAGCTCCTGCCTGTACTCCTTGATGCGCTGCGCCCTGGCCTCGTCGGGGTCGGGCGCGGCGGCGATCTCCCGCCGGAACACGACGTTCGCGGCGCCCTCGGCGCCCATGACCGCGATCTCGTTGGTCGGCCACGCGAACGACAGGTCGGCGCCGATCGACCGGGAGTCCATCACGATGTACGCCCCGCCATAGGCCTTGCGGAGAATCACCTGAACGCGCGGAACGGTCGCGTTGCAATACGCGTACAACAGTTTCGCGCCGTGCCTGATAATTCCGCCGTGCTCCTGCTCCTTGCCCGGGAGGAACCCCGGGACATCGACCAGCGTGACCAACGGAATGTTGAAGGCATCACACGTCTGCACGAATCGCGCGGCCTTTTCCGACGCGTGGATGTCCAATACCCCGGCCATCGCCGACGGCTGGTTGGCGACGATCCCGGTGACCTGGCCGCCGACCCGGGCCAGGGCGCAGACGACGTTGGCGGCCCACCGGGAATGCAGCTCGAAGAACTCGCCGTGGTCGACGATCTCCTCGATCACCGCGCGCATGTCGTAGGACCGTTTCGGGTCCGGCGGGACGAGGTCGAGCAGCGCCTCGGTCCGGCGGTCCGGCGGGTCGTCCGCCGGTCCGGGGGGCGGCAGCTCGCGGTTGTTGGACGGCAGCAGCGACAGCAGGTACCGGACCTCCTCCAGGCACTCCTCCTCGTCGTCGCAGACGATCGTCGCGGCGCCCGACACCGACCCGTGCACGTCGGCGCCGCCGAGCCCGTCATGGGACACCGCCTCGCCGGTCACCGCCTTCACCACGTCCGGTCCGGTGATGTACATCTGCGAGGTGTCCCGGACCATGAACACGAAGTCGGTGAGCGCCGGCGCGTAGGTCGCCCCGCCGGCGCACGGCCCGAGGATCACGCTGATCTGCGGAATCACGCCCGAAGACCGGACGATCCGGCGGAAGATCCCGCCGTATCCGGCGAGCGCCGTGACGCCCTCCTGGATGCGGGCGCCCGCGCCGTCGTTGAGGCCGACCAGCGGCGCGCCGGCCGACTCGGCCAGGTCCATCACCTTGTGGATCTTCTCCGCGTGCGCCTCGCCGAGCGATCCGCCGAAGATCCGGAAGTCGTGCGCGTAGGCGAACACGGTGCGGCCCATGACCCGCCCCCACCCGGTCACCACGCCGTCGGTCGGGGGGCGCCTGGCCTCCAGCCCGAACCCGCTGGAGCGGTGCCGGCGAAGCTGCTCGATCTCGCGGAAACTGCCGGGGTCGAAGAGCCGCTCCAGGCGCTCGCGGACGGTCAGCTTCCCGCGGGCGTGCTGCCGCTCGGTCGACTCGGGCGAGGGGCCCTGCGCGGCGGCGTCCTTGACGCCGTGCAACTCGGCGACGCTCGACCGCATATCGAGAGGCCGTTCCGCCGCCGCGGCCCCGGCGATGTCCGGGGCGCCGTGCACGCCTGCCGAATCCGCGTCCGCAACTATGGTCATACAACCTCTCCTCGACGGTCACTTTGGCCGGGGAACTTCGGGCCAAGGCGTATCCAGCCGATTCCAAGGTCACCCGGCGGCGCCCGCGAATTCAACCCCGTGGATTCTCTTAGGGGAGCTTAGGGGTTGGGCGGAATACCGCCCGGCGGCATGATGATCCGATGCCACCCTCCTTTCATTCGCGGGAGAAGAACGGGAGAAGATGACGACGATGGCGCATTCGAGCACGGTCGGCGACACGTGGGTCCGGCGGTTCCACGAAGACTCCGGCGCGGCGGCGCGGCTGGTGTGCTTCCCGCACGCCGGCGGTGCGGCGAGCTTCTACTTCCCCGTCTCGGCGGCGCTGCGGCCGCGGACGGAGGTGCTGGCCGTCCAGTACCCGGGCCGCCAGGACCGGCGCGCCGAGGACCCGATCACCGACATCGGGACGCTCGCGGACCAGGTCTTCGACGCGCTGCGCCCCCGGCTCGACGACCGTCCCGTCCACTTCTTCGGCCACAGCATGGGCGCGATCGTCGCGTTCGAGGTGGCGCGCCGGATGGAGCGGGAGGACGGCCGCTCCCCGGCGGCGCTGGTCGCCTCCGGGCGGCGCGCACCGTCCAGGCGGCGCGCGGAGAGCGTCCACCTGCGGGACGACGACGGCCTGATCGCGGAGCTGAAGCGGCTGAACGGCACCGGCGGCGCACTGCTGGAGGACGAGGAACTGATCCGCATGTTCCTGCCGGCCGTCCGCGGCGACTACGAGGCGATCGAGACCTACGTCTGCCCGCCGGGCCCGCCGCTCGGCTGCCCCGTCACCGTGTTCGTCGGCGACGACGACCCGCACGTGACGCTCGACGAGGCGCGGGCATGGCGCGAGCACACGACCGGCCCGTTCGACATTCAGGTCTTCGAGGGCGGCCACTTCTACCTGACCGCGCGCCCGCAGGAGACGCTCGCCCGGCTCGCCGACGTCCTGTCGGCGCACTCCTGACGCAGACGCACTCCAGATCACAGGTCACAGCCAGGTCCGTTCACAGTGAGGGAGGCGCGCGGCGCCATGACGAGTCATTCCGGCCGTGCCCCGTCCACCGTTCCCGCGGCGGAGCACGAGGCGATCGCGATCATCGGCATGGCGTGCCGGCTCCCCGGGGCGCCCGATCCGGGCGCGTACTGGCGGCTGCTCCGCGCGGGCGCCGACGCCGTCACCGAGGTTCCGGCGGACCGCTGGGACGCGGCCCCCGAGGAGCGGGCACGGCCCGGCGTCCGGTACGGCGGGTTCCTCGATGACGTCGCGGGGTTCGACGCCGGCTTCTTCGGGATCTCGCCGCGCGAGGCCGCCGCGACTGACCCGCAGCAGCGGCTGACGCTGGAGCTCGCCTGGGAGGCGCTGGAGGACGCGGGCATCGTCCCCGCCACGCTCGCCGGCAGCGGGACCGGCGTGTTCGTCGGCGCGATGTCGAACGACTTCGCGGCGCTCGTCCAGGACCCGGAGTCGGTGACCGCGCACACCCTCACCGGCACGCAGCGCGGCATCATCGCCAACCGCGTCTCCTACACGCTCGGGCTGCGCGGGCCCAGCCTCACGGTGGACTCCGCGCAGGCGTCGGCGCTGGTGGCGGTGCATCTGGCGGCCGAGAGCCTGCGGAGCGGCGAGTCGGACCTCGCGCTCGCGGGCGGCGTCAACCTGAACCTGGTCCCCGGCGGCGCGGTGACGGTGGCCGAGTTCGGCGGGCTGTCGCCCGACGGCCGGTGCTTCACCTTCGACGCCCGCGCCAACGGGTACGTCCGCGGCGAGGGCGGCGGCGTGGTCGTCCTCAAGACGCTGGCCCGTGCCGTGGCGGACGGCGACGACGTCCACGGCGTGATCCTCGGCAGCGCAGTCAACAACGACGGCGCGACCGAGGGGCTGACCGTGCCGAGCCCGGCGGCCCAGGCGCGCGCGATCCGGCTGGCGTGCCGCCGCGCCAGCGTCGGCCCGGCCGCGCTCCAGTACGTCGAGCTGCACGGCACCGGCACCCCGGTCGGCGATCCGCTGGAGGCGGCCGGTCTCGGCAGCGCGCTCGGCGACGCCGCGGACCGCCCGGCCGTCGCCGTCGGCTCGGCCAAGACGAACGTGGGCCACCTGGAGGCGGCCTCGGGCGTCGCCGGGCTGATCAAGGCGGTGCTGAGCATCCGGCACCGGGAACTCCCCGCCAGCCTCAACTTCGCGACGCCGAACCCGCGCATCGACCTGGACGCGCTCGGGCTGCGGGTGCAGCGCGAGACCGGTCCGTGGCCGCGTCCGGACGAGCCGCTGCTGGCCGGGGTCAGCTCGTTCGGCATGGGCGGCACCAACTGCCATGTCGTGCTCGGCGACCCGCCGCCGTCGCCGCCCCCGGCCGGCTCCGCGACGGGGCTGGGCGAGCCCGGCGCGGTCGCCGCGTGGCCGGTGTCCGGACGGACCGAGGCTGCGCTGCGCGCCCAGGCCGGGCGGCTCAGGGCGCATCTGCTCGACGGGCCCGCCGACGCCGACGACCTGGGCGACGTCGGCTGGACGCTGGCCGCCGGACGCACCCACTTCGAGCATCGCGCCGTCGCGCTAGGCGCCGGCCGCGAGGAACTCCTGGCCGCGCTGGACGCGATCGCGACCGGCGCCGACTCCGCCAACGTGGTGCGCGGCACGGCCGACGACCACGAGAAGGTCGCGCTGCTCTTCCCCAGCGTCGAAGACGTTGCCTGGCGGGACGGGACGGCGCGTGACCTGCTCGCTTCGTCGGACGCGTTCCGGGAGCGGATCGAGGCGTGCGCCGCCGCGCTGGAGGTCCACACGGGCTGGTCGCTGCTGGACGTTTTGAACGGCGTCCCCGGAGCGCCGTCGCCGGACGACGACGCCGTCGCCGAGCCGGTCCTGTTCGCCGTCACGGTCGCGCTGGCCCGGGTGCTGGAGTCGCTGGGCGTGCGGGCGGACGCCGTCCTCGGGCACGGCCGGGGCCGGATCGCCGCCGGGTGCGCCGCGGGCACGCTGACGCTCGACGACGCCGCCCGGCTCGTGGCGACGGGCGGCGACGCGCCGTCCGCGCCCGTCCCATTCGAGGCGGCGGTGCGGGACCTGGCCCGCGACGGTCACCGGACGTTCGTCGAGGTGAGCCCGCGTCCCGTCCTGGACGCGATCGTCCGGCAGGCGCTCGACGGCGTCGCGGACGAGCACGACGCCCTCGTGGTGGGTTCCCTGCGCCACGGCGAAGAGTCCTGGCGCGCGCTGCTGGAGACGGTGGCCGCGCTGCACGTCCGCGGGGTCCCGGTCACCTGGCCTGCAGTGTCTGCGGGACGGCGGGCCCGGCGCGTCGCGCTGCCCACGTACGCCTTCCAGCGCGAACGGCACTGGCCCGGCGAACGCGCGGACGGCGTCGTCGGCGTCTCCGGCGCGGAGTGGACCCCGGACCCGTCCGATGCCGAGGAACGGCAGGCGATGCTCGACCTCGTCCGGACGCACGCGGCCGACGTCCTCGGCCACGCCGCCGCCGGCGCGGTGGGCGCCGGGCACACCTTCAAGGACCTCGGCGTGGACTCCGCGCTCGCCGTCGAACTCGGGGAGCGCCTGGCCGAGGTCACCGGGCTGCCGCTGCCCGCCACGGCCGTCTACGACCATCCCACCCCGGCGAAGCTCGCCGAGCACCTCCGCGACCGGCTCGGCGCGGACGCGGGACCCGTCGCGGCGCCCGCCGCCATGAGCGCCGACGAGCCGATCGCGATCGTCGGGATGGGCTGCCGCTACCCCGGCGGCGTCACCACCCCGGACGAGCTGTGGCGCCTGGTCGCCGGCGGCGTGGACGCGATCACGGAGTTCCCGGACGATCGCGGCTGGAACCTCGACGACCTGTACGCGCCCGAGCCCGGCGTCCCCGGGAAGAGCTACGTCCGGCGCGGCGGTTTCCTCGACGGCGCCGACCGGTTCGACGCCGCGTTCTTCGGCATCGGCCCCCGGGAGGCGGCGGCGATGGACCCGCAGCAGCGGGTCCTGCTGGAGGTCGCCTGGGAGACGCTGGAGCGGGCGGGCATCGACCCGCTGACGCTGAACGGGACCCGGACCGGCGTGTTCGTCGGGGCGACGTCCCAGGAGTACGGGCCGCGCCTGCACGAGCCGTCCGAGGGCGGCGGCTACCTGCTCACCGGCAACACGGCGAGCGTCGCGTCCGGGCGCATCGCGTTCGTGCTCGGGCTGGAGGGCCCGGCGCTGACCGTGGACACGGCGTGCTCGTCCTCGCTCGTCGCGATCCACCAGGCCGCCCAGGCGGTCCGCAACGGCGACTGCTCGATGGCGCTGGCGGGCGGCGTCACGGTGATGGCGACCCCGGGCATGTTCGTGGAGTTCAGCCGGCAACGCGGCCTGGCCCCCGACGGGCGCTGCAAACCCTTCTCCGCCAGTGCAGACGGCACCGCCTGGAGCGAGGGAGCCGGACTCGTCCTGCTAGAGCGCCTCTCTGACGCCGAGCGCAACGGCCACCCCGTGCTGGCGGTCATCCGGGGCAGCGCCATCAATCAAGACGGCGCGTCCAACGGGCTGACCGCGCCGAACGGGCCCGCCCAGCAGCGCGTCATCCACCAAGCCCTCACCAACGCCCACCTCACCCCCCACGACATCGACGCCATCGAAGCCCACGGCACCGGCACCACCCTCGGCGACCCCATCGAAGCCCACGCCCTCCTCAACACCTACGGCAAACACCGCCCCATCCACCAACCCCTCTACCTCGGCTCCCTCAAATCCAACATCGGCCACACCCAAGCCGCCGCCGGCGTCGGCGGCATCATCAAAATGATCCAAGCCATGCACCACGGCCACCTACCACCCACCCTGCACGCCGACCAACCCTCACCCCACATCGACTGGACCACCGGCACCCTCACCCTCCTCACCCAACCCACCCCCTGGCCCCACACCCACCACCCACACCACCCTCGCCGCGCCGCCATCTCCTCCTTCGGCATCTCCGGCACCAACGCCCACATCATCATCGAACACACCCCCACACCCCCCACCCCAACCACCACGGCCACCACCCCGACCCCACTCCTCATCACCGCCAAAACCCCGGCGGCGGTGCGTGCTCAGGCCGGGCGGATCGGTGACGCGCTCGCGGCCGATCCCGAGCTGGACACCGCCGCCGTCGCCGCCACCCTCGCCACGGCCCGGTCCACGTTCGAGCATCGCGCCGCCGTGACCGGTGAGACCCGCGCGGAACTTCTCACCGGGCTCCGCGCACTCGCCGACGGCCACACCACCCCCACCCACGTCCCACAACCCGGCAAACTCGCCTACCTGCTCACCGGCCAAGGAGCCCAACGCGCCGGAATGGGCCGCGAGCTCTACGACACCCACCCCGCCTTCGCCCACGCCCTCGACCACGTCTGCGAACACCTCGACCCCCACCTCCCCCACCCGCTCAAGCCGGTGCTTTTCGCGGAAGCCGACACGTCCCAGGAGGACCTGCTCGACCAGACCCTCTTCACGCAGACGGGTCTGTTCGCCCTGCAAACGGCGCTCCACCACCTGCTCGAAACGTTCGGCGTCAAACCCGACTACCTCCTCGGACACTCCCTCGGCGAACTCACCGCCGCACGCCTCGCCGGAACCCTCACCCTCACCGACGCCGCCACCCTCATCACCACCCGCGCCCGCCTCATGCAACAGACCCGACCCGGCGGAGCGATGCTGGCGGTCGAGGCGGCGGAGCAGGACGTCCTGCCGCTCCTCGACGAAGGGACGTCGGTCGCGGCGGTCAACGGCCCGCGCGCCACCGTCGTCTCCGGCGACGCCGAAGGCGTCGAGCGGATCGGACGGGAATTCGAACGGCGGGGCGTCAAGACGCGCAGGCTGCGCGTCGGCCGTGCCTTCCACTCCCCCCACATGGACGCGATCCTGGACGAGTTCCGCGAGGCCGCCGAGAGCGTCGCGTTCCGGGAGCCGGACGTCCCGATCGTGTCCAACCTGACCGGCGCCGTCGCGGGCCCGGAGATCGCGACCCCCGGCTACTGGGTGCGGCACGTGCGCGAGGCCGTCCGGTTCGGCGCGGGGCTCGGCGCCCTCCGCGACGAGGGCGTCACCGCCTACCTCGAACTCGGACCGGACGCGGTGCTGACCGCGCTCGCCCAGTCCGCCCTGCCCGGCGCCACCGCCGTCGCGGCGATGCGGCGCGGACGGCCCGAACCCCGCACACTGACCGGCGCGCTGACGAGCCTGCACCTCGCGGGCGTCCCGGTCGACTGGACGCCTCTCTTCCCGCCCGCGGCCCGCCGTCCGGCCCGCCCCGTGGAGGTGCCGACGTACCCGTTCGAGCGGCGGCGCTACTGGCTCGCCGCCGCCCCGGCGGGCGCCGCGTCCGGCGATCACCCGCTGCTCGGCCCGGCCGTGTCCCTGGCGGACGGCCGCACGGTCCGCACCGGACGGATCTCCACGCGCACGCACCCCTGGCTCGCCGACCACGCCATCGCGGGCGCCGTCCTGCTGCCCGGCACGGCGATCGTCGAGCTGGCGCTTGAGGCGGGACGGCTTCTCGGCTGCGACCGGATCGACGAGCTCGTGCTGCGGGCGCCGCTGCCCGTCCCCGACCGTGCCGGGGCGGACGTGCAGCTCATGGTCACCGAGTCGGCGTCCGGACGGCACGAGTTCAGCGTCCACTCGCGCCCGGCGCCCGGGGACGGCGACGCCCCGCCGTGGACCCTCCACGCCACCGGCTCCCTGAGCCAGGCCGCCGCGGACACCGCGGACGACCCGCAGGCCGGGCTCGGTTCTTGGCCGCCCGCCGACGCCGAGCACGTCGACCCGGACGGCGTCTACGAGCGTCTCGCCGCCCGGGGCTTCGGCTACGGGCCCGCCTTCCGCTGCCTGTCCTCGGCCTGGCGGCTGGGTGACGAGGTGTTCGCCGACGTGGCGCTTCCGGACGGGCCGCACGCCGACGCGGGCCGGTTCAACGTCCACCCGGCGCTGTTCGACGGCGTCCTGCACGCGGTCCTGGACGCGGACGGGACGGCCTCGCTCCGCCTGCCGTTCTCCTGGTCGGGCGTCCGCCTGCACGGCACGGGCGGCGACCGTCCGGGAGCGGAGCGGCCAGCGCGGGCGCGGGTCGCCCGCACCGGCCCGGACACGGTGTCGGTGACGATGACCGACGCCGCGGGCAGGCCGATGATCTCCGTCGCCGAGCTGGCGCTGCTTCCGGCCTCGGCGGAACGGCTGGCGGCGGCCGGCGGCGCGGCCGCCCGCGAATCGCTGTTCGAGGTGGAGTGGACGGCGATCGACGCCGACCTGGGCGGCGCGCCCGACGAGGCGGACGCCCCCGCCACCGAGACCCATCCCGACCTGGATTCCCTGCGCGCCGCTCTCGCGGAAGGCGGCACGGTCCCCGCCACCGTCGTCATGACACTGCCGGCCGGCGGCACGTCCGACGTCGATCCGGCGGGGGCGGCCCGCGACGCCGCGCACTGGGCGCTCGGCCTGGCGCAGGACTGGCTCGGCGACGACCGCTTCGCCGCGTCCCGGCTGGTCGTCGTCACGCGCGGCGCGGCCGGGCCGCACGGCGAAGGCCGCGGCGAAGGGCCCGGCGACCCGGCGGGCGCCGCCGCGTGGGGGCTGCTGCGGTCGGCGCAGACCGAGCACCCGGACCGGATCGTCCTGGTGGACGTCGACGGCGACCCCGCCTCGCACCGCGCGCTCGCGGCGGCCGCGTCCCAGGACGAGCCGCAGCTCGCGCTGCGCGCCGGACGGGCGCACGTCCCCCGCCTGGCCAGGCGGACGGCGCCCGGCGACGGCGGCCCGGCGCTGGACCCGGACGGGACCGTCCTCATCACCGGCGGGACCGGCGGCCTCGGCGGCCTCGTGGCCCGCCACCTCGTCGCCGCGCACGGCGTCCGCCGGCTGCTGCTGGCGAGCCGCCGCGGCCGGGACGCGGACGGCGCCGCGGACCTGGCGGCCGAACTGGCGGAGCGGGGTGCCGAGGTGACGATCGCCGCGTGCGACGCCGCCGACCCCGCCGCGCTCGCCGGCCTGCTCGCCGCCGTGCCCGCCGCGCACCCGCTCACCGCCGTCGTGCACGCCGCCGGGGTCCTCGACGACGGCGTGATCGAGACCCTCACCGGCGACCGGCTCGACGCCGTGCTGCGCCCGAAGGCGGACGCGGCCTGGGCCCTGCACCGGCTCACCCGCGACCTGGACCTGGCCGCGTTCGTCCTGTTCTCGTCCATCGCCGGGACGATCGGCAGCCCGGGGCAGGCGAACTACGCCGCCGCCAACGCGTCCCTCGACGCCCTGGCCCTGCACCGCCGCGCGCTCGGCCTGCCCGCCATCTCCATCGCGTGGGGCCTGTGGTCCGGCGGGATGGGGGCCGAGCTGGCCGAGTCCGAGAAGGCGCGCTGGACGCGCGGCGGCATCGTCCCGCTGCCCGCCGAGGACGGCCTGGCGCTCCTCGACGCGGCCCTCGGCGCGGACCGCGCGACCGTCGTCGCCGCACGCCTCGACCTGGCCGCGCTCGGCCGTGCGGGCGATCCCGCGCCGCTGTTCCGCGGCCTCGTCCGGGCGCCCGCGCGGCGCCGCCCGTCCGCCGCCGGGTCCGGCTCGACGTTCGCGGGCTTGGACGGGCTGCCCGCGGCGGAGCGGCGCGCCCGGATCCTGGACCTCGTCCGGACGAGCACGGCGGCGGTCCTCGGGCACGACGACGCCGGCGCCATCGACACCGAGCGCGCGTTCAAGGAGCTGGGCTTCGACTCCCTCGCCGCCGTCGAGCTGCGCAACAGCCTGAACGCCGCCACCGGGCTCCGGCTGCCGACCACGCTCCTGTTCGACCATCCGCGGCCCGCCGTCCTCGCCGACCACCTGCATGACGAGCTGTTCGGCGCGGCGGAGGTGCCCGCCGCGTCCCCGGCGCCCGCCGCGTCCATGACGCCGCGCGACGACGACCCGATCGTGATCGTCGGGATGGGCTGCCGTTACCCCGGCGGCGTCACCACCCCGGACGAGCTGTGGCGCCTGGTCGCCGGCGGCGTGGACGCGATCACCGACTTCCCGGACGACCGCGGCTGGAACGTCGACGAACTGTACGACCCGGACCCGGACCACATCGGCACGTCCTACTCCCGCGAAGGCGGGTTCCTGCACGACGCCGCCGACTTCGACCCCGCGTTCTTCGGCATCAGCCCCCGCGAGGCCCTGGCCATCGACCCGCAGCAGCGCATCCTGCTGGAGGTCGCCTGGGAGACGCTCGAACGGGCCGGGATCCCGCCCGGGACGCTGCACGGCAGCCGCACCGGCGTCTTCACCGGCGTCATGTACGACGACTACGGCTCCCGGCTCAACCCGGCGCCCGGCGAGTTCGAGGGCTATGTCGGCAGCGGCAGCATGGCGAGCGTCGCGTCCGGACGTGTCTCCTACACCTTCGGCTTCGAGGGCCCGGCGGTGACGGTCGACACGGCGTGCTCGTCGTCGCTCGTCGCGATCCACCTGGCGGCGCAGGCGCTGCGGAGCGGCGAGTGCACCCTCGCCCTCGCGGGCGGCGTCACCGTCATGGCGACCCCCGCGACCTTCGTCGAGTTCAGCCGCCAGCGCGCCCTGGCCCCCGACGGACGCTGCAAGCCCTTCTCCGCCAGCGCCGACGGCACCGCCTGGAGCGAAGGAGCAGGACTCGTCCTGCTAGAACGCCTCTCCGACGCCGACCGCAACGGCCACCCCGTGCTGGCGGTCATCCGAGGCAGCGCCATCAACCAAGACGGCGCCTCCAACGGGCTGACCGCGCCGAACGGGCCCGCCCAGCAGCGCGTCATCCACCAAGCCCTCACCAACGCCCACCTCACCCCCCACGACATCGACGCCATCGAAGCCCACGGCACCGGCACCACCCTCG
>NZ_JBIRAY010000013.1:0-311129 GCF_044326405.1 Actinomadura sp. 1N219 | reverse complement strand
GGTTGCTCACGTGTTACTCACCCGTTCGCCGCTCGAGTACCCCCGAAGGGGCCTTTCCGCTCGACTTGCATGTGTTAAGCACGCCGCCAGCGTTCGTCCTGAGCCAGGATCAAACTCTCCATTAAGGTCCAAACGACCGGAAGCAGGGGGCGAACCCCGAACCCGGCCAAACCTCGGAAACAATCCCAGCATCGCCACCCTCCCGGAAACCGGAAGAGTCGCATTGCCTCAAAGAAATCCCCGACCACCCCCGAGGGGATAGTCGCGGGGACGGGCCAGCCGAACAAATCGGCCGGCCCGTATAAAGGCACTGGCTTTTAACACGCTGTTGAGTTCTCAAGAAACGGACACCCACCGCGCTGGATTCGCTTTCGCGTTTCCCGCTCCGGGGTGACTCGACTTACTTTACCGGATTCGGCCGGACTGTCAATTTCGGCCTTTTCCGATGCCTCGGCCGTTGCCACTTGCGCGGCTTCTTTCGAGGCGGTGGAGCTATTTCATCAGATTCGGCTCGATTGTCAAAACCAAGCCTTTCCGCCCACCACGACAGCCCGGGCGCGACGAAGCCGCGTCGGCTGGTTCGGTAGTGGGTTCCCCTCGGGCCGGCCGCCTTCCGGCGTCCGCAACCCCGTGGGGCGAAGTGAACAGTATGCCCCTGAGATGCGAACGTCAAACCGGCTCGCACGTGCTGGCGGCGCCAAATCGTCCGGAAGGCGGTCTCGGCTCAGCACGCAGACCCGTTCTACCTTGGGTTTTGTCCGATCTTGCACCATCCTGCGGCCCGGGCAACGGGCGCCAGGCCGCCAATGTTTCTTTTTGGCAACGACGTTGATGGCGGGGCGGTTTACGGCTTGGCCAGGTATCCGCCGATGAAGAGGACGCCTTCGGCGAGGACCCAGACGATTGCCGCGACGGTGAGAAGGGCGTCCAGCCGATCGGGTTTCTGCCGTACGCCCGGCAGCGCCCACGCCGTCGCCGCGATGGCGAGGGCCAGAACGGCGACCGGTGCCGAGGCGCGGACGGCGTCGTCGAATCCCGCGCTGCATCCCGGATCGCGTTGTTCGTCCTCACCGCAGAATGCGGTGGCGCCCCAGCCGCCGAGCGCGGAGAAGGCCCAGAGGGCGGCCAGCACGCAGTTCGCGATCGTCGGAATCGCCGGCGAGATCCACCAGCTGTTCGGACGCCCGGGCGTGGCCTGCACGAACGGAACGTACCTCGCGGCGGCACGGCCGGGAAGCCCTCCGCGGGAACCCGTGAAGCCCCGCCCGGGAACCACGTCCGCGGATCAGGTGATCTCTTTGGCCTCGTGCAGGTTCATGTCCATCACGATCGCCGTCATGACGGCCATCGTCCGCAATGGTTCGGGCACGGGGTCGAAGATTTCCACGGCGTACTTGTCGGCCGTCGTCAGCAGGTGGGTGGCGAGGCCGGCCCATTTCTTCCGGACGTGGGCGACCTTGGCGCCGTCGGTGTCGGTCACCTCGAAGTTGTTCCGGGGCACGTCCACCGAGACGGCGCCGATCAGGGTGCCCTCGCCGTCGTAGACGACATAGCGGCGCCCCACCCGTTCGGTGACGAACGAGCCGAAGGCATCGCCTTCCGGGGTGAGGATCTCGGTGTATTCCCGGCCCCGCTGCTTGTCGACGATCACGACGGGGTCGCCGTCGGGCGTCGTCAGCACGACCGCCCGGGCGTCGAGGTTCGACTTGCCGCCGAACACGCCGCGCATCTCGGCGCGTCCCTCGTCGTCGGTGGGCGCCGCGATGGCGAGGACGGCGCCGCCGCCGTCGAGCACCTTGTACCGCGATTTGGCGAACGGGCCCCTCCGAGGCTGTTCGACCTTGAGCACCGAGGAGCTGAACACTTCGTTCACGCGTTCTCCTGCCTCATCGGCCGCACAGGCGACCTTCTGTTCACCGTCCCGGCGCGTCGGCACCCTTCGGTGCGCTGCGCCGTCCAAGCGGCGATCCTGCCAAGCCCGGCCGTTCAGCGGAAGCACATTCCGGAGCCGACCGCGCCGCCGAGCGCGCGTTGCCTGGGCTGACCTGCGCAGGGGACTTCGAGTATCACGTCCGGGAAACTGACTTGTGTCCGCCGGACGGCTTCGTTCAGGTTGACGATTGCCCGGTCGGGGTCCTGGTGTCCTTCATGGCCGATATGGAGCGCGACCGGCGGCGCGGGCCTGGTCAGGGTGTCAGGCCGTCGAGGAAATCCGGCACGTCCTTTCCCTCGTACAACATCAGGTCGAGTCCGATCGGCGCCGCCACGACGAGTATCCGCAGCGGGTCGGGCAGCGTGTGGAAGAACGTCACCGAGTAGCGGTCCGCGGTGGTCAGCAGTTCGGTCGCCATGCCCTTCCATTTCTTGTCGACTTGCGCGACGTGGGTTCCGGCGGGGTCCAGCACCTTGAACTTCCTGGCGGTCTTGTTTCCGTCCAGCCTGCCGACAGGACGCTCCGCCGCGTCGAGCAGCAGATAGCGCCATTCGTAGGCGTCCATCCGGATCGAGCCGTGCAGGGTGCCGTCGGGTGTGCTGACCCATGTCGCGCGGGTGGTCTTCGGGCGTTCGATCAACAGGACCGGTGTGCCCTGGGCGTTCTCCACCTGGACGGTCCGCTGATCGCTGCCGTCGAGCATCACCGCTCGCCACGCCTGGCGCTTCAGCGACACGGATCGCTCTTCCGCTCTGGCCAGCAGGGTGCCGCCCGCGTCGAACACCTTGTACTGGGACTTCGCGGAAGGGAGGCGGCGCGGCTGTTCGATCTTGAGCACGGGAGAACTGAAGAGGTCGCTCACATGTCCTCCTTAACGCCGTCCTCCGGCGTGGACGTCCGGGTCCAGGACGGCCGGCCGCCGGGGCTGCCGGAGCGAACGAGGCGGTGCCCTCAGCAGGCCGAGCACCCTGATCAGTTTGTCTGACGTGCGAGGGTTCGGGCAGGTTCGGCCGCGCGCCCGGAATGCGCGAAACAGCCGAAGGGACGGCCCCGTACAGGACCGTCCCTTCGTATGCGTGCCGAGTCGGACGCCAGAACCCGATGGAGCCGGGTCAGAAGTCCATGCCGCCGGCGTCGGGCATGCCGCCCGCCGGGGCCGGGTTCTTCTCCGGCTTCTCGGCGATGACCGCCTCGGTGGTCAGGAACAGCGCGGCGATCGACGACGCGTTCTGCAGCGCGGACCGGGTGACCTTGGCCGGGTCGATGATCCCCGCTTCGAACATGTTGACGTAGTCGCCGCTCGCGGCGTTGAGGCCCTCGCCCGGGGTCAGGTTGCGGACCCGCTCCACCACGACGCCGCCCTCGAGACCGGCGTTGACGGCGATCTGCTTCAGCGGCTCCTCCAGAGCGCGCTTCACGATGTTCGCGCCGGTGGCCTCGTCGCCCGCGAGCTCCAGCTTGTCGAACGCCTTGGTGCCGGCCTGGATCAGCGCGACGCCGCCACCGGGGACGATGCCCTCCTCAACCGCGGCCTTGGCGTTGCGGACGGCGTCCTCGATGCGGTGCTTGCGCTCCTTGAGCTCCACCTCGGTCGCGGCGCCGGCCTTGATGACCGCGACACCGCCCGCGAGCTTGGCCAGCCGCTCCTGCAGCTTCTCGCGGTCGTAGTCGGAGTCGGTGTTGTCGATCTCGGTGCGGATCTGGTTGACCCGGCCCGCGATCTCGTTGGCGTCACCGGCGCCGTCCACGATCGTGGTCTCGTCCTTGGCGATGACGATCTTGCGCGCCCGGCCGAGCATGTCGACCGAGGTGTTCTCCAGCTTGAGGCCGACGTCCTCGCTGATGACCTGGCCGCCGGTCAGCGTGGCGATGTCGCCCAGCATGGCCTTGCGGCGGTCGCCGAAGCCCGGCGCCTTCACGGCGACGGACTTGAAGATCCCGCGGATCTTGTTGACGACCAGCGTGGCCAGGGCCTCGCCCTCGACGTCCTCCGCGATGATCAGCAGCGGCTTGCCGGACTGCATGACGCCCTCGAGCACGGGCAGCAGGTCCTTGTTCGCCGACACCTTGCCCTGAACGATCAGGATGTACGGGTCCTCGAGGACCGCCTCCATCCGCTCGGGGTCGGTCACGAAGTAGTGCGAGATGTAGCCCTTGTCGAAGCGCATCCCCTCGGTGAGCTCGAGCTCCAGACCGAACGTCTGGCTCTCCTCGACCGTGATGACGCCTTCCTTGCCGACCTTGTCCATCGCCTCGGCGATCATCTCGCCGATCTGCGGGTCGCCGGCGGAGATCGACGCCGTGGACGCGATCTGCTCCTTGGTCTCCACGTCCTTGGCGAGCTTGGACAGCTCCTCGCTCACCCGCTCGACCGCGGACTCGATGCCGCGCTTCAGCGACATCGGGTTCGCGCCGGCCGCCACGTTCCGCAGCCCCTCGCGCACCAGCGCCTGGGCCAGGACGGTGGCGGTCGTGGTGCCGTCACCCGCGACGTCGTCGGTCTTCTTGGCGACCTCCTTGACGAGCTCCGCCCCGATCTTCTCCCACGGGTCCTCGAGCTCGATCTCCTTGGCGATTGACACACCGTCGTTCGTGATCGTGGGGGCGCCCCACTTCTTCTCCAGCACGACGTTGCGGCCCTTGGGACCAAGGGTCACCTTGACGGCGTCGGCGAGCTGGTTCATGCCGCGCTCGAGACCGCGGCGGGCCTCCTCGTCGAACGCGATCATCTTTGCAGCCATAGGCTCCAGTCCTCCCGGAACAAGGTGGCTTAGACGGATCGAGCCGACGCCCGCGACGGACGGCCCCCGCCGACGACTGCCATTCCGTCGCCGGACTGAGGCCTCATCGCCCCGACCCAGACTGTGAAGTTGTCACTCTCCACAGTAGAGTGCCAACCGTTTGTTTAGCACTCTACCCTGCCGAGTGCAAGCGACGTGCACCCTCGTCCACCGAACCGTCACCAACCAGCCCCAACCCGTCCCACCTGCGTCGAAACCCCGTTCTGGGACGTCAGGGGTGTGCGGCTGTGATCCGCTGTTTGCGGTCGTCCCCCCGGTATTCGCGGGACGAGGACCCGAGGGTGATGGGCCCGGGCGCTGCTTCGATGCGCCGGTTCACGTCGTCGATGCAGTGAGCATATGTGCTCTGCAGCACGGCCACCGAGTGCCCGGTACGAGCCGTCACGTTGGCCGCCGGCATCCCACCGTCCGGCCGGACGGTCGGCACTTGCGCCTGTCGTCGCAGTTTCTTGGGCAGGGGCGCATCAAGTCCTCGGCTCGGAGGACGAGTCCGCGTCTGGGGAGGCTCGTGAATTCAGGTTGGCCTAGTGCGACGGCTGAGTGGGTTGGGCTCGATCCTGGCGCTGGGTGCGCCAGGATCGAGTCGGGGTCAGCCGCCGGCTACGGCGGGGATGATCGAGACCTGGGCGCCCTCGGGGGTCGGGGTGTCGAGGCCGTCGGCGAAGCGGACGTCCTCGTCGCCGACGTAGACGTTGACGAAGCGGCGGATCTTGCCGGCGTCGTCCAGGATGCGGGCGGAGATGCCGGTGTAGCTGGCCTCCAGGTCGGCGACGACGGCGCGCAGGGTGGCGCCCTCGGCCTTCACCTCCGACTCGCCGCCGGTGTAGGTCCGCAGGATCGTCGGGATACGGACGGACACGCTGCTCATGGTGCTCCTTTCAGGCGAGGCCCGCGGCGCGGAACGCTTCCAGGGACGGGGCGATGTTCGCGGACGGCGCGACGACGGGTGCGACGGCGTCCAGGGTCTTCAGGCCGTCCCCCGAGTTGATGATCACGGTTTCGGCGGACGGGTCCAGAGCGCCGGTCGCGATGAGTTTACGGAGGGTCGCGACCGTGACGCCGCCCGCGGTCTCGCCGAAGATTCCCTCGGTGCGGGCGAGCAGCCGGATGCCCTCGACGACCTCGTCGTCGGCGACGTCCTCGACGGAGCCGTTGGTGCGGCGGGCGACGTCCAGGACGTATGGGCCGTCGGCGGGGTTGCCGATGGCGAGGGACTTGGCGATCGTGTCCGGCTTCACCGGGCGGATGACGTCGTGGCCGGCCTTGAACGCGTCGGCGACCGGGGCGCAGCCGGTGGCCTGGGCGCCGAAGACGCGGTAGGGCTTGTCCTCGACGAGGCCCAGTTTGATCAGTTCCTGGAACGCCTTGTCGATCTTGGTGAGCTGGGAGCCGGACGCGACCGGGACGACGATCTGGTCGGGCAGCCGCCAGCCGAGCTGCTCGGCGATCTCGTAGCCGAGGGTCTTGGAGCCCTCCGCGTAGTAGGGGCGGACGTTGACGTTGACGAACGCCCAGTCGTCCTGCTCGCCGGCGATCTCGGAGGCCAGGCGGTTGACGTCGTCGTAGTTGCCGTCGACCGTCACGAACGTCCCGGCGTAGACGGCGGTGGTGATGATCTTCTGTGCTTCGAGGTTGGACGGGACGAACACTGCGCTGCGGATCCCGGCGCGGGCCGCGGCCGCGGCGACGGCGTTGGCGAGGTTGCCGGTGGACGGGCAGGCCAGCACCTTGAAGCCGAGCTCGCGGGCGGCGGCGAGCGCCACGGCGACGACGCGGTCCTTGAACGAGTGGGTCGGGTTGCCGCTGTCGTCCTTCACCCACAGGCTCTGCAGGCCGAGGCTCTCGGCGAGGTTGTCGGCGCGGACGAGGCGGGTGAAGCCGGGCTCGGTGTTGGGCGTGTCCGTGATCGTGGCGGGGACGGGCAGCAGGCCCTTGTAACGCCAGATGTTGCGCGGCCCGGACTCGATGCTCGCGCGGGTGACTCCCCCGAAGTCGTAGGCGATCTCCAGGGGGCCGAAACACTCTTCGCAGGCGTAGTGAGGCCCGAGGTCGCGGGACGTGCCGCATTCGCGGCAGACGAGAGCGGTGGCTGGTCCGAGGTCCGTGGCAGGCGTGATGGCCATGGGTGCGAGGCCTTTCTTCCCATCTTTCCTGCGCCACCTTGGTCGCAGGCCGGAGTTGGCACCATCTCCCGGCCGGCCCCGCAGGATCGCGAGTACGCCTGAGCCGGGTGGTTGCCGGGGCTTCGTCGGGCCGGTCCCTCCACCCCTCTGGATGAGCGATATTCAGTTGTGAGCCACGAGCGCTGAGCGCTCGTATGCGTGACTTTACCTGATCTGACCGGATGCCAGACAGGTGGGTCCGTCGATTGAGACGTTACCCGGGCGCCTTCTTGATCACGCGTGTTCCTCGGTGCGGCGGGCGGCTTCGGTGGGGCCCCGGGCGGCGTCAGCGGGGTGCTGAGCGGCGTCGGCGGGGTGCTGGGTGGGGTCGAGGAAGACGTGGCCGATGTCCGGGATCCGGTCCCTGAGCCGCCGGTCGATGTCGCCTGCGACGTCCTCGGCCTCGTCGGCGCTGATGTCGTCGGAGAAGTGGACCTTGGCGGCGACGAGGATCCGCTCGGGGCCGAAATGCATGGTGAGCAGCTCGTCCACGCCGGTCACGCCGGGAGCGCCGGTGATCTCGGCGCGGATGCGGCGCTGCGCGGCCGGATCGGCGGCCTGGCCGATGAGCAGGCCGACGCTCTCGCGTCCGATCGACACCGCCAGGACGACGAGGAGCAGGCCGATCAGGACGGACGCGAGACCGTCCCAGAAGCCGGAGCCGGTGATCTCGCGGAGCGTCAGCCCGGCGGCGGCGAGCGCGAGGCCGATCATCGCGGCGGTGTCCTCGAACAGCGCGGTCTTGAACGTGACGTCGGGCGAGCGGCGGACGTGGTCGACGAGGTCGCGGCCGTTGTCGCGGGTCTCCTTGCGCGCCTGGTGGAAGGCGCGGATCCAGGACGTCCCCTCCAGGACGAAGGCGAGCGCGAGGACGGCGTAGGCCAGCCACACGCTCGTCCCGGTGCCGCCGTGGCCCGTCATGGTCAGGACGCCCTCGAAGACGGAGAACCCGGCTCCGGCCACGAAGATCCCGAATGCGGCGAGCAGCGACCAGACGTACCGCTCGTTGCCGTATCCGAACGGGTGGCGCCGGTCGGGAGGACGTTCGCTGCGCCGCAGGGAGGCGAGGAGGAAACTCTGGTTGAGGGTGTCCGCCACGGAGTGCGCGCCTTCCGCGAGCATCGCGCTGGACCCGGCCAGGAGCCCGGCGATGAGCTTGGTGATCGCGAGGATGAGGTTCGCCGCACCGGCGACGAGCACGGTCTTCGTCGTCTCGGACCTGCTCATCTCGGACGGCTACCCGCCGCTTTGCCCACTAATCGCTGCCGGCCGGGCGGTGGGTGTCGGGTGCGGCGTGTGGGTCGCTTTGAAGGGCCTCCACGCCAACTGAGACCCTGCCGGTATGAGCCAAGTGCTGGTGGCGTCGAACCGCGGCCCGGTGTCGTTCTCGCTGTCGGAGGACGGGGAGCTCACCATGCGGCGTGGGGGCGGCGGGCTTGTGTCGGGTCTGGCCGCTGTGACGGGCGCGGCACGGGAACCCGGTCCGGTGCTTGGCGCAGGGGCGCGTTCGATGCCGTCTGCAGAGGCCGAGGCGGAGGCGGCTGCGGATGCGGAGGGCGCGAGGGCGTCTGCGGACGCTCCGGGTGTGCTTTGGGTGTGTGCGAGCTTGGGTGAGGCCGACCGAACGGCTGCTCGACGTTCGCCGGACGGCCGTATCGACCTCGCGGGGTACGAGACGGGTGGTGCGGCAGTGCGGATGCTGGACATCCCCGAGGGGACGTTCCACCGTGCCTACAACGCCGTTGCCAACTCGACGCTGTGGTTCGTCCACCACCTTCTGTACGACACGCCGCGCAGCCCGCATTTCGACGCTCGCGCCCGCCGCGACTGGCAGTCGTATGAGGCGTACAACGCGGCGTTCGCAGATGCTCTGGCGCGTGACGCCGCGCCAGGGGCGAAGGCCGCGATCCAGGACTATCACCTGTCGCTGGCACCGCAGATGCTGCGGGAGCGGCGTCCCGACCTGAAAATCGTGCACTTCTCGCACACGCCTTGGGCGCCGCCTGAGTACTACCGGCTGCTCCCTGACGACATTGGCTCGCAGATCCTTCTGGGCATCCTCGGCGCCGACCATGCTGGGTTCCTCACCGAGCGATGGGCGTCCGCGTTCCTCGACTGTTGCGAAATGCTGCCGGGTGCACGCGTTGACCGTGCGGCCCGTACGGTCACCTGTTCGGGACACGTCACGCGCGTAGGCTTCCATGGGCTCGGTGTCGACGGGACGGCGTTGCGCCAACGCGCCGCCGAACAGGACGTCGCGGAACGGGCGCGCGCGCTGCGTGAACAGGTGGGCGGCCGTCAGCTCATCGTGCGTGTCGACCGGACGGAACTCTCCAAGAACATCGTGCGTGGGCTCGCTGCCTACCGTGAACTGCTCGTCAACCATCCCGAGTGGCGTGGACGTGTGGTGCATCTGGCGTTCGCGTACCCGTCCCGCTATGACCTGCCCGAGTACCGGGAGTACACCGCCGCCGTCGAGCGGACGGCGAAGCAGATCACCGAGGAGTTCGGCACGGCGGACTGGGATCCGCTGATCCTCCAGGTGAACGACGACTATCCGCGCTCGCTCGCCGCGTACGGCCTTGCGGACGTGCTGCTCGTCAACCCGATCAGGGACGGGATGAACCTGGTCGCGAAGGAGGGGCCCGTCCTGTCGGAACGCGGCTGCGCGCTCGTTCTGTCCAGGGAGGCGGGCGCGGCGGCAGAGCTTTCCGACGACGCGCTGACCGTCAACCCATTCGACGTGTCACAGACCGCCGAGACCCTGCACCGCGCCTTGCTGATGCCGCGGAACGAACGGTCCGAACGCTGCGGACGCCTCGCCGCTGCCGCGACCGCCCTCCCACCGCAGCGCTGGTTCGCCGACCAGCTCGCCGCCCTCGACTAGCCCCGACCGACGCCCGTCCTTGGCTGGCGACGGCCCTCGGCTAACGGCCTGCGTGCGTTAGGCGGTGGTGGCCCGGGCGGGTTCTGGGGTCAGGAGGCATTCGACCGAGTTGGGTTCGTGGCGCTGTTTCCAGCGTTCGCGTAGTGCCGCCTTGCTCTGCGCCATGCGGCGGTGGGTGCTGACCTTGGCGAAGCGGGTGAGCTGGGACGCGGGCGGCTTGGGCAGGCCGCTCGGCTCGTACCCGTACTCGGCGAGCCGCTCGCCGAACGCGGCCTCCGCCAGGCTGATCTGCTGGGAGTCGAGGCGCTGCGCCCACGAGCCGACGCGGGTGGTGGTGACGGCGTCCTTCGTCCGCCCGTGCCATTTCTTCCGCGGCGAGACGGTCTTCTTCGCGACGCCGCCGGGGTTCGTCATCGCCGGGTCGTACTCCTCGCCGAGGAACCCGCAGAGCCTGGTCAGCTCGTCGGCCGGGTCGGCGACGAGACGCTCGTACTGCAGTTCGTAGTAGGCGTCGGAGCCGAGGCGGTCGGCCAGCCGGCGGCCGCGGTCGATGGCCTCCCGCCAGATGCAGATGGCGTGGTGGAGGTCCTGGTCGTACCAGGGCATCTCCAGGAGCGAGGCGACGCAGTCCCGGCCGTCCCGGACGAGGTGGACGAACTGCGCGTCCGGGAACATCCGCAGCAGCGCGCCGACGTGCCGGAAGTAGCTCGGACGCTTGTCGCCCCAGCGCGGCTTGCCGAACCGGCGCGCGTACGCGCGGAACACGACGCCGATCGCCGAGCCCAGCGTGGGCGGCCCGGCGACGATCTCGTCGGCGACCTCGGCGGCGTCCAGGCCGAGCGCGTGGAACTTGGTCGACCTGTCGGCCGTGATCCACTCCGCCAGCGCCCGTCTGTTCTCCCTGACCTCCAGGTCACCGAACTCGCACCTCGCCGTATAGGCCGGGAGGAGGAACTTCGTCTCCACCGGGATCGCGAGGCGGGGATGCGCGTGCAGCATCAGCTGGAGCAGCGTCGTCCCCGAGCGAGGACACCCGAGGATGAAGATCGGACGGTCGTGGCGGGGGTCCGGGCCTGATGACATGCACGGCATGGTGGCTCAACCGCCCCGCCGGCGGCCGGGATGATGGACGCACCGTTGCCGTCCGATTACCGACGTTTGACGGGGTCGGGCGCCGTGTTCCGTCTACGCGCGTTCGCGCCTGGTGGGTCAGCTGTAGGAGTCGCCCAGTGTCTGCCTGACCTGCTTGCGCGCCTCGTGGATGCGGGACTTGACCGTGCCGAGCGGCAGCCCGAGCTGCTCGGCGATCTCCGCGTACTCCAGCTGGGACACGTCCCGCAGGACGAGGGCCTGGATGAGGTCCGGCTTGCGGGCCTCCAGGTCCTCCATGGCGTCCAGGATGTCGACGCGGGAACCGGCGATGACGCTGGTCCGGCGGGGGTCCGGGCGCTGCTGCGGGAGCTCGCCCGCCTGCTCCACCGAGCGGCGCTTCAGCGACCGGTAGGTGGAGCGGGCGGAGTTGGCGACGACGACGTGCAGCCACGTGCTGAACCTCGACCGGCCCTCGAACCGGTGAATGTTCCGCGCGACCTGCAGCAACGCGTCCTGGCATGCCTCCTCGGCGTCCTGCCGGCAGGGCAGGAAGCGGGAGCTGTGCCGCAGGACGTCCGGCTCGATCTTGCGGAGGAGCTCATTCAGGGCGCCCTGGTCGCCCGCCGCGGCCTTGACCGCCAGCTCCTCGGTCCTCTCGTCGAATGCCATGCCGCCTCAATGCTTGTTCGCACACTCACCCCGTTGTTGGGATGATACGGGAGTGTCTTTCCCACCATCAGTAGGCCGTTACCGGATCGACCGCGTCCTGGGTTCGGGGGCGTTCGCCTCTGTATGGCTGGGTCACGACGATGCCCTGGACTCCCAGGTGGCCATAAAGGTCCTGTCCGGAAGCCTGATCGACGATCTCGATGTGCGCAACCGTTTCCTGGAGGAGGCCCGCATCCTGCGCCGCGCCGACTCGGAGCGGCTGGTCCGCGTGCACGACATCGGGGAGCTGCCTGACGGACGGCCCTACTTCGTGATGTCGTACGCCGACCGCGGGACGCTCGGCGACCGCATGCGTGAGCGGCCACTTCCGGTCAGCGAGGCGGTCGCGCTCGCCGAGGAGATCGCGTACGGCGTCGAGGTGATCAACACGCTGGGCGTGATCCACCGCGATCTGAAGCCGTCCAACGTGCTGTTCCAGTCGACCGCGGACGGCGGCGAGAAGCTGCTGATCGCCGACCTGGGGCTGGCGAAGGCGCTCGCGCACGCGTCCGGGGCGTTCACGCTGCCGGTCGGGACGCCCGGATACATGTCGCCGGAGCAGGCGAGGTTCGGCGGCGGCCTGGACGTCCGCGCCGACGTGTACGGTCTCGGCGCGCTGACCTACCACATGCTCACCGGACGCGCTCCGGGCCCGGCGCCGGTCAAGTCGCCGCCGAGCGAACTGCGCGAGGGCGTGACGGCCGCGTTCGACCAGGTGGTGCTGCGGGCCCTTGAGGTCGAACGGGAGAAGCGGTGGCCGACCGCGGAGGCGTTCGCCGAGGCGCTGTCCACGCTGCGTCCGACGACGGCGCCCGCCCCGGCGTCCAGCGTGGCCGCGCCGTCGTACGTGCCTTCGGTGCCGCACATCGACGCGGACGCGACCGTCCAGGACTTCTACCGCGACGGGAAGCTCATCCGTCCGCCCGGCCCGGCGCAGGCACCAGCGCAGTCACCCTCCCCTGGGCAGGCGTCGGCGCCTGTTCAAGGTCAGGCGCCCGGGCAAGGTCAGGGGGCCGGGCAAGGTCAGGGGGCGGGTGGCGGGCCGCGGGACATGCAGACGCGGTTCGACCAGCCCGCGGAGGACGACGCGCGCACGTCCGAGATGCGCCT
This sequence comes from Actinomadura sp. 1N219, assembly GCF_044326405.1. Lineage (NCBI taxonomy): Bacteria > Bacillati > Actinomycetota > Actinomycetes > Streptosporangiales > Thermomonosporaceae > Actinomadura > Actinomadura sp. 1N219. Next base: position 298,436 of record NZ_JBIRAY010000013.1, on the reverse strand, counting down.
CCCGCCCGGCCGGCAGGACGGCGAGCAGACGGTCGTGGACGAGCCGAGCGGACGTGCCACGCCGTTCGGGCAGGGAGAGCCGGCGACCGCTCCCGACAACGGCCGTCCGGCACCGATGCAAGCCCCGTATCCAGCGCCTGTGCATCCGCCTGGCCCCGGTGGCCCCGGTGGCGCCGGGCAGGGCGGCGGCGGTACCAGCGACGGCAACACGGCCGTGTTCCCCATGCAGTCTCCGCAGAACGGCACGCCACAGGGCGTCCAGCCGATGGGCCCCGGCCAAGGTCCGGGTCAGGCTCCGAGTCCGGGCCAGAGTCCGGGGCCGGGCGGCCCGCATCCTTATGGCGGCCAGCAGGTTCCGCCGCCGCCCACCGGGTTCCAGGCACCTCCGGGGCCGGTCCAGGGCGGGGGGCAGGGCCCTGGCGGTAAGTCCGGTCTGCTGAGCAGGCTTCGGGGCGGCGGCGGGTCGTCCGGGCCGCCCGGCGGCGGTGGCGGTGGCGGCGGAGCTCCGAAGAAGTTCGTCACGCCGCTGATCATCACCGTGGTCGTCCTGGTGGTCGCGCTGATCGGCGGCCTGACCCTCGGCGTGCTGTTCTCCGGCGACGACGGAGGCGGCGGCAAGGACAAGAAGAAGACGCCCGGGATACCGCAGGACTTCGTCGCGATAGCCCACGACACGGGCAAGATCAAGGCCGCGGTGCCGAAGGTCTGGCCGAAGGGCACGGCGGAGTCGACGTGGTCGCCGTCCACCGTCAACCTCAACGACGCCCAGCCGCGCCCGGTGCTCCGCGCGACGCCGAACAAGGCGGCGTTCCTGGGCGACGGCAAGGGCCCGGGGGTCTTCATCGGCGTGACCACGGACGTGCGGCCCGGCCAGCTGCCGCCGCCGAGCGTGTCCGTCCACGCGCAGTGCACGAAGGCCGAGCCGGAGAACTACACCACTCCGGACAAGGCCCTCAGCGGGACGATCATGCGCTTCACCGCCTGCAAGGTCGGCACGCCGTCGGTCACCGAGGTCGGCCTGCGCGACAAGTCGGGCAAGTTCGGGCTGTGGATTCGCGTCAAGGAGACCGACGACCGCGAGGCGACGAAGGACATCCTCGACAGCCTGAAGGTCACCGGCCCCTGACGACAGCCCTCCCTCACCCCTTCTGACCTGCCAGATCGCAGCGGTCATGGTGCCCTGCGCTCTCTTCGTGCTACCCAGGTGTTGCATCGCGACCTGTTTCCGATATATCGTTAATGCATCGCAACCGATCACTAATGAAGGAGACTGCGATGCACGAGCACAAGATGAGAAGGCGCGGCGGCTTCCGGGGACCCCAGGAGCGCGAGCGCCGCGGGGATCCGTTCGGAGCGTGGGGTCCCGGCGGCCCGGGCGGCGGACCCGGCTTCGGTCCCGGTCCCGGCCATCGCGGACGCGGTGGACGCGGGCGGCGGGCCCGGCGCGGGAACGTCCGCGCGGCCCTGCTGGCCCTGCTCGCCGAGCGGGCCATGCACGGCTACGAGATGATCCAGGAGCTGGACGAACGCACCGGCGGCGTCTGGCGTCCGAGCCCCGGCTCGGTCTACCCCACCCTCCAGATGCTGGAGGACGAGGGCCTGGTCACCAGCCAGGAGGACGGCGGCAAGCGCCTGTTCTCGCTCACCGACGCGGGCCGCGAGGAGGCGTCGGCGCAGACCACCGTCCCCTGGGACGAGGTCACCGAGGCCGCCGGCGAGAACGTCATGCGCGGACGCGAGGCCATCGGCCAGCTGATGGTCGCGCTCCAGCAGGTCATGGCGGTCGGCAGCGAGGCCCAGAAGGCGCGTGCGCTGGACGTCGTCAACGACTCCCGCCGCCGCCTCTACGGCATCCTCGCCGACGACCCCGAAGCCGAATAGGCCCGATGCCGGATGAACGCGGAGCGACCCAGGCCCGCCTCGCCCGGAACTCGACCGACTGGAAACGCACCGGGCCGGAAACGTGCCCGATTGGAACCGCCGCGGCTGTGACAGCCGCGGCGGTTCTGCGTCAGCGCGGGAACGGGGCCTGTTTCGCCAGTTGGTCGGCCATGTAGAGCTGCTTCCACACGTACAGCCCCATGTCCCTGCGGGAGATCTCACGCTGGACGGGGACGTCCACCGTGGCCCGCACCAAATACGTCGCGCCCGGCGGCATGTACGTGTCGCCGCCCTCGCCCGGCATCGGCTCGCCGCCGCTCAGCCGCCGCACGACCCGGCTCTTGGTCGGCGGAGTGCACATGTCCTCGGGGACGCCGGCCTGCGGCATGCAGCGTCCCCGCGCGTCCGGCGCGACCAGGGCGCGCTTGACGAACACGTCGCCGGGGAAGTCGAGCAGCACCTTCTGGTTCGTCGGGTTCGTCAGGAGGTACTCGACGTAGGCGAACGACGTCCCGGACGGCGGTGACTGGAACGTCGTCACCACGCCGTCTGCCACTCCGCTGCCCACCGCCGCGATCCGGTATTTGGCGCCGTCGGCCGTGCCGACCTCGATGGCCTTCCCGGCGCGGGGCAGCGGCACGTCCGGGCCCTTCGCTCCGGCCGCCGGTCCGGTGGCGGTGTCGCCGTCCCCGGATCCGCGCGTCAGGACGAGCCCGACCGTGATCAGTCCCGCCAGGACGAGAACGCCCGCCGCGGCGAGCCCGCCGCGACGTCCACCCGTCCGGCGCGTCGTGCCCTGCCGGGCCCGCCGTCGCGATCCGAGCCGCACCTGCACGCCGCTCGTTTCGCGGACGCCCATCGGCCCGGTCGCGGACAGCGGCTCGTCCGGCTCCATGAAGGCGTCCTGAGCCTCGGGGACCCCCGTCCACAGCGCGTCGCCGCTACGTTCAGGCGGCTCAGGTGGACGGCCGGCCACGAACTTGTCGGTCGGCTGCGGGCCTTGCTTGTGCGGGGTCGGCGAAGGCTTGGGCGGGGTCGGTGAAGCTTCCGGGGTGGACGGCGGGTGGACGATCGGACGTGACGGAGCGCCCGGCGGGATGGGCCCGGTCGGCGGTGACGGCTGCGGGGAGCGTCCGGGGTGGATCGGGGTGCCGTCCCTGGGCGTGGCCTTGGCGGGGACGGCATGGGGAGGCGTGTGACTGACGTCGCCCGGACGGCGCGGGACTCCCGATTCCGTGTCCACCGTCAACCTCCCCGTGGTCGTGCGCGGTCCCCCGTGAACCACATATGCCGCAATACACCATATTTTGACTCAATTGGACGTACGGTCCACGCTCGCCCCAGAGGTCGCGCGAAATCCGACGAATCGGCACGCGGTTCTTGTCACTCCTCCGACAACGGGAGGGGTCGGCGGTCCCGGTCAGAACGAGTCGGCGAGCGACTCCAGGAGGCCGACGACGCCGGACGGCCCGTCCACCACCAGGTCCGCCCGTTCGGCCAGTGCCGTGACCTCGGTGGATCCACTGCAGACCAGCACGCCGGGCACGCCCTCCGCGCGCAGCGACTCGACGGCGTCGAACGCGGCGAGGTCGCCGAGGTCGTCCCCGGCGAACAGGACGGCGGACGGGCGCCCCCCGCGCTCGCCGACGAACGTGCGCAGCGCCATCCCCTTGTCCATGCCGGGCGGGCGCAGTTCGAGGACGAGGCGTCCCGGCTCCAGGGCGAGCCCGGTGCGTTCGGCGAGCGCGGCGAGGATGCTCCGCAGCCGTTCGAGCGCGACCTCCGGCTCGGCGCAGCGGCGGGTGTGCACGGCGAGCGCCTGCCCCTTGTCCTCGACGAAGGTCTCGGGCGGGGCGCCCGCCGCCGCGAGGACGCCGGGCAGCTTGGCGCGCGCCTCGGCGACGCCGGGCGGCGGGTCGGGCTCGGTCAGGACGCCGGACTCCCAGCGTTCGAGCCCGTACTGCCCGAGGACGACGAGCCCGTCGACGCCCTCGAACCCGCCGTACTCGACGGCCACGGCGGCGGGACGTCCGGTGACGATCACCACGGCGCCGACCAGCGGGGCGAGCCGCGCCAGCGCCGGGGCCGCGCCCGGATGGGCCCTGGCCGAGGCCGGGTCGTCGACGATCGGCGCGAGCGTGCCGTCGAAGTCGAAGCCGAGCACGGCCTCGGCCGGGGTCTTGCGGATCGCGTCGAGGCCGCCGGAACCGGCGGCCGTCATGGAGCGGGGAGAGTTCACAGGACCAGTGAACCTTCTTCGCCTGGCGTGTCGCCAGGGACGCGCTGCGTGGCGCGCCGTCCGAGGACGTGAGGCTCCAGGAAGGTCCGGTGCCCGTCAGGGGGACGGGTCAGGGGCGGATGCCGAGCCGGCGCGCCGCCCGGCTGCGCTGCCGCTGCGTCCGCATCCGGCGGAGGCGCTTGACGAGCATGGGGTCGCACTCCAGCGCCTCGGGTCGGTCGATCAGGATGTTCAGGAGCTGGTAGTACCGCGTCGCGGACATGTCGAAATTCTCGCGGATGGCCTGCTCCTTGGCTCCGGCGTACTTCCACCACTGCCGCTCGAAGGCGAGGATGCGGCGGTCGCGCTCGGAGAGCAGATCCGGGGGGAAGGCGGCGTCGTCGACCGCGCCTTCTTCGTCGGTCACGGGTTGTACGGCAGGGGCATCGTCCATGCTTCCGTCCTGTGGGGGGACGTCACCGCGGGGGTCACCGGGGGCGTTCGCCGCTCGCATCAGGTCCCCTCTGTGGTTACTGATCCCGGGTCGTCCGGGTTCGGGCGGGTGTCATGTTACGCGTCCGCGCCGACAAGTTCCGGCGGTTCCCGGGGAACGGCGGCCGGTGGTTCAGTGCATCACATCCCCCTTCACCTGGGGATCTTCAACGCCGTGTGTCACAGGGCGAACGTCCGTCCCAACAGTCCCTGAACATATGCACACTACATGCGTTAGAGTTGGGGATTCGCAGCGTCCGGCCTCCGCCATGACGGGACGAAACGGAGACCTTGCATGCCGACGGACACCTCCGCCACGGGCCGCGAGGAGCTCACCGACCCCGTCCTCGCGGACATCGGGGCGGCCCTGTTCCATCTGCGCCGCGTCTGGGCCAAGCCCGACCTCATGAAGCGGATCCGCGCGCAGACGCCCGGCGAGCGGCCGCTGCAGATCTCCAACCTGATGGTGGTGAACGCCGTCGCCGCCCTCACCACCGCCGCGGAACACGCGGACGCCCCGGACGCCCCGGACGCCGCGGACGCCGCGGACGAGTCGTCCTTCGAGATCACCGTCGGCGCCGTCGCGGAGCGGCTGGAGATCGATCCGTCCACGGCGAGCCGGCTGGTGGGCCACGCCATCGACGCCGGGCTCCTGTCCAGGCGCCCCTCCCCCGTCGACGCGCGCCGCGCCAACCTCGCGCTGACCGAGGCGGGACGCCGAGTCAAGCAGGTCGCCGACCGGTTCCGCCGCGCCTACCTCGACGAGCTCATGACCGGCTGGTCCACGGCCGAACGAGCCGAGTTCGCCCGGCTCCTCACCCGTTTCGCGGACGCCGCCGCCCGAGTGCCGAGGTACTCGGACGGCGTCGACGAGATCTTCAAAGCGGCCGCCGCCACCGACTAGGTCCACCGGCACGCGGCACCAGCGACCACCGTCCCGCCTCACCCACGGCCTTCCCCTGCCAGCGAGGCCGGGCACCGCGGGTGTCGCGACGTTGGGTGTCGCTGGGTCGCGGTGCCCGGCCTCTGGGTGGGCTCGGGTCAGGTTCCGTTGCGGAGGGTGGAGATGCGCATGAGGTACTCGTCCTCGTCGATCTCGCCGCGGGCGAAACGCTCGGCCAGGACCGACTGCGCCTTGGCCAGCGGGTCGGACGCGGACGCGGCCGCGGTGGCGCTGGAGTTCATGCGGCGGCGGATCAGGTAGAACGCCGTCCCCAGCACGGCCAGCCAGAACAGGCCGAACGTGATCGGGAACACCGGCCAGAAGGCCGGGGCGTCCCCGCCGTCGTTCCAGGGGCCGCCGCCGCCCGGGTGCATCGCCGTCGTCACCTGCGTCGCCAATGTCGTCAACATGGTTCATCGACCCTTCCTGTGTTGTTCGGATGAGTCGATGTTCGGCGACCGGTACGGGGGCCTGCATCGTCTGGCCGGAGGCTCCCGCGATACGCCCGGCGTAGTAGCGCGGGCTGTTCCGCTTCACCCGCGGGCGTTCGTCAGCTCACCACCAGGGCGGCCGGTAGTCCTCGTCGTCGGAGGAGGGTGAGCGCCGGGAGTGGCGTCCACGCGGCTCGTCGGCCGGCCAGTCGGCGGCGTCCGGGGGCTGGACGGGGCCGGGCGGCGGTTCCTCGTCGGACGGGACGGACGGGACGGCAGGGAACGTGCCGGTCGGCTCCTCGACGGACGCGTCCTCTGGCGGGACGGCGGGGAGGGGGGCGGTGAAGCCGCCTCCGGACGGTTCCGAGCTTTCGAGAGAACTCCGCCGGAACGCTTCCCAGTCGTCGTCGGAGAGAGGGTCATCGCCTCTGGACGAGCCGTTGGTCCCGTTCAGGTGCTCGCCGTTGTGGCCGTTGGCCGCGGTGTGCCCGTTCAGGCCGTTCGCGAAGAACTCGCCGGGGTCGAACGGACGCAGCTCGCTCGACAGGATCGGCGGCTCCTTCAGCGGCGGCTCGGGAGGCGAACCGAGGTCGGACGCGCTGTCCGCATCCCACGATTCCGTATCCCACGATTCCGTGTCCCAGGACAGGGCGCCCCACGAGCCGTCCACGGGGTCGGACGGCGGGGCGTCCGCGGGCACGGGCGGGGGCGCGTCGAAGGGCGACGGATCCGCCGGTGGGATGTCCGGTATGGACGGGCGGGGGTGCACCTCGGTGCTCTGCCAGAGCGGGACGCTGACCGGCGCGATCTCCGGAGCGATCTCCGGCGCCGGCTCCCCGGCCGTCGAGGCGAACGAGGGCGCGCCGGACGGGACGACGGCCGCGGGTTCGCGCGGAACCGCCGGCGCGGACGGCAGGCCGTAGTCGGGGACGGCGTCGGTGTCGGGGCCGTCGTCCTCCGGACGCCGCCGCTGCCGCCAGCCGAGCACGAGCCCGAGGACGACCAGCAGCCCGCCGCCGCCCAGGACGAGCGGAAGCAGCAGCCCCGGCCCCTCCCCGGACGACTGCGCGGCCGGCTCAGGGGACGAGGACGGCGGCGGCGACTCCACCGGCCCGCTGGACGTCTTGTTGATCGTGTGCGCGGCGATGAGCGTCCGGAGGGCGTCGACCGTCCCGCGGCAGTCCGGCGACCCCGTCGGGTGGCCGGCGCGCGCCGGGGAGCCCTGGATCAGGGCCTGCCGCACCTCGGCGGGGCTCAGCCTCGGGTACCGGGACCGCACGAGCGCGGCGACGCCCGCGACCATCGCCGACGAGGCGCTCGTGCCCGTCCCGACGACGTAGCCGTTCCGCGCGTCGGCGCTGACGATGTCGACGCCGGGCGCGCAGATCGCGGCGTTGGAGCGCCGGTTGCTGTCCTTCCAGAGGCGCAGCCTGCGGTCGAGCGCGCCGACCGCGATCACTCCGGGGTAGGCGGCGGGGAAGTTCTTGCGGTTGGCACCGGAGCCGTCGTTGCCCGCCGACGCGATCAGGATGACGCCCTTGCCCAGCGCGTACTTGATCGCGCTCTCCTGCGAGGCGGTGCCGTCGTAGAACTGGCGGCCGCCGCCGAGGGACATGTTGATGATGTTCGCGCCGTGGTCGACCGCGTACCTGATGCCCTGCGCGACGGCGTCGCGCTCGGCGCCGCCCGCCTGCTGCTCGCCGTCGCGGCGCAGCGGGTCGTCGTTCTCCAGCGTGACGCGGACGGACAGGACCCGGCTCTGCGGCGCGACGCCCATCATCCCCTGCGACAGCCCGGTCCCGTGACCGTGGCCGGAGATGATGCTCGCCATCGACGTCCCGTGCAGTCCCCAGTAGCGGGTGCCGGGACGCCGCACGCCGCCGGTGAGGTCGGGGCCGTTGACGACCTGTCCGGTGAGGTCGGGATGGCGCTGGTCGACGCCGGTGTCGAGGACGGCGACGGTGACGCCGCGTCCCTTGGAGTACTTCCACGCCTTCGTGGCGCGCAGGACGTCCAGATGCCATTCGCGGGCGCGGATCTGGTCGGCCGCCGCGCCCATCGGCGCCGCGGCGGACGCGCCGCGGGCCGTCCGCTGCGCCGCGAGCCCGCCCGGGGCGGTCGCCACCGGCACGGCCACCGCGGCGCCGAGCGCCAGCACGGAGAGGGCCGCGGTCGCCCGCGCGGCCGCCGGACGGCGTCGGCCGGCTTCGGACACGCCGCCGCACCTCCCCTCCCCGGCATTTTGCCGCGCTCCACGGCGGGTTGACATTGTGCCACGCGAAACCCGTCCCGGCCGGGGCACTCGGCACATTAGGGAACGCTCCCGGACAGCATGCTTCTCACTCTCCGTCACACCGCGACGTCAGGGCGCGCCCGCCCCCGTGAGCGCCCGCACGGAAAGATCGTCGTAGCGTTCCCGGTCGGCCTTCTCCCGTCCGAACAGGGTCCCGGCGACCGCGCAGGCGAACCCGACCGGGATCGCGACGATGCCGGGGTTCTCCAGCGGGAAGAGGTGGAAGTCGATGTGCGCGGGGAACAGCGAGAGGCTCTCGCCCGTCGCCGGGTCGGTCTTCCCCGACACGACGGGCGAGAAGACCACCAGCACCAGCGAGCTGATCAGCCCGCCGTAGATGCCCGCGACGACGCCCGCGGAATTGAACCGCCGCCAGAACAGCGACAGGACGATGGCCGGGAGGTTGGCGGCGGCCGCCATCGAGAACGCCAGCGCCACCAGGAACGCGACGTTCAGGTTCCGCGCGACGACCGCGAGGACGATCGCCAGCGCGCCGACGAGGAACGCCGCGAACCGTGCGACCGCCACCTCCTGCGACTCGCGCGGGCGGCCGAGCATCAGCACCTGCCCGAAGTAGTCGTGCGCCAGCGACGTGGACGACGCCAGCACCAGCCCCGACACGACGGCGAGGATCGTCGCGAACGCCACCGCGCCGACGAACGCGAGCAGCACGTCGCCGGCGAGGTGCCCGCCGAGCTGCTCCCCCGCGGCGTGCGCGAGCTGCGGGACGGCGGTGTTGCCGGACGGGTCCTGCGCGACGATCTCGTCCCGTCCGACCAGGGCGGCGGCGCCGAAGCCCAGCAGCGGCGTCATCAGGTAGAAGACGCCGACGAGCCCGATCGACCACGACACCGACCTGCGGGCGGTCGGCCCGTCCGGGACGGTGAAGAACCGCGTGACGATGTGCGGCAGGCCCGCCGCGCCGAGCACCAGCGCGAGCGCGAGGCTGATGAAGTCGAGCTTGTTGACGATCGTCTGGTAGGCGTCGCCGGGGACGTCCTGGCCGTAGCGGAGGCCGGGGCGCAGGAACGCCTCGTCCTGCCCGCTCGCGTCGGCCGCCGAGCCGAGCACGGCGCTGACGTCGAACCCGAACCTGCCGAGCACCAGCGCGGCCAGCACGGCGGCGCCCGCCGTCAGCAGGCCCGACTTGATGATCTGCACCCAGGTGGTGCCCTTCATCCCGCCGTACGCCACATAGAAGATCATCAGCGCGCCCACGACGACGATCGTGACCGTCTCGGCGGCGTCGGCGGACATGCCGAGGAACCGTTCGCCCCGGTGGATGCCGAGCAGCAGCGACACCAGCGCCCCGGCCCCGACCATCTGCGCCAGCAGGTAGAACACCGAAACGGTGACGGTGGACACGGCCGCCGCCCGCCGCACCGGCGCCTGCCGCCGCACCCGCCGCGACAGGACGTCCCCCATCGTGAACCGGCCCGCGTTGCGCATCAGCTCGGCGAGCAGCAACGCCAGCAGCCACGCCACCAGGAAGCCGATCGAATACAGGAACCCGTCATATCCGGACAGCGCGATGATCCCGGCGATGCCGAGGAACGACGCGGCCGACATGTAGTCGCCCGCGAGCGCGATCCCGTTCTGCGGGCCGGAGAACGTCCGTCCGCCCGCGTAGAAGTCGTCGGCGCCGCGCGTGTTCGCCCGCGCCCAGACCGTGATCCCCAAGGTGATCATGATGAACGCGACGAACAGCCCGAACACCAGCGCGGACCCCGTCACCGCAGCTCACCGGCCAGCGGGTCGAGGCGCCGCCGCGCGTACGCGACGTACACGCCCGCCAGCACGAACGTCGACACGAACTGCAGCCCGCCGAGCAGCAGCGCGACGTTGACGTGCCCCGCGACCGGCCGCGCCATGAACTCCCGGGCGAACGCCGACAGTCCGACATACGCGAAATACCACCCGAGAAACATGGTCCCGACGATCGTCGCGACCCGCCGATACCTCCTCCTCAGCAACCGAAAAGCCTCATAGCCCGCGATCGGCGCGTACTGCCCCGCAGGAGCCCCCCGCTCGCCCCGCTCGCGTCCCGCGACCTTCGAGTCCCCCACCATCTGGCCTCCCCTAGACCCGACGTGACTCTCCGCACTTCTGTGATCGCTCTATGAGATCAAATCTTCACCGACGACAACCCCCATTTGCCGAGATGCATACCTCCGGGGCAGTTCAGCCCTGCTCCGGGGCAGTTCAGCCCTGCTCCGGGGCAGTTCAGCCCTGCTCCGCGCCGACCGCCTGGAGCACCTGCCGGTGGAACCGGTCCACGGCGACGTCCACGCTGCGGACGAATCCCGTCTCGTCCGTCCCCCGCTTGGCGCCCATGCCGGTCGGCAGCGTCAGCCGGAACGAGGCGATCTCCTCGCCGCCGCCCGGGACGAGCAGGCCCGGCTCGCTCCGCAGGTTCCTGAGCAGGTCGCACGGGCCTTCGGCGCGTCCGTCCGTCAGCGCCTCGACGCGCAGTTCCTGCGGCGCGTCCGCCAGCCGCCGCAGGAGCGACTGCACCCGCGTGAGCGCACGGGCCCGGACGGCCGCGGGCACCTCGGCCGTCGTCTCGATCTGCCCCGTCCTCAGGTCCGCCTCGACGCGCACCGGCCCCGCCGCGTCCGGCATCCGCACCTCCGCGCCCATCCGCCCGGACCCGATCAGGGACGCCACGACGTCCGCCCGGTGCCCTGCGGCGCCGCTCCGCCTCCGCCGCGTCACCGGCGCGACGTTCAGCCCGGTCTCGCCGCTCAACCGCAGGCACAGCTGCTTGATGAGCTTCTCCCAGCTCTCCGCCACACGATCCGCGTGCCTGTCGCCGGGACGCAGCGTGCCGGCCGTGATGGCGTTGCGCAGGGGCACCCACGACGCCCCCATGTCCTGGAACCCCTGGCACCCTGCGCCGTCGTTCCGCAGATAGTGCAGCAGCTCTCCCAGCATCCACGTGTGGACGGGATTGGCGAGGCCGTGGTGATGGCACAACATGTGCGCCTCATGCGCGACCTCCGCCCAGGACAGATGCCGCAACGCCACCTTGCGCAACCGGCGCTTGTCGACCGTGAGGGGATGCTCACCGTCCAGCGCGAGGTCGTTCGACAGCGTGATGACGGTCTCGTAGCCGTTCCGCGAGGCGACCTCCAGATACGCCTCGACCTGGTCCGCCTTGAGCGGACTGCCGCCGGTCTTCGTCTCGACGAGGGCCGTCCAGATCCTTCCGGCCCGCGCCACCCGGATCACCCCGTCCGGCCGGACCTTGGCGTCACCGAGTTTGAACGGCGTCTCGACGAACGTCTGGACGGTCCCCGCGGGCGCGTTGAGCCGGGCCGTCAGCCGCCGCCCGAACTCCGGGACCTGCGTCATCACCGCCAGCAGCGTCGAGGTGGCGCGAGCCTCGCGCTCGTGGTCGTTGCGCAGCCCCGACACCGCGAACAGCCGCGCACCGCGCCAGGACGGGTGATCGGCGAGATCGACCTTGGCGGTCTTCGGCAGGGTGCTCCGCTGCTTCTTCGCCGTCCGGACGCGACCGGTCCGCCGGCCACCCCCGGAATCGGCCCGAGGCCCGCCGGCGGCCGCAGGCACTTTCGCCGAGTCGGTGCCGACTGCTTTCGCCAAGTCGTTGTCGAGTGGTTTCGCCGGGCCGGTTTTGTCGGCGGCCGCGGTCTGACCGTTCTGCCGTTGCTTCCCGCGGCCCTCGCCGTCGCCGTCGGCGATGTCGGCGATGTCGGTGACGTCGTGCCGCTCGGCTTCTTCGGCTTCACCCGCGTCCTCGGTCTCATCACCGTCCTCGACGGCGATTCCGAAGTCGCCGGCAAGACCGGCGAGGCCCGTCTCGTATCCCTGCCCGATCGCCCGGAACTTCCAGCCGCCGCCCCTCCGGTACAGCTCGCCGAAGACGAAGGCCGTCTCGGACGAGGCGTCGCCGATGTCGAACCCCAGCAGGGCCGCGCCCGCGCTGTCGAAGAGCGTCAGGCCGACGTCGTCCAGATCGCCGAACGTGGCCCCGGCGTACCGGCTGGCCGTCACGACGACCCGTTCGACGTCCGGCGGAAAGGCGCCGAGGTCGATCAGGATGCGGTCCTCACTGCCGCCGCCGGTCGGCGACTTCCCCAGCAACTGGACCGAGCCGTCGGGGGTGGACGGCTGGTTGTAGAAGACGAAGTCCTTGTCGTCGCGGACCTTGCCGGACGTCCCGACGAGAAGCGCGGCCACGTCCGCCTCGCCGCTCCCGGACGGGTCCGCCCACCGCAGCGCCACCGTGACCGGCCCCGTCGCCTCGGTCAGGTCGGCCAGTCCGGCGTTGGCCCCTTTGAGCATCTGCTGCACGCGCCACTCCCCGTTTCGACCGGTTGGCCACTGTGATCGTCAGATCACAGCCGGGAGCCGGCTGGTCCGAGCATGTCACCGGAGCGCGGGCGTCACATCGGTCGCCTCGGAGAATGGCGGACTCCGGCCACGGAGCGTCGAGCTCTGATGGCGGGCGGTGCGGCAGGGCGGGCGGAGCGGACGGTGGGTGGGAGTGGGCCGGGCGGCGCGGGTGGGAGTGGGGTCGCCGTCCGGCCCCTGGGGGTTACGGGTTCTGGGTGAGGCCGATGATGTTGCCGTTCTGGTCCTTCAGGACGGCGGTGCGCTTGCCGCCGCCCACGTCCTTGATGTCCTGGACCGTCTCGGCTCCGGCCTCCAGCAGCGCCTTCATCGTTCCCTCGATGTCGTCGACGTCGTGGTAGGCGGTCGGGCCGTTCTGCCCGTGGCGGTGGCCGTTCGGGTCGAGGCCGACGTGCTGGTCGCCGATGTCGTAGCCCACGTAGTACGGCGCGTCGGCGATGGGCTCGACGCCCAGCAGGCGGCCGAACAGGGTCTTGGCCTTCTCCAGGTCCTGGACGGGGTAGATGATCGTCTTGATGCCCTCGTTCATGATCGCTCCTTGGTGGTTCTCGCTGGTCACTGCCATGACACGCGCCGTGGCCCACCGGATGCCGGGGTCGTCCGGCGAGGCGGACGACGCCGTCCAGGAGGCGTGGCCGCGCGCCCGCCGTCACCGGCCACGACCTGCCCCGACTCCGCCGTGGCGGAGTCCTTCTCCGGGCGCGCCCGCGCCGCGCGTCCCGCCGTCGTCGACGGGGCGGCCGGGCTGGTCTGGTCGGTCGAGGGCCGTCCGCGCGTGGTGTTCGACTTCACGATCGCGGCCGGGCGACGCCCGGCTCAGCGGGGTGAGCGGCGCTGTTGTTTGCGGCGGGCTTTGAATCCCGCGACCAGCGCGACGCCGAGCATGGCGAGGCCGACCTGGAAGACCAGTTCGATCCAGTCGATCCCGTTGGTCGTGGACACGCCGACCGACTGCGCGATGGCCGTGCCGGCGATCGCGGCCGCGATGCCGACGAGGACGGTCAGGATCACGCCGATGGGCTGGCGGCCCGGCAGGAGCAGCCGCCCCAGCGCGCCGATGATCGCGCCGATGACGATCGCGGTGATGATGCCTGTGATGTTCATGCCGTCCCTGTGCCCATTCAGGACGTGCAGTCACATCGTCGCAGGCCACACCGTTTCGGAGGCGGAGATTCGCGGTCGGGTTAGTCGTTCGCCGAGGCCTTTTCGTCGCCCATGGACCGCAGGTCGCCGAACGTCAGGGCCGGGCCGCCGAGCGCTTCCGGACGTCCGGCGGAGGCGGCGGCGCGCAGGCCGTCGATGAGCAGGTCGAGGTGCCGGTGCGCGACCTGCTCGGCGAGATCGCGGGGTATCGGGCCGGGCAGTGGACGGGACAGCCGCACGAGCAGCATCCCGATGTCCGCGTGCGTGACGTCGTCGCGCAGGTCGCCGTCCTCCTGGGCCGTGGCGACGAGCTCCTGCATGACGGCGACGCCGCCGTCGCGGACGGCCGCGACCTCCGCGTCGTCGAACGGGATCTCGTTGAGCAGGACGGGGAACACCGCGCCGATCCGGATGTCCAGGACGCGGTGCATGTAGCGGACCAGGGCGGCGAACGCGGACGGCTCCTCGTCCCGTGCCAGGCGGGCCTCGTCGGCGGTGCGCTGCAGGGCGTCCAGCGCGACGGCCCTGGTCAGCGCCTGGCGGTCGGGGAACCGCCGGTACAGCGTCGCGATGCCGGTGCCCGCGCGCCGGGAGATGTCCTCCAGCGGCGCGGCCGGGCCCTGCTCGACGAACACCTCGGCGGCGGCGGCGAGGATCCGGTTGCGGTTGTCGCGGGCGTCCGCGCGGAGCGGGCGTTCGGCGGTGTTCGGCTGCTGGCCCATGCGCTCAGCGTAGCCCCTATTCGGAGGATTCTCCTCCAATTGTATTTGGTCACGAATCTTGACTATCAAGATCTGTGACTATAGCGTCGTCCCGGACCGCGCGCCGCCCAGCCACTGGAAAGATCTTGAAATAAGTGGAGACAAATCCTCCGGCTTGGTGTTACGGTGCGAGTAAGTGGAGAGAAAACCTCCGGAAGCGAAGGAAAGATCATGAATGCCACGACCGCCGCCCGCACCGACGACCTCCTCGTCATCGAGGCCACGGGAACCCCGGACGTCCGCGCCGCGATCCTCACCGCCCGCGACCGCGGGCTGCCGCTCACCGTCCAGGCCACCGGGCACGGCACCCTCGTCCCGCCGGACGAGGGGCTGCTGCTGAAGACGTCCCGCATGGCGCGCGTGCTGATCGACCCGTCCCGCCGCATCGCCCGCGTCGGGCCCGGCGCCCGCTGGAGCGACGTCATCGCCGCCGCCGCGCCGCTCGGGCTGGCGCCGCTGTCGGGCTCGCACGCGTCCGTCGGCGTCGCCGGATACACGCTCGGCGGCGGCGTCGGCTGGCTGTCGCGCCGCTACGGGTTCGCCGCCGACCACCTGCTGCGCGCCGGTGTCGTCACCGCCGACGGACGCGCGCTGACCGCCGACGCCCACCGCAACGCCGACCTGTTCTGGGCGCTGCGCGGCGGCAGCGGCAACTTCGGCGTCGTCACCTCGCTGGAGTTCCGGCTCCACCCGGTGTCCACGGTCTACGCGGGGACCGCCGTGTTCCCCGCCGACCGGGCCGGCGACGTGCTCACCCGCTTCCGGAACGAGGCCGACGCCCGTCCCGACGAGCTGAGCGCCTCC
Source organism: Actinomadura sp. 1N219 (assembly GCF_044326405.1). Taxonomy (NCBI): domain Bacteria; kingdom Bacillati; phylum Actinomycetota; class Actinomycetes; order Streptosporangiales; family Thermomonosporaceae; genus Actinomadura; species Actinomadura sp. 1N219. The sequence goes on along the minus strand of NZ_JBIRAY010000013.1, from coordinate 283,093 downwards.
ATCGCCATGGCGAACCACGCCGAGCACGGCCGCGTCGTCATCGTCCGCGGCGTCTACGCAGGCGCGGCGGACGACGGCGCGCGGGCCCTCCGGTCACTGTGCCGGGCCGGCGGCCCGCCGCTGCACCACGACTTCCGGACGATGCCGTACGCCGAGACCGAGTCACTCGGCGGCACCCCGCCCCACCACTTCCACCTGGCCGCCGACCTGCCCGACCCGCTGATCGCCGCGATCGCGGGCAGCGGCGCGTCCGGCATCGAGATCAGGCACTGGGGCGGCGCGATGGCGCGTCCCGCCGCGGACGCCGGACCGGTCGGGCACCGCGACGTCCCCTACTCGCTCACCATCGACGGCTCCGCCGCGGACGCCGCGCCGCTGGCCGCGCACGCGACCGGCGGGTCGTTCCTGAACTTCCTGCACGACACGTCCCGGACGGCGTCCGCCTACACCCCGGAGAACTTCCGGCGCCTGCGCGAGGTGAAGCGGACCTACGACCCGCAGAACATGTTCCACCGCAACCACAACATCAAGCCCGCCTGAACCAGCGGAGATCGCCTGAAATGCGAGGTAACCGAAATGACCGCCACTCTCCCGTCCACGGCCCCCGCGCAGCGGCTCGACCGGAAACTCGTCGCGATCGGCGCGGTGGTGGTGCTCGGCGCGATCATGTCGATCATCGACGCGACCGCCGTCAACGTCGCCACCCGTACGCTCGCCGAGGACTTCGGCGCCTCCATCACGACCGTCCAATGGGTCCTGACCGGTTACATGCTGGGCCTGGCGGGCGTCATCCCGGTCACCGGCTGGGCCACCGAGCGGTTCGGCGCCCGGCGCGTGTGGATCACCGCGCTCCTGCTGTTCCTCGCCGGTTCCCTGCTGGCGGGCGCCGCCTGGTCGATGCCCAGCCTGATCGCGTTCCGCGTGGTGCAGGGCGTCGGCGGCGGGATGATCATCCCGGTGGCGCAGACGATCCTGGCGCAGGCCGCCGGGCCCCAGCGGATGGGCCGCGTGATGGGCTTCATCGGCATGCCGATGCTGCTCGGCTCCGTCGCCGGACCGGTCGTCGGCGGCCTGATCATCTCGACGGCGGGCTGGCGGTGGATCTTCCTCGCCAACCTCCCTCTCGGCGTGATCGCCGTCGTCGCCGCCCTCCGCCTGCTGCCGCGCTCGCCGTCGCGTCCGACGCGGCTGGACGTCCGGGGCCTGCTCCTGCTCTGCACCGGCGTGACCGCGTTCGTCTACGGCACCACCGAGGCGGGACGTCCCGGCGCCCTTGACGCGCCCCGCACCTGGGTCATTCTGGGCGCGGCGGCCGTGCTGATCGGGCTGTACGTGCTGCACGCCCGCACCCGGCAGGCGCTGATCGACATCTCGCTCTTCCGGAACCGCGCCTTCGCCGCCGCGGCGGTCACGAACGTCGTGGTCGCGGTCGCGCTGTTCGGCGTCCTCGTGCTGCTGCCGTTGTACTGGCAGATCGTCCGAGGTCATGGTGCGCTTGCCACCGGGCTGCTGCTCGTCCCGCAGGCCGCGGGCGCCGCGGTCGCGATGCCCCTGGCCGGACGGCTGACCGACCGGCTCGGCGCCGGGGTCGTCGTCCCCACCGGGATCGTCCTCGGGCTGCTGGGCACGGCCGCCTACACGCAGATCCACGCGGACACCTCGCCTCTGCTGCTGGGGGTCGCGCTGTTCGTGATCGGCCTCGGCCTGGGCGCGACGATCATGCCGTCGATGGCGGCCGCCTACGAGGCCCTGCCCGGTCCGCTGATCCCGCGTGCGACCAGCGCGATCAACACCCTTCAGCGGATGGGCGCGTCCGTCGGGACCACGGCGCTGGCGGTGATCCTGCAGCACGAGATCACCGCGCAGTCCCCGGGGCTGGCGGGGTCGGCGCTGGCTCCGTTGCCGGACGAGGCGCGCGTCCAGGTGGCGCCCCTGCTGGCGACCGCCTTCGGCCACGCCTTCTGGATCGCACTGGTCATCGGCGCGCTGGCGGTGATCCCCGCGCTGCTGCTCCCGCGCAAGTAACTATCTGTGTGACACGCGCATCGGGACGGGCCCGGCCGGGCGGTAGGTGACCTCCGCCCGTCCGGGCACGTCCATGCCGGGCGCCAGATCGAGCCGGTGCGTGCGGCTGATCGTCGCGAGCAGCAGCGTCGCCTCCAGCATCGCGAAACCGGCGCCCACACAAATGCGCTGGCCGCCTCCGAACGGCAAATACGCATATCTGGGACGGTCCGTCTCCCCCATGAACCGCTCCGGCTGGAAGCCTTCGGGGTTGGGCCAGAATTCCACGTTCCGGTGCAGCAGATATGGCGGAATCGCCAGCGTCGACCCGGCCGGGATCCGCACTCCCGCGACGTCGTCGTCCTCGACCGCATCGCGTTCGATCGTCCATGCCGGAGGGTGGAGACGCATGGCCTCGGAGAGAACGGCCCGCGTCCAGGGGAGCCGATCGACGTCCTCTGCCTGCGGGTCCCGTCCGCCGAGCACCTCGTCGACCTCTTTCTCCAGCCGTTCCCGTGCCGCGGGATATCGGGAAAGCAGCACGAATGTCCACGCCAGCGAGGCTGCCGTCGTCTCGTGCCCGGCCAGCAGGAGCGTCAGAACCTCGTCGCGCAATTCTTCTTCGGAAAGGCCGCCGCCCTCTTTCAGCAGATCCAGCAGTTCCCCACCGGACCCTTTGACGACCGTCTCGACCATGCCTTCGAGATGCGCGATGCCGTCCTTCAACCACGGCATTCGCGCGTACACCCCGCGCCGTGCCACGACACTCGGCAGGAACGTCCCGACCACGGCCGCCCGCTGGAGCGCCTCCAGCGACCGTCCGGTCCTGGCGGCTTCACCTGCCAGTTTGCTGCCGAACAGCGCGCGTCCGACCACGTCCAATGTGAGCCGCCGCAACTGCTCCGCCGCGTCGAGCAGCACGCCGTCGGGCCACCGCTGGACGGCCCCGCGGGTGATCTCCACCATCTGCGGCGCGAACGCGACGATATGCCGCTGCGCGAACACCGGTTGCACGAGCCGCCGATGCCGCCGCCACGTCTCTCCCTCGCTCGTGAGCAGCCCGTCCCCGAGGAAAACCCGCAGCGGACGGTACGTGAACGCCTTCACATAGTTGTCCTGGTTAGCCACCAGAACGTGCTCCGCATGCTCAGGCCGGGACAGAAGAAAGAACGCCCGCCGCACGCCGAACGGCACCTGAACTGCGTCCCCGTACGTCCGGGCAAGCGCGCCGTACGTCCCGAGCGGATCCCGAGCCATCCGCCCCCACCACCGAGCAGCCTCCACTCCGGCCCTCGGCCCGGCCACGCTCCGCTGATACGCCGGAAATCTCATGCCCTCAACCGTAAATCCCCCGCCCACCACGCGCGGGCGATCCCCACCAAGCTAGGCGCGCGACATTGCTTCAGAAAACTGGAGGCTTCCCCAACCGAATGGGGCTTCCCGGCCCACCCACCGCCGGTCCCTCCGGCCACAGATTGGCGAGGTCGGTCGGGGTGAGCGGGGCGCGGTACGCGGCCTGGAGCACCTTTCGCGAAACGTCGGCATCGGCCTCGGCGAGGGCCGCGAACCAATCGAACCCGGCCGGATAGGACCACATATAACTACGGTGCTGGACGTCGGCTCCGCGGTCGGTGAGGTAGCGGGCGACGTGCTTGTCCGTCCACCACGGGACGGCGGTCCGCACGTAGTCGGCGCACTCGCCGACGGGCGCGCCGTCGTTGAGGGCCCGATGCACCTCCGCGAGGATCAACTGGCTGTAGTGGGAAAGCCGGCTGCGGGCGATCAGCACCTTGTCCTCGGGCAGCAAGAACAACGGCCACGCTTGGGCGATGCCCTCGGACATGACCTGCAACGGCGCGTGGATGCTGAACAACCGCACCCAGGGGACGTCCTCAGCCTCCGCCTGCGCGGTGTAGCTGGCGCTCTGCAAACCGTGCCCGAGTACCTCGTGCAGGGCGAACTGCCGGGCGCCCGTCTGGGTGAACTCGACGTTCGGGAGGTTGAGGCGTAGGCGGACGTCCTGTCCGGCTCCGTCCAGCCAGTACGCCCAGTAGGCGTCCACCTCGGCGGTCTCGATCGTCAGGCGGTAGGGCGCGGTACTCCCGGTCGCCTCGCGGACGACGGGCTCCAACTCCTCGGTGGCCTGGCGGATCGCGTCCGGGGCCTCGCTCACGTCAAGGAGCCCCTCGGCCTCCCGCAACTCGGCGTTTGTGCGAGCGCCCCAGCCGATGCCGAGGTCGGCGCACGCGGCCCGTGCCTGCTCAGCGCGTTCCTCCAAGTACTCGTCGGGCCACCCCGCCGTGTCACACCCCTGCGTCGCCCGCACGTAGTCGTTGAGAGGACGGCGTTCTCCGATGAGCGCTCCGAGATAGGCCAGATCAGCATCAAGCCGATCCGCCAGTACCCCCGTCGCGTCCGCGCGCAGCTCAGCGAACCGGCGGTAGACGCTCAGCCGGTCGGAGGCCGGCTCGGACGCGTTGCGGCCCGGGGCACAGTCGAAATCGACGATCGGTGATCCACCGTGGCCGATCTCGTAGGCGTCCCAGGCCCGTATGAGGGTCTCGATCTCGTCGCGCAGGTTCATGGGGGGCACGTCCCGTCGGAGTGTGGAAGCTTGCCGATCATTCTCATCTCGACACCGCCCACCAAGTAGACCCAAACAAGGTCATCTTCGACAAACCCGTCAACACCCCCTTGTCCACATCCCCACCCACCCCAGGTGACCGCCCCACCCACCCCACGGGACGCCGAGACGGCGTGCGTCCAGATAAGGACACGGGTAGCGAAATCACTCTGGTGCTAGTCGGCGCTCAACCCGGGCATTCGCATCGTTGCGTCATGACGCATTACTGCGCCCTGCCCACCGGCGAGGCAAGATCACAGAGAAGCCACCTCGGCGCACCACCCGTCGTCCACCTGATGACCGAACGGTTCGCACCTCGCCGCCACCGCTCACGCTGTCCGTGTCCTCGGCGTCTTCGTCTGCGCCATTGCCGAAGTCGTTCCATTTCCCGGGCTGTGACATGGGCCAATTGAAGAACACGTACGCGTTTGTGCCCGTGTTGCTGCGTTTGTGTGCTGATGGCCCTGGTTCAGTCCGGGACTCCGAAGAGGTCTTTCAAATGGTCGGCGTACTGCTGCAGCGACCGCGTTGTGGGGTGCTGGGTCCCAAGCGCGGCCAATGCGCACTGCTCAGCTCGGGTGATCGCTGCGAGCGCTTCGGCGGCCCGCCGCAGTGCGCGGTGTGTGGCGGCAAGATTGGCAAGCCGAGTGGCGACATCGGGATGGCCGGGGCCCAGCGCAGCCTCGGTGATGACCAGAGCCCGCTCGTCCAACGGCAGCGCTTCGGCGGCCCGCCCCAATGCCCGATGAGTCGCGGCAAGATTGGCAAGCCGAGTAGCGACATCGGGATGGCCAGGACCCAACGCAGCCTCGGCGATGGTCGACGCCCGCTGCTCCAACGGCAACGCTTCAGCGGCCCGCCCCAATGCGCGGAGTGTGGCCGCCAGGTTCCCCAGCCCGATAGCGACGTCGGGATGATCCGGGCCCAGCACCGACTCGGCGATGGCCAACGCCCGCTGCTCCATCGGCAGCGTCTCAGCCCACCGTCCCAGCGCGCGGAGTGTGACGGCCATGTTCCCCAGCGCAAGCGCGACGGAGAGACTGTCAGGACCCCGCACCGCCTCGGCGATGGCCAGCGCCCGTTCCTCCAACGGCAGCGATTCAGCGGCCCGGCCCAGCGCGCGGTATGTGGCGGCCAGGTTGGCCAGCCCGAGGGCGACGTGGTGGTGAATCGGGCCCAGCGCGGCCTCGACGATGGCCAGCGCCCGCTGCTCCAATGGCAGCGCTTCAGCGGCCCGCCCCATTGCGCGGAGTGTGGAGGCCAGGTTGCGCAGCGGGCCGGCGACGTCGGGGTGGTCGCAGCCCAGCGCGGCTTCGGCGACGGTGGCCGCGGTGGTGAGCACCTCGTTGGCGCGTTGATACTCGCCCTGCGCGATCAGGAACAGTCCCGTCTGGTTGAGCACTTGGCTGAACCGCGCTGACGGGCGGGACGAGGCGAGTGCGGCGGCGATCGCTTCCACATGGACGACCAGAGATCGCCAAACCGGCCAACCGGACACATCGGAGTCGGGTTCGTCGGGCATGGTGCTCTGGAGCCAGGTCAGGGCAAGGTCACGAGCCGCACCGTGCGCGTGATCTTCGCTGGCGTCCTGGACTTGGGTCAGGACGGCGGCCCGGGTGAGGCGGTGCATCGCCACCACCTCATCGGTCAAGTCGATCATGCTGTGGGAGGCCAGGACGCCTAACGCTGCGTCGGCGGCCTCGATGGCCTCCTCGTCCCCGCCGCCCAGCATCAACCGAGGAACGTCCGCAGGCGCGTACTGCGCCAGTACCCGAGCGAGTTCGGCCGCCTCCGGGGCCTGCTCTTGGAGGGTTTCCAGAGTGATGTCCCACAGGCGGGCGATGGTGGCCTGGGCCTTGTCGCCGTCGGCGGCCTTGGCGTGGTAGCGGGCCGGATGCTGCTGCAGCAACCTCAAATAGCGCCCCAACGTGATGCGGGTCTGACGAACGTAGGCGGCGGCCTGGTCCAACGCCAAGGGCAAATAGCCGAGTTCCTCGGCGATCGCCGCGGCCGCCTGCCGATCGGGTGGAGTGGTGTGCCCGGTAATGGTGATGATCAGTTCCGCGGCCGGCCCCGGGTCGAGCAACCCCAGCCGCAGGGTGCAGGTGGTGCCGGGCCAGCGCACATCCCGACGACTGGTGATCAGCGCGTGCCCACCCTCCAGACGCCCCAGCAACCCGGCGACATGGGTGGGGTCGGTGACGTTGTCCAACAGCAGCAGCCACCCCGGATGCGCCCGCAACCAGCCGACCGCCCACGCGGCGGCGTCCTCGGTGGTCGCTGCCCGCGCGGCGTCCTGGACAAGGTGACGGGTCAACTCGGCCAACCCGGCCTCGACATGTTGCGGGCTCTCGGCGGTCACCCACCACACCGCCTCGTACCGCGCCCGGGTGCGGTGGGCGTACTGCAGCGCCAGCTCCGACTTGCCCACTCCGCCCATGCCATACAGGGCCTGCGTCACCACCACCGTCTCACCGGCGGCGGCCAACACCTGTTCAAGCCGCTGGTAATCGTCGTGACGTCCGAGGAACACAGGCGTGGCCGGACGCGGCAACCCGACGATCCGCGCGGCGGGCCGCACCGTCTCCGGCGCTGGAAGCGACACCGCAGCCTGGGTGATCTCATCGCCGGTCTTGACGCTGCCGAAGTTGACACCGACCCCTGGCGACCGGGGCCCCGAAGTCTGCAGGTGGGCGGCAGGTGAAGAACTGACCCGCTGCTCGGCCCCCGTGGTGTCGTCGGTCATGGCCGGTCACCGCCGGAAGGTGTTGCCGTCGCCGACGGCGATGATGCCGTGGTTGGTGTGCACCGCCGGGGACCGCATCCCGGACGTCATCACCACCCCCGTTTTGTACGCGTCCTGGACCCACTGCTGGACCTGCGCAGCCAGCTCGGCATCGGCGGCCAGGACCTTGCGGACGGCCTTACGCAACGCGGCTTGACTGTCACCGTCGTCGGGATCGTCGATCACATCGGCCAGCGGTTCGGGCACCTCTTCGCCCTCGGCGCGGACACCGAAGATTCTCTGTGCGAACCGCTGCCCCAACCTCACCGTGGCATCGGTCGCCTGGTCCTGCGTGCGCGCCAACAACGCACCGCCGCAGGCGCCCGCCGCGGCGGTCACGTAGTACGTCACATCCCCGGCCAACTGCACCAGATCCCCAGACATCCTCGCGTCCTCCACTAAACGATCAACAGTGATCGCGCAGCCACCGTCCGTCACCAGGAGGAGGTTAGAGGCACCACCCCCGCTCTCGGATGCAAACACCCTCCACGACCGAAACCGGCCCACCAACCACATCTCCGGATCCGGCTCAGCAACCCATCCATATCCCCGGACTGGTCAACGACGCTCCAGGACAGGACGTCGGCAAGACGCTGGCCGCACTCGACATCCACCCTTGTGCGGCGACGCAGATTCTGTACCTGTTAGCAATCAGCCCTTCCACGGTCGGAAGGGGGCCTTGGGATGGGAGCTGGCGAGGGGGACCTGAACCCTGACCTTCTGCTTACAAACAAGATCAGCCTTATCCAGGCACGTCTCCACACGTCTCCTGACCTGCGTGGCAACCTTCGGCGGGTCCACACCCCGTCCAAGGTCATCCGAACCCGTTGTTAGCCCGCCTGGAGGCTTCGAGGCCACTGTAAGCAACGGGTCCATTGCAGAGAGTGCTGGAAGTTTGTTACGCTGGCAATTGCGTCCGTTTGACGGCCTGTCACCCACAGAGGGAAAATGCTAAAGGTGTGGCTCGTATTCGTGGGACTTGTCCTCTTGGTTCTAAGTACCTACGCGGCGTTCGACACAGTCCGCTTCATGATCCAGGGCGACTGGTACACGGCAACCGTCATTGGCCATCACCGGGAGATCAAATGCCCTCAAGGGAATTGCGGACTCGACATAGAATTTACCGATGTGAAGTATGTCGACAACAACGGCAAGACCCACCATGCTTCCATCGACAAGAGGTACAACACCACCACGGTTAGGATTTTCGCCACCCCACCGAATCCCAATGTTATCACCTCACTCTGGCTGGGGTATGCTCTCGCATTCGGCTGGCTAATGTATGCGATAACCTACTTGTACTTTGTACGCATGATTATAATTGGCGACAGATTCCCCGCCGTCGATCTAGGTTAGATCCATTTAAGGTTGCCAGGCGTAGCTCCGGACACCTTCCCCCGTCAACCTTCACAACGTTCTGGCACGTCCCGGTAGATCTGAGCCCCGTTGAGCACCATCGGCACCGTGCGGTCGGAACTCACGGCTGGATGCGGTCTACGGGCTGTACGAACTGCCCGCTGCTGAACTCTCCGAGCATGAGCACCGCGTCGTCAGTGCGGTCAAGGTGGGCGAACTTCGGCCGTTCGATAAGGCGTTCCACTCCGCCGCGGCGGCCGTCCCGCTGATGTTCATGCAACACCGCCGCGGGGAGACAGCGCTCCCGGACTGCTGCACGGGTCTGGAAGCCAAGCGCGACCTGTTCACGCCCCTACGACCGGGCCCCTCTGGACGAGCTGGCGGAGTTTGCGCGGACGCTGGACTGCAGCTTGGTGGAAAAGGCGTTCACTTGCGCGGATCTCGCCGCTTAGTCCTCAATGGTGATGCCCATCGCTGACGCCAGGGCGAACAACAGACCTTGCGCGTCGGCGGTGGGCACTATTGCACCTTGGAAGCTCTGGATGCCGTTGACCCCGTAGAGGTCGCACTCTGAGAGTCGAGTGCCCTTCATATTGGCGTTACTGAACTGCGCACCGGCCAGTTTGCAACGCTCGAATCGGACGCTGCCAAGCTCCGCACCCTGGAAGTTCGCATCTGTGAGATTGCAGTCGCGGAACACAACACTCTTGAAGCGACTAAAGCGGAATGATGACAAGTCAGCGCGGCAGTTGGTGAACAGAACATCACGGAGGCCGCACTCGCTCATAGATGTCCCGGTCAGTCGGCTGCCATCGATCACGGCGTTGAAGATCCGCGAGTCGATGAGCTTCAGGTTCGCCAGGTCGCACGACGTGAACTCGACATCGGCGAAGCCCGCCCGGCGCATCACCGTCCCGGCAAAGCGCGTCTCTTGAAATCGGCAGCGCTCGAACTCCACGTCTTCAACATCATGCGCGGATAGATCTAGGTTCCCGTACAGCGCGGACAGGTAAACACCGTCGTCGGCTAGATTGGCGTCCGAAGCGCCGGCCTCTGCCAGTGGATTGGGGAGTTTGGGGGCCACGGGTTCTTTAAGACGTCTTGGACGTGCCCGAACATTGCTAGTTGCCACGCGTCCGACCCTACTCTTCGTGGGCACAGGGGGTGCCGGTCACTCGCTGGAATCGGGGTGTGCAATGGCGGCTGGAAGAAGAGGCGCCATTGGGGCGCTCGAGGCGAGTGGCAGCGGTCCCTCCGGCTGACACGGCTGCGCGGTTCACAGGTCCCGTGTCCGCTTGTCGAGTTCGTCAAGCCGGGCGCTCTGTCGTCGTAGGTGTTCCTTGGCCTCCTGAAGCTAGTTCCAAGGAAGCGTGAACGCCTCGCTCAGGCCCTCGACCGCGTCCTCCGCGCCCTCGTCGGGCACCTCATCCGCTGGTCGCCCCGTCACGATGCTCGGCGTGCCCTGCCTGCCTCTACCGTGGCCCGGCCACGCTGAACCGCTCCCCAACTTCGCGATCGACGGCAGGGCCTCCCCAATCGGGTACCGCCCCGCGGCGATGCCCTTGCGCAGCCGTCCACCTCGACACCGTCTCGTCTCTGATCATGGCTCACAATGCTTCGAAGAGCGGGGAGCCTCCGGCTGAGCCGCTGCCGCACGCTCGGCTTCACGACGTTCGGCACGTTCACGCAACGACGATGCTGCTGGCGGGCGTTGCCGTCCATGTGGTGGCGGCTCGACTTGGGCACGCCGGCCCTGCCGTCACGCTTCGCGTCTACGTGCACGTGGTCAGCGAGTAGGTCGCCGAAGCGGCGACGAGCTACGCCAAAGGATCGACGGCGCGGTGCAGAAGCCGTTGTTAGCAAACCCCTTAGCAAAAGGGCCCCTTCCGAAGTCGGAAGGGGCCTCTGGTGTGGGAGCCGGCGAGGGGACTTGAACCCCTAACCTTCTGTTTACAAGACAGATGCTCTGCCAATTGAGCTACGCCGGCGGGCTCGTCCGCATCGTAGTCGACTTGGTGGGGGGCTTGTGCGGGGGTGTGTGGGGGTGGGGGAAGTTTTTTCGGGGCGGGTGTCGATGTGGGTGGGGGGCGTTCGTGTAGAGGGTGAGAGGACGTCGTTCGTGAGGAGGGGTCGTGGGGAAGTTGATCCTGGTGGAGCATCTGACGTTGGACGGGGTCATGCAGGGGCCCGCGGCGGCTGATGAGGATACGCGGGGCGGGTTCGTTCGCGGTGGGTGGGGCGTTGCGGGGAACGACGAGGTCATGCGGTCTGTGTTGGGGAAGGGCATCGGGCGTGGTGGGGCGATGCTGTTCGGACGGTGGACGTACGAGCAGTTCTACGGGTTCTGGCCGCATCAGACCGACAATCCGTATACGGACGCGCTCAATCGGGCGCGGAAGTATGTGGTGTCCAGGACGCGGCGGGAACTGCCCTGGGAGAACTCGGTGCTGGTGACGGACGTGGGAGAGGTCGCCCGGATCAAGGAGGACGAGGGGCTCACGGTGCTCGGGAGCGGGGAACTCGCGCGGGAGCTGATGCGGCGGGGGCTTGTGGACGAATGGCTGCTGATGGTCCATCCGCTGGTGCTGGGGACGGGACGCAGGCTGTTCGACGGGGTCGAGGCGGAGTTGCGGCTCGTGGATTCGGTGGTGACGACGACCGGGGTCGTGATCGCGACGTATCGGGGCAGGGAGGAAGCATGAAGCTGTACGCGCTCAACATGATCCAGCCCGTGGGTGAGGTGCCGCCGCCGGAGGTGCTGGAGCCGGTGATGGCGGAGCTCGCAGAGATCCGGCGGGACCTGGAGGCGTCGGAGGAGTGGGTCTTCGGGAGGGGGTTGCACCAGCCCGAGGCGAGCACCGTGGTGCGGCTCAGGGACGAGGAGGTGATCGCTACGGACGGGCCCTGGACGGAGGGCAAGGAGTTCGTCGGCGGGATCATCATCATCCAGGCGGAGGACCTGGACGCGGCGCTCAAGGTGGCGGCGCGGTACGCGCGGGTGACGGGGCTGCCGATGGAGGTGCGGCCGTTCCAGGGCGAAGCCTGATCGAGCGGGTCTTCCGGGAGGAGCATGGGCGGGCGGTGTCCGTCCTGGTCCGGGTCTTCGGCGATGTCGACGTGGCCGAGGAGGCGGTGCAGGACGCGTTCGCCGAGGCGGTGAAGCGGTGGCCGGACGATGGGGCGCCGCCGAGCCCGGCCGGGTGGATCATCACGACGGCGCGGAACAAGGCCATCGACCGGCTGCGGCGGGAGGCGGCGCGGGAGGGCAAGCAGGCGCAGGCCGCGCTGGTCGGCGTCGTGGAGCCGGTCGAGGAGGGGCCTGTGCGGGACGAGCGGCTGCGGCTCATGTTCACGTGCTGCCATCCGGCGCTGGCGTTGCAGGCGCGGGTGGCGTTGACGCTGCGGCTGCTGGGCGGGCTGTCGACGGCGGAGATCGCGCGGGCGTTCCTGGTGCCGGAGGCGACGATGGCGCAGCGGCTGGTGCGGGCCAAGGGGAAGATCCGGGACGCGGGCATCCCGTACCGGGTGCCGGAGGAGGCTGATCTTCCGGGGCGGTTGCCGGGGGTGCTGGCGGTCGTCTATCTGGTCTTCAACCAGGGGTACGGCGGGCGGGACGAGCTGGCGGCGGAGGCGGTCAGGCTGGGGCGGGTGCTAGCGGAGCTGATGCCGGACGAGCCCGAAGTGCTGGGGTTGCTGGCGTTGATGCTGCTGATCGAGTCACGTAGGGGCGCTCGGAGGCGGGACGGCGAGCTTGTTCTGCTGGCCGATCAAGACCGGGGGTTGTGGGATCGGGGACTTGTGGAGGAAGGGCAGGCGCTCGTCCGGCGGTGTCTGCGGCGGAACCGGCCGGGGCCGTACCAGATCCAGGCGGCGATCAACGCGGTGCACAGCGACGCGGCGCGGGCTGAAGACACTGATTGGCGTCAGATACTGCGGTTGTACGACCAATTGATGGCGGTCGCGCCGACGCCTGTGGCCGCGCTCAACCGGGCCGTGGCGGTGGCCGAGGTCGAGGGCGTCGAGGAGGCGCTGGGCGTGGTGGACGGGCTCGACCTCGGCCAGTACTACCTGTTCCATGCGATCCGTGCCGATCTGCTGCGGAGGCTCGGGCGGGGCGTCGAGGCCGCGGCGGCTTACGACGAGGCCATGGAACGGACGGAGAACGAGGCCGAGCTGGCCTTCCTCAACAAACGGCGGCTCAGCGTGTCCGGTTGAAGGTCTGGCCGGCGACGAGCGCGCCGAGGGCGATGGTGAAGCCGACGATCTGCCAGGGCGTGAGCGTCTGCCCGAGGATCAGCAGCCCGGCCATGGTGGCGATCATCGGGTTGGTGAGGCCGAGCAGGGACACGGAGGTGGCGGGCAGCCGGTCGATGCCGCGGAACCACAGCGCGTACGCGATGGCGGTGCCGACGAGGCCGAGGTAGGCGAAGCCGAGGACGTTCTCGCCGGTGATCGTGGCCGGGACGCCCTCGACGGCCAGGGTGAACGGGGCTAGGGCGACGCCGCCGACGGTGAGCTGCCAGCCGGTCATCACTAGCGGCGATTCGGGGCGTCCGTCCGGCGATTCGGGGCGTCCCCACTTCTTGGCCAGGATGATCGCGGTCGCCATCAGGGACGTCGCGGTGAGCATGGCGCCGATGCCGAGCGGGTCGAGGCGGGCGTCGGAGCTCAGGGTCAGCAGCGCGACGCCGCCGGTGCCGGCGAGCGCGGCGTACAGCACGGCGCGGGCGGGGCGGACCCGCAGGACGCCGAGGGACAGCAGCGCCACGACCAGCGGCTGGACGGACCCGATGGTGGCGGCGACCCCGCCGGGCAGCCGGTACGCGGCGAAGAAGATCAGCGGGAAGAAGGCCCCGAAGTTCAGCATGCCGAGGACGACCGACTTCCACCACCACTCGCCGCGCGGGAGGCGCCGGGTGACGGCGAGCAGGATCAGCCCGGCGGGCAGCGCGCGGAGCGTGGCGGCCAGCAGCGGGCGGTCGGCGGGAAGCAGCGTCGTGGTGACCACGTAGGTGGTGCCCCAGCTCGCGGGCGCGAACGCCGCGAGGGCCAGGTCGGTGGTGTAGCGGGTCCGTTGGGCCTGCGGCAGGGCCAGGGCGGCGGTCAACGTGATCACCTCGACGTTCGGGGGTGCCTGACGGCGGTTACCTGAGCGTCAAGTCTACGAACGTTGAGATTATTCCCGTTGAGGAAAAACTCCCGTTGAGGAAAAACTAGAGAGTGCGGAGGCGGCTGATCTCGTAGAGGGCGATGCCGGCGGCGACGCCCGCGTTGAGCGACTCGGCCCGGCCCGGCATCGGGATCGTGACCAGCAGGTCGCAGGTGTCGGCGACCAGGCGTCCGAGACCCTTGCCCTCCGAGCCCACGACCAGCACGAACGGGCCGGACGCGACCTCCAGGTCGGCGACGGCGGTGCCGCCGTCCGCGTCCAGCCCGGCGACGAAGCAGCCCGCCTTCTGGTACGCCTTGAGCTGCCGGCTGAGGTTCGTGACCTGCGCGACGGGCACGGCGGCGAGCGTGCCCGCGGACGACTTCCACGTCCCGGCGGTGACCCCGGCAGCGCGCCGCTCCGGCACGACGACTCCGGCGGCGCCGAACGCGGCCGCGGACCGGACGATCGCGCCGAGGTTGCGCGGGTCGGTGATCCCGTCGACCGCGACGACCAGCGGCGCCGTCCCCGTGAGCAGGTCGTCGGCGTGCGCGTACCGGTACGGCCTGACCTGCAGCGCGATGCCCTGGTGGACGGCGCCGTCCGTCATCCGGTCCAGCTCGTTCTTCCCGCTCTCCAGCAGCGGGATCCGCCGGTCGGCGGCGATCTGGATCGCCTCGCGGACGCGCTCGTCGCTGCTGGACATCACGTACAGCGTCGTCCCCGGGACCCCGGCGCGGAGCGCCTCGACGACCGGGTTGCGTCCCGTGACCAGCTCCGGGATCTCGCCGTTCGCGCGCCGCGCCCCGGCGGGACGGCCGGAACGCCCGGCGGCGCCGTCCCGGGTCTCGGCGGCAGACTTCGCGCGGGCGCCCGGGCCGAGCGTCGGGGTGCCGGTCCGCTTGGCGCTCTTGACGGCGCGGGCCTTCTGGCGCTTGCCGTGCCAGTGCCGGTCCTCGGCCTTGGGAGTCGGTCCCTTGCCCTTGCTCTTGGCCATGATCGGTACGCTCCTGGCGACGGTTGCGGTTCGCCCGCCCTCGCGGCTGCTGGGCGGCTCGGCTCTCGGCGGGACGGCGGCGAACCCCCGCGAACGTCTGATTTTATCCGCCGTGCGCACCTCGAACGCCCACGCGGGCGTCAGCCGCGCTTGAGCTCCCAGCGGGCGCCCTGCGGGGTGTCCTCGACGACGATGCCCGCCTCGGACAGGCTGTCACGGATCGCGTCGGCGGACGCGTAGTCCTTGCGCGCGCGCGCCGCCTGCCGCTGCTCCAGCGCCACCGCGACGAGCGCGTCCACGACGGGACGCAGGTCGTCCTCCCCGGCGCGGCTCCACTGCGGGGACAGCGGGTCGACGCCGAGGATGTCCGCCATCGCCCGGACCTCCGCGAGCCGGGCCCGCACCGCGTCGCGATCACCGGACGCGAGCGCGCTGTTCCCTTCCCTGACGGTCTCGTGCAGCACCGCCAGCCCATGCGGGACGCCCAGGTCGTCGTCCAGCGCGGCGGCGAACTCGGCCGGGACGGCGGCCGCGGGCGCGACCACGCCGACGATCTCCGACGCGCGCGTGACGAAGCCCTCGATGCGCTGGTAGGCGGAGACGGCCTCGGCCAGGGACGCGTCCGTGTAGTCCATCAGCGACCGGTAGTGCGCCGAGACCAGGTAGTAGCGAACCTCGACGGGACGGGCCTTGCCGAGCAGATCGGGCAGCAGCACCACGTTGCCGACGGACTTGCTCATCTTCTCGCCGTCCACGGTGAGCAGCCCGTTGTGCAGCCAGTAGCGGGCGAAGCCGTCGCCCGCCGCCCGGGACTGGGCGATCTCGTTCTCGTGGTGCGGGAAGATCAGGTCGACGCCGCCGCCGTGGATGTCGAACACGGACCCGAGGTACTTGGTCGCCATCGCCGAGCACTCCAGGTGCCAGCCGGGACGCCCGTCCCCCCACGGCGTCTCCCAGAACGGCTCGCCGGGCTTGGCGCCCTTCCACAGCGCGAAGTCGCGCGGGTCGCGTTTGAGCTGCTCGTTGGGGGTGTCGCCGGCGGAGCGCATGTGCTCCAGCCGCTGGTTCGACAGCTCCCCGTACTGGTCGGCCCACGACTTGACGTCGAAGTACACGTCGCCGCCGACCGCGTACGCGTGGCCCTTCTCGATCAGCCGCCGCATCAGCGTGATCATCTCCGGGACGTGCCCGGTGGCGCGCGGCTCGATCGTCGGGGGCAGGCAGCCGAGCAGGTCGTAGCCCTGCGTGAAGACGCGCTGGTTGCCCTCGGCGACCGCGAACCACGGCACGTCCTGGTCCGCCGCCACCGCGATGATCTTGTCGTCGATGTCGGTGACGTTGCGCGCGAACGTCACCTCGTAGCCGGACGCGCGCAGCCAGCGCAGCAGGACGTCGTAGATCACGCCCGAGCGGAGATGCCCGATGTGCGGGGACGCCTGCGGGGTGGCACCGCACACGTACATCCCCACACGGCCCTCTTCGAGAGGCTCGAACGTGCGGACGCTACGGGTGCCGGTGTCGTAGAAGCGCAGACTCACGAACCCAGGTTATTGGAATCGCGTGTACAGCGGAGCGCCTAGCGCCACATGGGCGTTATGCCAGTTGGTAATAGCGCCCCATGCCATTGAGTTAGGACGCGGAGAACACGGCGTGCAGTCTGGCGGCGAATGCCTCCGCCTCCGTCCCGAAGCCGCCGTGGTCGCCGGGGTACGTCTCGGCCGCCGTCCCCAGCCGTTCGGCCAGCGCGTGCGCGGCCCGGTGCGGCGGCTCGCTCGCACTGTCGTTTCCAACGGAATTTCCTTATCGGGTGAGCCGGGCGGCGCGGGATTCGAGATAGCGCCGCTCCGGGAGGCTGGTCGTGGTGCGGGCGGCCTGCCGGTACGCCTCCCGCGCCGCGTCCGCGTCGCCCGCCATCTCCAGCAGATGAGCCCGGACGGCGGCGAGCCGGTGATGCCCGGACATGCGGTCGTCGGCGGCGAGGGGCCGCAGCAGGTCGAGCCCGGCGGACGGGCCGTCCACCATCGCGACCGCGACCGCCTCGTTCAGGGTGACCATCGGGTTCGGCGACAGATGCGACAGGAGCCGGTAGAGGGCGAGGATCTGCGGCCAGTCGGTGTCCTCCGGCCGCGCCGCCTCCGCGTGGACGGCGGCGATCGCGGCCTGGAGCTGGTACGGGCCGGGCGGCGACCAGGTCAGCGCGTCGGTGACCAGCGCCGTGCCCTCGTCGATCGCGGGCCGGTTCCAGAGCGTCCGGTCCTGTTCGGTGAGCGGGATCAGCAGGCCGCCGTCGCCGCTGCGGGCGGCGCGGCGGGCGTCGGTCAGCAGCATGAGGGCGAGCAGCCCGGCGGCCTCGCCGTCGTCCGGCAGCAGCCGGTGCAGCGCGCGGGCCAGCCTGATCGCCTCCGCGGTCAGGTCGGCGCGCTGCAGGTCGGGGCCGCTGGACGCGGTGTAGCCCTCGTTGAAGATCAGGTACAGGACGTGCAGGACGGCCCGCAGCCGCTCGTCCCGCTCGGCCGGCGGGGGCGGCGCGAACCGCGCCCCGCTCGCCTTGATCTTCTGCTTGGCCCGGCTGACCCGCTGCGCCATCGTGGCCTCCGGCACGAGGAACGCGCGGGCGATCTGCACCGTGGTGAGGCCGCCGACGGCGCGCAGCGTCAGCGCGACCTGCGACGGCGGCGACAGCGCCGGATGGCAGCACAGGAACAGCAGGGTCAGCGTGTCGTCGCGGTCGCCTGGACGGTCGTCCTCGTCCGGGGCCGGGCCCGCCTCGCCGCCGCGCTCCTTCGTGAACACGGCGGCCTCGCGGTCGCGGCGGGCGCGCTCGCTGCGCCACTGGTCGGTGAGCCGCCGCGTCGCGACGGTCAGCAGCCAGCCGCGCGGGTTCTCCGGGACGCCGTCCTCCGGCCACTGGACAGCCGCGGCGAGCAGCGCCTCCTGGACGGCGTCCTCGCACGCGTCGAACGCCCCGTGCCGCCGGACGAGCGTGCCGAGGACCTGCGGCGCGAGCGTGCGCAGCAGGTCCTCGACGGCGGCCGGGACCGTCACATCTCCGTCCCGGACTCGTCCATGATCGCCCGGACCTCCATGCGCCCGCCGAACCGGACGTCCGGCCAGCGCTTGGCGATCTCCACGGCCCGCTCCTCGGACTCGCAGTCGACGGTGAGGTAGCCGGCGAAGTGCTCCTTGGCCTCCAGGAACGGCCCGTCGGTCACGGCGGGCTGCCCGCCCTTCGCCGTGACGGTCTTGGTCGTGGACGCGTCGGCCAGCGCCTCCCCCGCGACCCATTCGCCGGACTCGGACAGTTCCTGCATGAGCCCGTCGACCTCGGCGAACAGCGCGTCGCGCTCCTGCTCCGTCAGCTCCTCCACGAAACCGGGCCGGTTGAAGATCAACAGCATGTATTTCACGGTCGTGTCTCCTCGTGTCGTTGATGCGCGCCCTGAGCGGGCCGCCGTCACTCATGGATCGGAGCGGCGGAGGCGTTCTCGACATCCCCCGCGAAATCCCCCCGAGAAAATTCTCAGGGAAGTTCGGTCAGCTCTCTGACCTGGTCACATAGTGCCGTGAACGCCAGCGCGTCCGGCACCTGGGAGGCCACGGTCAGCAGATCCGTCCAGCCGGCGGACGCGTGCACCGTCACCAGGCCGTTGTCGATCTCGACCTCGCGGACGACGGGCCAGGGCAGCCGCTCGCCGTCCTTCTCGACGCCGCCCAGGTCGACGGTGAACGGCCCCATCCGGACGGTCTCCCCCGCCTTCACCGCCGCCAGGTGGCGCGGCACGATCCGCGCCGTGACCTGCTCGGCGACGGCGATCCCGAGGTCCCGCACGTCCGGGATGTCGTCGCCGAGCCGCAGCACGGTCCCGTCCTCCGCGACGATCGTGAACGACCAGCGGGTGCGGTCGTCCGGCTCGTTCCGCACGCCGGAGACGGTGACCGACGTCAGCTCGTCCCACGTGTGTCGGGTCCCGCCGCCGGGCCCGGAGACCGACAGGCCGCCGGTGTGGAGGACCACGACCCGGCCGCGGAGCCGCGGACGGCGGCGGTCCATGATCCAGCCGACCGCGCCCGCGTAGCCCATCGCGATCAGGAGCGCCGGGACGCCCACCGCCCACACGCGGACGCGCAGGTAGACGACGGCCACCGGCACGAGCGACAGCGCGGCCAGGCCCATCAGCGCGAGCAGGGCCCACATGCGGTGGCCGGCGGGCCGTCCGTCGAACGCCCGGACCGGCTCGCCGAGGCGATCCCCCGGAATCACGGGCCCGCCTTTCTGGGGGGCGCCCCCCAGACCCCCGAGCAGTCGGCTCGATGATCCTCGCTTCGCTGCGGTCATCGAGCCTCCTCTCGGCTGTCCTCGCCCATACCGTACGTCGCCGCCCATATCGCTCGCAGCGTGATGTGATCATCCGGAATGGACGAGCCGTCGCCGTCCGCGCTGGCTAATCTCGCCTGAGGACCCCTCTGGCGCCACTTCCCCCGGAACGAGAGACATGCCATCTGACCCGACCCGGCCGGCCTTCACCCCGGTGCAGCGGCGGCTGCTCACCGCGCTCGCCGGCCTCATCGTCGCGGCGCTGGCGGGCGCCGCGTACGCGCTGACCTACGACGTGCTCCGCGACCTCGCCCGCTACGGCGGCGTCGGCGACCGCTGGGCGCCGCTCTACCCGGCGATCGCGGACACCCTCACCGCGCTGACGATCCTGTCCCTGGTGATCACCCGGAACGCCCGCTGGTGGACGCGGCTGCTGCGCTGGACGCTGCTGCTGCTCCTGGCCGCCGGGGGCGCGGCCGTGTCCGTCCAGGACTCGGTCTGGGGCATGGCGGAGCTGCCCCGCGACTCGGTCCGCGCGGGCGTGGCCGTGGCGCCGCACATCATGCTGGTGCTCGCCGTGTGGCTGTGGCTGACGATGTTCAAGCAGATCCGCGTGTCCCGTCCCGCCGCCGAGGAGGCCGCGCCGATCGAGCCGCAGCGCGGCCACGTGAAGGTCCTGGAACCCGCCGCGCCAGAACAGCTCGCCCTGGAGGCCCCGGCAGAGGCGGCCGAGCCGGAAGGGGAGTCGCCCTTCGCCTTCCTGGACGAGACCGAGCCGCTCATCCCCTTCGCCCCCGAAGAACCCGCCGACCCCCGGTTCGAGGACGGCGACGGCGCCGGATCATCGCCCGCGCCGAGCCTGTCGTCCGAGCCGCCGCCGCTGGACATCCTCCCGGAGCCGCGCCCGCCCCTCGACGCGGCGCCCGCGCTGCTGCCCACCGATGTCGAGCTGGTCAGGAAGCGTGATCGTCCGGACGCGGAGGACCGTCCGGTCGCGTCGACGACCCGTCCCGACATCATGATGCCCGGCGCCGCCCCTGCTCCGGACGCCGACGATGACGACGTCCAGCCCGCCGACCGCGCCGAAGACCCCGACGCCGAGGACGTGAATCCGCCGCCGTCCAGCAACTTCCGCAGCGGCCCCACCCCGCCCGCCGACTGAACGCCCCGCCGAACGCCGTGCCGAACGCCGTGCCGAACGCCGTGCCGAACGGCGTGACGCGGCCCTGCGGCGGGGTACCTAGGCGCCATGAGCGCCCTAATCGCTCGGCTGATCGACGACGCCGCGCTCGACGCACCGGACCCCGTCACGCTGGACCGCATTCCGATGGACAGGGCGCTGGCGGCGCACCGTGAGGCCGCCCGGGATCCGGCCGCCGGACGGTTCCTGTGCCCGGCGTCGCGATTCACCGAATTGCGGGCGCTTCTCGTCCCAGAGGACCTTCTCGACCTCGGCCTGATCGCCGACGCCGGGATCGAAGAGCTGCCGGGGGCGCTGGACGCCGTCCGCGCCGAGCCGCGCGTCCGCCCGTCGGCGGTGCGGATCGCGCTCCCCCAGGACGCCGACCAGGCGCGGGCCGTCGCTGTGACGATCGCCCGGCTCCCGTCCGACGTACCCGCCCACATCGAGGTGCGGCGCTCGCCCGGATGGCGGGACGCGCTCGACCGCATGTCCGCGGCACGCGAGCACGGCGTCCTGCTGGGCGCCGCCTACCGCGCGGGCGGCCCGGCGGCAGAGGTGGCGGCGTTCCTCTCGGCGTGCGCCGAGCGCGGCCTGCCCTTCACGTGCACGGCCGGGGCGGATCGCGCCGTCCGGCGCCAGGACGGCCACGGCTTCCTGAACGTCCTGCTCGCCACGGCCAGCGCGGCGCGCGGAGACGACGTCCGGCGGACGCTCGAACGCACCGACCCGTCCGGTCTCGCCGCCGACCTGCTGGCGCTGACCGACGACGAGGTGCGGGCGACGCGCCGCCTGCTGCTCTCCTTCGGCGCGCCGGGCGTCGACGCCGCCCTGTCCGCGCTGTCCCTGATCAGACCGCCCGCCGCCTGACCCGCCGCCTGACCCGCCGCCCGACCGGCGGCCCGACTCGGGCCGCGCCACCGGATGAACGGAGACGCACCGGGGAAGATATGGCGGCATGACGACCGATTCGTGGGTTGACGGCAATACGGACGGCGGCTTCGGCGTCGAGAACCTGCCGTACGGGATCTTCTCGCGTCCGGGCGAGCTTCCCCGCGTCGGCGCGGCCATCGGCGATCAGGTGCTCGACCTCGCGGCGATGTCCGCGGCGGGCCTGGTCGAGGACCGCCGCTACTTCGCCTCCGGCTCGCTGAACGCCTTCATGGTTGCCGGACGCGCCGCCTGGGACGCGAACCGCGCGCGGCTCGTCGAGGTCCTCACCGACGAGTCGTACCGCGACCAGGTCGAACCCCACCTGATCCCTGTCTCGGACGTGGAACTGCAGCGCCCCTTCGAGGTCGCGGACTACGTCGACTTCTACTCGTCCGAGCACCACGCCAGGAACACCGGACGGATCTTCCGCCCGCGGGACGAGCCGCTGCCGTCCAACTGGAAACGGCTGCCGATCGGCTACCACGGGCGCGCCGGCACCGTGTACCCGTCCGGGACGCCGGTCATCCGGCCGTCCGGGCAGCGCAGGGCGCCCGGCGAGCCGGAGCCGTCGTTCGGCCCGTCGCTCCGGCTGGACTTCGAGGCCGAGGTCGCGTTCGTCGCGGGCGTCCCGTCCCCCGCGGGACGCGGCGTGCCGACGGGCGCGTTCCGCGACCACGTGTTCGGGTTCGTCCTGCTGAACGACTGGAGCGCCCGCGATCTGCAGGCGTGGGAGTCGCGGCCGCTCGGCCCGTTCCTCGGCAAGTCGTTCGCGACGTCGATCTCCTGCTGGGTCGTGCCGGTCGCCGCGCTGGAGCCCGCGCGCGTGCCGCCGCCCGTCCAGGACCCGGCCCCACTCCCCTACCTGCAGTGCGAGGAGCCGTGGGGCCTCGACCTGCGCCTGGAGGTCCTGATCAACGGCCGGGTCGTCAGCCGTCCCCCCTTCGCCTCGATGTACTGGACGTCGCCGCAGCAGCTCGCCCACGCCACGGTCAACGGCGCCCCGCTGCGCACCGGGGACCTGTTCGCGTCCGGGACGGTCTCGGGCCCCGAGCGCGACCAGCGCGGCTGCATGCTGGAGCTCAGCTGGAACGGCCAGGAACCCCTGGACCTGGACGACGGCACCCGGCGCTCGTTCCTGGAGGACGGCGACACCGTCACGATCCGGGCCCAGGCCCCGGGCGCGTCCGGCTCACGCATCACGTTCGGCGAGGTGACGGGCACCGTCCACCCGACCCGCGCCTAGCCCTAGCCCGCCTGCGCCGGCAGCGCTCGCGTGCGGTCGCGCTCCGCCTGCGCGTCGAGACGCTCCCAGCCCTCAAGCGCTCGGGCGAGCTCGTCACGATCACCGTGCAGGCGCCAGCGGGCGCGGGCGAGGCAGGCCGCCGCCCACCCGTTCTCCTCGGCGAACGCGGAGGCGGACGCGGACGCCAGCAGCTCCGCCGCCTCGGGAAGCCCCGCCGCCACGGCCAGTTCCGCACCCGCAGCCCGCGCGTACGCCAGATAAGGATCCAATGGCGTGCCGACGGAAAAGGCCCGACGCACAAGCGCCTCGGCATCGTCGAACCGCCCATCGTGGACGGCCAGCCGAGCATCCACGAACACCGCGACAGCCGCCGTCGCGAGCAGCGTGCCGCCCGCCACCTCCCCGGCCCTGGCCCGCCACAACGCGACCGGCTCCGCCTCTCCGAGCATTCCGCACGCCAGCACCGTCGTGCACACCGCGGGCAGCATCCAGAGCGGCGCGGGACGGCCCGCCCTCTCCCACTGGTCCCACATCCGCTCGGCGTGCCCGATCGCGTCGCGGAACCGTCCGGTCAGCGCCAGCGGCTGGACGAGGCGGCTCGCCGTGATGTGGGTGTCGCGCAGCAGATCGTCGTCCATGCCCGCGCGGGCCGCCGCCATCCCGCCGGGCAGATCGCCGGCCATGATCGCGTAGACGCAGGCGCGGCCGTAGGTGTTGCAGATCTCCGGCGCGCAGTACGGGTCGTCGCGGTCCATGGACGGCAGCAGTTCCAGCCGTTCCCGGGTGATCCGGTTGGCCTCTCGCAGCCGCCCGGCGCGCAGCGCCGCGGTCGCCGCCGCGCACAGCCCGGAGCTGATCAGCACCGGATCAGCAGTCGCCCGGACGGCGGCGAGGGCGGCGGGCGCCGACTCCGCGTCCGGCGCGCCCCGGTCAGGGCCGTCCAGCCAGGCCCGCGCCACGGCCAGGCACGCCGCCACCCCCGGATCGTCCGGACCATCCCCGCGCCCGGCGGCCTCGACCGCGTCACCGAGAAGCCCGTGCAGGCGCTCGCGCGAGACGTCGGTCTCGAACGCCTCGGGGAACCGGCACGCCGTCTCCACCGCACGCGCCAGGTCGATCGCACGGCCGCGCTGGTCCCCGGCCCGCCGCGCCTGCTCGGCCGCCTCCAGCAGCAGCTCGAACACATGCTGGTTGGACGTGGTGCTCACATGCGCGCACCCGGCCCCCGCCCGCAGATCGGCGGCCGCGGAAGCCGCGTCCGGCGCGACCGTGGCGGCGGTCCGGTAGTGCGCGAACGATTCCATCAGGTGGCGGCGGGCGAAGGTCAGATGCGCCAGCGCGCTCGCCAGCCGATGCGTCACCTCGCACGGGCTCCTGGGAGTGGCCAGCGCGGACCGCAGATCCGCGGCCATCGCGTCGAAGTCCTCCCGCCACGCCGGATCGCCGAGCCGTCCCTCCAGACCGGACGCGGCGGCCGCCGCCCAGCGCAGGTGGCGGGCCCCGGTCTCGTCCTCCTCGCCGGCGGCGGACAGCTGGGCCCGCGCGAACGCCCGCACCGTCTCCAGCAGCCGCCACCGGCTGACCCGCCCGCGCAGGTGCACCACGAGGCTTTTGTCGACGAGCCGTCCGAGCAGGTCGGCGACGCCCGCCCGGTCCCCGCCGACCGCGACGGCGGCGTCCAGGTCGAACGCCCCGGCGAACACCGCGAGCCTGCGGAACAGCGCCCTCTCCTCCTCGTCCAGCAGATCGTGGCTCCAGGACAGCACCGCGCGCAGCGACCGGTGCCGCTCGTCGCCGCCGCGGCCGCCGGACAGCAGGCGCAGGGCGTCCTCCAGCGCGGCGAGCAGCCCCGTGGCGCCCAGCGACGCGCCCCGGGCCGCCGCCAGCTCGATCGCGAGCGGCATGCCGTCCAGCCGCGCGCACAGGTCGGCGATCACCTCGGGGTCCGCGACGAACCGCGGATCGGCGGCGAGCGCCCGGTCGTGGAACAGCGCCTCGGCGTCCGAGCCGGGCAGCGGGGAGATCGGGACGCTGCGCTCGCCCGGGACGCCCAGCCGCTCCCGGCTGGTCACGAGCACCCGGGCGCCGGGGCACGCGGCGAGGATCCGCTCGGCGAACGCGGCCGCCTCGTCGATCACGTGCTCGCAGTTGTCCAGCAGGAGCAGCGACCGCCCGGCGCCGAGCCGCGCCGCGACCGCGTCCGCCAGCGGCTGGTGCGACCCCTCGGTCACCCCGAGCGCGGTCGCGACCGCCCGCGCCACGAACCCGTCGCGCACGGGCACCAGGTCCACGAACGCCCCGCCGGACGGGAACAGCGCGCCCGCGACCGCCGCGACCGCCGCCGCCAGCCGGGTCTTGCCCACCCCGCCCGGACCGAGCAAGGTCACGAGCCGGGCCTCCGCCAGCGCCGCCAGCACGTCGGCGCGCTCGGCGTCACGTCCGACGAACGTCGTCCCGGACGCCGGCAGCCCCACGACGCGTCCCAGCTCCGGCGCCTCGGAGCGGGCCAGCTCCGCCAGCGCCCACCTGTCGGCCACGCCGTACTTGCGCAGCAGCGACGACACATGGCTCTCCACCGTCCGGACGGAGACGTGCAGCCGGTTCGCGATCTGCGCGTTGGACAGCCGCGAGCCGAGCGCGGCGAGCACCTCGGCCTCCCGCCCGGATATCCGTTCCGCCACCGTCGGCCCCTTTCCGTGGCGGCGTCCGTGGTGCTCTGCGGGCGCCACGGATGACCGCGCCGCCCCTCAGATCGGACGCTGGAGACACACCCCGAGGGCACCGCCCCCGGCTCACGAGGAGGACACCATGAACACCCTAACCGCGCCCCCCACCACGGGCCTGGACGAACTGGTCATCGCCGTCCGCGCGGCCGTCGCCCGTCCCGCCGACTGGCGCGGCACCGCGTCCCACGTGGCGGACGCGCTGCGCGAGCACATGCCGTCACCCGAGCTGCTCACCCCGGACCAGCTCACCGGTGAGCCCGGCACCTTCCGCAGCCACCGCCTGCATGTGGAGCCGGACGGCTCGTTCTCGATGGTGGCGATCGTCTGGCAGCCGGGCGCGGTGACCCTCGTCCACGACCACGTGACCTGGTGCGTGTTCGGCACCCTGACCGGCGTCGAGTACGAGGACCTCTACACGCTTTCCGAGGACGGCACCGCCCTGATCGAGGTCGGCAGCAACCACGCGCCGACCGGCGAGGTCAGCGGCTTCGCCCCGCCCGGCGACATCCACCGCGTCCGCAACGACAGCGACACCGTCGCCGTCTCCCTGCACATCTACGGCACCGACCTCAACCGCATCGGCTCCAGCGCCCGCCGCTACTACGACCTCCCGATCCGCCCCGCCAAGCTTTGAGTCGCCCGGTCACCCGTCCGACTGCCCGACGGCGAGCGGATGATCGGCCGACTCGACCTCCGCAAAGCCCGCGCCCCGACCGGACGCGTACGCACATTGGTCTTGAGATTCAGCGTCGGACAGCCGTAATGCAACAACTCCATCGCCGGCTACCCAAAGTTGGGCGATTCGAGTGATCGAGGAGGCGTCAGCTTGGGAGGACGAGGGCGGTGGCGATGGCGGCGAGGCCTTCGCCTCGGCCGGTGAGGCCCAGGCCGTCCGTGGTGGTGGCGGAGACGCTGACGGGGGCGCCGCCGAGGGACTCGCTGAGGATCTTCTCCGCCTCGGCACGGCGTTTGCTGATCTTGGGGCGGTTGCCGATGATCTGGATGGCGACGTTGCCGACGGTGAAGCCGGATTCGTCGACGCGGCGGGCGACCTCCCGGAGGAGGACGATGCCGGACGCGCCGGACCAGCGGGGGTCGGCGGTGCCGAAGACGGCGCCGACGTCGCCCAGGCCGCAGGCAGACAGGAGCGCGTCGCAGGCGGCGTGCGCGGCGACGTCGCCGTCGGAGTGGCCGGCGAGGCCGTGGCCCTCACCGGGCCATTCGAGCCCGGCGACCCACAGCGGGCGCGGCTCGGACGAGAACGGGTGGACGTCGGTTCCGACGCCCACCCGTGGAAGCCTTGCGCTCAATCCGTCCGGCCTATCAGCTGGCCAGGACCTCGTCGAGCAGGGCCTCTGCCTTGTCCTCGTTGGTCTTCTCCGCGAGCGCGAGCTCACTGACCAGGATCTGCCGCGCCTTGGCGAGCATGCGCTTCTCGCCGGCCGACAGGCCGCGCTCCTTGTCGCGCCGCCACAGGTCGCGAACGACCTCGGCGACCTTGTTCACATCGCCGGAGGCGAGCTTCTCGAGGTTCGCCTTGTACCGGCGGGACCAGTTGGTGGGTTCCTCGGTGTAGGGCGCGCGCAGCACCTCGAACACCTTCTCCAGACCCTCCTGGCCGACGACGTCTCGGACGCCCACGTCCTCGACGTTCTCGACCGGGACCTGCACTGTCAGGTCGCCCTTGTCGACCTTCAAGACCAGATAGGTCTTTTCCTCACCTTTGATGGTGCGAGTCTCGATGGCCTCGATCCGAGCAGCCCCATGGTGGGGGTAGACGACGGTGTCGCCGACCTGGAAAGTCATGTGACAAGTACCCCTTCCGCTAGAACCAGGGTACCACGGAAACGAGGGTGGCTGAACCGACGTTCCAGACAAATGCCCAGGTCAAGCTGCATATTGGGGTATTGACAAAGCCCTTTAATGGTGCATCTTCGACCAGTTCCCCGTACTCAGGGTAGCCGACGGACCACTCTGATCCTGCCCGGCCGCCATTACCGGTAAGGGCGTCCCGGTTACAAGCATCCCCCTCCCGGCCGCCGAGATGCGTTCCATACTGGAGGTGAACATGCCGGGCGGTCCGGGTACGAAGCGCCCGGAAGGGTCCGAATAGGACCACGGCCGGGCCGGGAGCGCTTCGGCGAGGCCAGGACGGGAGGTGCGGCGTGAGGCCGGACGGCGGCGACCCGGAGCCCGACGATTACGGGCTTCCCCGCATTGACGTCGTCGTGCCCGATGACGCCCGCGAGCTGGAGCGCGACGTGGCGGCCTACCGCCGCGAGGAGCGCCGCCGCCGGCGCCGGGACCGGTTCCACCGCGCCGGCCGCCCGCTGACCCGGTTCGGCGTCGCCATCCCGATCATCGCGGGCGCGCTGCTGGTCGCGCTGCTCAGCGGCGTCCTGATGACCACGTTCGGGCCGCGTCCCGCGCCGCCCCAGACGGGCGCCAGGCTCGCGCCGCGGCCGTCCGCGAGCCCCGGCGAGATCGGCGGGCTGCTCCCCGCGGGCAGCGTCGACGAGGTGACCGGGCAGCGCGCGTCCATGCCGATCCGCGACCTGCGTCCGGGCGTCATCGGCATCGTCCCGCCCGCGTACGAATGCGAGAGTGTGGTCGCGGAGCTCGCGGGCAGGACGCAGGAGAACGAGCTGAAGTTCTATCTCGTCGCCGACCCCCGTCCGTCCGGCGGCAAGAAGGGGACGCCGCTGAAGGAACTGAAGGCGTGCGCGGGCACCGCGCACAACGGGGTGCCGCGGCTCCTCGAAGACCGCGGGGGCCTGCTCGCCGCGGCCTACGCGCCCCAGCCCGCCCCGCCGGGACCGCCCGCCACGCCTGGACCGGCCGCCACGCCGGACCCGGCCGCCGCCGGCCTCACCGCCGTGTTCGTCCAGCTGGACGGCGTGGTCAAGGAGGTCGTCCGGGCGCCGCAGGCCGGGCCGGAGCTCACCGGGAAGGTCAGGGCGCTGCGGACCGGCTGACGGATCACCGCCCGCGTCACCGGACGGGCGCGGGCGTGTCAAGCACCCCGGGGCGGGACTTCCGGCCGGGTGTCGCTACGCTTCCCCTGGCGTCTGCGACGCCGCTCTCACCAACTTCCGTGCCATTTCGCGAGGAGACCGACGCCGTGATCCGTAACAGCCGACGAATGGTCACGCTCGCCGTCGCGGGCGCCGTCGCCATCGCGCCGGTGATCTCCGGCTGCGGCGCCGGCGAGGAGCCCCAGTCCGCCGCTCCGACGCAGCTGACCGACGGCGTCAACGTCTCGGTCCCGCTGGACAAGCCGGCGGAGCCGCAGATCGCCCTGCGCAACGTGTTCGTGCTGGCCCCGCCGCCCGGCCGGCCGATCACCGCCGGGTCGTCGCTGGCGCTGTACGGCGTGCTGATCAACCAGGTCAAGGGCCGGCAGGACCGCCTGGTCTCGGTCAGCTCCCCGCTCTTCGACAGCCCCGCCAAGATCGACGGAGGCGGGCTGGTGCTGCCGGCCGCCGCGCCGGACGGGATGGGCAGCCCGGTGAACCTGCTGGGCAAGCCGTCCAAACCGGCCGCCCCGCCCGCCGCGCCGCCTGCGGGCAACCAGACCAAGCGGCCGGGGACGACGCCGTCCGGGCAGCCGCAGGACGACGCAACCCCACGCGGCGGCGCGACCCCGCAACCCACCGGCGGCGGCGCGGGCGCGACGCCCGAGCCGACCGGCGCGGGCGCGACACCGGAGAACACCGCCGGCCCGGCGCAGCAGAGCGCTCCGCAGGCCACCACCCCGAGCGGCGAGCAGCCGCTCGTCATCCTGACGGGCCTCAAGCAGGAGCTGCTCGCCAGCTCCAGGGTGCCCGTGCAGATGCAGTTCGAGAAGGCGGGCGCCGTCCAGTTCCAGGTGCCGATCGTGCCGCAGCAGGGCGAGTTCATGACCCATCCGCTGGCGGGCCCGGCCGGGCAGGCGCCCGGATCGCCGACCCCGGGCGGCACTTCTCAGCCGTCCACGCCCGCGCAGCCCGGACACGGCACGCCCCAGCCGGGCGCGACGCAGTCGCCCGCCGGCGGCGGCGCGTCCCCGGGAGGCTCCGGCGGCCACTGAACCCGGCCCAGCGCAAAAAGAAACGGCCCGTCCCGCTTGGGACGGGCCGTTCTGTCATGTCATCAGGGCTCGAACTTGTAGCCCAGGCCGCGGACGGTGACGATGTACCGCGGCGAGGACGGCACCTCTTCGATCTTGGCGCGCAGGCGCTTGATGTGGACGTCCAGCGTCTTGGTGTCCCCGACGTAGTCGGCGCCCCAGACGC
Source organism: Actinomadura sp. 1N219 (assembly GCF_044326405.1). Classification (NCBI taxonomy): domain Bacteria; kingdom Bacillati; phylum Actinomycetota; class Actinomycetes; order Streptosporangiales; family Thermomonosporaceae; genus Actinomadura; species Actinomadura sp. 1N219. Next base: position 253,508 of record NZ_JBIRAY010000013.1, on the reverse strand, counting down.
GGTCGATCAGCTGCATCCGGGTCAGGACGCGGCCCGCGTTGCGCAGCAGCACCTCCAGCAGCTCGAACTCCTTGAGCGGCAGCTGGACGGGTTCGCCGCCGACGCTGACGACGTGCCGTTCCACGTCCATCCGGACGGGCCCGGCCTCCAGCGTCGCCGGGGCCATCTCCTCGACCTCGCCCTGGCGGCGCAGGACGGCCCGCATCCGGGCGATCAGCTCGCGGGTGGAGAACGGCTTGGTGACGTAGTCGTCGGCACCGAGCTCCAGCCCGACGACCTTGTCGACCTCGCTGTCCTTGGCGGTCAGCATGATGACGGGGACGCTCGACTTGGCGCGCAGCTCCCGGCACACCTCGGTGCCGGGCAGCCCGGGGAGCATCAGGTCGAGCAGCACGAGGTCGGCACCGTTGCGCTCGAAAATGTCCAGCGCGTCAGGGCCGGTGGCGGCCACGGCCACCTCGAAGCCCTCCTTGCGGAGGTTGTAGGACAGTGCGTCGCTGAACGACTCCTCGTCTTCCACGACGAGCACGCGGGTCACGGTGTTGCCTCCTGGGCGGTGTCAGCTGTGTTATTCCCCGCGTCCGCGTCTTTGCCCGCGTCCGCGCCGGTCTCTTCCGCTGCCTCTCTGTTCGCGTTCGCGCCGGCCTTCCCGTCCGCGCCGGCCTTTCCGTCCGGGGGGTCGGCGGGGGGCCGCTTGCCGGCGGTCGCGATCCTGCTGGCGGTCGCGCCGGACGGACGGGGCGGTGCGTCGAGCAGCGGCAGCCGGATCGTGAACGTCGACCCGTGGCCCTCCTTGCTCCACACGGTCACGTCGCCGCCGTGCTTGCTGGTGACGTGCTTGACGATGGCGAGGCCGAGGCCGGTGCCGCCGGTCTGGCGGGACCGGGCCGGGTCGACCCGGTAGAAGCGCTCGAAGATCCGCTCGATCTCGCCGTCCGGGATGCCGATGCCCTGGTCGGTGACGTTGACCTCGACGTGCCCGTCGTCGCGCCGCCGGGTGGCGACGACGACGCGGGTGTTCTCGGGGCTGTAGGCGACGGCGTTGTCGACCAGGTTGCGCAGCGCGGTGACCAGCAGCTCCTGGTCGCCCCGCACCCGCAGGCCCTCCTCGCCGCCGGAGGTCAGCTCGATGTCCCTGCCGGACGCCTTGGTCTGGCAGCGTTCCAGCGCCTCCGCGGTGACCTCGTCCAGCAGGACGGGGCGCAGCGCGGGCAGCGGCTCGTCGCCCTGGACGCGCGACAGCGTCATCAGGTCCTGGACGAGGTTGGTCAGGCGCACCGACTCGTACTGCATCCGTCCCGCGAACCGCCGGACGGCCTCCGGATCCTCGGCGGCGACCTCGACGGTCTCGGCCAGCAGCGACAGCGCGCCGACGGGCGTCTTCAGCTCGTGGCTGACATTGGCCACGAAGTCGCGGCGGATCGCCTCCGTGCGGTGCATGTCGGTGAGGTCCTCGGCGAGGACGAGGACGAGCCCGTGCGAGCCGAGCGGCGCCACCCGGACCGCGAACCAGCGCCCGTCGGCCCGGCTCCGCACGCTCTGCGGCCCGACCTGGATCTCGGTCTCGCGGATCTCCCCGTCCCGGCGGACGAGCCGGGCCATCGCGAGCACCTCGTCCACGACGAGGCGGTCGCCGCTGACGATGCCGAAGGCCCGCGCGGCGGAACTGGCGCGCAGCACGCGGTCCTCGGCGTCCACCACGACGGCCGACGACCGAAGGACGCTGAGCACGGACGCGACGCCGGGCGGCAGGCCGCCCACCGGCGCCGCCGGAACCGCAGCCTGCTGGGCACGCTCGCTCACCCGCACCGCCAATCCAGTCGCGAGCCCGATCGCGAGCCCGGCAAGCCCGGTCAGGCTCGCGACAAGTTCGACCTCCACACCACGGATCGTAAGCGGCCTCCGGCGCAGGTCCACCCGGAGGCCCTGGTCATCGCGGTCCCGTTCCCCGAAAGTTCACCTCGTTTCCCGGACGCGTTCATGGCATCACGGCATGCTGTGGCGTGGGCGAGTCCGCCCGGACACCCCGAACCTCGCCCGTTTCGCCCCTGTTTGCACGATCTCCGGCACCCGGCTGCCTCCGCACGCCGCGTCCTCAGCACAGTCCGTTCTCAGCACCGAAGGAACCCCGAATTGCGCGACGCCTACCACGAGGAGCTCGACTCCCTCTCCGACAGGCTGGTGGAGATGACCCGCCTCGTCCGCTCCGCGATGTCCCGCGCGGTCACCGCGCTCCTGGACGCCGACCTGCGGCTGTCCGAGGAGGTCATCAGCGGCGACGAGCTGGTCAACAAGATCGACGCGGAGATCGAGGAGACCGTGTTCGATCTGATGGCCCGCCAGCAGCCCGTCGCGGGCGATCTGCGCACCCTCATCACCGCGCTCCGGATGAGCGGCGACCTCGAGCGGATGGGGGACCTCGCCGTCCACATCGCCAAGACCGCGCGCCGCCGGCACCCCGACTCGGCCGTGCCGCCCGAGCTGCAGGCCACCGTCCTGGAGATGGGCCAGATCGCCGAGCGCATGATCGCCAAGACGGGCAGCGTGATCGCGTCCCAGGACGTCGAGATGGGCCTCGAGCTGGACGCCGACGACGACCAGATGGACCGCCTGCACCGCCGCCTCTTCGACATGATGCTCTCCCCCAAGTGGCGGCACGGCGTGGAGCCGGCCGTGGACATCTCGCTCGCGGGCCGCTACTTCGAGCGGTTCGCCGACCATGCCGTCCACGTGGCGGAGAACGTCGTCTACCTCGTCACGGGCCAGCGCCCCGAAGAGATCAACGACGCCTGAGCAGGACTTGACGCCTGAGCAGGGCCTACGGGATCTGCTCGACGCGGACGCCGGGAACGTCCTCGTAGACGCCCGGCTCCGCGGTGATCAGCGGCCAGCGCCGCCAGCGCGCCGACCAGGCGGCCTGCGCTGCGTCCATGCCGAGGGACGGGTTCGCGGTGACGAGCAGGCCGGTCTGCTGGGCGATCACGTCGTCCAGGTCGTCCACGTGCACGACCTGCATGCGGGGCAGGCGCTCCAGCACGGCGCGCCCGTGGTCGGGGACGAGCTGCCAGGCGCGGGCGAGCGCGGTGGCGGGGATGACGATCGTGGCGTGCTGGGCGATCGAGGCGCGCAGCCGGGCGCGGACGTAGATCGTCTTGCCGGTGGCGAGGTCGAGGAGTGCGGTCGCGTCGAAGACGTGACCGGTGATCACGCGACGTCCCGGCGGTTCGGGGTGCCGCCTTCGACGAGCCGGTCGACCATGGCCTGCTCGTCCGGGCTCGGCGGGCCGAACAGGTCGTCGATGGTGGACGCGTCCCGCAGGAAGGCCAGCTTGAGCCGTGCCCCGTCCGCGAGGAACCCGGACACCGAGGCGATCTTCTTCTCCTCGGCCAGCCCCTGCAACGTGGCGGCGAGCTCGTCCGGGAGCGTGATGTTGATTCTCGCCATGCCCTCACGATACACACTCAAGACCCTTCCAGTGTGTACTCGGCCCGCCCGGGACGGGCTCGGGCGGCTCGCGGTGGACGCGGAGGCGGACGGCCATGTGGATCATGAAGAACAGGCCCGCCAGCAGATAGCAGTTGGCCACTGGTGTGATGAGCGGGTGGAAGCCGTATTGGAGCGGGTGGCCGTTGTGCGGCGTCCACCACATGGGCGCTAGGGCGAAGAGAACGTAAGCGCACGCTGCGATGACTCGATTGTTGTTGCGGATCAGCACCGCCAGGGCCGGGACGATCCATACCCAGTGGTGCGCCCAGGAAATGGGAGAGACCAGGAGGCCGGTCACGCCTGCTACGGCAATGGCGGCCAGCCAGTCGCCGCGTCTCGCCCATAGGGCTGCGAGTGTCAGGCCGAGAATGCCGATGGTGAATGGGACGGCGTTGTACCAGTCGCCTACTTCGGCGGTTCCTCTCAGGAGGCGGTTGAGCATGCCGTACGGGGACTGGTTGCTGATGTACGGGACGCCGACGCGGGACGTGTCGTAGAAGGTGTGCAGCCAGTAGAGCCGGGACGCGTCGGGAGCTATGGCGTAGGCGAGGAGGGTGCAGACAGCGAAGGTCGCGGCTGCTGTGAAAGCTTCCTTGGTGCGTCTCGTCGCTAGGAGGAGGACGACGAAGATGGCCGGGGTCAGCTTGATCGCGGTCGCTATGCCGATGCCGATCCCGGCGGGGCGGCCCTGAGCGACGCGGTGCATGTCGGCGAGGATCAGGGCGAGGAGGAAGAGGTTGACCTGGCCCTGGAAAAAGGTGTGCCAGACCGGCGCCAGGAGGAGGCCGCCGACTACCACGGCTTTCAGGGACGCATTGTGGCCGCTCAGTTTCAATGTCGTCGCGCACGCCCAGATGAATGCCGCGAGCGAGGCCAGTTGCCAGAGGAGCCGGGCGAGGGTCAGCGGCAGCGCGGCCAGTGGCATGAACAGCGCGGCCATGAACGGTGTGTTGGTGTACCAGTGCTCGGCCAGCTGTTCTTCGTAGAGGCTCGTGCCGTCCGTTATGGCGTGGCCGCCCAGGCGGTAGATGCGGAAGTCTAGCGAGTCGTAGGTGAGGGTGAAGGCCACAATTCCCAGAACTTCGATTGCCAGAACAAATGCCAGCCAGCGCTTCATGCGGATAACGGTGGCGGCGGCTGTGCGGGGACGGCATCGGGCCTCCGAATACATTCGCGAAAGGCGTGTTAGCCCGTGGGATTAGGCCCGCGGGCTAATGTGCGCGGAAGGGGCGGCGGTTACGATCGGCGCATGTCCGCCCTGCCGCTGAGCCGCGTCCGCCGGGTGCGCCGCGTCGCCTGGACGGTCCTGCTCTGGTCGGCGGCCGTCCTGTACCCGTTCGTCCTGATCGCCACGGTGATGGACGGCAGGAACGGTTTCGCCGGCGTGGAAATCTTCGTGTCGGCCTTGTTCACGCTGCTGGTTGCCGCCTTGTTGCAGCGCCATCCGCTGCCCGGCCAGGGAATTCTGCTGCTGGCCTGGACATGGTCCCTTCTGCAGATGCCCATCGGAGGCATCGCCGCCCTGCAGATAGTGATCACCGATCTCGGCGTCGGCTACATCGCGGCGACGCGGCGACGCAGGGTCTCGCTTCCGGTCGCGGCCGGGACGCTCGCCGTCCAGGGCCTGTCCGCCGTCGTGTTCGTGAGCGCCGACGAGGTCCTGATCACGACCGTCGTGCTGGCGGTCGCCGTCACCTGGCTGGCGGGGAACTCGGTCCGGGTGCGGCGGGCGAACGCCGAGATGATGCGCGTCCAGGCGACGGCGCAGGCCGTGGCGGCCGAGCGGCTGCGGATCGCGCGCGAGTTGCACGACATGGTCGCGCACAGCATCGGCATCATCGCGATCCAGGCGGGCGTGGGCGGACGGGTGATCGACACGCAGCCGGCGGAGGCCCGCAACGCGCTGGACGCCATCGAGGCCACCAGCCGCGACGTCCTGTCCGGCCTGCGCAGGATGCTCACCGCGCTCCGCAAGGACGACCCGGGCGCCGCGCCGCTCGGACCGTCCCCCGGCCTGGACGAGCTGGACCGCTTGGCGGACGCGGCGAACGACGCGGGCGTGCGGGTGGACGTCCGCTGGAAGGGCGAGCGGAGGCCGCTGCCGCCGGACGTCGACCTGTCCGCGTACAGGATCGTCCAGGAGGCGGTCACGAACGTGGTGCGTCATGCGGGCACGTCCGAGTGCCGGGTGACGATCGAGTACGGGGACGAGGAGCTGTCCGTCGAGGTGGACGACGACGGGCGCGGCGGTGTGGTCGGCACCGGGTACGGCATCGTCGGCATGCGGGAGCGGGTCGGCCTGCTGGGCGGCGAGTTCGCGGCGGGGCCGCGTCCGGGCGGCGGGTTCCGGGTGGCGGCGCGGATCCCCGCGCCGGTGGCGGCGATGGCATGACCGTCCGCATCGTGCTGGCGGACGATCAGCCGCTGATCCGGGCCGGGCTGCGCGTGCTCGTCGCCGACACCCCCGACCTGGAGATCGTCGGGGAGGCGGGGACGGGCGCCGAGGCGGTCCGGCTGGTCGAGGAGGTCCGCCCGGACGTGGTCGTCATGGACATCCGCATGCCCGGCATGGACGGCATCGAGGCGGCCCGGCGGATCACCGCGGCCCGCGTGCTGATGCTGACGACGTTCGACGACGACGAGTACGTGTACGGCTCGCTCCGGGCGGGCGCGAGCGGGTTCCTCGTCAAGGACATGGCGCTGGAGGAGATCCTCGCGGCGATCCGCGTCGTGGCCGCGGGGGACGCCCTGATCGCGCCGAGCGTCACGAAGCGGCTGATCGAGGAGTTCGCCGCCGGCCCCGGTCCGCGTCCGAGGGCCGCGCCGAAGTCGCCGCGTCCGGCGGACGGCGTCACGGAGCGGGAGCGGGAGGTGCTGACCCTGGTCGGGCGCGGCATGTCCAACCAGGAGATCGCCAAGGAGCTGTTCATCAGCGTCGCGACCGCGAAGGCGCACGTGGCGCGGCTGCTCGCCAAGCTGGACGCCCGGGACCGGGTGCAGCTCGTCATCATCGCCTACGAGATGGGCCTCGTCACGCCCTCTACCGGCGGTAGTACTACCTGACGTGGTCAGTGTCCGAAGCGTCGGATAATCTGGCTGGCGTGAAGGGTCTGGGAGAGCTTGAACGCACGGTCATGGAGGTCCTGTGGGCGCGGGAGGACGCCGGCCACGACGCGGCGACGGCCCGTGACGTGAGCCGCGCGCTCGCCAACGACCGCGACCTCGCGCACACTACGATCATGACCGTGCTGGACAGGCTCGCCAAGAAGGGCTTCCTCGCGCGCGAGCGCGACGGCCGCGCGTGGCGGTACCGCCCGGTCGCGAGCCGGGAGGGCTACGTCACCGAGCTGATGCTCGGCGCGCTGAACGAGACGGGCGACCGCGACGCGGCGCTCGTCCACTTCGTCCAGTCGGTGTCCGAGGACGAGATCGACGTGATCCGGCAGGCCCTCGCCGGCCTCACAGGCAAGGAACATCCGGCATGACCGGCACCGCCCTGCTCGCATTGATCTCACTGGGGACCGTCGGCGGGGCGCACTGGCTGGCCCAGGCCCGGTGGACGTGGCGCACCCCGCGCCTCGGCATCGCGCTCTGGCAGGCCCTCGGGCTGTGCTGGGGCGTCGCGACGATCGGCGCGCTGCTCGGGCTCGCGCTGCTGCCGTACGGGAAGGGCGTCCTCGGCGGGCTGCCCGGCCTGTACGACGACCAGGCCGCCCGGCTGAACGCCGTGCAGGTCGCGGCGCTGCTCGCCGCCGTCAGCCTGACCGGCGTGCTGCTGGTCATGCTGATGTACGCGGTCGTGCGGGTCGTCCGGGCCCGGCGGCGGCACCGGGCGCTGCTGGCGCTGGTGTCGCGCTACGACTCGGCCGTCCCCGGCACGCTCGTCCTCGATCACCCCGGCGCGGCGGCGTACTGCGTGCCGGGCGTGCGCTCGTCCAAGGTCGTGGTCAGCGCCGGGACGATGGAGCTCCTCGACCGCGGCGAGCTGGCCGCGGTCCTCGCGCACGAGCGCGCCCACGCGCGCGCCCGGCACGATCTGGTGCTGCTGCCGTTCGCGTCGCTGGGCCAGGTGTTCCCGCAGCTCCGGCTGGTCGGACGGTGCCTGGACGCGGTCGAGCTGCTGATCGAGATGGCCGCCGACGACCGGGCCAGGCACGGCCGCCCGGCGCGCGAGCTGGCGACCGCGCTGCTGCGGTTCGCCGCCGCCCGTCCGGCCGCCGCGCCGTCCGGCACGCTCGGCGTCGCGTCCCGCGGCGACATCCCGGTGATGGCGCGGGTGAACCGGCTGCTGGAGCCGCAGCAGCTGCCGCGCGTGTCCCGGTTCGCCGCGACGGTCGCCGTCCCGGTCATCGCCGGGGTTCCGCTGCTCCTCGTCGTCCTGCCCCACTAGACGATCGCCGCGTTCCGGCGCGTTCCGGCGGGGTCAGCCGAGCACGAGCGGGAGCTTGGCGGCCAGGTCGCCGTCCAGCGCGGCCTTCTCGGCGTCCGCGGCGGCGCGGCGGCCGGTGCCGATCAGGAGCGCGTCCGCGTCGGAGAACGACGCGGGGAACGGCGCGCCCGCGATCTTCTCCAGGGACGCACGGGCCGCCGCGAGGGTCTCGGCGGGCGGTCCGGCGGCGAGGGCAGGTGCGCGATGAGGTCGAGGTGGTGGAGCGTCCATTCCATGTTGTAGGCGGCCAGATAGTCGCCCGCCATCAGCACCTTGTCCTGGGTGGCGACGCGGGCGGACGGGTCGGCGAGCTCGGCCGCGCGCCCGGCGGCGGACCCGACGTCGTCGAGGTGGAACTTCAGCAGCCTCGGCTCCCCGTACGCGGCGGCCAGCCTGGGGATCAGCGCGTCGAGCGGGTCGTCGCCGGTCGGGGGCTCGACCAGGTCCCAGTAGGTGACCGCGTCGGCGGTGGGTTCGGCGTCGGACGGGGTGACCAGGGTGATCAGGACGTCCTGGGCGTCGATGATCAGGTGGCACACCAGGTCCCGGACGAGCCAGCCAGTGCAGCCGGATGGACGTTCCATGTCCTGGTCGGAGAGGTCTTCGACCGCCGCGCGGAGCGCCGTCCAGGAGCGCGAGAAGAGATCCACTTCGGCACCGTAATGCCGCGCCCGAATGGCGGACAAACCCATTTCACGCCTTCCCGTTTCACGCCTTCACGGTCGTCGTGGACGGCTCGGCGGCGGCGTCGGCGGGCGGCGCCGCGGGCGGTCGGCGCAGGACGAGGGCCGAGACGGCGAGCGCGGCGACCAGCAGGCCCGCGGAGACGCCGAACGCCAGGTGGTAGCCGCCGGTGAGCGCGGTGGCGGCGTCCCGTCCGTCCAGCCGGAGGGTCTCGGTGCGGGACGCGGCGAGCGTGGTCAGGACCGCGACGCCGAGCGCCATCCCGACCTGCTGGACGGTGGTGAACAGCCCGGAGGCGAGGCCCGCGTCGTCCGGGCGGGCGCTGGACATGCCGAGCCCGGTCAGCGACGGCAGGACGAGCCCGCCCCCGGCGATCAGCACGAACACCGGAAGCAGGTCGGTGACGTAGTCGGCGTCCACCGGGACGGTCGTGAGCCACGCCATCGCGCCGATGAGGAGCACGAGGCCCGCCATCAGCACGGCGCGCTCGCCGAAGCGGTTCGACAGCCGCGCGGACGCCAGCAGCGACACCGCGCCGATCAGCACGGCCGCCGGGAGCATCGCCAGGCCGGTGCCGAGCGCGTCGTAGCCGAGGACCTTCTGCATGTAGAGGGCGACGACGACCTGGAACGCGAACATCGCCGAAAGGGTCAGCAGCTGCACGGCGTAGGCGCCGGCTACGTTGCGGGAGCGCAGGATCCGCAGCGGCATCAGCGGGGTCGCGGCGCGGGCCTGGCGGGCGACGAACCCGGCGAGGAGGGCGAGCGACACCGCGCCGAGGCCGAGGGTGTGCGCGGAGATCCATCCGTGGCTCTCCACCTTGACGATCGTGTAGATGCCGAGCATGAGCCCCGCCGTGACGAGGAGCGCGCCCGCGAGATCCGCGCCCGCCGCGAGCCCGAGGCCGCGGTCGCGCGGGAGCGCCGGGAGGGCGAGCAGGATCGTGGCGACGCCGATCGGCAGGTTGATGAAGAAGATCCAGTGCCAGCTCAGCGCGTCGGTGAGCACGCCGCCGAGCACCTGCCCGATGGACGCGCCGGCGGCGCCGGTGAAGCTGAAGACGCCGATGGCCTTCGTCCGTTCGCGGGCGTCGGTGAAGAGCGTGACGAGGATGCCGAGGACGACGGCGGACGCGAGCGCGCTGCCGACGCCTTGCAGGAACCGCGCGGCGATCAGCAGGCTGGACGTCGTCGCGGCGCCCGCGAGCACGGACGCGGCGGTGAACAGGGCGTTCCCGGCGAGGAAGAGCGTGCGGCGGCCGATGAGGTCGCCGAGGCGTCCGGCCAGGAGGAGCAGGCCGCCGAGCGGGATCAGGTAGGCGTTCATCGTCCAGCTGAGGCCGGCGGGCGTGAAGCCGAGGTCGTCCTGGAGGGCGGGCATGGCGACGGTGACGATCGAGCCGTCCAGGATGGTCATCAGCATCGTGGCGGACAGCACGCCGAGTGCGGCCCAGCGGGATCGGAGCGGTGCAGGCACGGTCATAGGAGAGACCGTAGCAGATAGTTTTGTTGCAGACGATCCTTATCGGACCTACTTTGTGCGCTCGCGTGCCCTGCGCGCCGGTTTCGAGCTCTCGGACGGCGTCGCCAGATGCCCGCTGACCAGCGCGTTCAACGCTCGCAGCAGCACCTCCCGATCCTCGCGCGGAAGGGAGCCGAGGGCCGCCTCGTGGACGCCGTCCGCGATCTCCTGGCTGCGCGCGGCGACCCGGGCGCCCTCGTCGGTGACCGCGATGACCCGGGCCCGCCGGTCCCTGGACGACGGGCGCCGCTCGGCGAGGCCGGCCTTCTCCAGGGCGTCCACGGTGACGACCATCGTCGTCTTGTCCATGTCGCCGATCTCGGCCAGCTGGATCTGGGTGCGCTCCTCCTCCAGCGCGTGTACCAAGACGCAGTGCATCCGCGGCGTCAGCCCGATCTCGGCCAGCGCCGCCGTCATGCGGCTGCGCAGCACGAAGCTGGTCCGGTCGAGGAGGAACGACAGGTCGGGGCTGGTGCGGGCGGGGGCCATCGACGTCATGCCGCCCAGCCTACCCAATGGTTTCGTTCTAGATTATCTGCGACCAGCCGCATCTGATGGTCTATCCTGGACGGCGTGAACCGTACCGCGTGTCAGGGCTGGTGGCCGTCCTAGGACGGCCGACACCCACGCACGCCATCGGGCCGTCCACCGGACGGCCCTTTCGCTTTCCTCGGTGACGCGGCCAGGTCCGGCGGGACGGCCGGACCGACCGATCGAGGAGCGAAACCATGGAGAACACCCCCGACAGCGACAACGGCGGCGACAACGGCGGCGGCCTGCGCGCCGCCGAAATCCGGACCCGCGAACTTGAGGAACGCATCGCCGCCGAGCCCGGCGCGTTCCGGATCCTGACCGGCGACCGTCCCACCGGGCCGCTGCACCTCGGCCACTACTTCGGCACCCTCGCCAACCGGGTGCGGCTCCAGCGCGCGGGCGTGGAGCTGTTCGTGCTGGTCGCCGACTACCAGGTCCTCACCGACCGGGACGTCGCCGACCATCTGGACGAGCACGTCGAAGGGCTGGTCGCCGACTACCTCGCGGCGGGGATCGACCCGTCCACGGCGACGATCTTCCGGCACAGCGCCGTGCCCGCGCTGAACCAGCTCATGCTGCCGTTCCTGTCGCTGGTCTCGATCGCCGAGCTGAACCGCAACCCCACCGTGAAGGACGAGATCGTGTCGTCGCGGCAGGCGTCGGTCAGCGGGCTGATGTTCACCTATCCCGTCCACCAGGCCGCCGACATCCTGTTCTGCAAGGCGAACCTCGTCCCCGTCGGCAAGGACCAGCTCCCCCACCAGGAGATCACCCGGACGATCGCGCGCCGCTTCAACGAGCGGTACGCGCCCGTCTTCCCCGTCCCGGACGCGCTGCTGTCCGCCGCGCCGAGCCTCCTCGGCACGGACGGCCAGAAGATGAGCAAGAGCCGCGGCAACGCCATCGCCCTGTCCGCCGGACCGGACGAGACCGCCCGGCTGATCAGGCGCGCGGTGACCGACGACGACCGGCACATCACGTACGCGCCGGACACGCGTCCGCAGGTGTCGACCCTCGTGCAGATCGCCGCGCTGTGCCAGGACCGCGACCCGCACGCCGTCGCCGCCGAGATCGGGGACGGCGGGGCCGCCGCGCTCAAGAAGGTCGTGACCGACTCCGTCAACGAGTTCCTCCGCCCGATCCGCGTCCGCCGCGCCGAGCTCACCGCCGACCGGACGCACCTGCGCCGCGTCCTCGCCGAGGGCGACGAGCGCGCCAACGCCATCGCGGACCGCACCCTGGAGGAGGTCAGAGCCGCAATGGCCTCCTAGCCGCCGTGGCGCGGCCGGTCGTGGGGCGGCCGGTCGTGGGGCGGGGCCAGGCCGTGCAGGACGGCTGCCACGAGGTCGTCCACGACGTCCACGGAGACCTCCCGCGCGATGCCCCGGCCCTGGAACAGGACCGACAGCACCGACTCGTGGCAGGCTCCGACGATCATGGAGGTGGCGGCGTCGACGCGGGCGTCCGGGGCGAGGCGGCCGAGGTCGCGCTCGGCCCGCAGGTAGGCGGCGAGCCGCCGGTTCCAGTCCTCCTCGCCGCCGCTCAGCTCGGCGAACCGGGCGAGGACGTCCGGCTGGGCGAGCAGCCCGGCCAGCGCGGGCAGCAGCGCGTTGTGCACGATCAGCCCGTGCCGGACGTAGCCGCGCAGGTTCTCCTCGACCGTCCCGGCGCCGGGCTCGGGCAGCGGGCCGAGCCCGGCCCCGACCGACTCCGCGCGGGCGCGCAGCGCGTGCGCCAGCAGCTCCTCCTTGCCGGCGAAGTGGTTGTAGAGCACGCCGTCGGCGACGCCGGCCGCGCGGGCGATCTCCCGCACGGTCGGCACCGCCGCCCCGCGCTCGGCGAGCATCCGCTCGGCGGTGGCGATCAGATGCTGGCGCAGGGTGCGGTCTCCGGCGCGCAGCGCGGCCGCTTTTCGAGGTGACATCACGCTCACCGGCGTGCTGTGACCAGCAGGGACCTGCCGCGCAGCCGGACGGCGCCGGCCCGCTCGAAGGGGCGCATCGCGTCCGCCACGGCGTCCACGATCGCGTCGCTCTCGCCGTAGTTGTAGCGGATGGGGCCCCAGGCGGCGAAGAACTCGGCGGCGTCCCTGGCGTCCCGTCCCCAGACCTGCTCGGCCTCGACACGGCGGCTGGCGACGTCGCCGAAACCGGCCCCCTCCAGGATCTCGCGCACCCGGCCGGGATCGGACAGCGACAGCGGCCCGTCATGCCCGACCGGGGGCTCTTCGCGTCGGGGAAGCGCGGCGAGGACCGTCCCGAGGTCGGTCTCGCCGAGCGGCGCCATCGACAGGAACGCCAGCCGCCCGCCCTCCCGCAGCGCCCTCCGGACGTTGGCGAACGCGGCCACCGGGTCGGCGAAGAACATGACCCCGGCCCGGCTGACCGCCACGTCGAAGACGCCGTCGCCGAACGGGTGCACCTGCACGTCGCCCTGCTCGAACGTCACGTTCTGGACGCCCTCCTCCTCGGCGAGGGCCCGGGCGCGGGCGAGCATCGGGCCGGACAGGTCCACGCCCGTCGCGCCGCCGAGCCGGGCTCGCCGCGCGGCAAGCCGGGTGACCTGCCCGTTTCCGCAGCCGATGTCGAGGACGCGGTCGCGCGGCCCGATCGCGGCCCCGTCCAGCAGGGCCTCGTTGCCGCCGCCGTTGACGGCGTCGTACCGGTCGTGGTGATCGGCCCAGTGCCGTCCCTCGTACCCGTTCCACGCCTCCGCCTGATGGACATTGACGATCTCCGCCATCTCGCCCTCCCCGGTTGTGAACGTATGTTCATGAACGTACGTTCACAACGTGCGGGCCGTCAAGGGCGGACGCGAAACCAGGCGAGGATAGAACGGAATTGTTCGTTCCCTTAGACTGGCGGCATGGAGACCACGGCACCGGCGCCCATGAGCGGGCGCAAAGCGCAGGCGGCACGCAACGACGAGCTGATCCGGGAGGCGGCGCGGGCGGTGTTCACCGCCGACCCCGGCGCGCCGATCTCCGCGGTCGCCGAGCACGCCGGGGTGGGGATCAGCGCGCTGTACCGCCGCTACAAGAGCAAGGAGGACCTGCTCCAGAAGCTCGCCGACGACGGGATGGACCGCTACCTCGCCCAGGTGGAGGCCGCGCTGGACGAGGACGGCGACCCCTGGGACGCGTTCGCCGGTTTCATGCGCCGCTGCCTGGACATCGGCGCCGGATCGCTCACCATGCGGCTCGCGGGCAGCTTCGAGGTCACCGAGGAGATGAGCCGCAAGGGGCAGGCGATCCACCTCGCGACGAAGCGGCTGCTGGAGCGCACCCAGGAGGCGGGGGCGCTGCGTCCGGAGATCGAGGTCGGGGACGTCTCGGTGACGCTGGAGTACCTGCACTCCATCCGGATCGGCGACGATGAGCGCATGAACCGGCTCCAGCACCGCTACCTGGCGCTCATGCTCGACGCCCTGCACCTGACCGGCAGGGAGGAGCTCCCGGGCCCTCCTCCCACGTGGCAGGAGCTGCGGGGGCGCTATGACGGCTGATCCGGCCGTGCTCGGACGGCGGGCGCTCAACCGGGCGTTGCTGGCTCGGCAGCTGCTGCTCGAACGGCACGCGATGCCCCCGCTGGACGCGATCGAGCATCTCGTCGGCATGCAGTCGCAGGCGCCGAACCCGCCGTACATCGGGCTGTGGAGCCGCCTCGCGGACTTCGACTTCGACGAGGTCGGCGAGCTGATGACGGCCCGCCGCGCGCTCCGGATCGTCGTGATGCGCGGCACGCTGCACCTGGTCAGCGCCCGCGACGCCCGCGCGCTGCGGCCGCACACGCAGGTCATCCTGGACAACTACGTGAAGACCAAGGCCGGCGACCTCGACGGCGTCGACCTGGACGCGGTCGTCGCCGAGGCGCGGCGGCTGCTGGCGGACGAGCCGCGCACCGACAAGGAGCTGCGGACGCTGCTGGCCGAGCGGTGGCCGGACGACGACGCCGCGCTGCTCGGCTGGGCCGTCCGGTGCCGGCTGCCGCTCGTCCAGGTTCCGCCGCGCGGGATCTGGGGCGCGTCGGGCATGGCCAGGCACACCACGCTGGACACCTGGCTGGACGGCGGCACCCCGCTGGACGACGACACGCGGTCGGACGGCGGCGCCCCGCCTGCCCTCTCGCTGGACGATCTCGTGCTGCGCTATCTGGGCGCGTTCGGGCCGGCGAGCGTGCAGGACGTCCAGCAGTGGTCGGGCATGACCCGGCTCGGCGAGGTCGTCGAACGGCTCCTCCCCCGGCTGCTCGTGTTCCAGGACGAGAACGGCCGCACGCTGTACGACCTGCCCGGCGCGCCGCGTCCGGATCCGGACGTCCCGGCGCCCGTGCGGTTCGTCCCGGACTTCGACAACCTGCTGCTGTCCCACGCCGACCGGGCCCGGATCGTCACCGAGGAGCAGCGCAAGCGGATCTTCACCGTCAACGGCATCATCCGGGCGACGTTCCTGGTGGACGGCTTCGTCCACGGCATGTGGAAGATCGAGAAGAAGCGCGGCGAGGCGGCGCTGCGCATCGACCCGTTCGACCCCGTCCCGCAGCGGGACCGCGCCGCGCTGGAGGAGGAGGGCCTGCGACTGCTAGCCGCCGCGCACCCCGACGCGAAGACGCACCGCGTCGAGTTCACCCGGTGACAGGGCGGTCAGCCCTCGCCTCGGGCGCAGGGGGCCTCCCGGTTCGGGTCGAGGGAGGCGAGGAGGGCGTGGAGCGTCTCGCGGAACTCCAGCATCTGCTCGCGGCTCAGCGGGTCGAACAGGTGCCGCCTGACCTCGGCGACATGGCCGGGAGCGGCCTCGGCGAGGACGGCGAGGCCCGCGTCGGTGAGCTCGGCGACGGTGGTGCGGCGGTCGGCGCCGTTCTTGGTCCGCCGCACCCAGCCCGCCTCCTCCAGCCGGTTGACGGCGTGCGAGAGGCGGCTCGGCGACGAGTGGACGATCTCGGCCAGCTCGGTCATGGTGCGGGCGCGGCCCGGCGACTCCGACAGCATCGCCAAGATCATGTAGTAGGTGTGCGGCATGCCGGAGTCGCGCTGGAGCTGGCGGTCGAGGGCCTCGTTGAGCAGACGCGACGTCCACAGGAAGGCGCGCCAGGTCTCCTGCTCGTCGGCGTCGAGCCACCTCGGATCCGTCATACCGGACACTCTACCCAAGTAATTGAACCCTCAAGACTTGAATCTTCAACTAGGATCGCCTATGGTTCAAATGTGAAATAAGGGGGGTCACATGTCCAGGATGCCCGTGCTCTATCTCAGCCACGGGGCCCCGCCGCTGGCCGACGACCCCGTCTGGACGGACGAGCTCGCGCGCTGGGCGGCGAAACTACCGGAACCGAAGGCGATCCTGATCGTGTCGGCGCACTGGGAAGAGGCGCCGCTGAGCATCGGCGCCACCCGCCGGACGCCGCTGCTGTACGACTTCTGGGGCTTCCCGGAGCGCTACTACCGCGTCCGCTACGACGCGCCCGGCGCCCCTGAACTCGCCGATGACGTGAGCAAACTCATCCCCGGCGTCCATCGGGACGAGACGCGCGGCCTGGACCACGGCGCCTACGTGCCGCTCGTGGAGATGTATCCGGACGCCGGCGTCCCCGTGCTGCAGATGTCGATGCCGACGCTGGAGCCCGCGCGGCTCTTCGAGATCGGACGGGCCCTCGCGCCGCTGCGCGACCAGGGCGTCCTCATCGTCGGGAGCGGATTCACGACGCACAACCTGCACGAGCTGCCGCGCGGAGCGGACGCTCCGCCGCCCGCCTGGTCGGCGGAGTTCGACGCGTGGACGGACAACGCCGTGCAGGACGGCGACGTCGACGCCCTCCTCGACTTCCGCGCCAAGGCACCGGCGGCCCGCATCGCCCACCCGCGGACGGAACACTTCGCGCCCCTGTTCATGGCGCTCGGCGCAGGCGTGGAAAGCCACACCGGCGATCCGTCGGAACGGCGGTCCGTCATCGACGGCTACTGGTTCGGGCTCGCGAAGCGCTCGTTCCAGTTCGGCTGACGGTTGTCACGTTCCGTCCGGAAGCATCCGGTTCGTCGGGTCAGCGCGTCCGGGCGGCGCCGTTCACGCGCGAACCGTCCGACCCCGTGCCGTCGGCCTTCGCGCCGGAGCCGTTCGCGGCGGCGCTGCTCTGCGAGAAGCCGGTGCGCCAGGACGCGACCTGCGGCTTCCAGCCGAGATCCAGCGCCTTCGCGTTCGACACCGGACGGCCCATCGTGGCCGCGTGCTTCCCGGCGTTGCCCGGGTCGGGCGCGCCGATCGCCGCGCTGTAGACGGGCAGCCAGTCGGCCGTGGTCGCGGGCTCGTCGTCCACGACGTTGACCGCGCCGGCGGGCCAGTCGAGCGCCGCGAGCGCGGCGGAGGCCGCGTCGTCGGCGTGCACGAACGACGTCCACGACGGCGCCGGACGCATGGTGCCCGCGCGCACCCGCTCGGCGATGGCGCCGTCCGGGGCGTACCACGTGCCCGGCCCGTACAGGGCGCCGTACCGCAGCACCACGCCGCGCGGCATCTCGCCGACCGCCGCCTCCAGCGCCGCGACGCCCGCGTACGGCGGCAGCGCCGCGTCCAGCGGGTCGGTCTCGACGGCCGGGGCGTCCCCGGCGACGTACAGCCACGCGATGCTCTGCGCGATCATCGTCTCGACGCCCTCGGCCCTGGCGGCGTCGACCAGGTTCCGGGTGCCCTCGATGCGCAGCTGCGAGTTGGCCTCGAAGTCCTCGTCGCTGAGATCGGTGAGCTGGTGGATCACGGCGTCCGGACGTTCGGCGGCGACGACCTCGCGCACGGCGGCGGCGTCGAGCACGTCCACGACGACCGGCGCGGCGCCGAGGTCGCGGAGCGGACCGGCGCGCTCGGATCGGCGTGTCGTCCCTGCGACCTCGTGGCCCGCCTGGACGAGCAGCGGGATCAGCCGGCGACCGACGACTCCGGTCGCTCCGGCGAGGAGAATCTTCAAGGGGGTACCTCCACGACTTGCACGCCTTTGTGGTCGTCTCGACGGCAGGATAGGCAGTCACTCATTCGGCGGTCACGCCCGGCCCTCCCGTTCGGGCGCCCCCCACGGCATCAGCCGGACGAATCGGACGGGCGTGCCCGCCCCGGTAGTCCCGTCCGCCATGAGCGTACCGCCGGGAAGCAACCGAACGCGTTTCGCGCACGGCGTGGGTGAGAATTCTTCTCTTCTGACGGGTTCGGCCACAGCGGAGGAACGGCGGACATGAAGATCACTCTCGTCCGGGGCGACATCACCGAGCAGAAGGTGGACGCGGTGGTCAACGCGGCCAACTCCACGCTCCTCGGCGGCGGCGGGGTGGACGGCGCCATCCACCGCAAGGGCGGCCCGGAGATCCTGGACGACTGCCGCAAGCTGCGCGCCGCCCAGTACGGCGGCGGCCTCCCGACCGGGCAGGCCGTCGCGACGACCGCCGGGAAGCTGCCCGCGGAATGGGTGATCCACACCGTCGGCCCCGTCTACTCGGCCGCCGACGACCGCTCCGACCAGCTCGCCTCCTGCTACCGGGAGGCGCTGCGGGTGGCGGACGAGCTGGGCGTCGAGTCGATCGCCTTCCCCGCGGTGTCGGCGGGCATCTACGGCTGGCCGATGGACGACGCCGCCCGCATCGCCGTCGGCACGGTCCGCGCGACGCCGACCAAGGTGACCGACGCGCGGTTCATCCTGTTCACGCCGGACGCCTACGCCGCTTTCGAGCGCGCCGTCGGCACGCCCTGACGGCCGGTCAGTCCTCGCCCTTCGGGGGCGGGACGACGAGGACCGGACGGCCGGCGTGATGAAGAACACGGGTCGAGACGCTCCCCAGGATCACGGAGCGGGCGCCCGCGAGGCCGCGGGAACCGGTGACGACCAGGGACGCGTCCAGCTCCTCGGCGACGTCCACGATGGCGGCCCAGACCGGTCCGCCGCCGCGTTCGGCGCGGGTCGCCACGTCCGCCAGCCCGCCCGCGACGGCGAGGTCGGCGCCCTGCCGGGCGAGCCGCTCCGCCTGCCGCTCCTCCTCGAACTTGTCGCCGGGCTCCGGCTCGGCGACCACCGGCGTCGCCGCCGCCAGCGGCCCCCAGCCGATCTGCGACAGCAGCGGCTCCCACACCGTCATGACCACGGCCGGCTCGGGCCTGACATGCCGGGCGGCGTATTCGACCGCGGCCCGCGCGTCGTCGGACCCGTCATAAGCGATGAGAATCGTCATGCCGGGGGATGTGTCCGCGATCGAGCCGCCTGAACGTGACCGGCTGCGCTCAGGAGGTCGCGGGCGGGCGGCCGGGGCCGGGCGGGCCTGCGAAGGACTGGGCCACGTCCAGCCAGCGGTCGGCGTCCGCGCCGGCGGCGGTGAGCGCGAGGTCGTCGCGGTGCCGCCGCTGCGTTGCCAGAAGGCAGAAGTCGAGCGCGGGGCCGGTAACGGATTGCGGCGCGTCCGCCGGGCCCCACGTCCACTCGTCGCCCTCCGGGCCTTCCAGGACGACGAGGAACGCATCGGCAGGAGGTTCCAGACCACGGTTCTGGAACGCGAAGTCGCGCGTCCGGACGCCGATGTGCGCGACGTGCCGGAGGCGGTGCGTGGGCTTGCGCCGTTCGCCCAGGGCGTCGGCGACGTCCTCGCCGTGCGCCCATGTCTCCATGAGCCGGGCGGTCGCCATCGACGCCGCGCCCATCGGCGGGCCGAACCACGGCAGCCGCTGCCCGGACGGGACGGCGGCGAGCGCGTCCACCATGCGGTGCCGTCCGTCCCGCCAGCGGGTGAGGAGGCGGGCGGGGTCCTCGGTCGCGCCCTCGCGGGCGCCCGCCTCGACGTAGTCGTCCGGGGCGGCCAGGGCCTGCTCGACGAGCCCGGCGAACGCGACGGGGTCGGTGGCGGCGACGGCGGCCTGCGCGTCCGTCCAGGCGAGATGGGCGATCTGGTGCGCGATCGTCCAGCCTTCGGCCGGGGTCGCCTCCGCCCAGCGCGCGGCGGGCAGCGGCGCGACCAGGGCGTCGAGGGAGTCGCCCTCGGCGGCCAGGTCGGAGAGGAGGGCGTGCATGTCCGGCATTTCGCCAGGATCTCCCGTCCCGCCGGGCCCCGTACAGACCCGAACGGAATTTCGTTCCGGCAGGTGGGGCGTACCGGGCATGGCGGGCGACACGGAAGAATTGGCCGGTGCCCCCCAAGCAGCGGCCGCGGGGGGAGGCGACCCGCGGCACCACCGCCCCCAACCGGCTGCGCCGCGTGGACCGCTGGATCGCCGCCACCCAGACCCGCCCCCTGCGCTCGGGCCCGCGCCCGCTGGCCGTCGACCTCGGCTACGGCGCGTCCCCGGTCACGACGGTCGAGCTCTACACCCGGCTGCGCGCCGTGTCACCGCGCCTGGAGGTCGTCGGCATCGAGATCGACCCCGGCCGGGTCGCCGCCGGGGACGCCCTTCTCGCCCGGAAAGGCCCCCTCGACGGGCTGTCGTTCCGGCGTGGCGGCTTCGAGCTGCCGGTCGCGCGGCCGCCCGTGCTGATCAGGGCGTTCAACGTCCTGCGGCAGTACGACGAGGCGGCGGCCTGGCGCGCCTGGGACGAGCTCGCCGCGCGCCTCGCCCCGTCCGGCGTCCTCGTCGAAGGGACGTGCGACGAGATCGGCCGCCGCGCGGTCTGGGCGGCGATCACCCGGGAGGGCCCGCGGACGATCACGTTCGCGGCCCATCTGCCCACCCTGGAACGCCCGTCCGACCTGGCCGAACGGCTGCCGAAGACGCTGATCCACCGGAACGTGCCGGGCGAGCCGGTCCACACCCTGCTGGCCGCGTTCGACCGCTGCTGGGCGACGGCCGCCCCGCATTCCGCGTTCGGCCCGCGCGCCCGCTGGGTCGAGGCGGTCGCCCTCCTCGCCCGGACCCATCCCGTCGTCACCCGTCCGCCCCACGGCGGCAGAAACCGCTGGCGTCTCGGTGAGATCACCCTTCCCTGGACGGCGGTCGCCCCGAATTCCCGGTGATCACTGGCGATGGAGCTTGTGCGGCGCGGCCTGGACGCGCGGCTGGACGTCGATGCGATCGATGTTCACATGCGACGGACGCGTCACCGCCCACGCGACGCAATCGGCGACGTCGTCGGCGACCAAAGGCTCCGGGACGCCCTCGTACGGCTTGGCGGCCTTCTCCTCGTCCCCGTGGAACCGGACCAGCGAGAACTCCTCCGTCTTCACCAGCCCCGGCGCGATCTCGGTGACGCGGACGGGCTCGGCGACCAGTTCGAGCCGCAGCACGTCGTTCACCGCGTAGGCGGCGAACTTGGCCGCGTTGTACCCGCCGCCGCCCTCGTACGGGACGTGCCCCGCCAGCGAGGTGATGTTGACGACATGGCCGTCGCCGCTCTCGATCAGCTTGGGCAGCAGCGCCTGCGTCACCCGGACGAGCCCGATGACGTTGCTCTCGTACATCGCCTGCCACTCGCGCAGATCGGCGGTCGCGACGGTGTCGAGGCCGAGCGCGCCGCCGGCGTTGTTGACCAGCACGTGGCAGCCGGTGACGGCCGCCGCGAGCGCGTCCGCCGATTCCTGCGACGTCACGTCCAGGGTGACGGGCGCGATCTTCCCGGCGCCCGGCACGGTCTCGGCGATCTCCTTGGCGAGGGCGTCCAGGCGGTCCCGCCTTCGCGCGGCGAGCACGACGTTGAACCCCTCCGCCGCCAGGCGCCTTGCCGTGGCGGCTCCGATCCCGCTGCTCGCTCCGGTCACTATCGCGGTCTTGCGCATGCCCCAAGCCTCCCAGGTACCGGCGTTCCAGGCGGGCGGCGGGGGCGCGGGTGAGGTCCGTCACTGCGGCGAGAAGTCACGATTGTCCCCCAAGTTGAGGGAACAGGTAACGCGGTCGGTAGGTTGCACTACCGGAGGTGGTGTCCGGTGTCGCGTCGTATCAGCCGAGTTGCGACGGTCAGTGTTCATACTTCCCCCCTCGATCAACCGGGTACCGGCGACGCGGGCGGCATGAACGTCTACATCGTCGAGGTGGCCAAGCGCCTCGCCGCCAGGGGCGTCGAGGTCGACATCTTCACCCGCGCCACCTGCCGCGCGATGCCGCCCGTCGTGGACCTGGCCCCGGGCGTCCTCGTCCGCAACGTCGTCGCCGGGCCGTTCGAGGAGCTGGACAAGACAGAACTCCCCCGGCATCTGTGCGGCTTCACGTCCGGCGTCCTGCGCGCCGAGGCGGCCCACGAGCCCGGCCACTACGACCTCCTCCACACGCACTACTGGCTGTCCGGTCAGGCCGGGTGGGCGGCGAAGCAACGGTGGGGCGTCCCGCTCGTCCACTCCATGCACACCATGGCGAAGGTCAAGAACGCGGCCCTCGCGGACGGCGACAAACCCGAACCGGCAGAGCGCGTCCTAGGCGAGGAGCAGGTCGTGGCATCGTCCGACCAGCTCGTCGCCAACACCGCCGAGGAAGCCCGCCAGCTCGTCGACCTGTACGACGCCGACCCCTCGCGTGTCGCGACCGTCAGCCCCGGCGTGGACCTGTCGATGTTCCACCCCGAGTCGTCCCTGGCCCGCAGCACCGGCCTCCTCCCGCACCGCACCGGCCCGGCCCGCCGCCGCCTCGGGCTCCCCCGCGACGCATACGTGCTGCTGTTCGTCGGCCGCATCCAGCCGCTGAAGGCCCCCGACGTCCTCCTGCGCGCCGTCGCCCGCATGCTCGCCGACGACCCGTCCCTGCGCCGCAAGCTCGTCGTCGCCGTCGTCGGAGGCCCCAGCGGATCCGGACGCTGCCGCCCCGAGGGCCTGCAGAACCTCGCCGCCGACCTCGGCATCTCCGACGTCATGCGCTTCGAGCCCCCGAGCCCGCAGGCCGAGCTCGCCGACTGGTACCGCGCCGCGGACGTGACCGTCGTCCCGTCCCACAGCGAGTCGTTCGGGCTCGTCGCCGTAGAGTCCCAGGCCTGCGGGACGCCCGTCGTCGCGTCCCGCGTCGGCGGCCTCCGCACCGCCGTCGCCGACGGCGAGTCCGGCCTCCTGATCTCCGGCCACGACCCGGCCGGCTACGCCGCCGTCCTGCGCCGCCTCCACGCCGAACCCGGCCTGCACGCCCGCCTCGCCCGCGGCGCCGTCCGCCACGCCCACACCTTCGGCTGGGACGCCACGGTCGACAACCTCCTGGACGTGTATACCGGAGCCGTGGACATCCGCACCTCGCCGATCCCGGCCGCCCGCGGCGCCGCGGAGGTCACCGCATGAGCGCCCCGGACCCCGTCGGCACCATCAGGACGACGTTGCAGGCCGCCGAGCTGGAGTTCGACGAGCCCCGCCCGAACGCGTTCTTCGTCAAGCTCCCCGGCCAGCACAAGCTCGCCACCATGACCTGGCTGATCGTCGGCGAGCACAGCCTGCACGTCGAGGCGTTCTTCTGCCGCCGTCCCGACGAGAACCACGCCGACTTCTACCGCTTCCTCCTGGAGAAGAACGGCCGCATGTACGGGGTCGCGTTCGCGCTTGACGACGTCGGCGACGTCCACCTCGTCGGCAGGCTCGCCCTCGCGTCGATATCGCCGGACGAGATCGACCGCCTCCTCGGCTGCGTCCTCACCTACTCCGACGAGAACTTCGACAAGGCGCTGGAACGCGGGTTCAAATCGTCCATCCAGCGTGAATGGGACTGGCGCGTCAAGCGCGGCGAGAGCCTCGCCAACCTCCAGGCCTTCGCGTCCTTCGCCGACCCGGCCAACCGCGGCTGACCATCGCCGTGCCGCTAGGCTCTGATCCCATGGCGACCCTGGTATTGCTCAGGCATGGCGAAAGCGTCTGGAACGCGGAAGGACTGTTCACCGGATGGGTGGACGTCGACCTGTCCGCGAAGGGCGAAAGCGAGGCGACCAAAGGCGGCGACCTGCTCCTGGACGCCGACATCACCCCCGACGTGCTGCACACCTCCCTGCTGAAGCGGGCCATCCGCACCGCCAACATCGCCTTGGACGTCGCCGACCTTCTCTGGATCCCCGTCCGCCGTTCCTGGCGCCTCAACGAACGCCACTACGGCGCTCTCCAGGGCAAGAACAAGGCCCAGACCCGCGAGGAATTCGGCGAGCGGCAATTCATGACCTGGCGCCGTTCCTACGACACCCCGCCGCCGCCCATCAAGGACGACGACCCCCTCTCCCAGGTCAACGACCTCCGCTACGCCGAACTCCCGTCCGAGCTCATCCCCCGGACCGAATGCCTCGCCGACGTCGTCGACCGCATGCTGCCCTACTGGTACGACTCGATCGTCCCCGACCTGGCCGCCGGAAAGACCGTCCTCGTCGCCGCGCACGGCAACTCCCTCCGCGGCCTCGTCAAGCACCTCGACGACGTCTCCGACGAGCAGATCGTCGGCCTGAACATCCCCACCGGCATCCCTCTCGTCTACGAACTGGACGACGACTTCGCCCCCCTCAAACGCGGCGGCGAATACCTGGACCCGGCCGCCGCCAAGGCCGCGATAGAGGCCGTGAGAACCCAAGGCGCGGCTCCCACGCCCCCACTCCCCAAGCCCCCGGAAAAGAAGAAGACCCGCAAGAAGTAACCAGACTTACCGATCATGGCGGCCCCCGCCCACTAGGTGGATGACACACCTCGTGAGCGGAAGGGCCCCATGAACACCACCACCGCGATCAACCTCCTGACGGCAGCGCTGGGATTGGTCAGCGCCTTACTGCCCTTCGCAGCCGGATTCGGCCGTGCCCGGAACGGGCGGGACGGCGATGACCCCCGATGAAACCCGCGACGACCCGCCACCGCCTCGGGCCGGCGCAGACCAGTTGCGGCGTTCGCCGGGCTCCGTCCCCGGGCGCAGGGCCAAAGTGTCCGACGTGCGCACGTGTTTCCTGGACTTCTACGCCGATCAGTACCCGCAGGTGGTGCGGTTCGTGATGTTCGCCCGCCGCGCCACCCTCGAAACCGCTGAGGACGCCGCCCAGGAGGCGTTCATCGAGGCCTGGCACACCGCCCACAAGCCCGGAGCCTGGGAGAGGATCGAGAACCGGGAGGCATGGATTCGCAGGATCGCACTGCGTCGCCACGACCGCCCCGGTGGCACTCGCCGCCGTGAACCGCCCGCCGTCTCGGGCTTGGAGGGCCTCCTCGCCGACCGCTCCTGTCCTCGGCCTGATCCGGCCGACGTCGCGACCGGGACGATGAGAGTGCTGGAAGCTCTGCACGCCGTCCACGACGACCAGGCGCGTGCGGTGATGGCCTTCACCCTGGACGGCCACCCGGACAGCGTCATCGCCGCCCACCTGGACCTCGATCCTCAGAAGGTCCGCAACCTGCGCACGAAGGCCCGCAGGCTGCTGCGCCGGTACCTGGCCGCCGGCCGCGCGCAGGAAGGAGAAGCGGCCCGATGAGCGACCACGATCCGGCCGCACTCACCGACACCGAACTCGACCGCCTGCTGACGGAGGCGCACGACGACCTGCTCAGGCACGCCCGAGAGCACACCGATCCCACGACCGGCCTGCTGGCCTTCATGGACGACCGCGGCGACGACCTGATCATCCTCGAACTCCGCGCCCTCACGCACCGCACGCAGAAGCGGATGCCGGAGGGCGTCCCCGAACTCCGTGACGCGCTGCTCCGCGCGGACCTCTCCGATCCCAACCTGCAGCACCTGACCTACCTGATGACGCTCACGCAGGCCCTCATCACCGTCAACGACCGCTACCCCAACACCGCCCGCGCCGCCGCCCGGGACCTCGCCCGAGAGCTCGACTCCGCCCGCGCCGTCGCCCGAGCCCTCGACCTGGCCACCGACCTCGACTCCGCCCGCGCCATCGCCCGGGACCTCGCCCGGAACCCCGGCACCTCGCGCGCGGTCGGCCGCATCCCCGGGCTCTACCACGCACTCGACCGCGCCCTCCGCCACGCGATCGACCCCGTCCGCGGCCCCGCGCACTGCCCCCGCGAGGTCACCGGCGTCATCGCCGACGACCTCACCGGCAGGCTCGTCTGGACGTCGAAGAGCGTTTTCGCCCTGGTGCAGGCGGT
Source organism: Actinomadura sp. 1N219 (assembly GCF_044326405.1). Taxonomy (NCBI): domain Bacteria; kingdom Bacillati; phylum Actinomycetota; class Actinomycetes; order Streptosporangiales; family Thermomonosporaceae; genus Actinomadura; species Actinomadura sp. 1N219. The sequence goes on along the minus strand of NZ_JBIRAY010000013.1, from coordinate 227,866 downwards.
GGCCTCGGCGCTTGAGGCGGAGTCTGTGGACCTGTCCGGCGTGGACGTCTCACATGTGCGGGACCTGGATCTCGAAGTGCTCGCAGGCGCGGTGTGGAACCGGGCCACCACCTGGCCCTCGAACATGCGTGAGCTGGTCGAACGGCACTCTGAGGAGATCGGTGAAGGGGTCTTCCGGGTCCGCGGGGGGACGGAGCGCGCGCCGCACGACTCCGTCCTGGCCTGACCTCCTTGACCAAAGGTCACATGCCGGTGCGTCCGGTGACGGTTCAGTCGGAGTGGTCGGTGGTGAGGCGGGCGGCTCGGCCCTTTTCGCCGGCGGCCCAGCAGGAGGCGTCCGGGGTGCAGTCGACGGTGTCGAAGCTGCCATTGTCGAACTGGGTCCAGGTACGGCCAGCGTTGAAGGTCAGGTCGGTGCCCGTGGGGCCCACGGCCATCGCGATCGGGCCCGTGTAGCCGGGCCAGACGGCGCCGGAGCGGTACTCGGCGGGCGGACGCTGCGCGGGGTGCCAGGTGCGGCCGCCGTCGCTGGTCGTGGCGGCGGCGTTCGGGGACGGCTCGCCTGGACGGTAGTCGCCGCCGACCGCGATGCCGTGCCGGGAGTCGCGGAACGCCACCGAGAAAACGCCCTGGGACGCTCCTGACGGCAGCGGTGTATCGGCGACCGTCCAGGTGCGGCCGCGGTCACTGGAGTGGAAGACCCGTGCGCGGGACGCTCCGCCTGTGGCGAGCCAGACGTCCTTCTTGCCTTGGCTCACGAGGCACTGGCCGCTGGCTGCGAACGCGAACTCGCCTTCCAGGGCGGCCGGCATTCCTTCGGACGGCAGCACGCGCCAGGTGCGTCCCGCGTCCTTGGTGGAGATGATGCGGAAACGGCCGTCCACCGGATCGCTCATGGCCAGGCCGTTGCGGGAGTCGAAGAACGTCATGCAGTCGTAGAACGCCTTCGGGTCGTCGTTCTTGAAGCCGAGCGTCCAGGTGCGGCCGCCGTCCGAGGTGCTGTAGGCGCGGGACGCCTCGCCCTCGCCGATGGCCAGCACGACGGCCCGGTTCGCGTCGAACGCCTCGACGTCGCGGAACTCCAGGCCCGCGGCGTCGGGCGGGGCGACGTTCTGCCAGGTGGCGCCGCCGTCCGTGGTCCGCAGAACGGTTCCGCCGCTGCCCGCCAGCCAGGCGACCTTCCGTCCGACCGCGGCGAGGCCGCGGAACCGCGCCTCGGACCCGGTCGGCGTGACCCGCCAGCCGAGCCCGCCCGTCCAGACGCGCACGTTGTCGGCGGTCTCCGCGTGCGCGGCGCCCGGCACGGCGAGGGGGGCCGCGATCATCGCCGCGCACACCCCGGTGAGCGACAGCTTCCGGGCGAGCGCCCGCATCGGCTTCATAGGCCGCAACGTAACGAAAGATGATCAAGGCGTCCAGACCCAGGACGACCTTGCACTGGATGCAAGTTTGCAGTCGTGGTAGCGTTCGCCGCATGGCGGACGGACCCACCGGACTGCGGGAGCGCAAGAAGCGGCGCACCCGCCAGGCGATCGCGTCCGCGGCGCTGCGCCTGTTCGCCGAGCGCGGCTACGAGGAGACGACGATCGCCGACATCGCCGCCGCTGCCGACATCTCCCCCCGGACGTTCTTCGGCTACTTCCCGTCCAAGGAGGACGTCGTCTTCGCGGAGGTCGACGACCGCCTCGCCGAGGTCGCCGAACGGCTGCGCCGCACCCCGGGCGAGACGCCGCTGGAGACGATCCGGCGCAGCGTCGTGGACGTCCTGGAAGCGATCGTGACCGAGCACGGCGAGTACGGCGCCGTGCAGATCTCCCTGATCCTGGAGCGCCCCGGCCTCCAGGCCCGCGCGCTCCAGCGGATGACGGACACGCAGGAGGCCATCGAGTCGCTGCTGCGCGACCTGTGCCCCGGCATCGCGGAGATCGACGCGGTCGCCGCGGCCGGCATCGCGGTCGGCGGCATGCAGGCGGTCATCGCGCACTGCCGCCGCGAGGGCTACGACCCGCTCTCGATGCGGACCGCCCTGGACCGCGCCCTGGACATCGTCGAACACGGCCTGACCTCGGTCGACGCACTGTCGCGTCCGTCCCCCTAGACCGCCGGGCACCGCCGGCGGAGGCGCCCGCCGACGGTGCCCGGCACCCAGGTCTTCGAGCTAGACGGAGCGGCTTGACGGAGCTTGACGCGAAGGCGACGGAAGCGCCCCGCGGGTCACCAGGGGCCGTAGGGGCCGGAGTGGGAACTGCCGCCGTTCTTCTTCTTGAACGGGGCGACCGCCGGTCGGACGTCCGCGAGGTAGACGGCGGCGCCGATGAACGCGGCGACCGGGAGGATGCCGAGCAGCAGCGCGATCGGGCTGGCGCCGAGGGCCGCGGGCGCGACCGCGTAGGCCCCGCCGACCACCGCCGTGACGATCAGGACGATGGTCCACATCTTCTTGCGCCACTTGCCCGCGGCGCTGAACGCGCTCTCCGGGACGGTCAGCGAGTCGATCAGCGCCCACGCCTCCATCGCGAAAGCGATGATCAACAGCAGCCAGAAGAAGTAGTCCAGCACATTGAAGTCCGACATCGGCGTTCAGCGCTCCTGCTCGTCTCGGACGGCGACTCCTCGTCGCCCACACGGGGCCTCACTACCCCAACCCTATGCGCGCCGTCCACCCATGAGCCCGCCCCAGCCGGCCGCCGTCCCCGGAGAGGACGAAAGAGCCCGGCCGGGTGTTCCGGCCGGGCCCTGACGGACGTCGCGCTCAGGCGCCGTTCTTCTTGGTCGTGGACCGCGTCCGCGTGCCGCTCCGCTTCGGCTGCGCGGCGCGCGTCTGCGCGGTACGGGTCTGCCCGGCGCGGGGCTTCGGGGCCGGCTTCGCGTCGGTGATCTCGGCGACCTCGACGGCCTCGCGGTTGACGACCTTCTTGCCGCGCTCGGCGAGCTCGTCGATGAACTCGAACGCCCGGGTGCCGACGTGCGTCGCGTAGGCGACGGCGGCGCCCGGCAGGTCCTTGGCGTCCACGCGCTCCTGGTACCGGGAGACCTCGCCGCGGTAGCGCTCCACGCTGTCGCGGAGCTGGCCGCGGTAGCGGCCGACGGTCTCGCGGACCTCGCCCTGGTACTTCGTCGCGGTCTCGCGGGCGCGCCCCTGGTACCTGGTCATCTGCTCGGGCATCTCGCGGAGCTTCGCCACCGCGAAGTCGCCCGCGCCGGCCACGGCGTACACGGCCTTGTTCTCTCGCAGGTTGCTGGCCAGCGTCATCCGACCTCTTCCTTTCCGTTCCGTATTGGTCTGATCCGTTCTGACATGGCTGGTTCGGGTGCGGCCTCGTCCGCCGCGGCCTGGTCGGGCTCCGCGTACTCCGCCTCCGCCGCGGCGACGCCGTCGGCCTCGTTCTCCTTGAGGAACGACGCGTAGATGTCGAGCAGAACCTGCTTCTGCCGTTCCGTGAGGAGGACGTCGGCGCGGACGGCGGCCTGCAGATCCGTGTCGGCCTCGCGGGCCTCCAGGATTCCGGCCTGCACGTACAGCGCCTCGGCGGAGATCCGCAGCCCCTTCGCGATCTGCTGCAGTATCTCGGCGCTCGGCTTGCGCAGGCCGCGCTCGATCTGGCTCAGGTACGGGTTGGATATGCCCGAGACGTCCGCGAGCTGACGCAGCGAGATCTTCGCCCGCGTCCGCTGTTCCCGGATGTACTCCCCGATCGAGCCGACCTTCGAACCAGCCATGTCTCCCACCCTGCGTCATGCTGCTTGCAATTGCAAGCAGCATAGCTAGCACTTGCCGGGTGAGTCCCCTCACATGGCGGCCGCTTGACCCTTCGGGGCTAGCTGACCTTGGAGGACGGGGCCGTCCAGGTGTTGCACACGGTCAGGCGGCGGCCGTCGTAGCCCGCGACGACCCAGCCCGCGTAGTGGCGTCCGAGGCCGTGGTCGCGCTCGTCCGGGGGCAGCCGGTCCTCGCCGCGGCCGCGCAGGTCGCTGATCATCGCGATGTACTGCTCCCGCGTCATCGGCAGCGTGGCGCGTTCCGAGCCGAGGAACGCGCCGGCGAAGCACTGCGCCTGCAGCTCGATGCGGCGGCTCGCCTCGTTGCGGGTGCCGGTGTCGGCGGACTCCATCCGCCGGTCGGCGTACAGCAGGATGCCCGCGCGGTCCTGGACGTGGTGCCCGTACTCGTGGGCGATGACCCGCGCGAACACCGCGTAGTGGGAGAGCGGCTCGCCGCCCGACGTCTCGACGACATGCCGGAGCCCCACGTACATGGTGTTGTTGGCCGGGCAGTAGAACGCGGACGCGCCGGGCGCCGGGTAGGTGCCGCACGGGCTGCGTCCCGGCTCCTGCCAGAACACGCGGTCGGGCTTCTCGAACGGGATCCCGGCCTTCTCGAACTGCTTCGACCACGCGACGTCCAGGCAGTCGCTCAGCACGTCCATGAACCGGCGCATGGACGCGGCGCTCTGCTGGATCTGGGGCAGCGCGCAGCTCACCGGCGTCAGCGCGCCCGTCTTGTAGAGCCTGCTGTCGGTGGCCTGCTCGCGCGGGGACGACCCGCCGCCGGACGAGGTGGTGGTCCTGGTGCCGGACACGCCGTCCTGCCCGGCGAACAGGGTGAGCCCGAGGATCCCGAGGACGATCATCGCGGTGAGGCCGCCGAAGATCCCCGCGATCGTCCCCCCGGCACTCCGCCGCGGCCGCGGCCGCACCGGAACATACCGATACTGCGGCTGCCCGTACGGCCCGGGCGGACGCGGCGGATAGGGCGGCCCGGGCGGCGGGGGCGGTCCCGGCCGCCCGTAGACAGGGGGCGGACCGTAGCCGGACGGACCGTGGCCGTAGCCGGGACCGCCGTACGGCTGCGCCGGACGCCGCGGTGGCGGGGGAGGGTACTGACCAGCCATCACGGTTGCGCGGAGGGTGCACTGGGCCTGAGGCCGTGAGCGCGTCCGCGCTCCCTCCCTTCGAAAAGTGGAAGCATCATGGTTGTGGCTAGAGGGGCACCCCGCGAGTCGCTGAACCTTCGGGTTCCGCCCGCGCTGAAACGGCGGATCGAGGAGTACGCCGAAGAGGCGGGCGTCTCGATCAACGCAGCCGCGTGTCTTCTTCTGGGCGAGGGGCTGCGCACCGAAGACCGGCGACGCAGACGGTGAGGCGGTCGTTCAGGTTCCTGCTGCGCCCGACCGCCCGTCAGGCCGGGACGCTCGCCGCGTGCCTGGAGGACCACCGGCAGCTCTACAACGCCGCCCTCGAACACCGCCGGACCGCCTACCGGGCGGCCGGGGTCACGGTCCGGTACGGCGACCAGTCCGCCGAACTGAAGGAGGTCCGCCGCGCCGACCCCGGCGGACAGGGCCGCTGGTCGGCCGGTTCCCAACAGCAGACGCTGCGGCGTCTCGAACGGGCGTTCGCCGCGTTCTTCCGCCGTGTCAAGGACGGGAGATGCCCCGGCTACCCGCGTTTCAAGGGCAGGGGCCGGTTCGACACCATCGAATGGCCCGCCCGTAAGAACGGCGCGTGCTGGGACTCCCGGCCCCACGAACCCGCCACCCGCGTATACCTGCTGGGCGTCGGGCACGTCCGCGTCCACCAGCACCGGCCCGTCGCCGGAACGGTGAAGACGATCTCGGTGAAGCGGGAAGGGGCACGCTGGTTCGTGATCCTCTCGTGTGAAGACGTGCCTGCGCAGCCGCTGCCCGCGACCGGCGCTGCCGTAGGCGTCGACCTGGGTGTGGCGTCCCTGGTGACGACCAGTGGCGGTAAGCACCTGGCCAACCCGCGCCACCTGCGGTCGGCGGCCGACCGGCTCGCCGCTGCGCAGCGCGACCTGGCGCGCTGCGAACGCGGGTCGAACCGGCGCCGCAGGGCGGTCCGCCGTGTCGCCGCGTTGCACGCCAGAGTCCGCCGTCAGCGCCTCGACACCGCCCACAAGACCGCTCTGCGGCTGGTCCGTGACCACGACGTGATCGTGCATGAGGACCTGCGGATCGCGAACATGATCCGCTCGGCCTCCGGCACCATCGACGAGCCCGGGCGTCGTGTCGCGGCCAAATCGGGGCTGAACCGTTCGATCCTGGATGCGGGTTGGGGGGTGATCCTGACGGTCCTCGCGCACAAGGCTGAAAGCGCCGGTCGAGAGCTCATCGCGGTGAACCCCGCCAACACCTCGCACGCCGACGTGAACGCGGCGATCAACATCCTCAGGGCAGGGCTTGCCCTTCGTGAGGCTGCGGAAGCGGCTTAGCGAGAAGCCGCCCCCTTCAGGGGGCGGAGGAGTCACAGCAGAGAATCATCGCACGCATTGCCGATACCATTTGCGGCCATGTCTGCTCTTGCGGCGATGTTCCGGTTGCGGCCGGTGGTTGCGGTGTTGTCGGGTGCTCTTTCGGCAACGGCCGTTCTGTCCGCGTCGACCTGCGTTTCCGCTTCGGCGGCGGAACCGGCGGAGGCCGCGCGGGGGCGGATCGCCGCGCCGGAACGCGTCCTGAAGGACGAGGCCGTGCTCACCACGGGCAAGGGTGGTGTGACCCGGGTGAAGGAGACCATCGTCTACCGGTTCGACGGCGGCAAGGGCTTCGACCGGACGTTCCCGACGCGCAGCCACGAGAGCCTCACCGAGGACCGCGTCTACAAGATCGAGAACCTGCGGGCGAGTAGCCCGGACGGCGGGCCTACCAAGGTCGGCTCGTCCAGCAAGGACACCAGCACGACGGTTTCGGTGACGGGCGGGCAGAAGCTGACCGGGAACCGCACGATCGTGCTGGAGTACGACGTGCGCGGCGCGATCACGCCGATGGGCGCGGCGGAGGAGCTGCGCTGGCCGGTGATCGGCGGCTGGAAGGTCCCGGTGGACGAGGCGCGCGCGACCGTCGACGGCGGCGCGACGATCCGCAACGTCAACTGCTTCACCGGGCCGATCGGCAGCACGATCGGCTGCACGCAGTACTACACGAACCACACGCACACGCAGGGCGTCTACGCGCAGCAGGGGATGCTGCCCGGCGAGTACCTCACGGTCGTCGCGGGCCTCCCGGCCGGGACGACCGGCGGCCGGGCGATCTACGAGCGGCGCCACACGATCGCGACGGCGTTCTCCGTCAACGCCGTCACCGGCGGCGCGCTGATCGGCCTGCTGGTGCTGCTCGGCGGCGGCCTGGCCGCGCTGTACATGCTCCGCGGGCGCGACGCCCGGGTCGTGGGGAAGCACGCCGTCGAGGGCGATCACGCGCCGCTCGCCGGGGCGGAGTTCGAGCCGCCGGACGGGGTGCGTCCCGGCCAGATCGGCACGCTGATCGACGAGCAGGCCGACGTGATCGACGTGACCGCGACGATCGTGGACCTCGCGGTCCGCGGCTACCTGCTGATCGAGGAGGAGGACAGGGCCAGCACCGGCCGCCTCGACTGGACGCTGCGCCGCCTGGGCCGCCCGCAGGTCGACCTGCTGCCCTACGAGCGGATCCTGCTGGACGCGCTGCTCACCGCCCCCGACGGCAGCGGCCGCGACGCGGTCAAGCTGTCGCAGCTCGGCGGGACGTTCGCGACGAAGCTCGCCCAGGTCAGGTCCGCGATGTACGACGACGTGGTGAAGCAGGGCTGGTTCGCGCGGCGGCCCGACACGGTCCGGTCCCGGTGGACGGTCGCGGGCGTCCTGATCACCCTGCTCGGCGTCGCCGGGACCGTCGCGCTCGCCCTCACCACCGAATGGGCCCTCGCCGGGCTCGCGCTGATCATCGCGGGCGCGGCGCTGGCGTTCGGCGGCCAGTACATGCCGGCGAAGACGGCGCGCGGCGCCACGGTCCTCGCGCACACCATCGGATTCCGCGCGTTCCTGGAGCGCGGCGCCATGCCGGACGGCGACGCGGTCGCGTCCCAGCAGCGGATCGCGCTGTTCTCGCGGTTCCTGCCGTACGCGGTGGTGTTCGACGCCGTCCCGAAGTGGGCCGAGACGGTGAAGGACGCGGGCGAGCGGGCCGAGGGCGCCGACAACCTCTACTGGTACGAGGGCCCAGCCGAATGGGACCTGTCGAAGTTCGCCGAGTCGATGCGGACCTTCACCCTCGCGACCTCCGGCTCCATCTCCCAGTCCCGCGGCCTGTGAGGCCCGTTTCCTCCGGGGACGGCGACCGAAAAGCGGCCGGACGGTTAAAGATCTGACGGCGGGTAGGGGCTGGGGCGAGGAGGTGTTCCTCATGCTCCCCAGCCCCGTCCTCGCCGACTCCACCCGCCTCGGGGACGCGTACTTCCTGGCCATCGGGCCTGCGGTCATCTTCGTGGCCGTCATCCTCTGGGTCGTGGCAACGCTGCTCGCATCGCGCCGGCCGCCGCATCGCCCCAAGGGGAGGTCCTCTGGATTGCCGCATCGCGGGCCCGTGCAGGGCGGAGTGCTCTCGGGCAGCCCGTCGCAGCGGACGCGCCGCGACCCGGTCCCGCCCGCGCCCCGCTGACACCGTCCCCCCGCTGACACCCGCCCCGCTGATGCCGTAGACGATCAAAGCGCCGGCAAGGATGCGACGCCCGCCGGATCGGTTCCCACGCCCCACACCCCGTCCGGCGGGCGTCGTCCGCGCCCGCGGTGATCGCCGAGACCCCTCCCGGCGGTCGCCGCGGGTTCCAACCCGAACCCGCCCGAAATCTCCGAATTCCTCTAAGTAAGATGTCTGACGTCTTACTTTGGAGGCTTTTGTGGGTTTGAGTCCCGTTCCCGGCGGGTCGACGGTCGACGCCGTGCTCGATCAGCTCCAGGCCCAGATCAGCGACGGCTCCTGGCCGGTCGGACGGCGCATCCCCGCCGAGCTGGACCTGGCCGCGCAGCTCGGCGTGAGCCGTCCGGCGGTCCGGGAGGCGATCCGGGCGCTGACGCACGTCGGGGTGCTGGAGGTGCGGCGCGGGGACGGGACGTACGTCCGCAGCACGGCCAACCCTCGTCCGCTGCTGCGCCGGCTGGCCCGCGCGTCCATCCGGGACTTCTTCGAGCTGCAGCTCGCCTACGACGTCCAGGCCGCGCGGCTCGCGGCGCGGCGCCGCACCGACGCCGATCTGGCGCGCCTCGAAGAGCTGCTCCGCGCCCGCGACGAGGCCACCGAGCCGGACGCGTTCGGAGCCGCCGACGCGGCGTTCCACCTGGGCATCGCCGAGGCGTCCGGGAACCCGGTGCTGATCGAGGCGATGCGCTACTTCATCGACCGGCTCCACGAGTCGATGCGCGCGATCAGGCTCGACCGCGAGGTGCCGGAGGCCGGTCCCGCCGCGCACCGCGCCGTCCTGGACGCGATCGCCGCCGCCGACCCGCAGGCCGCGGCGTCGGCGGCGGCGGCTGTGGTCGAGCCGACCCTGGTCGTCCTGGAAACGCTGGCCGCCCGCGAGACGCCGGACGCGAACGCCGAGGCGCCGGCCGCGAACGCCGACGCCGGGGCGGGACGGTGACGGAGGCGCGGACCGGCCGGCACCGGCGGGCCGGGCTCGCCGGGGCCCTGCTGATGATCGTCTTCGTGGCGGTCAACCTCCGTCCGGCGATCGCGGCGGTCGGGCCCGTGCTGACCGAGATCAGGGACGCGTTCGGCCTGTCCGGGACGGCGGCCGGGGCCCTCACCACGCTGCCGCTGGCCTTCTTCGGCTCGTACGGGCTCGTCGCGGCGTTCCTGCGCCGCCCGCCGCGCAGCGAGACGCTGCTGGTCACCGCGATGGCGCTGCTCGTCGCCGGGCTCGTGCTGCGCCTGCTGGACGCCCCGTTCCCGCTGTTCGCCGGCTCGCTGCTCGCCGGGATCGCGATCAGCGTCGGCAACATCGCGATGCCCGCGATCATCAAGCGGGACCATCCGGCGCGGATCACGACGGTGACGGCGGTGTACACGGTCGCCGTGTCGGCCGGGGCGTCCGTCGCGTCCGGCCTCGCCGTGCCGATCGAGGACGCCTTCGACGCGTCCTGGCGGCTGCCGCTGGGCCTGCTGGCGATCCCGGCCGCGCTCGCGGGGCTGGTCTGGCTGCCGAGGGCGCGCCGGGCCGCGCACGCCGCGCGGTCCGCCCCGCCGGTGACGTCCGCGCGCGGGATGGCGGCGCGGCTGTGGCGCTCCAGGCTGGCCTGGCAGGTCACGGTGTTCATGGGAATGCAGTCGCTGCTGGCGTACGTCGTCCTCGGCTGGCTCCCGACCCTGTGCCAGGACCGCGGGATGGACGAGACGACGGCCGGGTACGTCCTGGCCCTCGCGGCGGGGCTCCAGGCGGTCGGGTCGCTGGCCGTCCCGGTGCTGGCCCGGCGGACGCGCGACCAGCGCCCGCTGGTGGTCGCCACGGTCGCGCTGTCCATGCTGGGGTTCGCCGGCGCCACGTGGGCGCCGATCGAGTCCGTCTGGGGGTGGACGGTCGTCCTCGGGCTGGGGCAGGGCCTCGGGTTCGCGTCCGCGCTGTCGTTCATCGGCCTGCGGGCGCACGACGCCCAGGTCGCGGCGCAGCTGTCCGGGATGGCGCAGGGAATCGGCTACGTCATCGCGGCGCTCGGCCCGCTCGCGATCGGCGCGCTGCACGACGCCACGGACGGCTGGACCGTTCCGATGGCCGCGGTGCTGCTCGTCTGCGCCCTGATGGCGCTGCCCGGACTGGCGGCGGGACGCAACCGCACGATCGGCGGGACCGCCCGCGGGACGGGCGAACCGGCCACCGATGGGGTTAACGCGGAAATAAGCGGACACATCCCTAATTGACCCCGTGCCCAGGCCGATACACCACCGGGAGGTGGTCCGACATGCTCGCCACGATCCTGGCCGACCCCGTGCTGGCGGAGACGGCCCCGCGCGGCGCCCACTGGTGGGCGTGGATCATCCCGGTCGTCGCCGTGGTGGCGCTGGTCGGACGGCTCTCCATGACGGTGCTGGCGTCGTCCCGGAAGATCCACCCCGAGCGCAGGAACGACCAGCACAACCATCGCGGGATGGAGCAGGGCGGCACGTACACCTACCGGCCCGGCATGTTCTCGCACAGCTACCCGCCGAGCCGGGAGTCGCAGCACGAGGAGTTCCGGCGCGACAACCCCCAGCCAGGCCGGGAGCCGAAGAACCCGTGGCCGGACGGCGTCATGTACGAGCAGACGATCTTCAAGGCGGAGTTCGAGGAGCTCAAGGACGAAGAGGCCGCCAAGGGCAAGGAGACCCGGAGCGGCGGCCCCGCCTAGCCCCGGGGTGGCCGCTACCGGGCTAGCCCGGGCTGGCCGCCTACCGGCCGAAGACGCCCGGAGCCGGACGGATGGCGCCGACGACGCCGTCTCCCCCGCGCACCTCGACCACGGCCAGCTCGTCCAGCGCCGCCGCGTCCAGCTCCGGCACGCCCTCGTGGACGTCGAGGGCGCGCAGGAGCGCGACGGTGACGGGCGTCCGGGCCCGCATCGCCCCGTCGTCGATCTTGACGGCGCCGGCCCGGCCGCCGGGCAGCGCGAACACGTCGACGCCCTCCGCACCGCACTTGACCAGCAGGCCGGGGACGGCGTCCATCAGCCGCCGCTCCTCGCGCCGCGTGCCGGACGTCCACTGCGGATGCGTCCGCATCGCCTCCGCGACCTGCCATTCGGGCGTCCCTGGACCGGCCAGGACGAGCGCGCGGAACGCCCGCGCCACCCCGGACGTCGACACGGCGAACAGCGGCGCGCCGCACCCGTCGACCCCGACCGCCGTGACCGGCTCACCGGCCAGCTCCTCCACCGTCTCCCGGACGGCGACCTGCAACGGATGGTCAACGTCGAGGTAGGACGCGGTAGGCCAGCCGACCGCCACGCACGTGGCGAGCATGGCGGCATGCTTGCCGGAGCAGTTCATCCGCAGCCGTGACGCCCCGCCGCCGCTCCGTGCGACGTCCTGCTGCGTCTCGGGGTCGAGCGGCCAGCTCTCCGGGCAGCGCAGGTCGTCGGCCACCAGCCCGGCGCCGGCGAGGATCTTCTCCGTCCCCTCGACGTGGAAGTCCTCGCCCGAGTGGCTGCCGGCGGCGAGCGCGAGCAGCTCGCCGTCCAGGTCGAGCCCGGCCCGCAGCATCGCGACGGCCTGCATCGGCTTGTTCGCCGAGCGCGGGAAGATCGGCACGTCCGGGTCCCCGGCCCGCACCGTGACCGTCCCGTCGGCACCGAACCCGATGGCCGCCCCGCGATGCCGGGACTCCACGAACCCCGACCGCTCCACCTCGACCAGCACAGGATTGATCTCCACCACTGCCCCTCCTCCGCGTCCGGCTGCCTCCATGGTCGACTACCCAGCCCCGCCCAGAGAACCTCGACCACGACGCCCCGGCGTCCTGCGCGTGCAGGTCGCCGGGGCGCCGTCAGCCGATCAGGCGTCCGGACGGCCCGAGATGGTCAGCGGAACCGCTGGACGGAACCGACGCCGTGACGGAACTCCGGCTCGCCGCCGGGGTTGAAGAACCCGCTGGCATCCTCGCAGTTGGGGTCGTTGAAGCCCATCCACAGCTCGGGCGGCCCGTCGCTGACGACCTTCCAAGCCTGGTACCGGTAGTCGGTCTTCTGGCATTCGAAGCCGTCGAAGACCTGGTCGGGCGGCCCTCCCGGGTAGCCCCTCCAGGCGTGCAGGCTGCCGGCGGGGGCCTGGACGGCGGTCCCCTGCCCGGCGTCGGTATGAGCGTTGGCGGCAGGGGCCGTCATCAGACCGGTGGCAGCCGCGGCGGCCAGAACCCCGAGCGAGGCGACGGGGCGTCGAGTGAAGCGCATGACAGGTGATTCCTTCCGAGTGTCGGCGAATTCGTGCACTCGGAATATGTGCGAAGAGTAGTGATTTAATTACGATCAGTAGTAGATCGTCGGTAGATTCTTCTCAGCTCACCGCGATCCGACCCCGAGAAGAACGCGAGCGTCCGCGGACGGCATCGGTGGGCGTTGTGCCAGGTGAGCGGCCTGGGCGGCGCGTTCTACGAGTTGGACGTTCGCCGTGACCGGCTGGCCCTTCGCGTACGTGACCGTGTCCTCCATGCCGACTCGCAGGTGCCCGCACGCCGAGAGGGCGGCGAGGAGGACGGGCAGGGACGTGCGGCCGATGCCGGTGGCCGACCACGTCGCTCCGTCCGGGAGGGCCTCGACGGCGGCGACGAGCGTCTGTGCGTCGCCGGGCATGCCGCCTGGGACGCCCATCACCAGGTCGCAATGGACGTGCCCGCCATACGGGAGCCCGTACTTGTCCAAGAGGCGGTGCAGCGCGGAGACATGGCCGAGATCGAACAGCTCGAACTCCGGGACGACCTCCATCGCCTGGGTGCGCTGGTAGAGCTCCATCATGAACGGCCAGGGGTTCATGAACACGTCGTCTCCGAAATTGACCGTCCCGCAGGTGAGCGAGCACATGTCGGGTTCGGCGTCCAGGACGCGGAGGCGGTCCTCGTACGGGTCGGTGACCGCGCCGCCCGTGGACAGCTGGACGATCAGCCCCGTGCTCTCCCGCAGCGCCCGCACCGTGTCCCGCAGCCGGGACAGGTCGAGGGTGGGCCGCGCGTCGTCGTCGCGGATGTGCACGTGGATCACGGCCGCGCCGGCCGCCTCGCACTCCTTGGCCGTCTGGACCAGTTCATCCAGGGTGACGGGCAGGCCCGGAACGTCCGCCTTCGCGGACTCCGCCCCCGTCGGCGCCACCGTGATGAGCGTCGTTGCTCCCATGGCGGCAGAATGCATGGTCATGCGTGCGGTAGTCCAGAGGGTGAGCCAGGCCAGCGTGTCCGTGGGCGGACGTGTCGTCGGGGCGATCGAGGGGCCGGGGCTCCTCGTCCTCGTCGGCGTGACGCATGACGATGACACCGGGAAGGCCCGCAGGCTGGCGGCGAAATTGTGGGGCCTGCGGATTCTGCAGGACGAGAAATCGTGCTCGGACGTGAACGCGCCGCTGCTTGTCGTGAGCCAGTTCACGCTTTATGGGGACGCCCGTAAGGGGCGCCGCCCGACGTGGACCGCTGCTGCTCCCGGGCCGGTCGCGGAGCCGCTGGTGGACGCGGTCGTCCACGAGCTGAGGGCCCTCGGCGCGAAGGTCGAGACGGGCGAGTTCGGCGCGGACATGAAGGTCGCCCTCGTCAACGACGGCCCCATCACGCTGATCGTGGACGTCTAGCCGGGCGGGGTGGTCAGCGGAAGCCGTAGATCGTGCCGATCAGGGCCGCGAGCGTGCCGAGGGCGGCGAGGAGGATGAGGGCGCGGTCGGCCTGGGTGAGGCGTCCGCGGACGTACGGGGAGTGGACGACGCCGCCGGTCTCGGGGTCCTCGTCGTTCTTCTGGAAGGGGTCGCGGAGGCCTACGAGCCGCCACAGCGCGTCGTTCTTCAGCTGCTGGTGGCCTGGGCCGCAGGCGAAGAGGCGTCCGCGGACGCGTTCCGCGCAGGGATAGCCCTCTCGTTTCAGCACCCGGCACAGCGTCGGGACGAGGACGAACTCGTACAGGCACCACGTCAGCAGCCCGAGCAGCGCGACGCGCCATGACTGCAACCACAGGGCGATACCGGCGAACGCGGCGAACAGGGCCCACCACACCAGTGCGGACTCCCTGCGCGGCAGGCGCCGGGCTCCCTTTCTGGCCGCCGGTGGCTCTTTCCCCAGGTTCGGGACCATCGGTAGAAATCCGCCTTCCCCTGGGCACGGCCGGTCAGAAATCGGCTGACTCAGACGATTTTGCCCCAGAGGTCGGAGTTCTACCCGTGTTTCGCGGGCCGCCGCCGAAGATCGATCTGCGCGTTCGCGCCGGTCTCCGGCGACACGACGACCTCCTGCGCCGCCGCGACGCCGTCCGCCAGAAGCTCGGCGTCCACCGGGACGTTCCGCTTGACCAGCGCCAACGCGATCGGGCCCAGCTCGTGGTGGCGGGCCGACGAGCCGACGAAACCGACCGTCCGCCCGCCGGGGATCTCGACGGGGGCGCCCTGGGCGGGCAGCCGGTCGACGCTTCCGTCCAGATGGAGGAAGACCAGGCGGCGCGGCGGGCGCCCGAGGTTGTGGACGCGGGCGACGGTCTCCTGCCCCCGGTAGCAGCCCTTGTTCAGGTGGACGGCCGTCTCGACGTAGCCCGCCTCGTGCGGGATCGTCCGGTGGTCGGTGTCGAGGCCGAGGCGGGGGCGGTGCTCGGCGATCCGGAGCGCCTCGTACGCCCAGAGCCCGGCAGGCCGCAGGCCCTCCGGGAACTCGGTTCGCGGGACGATCCGGGTGACGGTTCCGGCGACGTCCGGCCAGGCGAGTTCGCCCTGCCCGGCGGGCCCCGGGACGGTGATCACGGCGTAGTCGTCAGACAGGTCGGCGACCTCGACGCGGAGCATGAAGCGCATCCGGTCGAGGAACTCCACGAGGGCGGGCGCCGCGCCGGGCTCCACGTGCGCCCAGACGGCCTCGCCGTCGTCGATCAAGAAGAGGTGGTGCTCGATGTGGCCGTTGGGGCCGAGCAGCAGCGCCTCGGTCGGGTCGAACGGCTTCAGGGCGTCCAGGTGCTGGCTGAGGAGGCTGTGCAGCCAGCTCAGCCGGTCCGGGCCGGAGACGCGGACGACGCCCCGGTTGCTCCGGTCGGCGAACGCCGTCCCGTCCTCCAGCGCGCGTTGCTCCTGCGCGGGTTCGCCGTAGTGCGCGGCGACCTCCTGGTCGGGCGCATCGGCGGGGACGGCTCCGGGCGACTGCAGCAGCGGGCTCTCCATGCACCCAGGTTATGTCGCGCGGCAGTCCTTGCACCGTCCGTAGACCGTGAGGTGGTGCACGTCCGTCTCGAAGCCGAAGTCGCGCAGGAGGCCCTCGGCCAGTCCGGACGCGGCCCTCGGGTCGACGTCCTGGACGGTGTGGCAGCCCCGGCACACGAGATGGATGTGCTCGGCCTCGGCCGCGACGTGGTAGTTCGGCGGGCCGTGCCCGAGATGCGCGTGCTTGACCAGCCCGAGCTCTTCGAGCAGCTCGAGCGTCCGGTAGACGGTGGAGATGTTCACGCCGCGGGCGGTGCGCTGCACCTCCGTGCAGATCTCTTCGGGGGTCGCGTGCTCCAGGTTGGTGACCGCCTCAAGGACCAGCTGGCGCTGGGGGGTGACCCGGTACCCCTTCGCCCGCAGCTCCTCCTGCCACGAATCGACCATGCCCCGAGTCTAGATCCCGAGCGCCGCCGCCCGTCCCGCCGAGCGGCTCCCCATGCCGGACGCCCGCCGCGGCTCGCGTTCAGCCCGCGGAAAACCTGCTTGCCCCGCCGCGGGGGGCTCACATAGCGTGCGAGGTACGCGCGAAAGGAGGTGGTCCTAAACAATGGTTTCTTGTAGGACTCGCGAGGTGACTGTCCGCTAGTCGCCGTTCCGCCTCGGCGCCGCCGCCATCGGCGGTGGCAACCGGTCGCGACGGTGACCGGCGAATCCCAGGCAGTTACCCGGTCCCCGGACCGATGGACCCGTCCTGTCCATCGCCCGCCCATGCGGGAAGGTCCGGGGATCGTTCATGTCCGGCGACCTTCTCGGGCCGCTCAGGCGACCTTCTCGGCTGCTCAGGCGACCTTCGTGGGCGGCTCAGCCGACCCTCTTGAGCTGCGCGGACAGGTGGGACTGGAGCTTCTGGCCCACGGCCGCCATGTCGTAGGCCCAGCCGAGGTCCTCGCCGATCATGCCGTACAGCCGGTGGCCGCCCGTCACCTCCTTGGCCGACTCGGTGCGCGCGACGACGTCCGTCCGCAACTCGATCCGGCTGAACGCGACGGTGCCGACGTAGATCTCGACGATGCCGGTCGGGTGGGCCAGCGTCACCTCGACCTGGTTGTCGGGACGCGGCCGCCAGTAGCCCGTCTCGGTGGCCAGCGGACGCCCGAGCGTGCCGTCCTCCTCGATCAGCCAGGTCCGGCTCGCGTAGCTCAGAAACGGCTTCCCGATGTGGGTGAAGGACAGCTCCTGCCCGAAGTTGAACGACTCGATCGTGGGATAGCCGCCGACTCCGGCGCCCTCCCAGGTGCCGAGGAGGAACTTCAGCGGCTCGAGGTCCGGATGCAGCTCAGGATCCATGGGCACCGAGCGTAGCGGCGTCCGATCATCCAAGGGCGTCCGACGATCACTTGAGGCGGCTGAGGCGGATCACCAGCAGGACGGCGGAGACCACCACGAGCCCCAGGAAGACGACGAGGATCCCCGCGTTCAGCATCCCACCCATACCGCAGGATGCTACGCGCCCCGCCGGGCTACAGTTCAACCATGGCGAGACCGCTGGTGATCAAGGTGACGGCGGGCGCGGACGCCCCCGAGCGCTGCAACCAGGCGTTCACCGTGGCCGCGGCGGCCGCCGCGAGCGGGGTGCCGGTGTCCCTCTGGCTGACCGGCGAGTCCGCGTGGTTCGCGCTGCCGGGACGCGCGGCCGAGTTCTCACTGCCGCACGCCACTCCCCTGGACGACCTTCTGACCGTCGTCCTCAGCGCCGGGCGCGTCACCCTCTGCACGCAGTGCGCGGCCCGCCGCGACATCGGCCCGGACGACGTCCTGCCCGGCGTCCGCATCGCCGGGGCGCCGACGTTCGTCGAGGAGATCACCACGGACGGCGTCCAGGCGCTCGTCTACTGACAGGCGCTCGTCTACTGACCCGCCCCTGCGGGTGGAGGCGGCGACTGCCAGGCCCGCCACCACGGCCCCGCTGAGGCCGAGCGTGAGGTCGCCGATGGTGTCGCGGTAGGCGGTGACGGCCTCGGGGGTGTCGAGGATGAAGACGCCGTACTCGATGAACTCCCAGACGATCGCCGCGATCGCGCCGGTCCCGGCGCAGGTCAGCGCCAGCGTCCAGCCGGTGAGGCCGCCCGAGCGGCGGAGGGCCAGCCCGGCGGCGGCGCACAGCAGGGCCCAGTTCGTGAAGTGGCAGGCGTCGTCGAACCATCCGATGGTGTCGTAGAGGTCGGCGGCGTTGCCCGCGACGTCGATGAGGAACGGCGCGGTCACGAGGAGGTCGACGTCCCACGGGAACGCCCTGGCCCGTCCGCGCAGCGCCCAGATCAGGGTGACGAGCATGACGGCGGCGGGGTAGGCGGCCACGCGGGCGCCCATCGCCTTGTCCGCGAACCGGTCCCATTCGGGGAAGGCGACGGCGAGGGCGAGCAGGGCGGCCAGGGCCGCCTTGGCCAGGAGCGCGAAGGGGAGCCATCGGGACGTGTTCATGCCCGCATCCTGACCGTCCGCAGGTGGCGGCCGCATCGGCGCGGATACTCAGATCCGCGTGAGTGCCGGGGCGGCCGGGGCGAAGGTATAAGCGCCGCAGAACGGATATAGATCCACTGGACGGAGGCGAGGGCGCGCCCTCCGAGGGCGCGGTCTCGGGAAGCCGACGCCCCTACCGAGTGGAGCCGCCGGATGGTCGACATACCCGCATGGGCCTGGGGCGCGACGATCGCCCTGATCATCGCGCTGTTCGTGTTCGACCTTCTCGTCGCCGTCCGGCGCCCGCACGCGGTCGGGCTCCGGGAGGCCGCGTTCTGGTCGGTGTTCTACATCACCGTCGCGCTGCTGTTCGGCCTCGCCGTGTGGATCCTCGCCGGGACGACGGCGGGCACCGAGTACTTCTCCGGCTGGGTCGTCGAGAAGAGCCTGTCGGTCGACAACCTCTTCGTCTTCGTGATCATCATGGCGCGGTTCGCGGTGCCCGCGGAGTTCCAGCAGAAGACGCTGCTGTTCGGCATCGCGGCGGCGCTCATCCTGCGGGCCATTCTCATCGCGGTCGGCGCTGCGGCGATCAACCTGTTCTCGTTCACGTTCCTGCTCTTCGGGCTGATCCTGATCTGGACGGCGGTCCAGCTCGTCCGGCACCGCAACGAGGAGCCCGACGTCGAGGACACCTTCTTCGTCCGGCGCGCCCGCAAGCTGTTCCCGGTGAGCACCGACTTCCACGGCGGCCGGATGCTCGCGCACGAGGACGGCCGCCGCGTGGCGACGCCGCTGCTGCTGGTGTTCGTCGCGATCGGCAGCACGGACGTCCTGTTCGCGCTCGACTCCATCCCCGCCGTGTTCGGCGTGACGAAGGAGCCGTTCATCGTCTTCACCGCCAACGCGTTCGCCCTCCTCGGCCTGCGAGCCCTGTACTTCCTCATCGAGGGGCTGCTGGAACGGCTCGTCTACCTGACGATCGGGCTGTCGACGATCCTGGGGTTCATCGGCGTCAAGCTGATCCTGCATTTCCTGCACGAGGACGTCACCGAGTCGATCCCGGAGATCCCGACGCCGCTGTCGCTGGGCGTGATCCTGGCGATCCTGCTGTTCACCACGGGGGCCAGCCTCGTCCGCGTCCATCACCACCCGGAGGAGAAGGCCCGCCCCGGGACCCTGCGCAAGCGCCGCGAGAAGAAGCGCGAAGAGGAGGAGCCCGCCACCCGGTGACGCGTCCGGGCGGCGGGCTCGTGTGCCCGTTCTGTCAGGCCTTCTCGACCTGGACGTTGGGCAGCAGGCGGTCCAGTGGGCGCGGGAACCACCAGGCGTGCCGGCCGAGCAGCCGCATCACCGCCGGCACGATCAGGCAGCGGATGATCACGGCGTCCACGAAGACGGCCACGGCCATCCCGAAGCCGGTCTGCTGCAGCAGCCGCTCGGGGCTGAGCATGAACGCGCCGAACACGACGACCATGATCGCCCCGGCCGCGGTGATCACCGACCCGGTGTGGGCCAGCCCCTCGCGGACGGCGTGCGCCGCGTCCCCGGTCCGGAGCCATTCCTCCCGCATCCGGGACACCAGGAAGATCTCGTAGTCCATGGACAGCCCGAACACGATCGCGAACACCATCACCGGCAGGTACGCCTCGATCGGCGCGGCGTCGGCGCCGAACCGCCCGTCCTGGAAGACCAGCTTCATCGCGCCGAGCGCCGCGCCGATGCTCAGCAGGTTCAGCAGCGCCGCCTTCAGCGGGATCAGCACGGACCGGAACACCGCCATCAGCAGGACGACCGACAGCCCGACGACGATCGCCATGAACAGCGGCATGCGGTCCGCGACCTTCGCCGAGTAGTCCTCGGCCGCGGCGGTCGCCCCGCCGACGAGCACGTTCGCGCCGGTCTGCGCCGACACCCCGGGCAGGACGTCGTCGCGGAGCGCCGAGACGAGCTCGGTCGTCTCCTCCGCCTGCGGGGACGAGGCAGGGAAGACGAGCATGGTGGCGATCCGCCCGTCCGGCGCGGCGACCGGCGCGCCCGCGGCCTTGACGCCGCCGACGTCCCGGAGCGCCTGCGAGACCGCCGCGCCCGCCTGCGCGGGGCCTCCCTCGCCGCCCTGCACCACCAGCAGGAGCGGCCCGTTGAATCCGGGCCCGAACCCCTGCGACAGCAGGTCGTAGGCTTCGCGGCTCGTCGTGTCGCGCGGGTCGTTGCCGGCGTCCGCGAACCCGAACCGCATGCCCAGCGCCGGGACGGCGAGCGCCCCCAGCAGCACGCCGGCCACCAGCAGCGCCGCCATCGGACGCCGCTGCACCAGGACGCCGACGCGCCGCCACAGCGCACCCTCCTCCGCCTTGCCCTTGGCGGCCCGCCGCGCGGCCCGCTCGGTGAACTGGCGCGCGAACCGCTTCCCGAACACGCCGAGCAGCGCGGGCAGCAGGGTGAGGGACGCGAGCATCGTCACCAGCACCGTCAATGCCACCGACAGCGCCATGCCCTGCAGCGACCCGAGGCCGAGCGCCACCAGCCCGAGCAGTGCGAGGATCACGGTGCAGCCCGCGAAGAACACCGTCCGGCCCGCGACGTCCAGCGCGGCGACGGCCGCCTGGCCCGGCGGGGTGCCCTTCACCAGCTCGCCCCGATACCGGGCGAAGACGAGCAGCGCGTAGTCGATGCCGACGCCGAGCCCGACGAGGATCATCACGTACGGCGTCCATTCGGCGATCGTGAACACGTGCGACGCCAGCACGATCGCGCCGAGCGTCGACCCGACGGCGAACACCGCGGTCATGATCGGCAGCCCGGCGGCGATGAACGTGCCGAACATCAGGACCAGGACGACCATCGCGGCGAGCAGCCCGACGCCCTCGGCCGCCCCGCCCTCGCTCGCGGCGAGCAGCCGCGCGGCCTCGCCGCCCAGCTCGACCTGGAGCCCGTCGCGCGACGCCTTCGCCGCCGCCTCGTACACCAGCTCGCTGTCGGGCTTGGTCATCTGCTTGGACGGGATCTCCAGCACCGCCGTGGCGTAGCCGATCCGGCCGCCGGGCGCGATGGCGGACGGGTCGGCGTACGGGCTGCGCACCTCTGCGATCTTCGGGACCGCGGCGACCTCGGCCAGCATCGCCTCGACCTGCCGCCTGGTGGCGGGGTCGTTCAGCCCGGCGTCGCTGCTCAGGACGATCTGCATCGTGTCGCCCGCCCGGCCGAGACCGTGCTCGGCCAGCAGGTCGGCGGCCTCCTGGGACTCGGTGCCGGGCAGCGAGTAGTCGTTGCGGTAGTCGGTGCCGGTCACCGACGCGGCGCCCCAGACCCCGGCGAGGACGGCGACCCAGAGCACCAGGACGAGCCAGCGCCGCCGATGAGCGAATCCGGCGACGCGGGCGAAGACCCCCGCGGGCGGGCGCACCGCCTCGGTCGGCGTTTCCTCCGTAAGTGTCATGACTTTTCCCTCACAGTTGATTACTCTCAGTAGTTGAACGCGGGCGTGCGGGATCACCGGTGGAGCAGCGTGGGCCGGGTGGGCAGGGTCAGCCGGCGTGCGGCTCCTGGACGGTGGTGAGCTTGTCGGGGTTGCGGACGACGTCGATCGCGACGATCCGTCCGGCGTCGACGGTGATCGCCGCCACGGACAGGTTGCCGTCGATCCCGCGCGCGACGACCCCCGGCGATCCGTTGACCGTGGCCACCCGCAGCCCGGCGATCGGGGCGCCGCTGAAGGCGAGCATCGCCGCGGCCACCTCGTCCGCGCCGCGGAGGACGCGCGGCACCGTGCTGACCTTGCCGCCGCCGTCGCCGCGGAGCACGACCTCGGGCGCCAGGACGTCCATGAGCCCGTCGAGGTCGCCGTTCTGGCAGGCGGACAGGAACGCCGTGACCAGCGCCCGCTGCTCGTCCGGCGCGGGCGGGAAGCGCGGCCGGCCCTCCGCCACGTGCCGCCGGGCCCGGGACGCGAGCTGCCGCACCGCCACCGTCGACCGTCCGACGACCTCCGCGACCTCGTCGAACGGCAGCCCGAACACGTCGTGCAGCAGGAACGCCGTCCGCTCAGCGGGCGACAGGCTCTCCATGACGACGAGCATGGCCATGCTGACCTGCTCGTCCATCGTGACCCGGTCGGCCGGGTCGGCGGTGGGCGCGGCGTCCCCGACCAGGGGTTCGGGCAGCCACGTCCCGACGTAGCGCTCCCGGCGGGCCCGCGCGCTGCCGAGCGCGTCCAGCGCCAGCCGCCCGACGGTCCGGACGAGCCAGGCGCGGAGATCGCGGATCTCCCCCGGGTCGTCCAGGCCGCGCAGCCGCAGCCACGCCTCCTGGACGCAGTCCTCGGCCTCGGCCAGCGATCCGAGCGTCGCGTACGCGACGCGGACCAGCCGCGGCCGTTCCATCTCGAAGGCCTGCGCGAGCTCGTTCACGACCCGGCCCCCGTGTCAGCTGCCATGCTCATACGCCAAGGACGACATAGCCCTCGCCGACGTGACATCTCGGTCCAGGTCGGACACCGCCTAGAGATCGCCCTAGAGGCTGCCTAGAGGACGAGACCGCCTGTGGCGCGGATGTTCTGGCCCGTGATCCAGCGTCCGTCCGGCCCGGCGAGGAACGCGACCACGTCGGCGATGTCCTCGGGCGTGCCCAGCCGTCCCAGCGCCGTGAACGCCGTCGTCTGCTCCAGGGCTTCGGGCGGGTTGGTGCCGCGCAGCAGGTCGGTCTCCGTCGCGCCCGGCGAGACGGTGTTGACCGTGATGTCCCGCGCGCCGAACTCGCGGGCGGCGACCGCGGTGAACTGCTCCAGCGCGGCCTTGCTCGCCGAGTACAGCGCCAGGCCCGGCATCGGCAGGACGGTGTTCAGCGTCGAGACGTTGACGACGCGTCCGCCGTCGCGCAGCAGCGGCTCGGCCCGGCGCATCGCCAGCAGCGGATACTTCGCGTTCACCGTCATCACCTGGTCGAACAGTTCCGGGGTGACGTCGCGAATGGCGGTCGGCGGGTTGACGGCGGCATTGTTGACGAGAATGTCCAGCCCGTCTTCGACGTGCTGGAACAGGGCGTCCAGGCTCGCCAGATCCTCTTGATCGGCGCGGATGGCGACCGCGCCCGCGACCTCCCGTGCGAGCGCGTCGGCGGCGTCTTTGTTCTCCCGGTAGCTGAAGATGACCCGTGCGCCGTCCCGCGCGAGCCGCCGGACGATCGCCTTCCCGATGCCGCGTGAACCGCCCGTGACCAGGGCGCTCTTCCCGTTGAGCGTCATGGCTCCGAACGCTAGTCGCTCAGCCGGTCCGCGTATTGAAGAAATGCGCGCAGCTCCCCCGGGGTGACCCCCGCCATCGCCCGCACTTCGCGGTTGAAATGCGGCTGGTCGGCGAACCCGCAGGCGGCCGCCGCGCCGAACGTGCCCGCCGGCGCGCTGAGCACCTGCGCCGCCCGCTGGAACCGCGCGACGCGCGCCACCGTCTTCGGGCTCAGCCCGATCTCCCGCCGGAAGCCGCTCTCCAGCCGCCTGCGGCCGACGTCCAGGTCGGCGGCCAGCTGCCCGATCTTGATCCGGCCCGCCGTCTCCTGAAGGCGCCACCAGCCGCGCCCCGCCTCGTCGTCCGGCCCCGTTTCGGGACGCAGCCATCGGGTGAGCAGTTCGTCCAGGACGGCGAACCTCGCGCCCCAGCCGGGTGCCGCGACCAGCCGCTCCGCCAGTTCGTCGGCGCGGCGTCCGAGGAGGTCGTCCAGTGGGCCGGTCGCCCCGGTCAGCACACGCATCGGAACGCCGAGGACGGCCCGCGCCCCCGCGGGCGTCAGCCCGATCGTGACCCCACGCCGCCAGCCCGCTTCCTCGCGCACTTCCGGGGCGGCCCGCGCCCCGAAGGCCAGCGAGCCGCATCCCTCGAAGTCGACGATCAGCGTCACCAGATTCAGCGGCAGCACCCTGCGGGACTCCACGTCCGCCGTCGCCCCTGCGCGAAAGCCTCCGTACCCCGCGACGTAGGGACGCAGCCACGGCGCGGCCGGCCGGACCACCGACGCGCACCGCTCCGTCCCCACCCGCACCAGCACGGAATGCACCTGCCCCACCCCTCCATTCTGCCCCGCTGCGGCGGGTCATCACGACTTTCGTCGGTGTCGCGGCCGGAGCCCGGAGGCCAGTCTGTTCTCGGGCGGCGCTGCTTCGAGAGAATTCGAGAGAAGAGGCCGATGAAGTCCATTCGAGAGGTGGTGGCCGGGCGTCGCGTCCGGATCGCCGCGCTTTCCGTTCTCGCCGTCTCCTGCTTCAGCGGCATCACATCGGACGCGCGAGCCGAAACGCCCGATCCCGGCGGCGCTGCCGCCGGGCCGCTGGCCGTTTCGTCCGTGAACCCGCGCTACTTCTCCGTCAAGAGGGGCGGGCGGGAGAGGCCCGTCTATCTCGCGGGGACGAATCTGTGGAACAACGTGCAGGACGGAGCGGGCTTCCGCGGCTGCGACCGTCCCGGACCCGAATTCGACTGGACCGCGTACCTGGATTTCCTGAAATCCCGCCGGCTGAACTTCATCCGCGCCTGGCGATGGGAGCATTTCAAATTCAGGCTGCCGCCGGACCTCGACACCGCGGGCCCCTACTGCGTGTCACCTCAGCCGTGGCCCCGGACGGGCGCCGGCAAGGCCTACGACGGTGGACCGAAGTTCGACCTCTCCACCTTCGACCAGGCGTACTTCGACCGCCTCCGGACGCGTGTCGTCAAGGCGCGCGAGCGCGGGATGTACGTCTCCGTCATGCTCTTCGAGGGCTTCTGCGCGCATATGTGCGACACCGCGACGATCACGGCCGGGCACCCGTTCGACGGCCGGAACAACGTCAACGGGATCGACGTCGACTCGATCCGGGACTACCAGTCCGATTCCGTTCCGCGGGCCGTCCTGGCGCTTCAGCGCGCCTATGTCGGCAAGGTGATCGACACCGTCGGCGACCTCGACAACGTCCTGTACGAGGTGGCCAACGAATCGTGGCACGGTTCGGTCTCCTGGCAGTACGACGTGATCAGATATGTGAAGCGGTACGAGGCCGCGAGGCGTTTCTCCGCTCACCCCGTCGGCATGTCCGCCATCTGGCCGGACGGAAACGACGACTGGCTGTTCGCGTCGCCCGCGGACTGGATCATGCCGGGCTTTCCGGCCGCGGGCCACTACCTCCATGACCCGCCCGCCGCGACCGGGGCCAAGGTCGTCGTCTCCGACACCGACCATTACGCGCCGTGCGCCGTCGACGCCGTCTGGGCCTGGAAGTCGTTCACCCGCGGCCTGAACTCAAGCCAGCTCGACTGCGGCATCGGCGATCCGGCCCGTCCCGATCCCGCCTTCGATTTCCTCGAACCGGCCAGGTACGCCCAGGGTGATGCCGCGCTTCAGGCACGCCGGATGGACCTTCTCGCAATGGAGCCGCGCGGCGACCTCACGTCCACCCGGTACGCGCTCGCAAGTCCGGGACGCGAGTACGTGATCCTGCAGCCCGAGAAGTCGCCCCACATCGACGTCGCCCTCGCCCCGGGCACATACCGGGTCCAGTGGTTCGACATCAGCACGCGAAAATGGCGATCGGCAGATAAGACCACGGTTCGTTCGCCTTCAACGAAGACGTTCGCGGCGCCTTTCAAGGAACCTGGCCCCACGGTGCTCCACCTCAGCGCGTGCGTGGCCGGGCAGGGCGATTTTCTGCCCTGGCCCGGCCACGTGTGCTGGAAGATGTGACCGGTTACCTGGTCACAAGGGCGGGAGCTCCGAAGATTTCGCGCTCTTCGGCGGGGTGGGGGGCGGGTTTGGCGGGACGCTGGCCGCGTGCCCAGAAACGCTCGACGGCCGCGATCTCCTCGGCGCTGGGAATGGCGTTCTCACACCGTCCGCCGGCCATCACCTTGTCGCAGTTCCCGATGTCCGGCGGGTGCTGCAGGCTGAGGATGTGCCCGAACTCGTGGACGATCACGCGCAGCGGCGCCGCGCCGGACGACTGGATCTGGTTGCGGTAGAAGTAGATCTGCCCGCGGGTGCAGCCGACGCAGCTGGCCGTCCCGGGGGCCGATCCGTTCTGGGCGGTGGTCACGGTGATGCCGGCCGGCCCTTTCACCAGCTTGACGCTCGTGACTCGCGTGTTCCAGATCTCGGCCGCCTCATCGACAAGGGGGGCGAGCTCGGCCGCTCGGGTCGAGTCGTAGTAGATCGTCGTCTGCGCGGCCGTCCGCCGCGGGGCGGCGGCAGCGCTGGGAGCACCGACCAGTACGAGCGCGACAATGCCGCCGAGAACAGCGGCGATCAATCTGGTTGGGAACAACTCCGGATCCTTCCCGTAGGCTGCGGTGAACCGGTTGCCCCCCGTTCCGCCGGCGCTTGACAACGCCGACCTGATGGAGCGTAGCCTTATAAAGGCTCGCAATGCACATATCAAATGCCCATACCATTTCCCTAATGGCATCTCTTGCCGGGAGAAGGCGGGCGCACTTGGCTGATAGAGCCGAAATCCGGTCGGGCGGGAGTGCCATGAAGGTCGTCATCGTGGGCGCGGGAATCGGTGGGCTGATCACGGCATTGCGGCTGCACCGCGCGGGCATCGGCTGCGAGATCTACGAGCAGAGCGAGCAGATCCGCGAGCTGGGCGTCGGGGTCAACACGCTGCCCAACGCGGTGCGGGAACTGGCCGGGGTGGGGCTCCTCGACCGGCTGGAGGACGAGGGAATCCAGGCCCGCGAACTCATCTACGCCCACCGGCTGGGGCAGGAGATCACGCGCAGGCCCTGCGGCAGGTACGCGGGGTTCGACTATCCGCAGCTCAGCGTGCATCGCGGGCGGCTCCAGGGCGTCCTGCTGCGGGCGGTGCGCGAGCGGCTCGGCCCCGGCGCGGTCCGGACGGGGCACCGGCTGACCGCCTTCGAGCAGGACGCCGAAGGCGTCCGCGCCCACTTCACCGACCGCGCCGGGGACCCGCGAGCTTCCGCGGACGGCGACGTGCTGGTGGCCGCCGACGGAATCCACTCGACCGTCCGCTCCATTCTCTTTCCGGACGAGGGGCCGCCCCGCTGGAACGGCGTGATGATGTGGCGGGGAGCCACCGACTGGCCGGAGTTCGGCACCGGCGGCTCGGTGGTCATCGCGGGCGGCACCGACGCCAAGCTGGTCGTCTATCCCATCGCGCCGGGAGAGCGTCCCGGCACGCGGCTCACCAACTGGGCGATCTGCCTGCGGACCGGGCGGCCCGGCGACCCGCCGCCGCAGCGCCAGGACTGGTCCCGCCGCGCCGACCCGTCCCTGCTCGGCCGGCACGCGGCCCGTTTCCGGACGCCGCTCGTCGACCACGCCGGGCTCGTCACGTCCACGCGGGACTGCTACGAGCTGCCCATGTGCGACCGCGACCCCCTGCCCCACTGGACGCGAGGACGCGTGACCCTGCTCGGCGACGCGGCCCACCCGATGTACCCGATGGGCTCCAACGGCGCGGGCCAGGCCATCATGGACGCCGTCAGCCTCAGCGAGCACCTGGCCCGGCACGCCGCCGACCCCGCCGAGGCGCTGAGGGCGTACCAGGACGAACGCCTGCCGATCACCGCCGAGGTGGTGCTCCGCAACCGGAAGGGCGGGCCGGAGAACGTGATCGACGAGGTCGAGCGCCGCGCCCCCGGCGGCTTCACCCGCCTGGAGGACGTGATCGACCCCGCCGCGCTGGAGGCCGTCGTCACCGGCTACGCCCAGGTCTCCGGATCGTCCAGGGAGCAGGTCAACCGGCCGGCCGCCCCGCGGGACGCCGCCGGCTGATCAGCCGGCCTGCACGGGCGCGCCGCCGAACCCGATCTCGTTGCCCTCGGGGTCGCGGTAGATCGCCTTGCGCACGCCGTTGGGGTAGGTCTCCCGCTCGGCGGGTTCGAGCCCCCGGTCGGCGATCCGCGCGACGCGGGCGTCGAAGTCGCCGACGAAGACCGTGACCATGGCGTGGCCGGCGTGCTCGGGCCGGTGCTCGACGGCCAGCGACCGGTGCTCCGCGAGTTCCCACACGGCCTCGGTGTCGCTCGCGACGAACGTCGGCGGGAGCCCAGCAGCCGCTCGTACCAGGCCAGGGCGGCCGCGTAGTCGGCCACCGGGATCCCCGCGAACAGGTCGACGCTCATTTCGCGATCTTACAAACCGCGGGCGAGACCGCCTCCCGCCCCAGCGGTCAGACAGGGGCCTCGCTGACGGGACGGCTCCGTCCGCCCACCGGGAACGCGCGTCTGGCCAGCTCGTCGTACGGATGGCCCGCGGCGTCGGGGTTGCCGCGACCTGCGAGGCTGCCCGCCCAGGCGCACAGGAACCCGAACGGCACCGACACCAGCGCCGGGATGGTCAGCGGGAACAGGTGCGCGTCGCCCATGACGTCCGGGCCGACCAGCACCAGCCCGATGGACGCCGCCAGCCCGCCGAGCAGCCCCGCGACCGCGCCGGTCCGGTTGAAGCGCCGCCAGTAGATGGTCAGGACCAGGACCGGCATCGTCGTGCTCGCGGCGACGGCGAAGGCCACGTTGCCGAGGAACGCGATGTTGAGCGTCTTGGCCCACAGGGCGATCAGGATGGCGACGATCGCGATGCCCGCCCCCGCGAACCGTCCGACCAGGAGCTGCCGCTGGGGCGGGACGTCCCCGCGCTTGAGCGCGACGGTGTAGAGGTCGTGGGCGATCGCGCCGGACGTGGCGATCGCCAGGCCAGCGAGCACCGCCAGGATCGTCACCATCACGACCGCCGCGACGATGGAGAACAGCAGGTTCCCGCCGACGGCCTCGGCGAGGCGGGGCGCGGCGAGGTTGCCGGCCTTGTTGTCGGCGACGATGGACGCCTTGCCCACCTCGTTCAGGGCCGCGTACCCGAAGATCGGCAGCGCCGCGAAGAACGCGGCGAAGATCCACATCGCGACCTGGGCGGAGTCGCGGGCCGCCCGGCCGTCCCGGACGGTGAGGAACCGCACCATCACGTGCGGCAGGCCCATCATGCCGAGCAGCAGGCCCATCGTCAGCGACACCGTGTCCAGCGACGCGGTGAGGCCGCCCTGCTGCGGCGCGATCACCCCGTCGCCGAAGCGGTCGGCGGCGTCCCGCATGGGTCCGAGCGGGTCGCCGCCGCTGTCGGCCACGACGAGCACCAGCAGCGCCAGCGCGGTGACGATCAGCACGGCGGCCTTGAACACCTGGATGTACGTCGTGCCGACCATCCCGCCGAGGATCGTGTAGACGGTCATCAGCGCGCCGATGACGATCACCGCGGCCGGGAAGTCCACGCCGAGCAGGAGCTGCGCGAGCAGCCCCGCCCCGACGAACTGGATCACCATGTAGATGACGCTGATCACCAGGCTCGCCACCGCCATCGAGGCGCGCAGCCCGCGGCCGTCGAAGCGCGCCGCGACGGCGTCGGCGAGGGTGTACCGGCCGAGGTTGCGCAGCGGCTCGGCGATCACGAGCATCATCAGCAGGTAGGCGGCGGGGACGCCCACGGCCAGGTAGAAGCCCTCGAACCCGGTCAGCGCGACCGCGCCGGTGATGCCGAGGAAGGACGCGGCGGACAGCTGGTCTCCGGCGAGCGCCAGCCCGTTCTGGAGGCCGCCGATCCGTCCGCCCGCGACGTAGTGCTCCGCGGTGCTCTTGTTCCGCCGGGACGCGTAGGTCGTCAGCGCCAGCGTGACCGCGATCAGCGCGCCGACGATCGCGACGGCCGTGCCGTTCACCGCCGCTCACCGTCCTCGATCCGGGACGTCCAGCGGCGGTAGGCGACCGCGCCGGCGAGGGGCAGCAGGATCACGGCGAGGCCGGCGGCGTAACCGGCGCCGACCCCGCCCGCGACGCTGCCGAGGACGCCGGTGAACGAGGCCAGGATCGGGAACGCCATGAAGACGACGATGGTGACCGCCGCCGCGCCGAGCACGACGCGCTTGTGCCGCTGGATCACGGCGTCGTGTTCGGCGGTGTCCGGTCCGGTGGGCGGGGGTTCGGGGGGACGGGGCATCCGGATGCGCCTCCTCGGTAAGCGCGCCTTGCTGGGGAGCTCCGTATATGAAAACAAATACGAAGTCGTAGAGGAACCCCTCTGGTCGCGTTCCGTACGCCGGACACTACACACAGGCGGCATCGGAGCGTGTCTGACCTGCTACTACTCCGTCCGCCCGCGGCATGGGCCGGTGATGTTTTGCCTGGCGCACACGGGGAGGACTCACCCGGAACGGCGCCGGGTTCCGGCGAGCGCGGACGTGCCGCGCTCGGCCCGGCCCGCACGGGGGCAACGCGATGAGAGTCATGCTCAGAGCACATCTGGACGCCGCAACGGCGAGCGAGGCGATCACCAACGGCAAGCTGGCGGAGGTCGTGGAGTCGCTGATGGCACGCCTCAATCCGGAGGCCGCCTACTTCGGCCCCAACCGGGGCGAACGCTGCTGCACCTTCGTCTTCGACATGCAGGACAGCTCCATGCTGCCGACCATCGGGGAGCCGCTCTTCCAGGAGCTGGGCGCGAAGATCGAGATCGAGCCGGTGATGAACGCGGACGACCTGCGAAAGGGCCTCGCCGCCTGGCAGCAGCAAGGCTGACCACCGCCGGGGACGGCGGGAACGGCCGGGCGGCGGGGGCGGCGGCTTCGCGTCAGGTGGTCATGATGTCGGGCAGCCGGGTCTGGAAGTCCAGGACGCCCACCCAGGTGGGGCGCAGGGCGATGCGGGCCATGCGCGTCTCGGGGTGCTCGGCCCCGGCCACGTAGGCCGCGCCGCCCTCCTCGCCCAGGAAGCGGCGGGCCGACTCCGCCTGCTCGGGCACCATCCCGTCCACCTCGGTGATCGACACGCGGCCGCGCAACAGGAGGACCTCCGGGGGCTGCGGCTCGGTGTCGATCGTGACGGCGACGTCGGGACGTTCGCGCAGGGCCTTCACCCGGCGCGCCGGACGCAGCATGCCCATCGGCGGGCAGTAGAGGTACGTCGCCATCACCAGCTCGTCGCCCGTCCAGGTGAACCACGTCGACATCACGCGGGGCGTCCCGTCGGTCGCGTTGTAGGCGAGGCGGGCCGGGATCGTCGAGCGCAGCAGGCGCTGCGCGACATCGGTCTGGAGCAGGCGTACGTCGCCCTGCGGAAAGTCCATGAGCATCTCCTCACTCGGTGTGTGAGTGACGACTCGCGCGACCTCCCGAACTCATCGCTCACGCTCGGCTCGCGAGCGACCGGTCGGCCGGCCGGACGCCGAATGAAGCGCGCGCGGATCAGCCGCCGGCGACGGCGTTGAGGCGTTCCTCGCGGAGGCGGCCGGCCCAGGAGTCGTCCAGCGGCTGGAGGTCGCGGCCGGCCGCCCAGCGCAGGAGCAGGTCGGCGAGGCCCGGGTTCCGGACGAGCGCCGGCCCGTGCATGTAGGTGCCGAGGACGCGCCCGCTGTAGGCGCCCTCGAACCCGTCGCCGTTGCCGGTCCCGTGGAGGACCTTCGCGAACGGGCGGGCGTTGGGGCCGAGCTGCGTGACGCCCTGGTGGTTCTCGAAACCGGTGATGCGCGGCACGCCCAGCTCGCCCGCGACGTCCCCGACGATCTCGCCGACGGCGCGCTGCTCGCCGCGTCCGGAACGGATGTCGAGGATGCCGAGGCCCGCGACGGGCTGGCCCTCCTCGCCGCCGAACTCGTGGCCGAGGAGCTGGTAGCCCGCGCAGACGCCGAAGACGACCGCGCCGGACTGGACGGCCCGCGCGAGGCCGCCGTCGCCCGCGAGGCGCTGCGCCGCGAGGATCTGCGGCCGGTCCTCGCCGCCGCCGAGCAGGTAGATGTCGCCGTCGGCGGGGACGGGCTCGTCCGAGCGGAGGTTGACCGTCTCGGTCGGGATGCCGCGCAGCGCGGCGCGGCGCTCCAGGACGATCGTGTTCCCCTGGTCGCCGTAGGTGCTGAGCAGGTCCGGGTAGATCCAGACGATCTTGATTCGGTCAGACGACACGGCCGTACCTCGTTCGGATGGACTGGAAGGCGGTGTAGTTGGCGATCACGTCGAGGTGCCCCGGCGGGACGGCCATCACCGCCTGGTCGATGTCGTCCACGACGGTGAACGAGACCTCGGCGGCCTCCAGCCGGGCGGCGAGGTCGACGCGGCGCTCGCCGGTGACCCAGACGGGACGGCCCCGCAGGATGCGGTAGTCGACGTCCCAGAGCCAGGACGTGTCGCGCCCGTCCGGGCCCTGCGCGTTGATCGACAGCGCGACCGGGCCGGGCGCGGGCTGCAGGACGTCGAACGCCTCCAGCCAGCCGGCCGGGTTCTTCGACAGCAGCAGCCGGATCGAGCGGCCCTCGTGCTCGACCGTGGTGTAGCGGCCCGCGACGGACGTGACCTGCGACAGCAGCGGGAGCGCCTGCTCGGGCGGGACGCCGAACTGCGCGACGACCGCGAGCGCGATCAGGGCGTTGGAGCGGTTCGCGCGGCCGGGCAGGGACAGGTCGGTGAGCCCGAACGTCCGGCCGTCCGGCGCGGTGACGAGGTCGCCCTGCAGCGTCCAGTCGGGGCGGGGGCGGCGGAACTGGCACTGGCGGCAGGCCCAGTCGCTGTCCTCGTCGGTGTCCTGCCGGTCGAGGGGGCCGCCGCATTCGGGGCAGCACCAGGAGTCCTCGCGCCAGTGCTGGCCCGCGGCGACCCAGGTGACGCTCTTCGCGGTGGACGCGCCCCAGGTGACGAGCGGGTCGTCGCAGTTCGCGATGACGTGGCTCTGCGGGGACGCCTCCAGCGCGCGGCGCCACTTGCCGGCGAGCAACCAGATCTCGGCGGCACGGTCCATCTGGTCGCGGCTGAGGTTCATCAGCGCGACGATGTTGGCGCCCGTCTCCCGCAGGACCATCGGGACGTACTTCTCGTCGCACTCCAGCACGCCGTAGCGGGCCGTCGGCGCCGCCGCGAGCGCGGACACGTGGCCGGTCGGCATGTTCGCGCCGAACGCGTTGGTGGCGACCTCCCCCAGCGGCGTCATCGCCGAGGTGATCAGCCGGGTCGTCGTCGTCTTGCCGTTGGTGGCGCTGACGAGGACGAGCTTGCGGTCCTTGGCGAGCCTGGTCAGCAGCTCCGGGTCGAGGCGGAGGCCGACCTTCCCGCCGATCACCGAGCCGTCCCCGCGGCCCGCCATTCGGGACATCTTGGCGGCCGTACGACCGAGCGCGACGGCCAGCTGCGAACGCAGCGGAAGATCGCTCATGGACTCCGTCTTCTCCTGGATGCGCCGGGAAACCGCTCCGAGCCTAGCCGCTGCGCGCACCGGACAGGGCTCGCCGCCCGGGTTACGGGGCCTGCCCGGACGCGGCCGCGCATGATGTGACCATCATCACAGCGGAGCCGGTAAACCAATCCGGACAATCTTGACCTGTGCCGACATGTCGTGATTCGGTGCGTCCTCCGACTGCGGTGCGCCAGATTGCCAACCACGCGTCCGAGAACGGCGTCACCCACTACTTTTGTCGGGAGCCCTGCTGGTTCGCGGGGACGCGACGCCCGCCGCGACGGCGGATCCGTTCGCAGGCGTGGGCAAAGCGGCTAAAAGGCGAGGTCTGAGCGATGCAGTGTCCGACGTGCGGTAATGACACGCCCGGGACGCTCGGCAAGTGTTCGCACTGTGAGGCGCCGATCGACGTGTACTCGGTCGGCCCCGTCGTCCCCCTGTCGGCACCGCCCGCGGACGCTCCGGCAGCCCCGGCGGCTCCTGCGGCCGGGACGGCCGACATGTTCGGGGAGCGGACGATGATGGTGCCGCCGCCCACACCGTCCTGGGCCCCGAGCGAGCCACCGCCCGTGACACCCGACCTCGCCATGCCGGCGCAGCCGCAGCCCGTCCAGTCGCAGCCCACCCAGCCGCCCCAGTCGGCGCAGCGGACGGCGCCCGAGCCCCCGGCCGCCGCGCCGCCGCCGCTTCAACTTTCGGTGGAGCCGTCAACGCCGTCGACGCCCTCGACACCGCCGGCGCCGGTGGGGCAGGCCGGGTCGCTGCCGCCCGTCGACCCCGAGGACACCGCGGCCTGGACGTTCGTTCCCGACGAGGACGACGATCCCTCCGGCGGTTTCGACGCGCCCGCGCCGCCCGCCTGGTCGGCGAGCCCGCCCGCGCCGCCCGCCGCCGGTCCGTCCGAGTCGTCGCCCAACGCGTTCGGTCCGTCGGGCCCTGCACCCAGCGCGTTCGGGATGGAGCCGCTGCCAGAACGCAATGAGCCGATCGTCCCGGACTCGTGGTTCGCGCGGCCGCGCAAGCCCGACCCGGCGGAGGCGGAGGCGGACGCGACGCAGGTGGTCGGCGGGCAGCCGCCCACGATGCTGGACGCCGACGCGACCCAGTACGCGCCCAACCCCGGGACGATGAATCCCGGCATGCCCGGCGCGCAACCGACCCCGATGGGCTTCGGCGCCAACCCCGGCCAGACGCGGATGGACCCCGCGTCCCAGCTGGGCCCGCCTCAAATGGGCCCGCCCCACATGGGCACCCCTCCCATGGGCGCGCCGCACATGGGCCAGAGCGGCGGCGTGCAGATGGGGCCGATGGGGCAGGGCGGTCCGGGCGGCCCCGCGTACGGCGGTTACCCGCCAGGTCAGGGGGACGGCCGTCCGGGCGGCGGCGGGCCGAGCAAGCCGCTCATCGCCGCCGTCGCCGCGCTGGTCACGGTCGCGGTGGGGTCCATCGTGTTCGTGGCGTGGCCGTCCGGGGACGACTCGGCCACCCCCAGCGACCCGAGTCCAACGCCGTCCAACAAGCAGGTCGCGGAGAAGAACCCGATCCCGGCGGCGACGAAGGAGCAGGCCGCCGCGATGAACGCGGTGCTGAACGACAGCGTCGGCACGCGCCGCGTCCTCGCCGGGGCGCTCGGCAGGGCCGGCAAGTGCGAGACGCTGCCGCAGGCCATCCAGGGTTTCCAGACGGTCGCGCAGCACCGCCAGAACCAGCTGGCCCGCACCCGCGACCTCCAGGTGGACAGGCTCGCGAACGGCGAGCGTCTCCGCAGGTCGCTGACGCAGGCGCTGACGGCGTCGCTCCAGGTCGACCAGGTCCTGCTGCGGTGGGCGCAGCAGAACCAGGCGAACTGCCGCGGCAAGCCCCGTCCGAGCGCCGCGCAGGTTCCCGGACGCGCGGCCAGCGAGCAGCGCGCGACGGCGGCGAAGAAGCGGTTCGTCGTCCTGTGGAACCCGGTCGCGAAGAAGACCGGCCAGCCGCTGCGGAGCTGGCGCAGGGTGTGACGGCCGGTCACGACCCGGTTGCGACCTTCATACTGACGGTTCCCGACCGGTGACCGCGCAAGTATCTTGGCACCGTCGAATTCGATGGGTAGGGGGCCCTCATGCGGTGTCCGGGCTGCGGAAGCGACACCACGTCGGCGTTGCCCCGGTGCACACGCTGCAACGCGCCGCTCAGCGCGACGCCTCCGGGCGGTGACGCGACGACTCCCGACGAGCCCCCGGCGCCTCCGTGGACGTCGTCGCCGCAGGGCCCCGTCCTGTGGGAGGCCCAGGGGCCGTCCGACCAGCTGCCTCCCGGCCAGCCGCCGCCCAGCGCGCCACCCAGCTCGCCGCCGCCCGAGTACACGACGCCGATGCCGCCGTCGTCCGATGAGACGTCGACGCTGCTCTCGCCCGAGCCGTGGGCCGTGCCGCCGGTCGGGCCGTCGTCGTCCGAGCCCGCGATCTGGCAGCCGCCCGCGCCGCCGAAGACGAGCAGGGTGCCGTACTTCCTGGTGGCGGCGGGCGTCGTCCTCCTCCTCGGGCTCGCGCTCGGCATCGTGTTCTGGCCGAGCGGGTCGGGCACGTCCGCCGATCCCGCGAGCGGCGGCGGCGGACCGTCCGCGCAGCAGACCCAGGACGTCGTCCCCGAGAGCGGGACGCCGAGCGGCGACCTCGACGGGCAGGCCAAGGCGGTCGACGCCCTGCTGGCCGAGATGGGCACGACCCGGTCCGACCTCGGCTCGGTGGTGGTCGGCGGCTGCCAGCGGAGCGGCCTGCAACGCATCCTGGACGCCCGCCGCGCGCAGCTGGAGAAGGCCCGCGCCCTGGACGTGACCGCCCTCGACAACGGCGAGCAGATGAAGGACGCGCTGGTCCGCGCGCTGGAGGCGTCCTCCGAGTCGAATCGGCGCTACCTGGACGTCGCGCCCGGCTGCCCGTCCGACAGCGAGGTCATCGACGTCAACCAGCGTGCCAGCGACGCCAAGAACGAGTTCATCGGCTACTGGACGCCGATCGCCCAGCAGGCCGGCCTCCCCGCCCGCACCGCCGACGACATCTAGCCCCGGTCAGCCTCCAAAAGCAGCGGTCGGCGGCGGTCAGCCTCCGACGCCCACGGCGGCGCCGAGCTGCCGGACGGCGTCCGCCAGCACCGCGACGCCGCCGACCCGCCGTCCGAGGCGTTCGAGGGCCCCTTCCATGCGCTCGGGATCCGGATCTTCGCTCTCCGCCTCTTCCTGGACGTCGGCGAGATCCCGCCGGGCCCGGCCGAGTTCGGGAACGTCCGCGCCATGGTCGTCCAGCAGCCGCTCGACGCGGGCGAACGCCTCCGCCGCTTCCCGCGCCGTCCCGGCGGCGTTGATCTGCTGGTTCTGGGTCACGCTGTCGCCCGCGGCGACCTGCCCGGAGACATTGGCGTTGCCGCCGATGCTGATGCCCCGGTCACCGTGCTCGGTCATGCCGTCCTCCGCTTCGGTCACGGGTTGATGCGGCCGCCGCGTCCACCACCGCCGGTGCCGCCGCCGGTGCCGCTCTGCCGCTGCTGGACGCGCTGCCCGGCGGCGACCTGACCGTGCACGGTCCCGCCGGTCATGATGACGCCCTCGTTCATGATGACTCCGGCCTGCGTCCGGTACGCGGACACGTCGATGCCGCACTCGTCGCCCAGGTAGTCGAGCAGCGCCTCGTTGACGCGGCGTTCGACGAGCCGCGTGTACTTGTCGACGTCGAGCTCCTGGACGAAATCCTCGAAGTCGGCGTTCGCCGCCAGCTCGCGGACGCTGATCCGGGACCCGTAGTCGTGGGCGAACTCGGTCGCCGGATCGGGCGCCGTCTCGGCGGTGAACGTCTCCCGCGCGATCCGCCACAAGGCGGCGGCAAGCCGTGATGGGGCGAGCAGCGGCGCGACGAACACGCTGGGGAGGCCGATGCGGAACGCCCTCCACAGCACCTTCCCGCCGCTCCAGCCGGGCAGCTCGTCCACGACCTTGAAGACGGGGTGGACGGGCGGCAGCACGGTCGCGGCGAACATCCCGTACAGCATCCGTCCTTCGACGGCCAGGTGGACGAACGCCGACATCACGGCGTCCTGGTCCTCCGCCGGGGCGACGACGCCGCCGTCCGGGGTCCTGATCGACTGGCCCTGCGCGCCGATCGACACGCGCTGGAAGCAGCGGATTCCGCCCTGCGGATGCCGGACGGCCGCCTCGACGGCCGCCTGGGACGCCGTCGAGAAGGGCACGCGCCCATGCGGGTCGACGAGCGGGTGGCCGGAGTAGTGGCCGGGGGTGAAGTCGTCCACCGGGCGCTGGTGCTGGACGCATCGGCCGCGCGCCACGACATGCCAGCCGGTGACGAGCCCGTTGATGCGCTCGTTGGGCGGTAGCGGCCGCTCACCGTCGTCGCCGGCCGACCGCTGCCCGTGGCCGCCGTGCTGCGGCGGCTCGTCCCGCATCTCATGGAGCTTGGCGCGGATGCGGTCGTGCATCACCACGGGATCGACGATCGCGGGCCGCGCATCCGCGCCGGACGGCGCGGGCGTGCCGAGCGGGTTCGCCGCCTTCCTGTCCAGTTCGACGGCGACCGACCAGATCCTCGCGTCCGGCGAGTGCGGATGCCCGGCGCCGATGAACGGGTTGTCGCCCGCGTAGAGGGTGATGTTGCCGCCCTGGGACGCCCGGACGTGCGCCAGCGCGTGCCCGAACCGGGCGCTGCCGCCGACGTCCGGCCCGGGGCCGCGCGCGCCCGGCCCGAGGTTCCGGGCGAGCCGCCGCAGGACGATCGTCAGATGCCCGATGACCACGACCGCGAACAGCCCGGACGTCATGGCCGAGGCGAACGCGAGGATGATGAGGCCGCCCACCAGGAAGCCCAGCCATTCGCCCGCCGACGCGGACGCCCCCGGCTGGAGCGCGGCGGCGGTCAGGGCCAGTCCGGCGACGAGGATGAGCGCGGGCACGACGACGGCGAGCCCGATCCGCGCCCGCCACGACAGGCGCCGCCACGGGACGCGGAACAGCGCGGTCAGATAGCCCAGCACTCCCAGGTGAAAGAGCACGTAGAGGGGCGACAGGGTCAGCAGCGCCGGCCAGAGCCCGACGATGAGGACGTCGCGGACGATGCGCATCCGGCGGGCCTGACGCGCATGCCTGATGACCGGTTCGAGGTCGAACCCGTGGGACGGGACGACCGCGCGGTACGACTCGTACACGTACTCCTTGAGGACCGCGTCGCACATGCCCTTGTCGAGGTACATCGCCGCAGATAAGTAGCGGGTGAGGTTCTGCATGGGGCCGGTCCGCGGGTCCCCGCCGGGCCCGTGGTGGAAGAGCGCGGTGCTCGGCGGGCTGCCGGTCTGCACGTCCAACGCCGGTCCCTCCACAGAGGTCAGAACGATCCGTGCGGGGCAGAATTTAGCGCCCAATCGTAGCAACCTGTGGGTTTATTCCGGAACGTGATTGATTCGTCCGGTCACTCTGCGTCCGCGCCGGCGCCGCGGCCGAGGAAGGGAAGGCCGGCGGACGGGTCCTCGAACGGGGCGACGAAGCGGTCGAACCAGCTCAGGACGGGCTCCAGCCATTCGCCGACGCGCATCGTCTCGGCGACGTGGTCGATCTGCTCCTCCTCGTCGAAGCCGATCGCGACGACGGGAAGGTCCTGGTAGAAGCCCGCCTGGTCGTCGTCGCCGTAGAGGGCGGTGAGCGCGACGGGACGGTTGCGTTCGAGCTCCATCGACAGCGGGTGGCGGCGCAGCGCGCGGAGGCGGTGGCCGAGCTTCGGGTCCGGCGGCTGCTTCAGGCCGGGAAGCTGGTAGTCGAGCGGCGGGGCGGACGCGTGCTTGTCCGGGACGCGGTCGTCCCCGTAGGGGAAGAGGCGGTCGAGCTCGTGCAGCCATCTGACCTGCGGGACGACCCAGTTCGGGCCGGGCGCCGTCCCGGGTGCTTCGCCGCCGAGGAGCCGTCCGGCGACCTTCGCGACGGCGGCGGTCAGCTCGGACGGCGGGTACGCGGTCCGCAGCGCCCGCGACCGCCGCGACACAGCGCGCTCCACCACCGTCGCGAGCGCGCATTCGCGCAGCCGCGGAGCCAGCCGCGACCAGGCGCGTCCCAGCTCAAGCGGGACGGCGGGCATCGGACGGTTCACGACATGGGCGAGGACCAGCGTGTCGGCCCACAGCCGCAGCCACGCCCAATCGGCATGCCCGGCGACGAGGTCGGCCTCACGCAGCTCATACAGCGTGCAGGCCCGTCCGGACCGGCATTCGCAGCCGCACGCGGCCGACCGGCGGCCGTCCACGGGCGGCGGCGGGCCCGGCAGCTCCGACTCGCGGCCCTCGCCCAGCGGGACGCGGACCCGCAGCGGACGGTCCATGCCGTCCGCGAACACCGCCGCCACGCCCGGACGCAGCGACACCACCTCGCGGGACTGGTCGTCGTCCAGGTTCATCGCCGCGCCGACCTGGTGCCGGTCGTCGAACGCGGGCAGCCGGTGCACGACCTTCAGCGCCGTGTTCTTGATCACGTCCGGGACGAGCTTGGTCGGGATCTGCTCGGCGACGATGATCCCCTCGCCGTACGCGCGGATCTCGGCGAGCATCCCGGCGAACAGCTCGACGGCATGCGAACTGGTGCGCTCCGGGCCGCGGTTGCGCAGCAGCCGGTGCGCCTCCTCGATCACGATGACGTGCCGCAGCGCGGGCCCGTCCGTCCGGTCGCGGCGCCGCTCCCGCATGCGCAAGTGTTCAACAATCCGAATGATGAGCGTCCCCATGAGGAACGCCTTGTCCTCATCGTTCGCGACATCCTCGATCGCGAGCACGATGTTGTCGCGGAGCATCCCGCCGATGTCGGCCGGATGGCCGCCCTCGAAGAACCGTCCCGCCGAGCCGATGCGCAACGAGCGAAGCCGGACGTCCACGAAACCCTGGACGTCGGCCATCAGCTCCCGCCCGTACCCGACATCGGAAATGACCTGGAGCGCGGCGTTCTGCAACTGCTCCAACGTCGGGACGGCCGGTTCGATCAACGACCCGGGCACGCCCGCGCCCGTCACCACGTCCCACCCGTTGTTCTCGTAGACCCGCTGCAGCGCCTGCGCCATGATCTGCGGGAACGGCTCCTCGGCGTCGAACGCGGCCTGGAACAGCGCCCGCACCATGTCGATATGCGCCTGCACCGGATATCCCGGCTCGGGCGCAAGCGGATTCACCGACAACGGCACCGAGTCGGGGTCGGACGGATTCACCACGGTGACCGGCCCGCCGAGATCCTGAATGCGCCCCGCCATCGCCGCGTACTCCGACTTCGCCGGCTCGATCGCCAGCCACGGAATGCCCGCACGCGTCAGCTGCTCCAGCAGATGCCGGACGGTCTGCGACTTGCCGGCGCCCGTCGCCCCCGTCACGAACACATGCCGATTGATGGTCGACCGGGGGACCGTGAGCCGCCCGACCTGCCGATCCTGCCCGTCCAGGATCGCGCCCAGCTCGATCTGCGCGTCCTCCGCCCTCTCGGCCGGCTGCCCATCGGTCTCGGACGTCACATCGAAGTACCCGGCGTCCAGCACCCGCAGCCCCGGAACCTCCCTGCGAGGCAACCCCGCCAGCGCCGCCAGCGTCCCCGCAGTGGCGACGAACGGGAACCGCTCGTCCGGCTCCACGACCGACCGCGCCGGAGCGGCCTCGGCCCCAGGCCGCAACGTCCCGGCGAACGACCCGCCGCCCTGCCCCGACCTCAACCGGTAGGGATGGTGCCCCAGCTCCATCGACCCGACGAGCACCGGCGCGATCTGCCCCAGCTCAGCCTGCGATGCCGCCCCGGCCACCACCCTGACCCGCCAGAGCCCGGCCTCGCGGAACGCGTCCAACTCCGCAAGCCGCTGATCGGCCCGCGCGACCGCCAGCCGCGCCTGCTCGTCCTCGCCCCGCCGCAACATCCGCAACTCGTGATGCAGCTCCCGCATCTCGGTATCGATCAACCGCTCATCGCACGGATCCGCGACGACGAACCATCCGAACGGCCGCTCCATCAACGTGACAAGCGTCGCCTCGAACAACCCAGGCCCGGCGTCCGCACGCCCAACCTGCGGAGCGAGCCGCCCTGGGCAACGCGTCCACGCCATCCGCTCGGCCTGCCGCAACCACCCGTCCCCGATCGGCACGCCACGCGCACCGCTCGGGAACAGCAGCCCGTCCCCCACCCCGCTGATCGGCCCCGCATTGGTGATCAGCTCAAGCGGCGCGCCACCCCCCGCCGACAACCACCCCACAACGAACGGCCGCCCCAACCGCGCCGCCGACAACGCCGCGGGCAGCACACTCACAAAGTCCCACTCAGCCGAAGCGTCCCGCTGCGGCGCCGGTATGGCCTGAATCCGATACCAGGGCCCCGGCAGGACGGCCTCGTCCCCCGATACCTGCCCCCGCCCCCCAGCCGGCACGTCCGGAACCCCACGCCCACCGGACGCCCGCATCCCCATCGGCGGCGACCCCGACCCCCTCCGGTACGGCGGCATTCCAGGAGGCGGCGAACCAGCAGACGGCGTCACCCCGACATCCTTCCGCGCCACAAGCTCCCACCGCCACCGCCCACCCGAAACCGGCCACCACCCCACCGCCGACACCGAGTCGACCAATCACCCCCACCTGGCCGAGCCCCACGATCAACCACAGCCGCGCTCTCGGGTGGGCGGTCTCGTGTGCTTGCGCGCTGGCGTGAATGGGGCCGTCAGGGGGAGGACGGGGGGTCGGCTTTGTGGCGGCCGTTCGGCTTTAGAGGTGGGACTATCCGGACGGGGCGAGGGGCCGCGGCGCCGCGTGGGAGGGCGTGGCGGGCGCGGGAGGGTTGGAGGAGGCGCGGAGCGGGGGCGGCCGGCGGCGCTGCCGGTGGCGCTGGTTCGGGGACGGGCGCGGGAGACGGGGCGTCGACTTCGGCGTCGACTTCGGCCTCGTCGTCGGGCTGGGAGTGTGTCTCCTGTTCGCGGAGGTACTCCTCGAATTCCATTGAATGGGCGGTCGGCAGGGTGATGATGCCCGGGTTGGCGTCCACGAGGAGGATGCGGCGGCCTGTTGTGCCCGAATGGGTGAAGACCATTGCGGTCGGCGGCAACTCCTGGAGTTGTGGGGGCTCCACCATGAGCTCGCGGAAACGCTGCTTGCCGTTGGTGTCGCCGTCGTCGCGGTGGTCGGCGACGGTGCGTCCCCATGCCGTGGCCGAGCTGATGCCCTCGACGAGTGCCGAGTCGTCGGCGGCGGGGGCGGGGAGCGGCGACCAGACCGGGTCGGTGAGGCCGTCGCCGGTCGGGCGGGCGTAGGCGACCGTGCTGGCGTAGCTCTCCCCCGCGACGTCGAACAGCGTCTCACCGGCCGAATCGGTGATCTCCGCGACCAGGAGCGGCTGGCCGGCGCCGATGTGCTCGGCGGCGACCCGGGCGTCCTCGGGGTTGCCGAGCCGCATGAAACCGACCGCGGCGTGGCCGCGGCGTCCGAGGCGCTCGCGGACGTGGTCCGGGATCGACCGGTACATCAGGACGAGTCCGGTTCCGGTGGCTTC
The DNA here is from genome assembly GCF_044326405.1 of Actinomadura sp. 1N219. Taxonomy (NCBI): domain Bacteria; kingdom Bacillati; phylum Actinomycetota; class Actinomycetes; order Streptosporangiales; family Thermomonosporaceae; genus Actinomadura; species Actinomadura sp. 1N219. The sequence continues at coordinate 185,078 of NZ_JBIRAY010000013.1, read as the reverse complement.
GCAGGCGTCGATGAGACGGTCCAGGACGTCCCCGCGCAGCTTCTCGGCGCCGCAGAGGAACAGCGTGTGGTCCCAGCGGCCACCAGGCGGGGCCTCCCTGATCCGGTGGGTGAGCGCGGTCGTGACGTACGTCCCGAGGATCCGGTTGGTCAAGACGCCCGCCCGCCTGTCCATGGAGACGACGTGCAGGCGGGACGGCGGTAGCCCCACGGGTTCGGTGGCGAGTTTCTCCAGCTTGCGGAGCTGTGCTTCTAGGGCCCAGGCGCGGCGGACGACGATGCGGTCGGTGGCGTCGCGGCCGAACAGGGTCGCGATCCGCTCCAGCTGGTCGTCGGTGAGCAGGCCCTTGCGCAGATCGTCGCGCGGGTCGCCGACCTGGGCCAGCACGCGCAGCGCCGCGGTGATCCGCGGGATCGTCGCGTCCGGGCCGAGGACGTCGATGATCCGCTCCAGGATCGAGTTGTCGAACGACAGGTCGCGGGTGCCGCCCTCCTCCTCGCCCGCGCTGACGACCAGCGACAGCACGTCCGCGAGCGCCTCGGGGTTCAGGCCGCGGGTGACGTCCAGGCGCGGCAGGTCGTTGGGCAGGACCCACACGAGCGGGTCGTCGCCGCGGTCGGCGGCCAGCCGCAGCAGGTCGTGCGCGACCGCGCCCTCCGACAGGTCGATGACGGTGAGCCGCGCCCCCACCGCGAGCCGGGCCGCGCCCATCGTCGTGACGGCCGCGGACCACCCTGCGAGCGTCCCGCCGACGACGTCCACCCGGTCGACGCCGGGCGGGACGGCGACCGGATACCACTCGCGCTGCCCCTCGTAGGCCGACCTGCGGCGCTCCCAGTCGGAGCGGGCCTTCGCATACGCCTGCTCGGCCGCGTCCAGCTCCCGCTCGCGGACGGCCCGCTCGCGCTCCTCGATGTCCCGCTCGTGCGCGATCCGCTCACGGACGTTTCGCTCGTCCCGCCACAGCGCGCCGCCGGTGATGCCCAGCACGATCGCGAAGGCCAGCAGCGCGACGGCCGCGAACGCCCACGGGATCACGCCCGCGGCGCCGCACAGCAGGAACAGGACGACGCAGACGAGCGCCCCGCCGAACACGATCCGCAGCGGGCTCGCCGCCATGTGCTCGCCCGGCCGCCGCGCCAAAGCCGCCGCCGGGGCCCGTTCGGGCCGCTCGGGGCGCCCTGGAGGCGGCCCCGGATCGGGGTGCACCTGCGCGTAGCGCCAGCCCACATAGACGCGGTCGGGCTTCGTGAGCCGCGCCATCGCGGACCCGCTCGCCATGTCCGTCACGTCGAGAGACCCCTGGAGTCGCGGGAGTGTATGGAACGCCTGGGGGTGGCCGGGTTGGTTTCCTACATCTGCCTACACAGCACAGGGTAAAGAGCTTGCGGCATCCCCGCGTCTCATTCAATGGAACAGGCCCCCAGATGCGTGACTCTCCTCGCCAAATCGGTCACCAGGTCAACCTGCGGGAAAGATCGGACAACCCTCTCCACCCCTATGTCCACATCCGGCCACATTCGGTCAGCCGGCGGGTGGGGCCTTCACGGGGAGGAAGTCGTCCAGCTCCATCGTCGGGTGCGGGTACCTCCACTCCACTCCGTCGAACGGCACGTACATGCCTTCGGGCTGCCCGGCCAGGAAGTAGTTCCCGTCCCACTCGTTCGGGACGGTCACCGGCGCGTCCACGGGGAAGTTCGCGCCGAGCGGCTCGTACTTCACGCCGACGCCGAACATCGCGTAGACGGCGGCGTCCACGAAGTTGAGATACCTGATGTCGCCGCGCAGGTGGGTGCCCTGGATCGCCAGGCCGTGCACCCGGTCGCGGACGAAGAACAGCGCGCTCAAGTCCCGGATGACCTGGTCGAAGCCATGCGCCCCGTCATGGTGGACGAGCGCCCGCGTCTGCGGCTGGGAGCTGAGCACGACGGCCGCGTAGGTCGGCAGGTCCCCGTGGAACATGCGGACACGGGTCATGGCGCGCGGGAAGGCGCGGCGCAGGCGCTCGTAGGTGAACTGCAGGTAGGCGTCGTTGACGTCGACGAGGTCGAGTTCCAGCCCCATGGGCTCGACGCAGCCGGCCAGGACGGCCGCGGAGCCGCCCATGAAGACGCCCACGTCGACCAGCCTGGACAGTTCGCCGTGGCAGCGCTCGACACGGCCGAAGAGGTCGAAGTAGTGGTAGGCGCTGCACTGGTCCTCGTAGGCGAGGTCCACGCCCCGGATCCTGGCAGCCGTCCGGTCGAAGATCGCGTTTTTGCCGGCGAAGGTCTCCAGGTCGGCGTGGTGCCCGCCCTGGATCGGGATCTCCAGCGCCTCATGCGGATTCTCGGCGTCGGCCAGGCGGGGATCAGGGTCGAGGAAGGTTCCCCACGTGTCCCGCTGCATCGCCACGGTCGAGACGTAGTCCGTCATTTTCAGATCCTTCTCTCAGAGCCGCCGTGTCGGCGGTCGCCGGGGCGTTGGCCAGCCGGACCATCGCGCCGAGCGCGGCGAGCCCGGCCACCGCCGTCACCAGGGCCGTGGCCGAGCCGAGCGGCGGCCGCCAGTCACCGGAGAGCGGGTTCACCGGCGGGACGACCCAGGTGTACAAGCCGTGCTGGTACCGGACCATCGTCCACGCCAGCCCGATCAGGTGCGCGGGCAGCAGGACGACCGCCAGCCAGCCCGCCGCCGACCCCGCGACGCGCGGCGCGAGCAGGCCGCGCCGGTCGACGGTGTAGGCCGCCATGAGGGCGGCCCCGGCGGCGACGGGCAGGATGTACCGGCCGTGCGCCATCATCCCCATGGTCTTGGAGCCCACGGTGTCCATCACCACCGGCAGGACGAAGGCCGCCACGACGATCAGTCCCAGCCGGAGCCGGTCGCTGCGCCGCCCCGCGGCCAGCGCCGCGATGAGGAGGAACCCCGTCGCGGCGAACCAGAGGGCGTAGAAGGAGTCCGGCAACTCGACGTCCGTCCACCCGAAGATGCCGACCATCGACTTCCAGTAGAACGCGACCCGCCAGACGGCGATGACCTTGAGCGCGTCGGGCGCATCGTGCCCGGACTCGTAGGGGGTCGGGACGAGCCCGGTCGCGTGCATGACCAGGGTCCACACCGCCGAGGCCGCGCACGCGGCCGCGATGACGCCGCCCGCCACCCATACGCGCCGGTCGCGTGCCAGCCCGCCGAGGCGGGCGCGGCCGGCCGTCCCGAGCAGAACCGCCAGCGCGACCGCCACGGCCATGGGACCGGCGGGCCGGATGCAGGCGACCGTCACGGCGGAGACGGCGAAGAGGATCAGCAGCCGCCGATCGACGGGGCCGCGTCCGAGCACGAGCGGGATCACCGCCGTCCACATGGCGATGGAGGCGGTGATCTCCAGGCCGTTGGGGTTGACCATGCCCGCGAGCTGCATCGTCATGGGCGTCGTGGCGACGAGCAGCCCGGCGAGCAGGAACGGCCTGCGGGACCACGCCAGCACGCTGTACACCGCGGCGGCGAGGAACGCGGCCGAGAGCGCGGCGCTGATCAGCCGGGCCAGCAGGAGTCCGGTCTCGCTCGGCCACCACTTCAACGGCCACCCGACGACCAAGGAGTAGGTGGGCGGATAGCGTCCCGTGTAGGTGAACACCCTCACCTGGTCGTGCGGCGAATCCGTGGCGGTGTCCTCCAGGCAGGCGGCCGATTTCTTCGGATCGAACGCGAAGCAGGCCGGCGACTGACGCGCCACACCCGCCGGGACCGACTGGAAGACGCCGGGAATCGGATCCTTGATGTTCGGCACCCGGATCTCCTCCGGAGGAGCGAACATCCCGCCGCTGACGACGCCCGCCGCCCGGGTGACGTGCGGCTGCTCGTCCGTCCCGCCGTCCCACGGCATCGCGATCGCCCATCCGCCGCCGACCGCGAAGAAGCCGAGGAAGGCGAGCAGCGCGACCAGCCGGAGGCGCCTCTCGGGGAGCACGGACTCGGGTTTCATCGCGCGCTCCCGGGGGGCTTGCGGATACGGGCGGACAGGGCCCGTCCAAGGTGCGACACGGCCTCGCTCAGCTCCGGTTCCCGGACCGGCTGCGGGACGGAGGCGGCGCGCAACCGGTCCAGTTCCTGACGCCTCGTCGCGTTCTCGGCCCTGGCCCGGTCGAGCTCGGCCCGCAGGCCCGCGATCTCCTGCTGCTGCCCGTTGACGGTCTCGGTCAGGCGGTCCGCTTCGTCCGTCCGGGCGGCCGCCTCGTACTGCAGCTGCAGGACGCGGGTGTAGAGCGCGATCCGGTTGTTCTCCAGGGCGGCGAGAAGGTTCGAGGACGTCAGGGGACGCAGCGCCTCGAGGATCTCCTCCGCGCCGGGTGCGGACGTCCGCATCAGGACGCCGAACCCGAACACGGCGGGGACGATCGTGAACCGCCAGCCGCCAGCGGCGTCGGCATCGGCATCGGCGGCGGCATCGGCCAGCGCGTCCTCGACGGCCGTGAGGACGCCGTTGCGCGGCCCGCCGGCGTCCACGGCGGCCGTGAACACGCCGTCGCCCACGAATCCGGCGGGGGTGAGGTCGTCGTGCCAGACCGTCGGTCCGTCCGTCGTGGCGGGGTGCGCGTCCTCGGGCGCGAGGGGGGACGGCTGGTAGTAGAGGTCGCGGCGCCCCCACGGCCACAGCACGTCGTGCATGGCGACCACCGCGTCCGGGGCGTTCGCCATGATCCACGCGAGTTCCGCGCGGGTGACCGCATAGTTGTGGTCGCCGTCCAGGACGTACAGGTCGGCGACCGGCAGCTCGCCGAGCACCGCCGGGGACAGGCCCTCGACCAGGTTCAGCCTCGGGTCCTCGGCGAGGGCGGCGCGCAGCTCGTCGCCCGGCGCGGGCTCGACGCAGTGCACCGTCGCGCCGAGATCGGCGTACACGGAGCTGACCTGCCCGGACTCCACGCCGACCTCGATCACCGTGGCGATCTCGCGGTGCGCGAAGATCGTCTCGAACAGCTCCCGGAACAGCGACATCGAGTGCAGCAGCAGCGGCTGCGCGCGGGCGGCGCGGGCCTGCGCGTGCGGGTCCTCGCGGGATCCGGTCACCTGATGCCCGGGCCGGTCCGCGCCTGACGCGCGCGTGAACTCATCGGGTGTCACCGAGCTTCCTCCTGGCCACTCGTCCGGCGCCGACCGCGACGCCCTTGACGCCGGCCGTCCGGTACTCCTCGCGGAGCCTTTCGGTGAGCCGCGCGGCCCGCGCGGACCGCTCGGCCCTCCGGTCGACCGGCATCCGCGGCGCCATGCCGGTCATCGACTGCGGCAGCACCGCGAACGCGATGGTGACCTGCCCGGACGACACCGCGGGGACCCCGGCACGGCGGGCGAGCGGAAGCCACACCGCCGCGTACGGGGCGTCGAACTCCATCAGGTTGCCGCCGAGGTAGCGGCAGTCCGCGTAGTGGAGGCCGACGAAGTCCTCCGGCCGGTCCCAGCGCAGCACCTGCTCGCGGCGGCGGCCGCCTGCGATGACCTTGGCCTCGATCCAGTCGACCCGCACGATCGCGGGACGGCCGGGAATCGCCAGGGAGATGTCGACGGTGTCGTGGTGCTCGAACGCGAGCCGCGCGAACGACAGCCCGTTGTGGTTGATCCTGACGCGGCGGCGGACGGGGTCGTGCCACTGGCCGTCCGCCGTCCGGTAGCGCAGCCGCGTCTCGTACGGCTCGCCGGCGGGCTCGAACGCCTCCGCGTCGATCGCGCCGTCGGCGATGGCCCGCGCCATGGCGCCGAGCCCGGTGTCGGACGCGGCGATCAGCGCCGGCCAGAACGAGTCGCGCATGTGCAGGTCGTCGAGGTCGCCGGGCGACAGGTACGGGACGGCGGGCTTCAGGTCGGCGGGCAGCAGGGTCGTGACGAGCGAGGAGCCGAAGTTGTCCTCGTGCGTCCAGTTGCCGAACACGGCGGCCTCGTCGGCGGTCGGCGACTCCAGCGCGGCGACCAGGATCCTCGCCAGCCGGTCGCGGCCGGGCCCCGGGCGGGTGAGGTCCGGCCAGGCGCCGCCGGACGCGGCGACGTACCTGTTCCAGATGTGCTGGAACGCCAGGATGCCGTCCTGCACCGTCCGGCGCTCGGCGTTCTGGGACGGCGAGTCGGACGTCTCCCCGAGGACCGGCCCGCCGTCCTCGGTGAAGCCGATCAGCGACCCGCACAGCGCGTTGACGCACTGCTCCACGATCTCCGGGCTGCGGGTGACGGTCGCGGCGATGTGCGCCGGGTGCCCGGCCTGTGCGAGGTATCCCTCGGCGCGCAGCCCGGCCAGGTACACCCGCTCGGCGCGGTCGTCGGTCGCCAGGTACAGGCCCGACACCCGGACGCCGATGCGCGCGATCTTCAGGGCCGCGGCGAGCTGCCGCTGGATCGTGCCGCCCCAGCCGAGGTCCACGAGCGTCAGCTCACCGGCGTCGCCGGCCCGGCCGGGCGCCGCCGCGCCGTCGAGCGCGCCGGCGTCCCGCAGCGACTTGATCATGCGTTCGCGGGCGGCGGTGACCGTCACGGCGAGCCGGTTGGACAGGTGCGGCGTCTCGGTCAGCGCGCGGGCCACGCGGCCGGCGACGTCCCCGTTGTCGATGACGGTGTCGAGCTCGGTCGCCAGGCCCGGCACGTCGCCGGGATGAAGCTCCAGGACCGACAGCGTCTGCCGGACGGTCAGCCGGTAGCCGGTGCGGATGAACGCGTGCACCGCGTCGGTGTCGTGCGGGTCGAGGGCCGCCAGCGACGTCACGAACCGCGACAGCCAGACGGGCTTGGCCTCGACGTCCCAGCCGCGCGCCCGCGCCGCCTCGTTGATCAGCCGGGACAGCAGCTCGCCCTCGCGCATCGAGCACCAGAGCCTGCGGGTGCCCGCCTCGTGCGCCTTCGCCGCGGCCCACTCGGCGAAGCCGGTCAGCACGGGGCCGAGCACGCCGGCGCCGAACCGCCACGCGACGTCCAGCGCGGACGTGGTGAACGGGACGCCCGAATGGACGGCCTTGGCGCGCAGGCTGGTCAGGCCGAAGTCGCCGTGCCGGTCGTCCAGGTCGGGGGCGTGGTCGCCGAACGGCTCGACGGGCTCGCGCTCGCGCTTCAGCACGTCCAGGTGCGGCACGTCGAACCGGCGGTAGTGGACCGTGCGGACGCCCAGCTCGGACGGCACCTCATGGTCGGCGACCTCGTGGTCGCCGACGTGCACGACCTGCTCCGGGCTGCGGCCCAGGTCGCGCAGGACGATCTCCCAGAGGCCGGACGCCTTGGCGGCGCCGTGCTGGTTCGACCGGAAGATCCGCACGTCCTCCAGCGGGCCGAGCTCCGGACGGTCGAGCAGGTGCGCGAGCTGGTCCTCGGTGAAGTAGGTGTCGGAGACGAGGACGACCTGGACGTCCTGTTTCCGTGCGGCCTTCACGAGTTCGGCGACGTCGAGGTCCACGACGGTCAGCTCGCGCTCGAGCCGCAGTTCCGCCCCGACGAGCTGCTCCAGCGGCGCGGAACCGAAGATCCCGGCCGGCATGGCGCGCCAGATGTCGAACAGGGACACCTCGGTGCCGAGGGCGTCGCGTCCGCGGCGGGCCGCCTCCTCGGCGGCGATCCGCATCCGGCGGAACGTCGCGTCCGTCACCCAGGGCGGGCAGAGCCCCGCGTCCCGCAGCCGGGAGCCGAGCAGCGCGAACGCGTCCGTCGGGCGCGGGACGCGCCGCCACAGCACCGTGTCGAAGATGTCCAGGGACAGCACGGAGCACGCCCGGTCGGCGACGATGCGATGGACGTCGTCGAGCAACGGACACGCGGACTCCTGCTTGGTCAACACCGCATCTCTCCCCTGGTCCCGCACCGGCGCGCGCGGCCCCCCGGCCGCGGCTCGGGACACCCTATCCACCGGTTTCTCCGTGTGCGGGCCCGCTCGTGAAGCCTGACCGGACCGCGGTTCCCGCCGCGGCGGCACGGCGCGCCGCACGGTCCTCGGTCACCAGCCGGCCGGCCTCCTCCGTCGCGCCGTCGAAGATCACCCGGCCCTGGCGCAGCGTGACGCCGCGGTCGCAGAGCCCGACCAGCATCCGGACGTCGTGCGCGACGATGACCATCGTGCGGCCCTCGCCGCGCAGCTCGCGGATGCGGTCGAGGCACTTCTCCCGGAACGGCGGGTCGCCGACCGCCAGCACCTCGTCGATCAGGAACACGTCGGGCTCGGTGTGCGCGGCGATCGAGAACGCCAGCCGCATGAACATGCCGGACGAGTAGAACTTCACCTGGTCGTCCAGGAAGTCCTCGACGCCGGAGAACTCCGCGATCGCGTCGAACTTCCGGGTGATCTCCGCTTGGGACATGCCGAGGATCGCCCCGTTGAGGAAGACGTTCTCCCGTCCGGTCAGCTCCGGATGCAGCCCGGCGCCCACGTCGATCAGCCCCGCGACGCGGCCCCGGACGAGCACCGACCCCTCGTCCGGCTGCATGACGCCCGAGATGAGCTTGAGCAGCGTGCTCTTGCCCGACCCGTTCAGGCCCATCAGCGCGACGGTCTCGCCCTGGCCGATCGTGAGGCTCACCTCGTCCAGGGCGCGGAACCGGTCCGAGAGGCTCTGCCGGCGGAACGCGCGGACGCTCATCTCCTTGATCGAGCGCGCGTGCCGCAGCGTGAAGTTCTTCGTGACGCGGTCGATGACGATCGAGGGGGTCACGGCTACAGCTCCTGCGCGAAACGCTTCTGCATGCGGGCGAACGCCGCGTGCCCGGCGGCGAACACCAGCGCGCTGGCGGCGAGGGAGATGCCCGCGCGGGCGTACAGGTCGGGCGGGAACGCGAAGTCGCCGCGGGTTCCGGGGAACCAGAACGCCCGCTGGAACAGGGACACGGCGCTGACGAGGGGGTTGGCGAGGTACACGTCCAGGACCCAGCCGGGCGCGTGCTCCCGGACGTGCGTCCACGGGTAGATCATCGGCGCCGACCAGGTGATGACGATCATGAGGATGTCCACGACCTGCTCCAGGTCGCGGAAGAACACGTTGACGGCCGCGCACAGCAGCCCGAGACCGAGCCCGAGGACGGCGATGATCGCGAACCCGAGGGCGGCGGCGGCGAGCCCCTCCGGCGACGGCCGCCACCCGGTGGCGACGGCCGCGCCGAGCAGGATCGTCAGGCCCGGCAGGAAGTGCACGAGCGACACCAGCGCCGACGCCGTCGGGAACAGCTCGCGGGGCAGGAACACCTTCCGGACGAGCGCGGCGTTGCCGGTCACCGAGCGGGTGGCCGAATGCAGCGTCTCGGTGAACAGGTTGATCAGCACCATGCCCGAGAACAGGTAGACGGGGAAGTGCTCGATCAGCTGGTCCAGGCCGAGGAAGACGCCGATGACGTAGTAGTAGACGGCGAAATGCACCGCCGGCCGCACGTAGGACCAGCCGAGGCCCAGCAGGGACCCCTTGTAGCGGGCCCGCAGCTCCCGGCGGACCAGCAGCCGCAGCAGGTACTTGCTCCGGAACGTCTGCCGGAGCCCGCCGTCGCGTCCGGGCGGCCGGAGGCCCGCGTCCGCGCGGATCGGCGTGACCGTCATTCCCGTCCGCCTCCGGAGCCGGCGGCGTCCGCGGTGTCGGCGGCGGTCGCGGTGTCGGCGGCGGTCGCGGAGCCCGCAGCGGCCGCCGAGCCGGGCGGCGACGCGTCGAACGTCGCGCGCCACGCCTCCGGCGAGGTCAGCTCGGCCATGGCCTCCCGGTACCGGCGGCTCAGCTCGGGCCACTCCCGGCTGAGCCGCGCGTGCAGCACCGACGTCCGCCTCAGCAGCGCCCTGAACCGCTCCGGGTCGCGCTGGTACCAGGCCACCTTCGTGCCGTCGGCGGACGAGACCAGCGCGCTGTCGAGCTGCGCCAGCAGGCTCCAGTGCCGGTCGATGCTCGGCACCACCGCCTGCGGGTTGCCGAGCGCCGCCGCGTCCACGGGACGGAGCTGCCGCACGGTGCCGAGCATCGCGCTCGCCAGCACGTTCACCGTCCCCTTCGGAGGCTTGAACCCGCGTCCCCGCTTCGGCGGCTTGGTCATCCGGACCTGCGGGAACTCCTCGTGGCTGCCGCGGTTCTGCGAATCCGGGAAGGCCGCGCGGAACGACAGGATCTCGGGGAGCTTCGTGGCGATCCCGGCGTGCAGGTGCGCCGGCCCTGTGAGCACGTCCTCGATCGCCGACAGCATCAGCTCGGCGGTGGAGTACTGCATCGACAGGGCGTGCTTCACCGAGAGGATGAAGCTCTCCTTGGGAAGGTTGCCGCCCCGCTCGTACGGGGAGTGCAGCAGCGCCGTGACCAGCCGGTTGCGCTCGTGGAAGTACGCCTGCCAGTCGATGCCGTCGTCCTTGTCCTGCCACGGGACGTGCCAGGCGGCCATCCCGGGAAGGGTCACGGTCGGGAAGCCTGCCTCGCCCGCGCGGACGCAGTACTCGGCGTCGTCCCATTTGATGAACATCGGCATGGACAGGCCGACCTTGCGGACCACGTCGGTGGGGATGAGGCACATCCACCAGCCGTTGTAGTCGACGTCCACGCGCCGGTGCAGCCACGTCGTCTGCCGCAGGCTCCCCGAGCTCTTCTTCACGCGCCGGTTCGTGTCCGGGTTCAGGACCGGGAACGGGTTCGGCGGGACGGCGAAGTCGTGCTCCCGCTTGGTGTGCGGGGCCTCCTCCCACCACCAGCGGTACCGTCCGATGGTCTCGCCGTAGGCGTGCAGCTGGGAGCGGGCGAACAGGTTGAACATGTGCCCGCCCACGATGGTCGGCGTACGGGCGAAGTCAGCGAACGCGACCGCGCGCAGCACGCCCTCGGTCTCGGTGACGACGTCGTCGTCGAGCAGGAGGACGTAGTCGCTCTTCCCGGCCCGGACCGTCTCGTCCATCGCCCGGGAGAAGCCGCCCGAACCGCCGAGGTTGCCCTGCTCGATCAGGCGGAGCCGCGGCCCGAGCGCCTCCGCCGCCCGCGCGAAGTTCCCGTCGTCGCGGACGCGCTGCGCGCCCTGGTCGACGACGTAGATCTCGTCCACCACGTCCAGGACCTCGGGCGCCTGGGCGAGCGCGACGAGCTGGTCGACGCAGTAGCCAGGCCGGTTGAACGTCGTGATGCCCAGGCTGACCCGCCCCTGCCGGACGCGGCCGGCCGCGCTCAGGTCCGCGCACCAGTCGGCCCGCTCCAGGACGGCGGTGCCCTCGCCGGCGACGACGTCCATCCAGTACCAGCCGCCGTCGATGAACGGGCGCAGCGTCAGCCGGATCGTCTCCTCGCGGGAGTCCTCCGAGTCGATCCGGACGGAGTCGACGCGCTCGATGTGGCCCTTCGCGCTGGACCGGTAGACGATCACGCTGGCCTGGCCGCGCAGCCGGACCCGCAGGACCACCTCCTGCACCGTCGTCCACCGCCGCCAGTAGCTGGCCGGGAACGCGTTGAAGTAGGTGGCGAACGACGCCCGCCGTCCCACCGGCACCACCACGCTGCGGCGGCCGACGATGTCGGCGGGGCCGGACAGGAGACCGGCCTCGACGGCGGCCTCGGCGGCGAGCGCCTCCGCGCCCCGGACGATGTCCCCCTCCACGTACAGCTTGAGGACGTCCAGGTCGCGGTCCACGGGCATCACGACCCGCTGCAGGACGCGCAGGTCTCCGGCGGCGCCCCCCGGCTCGGCCGCCTCGGCGGATCGGCTCACTCGTCCACACCTCCATGTTCCTTCTGGGAAGACGACTCCCCAGACCCCCGGGGCCTTGCCTTTGTCAGACGCGCATCGGTCAGACGCGCATTGGTTAGACGCGAACCACCGCCGAAATGGGGACGCAGTTTGTTGTCGACCATTCCGAGCGCGCTCGCGATGGCCATGTGCATGTCGAGGTACTTGTAGGTGCCGAGCCGCCCGCCGAACAGGACGCCGTCCTCGCGCGCGGCCAGCTCCCGGTAGGCGCGCAGGCGGGCGCGGTCGGCGGCGGCGTTGACCGGGTAGTACGGCTCGTCGCCGCGCTCGGCGGCCCGCGAGAACTCCCGCATGATGACCGTCTTGTCGGACGGGTAGCCGTCCCGCTCGGGATGGAAATGGCGGAACTCGTGGATCCGCGTGTACGGGACGTCCTCGTCGGCGTAGTTCATGACCGGGGTCCCCTGGAAGTCGCCGGTCGGCTTGACCTCCAGCTCGAAGTCCAGGGTGCGCCAGCCGAGCTCGCCCTCCGCGTAATCGAAGTAGCGGTCCAGCGGCCCGGTGTAGACGACGGGCACGTTGCCGACGGCGTCGTCGCGCAGGTCGAGGAAGTCGGTGTTCAGCCTGACCTCGATGTTCGGGTGGTCGGCCATCCGCTCCAGCCAGGCCGTGTAGCCGTCGGCCGGCAGCCCCTCGTAGGTGTCGTTGAAGTACCGGTTGTCGAAGGTGTACCGCACCGGCAGCCGGGTGATGATCTCCGCCGGGAGGTCCCGCGGGTCGGTCTGCCACTGCTTCGCGGTGTAGCCGCGGATGAACGCCTCGTACAGCGGGCGTCCGATCAGCGAGATCGCCTTCTCCTCCAGGTTCGCCGGGTCCCTCACCTCGGCGGCCTGCCCGGCGATCAGCGCGCGTGCCTCGTCCGGGGTGAAGGCGCGGCCGAAGTACGCGCAGATCGTGCCGAGGTTGATCGGCATCGGGTAGACCCGGCCCTTGAACGTGGAGTACACGCGGTGCCGGTAGCCGGTGAAGGCGGTGAACCGGTTCGCGTACTCCCAGACCCGCTCGTTGGACGTGTGGAACAGGTGCGCCCCGTAGCGGTGGACTTCGATGCCCGTCTCCGGCTCGGTCTCGCTGTAGGCGTTCCCGCCGATGTGGTGGCGCCGGTCGAGCACCAGCACGCGCAGCCCGAGTCCGGCCGCGCAGCGCTCGGCGACCGTGAGCCCGAAGAAGCCGGAACCGGCCACCACGAGATCAACATTCACTGGACGGCGTCCATCCCGTGCGGGGGGAGAGAGAAGACCTGGCCGCGCACCCGGCGCCGGCCGGTCTGTATGTACCGGATGCAGCTAAGATACCCGGGGTTCGATCGATACCGGCGCAGGAGTCCAGGGATCGCGGTGGCCCCATCCACTTCCCGCAGTGCGGCGCGTGGTGCGGCGCAGAGTCCGCGCCCCGCGGTCTTCCTGCACGTCGGGGCCGCCAAGAGCGGCACGACGTTCCTCCAGCACGTGCTGTGGCACAACCGGGACCGGCTGCGCGAGCGCGGCGTCCTCTACCCGGGCGAGGACATCGCGGCCCATGTCAGGGCGGCGTTCGATCTGCGCAGGACGTTCTTCTCCGGCGCATCCGACCCGCGGACCCGCGGGGCGTGGCGGGCGCTGGTGGACGAGGCCCGCGCCTGGCCCGGCGACGTGATCGTCTCGCAGGAGCTGTTCGCGCCCGCCCGGCCCGCCAACGTCCGGCAGGCCATGGCCGACCTCGACTTCGCCGACGTCCACGTGGTCTTCACCGTGCGGGACCTCGGCCGGCAGATCCCGGCGCACTGGCAGGAGGACGTCAAGAACCGGTTCGCCACGCCGTTCTCCGAGTTCGTGGCGGCCCTGCGGCGGCGGAACTGGCGCACGTTCGAGAGCGCCCGGCTGTTCTGGGGCCTCCAGGACCCGGTCGCGGTGCTCGGACGCTGGGGCGCGGGCCTGCCGCCTGAGCGCGTCCACGTGATCACGCTGCCCAAACCCGGCGCTCCGCACGACCTCCTCTGGCGGCGCTTCTGCACCGCGACCGGCCTCGTCCCGGACGACTACGACCTGTCCACCACGTTCGCGAACCCCTCGCTCGGCCTGCCGGAGACCCAGTTCCTGCTGCGGCTCAACGAGGCGCTCGGCGACCGGGTCGGCTGGCACGCCTACAACGACGACGTCAAGCTCTTCCTCGCCCAGCACGTGCTCGCGGCGCGGCCGTCGCCCGTCCGGATCGAGCTGCCCGCCGAGCACGTCCCATGGGCGGCCGAACGAGCCGTCGAGATGGCGGAGGACCTGCGTGCGGCCGGCTACAACGTGGTGGGCGACCTGTACGAGCTGATGCCCACGGCCGCGTCCGGCCCCGCCCTCGGGACCGTGCCCGCGCACCCTCCCGACGAGCCGCGCTGGGCGGAGATGGCCGATGTCGGCGTCGATGCCATCTCGGCGCTGCTGCGGCGCGTCCTGGAGGGGGAGGATCGCGCCGACGCCGTGCCCGGCGCGGAGCTGCCGCTCCGCGATCAAGTCGACCTGCTGCGGAGGGGCTCCGCCGGCCTGGCCGAGACCACCGGCCGGCTCGCGCACGACGCCGCGCCGCTCACCGAGCGGGCGGTGCGGAACGTGAACGACCGCTACCCGGCGGCACGGCGGCTGCACGGCGCCTACCGGAGATTCCGGAGCGGGACGGGCCGGTCCGACGCCGGGACGGGAACGAGGTGAACGAGGTGGACGCGGTGGCCGGCGGGGAGCCCGGGAAGGCCGTCTACCTGCACGTCGGGGCGCCCGCGGCGGAGACCGACTTCCTCCACCGGGCCCTGTGGGACAACCGGCGCCGCCTCGCCGACGCCGGCGTCCACTACCCGGTCGCCGGTCCGCAGGAGCACTTCGCCGCCGTCATGGACCTGCGCGAGATGAGCTGGGGCGGGCGGCGCGAGCCGAGCTGGGACGGCGCCTGGGGCCGGATGGCCGAACGTGCCCGCGAGTGGGACGGCCCCGCGGTGGTCTTCTCCCAGGGCCTGCTGGGCGGAGCGACCGAGCAGCAGGTCAAGCGGGCCGTGGCGGCACTGGAACCGGCCGACGTGCACGTGGTGTTCGCCACCCGCGACCTCGGCTGGCAGCTGATCCTGGACTGGCAGGAGCAGCTCCGGCACGGCCACACGATCACGTTCGAGCGGTTCGCGGACGACCTCGTCGCGCGCGGCGTCCACGCGCCGAAGCCGTACGGCGAGATGTTCTGGGGGCTCCACGATCCGGTGCGGGTGCTCGGGGTCTGGGAGTCCGCCGTCCCGAAGGAGCGCGTCCACGTGCTCACCCTGCCCGCGCCGGGCGGCGGCCGGGGTCTGCTGTGGGACCGCTTCCGCGCCCTGATCGGCGTGGACGCGGACGCGTGCGACGTCGAGGGGATCCCCGCGGACGAGCCGCTGTCGGCGATCGAGGCGGAACTGCTGCGCCGGTTGAACGAGCGGATCGGACGGACGCTGGGCGACGACTACGAGCGCGTGGTCCGGCAGTACCTCGTCGGTCACGGCCTCGCCGAGGGCGCCGCCAGGACAGGTCGTCCGCAGATGGGTTTGCCCGCGCGGCACGCGGAGTGGGCGGCGAAGCGCACCCGGGAGATCGCGGACGCCCTGCGCGCCGCGGGCTACGACGTGCGCGGGGATCTCGGCGAGCTGACGACGTCCCCTGATCCGGGCCCCGCCATGCTGCCGGGCGACGTCCCGGACGAACTGATCGCGACCGCGTCCGTCGGCGTCGTGGCGCATCTGCTGGAGGAGCTGACGCTGGCGCGCGACCGCGTCGGGCTCGCGCACCTGCAGAGTGAGATGACCGAGGTCCGGGAGAACCTGGGGCGGCTTCTGGAGGCGGCCGCGTCCCCGCCGCCGCCGCTGCGGCGCGCCGCCCGGCGTGCGCGCAGGCGGGACCGGTGAGCCGCGGTCCAGGTGGAGGCGTGTCCGTCGCGGCGGTCGTCGTCACCTACAACCGGCGCGTGCTCCTGGCCGAGGCGCTGACCGCGCTCGGCGCGCAGACGCGCGTCCCGGACCGGGTCATCGTCATCGACAACGCGTCCGCGGACGGCACCGCCGACCTGGTCGCCGACCGGTTCCCGGACGCCGACCTGCTGACCCTGCCCAAGAACGTGGGCGGTGCGGGCGGGTTCGGCGCGGGCATCGTCCGCGCGCTGGACGGCGGCGCCGATCTCATCTGGCTTCTGGACGACGACACGGTCCCCGAGCCGGCGGCCCTCGAAGCCCTGCTGGCGGCACGGGAGCTGGCCACGACGGACGAGGACGGGCCGCCCGCGCTGCTGGCCAGCCGCGTCGTATGGACGGACGGCCGCGACCATCCGATGAACACGCCGCGCCCGAAGCCCAGGCCGACGGCGTCCGAGGCGCGGATCGCGCGTGCCGCGGGCTGCGGGCCGATCCGCTCGGCGTCCTTCGTGTCCCTGCTGGTGGACGCGAAGGACGTGCGGGAACGCGGGCTGCCGGTCGCCGACTACTTCCTCTGGAACGACGACTTCGAGTTCACGACCCGCCTGCTGCGCGGCCGCCGCGGCCTCCTCTGCCCGGACAGCGTCGCCGTGCACAAGACCAGGGAGTTCGGCGGGACGGACGCCGACCCCGGTGACCGCTTCTTCTACGAGGTCCGCAACAAGATCTGGCTGTTCACCCGGAGCCCGGGACTGGCGCCGGCGGAACGCGTCCTGTACGCGGGATCCACCCTGCGGCGCTGGGGCCGTACCTTCGCCCGGTCCTCGAACCGGGCGGTGCTGCGCCGTGCCATGCTCCGCGGGGTCAAGGCGGGGCTGTCCAGCCGCCCCAGACCCACCCCGGTGGTCCTGCGCGAGGTCGGAGTCGACCTGGGCGCTACCGGAGTTCGAGATAGTCGATCTGCCCCTCCCCCGCCAGCCTCCGCAGGCTGACGGTGTTCCATCCGGCGGCCAGCTCCACCATCGCCGTCGCGGACGCCCAGCCGGGCTTCGCCGTCGTGGGCAGCCGCAAGGACGCCGCGGCGGACCCGTTGACCGAGAGTTCCAGGTCGGCGTCGTAGCCCGTCCCGTTGGCGTACCGCGCCGCGACCGAGTACCGCCCGGCGGCGGGCGCGAACACGGGCATGTCCACGCGGCAGCCGTCGTGTGTGAACGGGCCGATCGCCCGCCCGCCGGACGCGTGCGGCCGCACCGGCGCGGACACGCAGCCGTTCAGCCGCGCCCGCTCCGCCTCATACCGAACGGGGACGCCCCGGATCGCGGGACGCGCACCGTCCCATCCGAGCCGGGTGACGTACATGCTCCGGGTCACCCTGGAACCGCCGCGGTAGCCCCGGATGCCGTGGAAGACCAGGTAGTCGCCGCCGTCGTCGGCGAGGACGTCCGCGCTGCCGGGCCCCTCGACCTTCCGCCCGTACCCGCCGGTCGACTGGAGCGGCCACGCCGCCTTCTGGTACGGACCCTCGATCGACGACGCGACGGCGTAGCGGGTCTGGTAGTTCGGCTTGAAGTACCAGCCGGACGCGTAGAACAGCACGTACTTGCCGCCCCGCCGGACCAGGTCGGGGGCCTCGACGAGCACCGGCTCGTTCGCGTGCCGCGCCATGATCTGCTTCGCCGGGCCGGCCAGGGCCAGCCCGTCCGGCGACAGCCTGACCAGGTAGATCGCCGCCGTCTTCCGGGCGTCGCTCTTGTAGAGGAGGTAGCGCGTGCCGTCCGCCTCGATGTAGGACGCCGGGTCGATGGCGCCGCCGAGGTTCAGCGGGCACACCAGCGGCGCGCCTTCCCGCGGGATGAACGGCCCGGCCGGTGACGACGCGGTCGCGACGCCGACGCACTGCTCATCGCCGCCCCTGCGGCGTGCCGAGAAGTACAGCACGTACGAGCCGGACCCGCGTCCCGGCGGGACGACCTCGGGCGCCCACGTCCGCCCCGCCATCGCCCAGGTCGGGAGCCTGGCGAGGCCGTCGCCCGGCAGCACCTTCCAGGGCCCGGTCGGGGACGTCGCGGTCGCCACCGGCATCGTCGCGACCGCGTTGTTGGTGCCGTACGCGAAGTACGCGCCCGCCGCCTTGATCACCGTCGGGTCGGCGAACGAGCCGTGGATCACCGGTTTCACGGGCGAATAGCCGGGCGGGTCGATCGGCGCCGGGGAGCCGGCCGGGCTCGGCAGCGGCGGCCCCGCGGCCTCCGGCCGCTCCTTCGACGTGCCCGGGGAGGACCGGGCGTCGGCCCCGCCGGACAGCGGTCCCCACGAGACGGCGAGCCCGACGATCAACGCGACCAGCACGCTGATCGCGGCCCCGGCGACCAGCGGCAGCACCGGCGCGAGCGCACGCAGGTCCCCGCCCGTCCTCCTCATAGCACCCGAATCATGCCAACAACCCGCACGGTACGGCGAACCAGCGCGGCCGCCACGGGGGGCGGCACCGTCGCCTGGCAGGGAAAACGTCCAATATGCGCGAAACGTCCCTGCGCTCGTTACGCTTGATCAGCACCCGCATCCCGAAGGAGAGACGGACGTTGATCCGACATCGGCGGCTCGCGGCCCTGTTCTGCCTGGTCGCCGCGCTCGGCCTCGGCGGCTGCAACAGCGTCCAGCCGCCGGGGAAGGCGGGCGGCGGGCAGCAGGGGACCAAGCCGGCGAAGAAGCCCAACGTCGTGTTCGTCCTCACCGACGACCTCTCCTGGAACCTGATCGCGCACATGCCCCAGGTTCTCGGAATGCAGCGGGAAGGGCTCACCTTCGACAACTTCCTCATGGCGGACTCGCTGTGCTGCACCTCCCGCGCGACGATCTTCACCGGCAGGTATCCGCACAACACCGGGGTGCGCACCAATTTCCCGCCGGACGGCGGCTACGAGGTCTTCAAGGCGAAGGGCGGCGAGCAGGCGTCGTTCGCGCCGCTCCTCCAGAAGGCCGGATACCGCACCGCGCTGCTCGGCAAGTACATGAACGGCTACAGGCCGCACGACACGCATGGCGGGACGCGTCCGTACGTCCCGCCGGGCTGGAACGACTGGTACGTCACCGGCAACGGCTACCCCGAGTACAACTACAACCTGAACGAGAACGGCCGGCTCGTCCACTACGGCGGCAGGCCGCAGGACTATCTGACCGACGTCCTGGCGAACAAGGGACTCGAAGTCATCAAGAAGGCCCACGGGTCGTCGCAGCCGTTCTTCATGGAGATCTCGACGTTCGCGCCGCACGGGCCGTTCGTCCCGGCGCCGCGGCACGCGGGCGAATTCCCCGCCCTCCGCGCGCCGCGCTCGCCCTCGTTCAACGAGGCGGACATCCGCGACAAGCCGTCCTGGCTGCGGTCGCATGCCCCGCTGCGCAGGCCGGGAGTCGACCGCATCGACGCGGGCTTCCGCGACCGGGTCCGGATGGTCCAGTCCGTGGACGAGATGATCGGCCGGATCCGGACAACGCTGAAGCAGCTCGGCCTCGACCGCGACACCTACGTGGTGTTCGGCTCCGACAACGGCTTCCACATGGGCGAGCACCGGCTGGCCGGAGGCAAGATGACCGCCTTCGACGCCGACATCCGCGTCCCCTACGTCGTCGTGGGACCGAGGGTCCCTCCTGGTCACCGGGTCGGGGAGCCCGCGCAGAACACCGACCTCGCCCCGACGTTCCTGGAGCTCGGCGGCGTGGGACCGGCGCCCGCGACCGACGGCCGGTCGCTCGTCCCGTTCCTGCGCGGCGCCGAGCCGTCCGAATGGCGGGAGACGGCGCTCGTCGAGCACGTCAAACCGCCGCCGTCGCCCGCGGATCCGGACCGGCAGGACTCCGCTCCCGGAGCCCCGACCACGTACAATGCCCTTCGCAACGACGAGCTGCTGTACGTGGAGTACGCCAACGGGGAACGCGAGTACTACGACCGCCGCCGCGACCCCCACGAGCTGAACAACATCGTCGGCACGCTGCCGGAACAGCGGCGGCGGCACCTCTCGGACCTCCTGTACGCGCTCACGCACTGCACCGGTGAGAGCTGCACCGCTGCGGGGCGGAGCCGCTGAGGGAATCGCGTCCGTTTTGCGCCGCTATCATCGCTGACGACTGCGAATGCACGGCGATCGTGCACATGAGCTGAGGCGGGGGAGAGCGGGTGTGACTCCAACCGGAGAGCCGGACGACGAGCACGAGGTGGAGCGTCCCGAACCCGGGCAGCCGGCTCAGGCACCGCCGCCGCCGCAGTGGCTGAACGATCAGCAGTCCTCGGCCGCCCAGCTGCTTCCCGAGTACGCCGCCGAGCAGGGCGAGGAGGCCGGGGAGGCCGAGCCGGAACGCGAAGCCCCGTCCGCCGCCGCGCCCGAAGGCGCCCCCGGCTCCGAGTCCGGCCCCGACGAGGCGATGCACACCGTGGTCCTGGGAGGCCACACGCCCGCCCCCGGCATTCCACCGGCGACGTCCACCGACATCCCGGCGCCGCCGCCGTTCCCGTTCGAGCAGGAGATGCCGGACGCGACGCGCGTGCAGTCCCCCGCGCCGCCGCCCTTCCCCTACGCGCAGGAGATACCGGACGCGACCCGGGCGGAGCCGTTCCCGGCGCAGCAGTCCTCGGCGCCTCCGCAGCCTCCGCCGAGCCACCCGCCGGCGCCACCGTCCCAGAGCCCGCCGGCGCACGAGCCGTTCCCGTACGCCCAGCAGATTCCCGGTGCCCCCGCCCCCGCGCCCGCCACCCACGAGCCGTTCCCCTACGCGCAGGAGATTCCGGGCGCGCAACAGCCCGGCCCTCCGGCCGCCGAACCGTTCCCGTGGGCGCAGCAGATCCCCGGCGCGGCCGGTCCGGGCCAACCAGGGCAGCCGGGCCAGCCGGGGCAGTTGGGCCAGCCAGGCCAGCCGGGGCACGGCGCGGTCCAGCCGGTCGCGCCGCCGCCGCCCGCGATCGAAGAGCCGTGGCGGACGCAGGGCAGGTCGGCGAGGTCCCGCCGAAGCGTCAAGAAGCCGCTCCTGATCGGCGTGGCGGCGCTCGCCGTGGCCGGCCTGGTCGCCGCCGGCGTGCTCGTGGTGCCCGGCCTGCTCGACGGCGACGGCGAGGGTGACGGCGGCGAAGGCGCGAAACTGGCCGCCTCCCTGTTCCCCGTGGGCGGCGCCGCCCGCACCGACGGCCGCGACCAGCAGATCAGCGGCGTCGCGGCGGTCGGCTCGACGGTGGTCGCGATCGGCGGCGAGACCGACCCGCAGAACGCCCGGGGCCTCTTCCTGGTCTCCGGCGACGGCGGACGCACCTTCGAGTCCGCCGCCCAGCAGAGCACGGACGGCGGCGTCGCGCCGTCCGGCGGCGTCCCCGAGGCGGTCGGCGGCTCGTCCCGCGGCTGGATCGCGATCGGCTCCCGGGCCGGAGGCGGCGGCGCCGTGTGGACCAGCGACGACGGCCGCACGTGGCGCAGGCAGCCCGACGCCGTCGGCGACGTGTTCGGCGCGGGCAACCGCGTCCGCCGGATCGTCGCGACCGACAGCGGCTACCTCGCGGTCGGCGAGAACTCCGCGAAGGGCGACTTCACCGACTCCCAGCCGGCGGTGTGGCTGTCCGGCGACGGCCGGAGGTGGGAGGCGCGCGTCGGCGACCAGATCGGCGTCCAGGTCGACAAGGGCAAGTTCTCGCTGGTCGAGGCCGCCGCCGGCGGCAACGTGATCCTCCTGGAGGGGCTCGTCACGCCCGACTCCGGCAAGCCCGGCCCCTACCGGGTGGTCTGGCGCTCCGAGGACGGCGGCCGGACCTGGGCGACGTCCGACGTGCCCGTCCCGAAGGGCAGCCGCGGCCTGATGGTCGGCGGCGGCCAGGCCGGGTTCCTGGCCATGCGCGAGATCAAGTCGTCCGGGAAGCTCTACGGTCAGGCGTTCACGTCCAAGGACGGCAAGTCCTGGACCAAGGCCGGGGTGCTGCAGCCGTCCGACTACAGGCGGACCAGCCGGGTCATCGCCGACGGCGGCGGCTACGCGGCCGTCGTCGTCCGCGGCCGGGACGTGCTGGTGTCGCGCAGCGCCGACGGCGCGGCCTGGAAGGACGCGGGCGTGGCGGAGCTGCGGCCCGGCCGCGAGTTCACGGGCGCCGCGCTGGCCGGCGGCCAGGCGATCATCGGCGGCCGTGAGCCGGGCGGCGGCGACATGGACCCGGTGCTCGGCGTCTGGGACGCGGGCGGCACCGCGGTCCCCGTCGACCTGACGAAGATCCGCGGTGTGATCCGGCCCGACCATTCGGTCCGGTCCGTGGGCGCGACGGACGCGGTCGCCGTCGCCGTGGGCAGCGCACGCGGCGACGCCGCCGTCTGGTCGTCGCAGGACGGCTCGTCCTGGAAACCCGCCCAGGGGCTCGGCGCCGCGTTCACCCGGCCGGGGCCCCAGCAGTTGAACGACGTCGTCGGCGCCGCGGCCGGCTGGCTGGCGGTCGGCTACGACCAGGCGGCGCCGCGGCGTCCGCTCGTCGTCACCTCAAAGGACGGCGCGACCTGGGAGGCCGCCGACTCCGCCGCCGTCTTCGCGGGCAACAAGGACGGAACACCGATCACCTACGCCGCCGCGGCCGGGAACGCCGGATACGTGATCGCCGGAACGCAGGGCTACTCGGTGGTCACCTGGTTCACCAAGGACCTCGGGACCTGGGCACGGGGCGCCGGCACGGACCCGAAGAAGCTGCAGGGCGACAAGGCCGCACCCCGCTGGATGCTGGACGTCGCCGCCGGCTCGTCCGGCTACGCGGCCGTCGGCGGCAGCCGCGACGCCAAGGGCAACCACCCCTCGGTGTGGTCGTCGTCCGACGGCAGGAAGTGGACGCTGCAGCAGCTCCAGCTCCCCGCGGGCGTGACCGAGGGCCACCTCACCCACGTCGCCGCGCGCGAGAACACGCTCGTCGCCACCGGCCTCGCGGCGACGCAGAGCGGTCTGAACTGGCTCGGCTACGTCTCCACCGACGGCGGCAGGTCGTGGAAGCCGCTGGACTCCCCGAGCGGCGACACGGTCGTCTTCGTCACCGCGCTGACCGCGACGCCCAAGGGCTTCGCGGCCACCGGCACGACCGGATCGGCGGGCGCCACGGACGTGGTGTCGTGGACGTCCGCGGACGGCTCGTCCTGGACCGCCACGACGCCCGGCGGCACCGGCCTCGGCGGCGTCGGCGACCAGGAGATCACCGGCCTCGCGACCTTCAAGGACACGCTGCTCGGCGTGGGCCGCAGCGCGGACGCCGGCGGCGATCAGCCCGTCCTCTGGCCGCGCCCGAACTGAACGCGGTCACCGGCGGCGGGCAGAACGGCGTGTGCCCGCCGTCCGCCGTGCCCGCTGTGCCCGTCGCTCCCGTCTCGCGGCCGGTGGGCGTCGCCTCGATCAGCAGGCGGGCGGGACCGGGGGCTCCGGCGGCGCGGGCAGGGGCACCACCGGCGCGGGGGTCTGGTCGGGCTGACGGTCGTGCCGCGCGACGTATGTCAAGGCCGCCGAGGTCGGCGGCGTGGTGTCGGCGCGGTCGCGGGAGCGGTTGCGGCGGGCCCCGTACGGGGCGACGACCATCCGGTAGAAGGGCCGCCGGACGAGGGTCGGCACGAGCCGGTAGCCGCCGCGGACGACGACGTTGCGCCAGTACTGGGGGCGGGAGATGAAGCCCTCGCCGAGCATCTCCCGCTGCAGCCGGAGCTCCGAGCGCAGCAGGTCGCGGCCCCCGCGCCGCTCGTACGCGCCGTCCCCCACCCGGTAGTAGACGAGCGGCTCGGCGACGTTCACGACCCGCGCCCCGTTCGCGATCATCCGCGCGAACAGCCAGTAGTCCTCCATCAGCGGCAGGTCGCCGTAGCCGCCGACCGCGACGACGGCGCTGCGCCGGTAGACGACCGTCGGATGGTTGAACGGGTCGTGCAGGCGGGAGTAGCGGGCGATGTCGGCCGGGTCGCTGGGCGGGGTGCGCTGCCCGACGATGTCGGAGATGTCGGCGCCGAACTCCAGCAGCCCGGCGCCTACGAGTTCCGCCCCCGAGCGCACCAGCGGCACCTGGGTCTGGAACCGGTGCGGCATGGCGATGTCGTCGGCGTCCATCCGGGCGACGATGTCATGCCGGGCGGCCTGCAGTCCCGCGTCCAGGGCGGGGCCGAGGCCGCGGTTGTGCTCCAGCTGGACGAACGACACCTCGGCGGGGCTGTCGGCGACGAGTTCCCGCAGGCAGGCCGACATCTCTTCGGAGACGGGTCCGTCCTGCACCAGGACGACCTGGTCGGGACGGAGCGTCTGCTCATGGACGGCGCTGCGGAACGCGACCCGGACGTGATCCTCGCGATCACCGCCGTAGACGGTCATTAACAGCGTGAAGGGTTCGGGCTGCATGCGTCCGTTCCGAGGGGGGCGTAGGCGCCCGGCAGAGCCCTTTGCGGGGATCGGCTCCTCGGGGCAGAGGTCGGGGGGATTCGGATGGGTCGTCCTACATGTGACGCTTCAGCGGGGGTGTTGGTTTGCGCAGGCCAAGATACCGGTGTGCCCTGACAGTCGCGGATTTGACGGCCTGGCCAGGTCAGCGACCCACTCCTGTCCGCTCCCGGACAGCCGCTCCCGGACACCCCCGGCCGAGCAGCCCCGGACAGCCGGGGCCGAGCAGTCCGGGACGGCCCGGCCGAGCAGCCGGGGCCGACCAGCCGGGGCCTGAGCGCGGGTTCGCCGGGTCAGGTTTTCGCGCAGATGTCGCGGTCGGCGCGGATCTCTCCGGCGACCTTCGGTACCGCCGCGTTCTGGCCGAGGAGGGTGGCGCCGTCCTTGCCGACGACCAGGTAGACGTAGCCGGGTTTGGCGGACTTCCACGGACGCGGCTCATGGCCCGGCAGCGCGATCGCCATGCGGGCGGCCTGCCGTTCGGCGCCCACCCCGTACAGGATCAGGGTGCGGGCGTAGCGCTTCTTGCTGGTGCCGACCTTGACGACCTTGAAGCCGCGCTCGGTGAGCTGGTCTGCGGTGCGCTGCGCCAGGCCCGGGGTCCCGGTCCCGTTGTAGACGCCGACCCTGACCTGTTCCGGCGGGACGGGCTGGACCTTGTCCTGCGCCGCGATCGGCGTCGGAGGCGCCGGCTCGGGAAGCTTGTTGTCCTCCCGGACGGCCCTGAACAGCGGCTCGGCCATGGCCATGTTGAACTGGACGCGGTTCGTGTCCTGCGGGTACGCCTGCACCGGGACGGTGACGAACCGCACCTTCCCTGCGCTCATGCCGCGCAGGCTGCCCGCGAGCTTCTGCATGACCGAGAGCGTGAGCTTGTCGTCCGCCTTGATCGACTTCGCGACGGCGGACAGGAACTCGTACGTCCGTCCCGGGTCGGTGAGCATGCCCTTGTCGGTGGCCTTCTTCACCACGGACGCCATGAACGCCTGCTGCCGCTTGATCCGGTCGAGGTCGGAGCCGTCCCCGAGGACGTACCGGGTGCGGACGTAGCCGAGGGCCTGCTCGCCGCGGACGACCTGGCGGCCCGCCTTGAGGTGCAGTTCGGCCTTGGGGTCGTCGATGCGGCGCGGGACGCAGATCTCCACGCCGTCGAGCGCGTCCACGACCCGTTTGAACCCGGCGAAGTCCACCTCGACGTAGTGGTCGATGTGGACCTTGGTGAGGGACTCGATCGTCCGCCAGGTGCAGGCGGGGCCGCCGTTGGAGAACGCCGCGTTGATCATCCCGAACTGGGCGGGGACGGTGGCGCCGTTCTTCTTCTCGCAGGGCGGCATCTGCACCATCGAGTCGCGCGGGAAGCTGATGCCGATGGCGCTCTCCCCGCCCGGCGAGATGTGCAGCAGGATCGTGGTGTCGGACCGCTGCCCCGCCTCGGAGCCGTAGCGGGCGTTCTCGCCTTTGCGGCTGTCCGACCCCATCAGCAGGATGTTCAGCGAGTTGTTGAGCTTCTCCGGACGGTCGTCGCCGAGCCGTCCCTCCACGTTCTCGCGGTCGATCTGGCCGTCGAGGCGGCGCCAGAACCCGTACGCGGTGAGGCTGGTGCCGACCAGCGCCACCGACAGCACGATCGAAAGCCAGCCGAGCACGCGCCACAGCCGCCCCCGCACCGGCGGTTCCGGTGGCGTTGGGGCGTGGTCCGCGAGGTACACGGAGGACGGCGCGACAGCTCGCTGCATCCGTAACATTTCAGCACAAGATGGACAGGAGTCACGGTGGTCACAGCAAAGTCGGACGCCGCCGGTCCAGCGGCGGGACGGTCCGATGGAGCGGCGGGACGGTGGTGAGGCCGCCAAGGGCGGGCCCCGGTCGCTAGACTCCTCCGAAGATGAGCACAGTAGACGCGCTGACCGACCAGGCGATGGTCGTGCTGCAGGACAGGCCGCTGGTGCCGCTGAGCGCCTGGCTGAACAACGCTCTCGGCGACTGCACCGCGAGCGGCCGCACCCTGCAGCTCGTCACGCCGTTGGACTCCCGGCTCTCACTCCCCCTGCGCACCGCCGCGTCCGGGAACGAGATGCAATGGGTCGTCCGCAACGGCGACGGCTACTACGAGGGCCTGACCGGACGTCCGCTGAAGTGGAACGGCACGACGTTCATCCCCGTCCCCGAGGCCCGCGACTACGCGCCGGGGTTCACCACCCGTCCGAACGCGCCGATCGGCTCGCAGCTCACCCTCGTCTACCGCACCAGGCACGGCCCCGAAGGCGACCTCGGCGGCCCCGTCGAACGCCTCCTGCAGCTCCTCACCGGCAAGCCCCCGAGCGCGCTCGGCGCCGCCGAGCCGCTGGAGCACCCGTGGCGCGCCGACCGGTTCACCGAGTACGCGCGGGGACGGTCCACCGCCCGGCTCATCGTCGGCGGCGACGGTCCCCGTCCCGCCCAGGCGATCTGCGACTTCACCGCCAGCGCGGGCGGCGTCGTCGCCGAGGTCAGCACCGTCACCGTCGGCTACATGCCGGAGGACCCGCCGCCCCTGCAGCACCTGCCGACCCTCGTCGGCGCGCTCGCCGCCGACCAGACGATCGCGTCCCTGTTCGTCCAGCTCACCCCGGGCCGCGCCGACCTCACCACCGAGCCCCGCTGGACGGGCGCCCCGGCCCCCGTCGCGCTCGCCGTCGCGGGGACCGTCAGCGGCCCGAACGGCCTGCCCGGCCAGCAGGTCGGCCCGCCCCGCACCCCGCTGACGTTCTTCCCGCTCGGGGACGGACGCTCCACGGACGGCTGGCAGCGGCACAGCATCCTCATGCAACACCTCCAGTCCGCCTGAGCCACCGGCCCACCCGAGCCACCGGCTCCGCCTCAACACCCGAAACCGGGCTTTCGGTGCTCGCCGCAACAGACTCCGCACTCCCCTGATGATCTACCGGTAAGGGATGATGTACGGTCCTGCCCATGGGACAGGCCGGTCAGCTCGACGCGCTTGAGCGGTCCGTCAGGGGGACGCTCGCCGAAGGGTCGTTCGAGTTCGACGGCGACGAGGCGGTGCTCCGCATCGAGGGCTCCCGCGCCCTGACGACCGGCTGGCTCCGCGCCCTCGGCGGCTGCGGAATCGGACTCCTGCTGGCAGGCGCCGCACTCTCCCTGACGGGCTTGCAGGAGGCGGCGAGGTGGGCACTCGCCCCCGGCGCGGGCCTGTTCGGGCTCGTCCTGCTGCTGCGCTTCACGCCGCTGCGCCGCCTGTGGTCCGTCCTGGAGCTGCGGTTCGCGGAACAGGCGATGGTGCACCGGCGGACCCGCATCCCGTTCGGCGACCTGCGGCCCGAGCACCTCGTCTGGAAGGACGGCCGGTTCCTCCGCCGCCTCTACGTCCGGCATCCGTCCCTCCGCAAACTGCTCGCCGGGTTCTCGGGCGGCGAGGAGCGGCAGGCCAGGGAGTTCCAGCGGCGCCTATGGGAGCTGATCTCCGCACCGGACCTGCCCGGCGTCGCCGCCGACGGCGACATCACCCCCGTACAGCGCTGGATCATCGCGGCCGGCGCCCCCTACGGCGCGATCAACGGGTTCCGGCTCGACCGGCTCGGCGCCGCCCCCGGCGCGGACGCCGCGACCGCCGACCGGCGCACCGCCCAGGAACTCCTCCACGACCCGTGGGGCGCCTACGACCTCGAACAGCTCCTCGGCGCCGTCAACTGGCTCGTCCAGGACGGACACCGCGCCGACTTCACCCAGGACGCCGAACTAGCCGCCCGCTCCCCCGCCGCGCAGGAGGAGTACGGGACGCTGCTGCGCGAGGTTGACGGCCTCATCGCCCGCGACGAGCTCGAACCCCCGTTCGTCGAGCGGCTCATCGAGCTGGTACGCGTCCGGTACGGCGACGACGGCGGCTCGTACGCGAAGCTCGTCCCGCGGGTGCTGCGCGACGAGCCCGGCGCGGACGTCAGCGAGGAGGGCGCCGAACTCGCCCAGTTCCTCCACCACCTCTTCAACGACCGCAACCACGTGTCCGAGGAGCTGCACCGCCTCAAGGTCCTCGCCGACCCGGCGCTACGGGCCAACGTGGGACGTTTCCTCATCTGGGACTACGGACGAGCCCTCATGCTCTACCGGTGGGGTCACATGGTGGGCTGGCTCACAGAGGAATACTGCTGGGAACGGATGCTTCCGCTGGCGATCGACATCCAGCGGCGCTATTCGTCCTGGCGGGACATGGCGACCTGCTACCTGCAGGGCCGTCTGCTCTGGTCGGGCGGCGGCGGAAAGTCACAAACCGAGTACGAACGCCTCATCGACGACCTCGCCACAGAGCCGAACAGCCCCTGGAACGCCGTTCCCTGGGACCTAGACCTGACCCGCGACTGGCCATAACCCACCAGTTGTGCCGGTGCCGCCCCAGACCAGGGCGACCGAGCGGGCGACCGGGTCGGCGCGCGGGCCTAACCGCCGATGACGCCACCGTGGTAAGCGGCACCGTCCTGCCCGGGAGCCCCGCCGCCCGGACCGCCACCCGGCCCACCGCCTTGATCGGACGCCTTCCAACTGCGCGCCGGGGCCTCGCTCGTCCCGTCCGGGTAGACGGTCCCACCGGCCCAGTGCACCAGCGACTCGGCGAATTTACGGGCGACCCGCGTCGCGTCGGGCAGGTCGGCGACCGCGCGGACGTCCACCCACCACACGGGGGCCGTCACCCGCTCGGCGAAATCGGCGCCGAGCAGCCGCCGGATCTCGCTCTGCGCCGACACCTGCACCGCGTCCTCGATCGAGATGAGCAGCCGACCCTCGGTGTCGTACACGAGCGTCGGCTCGGGTTCCCCGCCGCGCAGCTCCAGCGCCTCACCCATGGCGATCATGCCGTCTGCCACGGCGTGCACATCCGGACGGCGGCGCACCAGCGCCACCAGGTCACTGCTCATCGGGTCACCCCAGCGTCGGGCGGACTGAGCGGGCCGTCACCGCGCACGGCGGACGGTCGCCGGCTTGAGTCGGACACCTGCCTCCCCTCTCCAACGCAACCCTATGAGACATCCGCGCGCGCCGCCGCCGTCCGCGGACAGCGCGCATCCCTGTCATACCTACCATCCCCTGTGAAATCGCCAACTCCCGACCGCTACTCTGGTCCGACCGAAATCGCCACCCCGCCACAGAGATCAGCACGGAGCGTTCATGAATTCCCCCCAATGGCCTGGTCAGCCCCCTGGCGGCCCCGGCTTCCCGCCGCCCGCGCCACCGGGTCCGCCGCTGCCCGGGGGACCCGGTTTCCCACCGCCTCGCCCGCCGCGCAGCGGCGGCGGAGCGCTCGTCCCGCTGCTGATCATCGGTGTGGTGGGGGTCCTGGCCCTCGTCGGCATCGGCGCCTTCTTCGTTCTGGAAAGCGACGACGACGATCCCCCCAGGACGTCCTCGCTGCCCTCGTACACGCCGTCCTCGCCCATCGACTCCCCTGAGCCCAGGCCCACGGAGTCCAGCGGCGGCGGGTCGGACCCGGCCTCGATCCTCGGCCCGACCATCCGGACCGCGAAGGGCAACACCTTCACCCGTGCGGGCACCCGCACCGCGTCGTGCACCAGCCGCGCCAACACCAAACTGCGCTCGGCGCTGAGCACCTACCCCTGCATCGGGGTGATGCACTCGGCCGTCTACGCCAACCCGTCCAGGAACATCATCACCTCGGTGTCGATCGCGAAGTTCTCCAGCCCGTCGGCGGCGAGCAGCATCAGCCGGGTGACGTCCAGCAAGGGCTGGCCGCTGCTGCTCACCCCGTCCGACGCGAGCGGTCTCCCGCAGCCACGCGCCAACCCCGCGTACTGGACGCGCTCTTGGCCGCAGGGCTCGAGCGTCGTCTACGCCCAGTCGTACTGGTCAAGCGGCGCCCAAACCGGCGGCCGCACCGGCAGCGTCTTCACCACCGCCGGCGAGATAGGCGTCGAGGTCAAGAACACCCTCGTCTGGACGGACTAACGCCACCCACAGAACCACCCGCCCCGCAAACGGACGGGCCTCTTCAGGCGGCCTACCCAACCGGCGAGCAGACGTCCAAGCAAGCAAACGGCCCAACTAACGGATGACCGACGCCTGGACGAACCCCGCTGCGGGGCGCATGACCAGCCTCCAGACGGCCCCAGCCCACGGACGGACGATCAACGCCCGAAGGGGATAGATACCGGGCGAAGACATCCCGAGTCGTCCCGCGCCGCCCCGCCGCCGCCCGCTTGGTCCGGTGTCCGCTTGGTCCGGTGGTCCGCTTGCTTGGTCCGGTGTCCTAGCGGCCCTGGCGCGGTCCTGCACCTGGGGCCGCGCCTTGGCCCGGGTGCATACCCTGGCCTGGGCTCTGGCCAGGCGTCACGTCGCCCAGCGACCGCGCGAACGCCTCGTAGGCGATCCGGCTGACGGCCGCCTGCGTGGCATCGCCGAGCCGGGACATGTCGACCGCTGCGCCCATCGCGATCTGCCGGTCATACGGCAGTTGCACGACCGGCGTCCCCCACGCGGTGAGCATCTGCGTCGCGCGCGCGAGGTCGGCGCCGACCTGCGGAGCGTGCGACACCATCGCGATCACCGTCCGGGGCAGCAGGCTGCGCTGCACCCCCTGGGAGAACCATTCCAGCGCTCCCCGTGCACTGAGCGCACCGTCAACAGTGCCCGGGGTAACAAGGACCACACTGTGCGACTGGCCGAGAATGCCACGGTGCAACTCAGTGAGAATTCCCGCACTACAGTCCGTCACCGCAGTGGATATGTAGCGGCTCACAGCGCTGAAGGCCGCCTGATACGTCTCGAACGTGAACTCGCCGGTGATCCGTCCGCCCCGCGTCGCCGCGAGCACCCACAGCCCCTCCCGGGTCTGCTGCAGATACTGGGCGGCTTCCTCGAACGAGCGCGGCCGCTGCGCGGCGAGATCGAAAAGCGACAGCTCAGACCGAACACCCAGGCGCAGCGGCAGCGACCCGAGCTCGGCGTCCGCGTCCATCGCCAGTACCCGGTCCGGACGGTGCCGCGCCAGCTCGGTCGCCAGCAGCGCGGCCACGGTCGTCTTCCCCGCGCCACCGCGGACGCTGACCACCGTGATCTGCCGGAAGCCGCCGACGGGACGGCGCAGGTAGTCCGAGATCTCCGCCTGCGTCCGGATCTGGCCGGACGCCCCGACGGCCTTGCGCATACCCCGGCCCACGCGGCGGACCAGCGCGTCCCCATGCTGGTTCTTGCGGACGAACTCGTTCGCCATGGGCACGGCCCCTCCACCGTGCGTCTGCGGCTGCTGAGGCGGCGGCGGGACGGGCGCAGCCGGCCCCTGGGCCGGAGGAGCTGGATGCGCGGACGCGGCGGCATCCCGTTCCTGGCCGTCCTCCTCGCCCTCGCCGACCCCCGGGGCCTGCGCCATCCCGGGGGCCTGCGGCGCGGAGCCGCCGATCGGCGAGATCGCCGAATCCCAGCTGAATTCCTCGTTGACCAGCGGCACTTCCGCCTCAGCCGCGTGCTGATCGGGCTGCTGCACGGGCGTGTTCGGCTGCGGATCCTGCCGCGGAGGCTCCTGGACGACGGGCGCCGGCCCAGACCCCTGCGTCGGCGCGTTCGCCTGCGCGGCATCGGGGAACGGATCGTACGACCGGGGCGGCTCGGGCTCTGCGGCAACCGGCTGCGGCGGGTCAGGAAACGGGTCATAGGACCGAGGCTGCTCCGCCTCGGCAGGCACCGGCTGCGGCGCCACAGGAGGCGCTGGAGGCGCGGCAAGGGGCTCCTGCACGGCCGGCGGCGGCGACGGCCGCCGCGCGCTGTGCTCCACCGCCTCAGCCCCCCAGCCGGCGTCGGCGAGAACCGCCGACGCGGACCCGAAGGCCGCGAGGCCCCGCTGCGACACGCCGAGATCACGCAACACGGAGTGCTGCCAGCTCGAGTCCGGCACCCGCCCTCCTTTCGTCCTGGTGCCAGCCTAGGGGTTCCCGGCCTGTCCGCGAACGCCCACATCACCCGAAGAGACCGACCGCTCGCTGACCTCGCCACCCTGAGTCAACTGCGGCTTTCAGCGACAGGGACCACGGACCTCATCCACCGGTCATGGCACTCCCGCCCGCCTCCTTGTGGCATATGGCCGAGTTCGAGCGGACCTTCAACAGCTCCTGCCTGTCCATGCCCTGAGCGTTCTTCGGCGCAAAGTTGAACGCCGGGTCGGACGGCTCTGGCATGTCATAACCGAGCTTGCGCATGCACGCGACGAACTTGGTGGCCATCTTGAGCTGCTCCGGGGTCAGCGGATCGCCTTGGATGCTGCCGGCCTGCCCCTTAGGCGCGGACAGCTTCTTCTCAAGCTCACTCGTAGGCGACGCGCTGCCCTTCACCCCCGCA
Organism: Actinomadura sp. 1N219; assembly: GCF_044326405.1. Taxonomy (NCBI): domain Bacteria; kingdom Bacillati; phylum Actinomycetota; class Actinomycetes; order Streptosporangiales; family Thermomonosporaceae; genus Actinomadura; species Actinomadura sp. 1N219. The sequence goes on along the minus strand of NZ_JBIRAY010000013.1, from coordinate 152,749 downwards.
GACCCCTCCGACTCCGAGCCACAACCACCCACCCCCAACGAAAGCGCGAGCACAGCACCAGAAAGGACCAGAACGCTCTTCATGACAGACATTCTCACTCTCGTTGAAATGGTTGTCATACGCCACCTCACAGCAGACCCATAGCCAAGAATCAGCCACAAGAAAGTTGCGAGACCCTACCTCAAGCGAAGAACTGAGGCCCTACCTCGGCGGATAGGGACCGACGCCACCCGGCCCCTGCGGCGGCATTTGAGGCTGCCCACCCTGCTGACCAGGAGGCGGCGGCGGAGGCCCCGCAGGCCCACCCCACCCCGGCGGCGGCCCCGCCCCAGGCGGAGGCCCATACTGCTGCGGCCCTCCAACAGGCCCCACACCAGCGGCGCTCGTAACCTTCTTCCTGCTCCTCACCACAATGAAGATGAGGACCAGCGCACCAAGCACCCCAACCACAACAAGCCCGATAATCAGGAACCTCGTATTACGCGCCGCCTGCTCACTACTCTCATCAGCCGCCTTCTCAGCCGCCGTCTTAGACTTCTTGACCGACGGCCCTCCGCCCCCTGGTGGGCCGGGATTGCTCTTCACCCACTTGTCGTAAGCGGCAAACACCGGATTCGGCGCAGACTTGGGAACCCTGGCAGTCAACGCATCGTGCGGGATGACCACTCCGTAGCCGGTCATGTTGTCCTTGCCTGGGGGGCCAGCATCCACGGCGGTGTTGATAACCCGCTGAACCACCTCACGAGCCGACATCTGCGGGTACTTCGACCGAACCAGCGCCACCACTGCAGAGGTCAATGCCGTTGCCTGGCTCGTCCCGCTCAGACCGGTGGCCACCCGGCCATCGGCAAAAAGCGCGTTGACGCCGAGGCCGGGAGCAGCGACCGCGACGTAGGGCTGTCGCTCACTGCCCGTCCAAGGCCTCTTCTGATTGTCGACTGCCCCGACCGCAAGCACGCCGGCGCAATTTGCTGGCTCCATTGACTTATTGTCTTTATCGCCATCGTTACCGGCTCCCGCGACGACGACTACATTTCGCTGAAGCGCATAGGAAACCGCATCCTGGATTAGCGGGCGACATCCATGAAGAGCAGGAAATGCTTGGGAAATATTGATCACCTTTGCGCCGTGATCAACCGCAAAACGGATCGCCTTGTCCCATGACACGAGGTCCGACCTCACCGGCATGATCCTAGCTTCGGGAGCTACACCCACGTACCCGGTGCCAGTCCCCTGCGCAGCGATCAGTCCGGCCATGCCTGTGCCGTGAGAGTCATCCATGTCCGAGGTGGGACCGACCTGGCCATCCCCCTTGTCCAATCTCGCATCGAATCCGGGAACCAAAACGCCCTGGAGATCAGGAATCTGTCCGTTGACACCATTGTCGACTACGGCAACGGTGACACCAGCTCCCTTGCTGATCGGCCAGACCTCTTTCTCGATCGCCCAAGACGAGAACCACCACTGGTCCTCTCGCCCTCGGGGAGTCGCAGCGGCAGGCATCCCAGTTGTCAGAACTAGGGCTGAGCTGGCGATCATCGCGGCAAGCAGTCGCGTCATCCGTTGCACAGTGAAACCTCACTACGCGGAACACGGCGTGAGCGGTCCGAGGAGATCGATCCCACTCACGCCGCCTCCTACATCGTCTCGTAATCGAGTTTGAGATTCAGCCAATCACGGGAGGGGCGGCGTCATCATCGTTTCCACCCCACACGTCCTCATCTTCGGTGAGCCAGGTGGTGCGCTCGTGCTCGTCCTCACCGCTGCCACCACCGCCGCGACCGCCGCCCATGGGCATGCCGCCCATCCCGCCGCGGCCGGCCGAACCGGCCTTGTCGAGGCCCTTGCCTCCGCTAACGCCGCCACCCCGGCCCGTACCGGCACCGGGCATGCCGCCAACCAGGCCACCAGCACCGAGGCCGCCGCCACCGGGAAGGCTGCCGCCACCGCCGGGCAGGCTGCCGCCACCAAGGCCGCTGCGACCGAACGGGTCGACGCCTCCGCCACCACCGCCAGAGAGGCCAGCGAGATCACTTCCGGAGGGACCTCCACCAGGAAGACCGCCGCTTCCACCGCCGGGCAGACCGCCACCACCAGGTAGACCGCCACCTTCACCGCCGGTTGAGAGACCGCCGCCACCGGGAAGGCTGCCGCCGCCTCCCGGAAGGCCACCTCCGCCGGAAAGGCCCCCACCTCCAGGGCCATTCGGCGGGCGCCCACCCCATACACCCGTCTGGGGGAGATTGGTGGAAATCTTCTCGGGCATGGCGGTGTTGGCCTCGCGCGCACGGCCGCTCAGGCGGTTCACATGCTCCACCGCAGCTTCGGACTCCTTGTCCTTGATCAGCCCTAGGGCCTCGCCCTTCGACAGTCCAATCAGACCTCCAGACAGCCCGCCCAGGAGAGTTCCCCCGGTGACGACGCCAGCGTGATCCCAGGTAAGTCCCTTGAAGAATCCTTCCTTCGGCTGATGATCTCTGTACCACTGCAGGTGGGTACCGTGCGTCGAAAGAGCCTTGCCCGTACTTTGGGAAACTTGCTGGAGGTTCTCTGCGCTCTTCTGCAGCTTCTGCAACTGCTTGAGGGTAGCGTCCGCGTCCTCGCCCTTCCAGACAGCTGCCAGGGCAGAGGCCTGTGCCCGCAGGGCTCCCGCCACGTCCGCGAACTTGGTACCGAGGCCCGTGTAAAGCGATCCGGCTTCCCTTACCCTTCGCGGGTTGGTTCCCTCGAAGAGCCGGTTCATGTCGTCCATGTCGCCTGACCATTGCTGGCCGTTATCGGTGTTTGAGCGGATAGCTGCCTCGTATGGACGGTCACGGTCACCCATGCCTAACCCCCGCCCCATTTGCTTGAGTTATTCCGGTTAAGGTTGGCGCCACCGTTCGGGCTCACAGCGTTAGCCGCGGCGATGTTCGTTTGCTCCTTCTCGTCATGATTCCCGATCATGCGTTCCAGAGCCTGGATGACACCGTCGTAGCTGTCGAGGAACGCCTCGTACTGGCTCGAGATCTGACGAAAAGCCGCGCCGGTGGACGCCGCCAGTGCATGTCCCGCGTGATAAGTTCCTAGATCCTGTACGGTGATATTTCCCTTCTGCTGAACCTCAAGGGTGGTACCCGGTGCTTCTTCGAACTTCTCCCGCTCCGCTTTCAAGGCCTTGATGATCTTTCTGACTTCTTCGGTGTCGATCTCGCTCTTCTGATCACCCATATGCACCCTCCGGCAGGCAGTAAGACCCGCTGCCCCGTTTGAGTTCTCTCCGAGAAATCTTGGCCCAGTGCGCCACGGCCGGCTGCGTCCCTTCAGGACGGCCCGGCCTGGGAAGCGTGGCGTGGTCGGCCGTGTCAGCCGATGATGTTGACGTTGGTCTTGACCGTGCCCTGCCCGGTCTCCTGCGACGACTGGATCACCGCACCGAGCTGCTGCACGATCTTGTTGATGTCAGCGGCCGAGGCCTCCCACTGCTGCTTGGCCTGGAAGTAGGCCTCCCGCGCGCCGTCCTCCCACTGAGCCAGCTTGCTCTCCACACTGCGAGCCAGATCATCCAGCTCGGAGTTCATCTGGTTCGACTTCTGCTGGAACGCGGCGAACGCCTGCTGCATCGCCCCGAAATCCATCGACTGAAAGCTCATGATTCCTCCGTGTCGTCCCGAGTCCGGTGATGGATGCCGATCAGCCGTTCAGCAGCCCGGCGACCCGGTTGACCGCCTCGGTCTGCTGCTGCTCGCTGCCCTCGTAGTTGATCTTGACCTGGACCAGCTTCTGGTGCAGGTCGTTCAGGACGTCGAGCACCTTGGTCAGCTCACCGTTGAACTCGTTGAAGACCTTGGTGAAAGCACTCCCCGCCTCACCGATCCACCGACCCGACAGCTGCGACTGCTCCTGACCCAGATCCGCCTGGATCTTCTTCAGGTCCTGCGCAGCCTCCTCGACCCGCTGGGCCGCCTGGGCCATTTCTGCTCTGTCGACCGAAGACTTCTGGCTCATCAGTCATCCTTCCCGACATTCGTTCGACGCGATGCGGGCCCCCGCCGGTTCCTCGCCACCCGGACGACTTGAAACCTATCGTCAAGCAGAGCACACATCCCCGTAAAGCGATATTAGGGGGCGGAAGCGCCGGATCGTTGGCAATGGCGTTTACGGAAGACCACATTGGCCGAATAGTGACCGCCGAAGCTTGCTGACCTGGGAGTACAACCGCTCCCCTACGGCACCTGTCGCCAGGCTGACCTGCTTATACCGTCCCCGACTGCCCCCAGGGCGCGACGTCCCGCGAGGGATCGTCACGGCATCACAGCAGCATGACCGTTGCGTCGGCGAACATGTCAGATTCTTGCACTAGATCGTGATACCTGCCCTTTCGTGCTGATCAGACACAGCAATGAAGTTGATCAAGAACCCGCTATATGCGAAAAGTGTCCCCGAGCTGGGGTATTAGCTCGCTGAGACTCCGGTAGTCCTGGACCGGAAAGCCCTCACGTGCAGCCACGATGGCCGAACCAAGATCGCGGGCGTCTTACACAGCGGTTGATCGCGTGTTAGGTCAGTGAGCCTGCAGGCAGAGATGCTTCGGGTCAGCAGCGCGCAGGCTGTGAGTCCGCAGGTGCTGAAGCGGTCGCGTCAACCGGGACGACGCACGGCGCTCCATGGAAGGTGCCACCAATCTGGCGGTGACGCTCTGCGCTGGACCACGTTGGTCAGGCCGATATTGCGGTGCTGTGAGACCGGCCGCAGGCGTTCAGGCAGTTAGCGTCCGCCCGGCGATGTCATGTCCGCTCAAACCCAACTCGACGGTCGTGGGCCTGGACACCATCGACAACCGCGTGCCTCGACCGCCGGCCTTCTCGCACCAGTCGGTTGAGGCCTCTGCTGGGCCCCGCCGCCGGCAACGCAGGTCCCGGCCGATGCGGAGTCGCCTTACTGCCGTTGGCCACCCGGCCAGACCAGATGATCTCCGGATCGACGAGATCTGAACTGCCATCTCTGGCCCGGGGATGCGGCCCACGAGACGAGTTGGCCGGGTCCTGAGCAGAACGCTGGGCTTGATCAGGTGGCCGTCTGAACGCCCTCATGCAAGTTCGCGCCAACCAGATCTGACCGGCGCCACTCGGCTCACGATCGGGACACGGGGCCTCCGATCCCGGACGCCGACTGCCTGGTGAGCGGCGGGCAGGCAGCTCGCCAGTTGATTCATTGCTTGCTGGATTGGGCCAGCTCGTTACACCGGTGATCAGTTACCTGCGGGCTCTGCCAAGCCCTCGAACAACGCCAGCCCAGCCCGAAGGACCTCGCCGCTCGAAGCGCAGTGCGACCGTTGCGGCTGTCCCGCAGACGAAAGAATCAGCGGCAGAGCCGGGAGACCGACCGACCCGGCCGAGTGTTCCGTCCTGGCCGGGGCACGTTGCCCTCCTGGCCGCGACGCCTGCGGAGGGCGCGGCCTCCTATTTGGTCCTGTCGTTGACCAGTGAGGCTCTTGGGCCAACGGCTCTGCGGATCGGGATTCGGCGGCTCGTTGGGAAACGGGTCGCACCGGGCAGGCTGCTCTGGCTTGGGGGGGTTACCGTTGGCGGTGATGTCCGCCGTGCACCCTGCGCGGGCCGCCTCTGGCACGACGCGTGATCCTGGGGTTAACGGCTGTATCGCTCACGTAAAACTAGCGGCCGGGTCGTTAGCCGACCCGGCCGAGCGTCTTGTTCTGGCGTCGATTCCTCGTCCTACTGCTCCCGAAGCCTGGGCGGTGATCTGGGCTAACGGGTCTGGCAAGTTGATCGGGCGAGGGTGTTGTCTCTCAGTTGAGCTCCGGGGTTGGGCGAGACCGCTGACGCATCGCTGCCCACCTGGAGAGGCCGCGTTACGAGGGCGGCTCTTCGTTGGTTACTGGGACTGGGCGGCGCACTCCTGGGAGTCCTTGTTGATCTTGTCGGGGTCCTTGCCCTCGACGTTCTTCGGGGCGATGGCGGGCGAGGTGGGCTCGGGCATTTCGTAGCCCTTCTTCCGCATGCACTCCACAAGCTTGGTGAGCGACTGCTTCTGCGCCGGGGTGAGCTCGCTGCCGCCGGTGCCACCCCCGCCGTTGCCGCCGCCACCGTTCGTGCCGCCGCCGTTGCCGGTGATGGTGCCGCCGCCGGGGCTCGCCGACACGCTGGTACCGGACGACGGGGACGTGCTCCCGCCCGCGTCGTCCGAGTCTCCTCCGCAGGCGCTCAGGCTGAGTGCGAGGGCGGCAGCGGTGACAGGGATTACTAGGAGCTTCTTCATGGCTACTCTTTCTGTCGGTTTGGTCGCACACCAGGGAGGACGGCTGCCTACGCGCCCGGTACCGAGCGAATAGACAGCCGTGAAGAGAAACGTGACGTTCTAGTTCGGGGGCCGCGAGCCTCCAGGGCCCTGCGGCGGCATGTACGGCTGCCCACCCTGGGGGCCTCCGGGAGGCGGCCCTGGCTGACCACCCCAGCCGGGCGGCGGGCCGGACGGTCCGCCCTGCGGGGGCACCGGGTAGCCACCCTGCGGAGGCGCGCCCTGCCCTTGCGGAGGCGGCGCTTGGCCGCCCCAGCCCTGCGGCGGGCCGGACGGCCCGCCCATGGGCCCGGATCCCGGTCCCCTCGGGGGGCTCTTCTTCTTGCTTCGTCGGATGACGAGGAAGAACACGATCCCGCCGATCACCACGATCGCGCCACCGGCGATCAGCAGGATCATGAGGTTGCGGTCGGCCCGGTCCGAGTCCTTGGTCGCCGCGTCCTTGGGCCGTTTGGTCGCGGACGGCTTCGCGTTCGCCTGTGGGTTGTCCGCCAGCCAGCGGTCGTAGGCGGCGAAGACGGGGTTCGGCGCGTTCTTCGGAACCGTGGCGTTCATCGCGTCCGCCGGGATGATGACTCCGGTTCCGGTCATCTGGTCCTTGCCGGGCGGGCCGGCGTCAACGGTCGTGTTGATGATCCGCTGGACGACCTCGCGTGCCGGCATCTGCGGGTGCTTCGACCGGACCAGCGCCACCGCGGCGGATGCCAGCGCGGACGCCTGGCTCGTCCCTGCCACATGGTCGGTGACCTGACCGTTGGCGAGGACGGTGTTCACCAGGAAGCCGGGGGCAGCGACGGCGACGTAAGGCTGTCGCTCGGTGGACTTCCAAGCGGCCTTCTTGTTGTCCACCGCACCGACGGCGAGGACGCCTGCGCAGTTCGCCGGCTCCATGGACGGGTTGCTCGCGTCGCCGCTGTTGCCGGCACCCGCCACGACGACGACGTCCTTCTGCAAGGCGTAGGAGACGGCCTGCTGGACCTCGGGACGGCACCCGCCCGACGCCGCGAAAGCCTGGGAAATGTTGATGACCTTGGCCCCGCGGTCGGCCGCGAAGCGGATCGCCTTGTCCCAGACCGACAGGTTGGACGTCACCGACATGATCTTCGCTTCGGGTGCGACGCCGACATAGCCCGAACCCGTGCCCTGGCTCGCGATTAGGGCGGCCATCCCGGTGCCGTGCGAATCATCAAGGTCCGTGGTCGGCCCGACCTGGCCGTCTCCGCTGCCGGACGTCGCATCCGTGCCCGGGACCAGCACGCCCTGCAGGTCGGGAATCCGCCCGTTGACGCCCGTGTCGATGACCGCGACGGTGACGCCCGCCCCCTTGGTGACGGGCCAGACCTTCTGCTGGATCTCCCACGCCGAGAACCACCACTGGTCGTTCCGGGGGCCCGGGATCGCGCCGGCAGGCGCCGCGGTGGTCATGACCAGGGCGGACGTCGCCCCGATCGCGGCGAGCCATCGTGTCATCCGTCGCACAGCGAAACCTCACTAAACGGAACACGGCGTGAGCGGTCCGAAGATATCGATCCGCTCACGCCGTCTCCTACATCGTCTCGTGATCGAGCCTGGATCAGCCAATCACGGGAGGGGCGGTGTCGTCATCGTTTCCGCCCCACACGTCCTCGTCCTCGGTGAGCCAGGTGGTGCGTTCGTGCTCGTCCTCACCGCTGCCGCCGCCGCGACCGCCGCCCATGGGCATGCCGCCCATGCCGCCGCGACCGGCGCCGCCGGCCCTGGCACCGCCGCGGCCCGCGCCGGCGCCGCCGCCCGCGCCGCCGGGCATGCCGCCGGCCAGGCCGCCGGCACCGAGGCCGCCGCCGGGGATGCTACCGCCGCCACCGCCGCCGGGCATGCCGCCGCCACCGAGGCCGGTGCGACCGAACGGGTCGCCGCCACCGCCGCCACCGCCGGGGGGCAGGCCGGCGAGGTCGCTGCCGGAGCCGCCGCCACCCGGGATGCTGCCGCCACCGCCGCCGCCGGGGATGCCTCCACCGCCGCCGGGGATGTTGCCGCCACCCGGAATGTTGCCGCCGCCGCCACCGCCGGGGATGCTGCCGCCGCCACCGGGCATTCCGCCGGTGCCGGGGATGCTGCCGCCGCCACCGCCGCCGCCCGGGTTGGTGATGCCGCCACCGCCGGGGATGTCGTTCGTGGGGACCTTCGACGTGATGTTCGTCTCCGGCATGTTGGTGGAGATCTTGTCGGGCATCGCGCGGTTGGCTTCGACCGTGCGCTCGCCGAGCCTCTTCATGTGCTCCTGCGCGGCCTTCTCCTCGGCGCTGTCGATGAGGCCGAAGGCCTCGCCGAGCTTCTTGCCGCCGAGTGCGATCATCCCGCCGGCCGGTCCCGCGACCATGGTGCCCGCGGCGACGACACCGGCGTCGTCGTAAGAGATATTGCCGATGAATCCCTTGCCCGGCTGGTGCCTCTTGTACCAGTCGAGCTTGGTCCCGTGGTCCGTCAGAGCCTTCCCGGTCGTCTGCGAAACTTCCTGCATGCCGGTCGCGCTCTGCTTCAGACGCTCCATCTGCTCGGTGGTGGCGTCCGCGTCCTCGCCCTTCCAGACACCGGCGAGCGCGGCCTTCTCCCTGCCGAGGATGCCGGCCGCGTTCTGGAACTTCTGCGCGGCCGCCGTGTAATGCGTGCCCGCGTCCATGACCTTCTGCGGGTCGGTGGCATTGAGGATCTGGTTCATCTCATCGATGCCGCCGTCCCATTCGGTGGGACTGTCCTGATTCGAGCGAATCGGCTCGTCGTGCTTCGTGTGACCCATGAGATATCGATCCTGCCTACTACTTGTACGCGCCGGTGTTCTGGTTGGTCGGCGTGGAGCCGCCACCGCTCGTCATCGCCCTGTTGGAGGCCGCGGTGTTCTGCTGCTCCTTCTCGTCATGGTTGCTGACCATGCGATCCAGCGCGTCGATGATGCCCTGGTAGCTCCGCAGGAACGCGTCGTACTGGCCCTTGATCTGGCTGTACGCCGACTGGGTCGAGGCGGACAGCCCGGAGACAGCGGGATACTGTCCCAGTTCCGCCGTCGTGACATTGCCGTGCATCGAGATGTCGTTGCGCTTCCCCTGGCCCTTTTCGAAGTCTTCCAAATTGGCCCTGAGACGCTTGAGGATCTTCTTGACCTCTTCGGTGTCGATCTCGCTTTTCTGATCACCCATGTGAGCCTCCGGCGGGCCAGGAGACCCGCTACCCCGTGTTTGACTTCAGCTACAGATAAGTTCCGCGTCCGACCGCCACCACGGCCGGCCGCCCGAACATCGGGGGCCGGCCTGGGAAGCGTGGCGTGGTCGGCCGTGTCAGCCGATGATGTTGACGTTGGTCTTGACCGTGCCCTGCCCGGTCTCCTGCGACGACTGGATCACCGCACCGAGCTGCTGCACGATCTTGTTGATGTCAGCGGCCGAGGCCTCCCACTGCTGCTTGGCCTGGAAGTAGGCCTCCCGCGCGCCGTCCTCCCACTGAGCCAGCTTGCTCTCCACACTGCGAGCCAGATCATCCAGCTCGGAGTTCATCTGGTTCGACTTCTGCTGGAACGCGGCGAACGCCTGCTGCATCGCCCCGAAATCCATCGACTGAAAGCTCATGATTCCTCCGTGTCGTCCCGAGTCCGGTGATGGATGCCGATCAGCCGTTCAGCAGCCCGGCGACCCGGTTGACCGCCTCGGTCTGCTGCTGCTCGCTGCCCTCGTAGTTGATCTTGACCTGGACCAGCTTCTGGTGCAGGTCGTTCAGGACGTCGAGCACCTTGGTCAGCTCACCGTTGAACTCGTTGAAGACCTTGGTGAAAGCACTCCCCGCCTCACCGATCCACCGACCCGACAGCTGCGACTGCTCCTGACCCAGATCCGCCTGGATCTTCTTCAGGTCCTGCGCAGCCTCCTCGACCCGCTGGGCCGCCTGGGCCATTTCTGCTCTGTCGACCGAAGACTTCTGGCTCATCAGTCATCCTTCCCGACTTGGTTCTACCTGTGTTCGACGCGACGCGAGCCCCCGTTGTTCATCGTCGACCCGGTCGACTTTGAACTCCATGGTCGGGCACAACGCACATCCTCGTAAAGCGACATTACGGTGCAGGAACGGTGCATGGTCAGCGATGGGGCTTACGGAAGACCACATCGGACGAAAGGGGTCCGCCGAAGCCCGCTGACCTGGGAGCGCGGGCCGTCAGGCCCACATCTGGGTGTTGCTTCCCTCGGCGGACTGGTAGTTCTGCTGGGCGGTCCCCACCGCCTGGCCGAACTCCTTGACCGTGTCCGCCTGCTGCCGCGCCACGCGCTCCCACTTCCCCTTCGCCTCGAAGTAGGCGTCGCGCGCGTCGTCCTCCCATCTGGCCAGGCCGCTCTGCAGGTCGGCTTCGAGCGAGTCCAGCAGCGCGACCATCTCCCGATGCTTCGCCTGGAACATCGCCTGAGCCTGCTGCATGGTGGCGTAGTCCGTGCTGAAGGCTTGACTCACGGCATCCCTCCGTAATGACCGTAACGCGCGGCGATCGTATCAAGATTCTGCGCTACGTTGGGAATCTTGCCCTTTTATCCTGATCACTCTGCGGCATCCGATTGATCACGTACCGGCACCACTCGATTGAATGGGTTCAAGTGCCTGCTGCGGGTCCAATGGCGGTCCCTGTGGCACGAGGTTGAGCAGGTTCGCGGGGACGGGCACGGAGTCGTTCTTGTCGCCGGAGATGGTGTATCCGAGCGCCTTGGCGGTCTCCGCGGACTTCAGCGCGTACCTGCGGCCGTCGTCGGCGACGAGGGCATAGGTGTTGATCGACTCGACCGCGCCGGTCGCTGGCAGCACACCGGCCAGAACCGCGCTTCCCGGCGGCAGCACCACGTTGTCGACGCCCCCGCCGGACGCCTGCACCGGCATCGGAAGGTCGCCGCCGCCGCCGATGGTGAGCTTGGCGTCGTTGGAGCCCTTCCCGGGGTTGGGATAGACGACGCAGAGCGACTGCTTCGCCTCGTACGGCCGCACCGTGATCTGCGACTGCGGCAGCCGCTCGTCCATGACCCGCTGCGCCGAACGGTGCGTGGTCACCGCCGCGCCGTCGAGCGGGGTGTCCTTGGGGAGCCGGTACGCGGCCGAGTTCTGGATGAGCGCGGCCTGCAGGACGCTGATCGGCGCGTAGCCGTCCGGCATCAGGACGTAAGGCTGGTCGCCGCCGCCGACGCCCTTGACCCGGAAGACCTGGCCGACCACGCCGTTGGCCCCGGCGAACTGCGGCTGGCGTCCGGCGCCCGGGATGCTCGGCGGAGCGAAGTCGGGACCGGCCGGCAGCGCGTTCACGAAGCCGGGCGACACCAGGGCCGGCGCCGACGCGCTGAGCACGGTGAGGCCCGCCGGCGACAGGCGCATCCGCTGGTTCTTGTAGATCAGCCAGTTGTTGTTCGCGCCCGTGCTGACGACCACGCCCATGGCCGGGTCGAGCGGCTCGCCGCCCACGTCGCGTCCGCCCACCAGCGAGACGACCGACTGCCCGGTGCCGCCCTGCTGGTTCTGCCGGACGCAGACCGACCACGGGCCGCCGACCAGCCGCTTGGCCGCGGGGACCGAGTCGGGCGCGCCCGGGATGCCGATCATCGGGCCGCGCGGGTACTCCGAGAGCGACTTGGCGGAGACGGACTTCTGCTCGGCGGCGCCGCCGCTTCCGCCGCCCGCGAGGGACGCCGCGAGCTTGGCCGACGCGTAGTTGGCCACCGGGCACAGCACGTCCTTCTGCGAGCCCTTGGGGGTGCACCAGACGTAGTGGGCGCCGGTCTCCTTCTCCATGAGGACGATGCCCTTTTGGTCCAGCCCCTTGTTGCCGCCGCCGAAGAGCAGCCCGACGATCCCGAACCCGGCGCCGACGAGGATCGCGACCATGATCCCGGCGAACGTCCCGATGTTCATCTTGCGCAGCGGCGCCTCGGGATAGTCGGGCTCGGCCAGGATCAGCGCCTGGGACGCGCGGTGGGTCATCAGGCGGTGCGCCTGGAGCAGATCCCTCTTGGTCTGCATCGTGCCTCCCCCGTCAGCTCACCACGGTGCGCACGTACTCGAAGACCCCGGCGACGCCGAGCGCGAGCGGGACGAGCGCCACCACGAAGAGGATTTCCAGGATGTCTCCCGCACGGCCCCAGAACGGGGTCAGCTTGTTACCTGGCAGCCACATCCCCACTCCGGTCGCGATAGCGGAAACCACCAGTGTGGGCAACAGCACACCGACCAGCAGCAGGACCTGGGAGTCGGCGTCGAACGCGGTGGCGACGGCGAGCGTGCCGAGCCCCGCCACGCCCGGGATGAGGAGCCAGAGCTTCTGCGCCCTGGCCCGGAAGATCCGCGCCCGCAGCAGGACGGTGAAGGACAGGACGACGCACATGACCGGGCTCACCCATCCGCCGTCGAACGACAGCGGGACGATCGCGCCGATGGCGACCAGCCCGATCGCCGACACGCCGCCCGTCACGAACCGGTCGGCGACGGCGGTGCGCTCCAGGAGGGCGCGTCCGTCCACCATCATGGTGTCGCGGCGCAGCTCCTCGGCGCTGCCCGGCACGGGCGGCAGCTGGACTCTCGCCAGCTTGAACGAGACGCCCGGCAGCAGCGGCGTCAGCGCGAGCGCCACCGTGACGGTGATGGCGGCGATTCCGGCGCCGTCCATGTCGAACACCAGCGGGACGGCGCAGTTGGCCGTCCCGAGCAGCGCGGCGATCGCGACCCCGTAGAAGACCGGCAGGCCTTCCGCGATGGCGAACCCGGCGACCGTCGCGGCCAGCACCAGGGCGCCGAACCCGGCGACCAGGTGCAGCGCGCCGATGTCCAGTAGCGAGTCCTTGTTCGCCGGTGCGAGCAGCCCCGCGATGAACGCGTACGGCAGCGCCGCGTATCCGAGCGCCGAACCGGCTCCGGCGTCGCCGACCGCGCGGGACAGCGAGATCGCGGCGGCCAGCAGGAGCAGCGCGATCACGCCGGCGCCCGCGGCCGGGGCGATCCAGGACGAGCCGATCCAGGGCGGCCCGGCCAGCAGCAGCGCCAGGGCGCCTACGACCAGCCCCGCCACGCCCCAGGCGATGGCGAACTTGCGGGTGGAGTCCTGGCGCCAGCGTCCTGGCCGGTCCTTGACCCCGGTCGCGACGACGTCGGGGACGTCGTCGAACACGAGATCGGGGATCTGCGCCATCCGGGGGCGCAGGTAAAGCAGATCGCCGTCGCGGATACCGGCCTGCGCCGGTGTGCTGGCGGGGTCGAACGGGGCCTCGTCGAGCTTCTGCAGCACCCAGCCGCCGTGCGCCAGACCGGCGTCGGCGAGGTTCTGGCCGGCGTAGCGCAGCATCGTGGGGTAGAGCTCGGCGAAGGTCGCGTCGGCCGGCAGCGCGATGTCGACCCGCCGGCTCGGTCCGACGACCGTGATCCGGCAGAGGTCAGCTCCTGGGAGCGCACTCACGACTTCCTCGCAAATCTTCCGGTGTTCGGACCCGGTCCGGCGGACGGACCGTGCCCGGTGGTCGGGCGGTGCCCATTGGTCGGGCGGTGCCCGGGGGCCGGGCGGTGCCCGGCTCTCAGGCGGTGTCCGGCAATCGGGCGGTGTCCGGCGCTCGGACGGTGTCCGCGGTTCGGACGGGGGGCGAAGCACCTGCATGGTGCCATGCGGGTCACCTCGGTCGCCGGGGGATCTTCGTGCTTCATCATGACGTGGACGGTGGTGGTGTGAACGGCGCCAACCCTAATGTCTGGATGGGTCCGGCGTGTACCGGACCGGTCACTGATGCGTTCGATGTGACTCGCATGCCACATCTGATGCCTCTACGATTCATATCGTTCAAGTAATCGCACGACCACATGATCGTGATACGGCAAGCAGCAGGAAACCGGGAGACCGGCGGCGCACCCCGCGCGCTGCTCAGGACAGTGTGCGATGGAAAGGACGACTAGCGTGAGCACGGACATCGTCCGGCGCAGGGAGCGGCGCGACCCCCCGCCAATGCCGCGGGGGGAAATCCTGCTCGAATCACCGCCGGAACTACCGGAGCTGATCCCCCAGGGCATGCAGGCGGTGCTGACCTACCTGCCGATGCTGGCGGGTTCCGGCGCCATGGTCTTCATGATGGCGGGCCGGGGCGGCGGCACCCTGCAGTACGTGGCGGGCGGCATGTTCGCCGTCTCCATGTTCGGCATGATGCTCGGCCAGGTCGGCCGCGGCAGCGGCGAGCGCAAGGTCAAGCTCAACAACGAGCGCCGCGACTACCTGCGCTACCTGGGGCAGGTCCGCAAGAAGGTCCGCAGGGCGGCGAAGCAGCAGCGCGAGGCGCTGGAGTGGGCGAGCCCCGACCCGGGTTCGCTGTGGTCGCTGGCCATGAGCGCCCGGTTGTGGGAGCGGCGTCCGGCCGACGACGACTTCATCCAGGTGCGGCTGGCCAGCGGCGCGCAGAAGCTCGCGGTGCAGCTGATCGCGCCGGAGACGAAGCCGATCGAGGACCTCGAGCCCATGACGGCGGGCGCGCTGCGCCGGTTCGTGCGGACGCACGCGAACGTCCCGAACCTGCCGATCTCGCTGTCGCTGCGGTCGTTCTCCAGGATCATCCCGTCCGGTGATCCCGAGGCCGTGTACGGGATGATCCGCGCGCTGATCGTGCAGATCGCCACGTTCCACTCCCCCGACGACGTGCGCATCACGGTGTGCGCGTCGCGGGAGCGGATGCCGTGGTGGCAGTGGATCAAGTGGCTCCCGCACAACCTGCACCCCACCGAGCACGACGCGGCGGGGCCGGTCCGCCTCATGGCGGAGAGCATGACGACGCTTGAGGCCATGTTCGGGCAGGACGTCAAGGACCGTCCCCGGTTCCAGCCGGGCCTGTCGCAGGACGACCTCCCCTACCACATCGTGATCATGGACGGCGGGCAGGCGTCCTACGACTCCCAGCTGGCCGCCGACGGCGTCGAGGGCGTCTGCATCATCGACCTGACCGGCTCGGTCGCGCCGACGCCCGAAGCGACCATGCTGCGGCTCGGCATCACCAAGCAGGCCGTCTCCCAGCTCAAGAAGGACCGCACCGGCAAGGACGTCGCCACCCGCATCGGCAAGCCCGACTCGATCACCCTCCAGCAGGCCGAGTCGCTGGCCCGCCAGCTCGCCCCGCTGCGGGCCAGCGCGTCCACCGGCCCGATGGAGGACGCCCTCTCCGGCGCCACCACGGTCACCTCGCTGCTCGGCATCGAGAACCCGTTCCGCGTCGACCCGCGCGAGACGTGGCGGCCGCGGGCGCCGCGCAACCGGCTGCGGGTCCCGATCGGCGTCGACACCGAGGGACGGCCCGTCCACCTGGACATCAAGGAGTCCGCGCAGGGCGGCATGGGCCCGCACGGCCTGTGCATCGGCGCCACCGGCTCCGGTAAGTCCGAGGCGCTGCGGACGCTGGTGCTCGGGCTCGCGCTGACGCACTCGTCCGAGGTGCTCAACTTCGTCCTCGTCGACTTCAAGGGCGGCGCGACGTTCCTGGGGATGGAGAACCTCCGGCACGTCTCCGCGATCATCACGAACCTCGAGGACGAGCTCCCCCTGGTCGACCGCATGTACGACGCGCTGCACGGCGAGATGGTGCGGCGCCAGGAGTACCTGCGCGCCCAGGGCAACTACGCCTCGCTGCGCGACTACGAGAAGGCGCGCGAGCAGGGCGCCGACCTGAAGCCGATGCCGACGCTGTTCCTGGTGCTGGACGAGTTCTCCGAGCTCCTGTCGGCCAAGCCCGAGTTCGCCGACCTGTTCGTCATGATCGGACGGCTGGGGCGGTCGCTCGGCGTCCACATCCTGCTGGCGTCGCAGCGCCTGGAGGAGGGCAAGCTCCGCGGCCTCGACACGCACCTGTCGTACCGGATCGGTCTCCGGACGTTCTCCGCGCAGGAGTCGCGCGTCGTGCTCGGCGTCCCGGACGCCTACGAGCTGCCGTCCGCCCCGGGCCACGGCTACATGAAGTTCGGCACCGAGTCGATGACCCGGTTCCGGGCCGCGTACGTGTCCGGTCCCGCCTCCGAGGACCTGCAGCCGAAGGACCAGGGCGGCCCGCAGGTCATCCGGCAGATCGTCCCGTACATTCCGGACTACATCCGTCCGCACGTCATCGAGAACCAGCAGCAACAGCAGGGGGCCGAGGAGGAGACGCAGGCCTCGCTGTTCGACGTGGTGGTCGGGCAGCTGGAGAACCACGGCCCGCCTGCGCACGCGATCTGGCTCCCGCCGCTGGACGCGCCGCCCACGCTGGACGAGCTGTTCCCGTCCCTCGCCGTCGTCCCGGGCCTCGGCCTCACGACGCAGCACGAGGCCTGGCGGAACCGGCTGCACGCGATCGTCGGCATCGTCGACAAGCCGTTCGAGCAGCGCCGCGACCCGATGTACGTCGACCTGTCCAGCGCGGCGGGCAACGCGGGCATCGCCGGGTCGCCGCAGACCGGCAAGTCCACGATGCTGCGGACGCTGATCGCGTCGCTCGCGATAACGCACACGCCCCAGCAGGTGCAGTTCTACGGCCTCGACTTCGGCGGCGGGACGCTCGCGGCGATGGCGGACATGCCGCATGTCGGCGGCATCGCCAACCGCCTGGACGGCGACCGCGTCCGCCGCACGGTCGCGGAGGTCACCGCGCTGCTGGAGCAGCGGGAACGCGAGTTCGCCGAGCGCGGCATCGACTCGATGCCGACGTACCGGCGGATGCGCGCGTCCGGCGAGATCACCGGCGACGGCTACGGCGACGTGTTCCTCCTCGTGGACGGCTGGATGACCCTCCGCCAGGACTTCGAGAACCTCGAACCCGTCATCACGGACCTGGTGGCCCGCGGTCTCGGCTACGGCATCCACGTGATCGCGACCGTCAACAAGTGGTCGGAGTTCCGGATGAACGTCCGGGACCTCTTCGGTACGAAGCTGGAGTTGAAGCTCGGCGACCCGTACGAGTCGGAGATCGACCGGAAGCTGGCGGGGAACGTCCCGGAGGGCAAGCCGGGCCGCGGCCTGACCCGCGAGGGCCACCACTGCCTGACGGCGCTGCCGCGCCTCGACGGCGAAACCGACGACGCCACGCTCGCCGACGGCGTCAAGAAGCTGGTCGCCGCCATCGCCGGCAACTGGGAGGGCCCCGGCGCGCCCAAGGTCCGGATGCTGCCGGCCGTGCTTCCGGTCTCCTCGATGCCGAGCGCCCAGGAGAGCGGTTCGCGGATCCCGATCGGCATCGACGAGGACACGCTGTCGCCGGTGTTCCTGGACTTCCAGGCCGAGTCGCACTTCCTCGTGATCGGCGACACCGAGTGCGGCAAGTCGAACCTGATGCGCATGATCACCAGCGGGATCATCGAGCGGTACACGCCCGACCAGGCGCGGATGATCTTCATCGACTACCGGCGGGCGCTGCTGGACGCGGCCGACACCGAGCACCGGATCGGCTACGCCGCGTCCTCGGCCGCCGCGCAGGGCCTGGTGAAGGACATCGTCGGCGCGCTCCAGGCACGGCTCCCACCCGCCGACCTCACGCCCGAGCAGCTGCGGGACCGGTCCTGGTGGAGCGGAGCGGACCTCTATCTGATCATCGACGACTACGACCTGGTGGCCACGTCCAACAACCCGGTCGCACAGCTCGCCGAACTGCTCCCGCAGGCCCGCGACATCGGCCTGCACGTCATCGTGTCCCGCGCGTTCGGAGGGTCCGGACGCGCCATGTACGACCCGGTCCTGCAACGCATCAAGGAAATGGGGTCACCCGGCCTTCTGATGTCCGGTAACAAGGACGAGGGAATCGTGCTCGGCAACGTCAAGGGCCACGCACTGCCGGTCGGCCGCGGCTATTTCATCAACCGCCGCCACGGCACCCGCCTCATCCAGACCGCACACCAGGAATAGGAGGATTCGATGGCCGAGTTCAGCCTCGGACCCGACTTCGAGCGCTTCCAGCGCGATATGCAGCAGCAGGTCGGCGACTTTTCCAAGATGCAGGAGACCATCCAGGCCGCGGTCGGCCGCGGCGAGGCCGCCGAGGGCCGGATCGTCGCCGAGTTCAAGTCGGAGGGCGGTCTGACCAAGCTGGACCTCGACCCCCGCGCGCTGCGGCTGTCGTCCGCCGAACTGAGCGAGGAGATCCGCACCGCGGTCAACGCCGCCGCGCAGGACTTCCAGACCAAGGTGAAGGAGGCCGGGGCCGACCTGTTCCCGGCCAAGGACGACGGCCAGGGCATGGACCCCGCCAAGGCCCTCGCATCCCTCGACAAGATCGCCAACGGCTTCGCCGGCCAGATGCGCACCCTCGCCCACGAACTGGGCGTCCAGCAGCAACGCGCCAAGGAAGCCATGGACAACTACAAGGGCCCCAACTCCCCCGGCCCCCGCTGACCGTCCCGCCCTGTGGGCCCGTCCGTCAGGGCGGGCCCACAGGCATCGGCTCAGGAATCCGCCGCTCCGAACCCTGCGGTAGCGGCGGAAGCGCCGACGTCAGGCGCCGTCGAGCAGGTCGAACGCGATGGGGGACGCGACGACGAGTAGCTGGAGGACGTCGGGGAGCTGATGGTTCACGTCCAGCCACTTCCCGTCGAACAGGGCGATCCGGCTCCCGCTCGCATCGGTGAAGTCGACCTTCTTACTCAACGCCTCCTGCTTGATGCGCAACGCCATCTTGGAGGCCCGCTGCTCCGCTCTACACTGAACCGCGTCGTGGACGTCCCGCAACTCCCACCTGAACTGCAGGATTCGCGATTTGTCTATTCCTCTGCCGTCAACGAGTGGGTCGGCGTCGACCCGTCCGGCACGGCTCCCGTCCGAGGTGTACACGATCGGCGCTATCGACTGTTCCTGACCTTCGTCTGGCCTTTCGATGATGAAGACGGGGGCTCCGTCGGGCGAAAGCGCCTGAAGCACCGTACGAGAGTAGTCGCGTTCATTGGCGAGCAAGCGCCCCAACTTACCGCGAGGTCGCTCCCCTTCGATCTGCCTTACAGATGCCAGGACATTGTCGTCGGTATCGAAGTACTGGTACTGACGACGTCCCAGGCCCTTGAACTTCAACCTCGGCGTACTGAGCAGCCGATGCATCAACACTCCCCAATCGACTCTGGTACTGTCGGCGTCCCAGGCTGGTGAACTTTATGCTCGTTGCACTGAGCAATTTATGCATCGGCGCTCCCGACCACCTTACGGAGTCACTACCAGGGCGGTTCGAAATTCTTGTCCTGGCTTCCCCAGGGTGTGACCCATGAAGCCTTGTCCTGCGTCTTCCCGTCAGGCTCGACGGTCTTTTCGTAACCAGCTTTGGCTCCGCTGTGCGGCTGCTCGGCGCCTACCCCGTACGTCGTCTTGGCGTTGCCGTTCTCGTCCCACTCCCTCTTGACACCGCCCGTGAGGTCGATGCCAGGCCCCGGCTGCTTTCCCTTGAGTTCGAAATCGCTGCCCGCATAGCCTTCCGGACCATACTGACGGTGGCCGGAAACTTCTGCCTCCGGCCCATACTGACCGGGGATCTTTACCTTGGCGCCACCGCCGATATTCCAGGTCGTATCGTACTTACGGTCGGCGTCCAGGTCGATTTCCTGGAGTGGGAACCCGCGTGTCCCGGACGTCTTCTTTCCGTCCGTGTTAGGGATCTTGAACACGTCGCCGTTCGAGCGGTTCAGATAGGCGAGGCCGGTGTTGGCGGCGCTTTGCAGGAGGTTCGCCGCGGCTCCCGCCGAGCCGGTCACGGCGGCCTTCTTGAGCGCGTTCCAGGCCTCGCCGTTGCCGTGGTCCGCCTGGTACTTCGCGGTCACCACGGTGCCGCCGGCGAGTACGGCCGCGCAGGCGTGGCCGGCCATGCCGAGGATGCCGGTCACCACGTACGTGATGCTGAGCGCCGTCTGCGCCAGGGAGACGCACGCGGTGTACATCGTCCCGAGACTGGCTCCCACCGCCACGATCAGGGCCACGAGGAAGGCCGCCACCCCGATGGCGAATATCGCGTAAGCGAAAAGCGCCCAAGCGAGGGCGATGAGCGCGTAGTGGACGGCCATGCAGTAGTTGTGCAGGTAGTCGAGTTGGAGGCAGTACTCGTCGACCGTCCGCTCGTATTCAGCCCGGTCGTCCATGTTCCAGGCGGTCTGCGGGATGCCGTCGACCATTTCCTTCAGTTGCCGTGACCCGTTCTCAAGGTCCTTCGCGGCACTCTCCCAGTACCCTGCGGCCTTTTCCAGGTTCTGGGGTTTCGCCGTCGCCAGCTTGAACTGGAAGGCGATCATAAGGGCGGGTGGCAGGACGCCGGCCGACGCGGCCATGGTGAACGCGCCGTTCATCAGGCCCTCGGCCGCGCCTGTCACGGAGTTGCCCGGGATGAACGCGCCGGCGGCCGCCGCCGCGCCCGCGCCGCCCGCTGCGGCGCCTCCGCCCGCCAGGGCCTTGCCCCGTGGGACGCCGCTCGTTCCTCCGGTACCAGGGGTCGTCATATTACGCTCTCCGATCCGCTCGTAAACCCCGGCGTCAGCGACCGATATTGCTTTGCTGATCGGCCTTGGCGTAGTTGTCAGCCGTCTTCCCGATACGTTGCGCGTAGGACTCGGCGACCTTTTTCTGTGCCTTCAGGTCTTCGAACGCGAACTGCACGGCCATGGGGTAGGCGGCGGATGCGGTGAAGCAGACGATGCTGAAGTCGCCACCTTCAAGGTTGTAGGCACCGTCCTGCGAGAGCGTCGTTCCGGCCCGGTCTATCAGTGGAACGACGATATTGGCTATGTCTTCCCCGTGCTTTTGGATACGCCATGGGTCGGCGTCCTTCTTGCCCATCCACTCTCCCGGTCAAGGTGAAAGCAACTAGTGCGGGGTTGACCAGTCATGAATGATAGGGCACACCTCAGCCTCGAAACCACTGACGGTAATGAGTGTCGGTGGTGTTCGCACCTTACGGCCAAGTCCGACAGTTCGCCCAGTGGCGTCGATTGGCGGGAGGCGCGCTGGACACTGTTGCCGTTGTTCAGTGGGCAACTCGCGGGCAGGTCACGGCGGTCCTATTTGAGTCAGCAGACTCGCGGTAACGGATCGACCCAATCGTCGCAGGCTCAGACGACGTATTTGAAGATCAGGGCGATGATGATGATTACGCCGGCGATCGGGCCGAAGATCTTGAAGAGGTGTTCGAGCTGGTCTCGTTGGATGCCTCGGCCCAGCGGTGTGCGGACGGGGGGCCTGTACTGGTCCATGAAGTTCCGCTGGAACTCGTCGTAGGCGGAGTGGAGGCCTGCGTAGCCGGGGTAGAGCTCCGGTGCCGTTTCGGAGACTGGGCGGTCCAAGAACGGGAGGTGGAATTCGAAGGCGACCGCTAGGAAGGAGCAGATGATTATGGGGCGCCAGACTCCGGTGACGCGATTGTCGAGGTAGAGGACCGCGTCGCGGCGTTGGGCGAGGACGGTGCCGTCAGGGGCCGTCCAGCGAATGGCTCGGGCGTCGAAGCCGTCCGGCAATGTCGGACGGCTCAGATCCGGGGGCTGCTCGTAGACCAGGTCGCCCAGAGGTTGGTTGTTCGCGTCGAGCAGGCGGGCGGCGGGTGTGAGGGTGTTGCCTTGCTCGGTGCTTCCCAGGGTGCGTCCGCCGCCGTGGAAAGCCGAGTGGCTGTCGAATTCCACTCTGGCCAGAATCCTGCCGTCAGTGGCTACGAACGCCGTCTGCGGTGCGACGGGGCTGAGGTTGAGGTGCTCGGCACGGTCGAAGTACAGGAGCGTCGTGCCGTCGGGGGCGTTGACGGCCAGTGTGAGGCGGGGTGTCTGGATGCGGTCGGCGCTGAGGAAATTGCTTCTCGGTGCGCGGACTCGTGCCACCTCGACGAGATTGGCCTGGACGATTCCAGACTCGGCGTCCTGGATCTCGTACAGGTTCGACGAGTTCAGGCGTAGCGAGGCGGCGGTGAACAGCCCGGCGGTCATCACTTGTCCCAGGGGGGCGTCTCGTCCTTCGGCTTTCCGGCGACGGTCCCCTCACGGTTGAAGGCGGGGGTGTTCACGTTGTACTTGTCGGAGTAATCGCCCTTGCCGTCCCAGTTGCCTTCGTATTCGGCCTTGCTGCCCGAGGGGGTGTGACCGCCGCCGGCCTTGAAACCGCCGCCGACGTTCTCGTTCTCGTCCCAGGTGACCTTGCCGCCCGCGGTGCCGTTGACGGTGCCGCTGGGGTCGGTGTACTTGTGGTTGACGCCGACCTCGCCGCCGGCCCAGCCCTGCTCGTTCTTCTTGACGTTGCCGGCGAGCTCGGTCTCGCCCGCGGGGGTGTTGACCTTGACGCCGCCGCCGTAGGTCCAGGTCTCGTTGATGTTGCGGTCGGCGTCCAGGTCGACCTCGCTGATCGGGGAGCCCTTGCTGCCCGCGGACTTGCCGCCCGGCAGGCCGCCGTTGACCGTGCTGCCGTCGGACCGGTTGACCCAGGAGAGGCCGGCGTTGGCGGCGTTCTGCACCAGGTTGGCCGCGGCGCCGGCGGACCCGTTCACCAGGGCCTCCTTGAACGCCCCGCCGGCGCCCTCGTTGCCGTGGCCCGCCTGGTAGGCGGTGGTGAGCCCGGCGCCGCCGAACATCGCCATGCCCGCCATCGAACCGGCGGCGGCGAGGATGCCGGTCGCGACGTGGGTGATGGTCAGGCCCGTGCCGGCCGCGGCGACGATGGCGCCGTAGGACGGGGCGCCGACGATGCTCGCCAGCGCCGCCACCGCCAGGACGAGGAGGACGTCGATGTAGACGGCCATCCCGATGGCGAAGATCGCGTAGGCGAGGAGCGCGTACGCCAGGACGGTGAGGGCGATCGAGACGGCCATGCAGTAGTTGTGCAGGGCGTCGACCTGGAGGCAGAACTCCTCGACCTTGCCCTCGTAGCCCTTGCGGTCGTCCATGTTCCAGGCCTGGTCGGGAATGCCCTGCACCAGGCTCCGCAGGTCGTTCGCCGACTGCTCCAGCTCCTGGGCGGCCTTGCCCCATTGGGCCGCCGCCTTTTCGAGGTTCTGCGGCTTGCCCTTGGACAGCCGGAACTCGAACGAGATCATGAGCGCGGGCGGCAGGATGACCGCGGCGCTGACCATGGGAATCGCGATGTCCATCAGCGTTTCGGCGACGGCCGTGGCCGAACCGCCCGTCAGTGCCGCTACCGCCGCACCGCCCGCTGCGGCGCCGCCGGCAGTCGCGGCCTTGCCGCGTCCCTGAGTACCGACGGTCGACGAGTTCCCGCCGCCACCGGTGCCGCCACCGCCCGTGCCGCCGCCACCGGTTCCACCGCCGCCCGTGCCACCGCCACCGGTCCCGCCGCCACCCGTGCCGCCTGGGCCGCCGCCGTTCTGTGGTGCCATGTCGCCTGCTCCTCGTTACGTCGCTCTGCTAGGGGGTTACGGAGAGAGGTTCAGGCCAACGTGTTGGATTCCTCGGCCTTGGCGTAATTCTTCGCCGACGCGTCGATCTTCTTCGCGAAGCCCTGGGCGGTGTCGATCAGCAATTTGATGTCCTCGAAGCCGAACTGCACCGCGATCGGATAGGCGGTGGACGCGGCCGTGCACGTGATGCTGAAATCGCCGCCTTCGAGGTTGAACGTGCCGTCGCTGTTGAGCGCGTTTCCGGCGTTCGTGAGCCGCGGGACGACACGGTCGGTGATGTCCTTGCCGTGCAGGGCGATCCGTTGGGGGTCGGCGGACTTATCGGGAGCCAACTCTGCCTCTCCAATCGGGCTGCGTCGCGGGTCGTCTGATCAGGCTTCCGGACATACTAGGGCACACAGGTCAGGCCGTAGTGGCTCTCCGGTGAATAGGGCTCAGAGGGCTCGCCTTTCCGCTATACCGCCTGCGTCCAGCGGCACGGAGAGGCTCGGAGAGGCTCGGTGGAACGGTTTACTTGTCCCACGGCGGGGTCTCGTCGCCGTACTTGGTGGTGCCCCCTGGCGTGTCCACCGTGCCGGACGTGTGGGTGCCGCCCTTGCCGTCGTAATTGACCGTCCCGGAGCCCTTGACGACGTCGCCGCCGTTGTACTGGCCGCTGCCGGTGCCGGTGACCTTGCCCTCGCCGGTCTCGAAGTCGTGCTCGCCCTCGACGCCGACCTTGACGCCGCCGGTCGGGAGCGGGATCTCCGGGCTGCCCTGGCCGCCCGAGGGCACGCCGCCGGGGGTGGTGTAGCTGACGTTGCCGCCGTACTTGACGCTGCCGTCGTTGCCCTGCCCGATGCCGTCCTCGTCGGTGTACTCGACGCTGCCGTCAGCGCCGACGCCGACCGGGGTCTTGACGCCGCCGGACAGGTCGCCGCCGGCGAAGCCGTGGTCGCCGTACTTGACGTGGCCGCCGCCGGTGATCTCCGTCCCGCCCGGGGTCTTGTAGGTCGCGCCGCCGCCGACGTTCCACGTGTGGTTGGCGTTGCGGTCGGCGTCCAGGTCGACGTTGGAGACCGGCAGGCCCTTGCCGCCCGGACGGGAGCCGGCGAAGGCGAGGCCGCCGTTGATCGCGTTCTGGCCGAGGTTGGCGAGGGCGGTGGCGGAGCCGGTGGCCTGCGCGGTCATGAAGTCGGAGAGGGCCTGGTCGTTGCCGTTGAACGCCTCGGCGACCGCGGCGAGCATCGAGCCGCCCTGGAACACCATCGCGGCGATCTGCGCGGCCGCCGCGAGGACGCCGGTGGCGACGAGCGTGACCGTCAGGCAGGTCGCGGCGATGGCCTCGCAGGTCGCGGTGATCCCGGCGGTGATGATCCCGGCCAGGGCCGCGGCGGCGACGGCCGCGAGCGCGGCGAGGAACGTTCCCATCGCGACCGCGAAGATCGCGTAGATCATCAGCGCCCACGCGAACGAGATCAGCGCGATGCTGACGGCCTGGCAGTAGGTCTGCAGGATGTCGAGCTGCGCGACGAACTCCTGCACCTTCTGCTCGTAGGCCGGACGGTCCTTGGCCGTCCAGTCCGCGGCCGAGATGGCGGACACGCGCTGCTGGAGGACCGTCTTGGTCTCCTCGATGGCCTGCGCGGCCTCGTCCCAGGCCTGGCTCGCCTTCTCCAGGTTGGCCGGGTTGCCCTTGCTCAGCTTGAACTGGAACCCGATCATGAAGGCCGGGGGGAGGATGAACGAGGCGATGCCGACCTCGATGTCGGCGGTGCCCATGAGGGTGTCGTAAGAATTGAAAGCGGTCATCGCGGCGGGGTCCCCCTTGACTTCAGACTTGCTTGATCTTGCTGGCCGTTTCGGCGCCGCCGTAGTTCTTCGCCGTGGTGGCCAGGTTCTTGGCGAACCCGTCGAGCATCTCGAGGTGGGTGTTCAGGTCCTCGTAGACGAACTGCAGGCCCATCGGGTAGGCCATGGACGCCAGGGTCCCGGTGATGCTGAAGTCGCCGCCCTCGATCGTCCCCTTGTCGTTGAGGGTGCTGCGCGCCTTGTCGAGGGCGGGACGGACCGCGCTCTTGATCTCCTTGCCGTGCTGATCGATCCGCGCCGGATTGATCGAGACTTCCCCCACGCCCGTCGCCCTTCCTCGTTCCGCTACGCGGATCTTCGCCTGTGGACCGTCCGGCCACAGCAGAGCGTATCGCCATTGATACCGCGTGATAGGACATCATGCGCAGCCGTATCCCGTCTACCGATGGCAGCCGAATCCGTCCGCCGAGTGGACGCGGTGTACCGCTGCCGAACGCGGCATACCGCTCCTTCCGTCCTCTACAGTCGTGAATAGCGAAAGGAGTTCCGGGATGAGATGGACGGCGGTCGCCGTGGTGGCCGGATGTCTGGCACCCCTGTACGCCGCGCCGGTCGCGCACGCCGCGCCGCCGGCCGCCCCGAAGGCGCCGCGGGCGCTCGGCGCGCCCCTTGCGCCGCTGGCTCCCCGCGCGCCGCTGGCGCCGCAGAACTGCCAGCCGCCCGCGGGGAACATGACCGCGCAGCAGATCGTCCAGAACGGGCAGCCGTGGGCGCAGCAGATCCTCAACTTCGGCGCGGCGCATGAGCGGGCCACCGGCCGCGGCGTCAAGGTCGCGGTGGTCGACAGCGGCGTGACCCCGGCGAACCCGCAGCTGGCCGGGCAGGTCCTCAAGGGCGAGGACGTGTCGAGGAGCGGCGCCGCGGACTGCATCGGGCACGGCACCTGGGTGGCCGGGATCATCGCCGCCAAGCGGGGCGTCACCCCGTTCACCGGCGTCGCCCCGGACGCGAAGATCATCCCGATCAAGTTCGCGGCCCAGGCCCAGAACGTCGACAGCGGCCTGGCCGCCAAGGGCATCGACGCCGCGGTGCGCCTCGGCGCCGACGTCATCAACGTCTCGACCCAGTCGCTGGGCGACGACCCGCGGCTGCGGCAGTCCGTCGAGAACGCGCTCGCGAAGGGGATCGTCGTCGTGGCGGCGGCCGGGAACATCGACCCGAAGAACGGCAAGCCGCCGGGCCTGATGTATCCGAGCGCCTACAAGGGAGTGATCTCGGTGGGCGCCGTCGGCCAGGACGGTCAGGTCAGCACGTTCTCCAACCAGCAGACGCCCGTCTCCGTCATCGCGCCCGGCAAGGACATCCTGACCACGTCGCCGGACGGCAACTACGCCGTCGCGGAGCAGGGCACGAGCTTCGCCACCCCGTTCGTCGCGGGCCTCGCCGCGCTGATCCTGGAGGCCCACCCGAACCTCACCGCCGCGCAGGTCAAGCAGCGGATCGAGGGGACGGCCGAGGGCAGCAAGGGCGCCGGCAGCGGGGCGGGCATGATCAACCCGGTCGAGGCCATCACCGCGGTGAACGTCCAGGGCCCGGGGCAGCAGGGCGGGGCCGGGTCGCCGGTGCGGATCGCGATGGCCGACCGGCCCGACCCCACCACCGAGAAGGTGGCCCTCGGCATCGCGGGCGGGGCCCTGGGCGCGGCCGTGCTGGTCGTGGCCGGGGGGATGCTGATCCCGCGCGGCCGGAAGCGCGGGTGGCGGCCCGGTTACGTCCAGCCGTCCCGCCGCGGCCCGGACGAGCCGTCCGAGGCGTAGCCCGTGGCGGGGCATTACCATCGTGCGGATGTACTCGTACGCACCGGTTCCTCCGCCTCCCGTGGAGCCCGCTGAGGAGCGGCGGCAGCGCCGCTGGGTGGTGCCCCTGTGCGTGTTGAGCGCGGTGGCCGTCCTCGTTCCGGTGCTGTGGGTGACGGGCGGTCTTGAGGAGACGCCGAAGCAGCCGGCCGAGCAGGCGGGGAAGACGCTGGACCTCGGGCTGTTCAGCGTCACCGTCCGGGACGCGCGGGTCGGGCTGGAGGGCGGCGGCTTCGGCGGCGAGAAGGAGCGCTTCCTCATCGTGCGGATGCGGGTCGTCAACAAGGGCAAGGAGACCGAGTCGCTCGACACGGGCGGGCTGGCGGACGGCGTCGCCGCCCTGACGAAGGACGGCAAATGGGTGAAGCCCGAGCAGGTCGAGGGCGTCGCCGGCGGCGCGAAGACCGGCGTGGCACAGCCTGAACTGCCGGTCGAGGCGTCCGCGATGTGGAAACTGGGTCCGGTGGACGCGCCGCCGAAGCTGACCGTGGGGCTGCGCAAATGGTCGTACGACCACGGGTTCACCGACAGTAGCTTCAACTGGACGATCGACCGTGAGGACGAGACGCTCGTCGGCCGCCTCACCCTCCCCGTCGCGGACCTGAGCGTCGTCCCGGCGCCGCGGCCGTCCTTCGGCAACGGCCTGCGGCCGACGCTCAGACCCCGGCCGCGGGTGTCGCGGACGCCAGCCGGACGTCCGGCGCCGCGGAGCACGCCCAGGCCCACTGCGAGCCCGCGATGAACGTGCAGAAGGTCCTGCTGAAGGGCGGTGCGGGCATCGGCGGGACGGTGCTGCTCGCCGGCGCGATGTGGATGCATTCGCTGAAGCCGCACGTCCGGGCGGCGGAGCTGGAACCGATCCGGGGCGGCGGCACGGTCGGCGAGGAGGTCCGCAACCGCGACTTCAGCGTGCGGGTCGAGAAGGTGGAGGCGGCGAAGTCGCTGGCGCCCGGCCTCAGCCTCGGGAACCCGCCTCCGGTCGGCACGGACGGGATCTACCTCGTCGTCCGGGCCAGGGCGACGAGCCACCGCGAGCCCCTGGAGCTGAGGACGGCGGAGCTGGAGACGCCCGGCGGGTTCACGTTCGAGGACGACCCGCGGCCGTCCACCGTGTCCGGCGGTGCGCAGCCGACGTTCCAGCCGATGATCTGGACGCCGACGGTGTTCGTGTTCGAGCTGCCGAAGAAGCGCCTGGAGGGGGCGCATCTGATCGTGGGGACGGGCGGGCTCCTGCCGCAGCTGTCCGCGGCCGCCGACATCGACCTCGGCCTCACCGCCGCCAAGGCGGACGAGCTGATCCGGAACGCTCCCGACCGCTACGACATCAAGGCGGGCGGCTCATGACGGCGGCGGAGACCAGGCCCCAGCCGATCGTCCAGGTCGAGCCCGACCCCGAACCCGAGGAGCGGCCGGGACGGCTGCGTCCTCTCGACAGGCGCATTCTCCAGGCGATCGCACTGATATGCGCCGTCCCGGCGTTCCTCGTCCTGCAATGGGTGGACGAGACGAACGGCATCCAGAAGAACCTGAAGCCGCCGGAGAAGGTCACCAGCGTCCAGCCAGGGCAGATCGGCGAGCTGATCGGCGCGCAGTGGAAGGAGATCGGACGCCAGCAGACCCCGCCCCTTGTGAAGAACGACTCGAACGACGTGGTCGACCTCCGCGTCGGCGTCGCCGTCCGTCCCAGGGACGCCGCCAGCGCGAAGTCAGTCGGCTCCTACGGAATCGTCTACCGATTCGTTGACGGCGAAGGCCGTGAATGGTCGGCAATGGCGACGAGCCCGGGAGTTCCTAGAGCGGGCGTCGCGATGCGCGTCATCGTCAAGGGGACGGTGCCCCGTGCCAAGGCGGACTCGCTGGAACTGGTGATCCAGGCACCGAAGACGTCACGGAAGGGCGAGGACCCACTGCCTTCGCTGCGGTTCGAACGCTGACCCTCGCCATGACGAGGTTGAACGCGGCCGCGAGCAGGCAGACCCGCAGGATCTCGAAGACGGCCGACGTCGCGAACCCGACGAACGGCATCACCTGGATCCACCACGTCACCTCGTGCGGCCCGATCAGCTCGTAGACGAACCGGCGCGATGCCTCCGCGGCCACGTCCAGGCCCGCGAACAGAAGGCAGAACGTGGCGAACGGCATCATTCCCGACCGGCGGACGAGCCGCAGCCCGTACCAGGCGGGCAGCCACATCTCCCGGATGCCGCGGGTGAGGAGCTCGCGGGGGCTGTTCACCCGGCCGACGCCGCCCGCCGCGGCCAGCCGCCTGCCCGCCCGGCCGCGGCCGAGCACGACCTGCTCGTCGCCGGCGTCCAGGCCGAGGATCACCCCGGCGATCACCAGCCAGATCAGCGCGCCGAGCACCGCGTCCTTGAACGGCGGCCACAGCTCGAGGGCGGGTCCGGCGACGTCGGTCACCCACGCCCAGGCCTCCCGCCCGCTGAACCACTCGACGCCCTTGCTGCGCAGGTGGTCGATGGTGAAGATGCCGAACAGCGCGAAGTTGACTTCGAGGAAGGCGACGAGGGCGCCGATGGCGCGGGGCAGCCGCTCCTCCAGCCGCCACTCCGCCGCGACCTTCAGCACGAACAGCCCGGCGGTGAGGCCGATGGCCAGGCCGATGTGCTTCTCCAGCGAGAGCAGCATGTCGAGGGCGTCGATCTGCCCCTGGAGGCCGCCCTCCTGGAAGCCGCGGCTCGTGGCCTGGTCGGCGAACTCGCGGGCGTCCTCGCCCTGCAGCCCCCAGGCCAGGTAGAAGATGACGAACGGGAGCGCGGCGCGGCCCATCGCGCCGATGACCGACTCCTCGTTGCCGACCGCCCAGGGCGTCAGGTCGCCGTCCGCCTCGCGGGCGTGCACCACCTCCAGGCCCTCCCGGACGCTGTGCACCATCAGCACCGCGACCGCCAGGGTGATGACCACCAGCAGGCCGATGGTGGCGATCGGCGCGACCGTCGCCGCCGTCCCCTTCATCCCGCCGAGCCGGTACCCGCCGTACATGGCGCCGTAGCGCAGCAGCTCGCCGACCGTGAACCACAGGGTGAGGGGCAGGACGAACCGTCCCGCGAGCTTCAGCGTGGCCCACGGGAGTATCAGCGGCGACCGCGCGGACAGTCCGAGCATCGCGCTGATCGTAGAGGATCAGCGGCGTCGCCGCGCACGCGGACCGGGGCGTCGCCGCGCACGCGGACCAGGACGGGGCCGTGGAATCGACGGACCCCGCCGTCCCGGATGGGCGGGACGACGGGGTCCGGCGGCCGTTTCACCGCGTGGGCGCCCGCGTGAGCGCCTCGGCCGGACGGTCTCCGGTCAGATGGCGACCTCGAGGCCGGCGACCTCGCCGATCTTCGCCGTCACGGTGTTGTCGACGCTGACGCCGCCGGCGGCCAGGACGCGCACCGTCCAGTCGCCGTCGGCGGCGAAGAACCGGAACACGCCCTCGTCGCCGGTGACGACCTCGGCGGTGAACTCGCCGGTCGAGTCGAGCAGGCGGGCGTAGGCGCTGGACACCGGGGTGCCGTCACGGGTGACCTTGCCCTGGATGACCGCTTCGTGCGTCAGGTCGACGGTCGCGGGCAGGTGCGCCGTCTGCTCGGGGGCTGCGCAGCCCTGGGTGGTGGTCATTACTCCTCCATCTCCGTGCACACGGCCGGTTTTACTTGGGTGCGCCCAGCTCGATCGGGACGCCGACGAGCGAGCCGTACTCGGTCCAGGAACCGTCGTAGTTCTTCACGTCCTGCAGGCCCAGCAGCTCGCGGAGCGCGAACCAGGTGTGCGAGGAGCGCTCGCCGATCCGGCAGTACGCGATGGTGGCCTTGTTCAGGTCGACGCCGGCCTCGCTGTACAGCTCGCGGAGCTCGTCGTCGGACCGGAACGTGCCGTCGTCGTTGGCCGCCTTCGACCACGGGATGCTGCGCGCGGTCGGCACGTGCCCGGCCCGCTGCGACTGCTCCTGCGGCAGGTGCGCGGGGGCGAGCAGCTTGCCGCTGAACTCGTCCGGGGACCGGACGTCGATCAGGTTCTTGGCGCCGATCGCGTCCACGACCTCGTCGCGGAACGCGCGGATCGACAGGTCCTGCTCCTTGGCCGTGTAGTCGGTCTTCGGGCGGGACGGGACGTCGGTGACGAGCTCGCGGGAGTCCAGCTCCCACTTCTTGCGGCCGCCGTCGAGCAGCTTGACCTTGTCGTGGCCGTACAGCTTGAAGTACCAGTACGCGTACGCGGCGAACCAGTTGTTGTTGCCGCCGTACAGGATGACCAGGTCGTCGTTCGCGATGCCCTTCGCGGACAGCAGCTGCTCGAACCCGGTCTTGTCGACGAAGTCGCGGCGGACCGGGTCCTGCAGCTCGGTCTTCCAGTCGATCTTCACGGCGCCACGGATGTGGCCCTTGTCGTAGGCGGACACGTCCTCGTCGACCTCGACGAGAACGAGACCGGGGTCGTCCAGGTGGGACTCAACCCAGTCGGTGTCCACCAGGACGTCTGAGCGGCTCATGCGGGAACCTCCCTCTCGGAGCGGACTTTCGCGGTGATACGTCGGACCAGCAGATACATCTCGCACCCGAGGCAGAACCCGAACGCCGCGTTCAGGAACGCCGCCGCCAGCGCGAGGGCGGTGGCACCGATTCCGAGCCAGGTGATCCCCGCCGCGTATCCGGCCGTCCCGGCCAGAGCGAAGGCGAGGCCGACACCCTGCGCGAAGCGGGGCGGGGCCGCGTCCTCCAGTTCCCTGGGCGGAGCGAGCCGGGGACGGATGAGCACTTTGAACAGCAGTCCGTACGGGGCGTACCGGAGGCCGAGGAAGGTCGCTGTGGCGAACACGACGGCCTGAGCGGCGAGCAGTGCCCAGCTTCCGGTCACCAGCACCACGACGAGAACCGCTGTCGTGACCCAAGCGCCGAAGCGCGGCCCACGCGGGTCAACCTGCATCGGGGTGCTCCTGGCGGAGTGGAAGCGTGCGTACGAGCTGGGAGTGGAAGTGCTCGGGGGCGGACGGGCTCGATGCCTCAGGCCATGCGACAGAGCGAGGCGGACACGCGGCAGAAGTCGACCGCGCGACGCTTCGTGAGCATCTGCTCTGTCCAGTAACGCACGGACATGATGTTAAGCCGACAATCCACGCGCTGTCACATCCATCTCGCCTTCCGAGACAGTGACATTCGTCTTAGCCCAGGTCATCCCGGTATGGCTCGCGGGATTGGTCCGGAGAGCGGCCGGAAGAGCGGTCGTTTGCGGGGTCATGGGATGGCCTCGCCGAGGGCGGCTATGACGTCGGGTTTGCGTGGGGCTCCGGAGGCGCGGCGGACGACGCGTCCGGCGTCGTCCAGGACGAGGACGGTCGGGGTGCGGATCACGTTCAGCCTGCGGACCAGATCCAGATGCGCCTCGGCGTCCAGTTCGACGTGCGCGACGCCGTCCACCATGTCCGCGACCTCCCCGAGGACGCGCCGGGTGGCCCTGCAAGGCGCGCAGAACGCGCTGGAGAACTGCAGGAGCGTGGCCTTCTCCCCGAGTTCGGCGCCCAGGTCGTCAGGGCTGAGGGGATCGTTCACCACAGCGTCCTCCAGCCCCCGTTGGGCGCGCAGCACGCCGTCGCGGCGCCGCCACAGCAGGCCGAACAGCGTGGCGGCGGCGAGCATCGCGGCCGCGATCAATGCACCGGTCATCGACATGGACAACCTCGCAGGGCGGTGACTTCTTCCGCCGGACGGCCTGAAGGACCGGGCGGTCAGGCGGGGATGGTGAGCAGCGGCTTGCCGTCCAGGCCGACGATCTCGAACGAGAACAGCTGCCCGCGCGGGAACATCGTCGAGCCCGTGTACTCACCGTAGCCCTTGTCGTACGGGACGTACCAGCTGCCGAGCGCGTCCCGCCGCCCGTCCCGCGCGATCACCAGCAGCCGGCAGTGCGACCCCTTCGGGACGCCCGCCAGATGCAGCTCGACCTCGGTGCCCCATTTCTTCTTCTTGAGCAGCACGTAGCCCTTGATGTTGTTCTTGGGGTTCGCCGCCGCGATCCGCTCCGCGCCGCCGGCGGAGGCGGACGGCGACGCCGATGGCGGAGGCGACGCGGTCTCGTCCGAGCCGGACGGGAACACCAGCCCGCCGAACAGCGCGCCGATCACCAGCAGCAGGCACGCGGCGGCGGCCAGCGGCGTCCATCTGGCGACCCGGCGGCCCGTGCCCTGCCCGTCGGCCCGGCGGCTCAGGGGCCTGACGCGGCGGCCGCGTTGTGCGGCCGCGCGGGCGAGGAGGCCGTCGAGGAGTTCGGGCGGCGGTCCGGCCAGCTGGGCGAGCTGGGCCTCGTCGACCCGTCCGAGCATCGCGGGCAGGCCGGCCAGCCCGGCGAGCTCGTCCCGGCACACGGGGCAGCCCGCCAGGTGGGACTCCACCTGGGACCGCTCTGCGGGGTCGAGCGCCCCGAGCACGTACACCCCGAGCGAGGTACGCACGTCAACGCAGCCGTTCATGGCGCCAACCCCCGCTCCTCCAATGCGAGTTTGAGCGCGCGCAGGGCGTAGTAGGTCCGGGACTTGACCGTGCCGGGCGGGATGCCCAGCGTCTTCGCCGCCTCCGCGACCGACCGGCCCTTGTAGTACGTCTCCACCAGGACGGCCCGGTGCGGCGGGCTCAGCCCGGCCAGCGCCTCCGCGACCGTCCAGGACTCCAGGGCCCGGTCGATGTCGTCCGAGCCGGACGCGGTCATCATGACATGCTCGTCGATGCCCGTCTCCGGGGGCCGTGCCTGTCTCGCGCGGTGCGCGTCCACGACGAGGTTGCGCGCGACCGTGAACAGCCACGGCCGGACGGGACGTCCCGCGAGCGCCTCCGGGTGCTTCCAGGCGCGCAGCAGCGTCTCCTGGACGACGTCCTCGGCCTGGGTGCGGTCCCCACCGGTCAGCCGCAGGACATAGCCGAGGAGGGGACCTCCGTGCTCGCTGTACAGGGCGCGCAGCAAACCCTCATCCGCGGTGGGACCCACATCCCTGTCACGTACGCGTTTCCGCACCGGTTCACCAGTGCCGCGTCATTTCTGCTTCTGCTGGAGATCGTTCAGCCGGACGTTCTCGGCGGTGGCGCCGACGCGCAGCCCGTCCGGCGTCGGCTCGATCACGCTGATCCGCGACCCGACCGGGAGGTCGGCGACCGGGACCGTCCAGGTGAGCTGCTGCCTCACGAGGGCCAGCGGGACGGGCGGGCCGCCGTCCGAGCTCACCGACACGGGCGTGACCGCGATGCCGCGCGCGGTCGGCTTGACCTGCACGATCGCGGTGCTGGTCAGCGGACGTCCGAGGAAGGTGCCTTCGAGATCGACTTCCAGGTTGTCGCCCTTCGGCCCGATCCGCTTGACCCCCTTCGGCGCCTCCTTCTTGATCACGTCGTAGGGGATCACGGCGGACGCGGTCGCGGTGCGGGCGGAAACGTTCGCGGCGCTGCCCCGCGTGACCTCCGACAGCGGCGCGCTGACGCCCCGCATGTCGACCTTGACGCCGGTGACGGCGATGCCCTGCTGCTTCCAGTCGTCGATCGTCACCTCGATGTGGTCGTAGTCGCCGCCGAGCGCCTGCGTCAGGAAAGGGAACCCGTGGATGGTGACGTCGGGCCGCTGCTGCAGGTTGTACTGCGCCGCCACCTGCTCGCCGATCTTGTCCTCGGCGACGCGCACGCCGATCCGGTCCGCGGCGACCACGCCGACGGCCACGAGGACCAGCAAGGCCAGCAGTACTTTCCGCATGTCTCTCCTCCGGGCTCCGGCATGCGCCCCGTGATGGCATTCCGCGTCATGGCAGTCCGCGCACACCATAGTGCGCGGATGCCCATGAACGGGTCGCACCGGAGAATGACCTCGTAGCCCGAAAAATCACACCACGGTGAGATCAACCACCCGCGAATGGCGGGAGAACCTCCACCACACCGCCGTCCGGGAGCTCGACCGACTCGTGCGCGCGGGTGCCGACGGGCTCCCCGTCCACGAGGAACGAGCTGCGCCCGACGACCCGCCGGAACTCACCGTCGCGGCCCTCCTTCGCCACCGCCGCGGCGACCGCCTCGGCCAGCGTCCCGGCGTCGTACGGCTCCTCATGCGTCCCCGCCGCCGCCTTAGCCGCCGCCCAGTAACGCATCGTCCCCTTGGCCATGTCCCCAGACTCTCATTCCACCCCTGATACCGACCCGACCCGGCCACCCCGTTGTCCGCCGGACCGCCTTGTATATGCTCATGGGAAGGGATCCGGGCGACGAGGCCATGGAGTTCATCAGAAACCCCTTCATGGTCGCCTCGTCCTTGAGCCGCCGGCCGTGGCCGGGGCTGAAGGATGAGCCGCCTGGGTCCTACGTCTTTTTCAGGGACGGGAGGCGGCACGTGAGCAGCTTGCTCCTGCTGACCAACGCGTTAGAGCCCTCCGACGAGGTCCTGCCCGCGCTGGGCCTCCTCCTGCACTCCACGCGCGTCGCCCCGGCCGAGGCGTCCGCGCTGATCGACGCGCCGCCCGCCGACGTCCTGCTGGTGGACGCGCGCCGCGACCTCGTCCAGGCCAAGAGCCTGTGCCGGCTGCTGCGCACCACCGGGCTCGACTGCCCGCTCCTCGCCGTCGTGACGGAAGGAGGCCTCGCCGCGCTCAGCCCCGAATGGGGCCTGGACGACGTGCTCCTGCAGACCGCAGGACCGGCCGAGGTCGAGGCCCGCCTCCGCCTCGCCGTCGGACGCGCCGCCGCCGGGGCCGACGCCGACGAGGTCCCCGGCGAGATCCGCAGCGGCGACCTCACGATCGACGAGGCCACCTACACGGCGCGGCTGCGGGGCCGCGTCCTCGACCTCACGTTCAAGGAGTTCGAGCTGCTGAAGTACCTGGCCCAGCACCCGGGCCGCGTCTTCACCCGCGCCCAGCTCCTCCAGGAGGTCTGGGGCTACGACTACTTCGGCGGCACCCGGACGGTGGACGTCCACGTCCGCCGCCTCCGCGCCAAGCTCGGCGCCGAGTACGAGTCCCTGATCGGCACGGTCCGCAACGTCGGCTACCGCTTCGTCCCCGACCACCGCCCCGGCGACACCGAAGAAAAAAGCCCGGCCAGAACTTAGCCGAAGCGGCCGGTGATGTAGTCCTCGGTGGCCTTCTGCTCCGGGTTCGTGAAGATCTTGCTGGTGTCGTCGATCTCGATCAGCTTGCCGGGCTTGCCCGTGCCGGCGATGTTGAAGAAGGCGGTGCGGTCGCTGACGCGGGCGGCCTGCTGCATGTTGTGCGTGACGATGACGATCGTGTACTGGGTCTTCAGCTTGTCGATGAGGTCCTCGATGGCGAGGGTGGAGATGGGGTCGAGCGCGGAGCACGGCTCGTCCATCAGGAGGACCTGGGGCTGGACGGCGATCGCGCGTGCGATGCAGAGGCGCTGCTGCTGGCCGCCGGACAGGCCGGCGCCGGGCTTGCTGAGCCGGTCCTTGACCTCGGTCCACAGGTTGGCGCCGCGCAGCGACTCCTCGACGGTCTCGTCCAGCCGGGCCTTGCGGCGCACGCCGTTCAGCTTCAGGCCCGCCGCCACGTTGTCGTAGATCGACATGGTGGGGAACGGGTTGGGCCGCTGGAACACCATGCCGACGACGCGGCGGACGGCGACGGGGTCGACGGACGACTCGTACAGGTCCTCGTCGTCCAGCATCACCTTGCCTTCGACGCGGGCGCCCGGGATGACCTCGTGCATGCGGTTGAGCGTGCGCAGGAACGTGGACTTCCCGCAGCCCGACGGCCCGATGAACGCCGTCACCGAGCGCGGCTCGACCGTCATCGAGATGTCCTCGATGGCGTGGACGCCGCCGTAGTAGGCGTGCAGCCCCGAGACCTCGATCCGCTTCGCCATGGGGTGGATGTTCCTTTCCGTTAGTTCAGCGACCCGTGGGCGCGCCGCGCCGGGCGACGAACCGGGCGACCAGGTTGAGCAGCATGATGATCCCGATCAGCACGAGGGCGCCCGTCCAGGCCCGGTCGATCGAGTTCTGGTTGGGGTCGGCGGCCTGCTCCCAGATGAACGTGGGCAGGGACGCCTGCGGCCCGTTGAACGGGTCGTTGTTGATCGCCTTCGTGAAGAAGATGGTGAGCAGCAGTGGCGCGGTCTCCCCCATCACGCGGGCGACGGCGAGCATCACGCCGGTCACGATCCCGGTCCTCGCGGTGGGCAGGACGACGAACATGATCGTCCGCCAGCGCGGCACGCCGAGCGCGAAGGACGCCTCGCGCAGTTCGTTCGGGACGAGCTTCAGCATCTCCTCGGTGGCCCGCACCACGGTCGGGATCATCAGGATCGTGAGGGCCAGCGACCCGGCGAACCCGGAGAAGTCGAACCCGAACGTCAGCAGCCACAGCGCCAGGACGAACAGGCCCGCGACGATGGACGGGATGCCCGTCATCACGTCCACGGTAAAGCTGATGATCTTGCCGAGCCGCCCGTTCCCGGCGTACTCCACCAGGTAGATGGCGGTCAGCACGGCGATCGGGACGGCGATCAGGCTGGTGATGAGGACCTGCTGCAGCGTCCCGATGATGGCGTGGTAGGCGCCGCCGCCCGCGTCCTTGCCGCTGACCGCGTTCATGGAGAACTGGAAGAACGTGAGGTCGAGCCGCTCGACGCCGTTGACGACGACCGTCCACAGCACCGACAGCAGCGGGATGACGGCCAGCGCGAACGCCAGGTAGACGAGCGCCTGGACGACCCGGTCCTTGACCTTCCGGCCGAGCGAGACGGACGTCAGGCTCGTGTTCCTGCCGGCGGGGCCCTTGCTGGTGGAGACGGCGGTCACACGAACTCCTTCCGGCGCGCGACGACCGCGCGGGCCGCCATGTTGACGACCAGGGTGATCACGAACAGGACGAGACCGGAGGCGATCAGCGCTCCGCGGCCCGTGGTGGACGCCTCGGCGAAGCTGTTGGCGATGTTGGCCGCGAACGTGCTGCCGCCGTTCTCCAGCAGGTGCCAGTTGATGCCGGGCACGAACGTCAGCACCATCGCGACGGCGATCGTCTCGCCCATCGCGCGGCCGAGGCCGAGCATCGAGGCGCCGATCATGCCGGACCGGCCGTAGGGCAGCACCGACATCCGGATCATCTCCCAGCGGGTGGCGCCGAGCGCCAGCGCGGCCTCCACGTTGGGCTGCGGGACCTGCAGGAACACCTCGCGGGAGATGGACGAGATGATCGGCAGGATCATGATCGCCAGCACCACGGAGGCGGTGAAGATGGAGTTCTTGCCGGGGCTGTCGCCGCCGAACAGCGGGATCCAGCCGAGCACCGAGTTGAGGAACTTGCTGATGCCCTCCATGTGCTGGGACAGGAAGATCAGGCCCCACAGCCCGTACACGATGCTGGGGACGGCGGCGAGCAGGTCGACGATGTAGCCGAGCCCGGTCGCCAGCCGCCGCGGCGAGTAGAACGAGATGAACAGCGCGATCCCGATCGCCACCGGCGTCGCGATGAGCATCGCCAGCAGCGACGACACCACCGTCCCGAACGCCAGCTGCGCGATGCCGAACTCCGGCGGCGCCGCGTTCGGGTTCCACTCCTCGCTGGTGAGGAAGTTCGCCTCGTTGTCCTGCAGCGCCGGGATCGCCTTCCAGACGAGGAACGCCGCGATCGCGGCGACGATCCCCAGGACGATGATGCCGGAGCCGCGGGCGGCCCCGGCGAAGATCCGGTCGCCGGCCCGTCCGGTGCTCATCCGGGCGCCGGTGGCGCGGTGCCGGGCGCCCGCCACCGCCTCCGCGCCCGACTTGGCCTCGACGCCGCTCTCGCTGCTCATGGAGCGTCCTCCTTGGTTCAGATCGGCCGGACCCACGCCAGCCCCGCCGCCGACGTGGTCGGCGGCGGGGCTGCGGGTGCCGTCGCCAGCTGTCAGGACAGCGCCTTCACGGACGTCTGGACCTTGGTCAGCACGGCCGGCGGAAGCGGCGCGTACCCGACGTCGGTCAGGATCTTCTGGCCGGCGTCGGACGAGGTGTAGGTCAGGAACGACTTGACGAACCCGGCCTGCTCGGCGGGCAGCCCCTTCGAGCACGCGATCTCGTAGGTGACCAGGACGATCGGGTAGGCGCCCGGCTCCTTGGTCGTGTAGTCGATCTTCAGCGCGACGTCGTTGCCGGTGCCGACGACCTTCGCCCCGGCGACGGCCTTGGACGCGCTGTCAGGCGACAGCTGGGCGTACTCGCCGGCGCCGTTCTTGATGTGCGCGGTCTGCAGCTTGTTGTTCTCCGCGTACGACATCTCCACGTAGGAGATCGCGCCCGCGGTGCTCTTCACCTGGCTGGTGACGCCGTCGGACTTGGGCGCGCCCTGGCCGGTGGAGTTCGGCCACTTCTTGGCCTTCTCCCACGTCCAGACGTCGGGGGAGGTCTTGTTCAGGTAGTCCGTGAAGTTGTCGGTGGTGCCGGACTCGTCCGAGCGGTACACCGGCTTGATCGGCGAGGACGGGAGCTTGGCGCCCTCGTTCTCCTTCGCGATGGCCGGGTCGTTCCAGGTCTTGACCTTGCCGGAGAAGATCTTGGCGATCGTGTCGGACGACAGCTTGAGCCCGTCCACGCCCTGGAGGTTGTAGACGACGGCGACCGGGCCGACGACCATCGGCAGGTTCAGCGCCGGGTTCCCCTGGCAGCGCTTCTGCGCCGCGGGGACCTCGTCCGGCTTGAGCGCCGAGTCCGAGCCCGCGAACGCCACCTGACCGCTCGTGAACGCCTGGATGCCCGCGCCCGAGCCGCTCGGGTTGTAGTTGAGGTTGGCGCCCGCGCACTTGCTCGCGTAGACCTTCGTCCACTCCTCGACGGCGTTCTTCTGCGCGCTGGAACCGGCCGCGTTGACGCTGGCCTTGGCGCAGTCGATGTCGCCGGTCGGCGCCTTGCTGGACGACGCCGTCGTGTTGTCATCGCTCCCGCAGGCGGTGAGGGCCAGTGCCCCCGCGACGACCACGCCGCCAAGGGCGGCGAGTCGGGAACCGTTCTTCACCGGAGGGTCTCCTCTAATTTCGTCTCGCGGGACCCCCGGGCCGTTCCTGGTCAGCTCTCTGGGGCGCCGGGGTCACCGTCGGAAGCGACGCTAGGCAGGCGAGGTGACCA
This sequence comes from Actinomadura sp. 1N219, assembly GCF_044326405.1. Lineage (NCBI taxonomy): Bacteria > Bacillati > Actinomycetota > Actinomycetes > Streptosporangiales > Thermomonosporaceae > Actinomadura > Actinomadura sp. 1N219. The sequence continues at coordinate 112,383 of NZ_JBIRAY010000013.1, read as the reverse complement.
GCCGCCCCGATCCAGGTGAACGAGCGATGAACGCGGACGAGCATCACTGCGAAGAATGCCCCGATTTGCCATGTACGCCGGGTTAACAGCGCAGCTCACGAGCGCAAAAAACTTACCCGGACCGAGTAAGCCAGGTTTAGAACGGCGCGTTCCGGGAGAGCCCGCGGCCCTGTTTCAGGAGAGTCCCGGCGCCTCTGCGGCGTACATGACGTCCACGGCGTGGCGGGTGAAGCCGAGCGACTCGTACAGGCGGACGGCCGCGGCGTTCGACTCGTCCACGTACAGCATGAACTGGTCGACTCCCACGTCGCGGAGATGGTGCAGGCCCGCCAGCGTGAGGGCGCGGCCCAGGCCGAGGCCCTGCGCGTCCGGGTCGACGCCGACGACGTAGACCTCGCCGAGACCGCCGGGGTGGACCTTCGTCCAGTGGAATCCGGCGAGGCGGCCGTCCCGCTCGGCGAGGAAGAAGCCGGCCGGGTCGAACCAGTCCTCGGTCTCGCGGTCGCGGACGTCCTCGATCGTCCAGGCGCCCTGCTCGGGATGGTCGGCGAAGGCGCGGGAGTTCACGTCCAGCCAGGCGCGCTCGTCGCGTCCGGGCTCGAAGGTCCGCAGGGTGACGCCGTCCGCGACGCGCGCCTCCGGCAGCGGCCCGGACGCGGGGCGTCGCATCTGGAACAGCGCGCGGACCCGCGCCATCCCCTCGGCGCTCGCCAGCGCGGCGGCCGCGGGCAGGTCGCCGTGCGCCCACACCCGCAGCGGACCACCCGCCTCCTCGCGCAGCGCGCGGAGCAGCGCACGCCCGTGCCCCCGGCGCCGGTACCCCGGGTGGACGACCAGTTCCCCGACCGCGGGCTCGTCATCGGCCGCGGGTTCAAGGTGTGCGTACGCCACGATCACGCCGCCGTCGGAGAGCGCCGTCCCGGGCCGCCCGCCGCGCAGCGCGAGCACCGCATGCTCGGACAGCGGCCCGACCCCGTCGGCGTCCGCCGCCGCCTCGACCAGGGCCAGCACGCCGGCGACCTCGCCGCCGTGCACCGCACGCACCTCGCTCATGATCGCCACCCTATGCGGCCGGACGCGTGAATCCCCTGATCAAGTTGTCACAGAAACGTCATCGTGCCGCCGGGAAGCGTATGCCGGACGCACTTACCGTCCGCAGCATGACTCGACGACGCACCATCCTGGCCTGCGCCGCGGCGGCGCTGACGGTCGTGGGCCTGGCCGCGCAACCGGCGGCGGCACGCCCCGCCCCGGCCGCGTCCGTGCGGCTGCTGGCGCTGAACGACTTCCACGGCAACCTGGAACCGCCGTCCGGAAGCTCCGGCAGGGCCATCGACGAGGACGGGAACACCGTGCTCGCGGGCGGCGCCGCCTACGTGGCGGCCCACCTCAAGAAGCTGCGGAACCGCGACACCCTCACCGTCGCGCAGGGCGACCTGATCGGCGCCTCGCCGCTGATCTCCGCCGCCTACCACGACGAACCGTCCGTGCAGTTCCTCGGCGACATCGGCGTCACGGCCTCCGCGGTCGGCAACCACGAGTTCGACGAGGGCTACAAGGAGCTGCTGCGCATCCAGAACGGCGGCTGCCATCCCGCCGACGGCTGCTCCCCCGCCGGAACGTGGCGCGGCGCGAAGTTCGACTACCTCGCGGCGAACGTCCTGAAGAAGAAGCACCAGCGGCCCGCGATGAAGCCGTGGACGATCCGCCGCGTCAACGGCGTCCGGGTCGGCTTCATCGGCGTCGTCACCAAGACGACCCCCAGCATCGTCACCGCGGAGGGCATCAAGGACCTGGAGTTCGTCGACGAGGTCGCCGCCGCGAACCGCGCCGCCCGCGAGCTGAAGCGGCGCCACGTCCGCGCGATGGTGCTGCTCGTCCACGAGGGCGACCAGGTCAAGGCCGGTTCGCGGCCGGACGAGTGCGGCGTCCAGCCCGGCGCCGGGTCCCGCATCGCGAAGGACGCGGACCCGGAGATCGACGTCGTCCTGTCCGGGCACAGCCACCAGCAGTACATCTGCTCGGTCGAGGACCCGAAGGGCGACCCGCGGCTGTTCTCGTCCGGCTCGTCCTTCGGACGCGTGATCACCGAGGTGAACCTCCAGGTGGACCGCCGCACCGGCGACATCGTCCGCGCTTCCATGAAGGGCGACAACCACGTCGTCACGCGCGACATCGCGCCCGATCCGGCGACGGAGCGGTTCGTCCAGACGTGGAAGGACCGCGTCTCCGAGATCGCCGACAAGCCCATCGGCAAGATCACCGCCGACCTCACCCGCGCACCGTCCCCCGCGGGCGAGACCGCGCTCGGCGACGTCATCGCGGACGCGCAGCTCGCCTCGATGAAGGACCTGGGCGCGCAGGTCGCGGTGATGAACCCGGGCGGCGTCCGCACCGACCTGACCTTCGCCGCGAGCGGCTCGGAGGGCGACGGCGTCGTCACCTACGGCGAGGCGTTCGCCGTCCAGCCGTTCAGCAACGTGATGGGCGTCGTGTCCCTGACCGGCACGCAGCTCGACGCCCTCCTCGAACAGCAGTGGACGTCCGCAGGCGAGAAGATCCTCCAGCCCTCGGCGAACCTGCACTTCACCATCGACCGCTCCAAGCCCGTAGGCGACCGCGTCTCCGCCATCACCATCGACGGAACACCGATCGACCCGTCCACCACGTACAAGGTCGCGGCGAACAACTTCCTCCTAGGCGGCGGCGACGGCTTCACCGTCTTCACCGACGGAAAGGACCAGGTCCTAGGCCCCATAGACCTGGACGCCTTCGTCGCCTACTTCACCACCCAGCCCACCATCACACCCCCACCCCTCAACCGAATCTCCGGCCAGTAACCCCGGCCGAGCGCCGTCCGCCCGTCCTGGAAAGGGGCGGGCGGGCGGTTCGCGCTATCACGCGCCGAAGAAGTGGACTACGAAGTAGACGGCGGCGGCTACGGAGGCGGCCATGGGCATGGTGAGGACCCAGGCGGTGATGATGTTGCCGGCGACGCCCCAGCGGACGGCGGAGAGGCGCTTCGTCGCGCCGACGCCCATGATGCAGGACGTGATCGTGTGCGTGGTGGAAATTGGAGCGTGCCAGATGTAGGCGGTCGCGTACAGGATCATCGAGGCCGTCGATTCAGCGGCGAACCCCTTCGGCGGGTCGAGCTCGATCACCCGGCGGCCGAGCGTCCGCATGATCCGCCAGCCTCCGGCGTACGTGCCGAGGGACAGGGCGCCGGCGCAGGCGACGATGACCCACAGCGGGACGCTCTTGCCGTCGGAGTGGCCGGTGGTGACCAGCGCCAGGACGATGATGCCCATCGTCTTCTGCGCGTCCTGGAGGCCGTGGCCCAGCGCCATGGACGCCGCGGAGAGCGACTGCGCGATCCGGAAGCGGCGGGCGACCCGGCCTGGATTGGCGCGGCGGAAGATCCACAGGATGGCGACCATCACCAGGTAGGCCAGGCAGAACCCGACGACCGGCGACACCACCATAGGGATGGCGACCTTTTCGAGGACGGTGCTCCAGCTCACCGTGGACGCCGACGCGAACCCGGCGCCGACGACCCCGCCGATCAGGGCGTGCGAGGACGACGAGGGCAGCCCGAAGTACCAGGTGATGAGGTTCCACGTGATCGCGCCGAGCACGCCCGCGGCGACGACGGTGAGGCCGTGCAGGCCGGTCGGCGGGGTGATGACCTCGCTGACGGTCTTGGCGACCTCGACGCCGAGCAGCGCGCCGATCAGGTTCATGACGGCCGCCATCAGCAGCGCCGCCCGCGGCGTCAGCGCCCGCGTGGACACCGAGGTCGCGATCGCGTTGGCCGCGTCGTGGAACCCGTTGGTGTAGTCGAAGGCCAGCGCGATGATGACGACGAGGATGAGCACGGCGGCCTGCGCGTCCGAGCGCAGGCCGAGCGCCCCGGCGAGGATCACCGCGAGGAAGCCCAGCAGCAGGACGGGCCAGAACCTGGCCGGGCCGCGGCGGACCTGTTCGCCGAGGGTCGGGTCGGCGCCCGGCGCCTCGTCCTTGGTCAGCGTCGCGCCGACCGGGCCGCCCACGGCATGGTCGGCGGGGCCGCGCGGCTCGGGGCTTTGCGGCTCGTCCCGAACGCTCATGATTCCTTGACCGCGATGGTCTCGACCGTGTTCGCGACGTGCTCGAACGCGTCGGCCGCGTCCTCCAGGCGGTCGATGATCTGCTTCAGCTTCAGCACCGTGAGCGTGTCGTACTCGCCGCTGAACAGCTTCGCGAGCAGCTTGCGGTAGACCTTGTCGCCCTGGTTCTCGAGCCGGTTGATCTCGATCCAGTACTCGTTGAGCTCCTTCATCGACCGCAGCTTCGGCATCGCCTCCGCGGTCAGCTCCGCCGCGCGCTCCAGCACCTCCACCATGTGGACGATGCCCTTGGGGAACTCTTCGATCTTGTAGAGGTCGACGAGGTCGGCCGCCTCCTCCATCTCGTCCATCACGTCGTCGATCGTCGAGGCCAGCCGGTAGATGTCCTCGCGGTCGAAGGGCGTGATGAACGTTTCGTTCAGCCGCCGCATGATCGCGTGGGTGCATTCGTCGCCCGCGTGTTCGCAGGCGCGCATCTTCTCCGCGATCGCTGCCCGGTCGGCACCGTCGCTGATGAGCTCCACGAGCAGCCTGGCGCCGGTGACCAGGTTGTTCGCCGAGTCGGCGAACATGTCGTAGAAGCTGTCCTCACGCGGCGTGAGACGCAAGCGCACGTCGTTCTCCTGATGTGCCGGAACAGTCCGCAGAGGATCGTAGGCGCTACCAGCCGTAAAAAGAACCTTTGCCCCAGCTTCGGCTGGTGTCCGCCATCCTCTCACTTCCAAGATTGCCCCGGATCATCAGGTACATACCCCCCGTGCGCCCGGTATCTGCGGGGACGGCCGCCGTTTCGGCGCCTGCGGACGGTCCGCCGCGAGGCGCCGGTCAAGATCATAAGTGAGATTTGTTACACGGGCAGGTCAGCGGGCGGGCGGCCGGGTGCGGCGCGAAAATGACGGGCCGGGGACGCCGTGATCGGCGTCCCCGGCCCGCTGCGCGCGACTGCTCTGCTCTCCAGCTGGGAGGACGTCCTCCCAAGCCCCCCTGGGACCGCTCTCAGTCCCGTGGCGTCAGCTCGCGACGACCGGCTTCGTCGGACCGTACCCCGAGCACCATGTCGATCTCCGCGACGGTCAGCGGCCGCTCGGCCGCCGCCACCGCGCTGAGCATCTCGGCATAGAGTTCGATCTCGTCCAGCGCAACACGGTCGTGGACGCGCAAATCGAGGTTCTGGCGCACCGCGTCCACCTCCGTTCGTTCCCCACACCCAAGTCGAGGCTACGCGCCTCGTCCGGACGGGCACATGACCCAAGAGGGCCATTCGAGGGCCACCCGTGACCCTGTCAATCCGGGGGACGCCCACCTGAACGATCTAGGCACCGGCCCTCGGCGACTCCCCGTACCCTTCCCATCTGACGCCCGTCTGATGCATATGTCGTAAACGTCCCGCGCGGCGGGTGCCGACCAGCGGAGACGGGCGCGGCGGTCAGGGGCCGGGGCGGTCAGGGGCCGGGGCGGAAGTCGCCGAGCATCTGCTCCAGCGCCGTCTCGGGGAGGTCGCGGGCCGTCAGCCGGGCCACGGTGGCGGCGTTGACGTCGGCGCCCGCGAGCCGGGCCGCCTGCCGCGCCACCGTCTGCTCGAACAGCGCGCGGACCGTCCGCGCGTAGGCGAACTGCGGGTCGCCGCGCAGCCGCGCGAACCGGTTCAGCAGCTCGACGCGGAGTTCCTCGTCCAGGACGTAGAGGTCGCGTTCGGCGTAGCTCTGGAAGAGCTGCACCATGTCGCGGTCGCCCATGCCGGTGAACTCCACGACCCGGCCGAACTCGGCCCGGAACGCGGGATTGCCCGCGAGGAAGCCCTCCATCTCGGCCGCCGGGCTGGAGCAGACCACCATGAACCGGGCGCCGCCCGCGTTCATCCGGCGGAGCAGCTCGGCCACGACGGGCGGGCTTCGGTCGAGCCGGTACGCCTCCTGGATGAGCAGGACCCCGCCGAGCGCCTGCTCGACCATGCCCGCGACCCGGTTCTCGGTGTCGGCCCGGTCGCGTCCCGCCAGGTGGACGGGACGGCACGCGACCACATGCCCCGACTCCAGCAGCCCGAGCGCCGCGTAGATGCCGCCGACGAGGCCCGCCACGGTCGTCTTCCCGGTGCCGGGCGGCCCCACGAAGATCAGGTGCCGGCCCTCGCCCGGGGACACCCCGTAGCGCGCCCTGTCGGCGGCGAGCCCGGCGTCGTCGGCCAGCTCGTGCACGGCGGCCTTGACGTCCTCCAGCCCGGTGAGCTGTTCGAGTTGCCGCAGGTAGCCGTCGATGTCGCCGGGCGGACGCAGCGCCGGCTCGATGCCCTCCGCGACGCCCGCCAGGTCGTCCGGGGTCAGCACGAGACGGTCGTGGGACGCCCCGGCGCGCTCCATGTTCCGCTGCGCCGCCTGGTCCAGGTACGCCTCGACCAGGCGCGCGTTGACGAGGTCGCCCGGCCCGCGGAGCCGGTTCAGGTCCTCGCGGGCGACCTCCATCGCTGACGCGCCGATCGTGACGCGCCGCTCCTCGGCCAGCACGTGCAGCAGCATCAGGCGGTTGTCGAGGTCGCTGAAGTCGGGCAGCCGGTGGACGCGGAACGTCTGGACGAGCTTGGGATGCTCGCGCAGGAGCCGCTTGTACGCCTGCGGCTCGCACGTCGCGATCACGGGCGTCGTGTTGACGGGGTCGCGGCGGGCCCGGCGCACCGCGCCGACGACCGCCACCGGGTCGCGCGCCCCGGCGATCGCCACGTCCAGGCGCTCGAACAGGACGGCCGGGCCGGGCTGGGCGAGGATCTGCCCCATCCGCTCGGCGGGCGCGTCCCGGACGTCCTCCGCGTCGTGCGCGCGGAGCGACCCGTCGCCGAGGCCCGCGTTCGCCAGCGTCAGCGCGATGAGCCGGGACAGCCTGCGCTGCCCCGAGTGCGGCCCGCCGACCAGCAGCACGCCGGGCACGCCCGGCCTGATCGAGCTGGGCGCGCCGTCCACCCGGGTGTCCTCGGCGCCCTCGCCGCCGGGCGCGTCCCACTCCTGGACCTGCTTGCGCACGTCGGCGAGCAGCTCGCTCGCGTCATGGTCGCCGTACACGAAGCCGAACCCGAAGCGCTCCAGGACGCGGCGTTCGCTCCGGTCCTTCGGGGGCGGGATCTCGTGGACGGGCTGGTCCGGGGCAGGCGTGTCGTCCAGGAAGTCGAAGTCGCCGACCATCGTCTTGGACATGACCTTCGTCCCCGGCCCGGCTCCGGGCACGGGTGGCGGCGGCTGGGCGGGGTCGTCCTCCAGGTCGCCGGGCCCCAGAATCCGGGTGCCAGGCGGGCTCGCCGGGCCTGCCTGGGGCGGTGCTCCCGACTGGTCTTCCACGCGAGTGGAGTACGGATCGAACGCCGCAGGCGCCGGCTGCTGCTGGACCTGCTGCTGGACTTGCTGCTGTTGCGGTTCCGGAGGCGCGACGGGATTCGGCGGCGGCTGCGAGACGTTCGGCGACGGCGGCGGACCCTGCTGCGGAGGAGCGGCACCGGACGGCTGATAGCCGAGGTGGGTGTAGGGCGGCACGAAGTTCGCGTCCTGCTGCTCAGGCACCGCCGCCGGCGGAGGCTGCGGAGAGGCGCTCTGCATGGGCCCATGGTTCTGCATTGGCGCAGGGCTTTGCATGGCGGCCGGGTTCTGAACTGGCGCAGGTGGCGCTGCGCCCGGACGCTGGAATCCGAGTTCCGTGTAAGGCGGCGCTGCGTTCCCCTCGTCCCGGTCCTCCTCGGTGGGGGTGCCGCCCATCATTGGGTCCGGCGACGCGAACGCGGCCTGTTGCCCTGGCCCGGCCATCTGATGGACGGCCGCCTGGTTGGCCGCCGCGTCGCCGTACGGCTGCGCGGGCGGCTGGACGAACGGACGGTCAGGCTCGGACGGCGCGCTCTGCGCATGCGGAGGCGTACCAGGAGCGATTCCGGGCTGGCTCTGCATGCTGAACGGCGTCGGCTGCGGTGGCGCGGGGTTCGGCGGTGGCGTGGCGGTCGGGGCGGCGGCGGTGGCGCGGGCCCGGTTCCGTCCGATGATCCCGGCGATGATCGAGGTCGGGACGGGGAAGCCGCGCGGCCGCGCGGGCATCCCGCCGAGCCGGCACCAGGCCAGGTCGACCTCGTACATCGCGGCCAGCAGCGTCTCCGCGCCCGGGCCCGACCCGGCCGCGGACCGCAGCGGTTCGGGGAGGCGCATGTCCTGCGGCCAGAGGCGCCGCAGCGGATGGCCCTTCTGTTCCGCCACGGCCTGCACCGTGTAGCGGATCTCCGGGTCCAGCCACGGGACGATGGTGCCGACCATGTCCTTGCGGACGACGTCCAGATCGGCGGCGAGCAGCGCGGCGGCCACAAGACGAGGCTCGATATATGCGGGTTCGGCGGGGTCGCCTGAGAGCCCGGCTATCAATTCGCTGAGTGTGTAGAAAGCGTGCCGGAAGTTGTCCCCTGGCGAACTCTCGTTTCGCAGCGAAGGAACCAGGTTAGGTGGGCATCGCGTCAGCCATTGCTGGACGATCGCCTGGTCGCCGTACGGCAGCGCCCCATAGTCGACGGTCGGGTTGGCGAGCGTGGTGCCGAGGACGGCGAGCAGCGCGTCCGCCCGGATCTGGAACCGGACGTCTTCGCGCAGCGCGCTCGCGACGGCCCACATCGTCCGCAGGACGACGACCGCCGCGTCCACCCGGCTGGCCCGCAGCCGTTCGGCGTAGAGCCCGACCAGCGTCTCCAGCGGGGGCGGGGTGAGCCAGCGCGGCCCGTCCACGCGCGGGAGCGGCTTGGCGCGGTAGGGCTTCCACAGGTCGAGCATCTGCGCGTCCAGCCGCGAGTCGAACGCGGGCGAGGACGAGCACCACAGCATCACGCCCCAGGCCACGACCACGGTGGACGGCGCGTCGTTGGAGAACTCCGACCACCAGTGCGGGTAGTCGGGCGCGGACAGCGTCGCCGCCGACTCGACCGTCGACCGGACGCGCGAACTCAGCTCGGTCGCGAACCCGTGCCCGACGAACGGCAGGCCCGTGGGCGGGTCGTACGAGAAGTCGGGCCCGGCCGGGATCACGTGCGGCGGGAGCGTGGGAACCTGCACCCCGCCCTGCTGCGCGGGCCGCGCCGCCATCCGGACGGCGGGCGTCCGCGGCGGCGGGCACAGGTACCACTGCCCGTCGGCCGGATGCAGCCGGTACCAGCGGGCCCAGGCGCCGAACAGCCACCACGTGCCGTCCGGGAGGACGAGCATGCGACCGCCGATGGCGTGGTGGCGCTGCTGCGGAGGCGCCGACGGCCACCATGCGGCGGCCACCATCGCCCTCGTGTCCCGCTCTGCCTCCGCGAACGGATCCTGCCCCATCGGGGGGCTGGGCGGCGGAGCATTGCCATAGCCCGGTCCCCACACCACGATGGTCATGGTAGTCAGCAGAACACGGCAGGGGTCTCGCCCACCGGCGCATTCGTCGCATCTCCGCAGGTCAGAGACTTATCTTTCCGACCTTGACGTCAGCTCCAGACGGCGGTGCGGTCGGTCCCAGGCGGCGGTGCGGTCGGTCCCGGACGGCGGTGCGGTCGGTTCCGGACGGCGGTGCGGTCGGTTCCGGACGGCGGGGCGGTCAGTCCCACGCGACGGTGCGGTGCCGTTTCGCCTTCTCCGCGTACACCTCGGGCGTGTGCGTCAGGACGAGCCGGTCGTCGTCGGTCAGCTCCCGGACGATCCTCCCCGGCGTCCCGGCGACGAGCACGCCGGACGGGATCTTCTTGCCGGGCGGCACCAGCGCGCCTGCTGCGATCAGCGTCCCGGAGCCGATCCGCGCGCCATTCAGGACGATCGCGCCGATGCCGATGAGCGAGCCCGTCTCGACGTGGGCGCCGTGCACCATCGCTTTGTGGCCGAGGCTGACGCGGTCCTCCAGGACGGCGGGCGTTCCGGGGTCGGCGTGCAGGCAGCAGAGGTCCTGGATGTTGCACTCCTCGCCGACGACGATCGCCTCGTCGTCGCCGCGCAGCACCGAGCCGTACCAGACGCTGGACGCGCGGCCCAGCGCGACCCGTCCGACGACGACCGCGCCCGGCGCGATCCACGCCTCGGGGTGGATGTCCGGCCGGTCCTCGCCCAACGTTCCGAGATACGTCATGCCGCCGATGCTAGGACGGTCGCACCCGCCGCCCGCGCACCACCCCGGGATAGCGCGAATTTTCCGAGATTGGATAGTTTGTCGCCCTTACCAGGTGAAGAAACCACGACGAGAAGCGCGTTCCGGTTGCGCGAATGGGGTGGACCGGACGAGAGTCGTCCTGACGTTTCCACAGTTGGACCCGCTGACCGGCGGGCGAGGAGAGCAACCGACCCTGACGGGGTGATCACCCCCGCCAACGACCCCCAAGGCATCATGAGCAACGAAGCCGAAATCCTGCCGAACCTCCTCCAAGAAGATTCACACGAGTTCGAGATCGTCATGCGCGGCTACAACCGCCGCCAGGTCGACGACTACATCGCGCGCTTCGTCCAGAAGAACCGCGAACTCGAGGCGCGGCTCGCTCGCGCCCACGACGACTCCGAGCGGCTCCGTCGCGAGATGGCCGAGGTCCGGGAGGCGCGCAAGCCCACCGGCGACGACCTCAGCGACCGGCTCCGCCAGATCATCAACCTCGCCGAGGACGAGGCCCAGGACAAGGTCGCCGAGGCCGAGGCCAAGGGGGCGGAGATCCGCAAGGACGCCGAGCAGGAGTCCAAGCGGATCATCGACGACGCCCGCTCGCACGCCGACAAGAACCTCGCCCAGGCGCAGGACAAGGCCGAGCACGTGCTGGCGTCCGCCAAGAAGGAGTCCGAGAGCGTCCTCGGGTCCGCCAAGCAGGAGGCCGAGCAGACGGTGACCAGCGCGCGGCTCGAGGCCGAGCGCACGCTCACCGCGTCCGAGCGCCGCGCCAGCGTGATCAACGAGGGCGCGACGCAGCGGCTCACGTCGCTCACCAAGAACCACACCCAGGCTTTGCAGCGGCTCACCGAGATCAGCGAGACGCTGCACCGCCTCCTCACGGCGGAGAACGAGGCGGGACCGCTGGAGAAGATGGTGGAGGACGCCGTCCGGCAGACCACGCCGCGCAAGCAGCAGCCGTCCCAGCCCTCTTCGCCGCCGCCCGCGAAGCCGATGCCGTCCTCGTCGTCGTCCTCGTCCGCGCCCTCGTCGTCGTCCACGTCTGGGTCTGCGTCGTCGGCGTCCAAGCCGGCCGCCTCGGCCGCCTCGGCTGCCTCATCCGCCCCGGCTGCCCCGGCCTCTCCTGCGCCGTCGCAGCAGAGCGGCCCGTCCATGAAGAAGCCCGAGCCGCCCGCCGACGCCCCCGACCCGTCCGCCGCGCAGGCCAAGCCCGCGCGCCCGGCCGAGGACGCGGGCCCGACCCCGCCGCCGCCCGGCCCCGTCGTCCCGCCCCAGCAGTCCCGCGGGCCGATCGAGCTGTAGGCGCGGCCGAGACCGACCGCGACGTGTCCGCCCAGGGTCGTCCCTGGGCGGACACAGCCGTTTCTGGGATCGCGCGTCGCCTCTAGGATCGTTGCGTGAGCAAGAGGACCCACACGCGCAACGGAACGGCCCGTCCGATCAGGCTCCTCGGCGATCCGGTCCTGCGCACCGAATGCGACCCGGTCCGGACGTTCGACGCCTCCCTCCAGCGCCTCGTCGACGACATGTTCGTCACCATGTACGAGGAGGACGGCGCGGGCGTGGCCGCCAACCAGGTGGGCGTGGGCCTGCGGGTGTTCGTGTACGACTGCAAGGACGACGAAGGGCGCAGGCACATCGGCCACGTCGTCAACCCGAAACTCGTGGCCGCCGACGGGGAACTGCTCGTCGAACCGGAAGGCTGCCTGTCCGTGCCCGGCATGCATTTCGAGACGGCCCGCCACGCGCACGCCGTCGTCGAAGGCGTCGACGTGAAAGGAAAGCCCGTCCGCGTTGAGGGCACCGGCTACTTCGCCCGCTGCCTCCAGCACGAGTGCGGGCACCTGGAGGGGAACGTCTACATCGACGTCCTGTCGGGCGACGCGCGCCGCGAGGCCATGCGCGCCATCCGCTCGCTGACCCGCTTGAGCCGCTGACTCGCTTGAGCCGTTGACCAGGGGCAGGACGGCTGACAGCGCACTCAACCGATCCCCTGCGGTCATTCAGGTGACTTTCAGGTAGAGATGGGAACCTCTGCAGTGATTGCGGAGGGGGTCAGTGCCATTGGTTGATCGGACGGCGAACGGCGGCAAGACGGCGGAGGCGACCCTGCTCGTCGTCGAGGACGAGCCCAACATCCTGGAGCTTCTCGCCGGCAGCCTGCGCTTCACCGGGTTCGACGTGTTCACCGCGACCAACGGGGCCGACGCGGTCCAGTCGGCGCGGCGGCACCGCCCGGACCTCATCGTCCTGGACGTGATGCTGCCCGACATCGACGGTTTCGACGTCGCGCGGCGGCTGCGGTCCGGCGGCGACCACACCCCCGTGCTGTTCCTGACCGCGCGGGACGGCGTGCAGGACCGGGTCAAGGGCCTGACGATCGGCGGGGACGACTACGTCACCAAGCCGTTCAGCCTGGAGGAGGTCATCGCGCGGATCCGGGCCGTCCTGCGGAGGTTCCGCGGCGGCCTGACGGAGCCGCCGCCGCGGATGGTGTTCGCGGACGTCGAGCTCGACGAGGACAGCCACGAGGTGTGGCGCGGCGGGCGCGCGATCCAGCTTTCGCCGACGGAGTTCAAGCTGCTGCGCTACTTCATGGCCAACGCGGGACGGGTCGTGTCGAAGGCGCAGATCCTCGACCACGTGTGGAACTACGACTTCCGCGGCGACGCGGGCATCGTCGAGTCGTACGTGTCGGCGCTGCGCCGCAAGGTCGACAACGCCGAGCCGAGGCTCATCCACACGCTGCGCGGGGTGGGGTACGTCCTGCGCGAGCCGTCGAGATCTGGCTGATGGCCACGCGGTTCCCGGCGTCCGCGGCCCACCCGGCGAAGCCGACGCGGGCCGACGGCATCCCCGTCGTTCCGGGAGGTCCGGGCGGTCCGGGCGGTCCGGGCGGTCCGGGCGGGGGCGCCGGTGGGAGCGCCGGTGGGAGCGCGCCGCGCTGGCCGCGCCGCGAGCTGTCGAGGACGTGGGGCCGGACGCCGCTGCGCGTGAAGCTGATCGCCGGGATGCTCGTCCTGGTCACGCTGGGGATGACCGTGATGGGCGCGGCGGGCGCGTCCGTCCTGCGGCAGTACCTGGTCGGACGGGCCGACGACCAGCTGCGCGGCTCGGTCGGGCGGGCGATCGACCAGGTCGCCGAGGGGCTGCGGCTCGGCCAGCGGGAGATCAACGTCCGGATCCCGAGCGAGATGTACGCGCAGGTCAGGTCCACGGGCGGCGCGATCGTCTGGCAGAACTCGGCGTGGAGCGAGTCCGGGCATCCGAAGCTGCCCGCCGACATGAGCGAGCGCATGGACCAGCCGTTCACCGTGTCCGGGACGGGCGGGTCGCAGTGGCGGATCCTGGCGGCGCCGGTCGCGGGCGGGGTGCTCGTCCTCGCGTTCAGCCTGGAGGAGGTCGACCGGACCGTCCGGCGGCTGGTGGCGATCGACGCGATCGTGGGGCTGCTGGTGCTGGGCGTCCTGACCGGCCTCGGCGTGTGGGTCGTGCGGGCCAGCCTGCGCCCGCTGTCGGCGGTGGAGGAGACCGCGGGCGCGATCGCGGCCGGGGACCTGTCCCGCCGCGTCCCGCAGGCGGATCCGCGCACCGAGATGGGACGGCTCGGCCGGTCGCTGAACACGATGCTCGCGCAGATCGAGGCGGCGTTCGGGGCGCGCGCCGAGTCGGAGGCCGCGGCGCGGCGGTCGGAGGAGACGGCGCTCCGGTCGGAGGAGCGGATGCGGCGGTTCATCGCGGACGCCAGCCACGAGCTGCGCACCCCGCTGACCGCGATCCGCGGCTTCGCCGAGTTCTACCGGCAGGGCGCGGCCCGCACCCCCGACGAGCTGGGCCGGCTGATCGGCCGGATCGAGGAGACCGCGGCCCGGATGGGCCTGCTCGTGGAGGACCTGCTGCTGCTCGCCCGGCTGGACCGGCAGCGTCCGATCGAGCGGCGGCCGGTGGATCTCCTGGCCGTCGCCGCCGACTCTGTCCAGGAGGCGAGAGTTCTCGCACCCGAACGCGAGATAGAGCTGGCGGTGGAGGGCGGGCTGGCGTACCAGGTGCGGGGGGACGAGGCGCGCCTGCGCCAGGTCCTCGGCAATCTGCTGGCCAACGCGGTCACCCACACCCCCGAGGGCACGCCGATCGAGGTGCGCCTCTCGCCGGGCACGCTGCGCAAGGCACCCGCCGTCATCGTCGAGGTCGTGGACGCGGGCCCCGGCCTCTCCCCTGAGCAGGCGGAACGGGTCTTCGAGCGCTTCTACCGCGCCGACGAGGCCCGCTCCCGCGCGGACGGCGGCACGGGCCTCGGCCTCGCCATCGTCGCCGCGCTGGTCGCCGCCCATGAGGGGCTGGTGGAGGCCGATTCCACGCCCGGCGAGGGCGCCACGTTCAGGGTCGTCCTGCCTTTGGACGAAGACTGAGGGACGTATTCAGGCAACGTTCAGCTGAATGCGTTTAGGTGGCCGTACAGGGCGCGCCCCCTTCTCGACGGAGAGCGGGAGCCCGCGCCCTGGCCAGCCACGATCCGGCACGCGCTGACGGCAGCGCCGCACCGGCACCGCGGCCGGGGGGACGTAACGCCGCACGTCCCCTCGGCCGCGGTTTTTTCGTAATGAGGGCTTTCAGCACACTTTCAGGTTGGCTCCAGGCAGCCTGCAGCCCCGGGACGCACGCTCCTTGGTGAGCGATACGACAGGGGGACCAGATGAACGAGGACCGGCCGCAGCAGCAGCCTTGGGAGCCCGGACGTCCGGGCATCGCACCGCAGTGGACCCCGCCGCCCTGGCAGGCCGCCGCAGGCGCCGCACCGGGGACCGTCCCGCCTGCGGCCCCGGGCAGCGTCCCGCCGGCGGGCCGTCCGCGACTGCTCGGCACGACCCGGCAGAAGATCGCCGCGGCGGGGGCCGCGATGGCGCTCGCGCTGGGAGCGGGCGGCGCGGGCGCGGCCGTCACGCTGGCGTTCACGCACGACAGCACCGTCTACTCAAGCCCGACCGCCGTGACGGGGACGTCCGCGAAGGGCGGCACGATCGCGCAGGTCGCCGCCGCCGTCCAGCCCAGCGTCGTGTCGATACAAGCGCAGACGCCGAACGGAACGAGCGGCGGCTCCGGCGTCATTCTCCGCTCGGACGGCGTGATCCTCACCAACGCGCACGTCGTGGCGGACGCCGGTCAGGTGGCGGTGAAGTTCGCCGACGGACGGACCGCGTCCGCGAAGGTCCTCGGCTCCGACTCCGGCGCGGACGTCGCCGTGATCAAGGCGGCCGGCGTGTCCGGCCTCAAGCCCGCGACGCTCGGGAACAGCGACGCCCTGGCCGTCGGCGACACGGTGCTGGCGGTCGGCAGCCCGCTCGGCCTGGACGGCTCGGTGACGTCCGGCATCGTCAGCGCCCTGAACCGCGAGGTCCGCGAGGGCGGCCAGGAGCCGCAGCTCCCGCCGGGGCTGCGCGGGCAGCTGTCCCAGCAGCAGGAGGCCGTGATCAAGAACGCGGTCCAGACGGACGCCGCCATCAACCCAGGCAACTCCGGCGGCGCGCTGGTGAACGCGGCCGGGCAGGTGATCGGCGTCAACACCGCCATCGCCACGTCCGGGAACGGCACCGGGAACATCGGCGTCGGCTTCGCCATCCCGATCAACTCCGCCAAGCAGACCGCCGACGCGATCGTCGCCGGTTCCAAGGTCTGACCTGGGACGCCGTCCGGCCGAGCTCTGGGGGGAGCGGGCGGACGGGCGGCGGACCGGGGCAGTGGGTCCCTTCCGGCCGGGCCGGGCTCGGGAGGGACCGGGCAAGGGAAAGCGGCCGCGTGACCCGCACACGAGGTCACGCGGTCGCACCCCGTCCAGTTCAAGCGGTCGCAAGCCGTTCAGGCCGACGTGACCGCGATCGACGGCCGCCGCTTCATCTTCGCGAGCATCCTTCGGGTCGTGAACAGGTAGTACTCGCGCGGCAGCGTCCGGACCCGCAAGGGAAGCCGCGGATACACGACGGCGAGCGCCCCGACCAGCATCCGGAAGCGCCGTTCCCGCCTCGCGTCCCATTTCCACCCGTACTGCTCCCGGATCGGCGCCGGCATCAGCCCCGCCGTGATCAGCCGGATCGCCATCAGCCCCGGCGCGTTCACCGGCCCGCCCGGCAACCGCGGATGCATCACCTGCTCCGCGATGGCCCGCGACGCGTCGGTGATCTTCAAGTTCTGGACCATGTCGGCGTAGTACTCGCGGAACCGCGGATACGTTTCCGGCATCCGCTCCTCCGGGCAGCCGAGGATCGTCGCGTAGATCTTGGCCTGCTGGTAGAACTCCTCGAGCTCGGCGTCGTCCAGCGTCCGCCGGAACAGGGCCTGGTAGAACTGCGTCGCCACCGCGAACAGCGTGGACGCCACCCACACCTGCAGCTCGGGATCGTTCGCCTCGTACCCGGGCCCGGTGACGCTCTCGTGCCCCTTCCGGACGAGTGCGCTGAAGACCTCCGCCTCCTCGCGCGTCCCGAACTGGACGGCGTACAGCCACCCCATCGTGTTCCGCAGCCGCCGCAGCGGATCGTCGGCGGTGTAGCTGTGGTCGTACACCCCCTGCGCCACCTTGGGATGCGCGGTCTGGAGCAGGGACGCCGCACCGCCCGCTGCGATGAGCGCGCCCTCCCGCGAGATGACGCGGATGAGGTCGTCGTCCTCGAAGAGTCCTTCGGTCATGGCGCCCAGTGTAAGTAAGTACTTGCAGTTGCCGCCAGTCCGGGGTTACTCAGGCGACAAGATCGCTTCTACCCTGCGACAATGAGGACATGCCCGACGAGGTCCATGTCCGCGGCTCGGTCTCCATCCCGGAGTCCGAGCTGAGCTGGCGTTTCTCCCGTTCCTCGGGTCCGGGCGGGCAGCACGTCAACACCAGCGCCACGGCCGCCGAGCTCTCCTTCGACGTCGCGAACTCCCCGTCCCTCCCCGAGCCCCTCAAGGCCCGCGCCCTGGAGCGCCTCTCGACCCGGCTGGTCCGGGGCGTCCTCACCATCCGCGCCGAGGAGTACCGCTCCCAGCAACGCAACCGCGACGCCGCCCGCACCCGCCTCGCCACCCTCCTGGCCGACGCCACCGCCCCGCCCCCGAAGAAGCGCATCCCCAAGAAGATCCCCCGCGGCATCAACGAACGCCGCCTGGAGAACAAGAAACGCCGCAGCGCGGTAAAACGCCAACGCACCAACCGCTGGGACTAACCGTCCACCGGCGCTTCGTAGCGCGCGACGATCGCAGCGGCCCGGTCGCGCAACGCGACGCGCAACCACTGCGGAGCCAGCGCCTCCGCACTCATGGCGAGCTGCCAGAGCGCCCACTCGGCATGCCTCGGATCCTGAAAGGTGACCTCCATCCGCAGCCACCCGTCCGCATCGGTTTCCTCGGCGAGGACGGCCAGCGCGGTGCCCACCAGATCCTCCCGCCGCGCCGACTTCACCCGTACCTGCACGGCGACCTGATCGCCGCCGGTCCGGAACCGCGCGCTGCGTTCCTGCCAGGCCTGGTCCAGATCAACCCGGTCTGGACGCTGCGCGGGTTCGTCGAGTTCCTCGGCGTCCAAGATCCGGGATATCCGATAGGTGCGGTCCGCACCGGCCCTCGTCGCCAGCAGGTACCCCTGCTCACGCACGGTGACCAGGCCGATCGGGTCGACCGTCCGCCACTCGGGGGCCTGGCCCACAGCCGCGTAGCGGATGCGCAGCTTGTGCCCGGCGAACACCGCGCGCCGGACCTCGGCCACAACGGCGTCGGGCACCTCATCCGTGACCAGCCGACGCGAGAGGAGGTCGGTCTCGGGGTCGATGAGCAGCCGCTGCGCCGCGTCGGCCGCGGTGTCCCGATAGCTTTCGGGTAGCGCGTCCACCACCTTGAGCATGGCCGAAGCGAGCGCCGAGCCGAGACCGAATGCCTGCGCCCCGCGCCGCGATCCGGCAATCAGCAGGGCGAGCGCCTCATCGTGGTTCAGCCCGGTCAGCTCGGTCCGGAAACCGGGCAGCAACGCGAACCCGCCGTGGCGACCGCGTTCGGCATAAACCGGGACCCCAGCCGCAGAAAGCGCCTCGATGTCGCGCAGCACAGTGCGAGTGGAGACCTCCAGCTCGCGGGCCAGCGCGGCCGCCGACAACCGACCGTGCTGGCGCAGCAGTAGCACCAGCGAAACCAACCGGTCGGCACGCATCCGAAAACTCTACCGAAATACACGACACAGGATGTCGTGATTCGTTGGCAGGCTCTTCACCAGGTGCTTTCAACGAATGGAGCTGATAGGGCTATGGAGCGAACGGCCGTCAACCCGTGGGCGTGGTCGGTGGAGCTGGGCTACAACCAGGGCGAGATCGTCTCCGGACACACCCGGACGCTGTACTGCGCCGGGCAGACCGCGATGAGCGGAGACGGCAAGCCCCAGCACGCCGGTGATATGGCGGCGCAGTTGGCGCTGAGCCTCGACAATCTTGAGTCGGTGCTCGGCGAGGGCGGGATGTCCCTCGCGAACCTCGTCCGGCTCAACGTCTACACCACCGACGTCGATCGGCTCTTCGAGCACTACGGCGTGCTGGCGTCGCGGCTGGGCGCCGCCGGGGTGGCGCCGTCCACGACGATGCTCGGGGTGACACGCCTGGCGATCCCCGACCTGATGGTCGAACTTGAGGGAACCGCCGTCGCGTAACGCGACCTCGCCGCCTCCGGCAGACCCGCCGGAGGCGGCACAAGCAGCAGGGAGGTGATCCGATGCTCAGAATGGTGACGATCGGCGTCTATGGCTTCGACGCCGAGTCCTTCCTGCAGCATTTGCGGCAAGCGGACGTTCGCCTGCTACTCGACGTCCGCCAACGCCGCGGCGTCCGCGGCCCCGACTACGCCTGGGCGAACTCACTCCGCCTCCAAGCGGCCCTGGCCCAAGCCCGGATCGCCTACGAGCACCACCCAGAACTCGCCCCGACCACCGAACTACGCCAACTCCAATACGCCGAGGACGACCGCCAGGGGGTCGGCAAGCGCTCACGCCGCGAACTCTCCGCCGAATACACCCACCGCTACACCACCGAGATCCTCGACCACGCCGACCTAACACCGCTCCTGTCAACGCTACCGACCAGCGGAACCACCGCACTCCTCTGCGTCGAACGCACCCCCGAAGCCTGCCACCGCTCCCTGATCACCCAACGCCTAACCGCCCACCACCCCATAACAACCACCCACCTACACCCGCCGTAACCCGTACTGGACGCCAAGCCGTTCGCGCCTTACCATCGATGGTATATATCATCAGCAGTATGTTCGAGATCGAGATGGAGCCTCAAGTCGTCGCGTGGCTGGACAGGTTGACCTTCGCCCAGTACCAACGCGTCATGCGCAACGTGGACGACTACCTTGTCGACCGCGGTGGCATGCTCGACGGCAACCACACCAGGTCATTACAAGACGGCGTTCGCGAGCTGCGGCTCTACCTTGAGGAAACGACGTGGCGGATCACGTACTGGCTGCCTACAGGGGCGGGGGCGGCTCGTCGTGCTGCTGACCGTGTTCCAGAAGGTCCGGAACGGTTCGCAACCGCGGGACATCGAGCGAGCGGTCGCCATGCGCAAGCTTTGCGAGTCGTCTCATTTGGAACCGGCGGGGCACGTTTACGAAAGGAGCGGGTGATGGCGGGACATACCAACTGGCGGACCTATCGGGAGAAGCGGCTGCGCGAGGACGCAGTGCCGCATCCTGAATACGAGCAGGCAGGTCTTGACCTGCGGCTCGGCGACATGGTGCGTGAGCGCCGCATCGAACTCGGGCTCACTCAGGCCCTGGTGGCCGAACGGGCCGGCATCACCCAGCCCGCGCTGTCGCGCATCGAGGGCGGGGGCGGAATTCCCACTCTGGCAATGCTGGACCGCATCGCCAAGGCCATGCACACCACTTTCACCATCACCGTGGGCGAAAACGCCGCCGCCTGACCTGCGGGACTGCAGGCTGGCTTCATCACCATGCGGGGCTTCGTCATCGCTGATCGCCAAGGACGGAGCATGAGGGCATACGAGCGGTTGCGCCCGACTGCGATAGCCATCTTGGAGCGTCTAGACACTCACGGCGTGGAGCTGGACGACCAAGGGGTGCACGTCATGGTGGGTCCGGACAATCGGCATGAGCTGGCGATCTCGCGCCTGCTGCGGCAACTGCTGCCTCAGGTCGGGCCGGACCTGATCGCGCATTCCGGGACGCCGGAGATAGACGATCCCGCCACAGGCAGATTGCGCAGGCCCGACCTGGTGGTCGTCCCCGAAGCCGCACTGACTCGGCCCGGTCTGACGTATCTCCGCCCGGATGACGTGGAGCTGGTCGTTGAAGTCGTCTCGGCGCCCAATCCCGAGAACGACTATGAGAACAAGGCGGCTGATTACCCGGCGATGGGGATCCCGACTTATGTGATCATCGATCCGCGCAAGTCGACCGTGACGATCCTCAGCGACCCCGGGCCCACTCCGGAGGGAACTCGCTACCGCACCCGGCACGACCATGTGTTCGGAGACCAGATCACCGCCGGCGGCTATGCGATCGACAGCAGCGCGTTCCTGCCCTACGAGGACGCCTGATCTACCAGGTGCCCGGGTACATCTGGCGCTTGAGGTGGCGGGCGATCACGTCGGCCGCCAGCCTGGCGTCGCCGCAGGCCGCAAGGTAGCCGGACCGGCCGTGGTGTGCCTCGTAGTAGGCCCACGATCCTCCGGGGACGGCGAGCACGCTCACCGCGATCCCGACGTGCCGGACGTACACCCACAGCATCGGCACCGGAATCGGAAACTCCTCAAGCTGGTACAGGCGGACGAACCGCCAACCCTCCGGCTCAAGCGCGTCGACCAGCGCCTCCAGGTACCGCACCGCCGTGTCCGGACGCCGACGCGTCCGCCACCACAGAACGCTCCGCTGAACCCTTCCGATCACCGGCGCAGGCCCCTATTCAGAACCCGCCGGACGGACGGCCAGGTGAGCACGGCCGCGACATATCCGAAGGCCACGGCGACGGCGAGGCCCAAGACGACCGTTCCGAAGACCTCCGCCAGATGGCCGCGCGAGATCACCGGCGGCCCTGCGCCTTGAGCGCCGCGCACACCCACTTGCCGCGCGGAGGCGTGGGATCGAGCCAGCATCGCCAGGCAAGGGCCTCCACGATCGCGAGGCCCCGTCCGCCGTTGTCGTCGAAGTTCTCCTCGCTGAGGTCGAGCGTCTCCAAGGAGATCTCGACCTTCCGCGCCACGGGCCGCTCCTCGCACCCGTCCCACACCCCGAGCACGACCTCGCCGGCCCCGCGCCCGACGTACACCTTGATCACGTCCCCCGTCCCGGACACTTTCACCGCGTTCGCCACGAGTTCCCCCATGACGAGCACCGCGTCCGAAACGAGGAATGGCAGCTCCCACCCGCGCAGGGCCCCGGAAACCTGATCCCGAGCCAACCCCGAAACGGCCGGAGATGCCGCGAATTGCCGGGACACGCCGGTTTTCTTCCCGAGCAGCGCCATGACCTTGCCCTCCACGATTTCCTGTGAACGAGGTCACAGGATTACCGAGGGTTGGCAATTTGTCGTGCATACGCTTCGCAGGAGCAACATCTGGAAACAAAGGAGCAGTCAATGCCTCGAAAACTCACGGCCGATGAGCTTCCCAAACCGCAGACCAACATGTGGGACTTCGCGGCCTACTACATGCGGTTCATGCGCATCCAGCGCGGCCTGTCCGGTGAGGCGCTCGGCCGAGTGATCAACGTCAGCAAGGCCCAGGTGTCCCGCATCGAGTCGGGCCGCAACCGGCTGGACGCGAACCAGGCGATCGCGCTCGACAAGCTCTGGAACACCGGACGGCTCTTCTACCTGCTCGTCTGGTACGCCTCGATCGGCCACGACCCCCAGTGGTTCGCGCAGCAGGTGAAGATCGAGCAGATGTCGGGGATGCTGCGGATCTATGAGGCCAGCGTCATCCCGGGCTTGCTTCAGACGCCGGAGTACGCCGAAGCGCTACTGCGCTCGGGCATCGACACCAATCCCGACAAGGTCCTCGCCGATCGCCTCCAACGGCAGGATCTGCTGTTGCGGGACGATCCCCCACACCTCACCGTCTTGCTCTCCCAAAACGCTCTGGACTGGCCGGTGGGCTCCCCCGAGATCATGCAAGGTCAACTGGCGCGCCTTCTCGATGAGGCCCAGCGGTACAACATCGTGCTGAGGGCGGTCCCGAGGTCGTGGGCAGCCGGAGCGCACCCCGGCCTCAACGGCTCCTTCAAGCTCATGAGCGGCGACGACTTCGGTGAGGTCGCCTACTCCGAGTCGCCCGGAGCTGGACGTTTGGTGTCATCTCCGCCCGACGTGAGAGCGTACGGGATACGGTTCGAGCGGATCAGCGCGAAGGCGCTCGACGAAGGCGCGTCCTTCAAGCTGATCCAGAAAATCATGGAGGAGATGCGATGACTCGTCCGGTATGGCGGAAGTCCAGCCACAGCGGGACCGAGCAGGGCGATTGTGTGGAGGTCGCCAGCCTGGCCTCCGGCATCGGCATCCGCGACAGCAAGAATCCCAACCTCGGCCACCTCACCCTCACCCCCCAAACCTTCGCTGATCTCGTCCACACCCTGAAGCACGACCACTGATGCGCGGGGCAGCGTGGCGCAAGTCCAGCCACAGCGGCCCCGAGCAGGGCGATTGCGTTGAAGTCGCCGACCTGCCCTCCGGGGTCGGCGTCCGTGACAGTAAGTAGCCCGGTCTTGGCCTCCTCGCCCTGACTCCCGAGGGCTTTGCCGACCTGCTGGTCCGCGTCAAGCGGGACGAGCTCAACCTCTGACTCTCCCCCTGCGAGCCCCGGTCTTAACGGCCGGGGCTTTGCTGTTGGGTGTGGCTCGTCCATGCTGGGCTGGTGGAACTTGAGCCTTACCGGGGTGAGCTGGTCGCGTACTGCTACCGGATGCTGGGGTCGTTCCACGAGGCTGAGGACCTGGCGCAGGAGACGATGCTGCGGGCGTGGAAGGCCCGCGATCGGTACGACAGCACTCGCGCGTCCGTACGGACGTGGCTGTACCGGATCGCCACCAACGCCTGCTTGACCGCGCTGGAGGGACGTGCGCGACGGCCGTTGCCGACCGGGCTGGGCGCGCCGAGCGATGATCCCGGGGCTCCGCTGACTCCGGCACTGGACGTCCCCTGGTTGGAGCCGTTTCCGGATGCGCGGTTCGACCTGGGGATGCGGGCAGATCTGCGGCTCGCGCTGGTGGCGGCGATGCAGTTGCTGCCGCCTCGGCAGCGGGCCGTGCTCGTCCTCCGCGAGGCTCTGCAGTTCAGCGCCAGCGAGGTCGCCGCACAGTTGGGGACCACGGTCGCAGCTGTCAACAGCGCCTTGCAGCGGGCCCGCGCCGCCCTCGCGGACGTGGGTGATGCGAGCGGGGTGGCGGAGCCGGACGATCCCGAGGCGCGCGCGGCGATCCAGCGGTACGCGCGAGCGTTCGAGGCGGCGGACGTCCCCGCCCTCGTGCGGCTCCTCACCGACGACGCCGTCATGGAAATGCCGCCGGTGCCGTTGTGGTTCCGGGGCAGCCGCGACTACGGGCTGTTCATGCGCCGGGTGTTCGACATGCACGGGCCGGGCTGGAAGACGAGGCTTCTGAGCGCCAACGGGCAGCCCTCGTTCGCCGCGTACGCGCCGGAGCCGGGTGGCGGGCACCGGCTGCACACGTTGCAGGTCTTCACGGTTACCGGCGGCCGGGTCGCGCACAACGTCGTGTTCGCCGATCCGCGCGTGCTTGCGGCGTTCGACCTGCCCAGACAGATTTTTTCGGACGAGTTCCGCCGGGAGCGATGAGTCGGTCCGGTGCCGCCAGTACATACCGGCGAGCATCGAACGAAGGAGATCATCGTGAGCGTCATCGTCGCGGAGTTCATCACCCTGGACGGGATCGTGTCCGACCCGGACGGGTCCGGCGGCACGGCGACCGGCGGCTGGGCGTTCCGGCACGGTCCCGAGACCGCCGCCGGGGACAAGTTCCGGTTCGGCCGCGTCCTCGACAACGGGGTCATGCTGATGGGGCGTGCGACCTGGCAGCTGTTCTCGCGGATCTGGCCCGGCCGCGACGACCCGTTCTCCGCGCGGATGAACGCCGCGCCGAAGCTGGTCGCCTCCCGTACGCTGGCCGACACCTCGGCCTGGGCGAACTCGAAGGTCATCGACGGCGACCTCATCGAGGCCGTCGAACGCGAGGACCGCGATGTGATCGTCGTCGGCAGCCTGAGCGTCGTGCGGACGCTTATGACCGAAGATCTCATCGACGAGTATCGGCTGCTGACGTTCCCCACGATCCTGGGCACCGGCGACAGGCTCTTCCCTGACGGCAGGTCACCCGCCTACCTGGAGTGCCTGGCGACCGAGCAGGCCGGCGCCGCCGTCCTCACCCGATACGGGAGGCCCGCGCACACTTCCCCTAAGTGATCTCCCAGACACAGAGAGTGTCGAAGCCACTCGACCAGATACCCCCCGCAGACCTGGCGACGAAGGACGAACTCGCTGACGAATCCGGCTCGGTCAGGGACGCCCTCTGGTCGGGCGTCGGCCTGATCATGGGTGAGTTCGCCAGGCTCAACGCTCTCATGGACGAGACAGAGCGGTACCTGGCGCAGCTGGTCGCCAAGTCAGAGGGTGGATCGCAGTAGCGGCACTAGTTCACGCTGCCCCCGGGAGTTCTTCCCGGGGCAGCGCGTTCGGCAGGGGGCTGCGCGTGAGGGGTTCGACGTCCCCGCAGCCCACTGTCAGCGTGTAGAACACGACCGGTGCGGCGAGCCATCGGAGCGGGCATGTCCGCATCCGGGCCTGTGGTCGGCTTTAGGCGGACGGGCGGAGGCCGCCGTCCCGGCGGGCCTTCCTGAGTACCTCCACGTTGGCCGCGGCGTCGTGGGTGACCGAATGTCCCGGCGGGAGCTTGCGGGCGCAGAGTGCGGACATCTGCCTGGCCAGCACCCAGGCGTCCTCCTCGAAACCGAGTTCGGCCAGGCAGGCGTTCAGCTGCAGGATGGAGTCCAGGGCCTTGTCGTAGGTGTAGTTGGTGTGCCAGGCGAGGGTGACGGCCTGGTCGAGCAGGGCGCGGGCCCGTTCCGCGATCGCGTCCGCGTCAGAGGCGTCGGCATTACGGAAGGCGATCAGGTTCGCGCGCGAGCGGAGTTCGGTCGCGTGCGTGTACAGGGCCATGCCGACCACGGCGGCCGCCTCGTGTGCGCGTCCCTGCTGACCTGCCCGTACGCGCACGGCCAGTGCGATCTTCCGGTCCATCTTCACCAGGTCGCCGTCGACGGTCAGGAGGCCCTCGCCGTGCAGGCGGTCGAGGAGCGGGTCGATCTCCAGACCGGCGAAGCCTATGGACGAGACGTCCTCCTCGTCCATGATCTCGTCCAGGAGGTCCTCGGGGACGCGGAGCACCCAGCGGGGGACGCCGTCGCCGTGCAGGAGGGCAACGGTCTCCACTAGCCGCTGCGCCACTGGATCGTCCTGCTCGGCCTGCTGGACCATCGTGAGGATCGGCGGAAGGGCGTCGTGCCGGAACAGGCT
Source organism: Actinomadura sp. 1N219 (assembly GCF_044326405.1). Lineage (NCBI taxonomy): Bacteria > Bacillati > Actinomycetota > Actinomycetes > Streptosporangiales > Thermomonosporaceae > Actinomadura > Actinomadura sp. 1N219. The sequence continues at coordinate 86,594 of NZ_JBIRAY010000013.1, read as the reverse complement.
CCGGCGGCCCGACCGCGGCGATTTCACACCGATCGCTTTGCCTGGATGACGGCGGTGCGGAGCGAATACGAACATCGCCACGCCGAGGACGCCGAAGGCCGACGCGGCGACCACCACCGGCAGCCAGCCGAACCAGTTCGCGAGGAGCAGGATGAGGGCGAGCGAGGCCGACGCGAGCAGGCATCCGCAGCCGCGGTTCATGGTCAAGATTGTCGCAGGGCGGTCCTATGCTGCGGAGCACGAAGGGATCTTGACCACAACCGGGCACGGGGGATGAATGGGCATTTCACGGAATATCGAGACGGTCAATACCTATCTGGCCGGATTTCGCAAGAACGATCATGCGCAGATCCTGTCCTGCCTGACCGATGACATCGTGTGGACGGTCTTCGGCGGCTTTCGCCTGACCGGCAAGGACGCCTACGACAAGGCCATCGACGGCGCGCCCGAGTTCATCGACCCGCCCGAGCTGGAGGTCGTGCGCATGGTCGAGCAGGGCGACGTCGTCATGGCCGAGCTGACGGGCACGGCGCGGCGGGCGGCGGGCGGGGAGATGCGCATGTCGATGGCGGAGGTGTTCGTCATGCGGGACGGGAAGATCGCCGAGCGGCGCGCCTGGGTGGTCAAGCTGAAGGAGAACGACTACCGCTGAGGCTTGCGGGCTACGGCACCCCACATGCCGGTCGTGGCGGACGGCTGGGCGTCGGGGTCCGGGCGCCAGTCCTGGACGGGGACGACGCCCGGAGTCAGCAGGTCCAGGCCGTCGAAGAAGCGGCTTACGCCCTCGTGAGTGCGGAAGGTGACGCGGAAGCCCATCGCTTTGGTGAGCGCCTTTTCGGCGGCGGCCATTTGTTCGGGGAGCTGGTCGATTCCGGGGTGGGTGATGGCCAGGTAGCTGCCGGGTGCGAGGGCGTCCATGAGGGTGTTGATGATGCCCTGCGGGTCGTCGGCGTCCGGGATGCAGTGCAGGATCGCGATCAGGAGCAGGCTCACCGGCTGGTCGAAGTCGAGCAGGCGGGCGGCGTCGTCCAGGATCCGGCCGGTGTCGCGCAGGTCGGAGTCGATGAACGCGGTCGGCGCGGTGACGCCGGACAGCAGGGCGCGGGCGTGGTTGAGGACGATCGGATCGTTGTCGACGTACACGACCCGGCTCGCGGGGTTCACCGCCTGCGCGACGATGTGCGTGTTGTCGGCGGTGGGGATGCCGGTGCCGATGTCCAGGAACTGGGTGACGTGCTCCCCCGCCATGAAGCGGACGGCCCGGCTGAGGAACGCGCGGTTCGCGGTGACCCCGGGCTTGATCGTCGGCGTGGCGGCCATCACCTGCTCGGCGGCGGCGCGGTCGGCCGCGTAGTTGTCCTTTCCGCCGAGCCAGTAGTCGTAGATGCGGGCGATGTGCGGGGTGGTGACATCGATTCCCTTGGGCGCGATCTCTCCCTCGTCGCCGATCATGAAATCGAGAATAACCGGTTTCGCGACGATGATCGTTTTCGTGGTGGTCCGCCCGGTTGATCAGGGGTCGGTTACGGTGGCTCGGGTGCGCCACAGCTTCAACGTCGACCTTCGGGGGATCGTCGATCTCCTCAGCCGCCACCTTTACAGCAGCCCGCGCGTGTACGTGCGCGAGCTGCTGCAGAACGCCGTCGATGCGACGACCGCCCGCGTCCAGGCCGATGGAGCGTCACCCGGACGCATCCTGATCGAGCCGCGCGAGGCGACCGGCGACGGCACGTTGCGCATTCATGATTCCGGCATCGGGCTGACCGAACCCCAGGTGCACGAGCTGCTCGCCACGATCGGCGGCTCGTCCAAGCGCGACGCGCTCGGGCTCGCACGGCACGACTTCCTCGGGCAGTTCGGGATCGGGCTGCTGTCCTGCTTCCTCGTCGCCGACGAGATCGAGGTGGTGACGCGCGGGCCGGGCGATGCGGCGACCGTCTACTGGCACGGGCACGCGGACGGGCACTACACGGTGTCGGACGGCCCCGCGCGCGAAGAGCAGGGCACGACCGTCACGCTGCGCGCCCGCAGGGACTTCGAGCACTGGCTCGGGACGTCCACCGTCACGGAACTGGCGCGGCATTACGGCTCGCTGCTCCCGTATGAGGTGCGCGTCGGCGACGACACGGTGACGGCCGCGGAACTGCCGTGGCGGGCCCGGTACTCCGACCCGGACGAGCGGCGGGACGTCCTGCTGCGGCACGGCGCAGCGCTTCTCGGGAGGCGGCCGTTCGACGTGATCGACCTCGCGGTCCCCGAGGCGGGCCTGGACGGCGTCGCGTTCGTGCTGCCGTACGAGTCGCATCCCGGCGAGCCGGAAGCGCACAAGGTCTACCTGAAGCGGATGCTCATGGGCGAGCGGGTGGAGAAGGTGCTGCCCGCCTGGGCGTTCTTCGTCCGCTGCGTGATCAACGCGGACGAGCTGCGGCCCACCGCGAGCCGCGAGCAGCTCTACGAGGACGACCTCCTCGCCGACACCAGGACCGCGCTCGGCGAGCAGCTCCGCGCCTGGCTGGTGCGGCTCGCGGCGACCGGGCCCGAGCGGCTCCGCGCGTTCCTCGCCGTCCACTACCGGGGCGTGATGGCGCTCGCGCTGCACGATATCGAGATGCTCCGGATCGTGGACGAGTGGATCGAGTTCGAGACGAGCGAGGGCCGGGTCACGCTGAGCGAGTTCCGCCACCGGCACCGGACCATTCACGTCACGGGCGGGAGCGACGAGTTCGCGCAGCTCGCGGGGATCGCGGCCGCGCAGGGCCTCGCGCTGGTCAACGGCGGCTACACCTACCACGCGGAGATCCTGCAGCGGCTGCGCCTGCTCGACCCCGACCTCGACGTGCGGCGGCTCGACCAGGCGGAGCTCGCGACGCGGTTCGATCCGCTCGATCCCGCCGCCGAGTTCGCGGCGCGCGAGTTCCTCGGCATCGCCGGGGCCGCCGTCGCGCAGCACGGTTGCGAGGCGGTGCTGCGGACGTTCTCGCCCGCGGAGCTTCCCGTCCTCTACCTGGAGGGACGGGAGGCGCGGCGCGCCGCCGACCTGCGGGAGGTGCTGGAGGAGGCGGGGGACGTCTGGGCCGAATTCGCCGACGGCGGCGACGGCAACGGGGGCAATGACGGCGGCGGCCAGGAGCCTGGCGAGGCCAAGCCGCTGCTCGTCTTCAACCATCGCAACCCGCTGATCGCCCGGCTGACCAGCACCGCCAACGCGCGGCTCGTCCGGCTGTCGGTGGAGGCGCTGTACGGGTACGCGCTGCTGGCCGGGCAGCGCGCGGTCCGGCCCGGCGACGTGGCGAGCGTGAACCGGGCCTTCCTCGGGCTCGTGGAGCACGCGATCCACCAGGAGCCCGGGATCTGATGTCCGGCAGGGACGCGCTGCGCGCAAGGCTCGACGCCGCCTACAAGGAGCACCCCGACGACGACGGCGGGGCGGGCGCGGAGTCGTACTGGCGGACGATGCAGGAGATCCTCGGCGAGGCGGAGGCGGTCGGCGACACCGAGCTGCTCTTCGAGGCGCGGCTCGCGTACGCCTGGGCGCTGCGCGGCAAGTCGTGGAAGAAGAGCTCGCGGGAGATCTTCACCGAGTGGCTCGGGCTGCTCCGCCAATGCCTCCTGACGTTGCGGGCGGAGCCGGACCGCATCTGCGAAGAGCACGTCGTCCTGATGTGGAACCAGTTCACGAACATCCTCGACATCTTCATCCGGCTCTATCCGGAGCCGGCCGACCGCGTCCACCGCCTGATCGACGAGCTGGAGCGGCAGTGCCCTCCGTCCCGGCACGAGGTCCTGTACGTCCTCGACATGTTCCGGATGAAGATCGAGGCGCGCAAGGGGAACGTGGCCGAGGTGGAGCGGCTCTGGCAGGATCTTCGGCTCCGGCCGCGGCCGACCAAGCACCTCGTCCAGGACGGCAGCGCGGCGGGCGCGGCGGCCGTGTGGGAGCGGCTCGGCCGGGACGACCTGGCCATCGAGGCCCTCACGCCCGTCCTGACCGGCCAGATCCCGCAGCGCGAGGACCGCGCCTACGGGGACTACCTGCTCATGCCGTACCTGCGCACGGGGCGGCTGGACGAGGCGGTCGCGGCGCACCAGAGCACATACGACCGGACGGGCCTGAAGCTGGAGAGCATCGCGTCCCACCTGGAGTTCTGCGCCCGCACCGGCAACGAGGAGCGCGGGCTGGACGTCATGCACCGCAACCTCGGCCGGCTGCGCGGGACGGTCACGACGGTCGAGGCCATGTGGACGGCGGCGGCGGTGGCGCTGCTGTGCCGCCGGGTGACCGAGCGCGGGCTCGATGAGGAATGGGTCTGGTCATGCGAGGAGGAGGGCTGCGACTGCAACGTCGCCCCTCTGCACTCCTACGCCGAACTCGGCGGGGAGCGCCGCTGGTCGGCGCTGGAATTCGCGCGGAAGCTCGACGAGATGGACGGGACGTCCTATTGCAGCGAGGAGATCATGCGCCGGCTGCACGCCGAGCCGATTGTTGAACATCTCAACATTCCTGCTCCGGACGGCGAGCCCGCCCACCGCAGGAGACCGCGGCTCACCCCGCATCTGACGGCCGCCACGACGGACGAGCTCCGGGACGAACTCGCCCGCGCGCATGAGCTGGACCTCAGATGGAAGCGGGTCGTCCATCTGCAGCGGCTCATGCAGAACGCGTTCGCGACGGAAGAGCGGGACGCGCTCATCGACATCCGCTTCGCCTACCTGGACGAGCTGCTGGCGTACGGGCCCACGGCGATGCGGCCCGACCTGTTCGCCGCGTTCACGGCCCTCATCCGCCTACACGACGCAGACCCCGAACGGCTCGACTCCAAACCGCTCGACTCCAAACCGCTCGACTCTGAGCGGCTCGACTCTGAGCGGCTCGGCTCCAAACCGCTCGGCTCCAAACCGCTCGGCTCCGAATCGCTCGGTTCCGAACGGCTCGACTCCGAACGGCTCGGCTCCAAACCGCTCGGCTCCAAACCGCTCGATTCCGAGCAGCTCGGCTCTGAACGGCTTGACCGGTTGTGGGCGGCGGCGCCCGTTGTCTTGGAGCGTGCTCTGACGCGGGCGACCGTCCACGCCGTGCAGATCCGCGAGCTGATCGACATGCTCGGGCGCCATTGCCGTCCGGGCACCATCGACCTGCATCATCTGCGCTGGTACGCGGTCGAGCTGGAGGTCCGGTGCGGCGACGTGGACGCGGCCCGCGCGGCCTGGGCGACCTTCGAGTCGCTCCCGTCTTGCGACGAGTACGCCACCTGGTCGACCGTCCTGCGCCGGACGGAATGGTGGCTCGATCTCGGCTTGGACGACGAGGTGATCGCGACGGTCGGGCCCGCGCTGTCCGGGAAGGACGGGGAGGAGATCCTCATCGTCCCGTATCTGCGTGCAGGCCAGGACGCCAAAGCGCGCGAGATCCACGAGCGCACTTTCGCAACGGCGGAAAACCCGCGCCAGGTCGCGGCCCACCTGGAATTCTGCGCCCTTACCGGCGATCTCGTCCGCGCCAAAGAAATCATTCGCGGAACCCTGGACATGTTCCACGTCTACTACGACGACACCGAATTCACCTTCGACCGGCTCCGCCCGTGCGCCGCCGCCGTGCTGGCCTGCCGCCTCATCGCGGCCCGCGGCCTGGACGAGACCTGGACGTGGCCGGAGCACGATTGCTGCCCGGCCGAAGAAGGCTGGACCTACGCCAGGCTCGCCACCGACTACCGCACCGAGCTGAACCTCTTCGCCCTCAGATGGCAGGAGCTCACGGGCAGCGATTTCCACGTCCGCCGCATGAACGCGATCGCCGACGCCCGCGCGTCGGTGTAGGGGCAAGGAGAAGCCGCGGTGCTCGTGGGCAGAACACGAGCACCGCGGCCCCGGAAAGGAATCCCCTACATCAGCGCTGCTGTCAGACCGCCTCCCACAGGGCCGGGACGTTCGGCGGCGTCCAGCCGGGCATGGACGTGTGCGACTGGAGGCAGCGGTACTGCACGCCCTCGTAGGTCACGACGTCGCCGGCGTTGTACGTCTTGCCGTCGGCCCAGGTGGTGTCACCGGGAGGGTCGTTGGGGTCCGGCGGGTCGTTGGGGTCCGGCGCGCGGGTGCCGACGTTGACGCCGGCCCACGCGTTGGCGGTCGCGGTCCACTCGGCGCTGTTCTCGCCGTACAGCCCGGCGGCGGCCGCGAGGGTCGCGCGGCGCGCGTCGGCGAAGTTGGTCGTCGGGCGCATCTCCTCGGTGAGCGCCTTGTACCAGATCGCCGCGGCCTTGTCCCGGCCGATGCCCGTCACCGGCTTGTTGTCGTACGTCGGCGAGTTGTAGGTGACGCCGTTGATGACCTTCTGCCCGCTGCCCTCGGACAGCAGGTAGTAGAAGTGGTTCGCGATGCCCGAGGAGTAGTGGACGTCCACGTCCCCGGCGCCCGGCCGCCAGTTGTCCAGCGAGTTGCCGTCCTGGCTCGGCTTCGCCATGTAGCGCAGCGGCGCCCCGGTGCCGAAGATGTCGATCTTCTCGCCGATGTGGTAGTCGCCGACGTCCGCGGGGTTGTTCGACCAGAATTCCATCGCGGTGGCCAGGATGTCGGACGTGGCCTCGTTCAGCCCGCCGGACTCGCCCTGGTAGATCAGCCCGGCCGTGTTGGACGTGACGCCGTGGGTCATCTCGTGCCCGGCCACGTCCAGGGAGGTCAGCGGGTTGCTGTTGCCCTGGCCGTCGCCGTAGGTCATGCAGAAGCAGCCGTCTTCCCAGAAGGCGTTCACATACGACTGGCCGTAGTGGACGCGGGAGTACGCGCCGACCCCGTCGCCGCGGATGCCGGACCGGCCGAAGACGGTCTTGTAGTAGTCCCAGGTCTGGCCCGCGCCGTAGGCGGCGTCGACGCCGGCGGTCTGGCGGTCGCTCGCCGCCCCGCTGCCCCACTGGTCGTCGGTGTCGGTGAACAGGGTGCCCTTGCCGGACTGGGCGCCGCGGAGGTCGGTCGTCTCGTGGTTGCCGCGTCCGGCGTCCTTCAGGGTGAAGGACCCGCCCGACTGGGTCGTGCCCAGCTCGACGGTGCCGGAGTACATGCTTTTGCCGGTGCCGGTCTGGACGCCCTGCCACTCGATGATCTTCTTGCCGGTGGCGGCGTCGGTGAGGACGTGCAGCCGGTTGGGGGTGCCGTCCTTCTGCGTCCCGCCGACGACGGTCTCCCAGGCCAGGACGGTGTTGCCGGCCGCGTCCATCCAGACGACCTTGCGCGGCGCGACGCTGCCCGCCGCCTTCGGCGTGGCCGGTTTGGTGGACGCCAGCGCCGCCGGCGCGGTGTTCACCTTCATCGGCCGGGTGGACGACTGGGTGACGCGCGCGATGGAGCCGGACGGGGCGCGGTGGACGACGATGTCACCGCCGATGACGGGCAGGCCGTCGTAGGTCTGCGTGTAGCGGGTGTGCGTGGTGCCGTCCTGGTTCTTCAGGACGCTCTTGGCCTTCAGCTCGACCTTCTCGCCGAGCTTCAGCTTGGACGCGGTCTCGTCCTGCTGCGCCTTGGCCTTGCCGACGAGCGCCTTGTACTCCTTGGCGCTGACCTTCGCCGGCAGCTGCCCGGGGTTGCCCTTGGCGGGGGGCTTGGCGGGGGGCTGGGCGGTGGCGGGTGCCGCCTGCATGCCGAGCACCGCGACGGCGGCGACGCCTACCAGCGCGGTGCTCGTGGTGACGCGCCTGCGGGCGCGCCTGGGGGAGGTGGATCTCACGCGGTGCTCCTTGTCTGCCGGCCGCGCGGGGGAACGGCCGAAGGGGGGCTCGCTCCGCAGGGCACGTCGCGCCCGCGGAGCTCCGGAGTGCCGGAGAATGGTTGACTCGGGAACGATCGCACGCATTGGTGGGCATGTCACCGCAAAGTTCGCTGCGGGACGCATCCATAGGGAGATCGACTCCAGCGCAAGGGAAATCCCTACATCCCCAAGGGGTGGACGAGGGTCCGCCGAAAAGGCAGGGTGACGCCTTTCAGAACAGGAGCGTCTAGCGGGAGAGGGTGGCGCCGGGGCCTTCCAGGCCGCCGCCGAGGAGGGAGCCGAGCTGCGACCGGGAGCGGATGCCGAGCTTCCGGTAGATGCGGGTGAGGGACGCCTCGACGGTCTTCACGCTGAGGAACAGCCGGTTCGCCACCTGCTGGTTGGTGGCGCCCTGGCCGACGAGCACCGCGATCCGCCGCTCGCCCTCCGTCAGCGCCGCCTGCGCCACCGCGCCGAACGGGGCGGGGCCGTCCTGGAGGCCCATGTCCAGGCGCGCGAGGCGGTGCCGCGCCTGCTCGGCCCAGGGGCGCGCGCCGCACCGCAGGAAGATCTCCAGGGCGTCGGCCGCGGCCTTCCGGGCGGCCCCGGCGCGCCGCCTCCGGCGTTCGATCCTGGCCTGTTCGAGCAGGCAGTGGCCCATTTCGAGGGGCTGGCCGAGCCGCTCGAACAGCGCCGCCGCCTGCCGCAGGAGCGCGACGGCGTCGTCCGGTTCGCCGCGCGCGCCGAGCACGCACGCCTCCGCCCGGTCCAGCAGGCCGGTGACGCCCGCGCCCCGGGCCCGGCCGCCGATCACGGCGCGGGCCGCGCGGACCACCTCCTCCGCGCGCTCGACCTCACCGAGCGCGACCAGCCCCTGGGCGAGGTCGCCGTGCCAGCGCAGGACCATCGGGCAGCGCATGCCGCGTCCCCGCTCGTCCGGCGCGGAGCCGAGCGCGTCGATGCGCCACAGCGTGTCGACGCCCGCGCGGACGTCGCCGATCCGCATGCGGGCGACGCCCAGGACGTGCAGCAGGCGGCTCTGGAAGATGACGTCGTTCTCCTGCTCGGACGCCCGCAACCCCCGTTCTGCCAGAGACACCGCACGGCGGATGCTGCCGCCCGCCAGCTCCGCCAGCGCGCCCTGGTACCAGGCCGGGCCGGGGCTGAGCGCGGCCTGCTCCGCGATGCGCATGGCGCGGTCGGCGAAGTCGAGCGCCTCGCGGCAGCGGCCCGTCCGGGCGGCGACCTCGGACAGGTTGCGCAGGACGTGCACGACTTCCTCGCCGGAGCCGCGCTCGACCAGCGCCAGCATCCGCAGCAGTTCCGCGCGCGCTTCGGGCAGCCGGTCTTCGGCGATGGCGCAGTAGGCGGCGATGTAGCGGGGCGTCATGTGCATCTGGCCGTCCAGCGGCGGCTCGGGCAGGCGCTCGGCGCGTTCCAGGTCGCTGACGTAGTCGTCCCTTCCTTCGACGAGCGAGATGTTCGCGCGCAGGGCCAGGGCCTTGGCCTCCAGTGCCGTGTCGCCCGCCTCCTGCGCGTGCGCGAGCGCGCCGTCGGCCTCCTGCTCGGCGAGGTCGGGCGCGCCGTTCAGCAGCGCGCCCAGCGCCATCCGCAGGCGCAGCGGGCCCAGCAGCGCCGCGTCGCCGTCCGCGTCGACGAGCGCGGCGGCGAACACCTCGCCCATCTCCGCGAGGCCCTGGCCCGACAGGTCGAGCAGCGCGAGCCTGACCCGCACCCGCTGGGCGCGGGTCGCGTCGGCGGCGAGGACTGCCTCCGCGACCCGGTGCACCAGATCGGGCAGACCGCCGTTCGCGCCCGTCTCCGCCGCCGCGACCAGCCACTCCAGCCGCTCCGCCGCCGGATCGGCCGGCGACCGGTCGGCGGCGAGCCGGTACAGCTCGGCGGCCATCCGGTGCGACCCCTGCCGGACGGCCTGCTCCGCCGCCGTGACCAGCGAATGCGCGAGCTCGGCGTTCGGGCCGGGGTCGGCGAGGGCGCGGTGGCGGGCGCGTCCGGCCGCGTCCGGGACCACGGCGGCCAGCGCCCGGTGCACCCGCGCGAGATGCTGCGCGTCGGCGGACTCGGCGAGGACGGTGCCGACCGCGGGCGGCGTGAACCGGATGCCGCCGCCCTCGGTGATCAGCAGGCCCAGGACGGCGGCGCGCCTGATGTCCCGCGCGGCCTCGGCCCGTCCGGCGCGGGCCAGCAGGTCGGTCGTCGGACGGATCGCCAGCGCGGCCATCAGCAGCGTCTCGTGCGCCTGCGCGGGCAGCCGCGCCAGCCGCTCGGCGATCACGGCCTGGACGCGCTGCGGCAGCGGCGCGGGACGCCAGTGCCGCGGGATGCGGTCGGTGAACGCGCCGCCGAGCGCCAGCGCGAGGTACGGGTTGCCGCCGGAGTCGGAATGCAGCGTGTTCACGACCCGGACGGGAAGCCCGTAGCTGTCGAACATCTCGGCCAGCTCGTCCGGCCCGAGGGGCGGGACGGGCAGGTGCAGCGCGTCGGGAGCGGGCGCCCAGGGCGTGCTGCCTCCGTCGCCTGCGGCGAGACCGTCCGGCCAGGGCCCGGCGACGACGGCGCGCACGCCGCGGGACCCGAGGCGCCGGACCGCGTACCGGACGGCATGCACCGACTCCGTGTCCACCCACTGGGCGTCGTCCACGAGCAGCAGCACCGGGCGGTCCCCCGCGCAGCGCGCGAGCAGCCCGCGGAACGCCAGCCGGCAGGCGACGTGGTCCATGCCGGACCGGTCCGCCGACGACCGGCCGAGGGCCCGCTCACCGGTCGCCGCCGGATGCGGCGCGGGAAGCCCGGTCAGCCGCTCGCGGGGAAGATCGGCGGTGACGGTGTCGGGGAGCTGGTCGAGCAGCTCGGCGAGCCCCGAGCAGGGCACCCACCGCTCCGTCTCCGTCCCGGCGACCCGCAGGACCAGTTCACCGCGCGCGGCCGCGGCGGCACCGGCGGCTTCGAGCAGCGCCGTCTTGCCGATGCCGCTGGGCCCCGTCAGAACGACGCTGCCGTTCGCGGCGAGCCGGGCCTCGATCGAGGCGAGCAGTGCCGAGCGCCCCACCAGCGAGGGAGGTGCTCCCTTCCGACCTGCCGACGGCGCGGCACCGACGTCCATGACTCGCTCCCTTCCGGAGGATTCGGACGCCGAACCGACAATAACCACCACGCGGGGCACTCACAACGGCCACGTTCCGCAGTGGACTGTCCGCAAACCGCACTCCTTCGCGAAACACCAGGTCCGGCTTTCGCGCCCGTCCTCGGGACGCGATGACGCCCGGAACCGGTGGGTTCCGGGCGTCATGATCTGGCGCGTGGACGGGTTTACTCGCCCGACCAGTTCGGCTTGCGCTTCTCGGCGAAGGCGGCCGGGCCCTCCTGGGCGTCCTTGGACACGAAGACGGGCAGGGTGATCTCCTGCTGCTTCTGCCACATCTCCTCGGACGTCCAGTCCGAGGACTCGTGGACCACCCGCTTCGTCGCCGCGAGCGCCAGCGGCGCGTTCTCGGCGATCTTCAGGGCCAGCTCCTTCGCCCCGGCGAGCGCGCCGCCCGGCTCGGTGAGCCGGTTGACGAGCCCGAGCTCCGCCATCCGCTCCGCCGGGTACTTGTCGCCGGTGAGGGCGATCTCCATGGCGATGTGGAACGGGATGCGCCGCGGCAGCCGCAGCAGCCCGCCGCCCGCCGCGACCAGGCCGCGTTTCGGCTCGGGCAGCCCGAACTGCGCGTCCCGGGCCGCGACGATCATGTCGCAGGACAGCGCCAGCTCGCAGCCGCCCGCCAGCGCGTAGCCCTCGATCGCGGCGATCAGCGGCTTGGCCGGCGGGCGCTCGGAGATGCCGGCGAACCCGCGTCCCTCCACGACCGGGGTCTCGCCCGCGAGGAACGCCTTGAGGTCCATGCCGGAGCAGAACGTGCCGCCCGCGCCGGTCAGGATGCCGACGGACAGGTCCTTGCGGGAGTCGAGTTCGTCCACGGCGGCCGCGATCCCGCGTCCCGCCGCGCCGTTCAGCGCGTTGCGCGCCTCCGGGCGGTTGATCGTGATGACGAGGACGCCACCGTCTTCCTCTGTCAGAACAGCGTCGGACATTCAGGGCCTCACTTGGGCTGGAAGCGGATGCCGCCGTCGAAGCGGATGGTCTCGCCGTTCATGTAGTCGTTCTCGATCAGCGACTTGACCAGGTGCGCGAACTCCGACGCCCGGCCCATCCGCTTCGGGAACGGGACGGGCGCGGCGAGCTTGGCCTTGAACTCCTCCGCCGCCTCGCCCTGGCCGTAGATCGGGGTGTCGATGATGCCGGGGCAGATCGTGTTCACCCGGACGCCGATCGCGGCGAGGTCGCGGGCGGCGGGCAGCGTCATCCCGATGATGCCGCCCTTGGACGCCGAGTAGGCGACCTGCCCGGTCTGCCCCTCGATCCCGGCGACGGACGCGGTGTTGACCACCACGCCGCGGGCGCCGTCCGCGTCCGCGGGCTCGGTCTTGGCGATGGCGGCGGCGCCGATCCGCATCAGGTTGAAGGTGCCGATCAGGTTGACCCGGATGACGGTCTCGTACTGGCCGAGGTCGTGCGGGCTGCCGTCGCGGTTCACCGTCCGGGACGCCCAGCCGATGCCCGCGCTGTTGACGATGACGCGCAGCGGGGCGCCGGTGTCGACGGCGGCCTGCACGGCGGCCTGGACCTGCTCCTCGTTCGAGACGTCCGTCTTGACGAAGACGCCGCCGATCTCGCCGGCGACCGCCTTGCCCCGGTCCTCGTTCAGGTCGGCGACGACCACCTTGGCGCCTTCGGCGGCCAGCGCGCGGACGGTGGCCTCACCGAGGCCGCTCGCCCCACCGGATACGACGGCGGAAACTCCGTTCAGGTCCATTAGCAGCACCTCACGTGTGGGACCGAATGTGGTTCGGGGTGATGGTACCCAGACACCACCGCGCCGCGCCCGAGCGGGGTCACCAGGCGGTGACGCTTCCCGATCTCCGGGCGGGCGCGGGTCAATCCCTCGCTCGGGGTCAGTCGAGGGTCGGGTAGTCGGTGTAGCCGCGGTGGTCGCCGCCGTAGAAGGTCCTCGGGTCCGCCTCGTTGTAGGGGCCTCCGGCGCGGATGCGGGCGGGCAGGTCCGGGTTGGCCAGCCACATCTCGGCGAACGAGACCGCGTCCGCGACGCCGTCCCGGAGGGCCTCGGCGCCATATTCGGGCTTGGCGGGGAAGGAGTCGGGGGTCGGGTGCGGGTTGAGGATCAGCGTGCCCGGCCATTCGGCCCGGATGCGCCGCGTCGTGCCGCGGTCGCCGACCTCCATGATGTGCAGGTAGGTGAGGGTGAGCGGGGCGAGGGCCGCGACGAGCGCCGAATACAGCTCCGGGGTGTCGCTCTCGCTGACGCCGTTGGCCGTGCCGCCGGGCGACACGCGGAAGCCGACCCGTTCGGGCCCGATCGCCTCGGAGACGGCCTGGGCGACCTCGACGGCGAACCTGATGCGGTTCTCGGGCGTCCCGCCGTACGCGTCGGTGCGGGTGTTGCTGCCGTCGGCGAGGAACTGCTGGATCAGATAGCCGTTCGCGCCGTGCACCTCGACGCCGTCGAACCCGGCGTCGATCGCGTTGCGCGCCGAGACGGCGAACTCCGCGACGGCCTGGGCGATGTCGTCCAAGGTCATCTCGCGGGGGACGGGGTGGTCGAGCATCCCGTCCGGGGTGTAGAGCCGCTCGCCCGACGCCAGCGGGGACGGGCCGAGCGGCAGCCCGCCGTCCGGGTACAGGACGGGATGGCCGACGCGTCCGGCGTGCATCAGCTGGGCGAAGATCCGTCCGCCCGCGGCGTGGACCGCGTCGGTCACCGGCCGCCACGCCTCCACCTGGTCGCCGGAATGCAGTCCCGGCGTCCAGATGTACCCCTGGCCCCGGACGCTCGGCTGCGCCGCCTCAGTGATGATCAACCCGGCGGCGGCGCGCTGGCGGTAGTACTCGGCGGTCAACTCGGTCACCTTGCCGTCCTCGACGGCCCGGCTCCGTGTCATCGGCGCCATCACCAGGCGGTTGGACAGTTCCAGCTTTCCCGCCGACAGCGGCTCGAACAGTTCTTCCATGACGTCCTCCTAGCCGTGAAGCGTGTTATCGCTGGTCAAGAACGTAGGAGCCGCCGACTACGGGGCGAATCCGTACGGATTCGGTAGTTCGCCCCGTAGTTTGGGATGCGTGCTCTACGGGCGGAACGACGAACAGGCACGGATCACCACGCTGCTCGCGGAGGCGCGCGGCCATCGCCGCAGCGGCGCGCTCGTGCTGCGCGGAGAGGCGGGCATCGGCAAGTCGGCCCTGCTCGCGGCGACGGCGGCGCTGCTGCCGGCTGAGCGCGTCCTGCGGGTGACGGGGGTCGAGGCGGAGTCCGGCATCGCGTTCGCGGGGCTCACCCAGTTGCTGTGGCCCGTCCGGGACCGGCTGGACGGCCTCCCGCCCCCGCAATCCGCCGCGCTGCGTTCCGCCCTCGAACCGCTGGACGGGGGCTCCGCCACCGCACCGGGCAGGGACCCGTTCACGACCGGCCTGGCCGTCCTCACGCTGCTCGCCGACCTAGCCGACCTCACCGACCTTTCCGACCTCACCGGCCCTTCCGCCGACGGCGGCCCGCTGGTGTGCCTCGTGGACGACGCCCAATGGCTCGACACCGCGACGGCCGAGGCGCTGCTGTTCGCGGCGCGGCGGCTGGCGGCCGAGGGCGTCGTGATCCTGTTCGCCGCACGGGACGACGCGTTCACCGGCACGGGCCTGCCCGAGCTGCGCCTCGAACGCCTGGACGGCGACGCCGCCGAACGGCTCGTCGCGTCCCGCGAACTGGCGCCGGCGGTCCGCGCCCGGGTCGTCCGGGAGGCGGCGGGCAACCCCCTCGCGCTGCAGGAGCTGGGCGCCGCCGGGACCTTCCGGGCGGACGGCCCCGATCCGCTGCCGGTCGCCGACCGGGTGCTCGGCTCGTTCCGCGACCAGATCGGCCGGCTCCCCGAGGCCACCCGGCTGATGCTGCTGATCGCGGCGGCCGAAGGGCGCGGGCACATGCCGAGCCAGCTGCAGGCGGCCCGTTCCCTCGGCGTGAGCATCGCCGACCTGGAGGCCGCCGAACGCGCCCGGCTGGTGGAGATCACCGGGCGCACGATCGCGTTCCGCCACCCGCTGATCAGGGCGGCCTCGTACCACGGCGCGGTCGTGGCGCGGCGCATCGCCGTCCACCAGGCGCTCGCGGACACGGCCGACGACCTCGACTGCCGCGCCCGGCACCGCGCGGCCGCCGCCCTGGGCCCGGACGAGGACGTCGCCGCCGACCTCCGGGACGCGGCCGAACGCGCCCACGGCCGCATGGGCTGCACGACGGCGGCGGTGCTCTACCGGCAGTCGGCCGACCTGACGCCCGACCCGGACGTCCGCGCCGCCCGGCTCGCCGCCGCCGCGTCCCTGACCCTCCAGGCCGGACGGCTCGACGAGGCCGAGGACCTCGCCGTCCAGGCGGAGAAGCTCACCCGCGACCCGGCCGAGCGGGCCCGGCTCGCCCGCGTCCACGCCGCGGTCGAATATGAGCGCGGCGACCCGCGCGCCGCCGCGCGCATGCTGGTCGACCACGCCGCCGACGCCGCGCCCGGCGACCACGCCGAGATGCTCAGGACCGGCGCGGTCTACGGGTGGACGTCCGGCGAACTGCCCGCCGTCCTGCGCGCCGCGGAACTGCTCCCCGGCGACCGGACGGTCCAGGGCCTCGCCTCCCTGGCCGGAGGCGACCATGCGCGGGGCGTCCCGTCACTGGCGGAACTGGTCGACGAGACGCGCGGAGGCGGCCCGGCGACCGGCGTATTGCCAAGCCCTCGCCAGAGCGTCGAGAACGCCCCCGGCCATCGCGTGCTGGGCGCGCAGCTGGCGCTGGTCATCGGCGCGGACGAGGCGGCGCTCGAACTGTCCGCCGCCGAAGTCGCGCACTGCCGCCGGCACAGCCTGATCGGCGCGCTGCCAAACGTCCTGCAAACGCTCGCGCAGGCCCAGATCGCGGCCGGTCTGCACGCGGACGCGGAGGCCACCGTCGCCGAGGCGATCGCGCTGGCCCGCGACACGGGCCGTCCCCACCGGGAAGGACGCCTCGGCGCGGTCCTGTCCCGGATCGCGGCGATCGAGGGCGACGAGGCCCGGCTGCGCGAGCTGATCGCGCAGGCCCCGGCGCCGCACGGCGGCCTCGCCGACAGCGCGCTCGCCCTCCTCGACCTCGGCCTCGGCCGCTACGACGACGCGCTCCGCCGCCTGGACGAGATCGCCCACGGACCCCGCCGGCACAGCACGGGCAGCCTGCTGTCCGCCGCCGACCAGGTCGAGGCGGCCGTACGGTCAGGACAGCCCGAACTGGCTCGCGCCGCCTACGCGCGTTTCCGCGCCTGGGCTGAGGCAGGCAAGCAACCGTGGGCTCTCGCAGTGGCCCTGCACTGCGAAGCCCTATTGGACGACAGCGAAGAACCCTACGAGCGAGCCGTCCGGCTACACGAGCAGTCGACGCGCCCGTTCGAGCGGGCCCGCACAGAACTTCTCTACGGCGAATGGCTGCGACGGGCTCGCCGACGCTCCGACGCGCGCGTCCCCCTGCGCTCAGCAATGGAAATCTTCGAACGCCTCCGCGCCGCACCCTGGCTGGAACGCGCGCGCGCCGAACTCCGCGCCACCGGCGAGGCGGGGACGTCCGCGCCAACCGCCCCCGACCTTCTCGACCGCCTCACCCCGCAAGAGCTCCAGGTCGTCCGGCTGGCGGCCTCGGGGACGAGCAGCCGGGAGATAGCCGCACAGCTCTTCCTCAGCCCGCGGACGGTCGAATACCACCTCTACAAGGCGTATCCCAAGCTCGGCATCTCGTCCCGCAAGGAACTGTCCCGCCTCGCTTTGGAACCGTCGCTATGACAGCGTCCGGGCAAGGAATTCCTCGGTGAGCCGCCAAGCCCGCTCCGCCGGCTCCGGCTGGTAGAACATCGGCGCCTTCCGGTTGTGGAACGCGTGCCCGCCGTCCTCCTGGACGTGGATTTCCATGCCGTCCCGTCCCTCAACGGCACGTTCCACTTTGGCGACGTCCTCGCGTGGGATGTACGGGTCGTCCCCACCGAAATGGAACTGCGCCGGAGCGCCGATGCCGTCGATCTGGTCCAGCGCGCCCGGCACACCCGACCCGTAGAACGACACCAGGGAATCGACCTCCGCCCTAGCGGCAAGCAGGTACGCGAGCGTCCCGCCGAAGCAGAACCCCAGAACACCCACCTTGCCCACGCCGGGCAGCCCCTTCAGAACCGCCAGCGCCGCCTCCGCGTCCTCCACGCCCTTCGCCCAGTCGAACTGGGAGACCATCGACCTCCCCTTGGGGAGCGCCTCCTCGTTATGAACGACCTTCCAGCCCGGCTCGATCCGCCAGAACATGTCGGGCGCGGCCACGACATACCCGAGCGCCACCAGATCCTCGGCGACCGCCTGCAGATAGTCCCCGACCCCGAAGATCTCCTGGACGAGCAGGACCCCCGGCCCCTCCTGACCCCACACATGCAGGTCGAACTCGCCGTCCGGGACTGCCACCCTCTCGATTCGCGTCATGTCACCCGATGATCGCGTAGACCGCGGTCGCCTGGGCGACGATCTTGGAATCGGCGGTCATGCCGATCTCCGCGAACGCCAGCGTCCGTCCCAGCTTGGTGAGCCTGGCGTGCACCAGCACGTCCCGTCCCACCACGGGCCGCTGGAACGACGTGCTGAGCTGCACCGTCGTCATCGGCACGAACGCGCCCTTCGCCGCCGACACCGCGATCACCACCGCCGTGTCGGCCGCCGCCATCAGCGCCTGCCCCGACAGGGCGCCGCCTTCCCGCGCCAGCCGCTCGGACCACGGCAGCCGCAGCACCGCGCCGTCCTCCCCCACCTCCTCCGGCACCAGCCCCAGCTCAAGGACCCAGGGCGCGAAGTTGTCGCGCAGAATTTCTTCGGGCTTCACCGTCACACCCGACATGATGCACGCTGAGGGCATGCACGAGGAGATCTTCCTGCCCGCCACCTACGCGTCCGGGGTGCCCTACGACACCTTCAGGAAGCTGCGCACCGACTCCCCGGTCGCCCGGATCCCCGAACCACCCATCGGCCCCTGGCCCGCGGGCCCCGGCTACTGGGCGGTCTTCCGGCACGCCGACGTCAAACACGTCCTGCGCTCCCCGGACCTCTTCTCCTCGAACCTCGGCGCCACCCAGATCCGCGACCCCGACACGCCCGAAGACCTCGCGTTCGTCCGCGCGATGATGCTCAACCAGGACCCGCCCGACCATTCCCGCCTCCGCCGCATCGTCGCCGCCGCGTTCACCCCCCGCGCCGTCCGCGCCCTGGAAGAAACCATCAACACCAGAGCCCGGACCCTCATCACCTCGGCCCTCAACGAGGAGACCGACTTCGTCGAACTCGCCGCGGACCTCCCCGTCTGGACGCTCGCCCACATCATGGGCGTCCCCGACTCGGACCGCCGCCTCCTCTACGACTGGGCGTCCCGCGTCATCGGCTACCAGGACGACGAATACGCCGGCATCTCCTCGGACCCCGCCTCAATGACGCCCCTGGCCCGCAAAGCCATGGAGCACCGCCCCACAACCCTCACCCACCCCGACGGCCGCCCCATAAACCCGCGCTCCCACACGGCCCTCGCCGACATGTTCGCCTACGCCCACGCCCTGGCCGCCGAGAAACGGCTGCACCCCTCAGCCGACATCATGTCCCGCATGCTGGAGGGCGGCCTCACCACCCAAGAGTTCGAGAACATGTTCTTCCTCTTCGCCGTCGCCGGAAACGAGACCCTCCGCAACGGCATCCCCGGCGGCCTCCTCACCCTCCTCGACCACCCGTCCGAACTGGCCCGCCTCCGCGCGGACCCGTCCCTGCTCCCCTCGGCCATCGAAGAGATGCTCCGCTACTGGCCCCCGGTCATGGACTTCCGCCGCACCGCCACGCAACACACCACCCTCGCCGACCAGGAAATCCCCGCCGGCGACAAGGTCGTCGTCTACCACGCCTCCGCCAACCGCGACGAAACCGTCTTCCCCGACCCCGACCGCTTCGACGTCACCCGCACCCCCAACGACCACGTCAGCTTCGGCTTCGGCCCCCACTTCTGCCTGGGCGCCCACCTGGCCCGAACCCAGATGCGCGCCGTCTTCCGCGAACTCCTCCCCCACCGCATCACCCGCACCGGCGCCCCCGTCCGCCTGGCCTCCAACTTCCAGAACGGCCTGAAGCACCTCCCCCTCCACATCTCCCCCACCCCGTAACCCCGTCGCAAACCCCCCATCGATCTCGGTACCCTTGCGGGACGGGTTGCTAGCTCAATTGGCAGAGCTCCGGACTTTTAATCCGTAGGTTGTGGGTTCGAGTCCCACGCAACCCACCCACGTTGACCAGGGCAAACGCACTCCAGGACGGCCTCGGCCGCTCCGGCCTGGGGCCGCACTGAGGCCGTCCTGGGTCCCGGGCATTCCAGGGTGTACCGGACAGCCGCCCGACGTCCCGCCCGGTCGGCGGTTCGCCTCCCCGCCGGGCATGACTGATCACCGCATCGACCTGGGTAGGGCGACAGGCGAGGTCTATTCAGTTAGCCCTTTCAAAGTCGTCGACGAGAGACGAGGGAGCCGAAAGGCTCTAGAAGTGCGCAATCACCGGCTGACGGCCGAGGTTCAGCGTCGCTGCGGGCGACCTATCTGGCGTGCGGGGTGGGCCGACGAAGTTCCGGGACGCGATGCCGTCTTCCTGCCGCGACGGCGCTTCATCCGGCCGGGTGTTCGGCGACGGGTCCGCTTGGTGCCCGGGACTATGCCTCGCGCCTTCATGACGTGGGTGGCGGTCTTCTCCGCAGCACGGTGCGCTACCTCGGGCAGAACAGAGGTGTAGGTGTCTGCCGTGAGCACGATGCTGGAATGGCCGAGCATGTCCTGCACCACCTTGAGTTCGACCCCGGCCGCGAGAGCGAGCGTGGCGGCGCCGTGCCGTAGGTCGTGCAGCCGGATCGGCGGCAACCCGTGCTCGGCGATCAACGCGCGGAAGGTGCAGCTCAGCCGATCAGGACCCAACGGATCCCCGCCGGGACGAGTGAACAGGTAGCCGCTGTCCCGATAGCCCTCCCCCGCCTGTTGCCGTTCGGCTTGCTGGCGGTCACGGTGGGCGCGCAGGGCGCGGACGGTGGTGCGGTCCAGCGCGATGACACGCGCGCTGGAGGCGGTCTTGGGCGGGCACACCGTCAGATGTCCCTGGTGCTGTTGGATCTGCTGGGTGATCATCGCGACGCCCTGGTCCAGGTCCACGTCGCACCAGCGCAGCCCTGCCGCTTCTCCGCGCCGCAGCCCGCGCAACGCGATGAGATGGTAGGCGGCGTACAGGCGATGGTCCTCGATGGTGTCGAGGAACTCGGCGGTCTGCGCCGCCGTCCACACCGCGACCGGCGGACGCTCCCCCGTCCGCTGCCAGTGCTGCACACGTTCCGCGGTCCACACGACCGCACGCGGGCGCCGGGCCGTCGGCAACTCGACCCGGGACGCGGGATTGTCGCCGATCAGCCCTCGGCGGATGGCGGCGTTGAGGGCGGTGCGCAGCGTCGCCCGGATCCGGTTCAGGGTGGCCGGCGTCAGCGGCGTTCCTCGTGCTTGGTGGTGGCGGGCGATGCTCGCGAACACCGCCTGCAGGTGCGCGACCGACAGCTCGGCCAGCACCACCGTGCCCAGGTAAGGGGCCAGGTAGAGACGGACGTGGCTCGCGTACCCACTGATGGTGGACGCCGCCCCGGTACGGGTGACGAGCCAGTGGTTGAGCCACTCGCCCACCGTGACCAGCCCACCACCCGACCCGGACGGTGCGCGGAGCTGAGCCAAGGCCTCCTCGGCCGCCTTGCGCGTGGTGAAGCCGCCACGGCGGATCCGCCGACGCCGACCATCAGAACCGACCGGCAACTCCAACCGCAGATACCAACTCCCATGCCGTCGGCCGGCCGCCAACTTCAGGCAGTGGTCTCCCCACGCCTTCCCCGTCCGCGAATCCACACACCCGCATCGCCGGTAGATCCCACCAGCACTCTTGGTAATCGCCATGCACGCTTCGTACACCAGCCCGAACCGCACCGTGGCGAGCTTCCTGCCACACGCCCAAATCAGAACGGCCCTACCAGGAGCAACCACCACGATGCTCCCCTCCCCGCCGTGGCCACGCAGGTCTCGAACCGCTTCACACAACCCGGTACAGCTCATACCAGCGACCTGAAACGAGTGGTCCAACGGACATTCCGATGAGCACCGTGTTCGCTGGAGCCGTCGACGCATGGTCCGCAGAGTCGACCCGCCACTAGCCTGCCGAGGCGCATCATCGGCCGTCGTGGATGACTGCTTGCAGGTGTCTCCCGAGCGAGGATGACGTCGCATCCCGAGTTGGGTTATGCTAGATGCGAGGCAGGGTAGCTTCCTGCCGAGAACTTCATTGACGTTGGGCTGTCTAGGCGCTAGGCGCTAGCCAGCCAGACGGCAACCTCGGGACGAGTCACAGCAACGCAACCGTCGCGGTGCTGGTGGACAGGGTCCCCCTACGGGGTGTGGCCGGAGCGGTTATCCGCAGAGGCCACGCGAGCCACTGCCAAGACGCGGCAACGACATGTTTCACCTCAGATAGCCCCATCACCGGGGCTATCTCACGTTACGGGGAGATGTGTCATGGCCGATTCTGAGCTGCCAGACCTGAGGAAGACCGCGTTCGCAACGCTCGTTGATGTCGTGCGGGAGTGGCGCGCAGCCAGTCGCATCACAACGAGCGCGGGAGTCAAGCCGGCATTCGTCGAGGCGATGAATGGCAAGACTGAGCAGGACCTCGGGTTCGAGACCTGGCGCGAGTTCATCGAAGCCGCCGTCGCGGGCGGTCATGTCCAGACCGAACGGTTGGCAACCAGCCACACAGCCATCCTGCTGCCTGACGAGGGCCCCGCTGTGGTCGCGACTTGGCCGGAGAAGCGGACCGCAGCACGGCGTGGTTCCGAGGCCACGCAGACTCAGTTTCGACTCAAGCCTGACGTATGGGCGGCGTTCGTTGAGTGGCAAGAAGGGCATCGGAGGCTCTGGGACTCCAGTACTTGCAGGGCTTTCGTCTTCCCACTGGATGAGAACGGGGAACCGGCCTGGGCTTCACGACCTGACCGGTTCCGTGAGATTGAGCCCGTGACGGCCAAGTCACAGAAAGAGTGGATGCGCGAGTGGGCGCTGACGTGTCAGGCCGCTGATCGTGAGGCGTTGCTCGCGGCGCTGGCACCTAACGCGCCTCTGCGTTCCTTCCGCCATGAGCTTGATGCGCGAGGATTGACATTTGAGTGGCGCGACGAGCTGCAGCGCAGAGTCGGGAACCACGTGCGTGAGTGGGCAGAAGCGCAGGGGGTTGCCTGGCTCGACCTGACGGTCCACAGGGAAAAGGGGTACCCGACCACGGCGCCTAGGAAAAAGCAGCGGAAAGCGCAAGGCAGAACCACCACGGCAACGCTGGAAGCAGAGCAAAGAACTACCGTTGGTGGCAGCGATCTTGAGCGGCTGCGTGAGATCGTCCACCGTGCCGTCGATCGTATGTCATACGCGGAGCTCGCGGCCATCCCTATCCGCGCCGAACACCTGCTCGGTGATCGGTAAGTGACGTACGGTATCCGAATATGTCTTCGATACGCGGCCAGGCCGCGTGCAGCCTTAATCTGCTGATTCGGCGGGCAGGTCTGCTCGAGGAATTGAGCGGAGACCCGTCGGAGCTCGTCCTTGGCGAAAAGCACGCAGACTCCCTGCTGCGCCAGGGGCTCGAGCGCAGAAGCGATGCAGGCTTCTTGGATCGACTCCACGGAGACCTTCGGGACGCCGGTATCTCCTCCGGGGAGGCGCTTGCCTGCCTTCGGAGAGTGGTCAACGCGCCCGGGACAGCTCTGATGAGAAGGCGGAGCAGCGGAAAGGAATATTTGCAGGCAGTCCTCATGAAGGACAGTGATACCGAAGACGGATATCTCGTCACAATCCGTGTTGCTACGGATGCGGGAAAGCCTCCGCAGGTCGTGGAAGCTACCGCGGACCTGCTGCCGGTGAGCATCACTGATCCGATGGATCACGCTGGACTCGCCGAGTACTTGGAGGACTGGTGGCGCGAGTACAGGGTTCGCGAAATTACGCTACCTGAACTCGCCCAACCGAAGGTGCTGCTGTGGCTTGGTGATCCGCGCACCTCCGGATATCTCGATGTACCGGCTGATTGGGAGGCTCGGTTGAGAGTGGCTGCGTCCGTACTCGGACTGCGTACCCATATCATCAACAACTCGAATCAGCTACACGCGCGGCGGGCTCAATTGATCTCGGAAGCCGACGTCATTTTTCTGCTGCACGGTTGGCCTCCCGGGCGGCGAGCCAAAGAGAGCATTCCGGGAGATCCGCTGGTCGTGGGCTCTGCAGGCTCCTCGTTCCATGAGCTGCTCATAGCCACTCGGCGGGGGCTCCTCGCCGCCGCTCTCGGAACGGAGCAGAATCCATTCGAAGCCCGAGAACTGTTGTCGGGCGAGGTCGTTTACCACAGGAAAGTGGAGAAGCGCGGCAAGAATAAAAAAGGCAAGGCCCCCGACTACGACCACTTCGACGCTGGCTCCCCTGAGCCGTGCATGCACGGCGCCGATGGATTCAAACCTTTCAAGCACGCAGACAAGGCTGCGAAGGGTATGGCGCGACGCTACCTCAACTTCTACGACGGAGACGTCCAGTTGAAACATTGCGGAAAATATCCGAACTGCGGCGTGTATGCTGTCGAGCGCCGAGGAAACCAGCCAGACATGGACTGAGCAAGCGTCTACTTAGCGCAGGGGCTTAATGGGTGGCGCCCAGTGCTGCAGGAGTAGTCTGCGCTAGACTCGCGGGCCATTTCAGGTTTCCGGACATCGGCATGTGCGGATGTTGTTACCCACCCGCGGGTGCACCTGTCCAGTAGTGAGTTGCACTGGGCGAGAGTCCAACTACGTGGCAGGTACGGTCCCAGCCCTCGCGATGCTCAGGGCCCGAGCGCGCCAAGGCCTCCGGACGAGTGGCCTCGATGGGTTCCATCGGAGACTGCTTCGACAACGCGGTCATCGAGTCGTTCTGGGGCCGGATGCAGGTCGAGCTCCTCAACCGGCAGCGCTGGCGCACCCGCATCGAGCTGACCAACGCGAGCTTCGAGTACCTGGAGATCTTCCACAACCGCCGACGCCGCCACGGTTCGCTCGGGATGCTCAGCCCCATCGAGTACGAAAGACTCCACTCAGCCCAACTGCCCGCATGAGATTCCGGTATCCCAACACCACGAATCTCGGGGCACATCAGCGCAGGTCGAACTGGGCCATATCGGACATCCGTCGTTGCGGCGCCCCGGCTGGGGAAACTGGCTGTTGGCCCAGGCAGCGTCACCGACCCTTCTGACCTGGCCTACTACATCTGCTTCGGCCCGGCCGACACCGGCATCGCAGAATTGGTGCGAGTAGCCGGTAGCAGATGGGCGATCGAGGAATGTTTCCATGCCGCCAAGAATGAGACCGGCCTGAAGCACTACCGAGTCCGCGGTTACCAAGCCTGGTACCGCCACGTCACCTTGTCGATTGCGGCTGCAGCCTTCCTGGTGATCGTCCGTGATGCTGCCGCAAAAGGGGGACACCGGAAATGGAACAGTCCAACCTGATCCGGTTGAGCCTGAACGAGGTACGCCGCCTGTTCAACCGCACTACCGCTCCGATCACCCATACCAGCAGCCACGTCCTGCACTGGTCGAGGTGGCGGCGACATAGCCGGATGCGCGCCAGGAACGGCCACTGCAAGAGACGCACACATCACAACCTGTCGTTGTCGTACTAAGACCTTCCAATCTGGATCCGCTGATAAAAGGCCCGGAAGGATTGACAAATAAAGCGGCCGACATCGAAGATGAAAGGAGTTCACTTGATCTATGGGCCTCAATATTCGGCCGAGGTGGACCATTCTGTGGATGCCCGGCTAGCATCACCATATGAGTGATCATGCTGATGGTGTGGAGCGGCTGGCGGCGGCCTGGAGCCGGATCGAAACCTGGCTGAGGGCACACGCCCCGGCTTCAGCCGCGCTGCTGCGCCCGCCCGCCGGCGACGCCGACCTCGCCGCGGCGGAGGCGGCCATGGGGGTGGCGCTTCCCCCGACGCTGGCGGCCTGGTACCGGATCCATGACGGTGTGGACGAGGAGCGCACGCTCGATACGGCCGAGGTCGCCGGGATCCTCCCGTCGAACAAGACGATGCTGCCGCTCGACAAGCTGGTCGCCGAATACCGGACGCACACCCAGGACTGGGACGATCGGGAGGCGGGCATCCTGCCGTTCGCGCGCACCGCCGGGGACACCTGGTACGGATGGTATGCCGATGCGCGCGAGGGTGAGCCGACATACGGCACCCTCGGCAGCTGGGCGGTCGATGAGGCGGACGAGCCCTACCCGGGGCGCTCGGACGCGTGGTCCCTGCCGGACTGGCTGACGGAGATCGCCGCCGTGCTCGAAGAGGGACGCCCGATGAGGCTGCCCAACGGCACCGAGCTGCCGGGTGACCGGCCCGCGCTGCACCAGAACGGCCTGACGTGGGTGAACCCGGAGTATCCGCACAGCGCCGTTGTGCTCGTCGGGCCCAGGTGACGCAGTGGGGCGGACCCGGTCGGGTCCGCCCCACCACCAATCGGCCTGCGCTCGGTCAGGGCTTGGGCACGGTGCAGCTCACAGTCGCCGCGGTGGCGTCGCAGTGCTCGAAACCGGGGGTGCTGACCCAGTACTCGTCGCGAATCATCAGCCTGTACTTCTGGCTGAAACCGCCGGAGAACGCCTGCATCGACTGGGTGTTCATCCAGTTGGACATCGAGGAACGGCCGCAGACCTCCTTGAACGTCGGTGCCGGCTTGCGCTCATCGTCATACAGGTGCCACTCGTCCGTCTTGATCCGCGTGGCATATGTCTGCAGGCACTGGTCGCCGGACGACACGGGGTTCAGGCCGCCCTTGGACGACGGCATGCCGGCGGAGTTGTAGGAGGCGGCGAAGGCGTATTCGTCGCAGCTGGGCACATCGGTATCGGTCAACGGCGTTGTGTCGGGGTGACCGTGCTTTCTGGCCCAGCCCGACGGGCAGATCACCTTGCGGTTGTCCGCCGGGTTGGGGCTGGTGGTGTCACCCGGTTTCGGCGTCGGGAGGAAGAGCATCGGCTTGTTGTGCTGTTTACTGCCAGGGTGGCTGGGGAGTTTGTCCCTGATCAGCCAGGCGTGCGCCGTGGCGACGGGGAATTTCTTGGTGTTGAAGGTCCAGGTGGGCGTGTATCTCGGGAACACACAGCCCGCCTTGGCCGAGGAGATGGTGTCGCAGCGTATCGTCGCGTCGACAGCCATCCAGTTCTGCGACTTCTGCTCCCCTGTTTCCCGTGTCCGGGTGGTGTTCGGCTCAAGGTTGATGAAACTGGAGAGACCTTCTTGGTCGGCGTTCCTCCAGGTGTGGGAGACGATGCCTTCAGCGGTGTGCATGTCACCGGGAAGCCATACCCGAAGTCCTTCCCAATCCGCGGATCCCGAGCGTGACTCGCAGTCCGCCAGGCATACGAAGTCGACGCCGAGGTTGACCGCGAAGAACGGGTCGACGGGATCCACCGGCACAAGGGACATCTTCTCGCGGATAATGCCGCTGTCCGGAGAGAGTTTGTACTGCTGGAGGACGTTCCACGTGGCGTGGAGGACGACCGGCTTGTTATCTATGACCTTGACGGCTTCGGCTTTCACCCCGAGGTTGATGCACGCTTCATACCGTTTGATGTAAGAGCCCGGCGGGTTGTCGGGACACCAGTCCACCAGGTCAGGGGATCTGGTCCGTTTCTTGGGCGCCTTTATATTGGCATCGGGCACGATACTCAGGCAGATCTGCTCCGTGGTACCGTCACAGCCCGGCTGCTTTCGCCCGTCTCGGTCCAGCGTGAACGGTGGTGTCGTGACAATGGGTTGGTTGATCTTCTGTGGCTGCTGGTACGCGTCCTGGTCCAGTGTGGGCGCGTCCATGTCGGGCGCGGGCAGTTTGATGTCCACGACGCGGTCACGCACTTTGAACTTCGCCCAGGGAGACCAGGCGGTCTCGTACAGGCTGCCGTCGTAGGCGGACGTGCGGAAAATGTAGATGGCTCCCGGCTTCAGCTTGCCGGAGGGGACCGTGACCTGAGCGGTCTTGCCTGAGGCGACGTAGTCGGAGACCAGGACGCCGTATTCGTTGTCGTCCGTGAGTTTGACCCGATCTTTCGGCTTTCCAGCCGCCTCGGTCGTCCAGACCTCGAAGGTCAGGTTCACCTTGTCGCCGTCCGCGTCGGTGACGGTGTTGCGCAGGACGGTCATCGAGGTGTTGACCTGCCATACCCCGTCGGTCTGGGTAAAGGTGGGGCCGGCTTGGGGATTCTTGCCTGATACGGGACGGCTGCCGCCCGCGGCCTCGTTCTCCGGCCCGGCCGCCGGCCGGTCGGACGGCGCCGTCCCAGGCACGGGGACGGGGGTGAGGCCGCTCCCAGGTGCGGCGGTAGCCATCCCGGCCCCCCACAGGAGAACGGCCGCTGCGCAAAGGGCTAAGAGGCCCAAGATGCCTGGTCGCCCGGTTCGTCTGAACACTTACTCGCCTCCTTGTTCATCCATGACATGAGTTAAAAGGCATGCCTGAGCTAAGCCCGAATCGATAATGATCACAGGCCAAATCGAACTGGTCAGATTGCTTTTGGCGGTAATGGAATCCTGGCGGGTGGCCTGCTAAGGCATGGCGGTACTCAACCCACTTGCGCTCTCGAAAGCGCCTGGCTTGGTGGGGCCGGCACGACTGGCGGAGCCATACGTGTGATGTTCGAGGGAGTCATTTTGCGTGTCGCAGGTAAGCTAACCCGCTCTTGATCACCGATCAAGTGGTTTCATCCGCTCGATTAAACACCGGCCACAACCGCCGCGACCGTCAGTAACAATCTGCGTCACCAGAGTGATCGCCACTGTCATCGGCCGGGACAGAGCATGGCCCGAATTTGGCCTTGACTCGACCCTTGCAGTGTTGTGACCAGTCAGTCTTCTCGTCGGGAAAATGCATGAAGAAGGTGTGTTCGGTTCGCATTAACCGGCTTCCAGAGAGTCATGATGTCCGGATGCGGCCCCACCGTTTGATCTCGTGTACTGACCCTGCTACTGGGAGGGCCTAAGAGCGTGTCTCATGTGGGGAGCTTGGTGAGTTTCTTGTAGCAGGTGATGGCGGCTGCGAGGACGAGGAAGGCGTTGAACAGGTGGCCGTGGCGTTCGTAGCGGACGGTCAGGCGCCGGTGGCCGAACAGCCAGGCCCCCAGTCGACCGGGGGCAGGAAGGGCAGCAAACTCCACGTGCTGTCCGATGCCGCCGGGCTCCCGCTGGTGGTCGCGGTCTCGGCCGCCAACGTCCACGACAGCCGAGCGCTCAAACCGCTGCTGATGGCATTACCGGCGATCCGGTCCCGGCGCGGACCGCGCCGCCGGCGTCCGGTCAAGGTCCGCGCCGACAAGGCATACCACTCCGCCGAGCATCTGGCCTGGCTGCACAGACGCGGGATCGTGCTACGCATCGCCCGGGCCGGTGTCGAGTCCAGCGAGCGGCTCGGCCGCCACCGCTGGAAGATGGAAGGAACGCATCAGGTCGCGGAGGGCGGTGGCGTCCGCGGGATGGCCGAGGGCGGTCTGCTCGGTGAGCTGGATCTGAGCCATGCATTGTCCGAACGTGCGGGCCAGCACGACCTCGCATGGACCACTGACGCGCAATCGCTAGCCGGGCATGTTTGCTCGTTGTCTGCTCGGCGGCTTTGAAATAGACCGGCACGGGGCGGGATAGAGTGGCATGGGAATAGTGCTGCATGCGGACAGAGCGACACAGGCCAACCCCGAGAGTGCTGCTCTGGTACGACAATTCCGGACTTTTAATCCGTAGGTTGTGGGTTCGAGTCCCACGCAACCCACCCACGTTGACCAGGGCTAACAAAGAAAATGCCTGGTATGCCCGCCGCCGGTTCCGTCCCGGTTCGTTCCCGTGTTGGCTCGATGTTGGCTCGGCGGCTCGATCCGGGCCCGCTCTGGCCCCAGACTGTGCACCCAACACCCTCATCAACACCCGATGCTCCAGACTGCCCGGGTCCACCCGCCTCGGGCAGCCATACCTGAACACCAAGTCGTTGCAGCAGCGGCGCCGGCTCAATGAACTGATCACCAGAGAGCGCCCGCTCGTGCTCACCGACCACCACCGCATCCAAGCCGCACGCCGGAACATCCAGCGCCGACAGCAACGCGCCGGCCTGCGGACGCTGCGCCCACGGCAACCGCCGCGAACACCCGGCATCGAAGAACTCCGCCACGATCACACCCCGGCCCGCGACGAGCTGGTCAGCAGCCTCACGCTGACAGCCGGACGACGACGCCCGATCCTGATACTCCACCGTCGACATCCGCCCATAGAACGCAAACCGCAGGCCCGGCGTCCGCCACCTCGCCCGACCGATCCGATCCCCGAACGCCACAACGTCCTGCCGGCGCACCGCACCTGCTACACCCGTCACTAGCCCTCCCCGCCCCGCCGTCTCGGCCCACCTCCTCCGACGAGCCGGACCAGCCTCCATGACGCCAAACCAGGAAAGATCTCCACATAGTCAGCGATAGGCGACCAAGAACCCAACAAACAATGTTCGGGCGGCATCGTTACGCAGTCAGAGGTAAGACCCAAGTCCTCCAACCGCGGCGAGTCTTCGCTGCGATCTGGCGAGACGCCATCCTCCACTAGAGGCTGCTCCACCCGGAACTGGGGCAGGGCGGAGCAGAGATGGGAACAGACGCCTCCGCCGCATCGGCGCGAGCGGCGCTGCACACGCTAAGGCAAGCGGATGTGGCGCGCCTTCGCTATACAGGCTGGCTGGAAGCGCGCCCGCTTTGTGACCCACCAGGTCCTCCCGCCAGCGGACCGGTTCACCGAGCAACTGGGCGGGCTCGGCGATGGTCGCCGCCGGTCTCCCAATTGGGGGAAGTAGGCGGCACACGGTACTTGATCTAGCGGTCCCGGGCAGTCGGTCGGAGGTGCAGGGTTTGGTCGACGGTTCCGGGTGGGGGTGGTGTGTGGGTGATGAGGAGGATGCCTGTGTCGGACGGTTCGTCGAGGATGTCGTGGAGGAGTTCGCGGGCGGTCGTCTGGTCGAGGTGGGCGGTGGGTTCGTCGAGGATCAGGAGGCGCGCGCCGGACAGGAAGGCGCGGGCCAGGGCGATGCGCTGACGCTGGCCGCCGGAGACGCGGGCGCCGTGTTCGCCGACGTGGGTGTCCAGGCCGTCGGGAAGGCTCGCGATCCAGTCGGCCAGGCGGGCGCGGTGCAGCGCGTCGGTGATCTGGGTGTCGGTGGCGTCCGGCTTGGCGAGGGCCACGTTGGCGCGGATCGTGGTATCGAAGAGGTGGGCGTGCTGGTCGATGAGGCAGATCGCCTGGCGGATGTCGTCTTGTGCGTAGTCGCGCAGGTCGTGCCCGTCCAGGTGGATCGCGCCCTGGTCGGGGTCGCGGAACCGGACCAGCAGGTGCGCGAGGGTGCTCTTGCCTTCGCCGCTGGGGCCGAGGAGCGCGATCCGGTGGCCGGGGCGTAGTTCGAGGTCGACGCCGTCCAGGATCCAGGGTGATTCCGTGGTGTAGCGGGCGCGGACGCCGCGGGCCTGGAGCAGGTCGCCGGGGGGTGCGGGCAGAGGGTGGGGCGGGTCGACGGCGGGGGCTGGGCGGGCGGTGAGTGTGTGGAGGCGGGTGGCGGCGCAGTGTGCGGTTTGCAGGTCGCGGGCCGCGTCCGGGAGGGGGCGGACGGCCTCGAACGCCGCCACGACGGCCAGTGCGAGGGCGGCGAGCAGGACGCCGGGCAGTTCGTCCCGGTGGACGGCGTGCAGCCCGGCGGTCAGGACGGCGAGGGAGGTGGCGGCGGTGAGGAGGGTGACGGATGCGGAGGTGAACCCGGCGGTGCGGGCGTCGCGGCGTGCGATGCGGGCCAGGGCGGTGTCGGCGGTGGCGATCCGGGCGAGTTGGTCGTCGACCCCGTCGAAGGCGATCAGGTCGGGTGCGGCGTGCAGGAGTTCGACGGTCTCGGCGTCGCGTGCGGCGCGTGCGGCGGGCTTGCGGGACGTGGCGGCCCGTGTCAGGGCGGCGGATGCGGCGGGCAGGACGAGCGCGGCCGGGAGCAGGCCGAGCGCCAGGCAGAGCCCGGCGGCGGGGAGCAGCGATGTGGCGGCGGCGATGGATCCGGCGCCCACGGTGAGTGCGACGAGCGGCGGGGCGAGCCCGCGCAGGTACAGGTGCTGGACGGCGTTGACGTCGCCGACGAATCCGCTGAGCAGGTCGCCGGACCGGGTGCCCGGCAGCCCGGCGGGGACGAGCGGTTCCAGCCGCCGGAACCACCGGACCCGCAGCTCGCGCAGGAGCCGCAGGCTGGTGTCGTGGGAGAGCAGGCGTTCGGTGTAGCGGGACAACGCCCGGGACAGGCTGAACGCGCGCACCGCGGTGATCGCCATGGCGAGCGTGACGATGTCCGGGCGGAGTGCGGCGCGGGAGATGAGGTAGCCGGAGGTTCCCATGAGCGCGACGGCCGAGCCGGTGGCGAGGGCGCTGCAGAGCGCGGATGCGGTGAACCGGTGTGCTACGGGACGGGCGGCGGCGAGCATGGCCCGGGTGGGGTGGCCGCTCATGTGAGGGCGTCCGCGCGGGATGCGGCTACGTCGATGACTTGGTCGGCCCCTGACGCCAGTTGCGGGTCGTGCGTGGCGACCAGGATCGTGCGTCCGGGCAGGGTGAGGAGCGTGTCGGTCACGCGCCGGGCGGCGGCCGCGTCGAGGTGGGCGGTGGGCTCGTCCAGCAGCAGGAGCGGCGCCGGGCGGGCCAGTGCCCGGGCCAGGGCGAGGCGGCGCAGCTCTCCGGCCGACAGCCCGGCGCCGGCCTCGCCCACGGTGCGGTGCAGCAGCGGCCCGGCGCCGACGAGGTCGGCCGCGGCGGCCGGGCTCAGCTCGCCGGGCTCGGCCGGTGTGATCGCCTCCAGCACGGGGCCCGGACGCAGCCGCGGACGCTGCGGGAGCCAGCCGACCAGCCGCCGCCATTCGTCCGGGTCGAGCGCGGCGAGGTCGGTTCCCGCGACGGTGACGAGCCCGGATGACGGCTCGATGAAGCGCATGAGCAGGGCCAGCAGGGTGCTCTTGCCGGTGCCGCTGTCCCCGACGAGGGCGGTCCGCCGGCCGGGGCGGATCTCCAGGGATATGCCGGTGAGGACGGGCGGGCCGTTGTATCCGGCGGTGACGTCGTCCATCCGGATGGTGCCGAACCGGGCCGGGTGTGGGCGCGGGGGCGGTGATACGGCGGGGGGCAGCGCGAGCAGGGCGGACAGCCGGCGGGAGGCGGTCAGGCCGTCCGCGGCGGCGTGGAATTCGGCCGCGAGCGCGCGCAGCGGTCCGTACAGCTCCGGGGCGAGGACCAGGATCGCCAGGCCCGCGCGGAGCCCGAGGTCTCCGGTCGTGAGCCGGAGCCCGATGCCGACGGCGATCAGTGCGGTGCCGAGGGTGGCGGCGAGTTCCAGGACGAACGCCGACAGGAACGCGATCCGCAGGACCCGCATCGTCTCGCGCCGGTAGCGGTCGGTGGTCGCGGCGATGGTGGCGGCCTGGGCGCGGCCCCGGCGGTGGGCGCGCAGGGTCGTCAGGCCGTTGACGACGTCGAGGAAATGGGCGCTCATCCGGGCGAGGGCCTGCCACTTCTCCCGGGTGCGTGCCTGTGCCGACTTGCCGATCAGCGCTCCGAACAGCGGGATGAGCGGCAGCGTCACGGCCATGATCAGGGCGGATGGGACGTCGTGGAGCGCTACCCAGACCAGGATCGTGGGCGGTGCGAGCGCGGCCGTCATGAGTTGCGGCAGGAATCGGGCGATGTAGGTCTCCAGTGCCTCCACGCCGTCGGTGGTGGCGGTGACCGCTTCGCCGGTGGGGACGCTTCCCGGACGGGTCCGCACGATCCGGTCCAGCACCCGTCCGCGCAGGGTGCCGGTCATCCGGGACGCGGCCGCGCGGGCGCCGGTCTCGGCGGTCCAGCCGATCGCGGCGCGGGCCGCGCCGATCGCCGCGAAGCAGAGCAGGGCGGGCAGGAGGTCTCGCACGTCCTGGTGTTCGAGGTATCCGGCGGTGACGATGTCGGCGAACAGCACGGCCTGGGCGATGGTGAGCGCCGTCGAGGCCGCGGCGAGGCCACCGGCCGCCAGGAGGAAGCGGGGCAGGCCGGGGACGTCGCGCGGCAGGCAGCGATCGAGTGCCCGCATCCGGCGGCCTACTCCCCGCTCCCGGACGACGCGCCACCCCGGTTTCGGGTGATCATGTGCAGCGGGGTCGGCGGGTGGGTGAAGTCGGCGCGCGAGAGCCGGGCCCGGAACACCCACAGCGCCCAGACCTGGTAGACGAGCACGATGGGCACGAACACGGCGGCGATGATCGTCATCGCGACCAGCGAGTAGTGGTTGGAGGCCGTGCTGTAGATCGTCAGGCTCGGCGAGCCGTCCGTGGACGACACCATGACGCGCGGGTACAGCCGGGCGAACAGGGCGGCGACCAGCAGCACGGTCGCGATCGACGTGCCCGCGAACGCGGCCAGGGGGCGTCTCGCCCAGGCCAGCGGCCCGGACGCGGCACCCGCCGCGAGGCTCAGCCCGAGCAGCACGTACACGGGGACGGGGTAGGGCGCCGACGAGGCTCGGACGGCGGTCCAGGTGATGAACGCGATCAGCGGCAGCGCCGCGACCGGCCACAGCGCGAGTGCGAAACGCCGCGCGCGTTCGTGCAGTTCGTCCTCGGTGCGGACGGTGAGGAACAGCGCGCCGTGCAGCGCGAACACCGCCACGAGCGTGGCCCCGGCCAGGACCGAGTATCCGGTGAACAGGCCGCCCTCGCCGCCGGTGACGTCGCCGCGGCGATCCATCGGCACGCCGTTGGTGATGGCGCCGAACAGCAGGCCCAGCAGGAACGGGGTCACCGCGCTGGCGATCGGCAGCGCGAGGTCCCAGCGGCGCCGCCAGGTGAGGTTGTCGTGCTTGTTGCGGTACTCGATCGCGATGCCGCGCACGATGAGCGCGAACAGGATCGAGAAGAAGATCAGGTAGAAGCCGGAGAACATGCTGGCGTACCAGCCGGGGAACGCGGCGAAGGTGGCGCCGCCGGCCACGATGAGCCACACCTCGTAGCTGTCCCACACGGGCAGGATCGTGGCGAGCAGCGCGCGCCGCCCAGGATCGTCGCGGCCCAGGACGGGGTAGAGCATGCCGACGCCGAAGTCGAAGCCGTCCAGCAGGAAGAACCCCATCCAGAGCACCGCGATCAGCGCGAACCACAGCGTCTGGAGGTCGAAATGCCCGACGGTGTCCATGGTGATGCGCCTCTCGACCTGTCAGTAGACCATCGGGGGCAGGGCGTCCTGGCGGGTCAGTTCGGGCGCGGGACGTTCCGGGCCGTTCCTGATCGTGCGGAGCATCAGCCAGCCCATGATCGCGGCGAGCACCCCGTAGAGGGCGGCGAACCCGGTCAGCGTGGCGATCACCTGGCTCTCCCCCACCCTCGGGGAGGCGGCGTCATGGGTCCTCAGCAGACCCTGGACGATCCACGGCTGGCGTCCCATCTCGGTGAGGATCCACCCGGCCGTGTTGGCCAGGAACGGCAGGCCGAGGAACGCGTAGGCCGTCCAGGCGAACAGGCGCGGCCACCGCCATCGGCGCCGGCGGGTGAACCATAGCCACGCCACGCTGAACAGCAGGACCAGGAACCCGATGGCGAGCATCACCCGCCACGACCAGTAGATCGCGCCGACGATCGGCGTGTACTCGCCCGGCCCGTACCGCCGCTGGTACTCGCGCTCGATGTCGTTGATCCCCTGGATCTCGCCGTTCCACTCGCCGGTGGCGAGCACCGACAGGCCGTGCGGCACGGCGATGTCGACCTCGGACCGCTCAGGGCGCTTCTCCCAGGGCCCGATCGCCAGCAGCGACAGCGGCGCGGGCGCCTTCGTCTCGTACAGCGCCTCGGCCGCGGCCATCTTCATCGGCTGCTCCTTGACCAGGATCTGCGCCTGGTAGTGCCCCACGCCGATCACCACGACCACGGCGACCGCCGTCGCCCACAGCGCACCGCGCGCCGCGGACCGGAACAGCGTCGCGTCGCCGTCCTCCCGCCCGCGCAGCCGGTACGCGGACACGGCGATGACCAGCAGCCCGGCCGTGACCAGCGAGGCGCCGATCGTGTGGAGGAAATGGGTGATCTGCAACGGCTGCAGGAGCACCTCGCCCAGCGAGTTCATCTCGGCCCGGCCGTCCTTGATCGCATACCCGACCGGATGCTGCATCCACGAGTTCGCCGCCAGGATGAAGTACGCCGACGCCGTCGAACCCGCCGCCACGATCCAGATCATCGCCAGGTGCAGGCGCGGCGACAGCCGGTCCCAGCCGAAGATCCACACCCCGAGGAACGTCGACTCCAGGAAGAACGCCACCAGCGCCTCGATCGCCAGCGGCGCCCCGAACACCGACCCCACGAACCGGGAGTACATCGACCAGTTCATGCCGAACTGGAATTCCTGCACGATCCCGGTGACGACGCCTATCGCGAAGTTGATCAGGAAGAGCTTCCCGAAGAACCGCGTCATCCGCAGGTAATGCTCTTTTCCGGTGCGGTGCCAGGCGGTCTGCATTCCGGCGACGAACCACGCCATGCCGATCGTGAGCGGCACGAACAGGAAGTGGTAGACGATGGTGACACCGAATTGCCATCGGTCCAGAACCGGCGCGTCCACCAATCTCCCTTCCCGTCGTCGGAGCCTTCGACGGCAGAACAGTGATGGAAGCCGCCCCAACGAGATGCATTGACCACAGTTCCCGCGACGGCCGCAGCCGAAAGGCGTCCCATAGTCAATCGTTGATCAAGTTGCGCCCGGGATGACCGCGCCGATGAACGCCGGCAGCCGGCGATCTCACTCGCCATGTGCGGCCCGGCCGTGGCCGGGTAGGTGGAGCGAATCTGCGTCCGATCGTCAGTTTGTCCGTGCTGCTCGTGCTGGTCACCGCGTTCGCCGTTGGCGGGCTGGTGACCCTGGTGGTGCCCGGCATGCCGTTGGCGGTCGGCATGGTCCTGGGCGCCGCGGTGGCGCCGCCGGATCCGGTCGCCGCGCTGTCCATCGGCCGCCGGGCCGGGCTGCCGCCGCGGCTGATCACGTTGATCGAAGGGGAAGGGCTGCTGAACGACGCGACCGCCCTGACGACGTATCAGGTGGCGGTCGCCGCGGCGGTGGGGGGCGGATTCTCCTGGGCGGTCGCGTCAGGCCGGTTCGCGCTGGCCGTCGCCGGCGGCCTGGTCGTGGGAGTGCTCGTCGCGTTGGCGATCCGGGCGGCACGGCCGTGGCTGGGCGATCCACTGATCGCGAACGCCGTGTCCCTCGCGGCGCCGTTCGTCGCCTACCTGCTCGCCGAGGAGATCCACTCCTCCGGCGTGCTCGCGGTCGTGGTCGCGGGTCTCATGGTCGGGCACGACGCCGGACGAGAAGAGACCGGGGCATCGAGGCTGCAGACCGGCGCGGTCTGGCAGTTCGTCGAATTCCTGCTGGAAGGACTGGTGTTCCTGCTCATCGGGCAGCAACTGCCGAGCATCTGGCGAGGACTGCAGGCCCAGCCGGTCGGCGACGTCATCGCGGCCACCGCGACGACCGTCGGTGTGGTGCTGCTCGTCCGCCCGCTGTGGCTGCTGGTCACCCATGCCGGACGCTTGCCCGACTCGAGCCTGCGCGTCCTCCGGCGCGAGCTGGATCACGAAGAACGAACGCTAGTTGATCTTTGAGGTCCGCTCCCTTCGCCGACCTCCTTCTCACTGCCAGGCCTTTTCGGTCCCTGCCGCGTAGTCGGCGAACGCCTTGCGGGTCCGGCGTCCATTCGCCGCTGCGTGATCCTTTGGCCTCTCTCCGTGGCTCCCCGATCGGCCCCGGATCCGCCACGTGCGGCACTATTCGGGCTCCATCAGGTCCCAGACGGCTGCTGTGACGATGCCGTAGGCCAGGTGCGGTGCCAGGTCGGAGAGCCACGAGCTGACCGGCCAGGTGCGCGGTTCGGTGACGCCCAGCACGACCATGGGGCCGGTGGTGCCGAGGTTGGCGGTCAGCCCGGCGACGATGCCGCGCGCTATGAGCGGTGCACCATTGAGTTTGGGGGCCGCGAGCCCGTAGAGCGCCCCCACGCCAAGGCCGGAGCCGACCCCGAGGAGAGCACCGATGGCCGAGCGGCGATTTTCGACCCCATCGTCGTCACCGTCCTTGACCGACCGCGTGATACCGAGCAGCCGTTCGCTCTTGCGGACCGTCTCGGCGGGAGTGCTGCTGGCCGGGCGCGCGCGCAGCGCCATGTCCAGGTAACCCACGACGTTGAGCGCCGTGGTCCCGGCCGCGCCCGCGGCCATCCCCGTCAGAATCCGATTCATGCGGCCGTCCTGCCCGGAACGGATGGCATTACCCCTGCTGGTGCCGGTGAACGTGCAGGTCATTGACCGCTGCCGGACCCGGACCCGGCGGGGGCGCAAGGCCCCCGCGACCTCTCGGCGACGATCAGTGACCACGTCGCCGTCAAGACCTCCCCTGCCGGTCTGGGGAATCATGCGGCGCCGTCGTGCTGTTGTTCGGCCGCTCCCGGTCAGCGGGCGGTGGTGATCGAGTCGTGGGTGATGCCGGCCTGGCGACGGGCGGCGAGCCGGTTCTTCTGCGGTTCGACGGTGTAGCGGGGGTCGCGGGCCGAGGCGATGCCGGCGTCGAAGACGCCGAACCGGGTCAGTGCCGAGGAGGCCATCAGCGCCAGGCCGGAGGCCGCCGCGACACCGCGGTGGTGGCCGCCGAGCGCCGTCCCCGCTCCCCCGGCGATGGTGAGCGCGTGGCTCCAGCGCAGCATCCGGCCGGACCTGCCGCGGTGCAGCGGCTCGGCCGCTACCGGGTCCATCCGGTGGTGCATCACCTTCGTGGCGACCAGTTCGGCGGCTGCGCCGAGCAGGGCGAGGCGGCGTGCGGGGACGGTCTCGGCGGCCGGGGTGGTGATCATTGCCAGGCCGCCGGCGGCGAGGGCGGCCGAGCCGACGAACACGAAGGGAAGTTCGTGGCGGGCGGCGTT
Source organism: Actinomadura sp. 1N219 (assembly GCF_044326405.1). Taxonomy (NCBI): domain Bacteria; kingdom Bacillati; phylum Actinomycetota; class Actinomycetes; order Streptosporangiales; family Thermomonosporaceae; genus Actinomadura; species Actinomadura sp. 1N219. The sequence goes on along the minus strand of NZ_JBIRAY010000013.1, from coordinate 48,607 downwards.
CCATGTGGGGGTGGCGGTGTCGCTGAGAAGCATTGCGGTGTAGGCCGCCAGCAGGGGTCCGAACAGGGCGGCTGCGAGCCCGGCCGGTGCCTCGGCGGCCCGCAGCGCCGCGCGGAGCGGGCCGAGCGGAAGCCGGGCGGCCGAGAGCCGGTCGATCTCGGCGACGGTGGCGATCCCGGTTCCGGTGCCGAAGGCGCTCAGGATCCAGGTTCCCATGTTCATGGGCGAGGTCGGTTTGACCGTGCGCATCATGTTGAGGAACCGCTCGGGGCGGCCCAGGTCCATGACGAGGGCGGCGCCGCTCAGCCCCACGGCGGCCAGCGCCGACAGCCGTGCGTTGCGGCGCAGTGTGGGACGTCCGGTCAGCTGGGCGCCTGCGGCGAGCAGGCCGGAGCCGCCCGCGAGGCCGCCGAGGAAGAGGTAGGCCGCGATCTCGTGGCTCCAGGGTGCCGGCTTGACCACCGGACGCCCGTAGTAGGAGGAGAACTCGGCGTCCGGCACCATCGGCATCTCGCGGGAGCCATCGCCTCCGCCTCCCGCGCCTCGGCGCCGCTTGCGGCGTTTCCCGCCGCGCGGGCCGGTGGCCTCGGGAGGGCGCAGGCCGTCGAATTCGGAGGTGCTCACGAGCGTCCCTTCCAGAAGGCGAGGACGGCTGCGGCCGCCATGGCCGCCGCGGCGAGGCCGGTCCGCCGGTACATCTGCGGCAGGTCGGCGGTCGGGACGCGCGGGTCCGGTGGCAGGCCGTAGACCTCCGGCTCGTCGAGCAGCAGGAAGATCGAGCCGGTGCCGCCGACGCCGTCGTGGTCGTTGGCGCCGTAGAGGCGCGCCTCGGTGAGCCCCTGTGCGTGCAGCCGGGCGAGCCGTTCGCGGGCCTGGACGACCAGTTCCGCGCGGTCGCCGAACGTGATGGAGGTCGTCGGGCAGGTCTTCGCGCAGGCCGGTGTCTGGTCCTCGCGGATGCGGTCGTAGCAGAGCGTGCACTTCTGGGCGATGCCGATCTTGGGCACCTCGGGCTGCTCGCCCTTGCGCTCACCGCGCTCGGCGGTCGGCGCGGCGGTGCCGTCGGTGCGCCGTTCGATCACGCCGAACGGGCACGCGGCCACGCAGTAGCCGCACCCGTTGCACACGTCGTCCTGCACCACCACGGTGCTGAACTCGGTGCGGAACAGCGCGCCCGTGGGGCACACGTCCAGACATCCGGCGTGGGTGCAGTGTTTGCACACGTCGGAGGACATCAGCCAGCGGAACTCGGGCGTATCGGGTGGCGCCGTGTCCGCGCCGACGGGGGCGGTGGCGTCCGGTGCGCCGATGCCCGGCATGCCGAGATCTACCAGGGCGCGTCCGGACGCCCGTGCCCGTTCGATCCGGTCTCGGCCCTGCTCGACGAAGGCGACGTGCCGCCAGGTGCTGGCGCCGAGCCCGCCGGTGTTGTCGTAGGAGGACCCGAGCAGCGCCAGGTCGCCGTCGCGCGGGTTCCGGTTCCACTCCTTGCAGGCCACTTCGCAGGCCTTGCAGCCGATGCAGATCGAGGTGTCGGTGAAGAAGCCCTTGCGGGGTTGCGGGTCCGTCCAGCGTGCGTCGGCGGCGGGGTCGGTCGGCCCCGACAGCTGCCCCATCAGCTCTCACCCCTCGGATCGTCGGTGGGGTCGGTGATCCGTGCGCGGCCGGTCTCGATCGTCGCGCCGGACCGGGTCTGGTACTCCTCGACCAGCCGGAGCAGGTCCGCGCCGCGCGGCCGGCGTCCCGCCCGGATGTCGCAGGACCCGGCCTTGGACTCCTGGATCAGCACGTTGGGGTCGAGGGTCACGCCGATCAGGTCGTTGGCCGCGTCCCCGCTCACCACGGCGTCGGCGCTCACGCCCCAGTGGTAGGGAAGCCCGACCTGGTGGACGGTCCGTCCACCCACCACCAGCGGCGTCATCCGCTCGGTGACCAGCACCCGCGTCTCGATGGCCGCGCGTGGCGAGACGATGGTGGCCCAGCCGTGGTTCTCCAGCCCGCGTTCGGCAGCCAGTTCCGGGGACACCTCGCAGAACATCTCCGGCTGCAGCTCCGACAGGTAGGGCAGCCAGCGGCTCATCCCGCCCGCTGCGTGGTGCTCGGTGAGCCGGTAGGTCGTGAACACGTACGGGTAGACACCCGCGCCGGGCTCGCCTGCGCTCGGCGCGCTGAGGTTGTCGGTGCGCGCCAGCGTGATCCGGGCGGGATTGCGTTGCTGGGGGTAGAGCGCGTTGGCGACCGGTGACTCCTGCGGCTCGTAGTGCGTGGGCAGCGGCCCGTCGACCAGGCCGCACGGCGCGAACAGCCAGCCCTTGCCGTCGGACTGCATCACGAACGGGTCGTCGCCGGCGAGCGCGGCGGAACCGCCGAGTTCGGGATCGGGACGGCTGCCGGGGGCGCGGTCGGGCACGAAGTCGACGACGTCGTCGCCGACCCAGCGGCCCTGCTCTCGGTCCCACCAGACGTACTTCTTGCGCTCGCTCCACGGCCTGCCGTCCGGGTCGGCCGAGGCCCGGTTGTACAGGATCCGCCGGTTGCCCGGCCACGCCCAGCCCCACTCCAGCGCCGCCGGGCCCTGCTCGCGGCCGGGCTTGCGGCGGGCGGCCCGGTTGACTCCCCCGGCGTACACCCCGGTGTAGATCCAGCAGCCGGCGGCGGTGGAGCCGTCGGCGCGCAGCTCGGTGGGCGAGGAGAGCGTCCTGCCCGCGTCCGCGCCGGTGACGTGGTGGCCGTTGATCTCCGCCAGTACCGATTCCGGGTCGGGGTCGCCGTTGTCGTCGGCGGGGTAGTCCCAGGTGAGGTCGAGCAGCGGCCGGTCGCGCGGGTCGGTCGAGGCGGCCAGCCTCGCTCTGATCCGGCGGCCCAGCTCGATCATGAACCGCAGGTCGCTGCGGCAGTCGTCCGGCGGCGCGACAGCCTTGTGGCGCCATTGCAGCAGCCGCTGGGTCTGGGTGAACGACCCGGCCTTCTCCACGTGGCTCGCGGCCGGCAGGAAGAACACCTCGGTGGCGATGTCCTCGGTGCGCAGTTCGCCGGACGCGATCTCGGGGCCGTCCTTCCAGAACGTGGCCGACTCGATGAGGTTCAGGTCTCGCACCACCAGCCACTTCAGGTGGGACATGCCGAGCCGCTGCATCCGGCCGTTGGCCGACCCGACCGCCGGGTTCTGGCCGAACAGGAAATAGCCCTCCACCTGGTCGGCCAGCATCCCGGTCACGGTCTGGTAGGTGCCGTGCGGGCCGGTCAGCCGCGGCAGGTAGTCGTAGGCCCAGCCGGTTTCCGCGCGGGCGGCGTCGCCCCACCACGCTTTGAGCAGGCTGATGGTGTAGGCGTCGGCGTCGGCCCAAAAGCCCTTCTGTCGCTTGGACGCGATCGCCTCCAGGTATTCCTCGAACGTGTCGTGACGGCCCGCCTTGGGCATCGGCAGGTAACCGGGGAGCAGATTGAACAGCGTCGGAATGTCGGTGGAACCCTGGATCGTCGCGTGCCCGCGCAACGCCATGATGCCGCCGCCCGGACGCCCCATATTGCCCAGCAGCAATTGCAGGATCGCCGCGGTGCGGATGAACTGCGCACCCAGCGTGTGCTGCGTCCAGCCGACCGCGTAAGCGAAACAGGTGGTCCGGTCCCGGCCGGAATTCTCGGTGACCGCACGCGCCAGATAGGCGAAGTCTTCGAGGCTGATTCCGCAGACGTCCCGGACCATTTCGGGTGTGTAGCGCGCGTAGTGCCGTTTGAGGATCTGGAACACCGTCCGCGGATTTTGAAGGGTCTCATCGCGCTGCACCCGGCTGTGGCCCAGGACCGGACCGCCCTCGCCGTAATGGTCACCGCTCGCGCTGGCCGAGGCGTCGGCGCCGTGCTCCAGACGGCCACCGAGCGGCCGGGCGCGCGCCGTGCTCCCCTCGCCCTCGTCCTGTTCGGCGTAGGCCCAGGTCGACGGGTCGTAGTGGCCGGTCTCGGGGTCGAAGCCGGAGAACAGCCCGCCGAGGTCCTCGGTGTCGCGGAAGTCCTTATTGATCACGGTCGCGGCGTTGGTGTAGGCGACGACGTAGTCCCTGAACCACAGGTCGCGGGTGAGCACATGGTTGATCAGCGCGCCGAGCAGCACCACGTCGGACCCGGCCCGGATCGGGACGTGCCGGTCCGACACCGCCGAGGTGCGGGTGAAGCGCGGGTCGACATGGATCACCGTCGCCCCGCGGGCCCGCGCCTCCTCCACCCATTGGAACCCCACGGGATGGCACTCGGCCATGTTGGAGCCCTGGATGACGATGCAGTCGGCATTGGCCATGTCCTGCAGGGACTGTGTCGCGCCGCCGCGCCCGAATGACGCTCCCAGACTGGGAACCGTGGCCGAGTGTCAAATGCGCGCCTGATTCTCGATCTGGATCGCGCCGGCGGCGGTGAAGAACTTCTTGATGAGATAGTTCTCCTCGTTGTCCAGAGTCGCGCCGCCCAGGGCCGCGATGCCCATGGTGCGGCGCAGCAGGCGGCCCTTCTCGTCGCGCTGCTGCCAGGTTTTGCGGCGCGATTCCACGAACCGGTCGGCCACCATGTCCAGGGCAGTATCAAGGTCGAGGCGCTGCCATTCGGTGGCATGCGGAGCGCGGTAGAGCACGTGCGTCTGCCGTCCCGGCGAGTTGACCAACTGCTCGCTCGCCGCCCCCTTGGGACACAGCCGGCCGCGGGATATCGGCGAGTCGGGATCGCCCTCGATCTGGACGACCTTCTCGTCCTTGACGAAGATCCGCTGGCCGCAGCCCACCGCACAGTAGGGGCACACGCTCCGCACGACGCGGTCGGCGGTCGACGTCCGCGCGGTGAGGTCACGCGTCCGGGCGGACGTCACCGCCGGCCCGCGGCCGAGCAGATCACCCGACCGCACCTGCCGCACGACCGGCCACTCCAGGAAACGTCGACGTGCCACGCTCAAGCCAGCCCTTCCCAGCCCTATGTGCGGGCTCGCAGCATCTGTGGGCAGCGGACGTGTGTGCCCGATGGTCGTCCACCCAGTGGTACGGGAGTGCCCTTGAGGACAATGCCGGAAACCGGAATGAATCGGGGCCAGAGGAACGATTGCTCTTGATGGTGCACTCTTTTGTTTCTCAAGGGCCTGGCCTATCGAAAGGACTCCAGGAAAGATGCCTTGCTCCGGTGCTGAACAGCTCAGTTGCTGGCGCAGGCGAAGCAGGTGCGGGCGAACGGGCGCGCTTGGAGGCGCTCGGCCGCGATGGTGCCACCGCATTGTTCGCAGACGCCGTAGGTACCGTCGTCCAGCCTGCGCAGCGCATCGTCGATGTCGGCCAGGCGGTCGCGGGCGCGGGTCAAGGACGCCTCGATCCGGGAGCGTTCGAAGGCGATGGTGGCTCCCTCCGGGTCGTGTTCGTCGTCCACGTTGGCCTGCGCCGAGGCGTTGACGACGCCGTCCCAGTCGGCGCTCAGCGACGCCACGAGCTCCAGCGTGTCCTCGCGGTCCGCGAGCAGGCGTTCCTTCGCCGTTGCCACATCACCTCCAGTGTTCTGCGGTGCCACGTTTCTTCCAGACCGGGCCGCCGGGGAATCGGCCGGCTGGACGTGACCGGCGCTGGACGGCCTACCCGCCCTTCTCGGCCTGATGTCGACGCCTGAAGCGCTTTTGCAGCTCGCGGTCGACTTGAGCGAAGTCCCGTCCCTTGGTCTCCGGGATGTAGCGGCTGGTGAACAGCAGGCCGATCGCCGAGACCACCGCGAAGATCCAGAAGGTTTCGCCCTCCCCGATGAGCCCGACTATCGGCAAGAAGAGCAGGCTGATCGTGAAGTTGCTCGCCCAGTTCAGGGCGGTGCTGGCGCCGGACCCGGTCGCGCGTGCCTGTGGCGGGAAGATCTCGCCGATCAGCGTCCAGAAGACGGGGCCGACGCCGCCGGCGTATCCGCCGATGTAGAGCACCATGAACAGCAGCGTCGGGACCGAGCCCCAGTCCGCCACGAACGCCAGGCCGAGCAGCGCCATGGTGACCGCCATCACGGCGAACGAGACCAGGAGCAGTTCGCGGCGCCCGGCGGTGTCGATCAGCCGGATCGCGACCAGCGTCATGACCAGGTTGATGATGCCGATCGCGATGGAGTAGACGATCGAATTGGACGCGGTCAGCCCCGTCTTCTCGATGATCGTCGGCGCGTAGTAGATGATCGTGTTGATGCCGCCGAACTGCTGCGTCGCCGCCAGCACCAGTCCGACGATCAGCGCGGGCCGGACGCGGTCGGTCAGTAGCGAGCGCCATCCGGAAACGCGCTGGTCCTGCGGGGTCGCCCTGTCCTGCTCCTGCCGCAGCTGGTCGCGGCGCCGGAGCAGCTGGTCGGCGGTGTCCTGGTCGCTGACTCCGGCGATCAGGTCGCGGGCCTTCCGCCGCTGCCCGTGCGACAGGAGCCATTCGGGTGACTCGGGCAGCACCCAAATCGCCGAGGCGACCATCACCAGTGCCGGAATCGCGCCGACGGCGATCATCGCACGCCAGTTCCCGCTGCCGGCGAAGGCGAGGTTGACCATGTAGGCGACCAGGATCCCAAGCGTGATCATCAGTTGGTTCAGGGTGAGGAGCCGGCCGCGGATCTCCTTCGGGGAGATCTCCGACAGGTAGGGCGGGACGGTCGCCGAGGCGGCCCCGACGGCCAGCCCGAGGATCAGCCGGGCCGCGATCAGTACCACGTAGTCGGGTGCCAGCGCCGCGAGCGCCGTGCCGGCGACGAACACCGCTCCTTCCAGACCGAAGATCCAGCGCCGTCCGAGCCGGTCGGCGAGCCGACCGGACGCCAGCGCTCCCACCATGGCGCCCAGGACCAGCACGCTCACCACGCTGCCCTGTTCGAAGGAGTTCAGGTGAAAGTCGGTCTTGATGTACAGCAGCGCTCCGGAGATGACCCCGGTGTCGAAGCCGAACAGGAACCCGCCGACCGCGATCAGTCCGGCATGCCGCTTGATCTTCCGTATTCCCCAGTCCGGGATCTGCGCCAGGGGTCCCTCGGTGGTCGGCGCGGTGGAGTAGCCCTGCAAGTCACGCCCTCCTCGGCTCGGCGACGATCAGGGCGTCACGCCCAGAGAGCGACCACGACTTCAAGGAGCCGGTCGGACGCGATGTCGTTTCGGTGCATAAGGCGGATTGCCCTGTCGGCTTCCGTCGGACACGGCCTTGATCGCTCTTTTGGCTCGTCACGAACGAGTCTTGGGCCCGCCGGACGGCAGTTGTGCGGGGTTGATGAGTGTGCGGGCAGCGCTCGCCGAGCTGGCGGATCGGGCGGAGTCGCAGCTGCCCCAGGTGCTGTGCGTGTTCCGGTCAAGGCCCGCGGCGACCGTGCACCACGCCAGTGCGAGCGCGATCAGGGCTGTCCGGGGACCCGAAAGCGGCCGTCCCACCGGGCAGTCGGTGGAACGGCCGTTTCAGGTGCCGACGGGTTCAAGTGCCGGCCGTTCGGCGCGGGGACCGCTCAGTCGCGGCGGTCGTTCCCGCTCTGGTCCGTCCGGTAGAGCGTCGGCGGCGTCCGGCGCATGACGATCACCGGCGCAGCGTCGGTGGGAGCGGCTCGTCGTCCGGCTTGTGCTTGTTGACGATCACGCAGACCACGTCGGCCTCCGGGCCGATGGTGACCCGATCGCCCTCGACCTCGGAGGGCCTGACGGGGCTCAACCTGCGGGCGATCTCGGGACCGACCGTGTTCGACGGCACGAACCACGACGCCGCCGACTACTACCAGACCGAGGACTACGCCGCCGCCGGAGCGGCCCTGCGCGAGCTCGTCCTGAGCCAGTGCGAGGGGTCCCTGTCGGTGGTGAAGCAGATCGTCCCGCAGGGCAACGAGGGAGAGGACCCAGGACGGCGCGAACGCCACCTGCGTCGACCGCGTCACCGGCGAACAGGTTCCCGTGGAGAACAGGGCCACGGATGGGTTCACAGTGGACGTCGCGAGCGGCGCGTCGGTGACCTGCATGGTCTACAACCGGCCGGAGCGCGAACCGCCCACGCCCGAGCCGCCGCGCCTGACGCTCGTCAAGAAGGTTCACGGCGGGGAGGCGCGGCCGCAGGACTGGATCCTGTCCGCGGCGGGTCCGACCACGGTGCGGGGTCGTAGCGGCGAGGACGCGGTTACCGGCCGCGTAGTCGAGCCGGGAACCTATGTTCTGTCGGAGGACGGTCCGGAGGGTTACCGCTCTTCGCCGTGGCGCTGCTCCAACGCCGCAGGCGGGGGCGGACGCCTTCAAGGAACGCTACGCCGACTGGGGACTGGGCACCGGCACCAATTGGGACGTGGCCCTGGGCACCGTCGCCCAGGCTGCTCAGCGCTACCAGCTCGTGGTCGTTCTCACCGACGGCAACCCGACGGCCGAGCGCATCGTCATCCAGTCCTACCAGGACATCATCCGCTGGCTCGGCGACGCCGACCCGACCAGCCGCCGCATCATGGAGAGCATCCTGGCCGAAGAAGAGGACCACGCCGCGAAGGCAGGAATCTGCCGACGGACGAGGACAGGTCCAGGACAAGCGCCACGTCGAGCCCGCACTTGGCGGGTAGCGGCGGGTTGGTCCTGGACTGCTGCCAGTGGCCGGTCGACGCGACCGGCGTGATCTCGTGCGAGACTGCCCGCTACCCACCGTGATCAAACTACTCCCCTGCGTCAGGGCAGTGGGTGGGCCCGCGTGACCGGCCGCCTCCTTCAGGCGAGCGTCCAATGCGGCATTCGCCAAGGACGAGTCAATTCGTGACACCTGACGTTTGCCGCGGGCGCGGGCGCGGAGAAGACATAGTCCGCACGGTGTTCCCCCGCCGCCGCCCTCCCGAGAGCAGCGACCGGGAAGGTGCACATGTCCGCGCAACTGAATTCCGGCGATTCAGCCTGGCTTTTCGTGAGCACCGCGATGGTGCTGCTCATGACACCGGGTCTCGCCTTCTTCTATGGCGGCATGGTTCGCTCCAAGAACATGCTGACGACCCTCTACATGAGCTTCATCTCCATCAGCCTGGTGACCATCCTGTGGTTCCTCTACGGGTACGGAATCGCCTTCGGCAAGGACGTCGGCGGTATCGGGCTCATCGGCTGGGGAGACTGGCGCCTCGGCAACGTCACACCGCAGGCCCTCCAGGGGCGGATCCCCGAACAGATCTACGCCTGCTTCCAGCTCACCTTCGCGATCATCACCGTCGCCCTGATCAGCGGTTCGATCGCGGGCCGGGCCCGGTTCGGACCGTGGATCCTGTTCGTCGTGATGTGGGTGACGCTGGTCTACCTGCCCATAGCGCACTGGGTCTTCGCCCCGTCCGGATGGCTCAACGAATGGGGCGTGATGGACTTCGCGGGCGGCCTGGTCGTCGAGTTGAATTCCGGCATCTCGGGCCTGGCGATGGCACTGGTCCTGGGCCGCGGAGCCTCCTTCCGGCGCGCGGAAGGCCCGCGCCCGGACAATATCCCGTTCGTTCTGCTGGGCCTGGCTCTGCTGTGGTTCGGCTGGTTCGGCTTCAACGCCGGATCGGCACTGAGCGACGGCGCCCTGGCGGCCAGAGCCTTCGTCAGCACCATGATCGCGGGCTGCTCCGGCATGCTCGCCTGGCGGCTCCTGGAATGGATACGCAGCCGGCACTTCAGCCGCCTGGGAGCGAGCAGCGGGGCGCTGGCCGGGCTGGTGGCCATTACCCCGGCCTGCGCCTTCGTCAACGTCGAGGGCGCTTTTCTCATCGGGGTCGTCGCAGCGGTGGTGTGCACCTACGCGGTCGAACTGAAGCTCGTCGCTGGATACGACGACACGCTGGACGTCACCGGAATCCACGGTGCCGGCGGAATCGTGGGAATGGTGTCACTGGGCTTCGTGGCCACGAGCTGGGGGCCGGGCACAGCGGGACTCTTCTACGGCGGATCGGCCTCGGTGCTGGGCAGGCAGGTCGTCGCGGTCCTCGCCGTCGGGCTCTACGCATTCGCCGTGACCTACGTCATCGGTCAAATGGTCGACCGGCTCGTCCGGATGCGCATGACCGATGAGGAACAAGAGAGAGGGTCGGATGCCGCCTTCACGGCGGGCTGACCTCGGCGGCCCCTTGGCCAACTGTTGACGGAGCACCGTCGTTACTGTGCGTCACCCAAGGGAACGTGCCCCTCGGTATCCCGTGAGGCACCCGTCTGCGCGGCGCCACACGATACGAGATTTGCGTTCAAGGGGAAACGTCGTGCGGTCATCGTCGGGGGAGGTGTCCGGTGGGGCGCGGCCGCCCGTGAAGGAGCGGCCTTCGGACGCCGCTTCGACGGTGCCCAAAGGCGTCGCGCAGGTGATCTTCCAGACCAGTCAATGGACAGGACTGATCTTCATCGCGGGGCTTTTCGCGGGAGGCTGGCAATTCGGTGTCTTCGGTTTGCTGGGCACCCTCGCGGCGACCGTGACGGCATATCTGATGGGGGTCGCGTGGGACCAGGTCTCGATCGGGCTTGAGGGGTTCTGCGGGACCCTCACCGGTGTCGCGCTGGCGCTCTACCTGGGCGCGAACTGGATGACGGCGGCGCTGGTCGTCGGCGCCACGGTCGCCGGGAGTGTGCTCACCTCCGCGATGGGCACCGTCCTGAAGCCGTATGGCCTGCCCGCCTCCACCGGACCGTTCTGCGTCGTCACCACGGTGATGGCGATCGGCGCGCCGTCCTTCCACCGGGTGTGGGAGAACCGGCCCGACACCGCACCGCCGTCGGCCACCGACCCCGGTACCGCGATGTCCTGGAGCGACTTCTGGCACGGCCTGCTGAACGGGGTAGCGCAGGTGTTCTTCCAGGACGAGTGGTACGTCGGCGTGATCTTCCTGGCCGGGCTGGCGTTGGCGAGCCGGTTCGTCGCGGCGGTGGCCGCGGCGTCGAGCCTGGTCGGGCTGCTGATCGGCTGGTGGCTCGGCGCGCAGGCGGCTGATATCGGCGCGGGCCTGTACGGCTACAACTCGGTCCTGACCGGCGTCGCGCTGGCCGGGACGTTCATCGCGCTCAGCCCGGTCGGCGCCGTCTACGCGGCGATCGGCGCGGCGACCGCGGCGGGCCTCACCGCCGGCCTCACCAACCTGTTCGACGTGGTCGGCGGGCACACCCTGACCTGGCCGTACGTGCTGGTCTGCTGGGTGTTCCTGGCCGCCGTCCCGCGCTATCCGAAGATCCGGCGGGCCGGGTGAGGCCAGGTGAGGGGCCGCCCGCCGCCCGACACCATCCCGGGCAGAGAGGACCCAGATGAACCTGTCACCACGTGAGATCGACAAGTTGCTCATCTTCACCGTCTCGGAGCTGGCCGACCGGCGCCGCAAGCGCGGCCTGAAACTGAACTACGCCGAGACGGTGGCGCTGATCAGCGCCGCCATCGTGGAGGCCGCGCGGGACGGCAAGTCCGTCGCCGACTGCATGGAGCTGGGCAAGAAGGTCGTCGGGCCCGACGACGTGCTGCCCGGAGTGCGCGGGATGCTGAAGCTCATCCAGGTCGAGGCCACCTTCGACGACGGCACCAAGCTGGTCTCCTGCCACGATCCCGTCGGCGGAAGCAAGTGACCGTGCCGCCGGACACGTCCCGCCCCGATCCAGGCGCCGGAGCCGGTGCCGGGACGGGGCGCACGGTCCTGCGCGTCGGCGGGCACGAATGCCCGCCCGGCGCGCTGCGCGGATGCCGGGCCGGCGCAGAGGTCGCCGGGCCCGGGCGGGGCCTGTCGCTGGCGCTCGCCGCGCGTCCACGCGCCGTCGTCGTCCCGATGACGCTCGGCCGCGACCCGGCGCTCGCGCCCGCCGCCGCGCAGGCGATCGCCTGGACGGCCCGCGGGAGAGGACGCGGGGACCTGCTGCTCGCCGAGCCGCTCGGCTCAGTGACGCACCTGGTCGGCTGGCTCCGGGCGGCCCTGGTGCGGGCGATGCGCGGCGCGAGCGCGGACCGGGCCGTCCTGCTGGTGGCGCCGGCCGGCGCGCCCGAGGACGACGCCGAGCTGTTCAAGGTGGCGCGGCTTGTCCGGCGGCACGTGCCGGTCCGCTGGGTGGAGGTCGCGATCGACGGCGGCGAGCCCGACGTGCCCGAGGGCGTGGACCGCTGCCACCGGCTGGGCGCCCGCGAGGTCGTGCTCGTGCCCGCCTCGCTGGCGCCACCTCCGGCGTGCGACGCCGCCCTGACCGCCGGGCCGCTGCTCGGCCCGGCCGCGGTGGACGCGCTGGTCCGCCAGCGGGCGGCCGAGGCGGAACGGCGCTGGCACCGCGACGGCGACGACGGCCTGGCGGCGGGCCACGCGCACCACCATCACCACGCCCACACCCAGAGCGACCACCATCACCTCATGAGACCACTGAGGCGAGCCTTTAAGGGGGCGGCCGTCCATGGCGGATGACACCTACATGTTCGGAACGGGATCGATCGAACTCAACGCCGGACAGCGCAAAGAGACGCTCACCGTGCACAACACCGGTGACCGGGCCGTGCAGATCGGTTCCCATTTCCATTTCTTCGAGGTCAACCGGGCGATGCGCTTCGACCGTGAGAAGGCGTTCGGAATGCGGCTGGACATCCCGGCCGGCACCGCCGTCCGGTTCGAGGCAGGTGACACCAAGCAGGTGCAGCTGGTCGAGTACGGCGGCGGGCTGCGCATCGTCGGGTTCGGCGGCCTGCTGAACGGCAGCGCCCGGTCCCAGGCCGCCAGGACCGAGGCGCTGGCCAGGGCACGCGCCCGCGGATATCTCGACGAGCCGGCGCCGGAGCCGAAGAAGACCGGATCGCGTGCGAAGAAATCCTCGAAAAGTGCCGCAGGCGGCCGGTCGAAGAAGGGCTGACGACGATGACGACGATCTCTCGCAAGAAGTACGCGGCCATGTACGGTCCGACCGTTGGTGACCGTTTCCACCTGGGCGACACCAATCTGGTGGTGGAGGTCGAAAAGGACCACACCGAAGGCCATTACGGCGACGAGACCCAGTACGGCGGGGGCAAGACGGCCCGGGACGGGATGGCGGCCGACCCCGCCTCGCGCAACGCCACCACCGCGCTCGACACGGTCATCACCAACGCCGTGATCGTCGATCCGGTGCTGGGCATCGTCAAGGGCGACATCGGGATCAAGGACGGGAAGATCGCCGGGATCGGCAAGTCCGGCAACCCGCACACCCAGAACGGCGTGGACCGGCGGCTGATCGTCGGGGCCGGAACCGAGGTGATCTCCGGGGAGAACCTCGTCGCGACCGCCGGCGCGATCGACACCCACGTCCACTTCATCGCGCCGCAGCAGGCCTTCAACGCCCTCAGCAACGGGATCACCACCCTGGTCGGCGGCGGCACGGGACCCGCGGACGGCTCCCGCGGCACCACCTGCACGCCGGGGCCGTGGAACATCGCCCGGATCCTGCAGGCCTACGAGGACATCCCGATCAACATCGCGGTGTACGGCAAGGGCAACAACAGCCTGCACGCCCCGCTGGACGACCAGGTCCGGGCCGGCGCGGCCGGGTTGAAGGTGCACGAGGACTGGGGCTCCACCCCGGCGGTCATCGACTGCGCGCTGAGCGTCGCCGACCACCACGACGTCCAGATCACGCTGCACACCGACACGCTGAACGAGGCCGGGTTCGTCGAGGACACCATCGACGCGATCAACGGCCGCGCCGTCCACACCTACCACTCCGAAGGCGCGGGCGGCGGGCACGCGCCCGACATCCTGCGCATCACCGGCGAGCCGAACGTGCTGCCCGCCTCGACCAACCCGACGCTGCCCTACACGGTGAACTCGACCGACGAGCTGCTGGACATGACCATGGTCTGCCACCACCTCAGCTACGACGTCCCCGAGGACCTGGCGTTCGCCGAGAGCCGCGTCCGCGCCGAGACGATCGCGGCCGAGACCGTCCTGCACGACCTCGGGATCATCAGCATCATCGGCTCGGACTCCCAGGCGATGGGACGCGTCGGCGAGTCGTTCACCCGGGCGTTCCAGGTCGCCCACCACAACAAGGACAAGCGCGGCCCGATGGACGGGGACTCCACCCGCAACGACAACAACCGCGTCCTGCGCTACCTGGCCAAGCTCACCATCAACCCGGCCCGCGCCAGCGGGATGGCCGACACGATCGGGTCGCTGGAGGACGGCAAGCTCGCCGACATCGTGCTGTGGCCGATCCACTCCTTCGGCGCCAAGCCGTGGATGGTCGTCAAGGGCGGGCTGATCAGCTGGGCGCAGCTCGGCGACACCAACGCCTCGCTGCCCACCCCGCAGCCGGTGTACCTGCGGCCGACCTACGGGTGCTTCGGCGACGCGCTGCGCAAGACGTGCGTGACGTTCATGTCGGCGGCGGCGATCGAGGAGGACGTCCCCGAACGGCTCGGCCTGCGGCGGCTGATCCGCCCCGTCCGGCAGTGCCGCAGCGTGGACAAACGTCACATGGTCCGCAACTCCACCGTGGCCGACATCCAGGTCGACCCGGAAACCTACCGGGTCAGCGTGGACGGCGACCCGGCGACCATCGAACCGGCCAAGAAACTGCCGCTGACCAGGCTGTACTACATCGTATGACGCGCCGCGACCACGCGCCGGAGACCGAGGATCAGGGGCCGCTGCTGGCGCAGCTCCAGCTCACCGACTCCGGCTTCCCCAGCGGGCTCTACACGCTGTCGCACGGCCTGGAGGGGTACGTCCAAGCGGGCCTGGCCGGGGCGGACGACTTGACGGCGCTCGTGTCCGGCCTGGTCCGGGCCGCGGGCACCGCCGACGCGGCGGCGCTCGCGCTGACGCACCGGGCGGTGTCGGCAGGCGACTGGGACCGGGTGGTCGAGACCGACCGCAGGCTCCACGCGATCAAACTCAACCAGGAGCAGCGGACGGCGTCCGTCCGCACCGGACGGCAGGTCATCGACAGCGCGGACGCAGCGTTCGCCTCCGCCCCGGCGGCACGGCTGGGACGGCTCGTCGCCGACCGCGCCACGCCCGGCAACCACGCCGTCGTCGTGGGCGCCGTGCACGCCGGCCTGGGAGTGCCCGTCCAGCACGCCGTGGCAAGCGACCTGTACGCCTTCGCCGCCGGCTGCGCGGCGGCGTCGGTGCGGCTCGGCCGGATCGACTTCCGGCGCGCGCAGCTGCTGCTGCGCGAGATCCGGCCCGAGGTCACCCGGGCGGCGGGGGCGGCGCTGGCCGCCCGGGACCCGCGGGACCTGCACGCCTCCACCCCGGCGGCGGACGCGGTCGCCGCCGCGCACGAGCGGGCCGAGGCCCGCCTGTTCATCACCTGACCCGAACATCACCCGAAGGGACGCGCATGGAACTGGAGCAGGTGTACAAGATCGGTGTCGGCGGCCCGGTCGGGTCGGGCAAGACCGCCCTCATCGAGGCGCTGGTGCCCGTCCTGGTCGGCCGGGGGCTGAGCCCCGGCGTCATCACCAACGACATCTACACCCAGGAGGACGCCGAGCACGTCCGCCGCACCCTCGCGGGGACGCTGGACGCCGACCGCGTCGTCGGCGTCGAGACGGGGTCGTGCCCGCACACGGCGGTCCGCGACGACCCCACGATGAACCTCGCCGCCGCCGCCGAACTGCTCGACCGGTTCCCCGACATCGACCTGCTGCTGTTCGAGAGCGGCGGCGACAACCTGACGCTCACCTTCAGCCCCCTGCTGGCCGACGTGTACGTGTTCGTCCTGGACACCGCGGAGGGGGAGAAGATGCCGCGCAAGCGCGGGCCCGGCACCACCGACTCCGACCTGCTGGTGATCAACAAGATCGACATCGCGCCCTACGTGCGCACCGACCTGACGGTCATGGAACGCGACGCCCGCGCGGTGCGCCACGGCGGCCCGGTCGTCCTGACCGACTGCCTCACCGGGACCGGTGTCGCCGACGTCGCCGACTTCGTCCTCGCACGCAAGGAGTCGACGTGCTCACCGGTGCCGTGACCGCACCCGAGCGGTCGCCCGCTCCTGCGAGCGGGGCCGCGGGCGTCCCCGCCCCGGCCGCGCAGGACCGCTGCGCGCCGGAGCGCTGCACCCCCGAATGGCTGCCCGCCGCCGTCGCCGACCACGCCGCCGTCCCCGACACCCTTCCGGTCGGCGCAGCGGGCAAAGTCGGCGTGCTCGAACTGGCCTTCGCGGAGACCGGGGGCGGGACGGTGCTGACCGGCCACTTCCAGAAGGCGCCGCTGCACACCACCCGCCCGCTGTATCCGGACCCCGCCCGGCCCGGAATGCCGCACGTGATGGTCATGTCCTCGGGAGGAGGCGTCCTGCAAGGCGACCGGTACCGCATGGAACTGGACTGCGGACCCGGGACGTCGGTGCACGTCACCACCCAGACCGCCACGCGGCTCTACCGGATGGACCACGACTACGCCACCCAGATGATCGACATCACCGCCGCCGCCGGCGCCTACGTCGAATACCTGCCCGAGACCACCATCCCGTTCGGCGGCTCGCGCTACTACCAGCGCCTGCGCGTGACCGCCGACCCGGACGCGACGATCGTCCTCGGCGAGAAACTCATGGCGGGACGTCTGGCCCGCGGTGAACGGCACGCCTACACCGCCTACTGCACCGACCTGGACGTCCACGACCCCGGCGGGCGCCTGCTGTTCGCGGACCCGATCCGGCTCGTCCCCGCCGAGTGCCCGGTGACCGGGCCCACCGCCATGGACGACTTCGGGCTCATGGCGTCCCTCTACGTGATCACCGGGGCCAAACCCGCCCAGCGGGCCGCCGACACCATGCACCAGGCGATCACCGAATCCGGGCTGCGCGGTGGTGCGAGCGTCCTGCCCGCGGGCTGCGGCGCCTGGGCCCGGATCCTCGGCGACCGCTCCCCCGAGGTGGACGCGGCCTACCGCCGAACCCTCGACGCCGTCCGCGATCTACTCGCCCGGACGGCCGACCAATGACCAACACCCGCCTGCAACGCGGCGAACGAGCCGAGGCCGCCGCCCTCCACCCGCACCGGGGCAAACCGCCCCCGCCCGGACTGAAACCGCGTGTCATCGCCGAGATCGCGATGGGCGGTGCGCTCGGCGCCCTGTCCCGGTACGGGCTCGGTGAAGCGATCCCGACGGCGAAGACCGGGTTCGCCTGGAACACCTTCACCATCAACATGCTGGCCTGCCTCGTCATGGGCGTGCTCACCACGTACCTGCTCAGCGGCCCACCGCACCGCTTCATACGGCCCTTCGCGGTGACCGGCTACCTCGGCGGCTTCAGCACGTTCTCCCACCTGCTGCAGAACGACGACGTGGCCATCCAGGACGGCGGCGGCTCGTACATCCGGGGCTATTCCGCCGGCGCCCAGGAACGCTGGCTGGAGCGGGAATTGCGCCGGACCCGCGCCGACCGCGGCATCGACTGGATCGTGGTCTGCATGCACCAGGTCGCCATCTCCACCGCCGACGGCAACGGCGCCGACCTGGGCGTACGCAGGTCATGGCTGCCGCTGTTCGACAAGTACGGCGTCGACCTGGTGGTGTGCGGCCACGAACACCACTACGAGCGGTCGCTGCCCATCCGCGGCCACCAGTCCAACTCGACCATGACCCCGATTCCCGTCTCCAGCGATCTGCGGCACGCCGACACCAGCAAGGGCACGGTCCACATGGTCATCGGCGGCGGCGGCATGGGCCACGCGTCCAACGGGCTGCTCTACGAGAAGCCCGAGGCCAAGGTCATCGTCGACCTGAGCGACGAGCGCGACCCCGAGGTGCTCAACCACCTCAAGCCCATCTACGTCAAGGAGCCCGCCCCCTGGTCGGCATTCCGAGACCGCCACAACCCCTACGGCTTCTGCGCCTTCGACGTGGACCCGGGACACCGCGGCGGCACCACCCGGATCACCGTCACCTACTACGCCGTCACTGGCAACGGGTCACGTCCCGTCGACCGCTTCGTCCTAGAGCGGCCCCGCCGCGACTGACCAGGCACCGCGCACCTCGGAGGGCCCATGCCCGAAACGGTTGCCCGGACGGCTAAGGGTTACGCAGCGAAAACCGGGCGGCGGACCAGATAGGCCCAGGCGGCGTCCAGTTGTGCAGGGGGCGCAGCAGCGAGCGCGTTAGGCAGGGCCTCAACCTCGTCGCAGGTGGTCGTGGGTGGTCGTAGGTGCCGGCGGCAGCCGCAACCTGGAGTGCAGGCGGCACGCCTTTTCGAGGATTATCGCGCCTCCGCGCCCAGTGCCCGGTCGCGCCGCTCCGGCGCACGCGAAGCCGCCAGCGCGGCGGCACGTCCCGGACACCGCATCGACACCCGGCAGCTCACCGACTACTGCATAGAACGACTGGACCCCTACAAGTACCCCGCCTGATCAAGCAGGTGGACGCACTCCCCTCGGCCCGACCGGAAAGATCGACAAAAGGCCCCTTCGCGCGGAATCGAGGCTCACACGACCTCCATCGACCAACTGAAGCGTCCCAAACCCGCTGAGGTCGCCCGCCGGAGCTCTCGCCGACTAGGGTGCACCCCGACCTGCGGTGATCCTGCCTTGATTCCGAGGAACCGGCGACCCGAAGCGCTGCGGCCTCGCCTCCCGACTGTGCTGGTGGCGGACCGCACGGCCGCGGTCGTGCCGCCACTCGATCCCGGACTGGGTTGGTGACCACGGTTCGCGCCAGCGGCAGAACCGGTTGGTTCGTGGGCTGCTGTCCTCGACTTCGAGGGGTGCCTCAGGCGTGGTAAATGCTGGCGCGACGAAGCTCTCCGGTCAGTGGGATGCAGCTATCGCTGATGGCCTAAACCGGACGGGGCCTGAGTTCGTGATCTCACCCAGAGTGTCCGAGGCTCATGGTTTCTAAGCCTCGGAGTCGAGGGGCTGGAGGGGTTAGCGTGCGTATCCGTGAGGTGTTTATTCGTTGGGTACAAGTTGTTCAACTATGACTATGAGCTGAAGGCAAACCCCGGCTCATCCAAGAGGACCTGGCAGGAAACAACTGACGGGTGGCTCCCACATGTGCGCGTTCCTCTTGAAGGGGACATCACCGCCGTAGTGGGCACGAACGAGGCCGGAAAGTCACACCTCCTCGACGCGATCAACATCGTTCTCACCGACGAGGGCGTCAGCCAAAGCGACTTCTGCCGGCACTCGACGCGGTTTCGGTCGAGAAGGTCTTGACTCGGCGTCAATCGCGACACTCGCGCAGACCAGCTCACCCCTCGCTCGCAGGCAGCGCTTCAAAGTCCTCGATTTACTCACCAGGATCACCACCGTTGAGGAATTTGGATCCCAGGGGACAGCCCTGCTCAGCCTTCTTAGCGCCACGGAGGCCGCCGAGACCGAACAGCAAACACTCGGCCGCCTCCTGCTCACCAAGGTTGCCCGGATCGAGGGTTCCGCCTTCCAAGACCTCCGGTGGTCGACCGCCCCGCCAAGCCGAGCCGCCCACAACTTGAACGGCGCTCACGATTTGAACGGGCGATGAGCGACATTTGTGGCGACGCCCCGCCCGCTCCCTGTTCCATGCTCGGTGTCCTAGTCCGGCTGGTGGCGTCCAAACTGTCATCTCCCGGGGAGAAGGAACGTTCGGAAAACGACTGTTTCCCCCTCTGCCGGGGAAGGGTTGAATGAAAATGAACGGGCATGCCGGCCCCGGTGGCCGTACCTTCTGCGGCGCATTGGGGCCACTGCTTCGACCGGTTCGGAAGACCGATCCTGGCAGTCACCGAATTCATGGCTCGTCGAGGAGTCCGGTCATGAACATCATCGTCGCCTGGATCATTCACCTGAGTTCGCCGAAGAGCGGTCTGTGATGCCCATGGCGGGCGGCGTCGCCCTCCTGACGATCGGCGCGATCCTCATTTTCGCCGTCACGGGGTCCATACGCGGTATCGATCTGCACGCGGTGGGCACCATCTTGATGGCCGCCGGTGCGGCCGTGCTGCTACTTCCGCTGGTCATGCGCGGCATGTCACCCCCGAAGCGATGGTCGGCCCGCAGCCGCCAGGACGCCCTCGACGAAGCGGACGACAGACGGCGGAACTCCGCCGCGCCGCACCACGACAGCCCACCCGACACTGACGGACCAACCCGCCCAGACCGCGCCCCGCCGCGACGTGGCCGACGCTAGACCAAAGTGCCCGCATGAACATCGTCGGTGAACACCGCCAGGGAGGTCCTGAGGCTGGGCCGGCCCGCGAAGGTTCGTGGAAGCGCCGTCCCTGGGCAGCGGTCCACCGCACTCGCGGCACACGGCTGTCGCCCCGAGTCCGGTGACCATGACCAGGCCCGACAAGAGGTGCCCGATGACCATGAAAGCTGAATACCTGCGGCTGATGAGGGGGCTCATCGGCGGCATGGCCATTGCGGTGGCCCTCGGCTGCGCGCTCATCGCGACGGTCGCCATCGTCGTCTCCTGACGCGGCCGAGGGCCGGGAACCAGCACGTGAGGACGGCCTGAACACTGGGCTGGTCGCGCGCCCTATTTCCGGTGATGGGGTCACCGGTCGCCGATGGCCTACCTAGCAGGCCGCTGCCCGTCTGGTCGGCAACGGTCACCGGACGGGGCGCAGACGGGGTTGCGCGGCGGCTTCGACTCCCGTGCGGGTGCGGGGCCCCGATCAGGATCGAGCCCGTACCGGGACGCCCGCCGTATGGTCGGGCGTCGCGGAACCGGCCGCGGTTCGGCTGGATCGCCTCAGGCTGCAGCCAGCGTGATTCGCCGGTTATACAGCGATTTCGGCGTGGATGTCCGGGGTGGGGTGGACGGTGAGGGCGCGACCGAGCGCGGTGAGACGGAGCTGCGCGGCGACGTGGGGGCCGGGGGCGGCGAGGCGCACGGTGACGCCGAGCGCTGCGGCGCGGCGGTGGATGCCGGCCAGTACGGCCAGTCCGGCCGCGTCGGCGGACGCCACCTCCCTCAGGTCGAGGATCAGCAGGCGGCCGCTGTGACGCAACGCGCCGATCAGGTGCTCGCGCAGCGCTGGAGCGGCGGCGCTGTCCAGGGCGCCCGACAACGCGACGATGGTGTGGCCGGGACGCCGGTGGGCGGGCATCCTCACTTCGTCGGGGGCCCGCACAAGGCCCGCAGTGGCGGACGCGGCGGCGGGTGCGGCGGCGGGTGCGGCGGCGGGTGCGGCGGCGGTGACTGTGGTCATGGTGATCTCCGATCACGGGTGGGCGGACGCGCCGGCCCCGGACGGCCGGATGACGGACGGCCGGATGACTGCCGGCCGGGCGGCGGAGCGGATCAATGTGCTGCGAGGCGTTCCTGCAGTCGTCCGCCCTCGGACTCCCAGTCGCTCTCGGACTTCCGGTCGCTCTCGGAGACCGTCGGGGCGCCGGCCCGGTCTGTCCGGCCGGGTGGCGGGGTGAGGGCGGCCAGCAGGTCGGGCGTGTGCAGGAGGTTGTGCGGGTGGGAGGCCAGCTCCATCGACGCATCGGCCTCGGCCTGGGGTGTGGAGACCGGGACGGTGAACAGGTCCACGCGCCGGCCGTCGGCGTGGATAGCGGTGAGCAGCCCGGAAGGCAGGGAGTCGAACCAGCTCAGCCGCACCACCCGGGTGTCGGCCGGGCCGTCGATGCGCAGCCGCCGGGGACGGCCGTCCCAGTCGTCCACCCGGAGCAGGACGTTGGCGATGGGACGCTGGCCGTCGATCGGGCCGTGGTCCTGCAAGGCCAGGATCAAGCCGGGCAGTTCCGCGACCGGGTCGGTCGAACGGGGCCACCAGGCACCGTCCAGCACGGGCCGCGCCGAGCCGGGAGGGGCCGCGGGACGCAGCCGCAGCCGGGGAGTCGAGGGTGGTGACAGGCTGATCGTGGTGCGGCGTTCGGTGGTGGTCCACATGGCAGGCGCCTTCCTCGGGCTTCCGATCGGGGTGGTGGGTCGGATTCTCAGCGGAGGCGCTTGCGGGTCAGCGGGCGCAGTTGCGTGAGGCGGGCCATGCCCAGGAGCAGGGTGACCGCAATCCCGGCGGCCATGGCGGCCATGAGCACGACCGCCTGTGGCAGGACGCCGCTCATCCCGGCAAAGGAGATCCGCACATCGCCGGTGTTGCTCACCACGAGAACCATGAAGAGGATCAAGATGGCGGCGACAGCCCACAGCTCGGACCACACCACGCTCGTGCGGGCCGCCTTCACCGTTCGCGGCGACGGCGGCGACTTGTGCCGATCGGGGACTCTGGGGCCAGGTGGTCTGAGCTGGGACACCGAACCGGTCTGGCCGTTGGCGCGCGGCTTGTGCAAGGTCTGCATGGCTCCCCCTCTCCGGGGGGCGGGCCGGTGTGACGGATCAGCCCTCAGAATGGGATGTCGTCGTTTACCGGATACTTTTATTCTACCCGAATAATTGCCGATATGCGGGAAACAGAAATTGTTTCTGAGTGATTCGCTCACACATAGGGGCCGTCGACACTGGAGCGCGAGAAATCCGCTCCATTTCAGCCGATTCCGGTTGAGCCGACGGGTTATCAGCGCGAGTGATGGGTTGTGCATGGGGCGCCGCGTGAATACGCGCCGCTTCCGGTCCCCGGCGCAGTCTGTTCGCCGCCTCCCCTACTGGCCACGGGCCGGGCGGCTTCCCCTCTGCCAGGTCGGGCACCACGAACCAGTGGCACAGGCGAAGCAGCAGGCGCGCCGCTGGCGCTGTGCATTGAACGGGTCGCGGGGGTTAGACCGCAGGTCGTGAGCGGCCTATGCTACGTGCGACGGCGGCAGTCGTCTGTCGGGCCGCTCCAGACCCTGGCGGCGTGTGTGCACACGCTCCAGGGAAGGGCTGTCATGACGGCATTCGAACCCTCGCCCCTATCCTCCGTTCCACTGGCGGTGCGGACGCGGCTGGACACCACGACCGGCGACCGCGTCCGAGCCGGGTCGCAGGTCAGTCTCCGGCGGACGGACGTCGACTGCGGTGCCGAGCCGCCGGCGATGCTGCTGGCACTCGCCGGTGAGATCGACGCCTCCAACAGCGGCTGGCTGACCGTCCGGCTCAGCGCCATGATCACCAGCGCGTCCACCGGCCACACCGGCGCCGCGCCGAGCGGTGGTGTGATCATCGACCTCACGCGCGTCAGGTTCTGCGACGCCACCGGTATCGCTGCCCTGGTCAAGGCCTTCAAACATGCTGAGAGCATGCACCTGGTCCTGGAGCTGGCCGGAGCCACGGGCCGGGTCGACCGCATCCTTCGCCTGACCGGCATCGACGACGTCCTTACCCTGCACACGGAGCCGGCGGACGCGTTGAAGGCGCTGTGCAGCCCAACGTGACCACCACACGGCTCGGCATCCCGATCACACCTGCGCCCGGCACGGCATGCTGCGGGGTCAGATCGACCCCTAGGCCCGGGTCATCCGGTGGCTGGAGAAGCTCGGCTGGGCACACGACGTGCACTGGCCCATCCGGGCCCGCATCGCCGCACGGCGTCGTGAAACCGACCACGACCCCGTCCGCGAGCCCATCCGCCCCGCCCCGCCCCGCCCCGCAGCGGCGGCGCCCCAGGGGGCGGCGGCCACCAGGCGCACAACCTTCAAGGCCGCGAAACGGCACGGTGATCTGAAGTAGCACCCAACGCGCCACGATGGTCAGCCTGTCGCCGCCTCCCCTATGGCCGGTGTCGCGGCCCAGGCGGCGCGGGTGAGCACACCGCTCGCAGGCACGCACCCACATGCTCGGTGTTGCCAACTGGGCGGCCTGTGGGGCACCAATAGTGCGCACCCAGGTGTTCAACTGGGCTTTCGTCAAGTACTCAGGCAGCGCGGACCCGCAACGTGCCGGGTGTCGCGAGTTGAGGCGCAGGGAGTCGGCCGTCGTCCGCGCGCTCTTCATCACCTTCCCCGTTATCGTTCGCGGTCAGGTTTGGCCGGCGCGGCGGCTGGGATCGTGGGGCGGGCGCAGGGAGCTCACCACGGCGGGGTCGTCGTCGATGACAGCCAGGGCAAGGTCGGCGAGTTTGCGGTTGGTGTTGCGGGCCTGGGTGCGCAGAGCGGCGAAGGCCTGATCGACTGAGGTCTGGTGGCGTTCGGCGAGCATGCCCTTGGCCTGCTCGATGATCACACGGCTGTTGAGGGCGATCTGCAGTTGCCGGGACAGCAGCTCATGTTCGCGGGCCGCGCGTTCGCCCAGGATGCCGATGGTGGCCACGTCCGCCATCGCCTGCCCCAGCCCCTGGCCGCCTGGTACACCTCGATCCGGCCCTCGCCCGGCCCGCCCAGCGGCCACGCCTCCTGGTCCGAGACCGTCCCGTTCGGCGGGGTCGGGTCGGCGGTCAGCCTCACGGCCACCGCCGTCCGGCACAGCGTCACCGCGTCGGCGGCCTGCTCCCCGGTCAGCGACCCCGACCTGGCCCGGTACAGGGTGAGGGTGCCATGCCGGATCGCCCCCGCCTGCAGTGGGAAGGCGAACATCGCCCGCGCCCCGGCCGCCGTGGCCACCGGCGCGAACACCGGCCGCCGGGATGCGGCGGCAGGCGAGGACACGTCGGCGACCAGTACCTGGCCGCCGGAGGCCCCGCCTCGATGGACGGGCCTTCCCCCAGGGTGAACTGCTGCTCCTCCAAGAGCGCGGCCAGCGCATCGGTGGCGCGCGCGCTGCCGCCTGTCGGGACGGGTCGCCACCGACAGCGCCGCCCCGTCCACCTCCACCGCAACCACTGCCGCCTGACACACATGCGCGACCGCTACCAGCTCACCGTCCGCGCACCCGGCGACCAGCTCCCACAACCGGGCCGCCCGCGCCTCGCCCGCCGCCGGTATCGCCGCCCACCGCCTCACCCAGCCCGAGGCGACCGGACGGCCACGCCCACCCCAGCCTCCCGAACAGCGTCGGCGAGCGCGAACACAGACCCGCGCCAGACCGCGAACACATGACAGGCCAGGGCCTGCCCGCACCCGTGGCTCGACAGAGGACCGCAGGCGTAGAGTGGCCAAAAGAACCCTCAGGATCCCGGCCCCGAACGCGTACCGGTGGCCGATCCCGTCGCTCCGGACCCCGGCGACATCTCACCATCGATGTCAGCGGGAACCCAAGGAGCACGGTCATGAATCAGCCAGCCCGCCGTCGCCCGGACCAGCCGCCTGCACCCGCGCCCAACACCGCGAGCACCCCGGCACAACCGGCCCCGACCCCTGGCCCGGCTCCGCCGGGCGAAATGGACCCGGGCGGGTTCCTCGGAATGGCCGAGGCGCTGGCCCTCTTCAGCGCAGGCCCCGCCGCCGCCCTCGACCGGCCGACGCAACCTGCCCGTCGCCCTCCACCCGATCGGTGACCGGGCCACTCCCGCGCGCTCGGACGGCGTCTCAATAAGGGCCTGAACAGAACGATCGCTCCACTCCGGAAAGGAGGTGGTCTGCGATGCCGTATTACACCTCGGTTCCCAAGAGTGCCATTGGCGTCAGCTCCAAAATCCTGGAAATCACCAGGTCCCCCGGCAAGAAGGCAGCGATCTTGAATGACGATCACACCGCTGGTGAGGCCAAGGAGGGGCTGCTTTCGCGTCCTGAGAACGCGCTGTGACGTTCGCGCGAGCGCTAGCCGGCCCCCCATAGCCTGGAGGATGGCCAAAGCTGCACAGAAGCGGGCGCGACCACCTGGTGTACGGAGCCGGGCACTCGAAGAAAGACGGGTCGGCGGGGATGGCACCGGTGCGGGTGCCGAACCGGTCTCTTGCCTTGATCTTGGCTATGCGACGGTTGGCTGGGCCGTGTTAAGCCGCGTCGGTTGAGATGTGCGAGGCAGTGTGAAGCCCTTGGCGAACAGCCAGATGGGCAGGACCAGGACTTCGAACAGCCCGCCCGGAGCCAACAAGATCATGCCCAGACCCGCGCCCATGTCGAGTACACCCAGCAGGTCCAGGGGCACTCCCAGAAGAAGCAAGGCGTAGCCGATGAGTCCAAGGACCGCGATGGGCTGGGGAACTGTTCGTGTCACGAACAGCAGGTAGGTGAAGACCAGGCCGCCGATGGCCGTGGGGATGTAAATCCACAACATCGCATGGGGGACGGCCTGCAGTCGCGTCAGCAGGTAGATGCCGCAGGTCGCGGAGACCGTGAACTCGACGACCCTCATGATGGGGTAGCACAGGGCCAGCTTCTGGTGGAAGTTCTTCAGGACTTGGTACATGAGCAGGCCGATCCCGATCACGGCCAGGCCCGAACACATCATGAGCGCTACGCCAAACCTCAGCGCCGCCTTGTCGGCGTTGCCGTCGGCGAACGCCTCGGTGAGCGTGGTGCCGATCATGGCCGAGACCATTTGAAAGACGAACAAGGCCCCTACCGTGGCGGCGATCTTCCGGGGTGTCATGACTGGACCGCCCCTTCCCTTCTCGGTCTGGTTCGCCATGCCCGTGCGTCCGTGTTCGGGACATGGACCCCGTCGCCGGTTCGCTGGTCACCAACCAGGTCCGGCCTGCGACGTGCCCGTCGGCGATCGTCGATCCGCCGCGCACCACCCCAGGCGTCCCGGTCAAAGACGAAGACATCGCCGGACGGCGGCGCCGCACGGGCGTGCCCACGTCAACTGCCTGCGTCGCTACGCCATCGCGTCCTCTGCCCCGGGCCAGGGGGTGCGGTCCCTGGGCGATCTGCGCCCCGATCCCTTCACCCCGGACATGAGCTGAGATGCGGTTCGGGAGGAACTTGCGGCCGTCTAGGGCGGGGTCTGCGATGGGGCCGGTGCGGGGCGGGCGGTGAGGACTCGGTCCAGCCCGGTGATGCGCAGCAGCTTGGTCACCTGCGGGTTGGGAGCGGCCAAGCGCATGGTGATGCCGAGCCGGGTGGCGCGGCGTTGCGTGCCGATCAGCACGGCCAGTCCGGCGGCGTCGCAGGACGACATCTCACTCAGGTCGAGGGTCGGCAGCCCGGGGCTGTGGCTGAGGACACCGACCAGGTGCTCGCGCAGGGCCGGGGCGGCGGGTGGCCGTGGCTGTGCCGGTGATGGGCGCTGCGGCCATGATGACGGTGGTCAAGGTGATCTCCGATCGCGGGTGCGTGTGAGAGTGCGGGCCTGGCCGGGGGCGAACCGGTCGTGTCACGGCACCTGTCACGGTGCGGGTTCGCGCAGCCGCCCGCCCTCGGTTTCCCAGATGTTCTCCGATGCGGCCTCGCTTGCGGTCTGGCCTGCGCCCCTTTCCGTGACATGGTCTGGCTCGCCCGTGACATGGTCTGGGTTGCGCGTGACATGGTCTGGCGGTGTGTTCGGTGTGAGCGCGGCCAGCAGGGCGCGGGTGTGGAGGTGATTGTCGGGGTCGGCGGCCAGATCCAGTCCCGCGGCGGCGGCGTCCGGGCCGGTGCCGGGCGGGATGGTGGGCAGGTCGACGCGCCGGCCGTCGGCCCAGATCGCGGTGAGCAGCCCGGCGGGCAGGGTGTCGAACCAGCTGAGGCGGACCACCCGGGTGCCGGCAGGGCCGTCGACGCGCAGTCGGCGTGGACGGCTGGTCCAGTCGGCCACGCGCAGCATGATGTGGGCGATGGGATCGTGCTCGCCGCGGTGCGGCCCGGTGGTGTCTAACCCGGTGGTGTCTGGCCCGGTGGTGTCTGGCCCGGTGGTGTCTGGGGTGTGGGCCTGCAGGGCCAGGATCAGCCCGGGCGGTTCGGCCGAGCGCGGCCACCAGGCGCCGTCCAGGGGTGTTCGCGGTGAGCCGGGCGGGGGGCGAGGCCGCAGCCGCAGCCGGGGAGTCGATGGCGGCGACAGGCTGATCGTCGCGCGTTCGGTGGTGGTCCACATGGCCCGCTGGCCCCCCCTTTTTCTCCCCGGGCCACCGGTTCGGTGGCCCGGGGATGTTGCCGGGAATCGCGATGGGGCGGCCGGGGTCAGTGGCGTCTGCGCAGGTCCGCGGGGAGTTCGCGGAGCCGGCTGATCCAGGCGGTCCCTGACACCAGGGTGAGCAGGACCGCGCCGGCCAGCAGGGTCACTATCGCCATGATCAGCGCCATCGCGAGCGTGGCCTGGACCAGGAACAGGATGAACACGATGGCCGCGGCGAGCGTGATCACGGCGGGCCAGGCATGGTCGGTCAGGGAAGAGCGTGCGGCCGGGGCGGCCTCGGGCCGGGCGGGTCGTTGGCCGCGATGAAGGATCGGCATGACATCCCCCTTCGGGGGGTGAGCCGGAGCGGCGGGTCAGCCTCAGGATGGGGATGTCGTCGTTGCCGGATACGTCTGACTCTACGCGGAATAACTTCCGATATCCGCGAATATCTGAACTATTCTTAGAGGGTGGCTTCCGATACTCAACCCCCGGCCGGCCCCGAGCCCCCGCGAACCGGTTCCGAGACTTCACCCCGTCCCGCCGCGGACGCGACACCACCGGGCTGGCGGCACAGGGAGCGGGGTCGGCCGGGCGCCCGGCCGACCCCGCTCCCCCCGCAGTTGCAGGCGGTGTTCGCCGAGTACGAACGCGACATCACCTCGCCGGGCGGGCCACTGGAATCCGGCACCGTCCGCGTCTATATCTCCCGGGTCCGCCAGTACCTGGCCTGGCTCGCCGCCGCCCTCGCCGACGGGACGGTCGCCGGTGACCCGCTGACCGACCCCGCCGCCCGCGACTGGGCCGCCCGCGACTACCGCACCCATCTGCAGACCGTCGCCAAACGCAAACCCGCCACCATCAACGCGCACCTGACCGCGGTCGACGACCTCTACCGCCGCCGCGGGCTGGGCCCCGCCGCCGCCAAACGCGCCGAGATCCCCCCGGCCGCCCCTCGCGCACTGGACCAACGCGACCAGCTCCGGCTGCTGCGCCAGGCCGACCGCGCCCCGCTGCGCGACAAGGCGATCGCCTTCACCGCCTTCTACGCCGGCACCCGCATCAGCGAGACCACCAATCTGGGCACCGGCGACATCCACCTGTCAGCTCGCAAGGGCCAGCTGATCGTCCGGCACGGCAAGAACGGCAAATGCCGCGAAATCCCCCTGCACCCCAAACTCCGTACCGTACTGGAGGAATGGCTGCGCGAACGCTCCGGCTGGAAGGGCGCCGACACCAACCCCGCGCTGTTCCTCAACCGCCGCGGCGGCCGCCTGTCAGCCCGCTCGGCCTACGCCGTGCTGCGCACCATCGCCGACGCCGCAGGCCTGCCCCTGGGCCGCGACGGAATCTTCACCCCGCGCGTCCTGCGCCATACCGCCGGAACCACCATGACCCGCCAGGGCACCGACATCGTCATCGTCGCCGAACTCCTCGGCCACTCCGTCGAAACCGCACGCCGCTACAGCCTGCCCACCCACCAAGACCGGCAGAAAGCCATCGAACGACTCACCACCGACGAGTAACCCCATCAGCTGTGACGGGAGCGCCTGTTCCCAAACCCTTGATCGTTGTTCGGCGCGGGCCGTCAATAGGTCACGTCACCGAAGTCGACCTCGGCCTCCACCCCGGGCCGATGCGACTGCGGCACGAACGCGTTCGGCGGGCCACGGCCCGCCTTGACCCGGATCTCCGGATGGCGCTCCGCGACATAGGCACGCACCATCCGATAGGTCACCTGCGTCGCATCATGCTCATCCACCAGCCGATCGAAGATCCATTTGACAGTGTGCCGCTGCTTCCGGCTCAAATTCCGTGAAGTGGTCACGGAGTGTGCTCTCTAGGCGGTGAGACGGGCCGAATCGCGGTTGAGTAACTATGCGCGCATGCGTGCGGCCGCATCGTCAGGATCTTGTTCATCCCGGAACTGATCCCTACGAGCGGCCGCGAGGTCATTGTGCTGCATGCCCGCACGGGCGAGAACCCCTGCGGCGTCGATCTGCTCTTCCCGCACCTGAAGGATGTGCAGATCGATGGTGTTACCGAAAGACCAGGACGGTGTCGTGGTCACCGCGCGGACCCAGACCACAAGCTCGGTCTGCCACCAGTGCGGGACACTGGCCGCCCGGCGCCATAGCCGCTACCGTCGTCGGCTGCACGACCTGGCGGCGGGTGGCAGACCGGTCGTGATCGTCATGGAAGTGAGCCGGTTCTTCTGCGATAACACCGCGTGCGGACGGCGTACGTTCGCTGAGCGGGTTCCGGTGGTGACGAGGCGGCACGGCCGCCGCACGGCGTTGCTGCACCGGTTATTGGAGCGGCTCGGGCTGGCCTTGGCGGGCCGGGCGGGCCGGGCGGGCGCGCGGCTGGCGGGCCTGCTCGGGTTGCGTGCGAGCAGGTCCACGCTGATCCGCCTGGTCCAAGCCTTTCCGGACCCGCCGGTCGGCAAGGTCCGCGTACTGGGGGTGGACGACTTCGCCACCCGGCGTGGGCACGTCTACGGCTCTGTGCTGATCGACATGGACACCCACCGCCCGATCAAATGGGCTAGTTCTTGCTGGTCACTTGATCATCACTATCTCTGAAAGGGGTAAGGTGGCTCGGCCAGTCATGCCGTCTCCTGAACCGCTTGCACGATGCACCCCTTGCATGCATGATCCAACCTTCAGACGGAGGCGTTTGATGGGCTGGAGGGCCACGTGCGGCAGGTCGATCTGGCCCGATCAGAGCCACGCACCTGACACGACGCCTCAGAGGTCTCGGCATCCAGGCCGGCCAAGCACGCTCCACCGCCCTGTTCCAACTCGCTACCGAACTGCCCGCCGCCCTGCTGGCCCGCATGCTCGGCATCCACATCGACGTCGCAGTCACCTGGCAACACCTCTCCGCCGGGGACTGGATGACTTATGCCACCGACGTCAGCCGCCGACCTGCAAAGGAGAACGGGCCGTGACCTCAACAACGCCGCGCCAGGCCATCATCCTCATCACCGGGATTCAGGCCGCCGGAAAGTCGACCATTGCGCAGATGCTCGCCGAGCAACTACCGCAGTCGGTGCACATCCGAGGCGACCTGTTCCGCCTCATGGTGATCAACGGGCGGGCCGACATGACACCTGACCCCTCCGACGAGGCAGTACGGCAACTACGACTGCGCCACCGATTGACGGCGTCCACCTGCGATGAGTACTTCCGGCATGGGTTCACAGTCGTCGCCCAGGACATCATCCTCGGCAGCCACCTCACCGAGATGATCCAAACGATCCAGCAGCGGCCGTTGCTCGTCGTCGTGCTCGCCCCGCAACCCGACGCCGTCGCCGCTCGTGAAGCAACCCGGAGCAAGAACGCCTATAACCGGTGGACCATCGACCATCTCGACCACGGGCTCCGCACCCAGACACCCCGCCTTGGCCTCTGGCTCGACACCTCCGATCAGACCCCGACCGAGACCGTCAACGAGATCCTCCAACGAGCATGGACCGAGGCCAGAATCACGTGACCTGACACCTATTCGGACAGTGATCTCCACTGACCTGCGCCGTGTCGCTCAGGCACGCCGCGACCTCGCCCTCCAGCACCTGCTGACGGACATCCGTAAGGGCTGGCGTGCGGTCGTGGGAGTGCTGTCTGGTGGCCGGGGTTTGTGCTGGTGGGCGGTCAGTCGAGTGCTGCTAGGCGGCCAGGTGAAGTGGCGGTAGGCGGAAAGTGAATGGTGCTGCTGTGGAGGAGCATTGAGGAAAGCATCGGTGCTCTGGAGAAAAGCTCCCGGCCAGATGGCCGGGAGCAGGGGGATGGTTGGATTGCGCCTGGTGGGCCTACTCGGTGACTGTGGTCCAGGGCCGACATTTTATTTCGATATTGTTGTCCCAAGCGCAGGCTTTGAACTTGGCCTTTTCGCCTTTGGTGAAGCCCGGGATGCGCACGTGTTCGATCTCGCCATAGGTGGCGTGGACCGTCCTTTTCCAGGAGTCATGGACCACCGTCATTTTGACGGAAAAGCCTTGCGGGAAGATGTCGTCGTCGAGGGTCAGGACATCCATATCATCGTCGCCGGCCCAGTCGTCCCATCTGACCTCGCCGTAGGCGTTGCCGCTCCCGATGTACCAGTGCGCTCCGTCCGGGGTACCGGCGCGTGGAGCCGCCGAGGCTGAGGTGGCGAACATACCCAGGGCGAGGATGGCCGTCCCGGTGGCCAGTGCCGCGCGGACGTAATTCTTCATGATGTTCTCCCCGTGTTGTCGAGCACCAAACGAAAGCCCTAGCTTGAAGGGCTGAATGCTTTCGCGAGGGATGGTCCGGTAGCGAGCCGTCCAGCCTGCGTCTGGTAGGCCTACTCGGTGATGGTGGTCCAGGGCCGACAGATGACTTCCTCGCCGTTGTCCCAAGCGCAGGCCTTGAACTTGGCCTTTCTGCCCTTGGGGAAAGGGCCAGGCATATCCATCATAACCAGCTCGCCATTTTTGGCGTGGACGGTTTTTTTGTGGGAGCCGTTGACTACCGTCATTTTGACGGAAAAGCCGGACGGGAAGAAGTCGTCAGAGAGCCACAGGTCATCTACGTCGGGGCTGCCTTTACCCCGATAGTCTATCCACAGGACATTGCCGTAGGCGTTGCCGCTCCCGATGTACCAGCGCGACAAATGCGGGGTGCCGGAGCGCTGGGCCGCCGAGGGCGAGTTCGGGGTGTCGGCGCGTTCGACCGCCGAGGCCGAGCCGGCGAAGGTCCCCAGAGCCAGGACGGCCGCCCCAGTGGCCAGCCCGGCCCGGACGTACTTCTTCTTCATGGTGTGCTCCCCCGTGCAGTTGAGGTGACAAATCGGAAGGCTGCCACCTCACTCCAAGGGCCACAAACCCTATTTGGGCGGACTAATGGGTACTGCCGTCGCAGGGTTTCGCGCCGGTAGGCGCCGAGCCACCACAAGCCTCCAGTTCCCCGGGGCGTGCGAGTGGCGAGACGCATGCTCGGGGGCCAGGAGTCCGTGGATAGAACGAAGCCCCCGCCGCTACTTCGGCGGGGCCCAGTTCGTCTTTGGGCAATCCCACCCTGATCACCGGCCGGCACTTCTCCTGTCCGCCTGCCAGCACCTGCTGGCCACCTACTGGCAATCGATCTGTCCACCAGGCTGCAATCGGCGGTCCGCCCCACGACACCAACCGTCTCCGTCGAACAGCACCCACCAGTCCGCCTACCTGCACTTTTCTGTGTCCGCTAGCAACACCCTAAGGACCACGAGATCTACGAGGCCGAGACCCGCGCCTACGGCAACGCCGCGGCCATCGCCGAAGGCGACACCAGCATGGCCCGCGTCCTCACCGCCCACACCTCCGCCACCGAGTGACCCTCACGAACTGTCACCACTTCACGGAATTTGAGCCAGATCCACTACTCACCGACAAATCCACACGATAGTCGGCGTTGACCACGTCAGGGTCCGCATCGGACAACCCGTCATGGGAGCCGGGTTCGACGTAGATCAACAGGGCGTACCGCATCGCAACCTCCAGGGCATTGGACTCTCACCCCTACGACGAACGAGCTGCCGCACATGGGACATCACCCATGCTCCGAATTCCGGCGCTCCCAGGGCTCGTCGCCAATCCTGTTGCTGATAGCGCCGAGAGGCTCCGCACGTTGTTTCCGCTGCGGTCGCTACCTCTTCGGAGCTTCATAATTTGATGGGGCATGGCTTGGCGGCTTGCCGACAGACGGCTCTTCCGTGCTCCTGAGGTAGCGACTGAGCGCATCGTTGACGGCGGTGGCCAGCGCGTCCCGGAAAGCGTCCAGGGACGTGACCCGGGCGGCCGATCCCGCCAGTGCGGTTCCGATCGGCAGGGCTTCCCTCAGATCCTCGCTGAGAGAGTCGGCGGCCTCACTCGTCTGTGGGTCCTCTTCGTTGAACGGTGCCAGGAGGTGGACGGCGTCGCGGTCGATCTGCCGGAGCAGTTCGCCGATGTCCTTGTCCTTGACGGCCCACGGGTCGACCACCAGCACGCGGGGCCCGTCGATCGGTTCCCGCGGAGGCTCGTCGATGGTCTCGATGAGCACTTGGTGCCCGAGTTCACTAAGCACACGCTCGGCAAACGTGCCGATGGGGAGGGTATGGTCCTCGCCACGAAACGGCAGCCACTCTCGGGTCGTCCGGCCGTAGTAGTAGGCGTCGCGTTCGGGCCTCAGGCCATCGATTGTCTGCGCGGCCAGGATGAGCCGGATGGGGGGTCGCCGTGATCCCGTCGAGGTCTCGGAGAACGGGCTCCGCAGCGTTGACAAACGGGGGATGGGGGCCGAATCGAGGTCGCACGCCGCGGCTCGATCCTTGATGACCGTGGCGAGCCGCAGGATCGTCTCCTTGTACTGCTCGCGGAAACGGCCCAGCTTCATGATCCTGTAGATGCCCTCCAGCGCGTACGCGGACGGGAATTCCGGTGGAACGTTCTGCATGCTGTGGAGCGGCTCGGGGATCTCGCTGATGTCCATCTTCGTCCACCACACCGGAATGATCGCGGGCGGACGATCGAGCCCGGCGGTATGCGCGTGGTACCGCTTCAGGAACGCCGCCCATTCCTTGCCGCAGTACTCGCTGGTGAAGTAGGACGGGGAGAACAGCGCGACGAAGACGCGGCAGTTCGCGAGCGCATCGGCGAGCTGATCGGGCCACTCGCTGCCGACCGGAATCTGCCTGTCCATAAACCCGGGATTCAACGTGCCCGTAGCCTGGCCGATGTCATGACAAAGATCGTTGAAGAACTTCGCCACCCAGCGGTCGGAGTCCTCGGGACGGTAGCGCGACCTGGCATAACTCAGGTAGAAGAAGGGGCGCCTTTCTTCAGGCAGTTGTCTCCCTCTCGCCGTCCCGGTTCCCTGTGGAGGTTGCCTTATCGTTTGGGGTACTTCAGCGGGCTGTCGTTTGGGTGGGCTCGGTTCCTCCTCGCCAGAGACGACTACACGCAGTTCATCGGAACGCAGCACCGCTCCGCCCTGGCTGAGAACGGTGAGCGCTAGGTGGTGTCTGCCTGGGTCGGCCGAGGGCTTCGCGGTGACGATGAATCGCGTCGGGCTGTAAGTGCCGCCGAATCAGTGAACGATGACGGTGTTGTCGTCCACCGACTCCACGCGGAACGAGGTTCCGCCGTCGAGGACGCAGGTGAGCGGGATCTCCTCGGCCTCGTAGGGCCATGCTCCGCTTTCTTGCCGGAGCCGGAAATCGACGGTGACGAGATGTTCCTCTCCGCGACGCATGTGATTCGGCCAGCCGATCAAGGGCTGCAAATTGACAAGGTTCTCGCTCATGCCCCCTCGACCTTCCGCGGTTGTAGTTCAAGAGCGGTCTCCGGGGCGCCGTAGTAGACGTACATGAAGGCGTGGAACAGCGGGAACAGTTGGCGGGCGGCAGCGTTGTCGGTCCCGCGAGACGGCGCCGGCGTGGCGTTGGCGATCTGGCGGCGGTAGTCCCGCAGTGCCCTTGCGATCGGCACGTGACCGTCCCGCATGATCTGGGAGATGAGCCGGCGCGCCGCCTCGTGGCCGGCCTGCATGCCGACCGCTCCGAGCGTCCCGATGAAGCCGGACGCGCCGGAACGTAGAAAGACTTCGGCGAAGCCACGGAGAGTCGCGTCGTCCAATTCTGGGTCGAACGCCAGCCGACCAGAGTGGCAGGCGTTGAGAAATACCACGCTTCCGGAGTTCGATATTCGACGGAAGGTGAGCGAGTCGATGTCCCGCACCGTCAGGAAATCGTTCTCGGAACGCCCGTCGAAAAGCTTTATTTTCGCTCCGGAGGGTGTTTCATCCGACCGTGCTGCAGGATAGCCGCCATGGCAGGCGATATAGACGAAGGCGACGGGATCCCCCGGCTGGTCGAGATGCCGGAAAAGGTCGTCCAGCGAGGTGTCCCAGATTCGGGCATTGAGCTGTTCGAGCAGCACGCGGTCAACCCGCATATCGTGGTGGATGAACGCGGCCACATCGCCTCTGCATGTCTTCGCAGCGCGTCGTGTGCCGTCCAGCTGACGCCGTTCGATCGCCGTCGTGGACCTGGTCACGTCGACGAGGGCGCCGAGCCATCCGTTTGGAAGTTCCGCGTGGGCCTGATGGTCGAGCCATAGCAGTTCCCAGGGCAGGTCGTAGTCGGTGAGGTCCAGTATCACCAGCTGGGTGTCGTCCCCGTGCGCGCGGCGTACGTCGGCCAGCCAAGAGTGGAGCTGCTCGTTCAAATGGACGGACCACGATCTGAGGCGCTTCCACGTTTCGGCCGGAGACTCACCGTCCTCCTCCGGACTGATCAGGGAACCGAGCGCCAGCCGCGGCGGCCGCGCCTGGGTTCGCGGGGCCGTGTAAGGGAGTTCGATGCCGCAGCAGCAGCTGCCCGCGAGCCCGAAGATCTCGGCGCCCTCGCTCCTGTCCCGGGTCACGACCAGCCGTGCGACTCCGGGCGGCAGGCTGGCCGCCAGATCGGAGAGGGCGGGGCTGAACGACACCGGTGGCGGCGAAGTCTTCGGCAGTTCCTTGTGCCGTGCGCCGGTGGAGCGCGGGCGCCGTTGCGCACCTGATTGGAGCCTCTGCCCGCTCAGTACTTTGTTGAGGCGGCTCATCGCTCCGGTCATGTCCGCCGTTCCACCCGGTCAGGAATCAGCTGAGCCCCCAGGGCCTCCGACAGAAGGTCGGTGAGACGGGTGTTGTGCCGCGGTCCGGGGGCGACCACGACAGTGTCGATGTGCCCGATGGTGCGGATGGTCCGCGCGGCCCGAAGACTGTCCTGGAATCCCTCGCTGCCGGTGAAGTCCGGGAGGGTGCCGCGCCGGCTCGCATCCAACGGCACGTTGCCGCGTCCATCGGTGACGACGACGAGGAGCGCGTCGTCCGACGGAAGGCGTCCGCGGTGGACGCGGTCGCGAAGCAGCGAGGCCGCCAGCTCCAGCCCGTGCGCGAGTGGCGTGCACCGCCCTGGTGGCCGATCGAGCGCGTGCAGCACCCGCGGATCGAGCAGGTTCGCGGCGACGAACCTCTGGGCACGCGCTTCGCAACTCGCCTCGCGGCTCCCGACTTCCACCACACAAACGGTGGCGCGGCTGGAGTAGGCCCATTGGAGGTACGGAGCCAGAGGGCCGCTCCAATCCCAATCGGCGGCACGGCACGTGTGATCGAGGACAAGGGTCAGGAGTTTCCGAGGCCTCATCGCGCGCCGGTATGAGCGGAGATCCGCCGCCCGCATGTGCATCGCATGCCGGGCCCGGTCGTGGACGGGGCAGCGTACGGCCTGGTGGCGAGCCGCCTCGAGGAAGGTCGCCACGATGGCGATGTCATCCACATGGTCGGCGTCGCGGGTGCCGATGGGCCAGCCACCGTCCAACGCGGATCGCGCCTTCCTGGCAGGGCTCGGGCGGAGTGAGCCGGGATCCCTTCTGACCTCCACGGCGTCCTCGGGATAGGGTGTAAAGGCTTCTCCACCAATGGCATGGTCGCCGGGTTGGAGCGGTTCCGGCCCGTCAGCCTCGGCCACCTCCCTCACGGTGACGCCCTGTTCCGCCGTCGGCTCCAACGTGCCGCCGACAAGGCCGTCTAGGTCCAGTGCTCCGATATCGGTGGTGAAATTCATTTCTTCGAACAGACCCATGAGTGAAGCGGCGGCGTCTACGTCCGCCACCGTTGTGACACCCTGGCCCCTGAGCGTCGCCAATGCGCGGGCGAGTCGCGCGAGCGCCAGCTCTCTTCGAACACCCGGTGAGGTGCTACCGGTGAGTGTGGTGACGTAACGAATCACCTCGGCCGGGGTGCCGGCGAGGCGGCCATCGGTGGAAACCGGTCTCGCCTGCGGCGCGCCGTTCACCGATTCCGCCGTCAATCCGCGCGCGTTGATCCGGATCGGGAACCGGTCAAGGAGATGCGGCGATACACGTCCGGCATCCGCCCGTGCGCAGGCGGCGACCCAGCGGCTCAGCGAAGGCCATGTGCGGGTCAGCCCGTTGCGTTCCAGATGGGCGACTTCCGCGCCTAACAGCATTATCGCGGCGCGGCGTTCGGCCAGCCCGAGCCGCGCGAGGTCAGCCGCGACGACGACAGGAGGAGGCCCCTGCCGCAGGCCGACGAGCCGGCCCGGTGAGACGCGGATTCCGCGGCCTTCCTGCGGTGCCACGCTGCTCCAGAGCGCGTCCTCGCTCCCGCTGGAGCCCACATGGACGACGCGCGGCCTGCCCGTCGTATCGGCCAGCGAGTCCGCGAGCCGACGGCCGAGCGGCACCACGATCTCCGGCCGGAGGTCGAACAGCAGCACACCGCGAAGTTCGGGGTCGAGGGCCGCACAGGTGAGCGCCGTGGTCACCCGCTGAAATACGCGGGCGGACGCCGCTACCGCCGTGTGATGTCCACCAGCCGCTTCTGATCCTCTTCGGTCCACTCGATCGCCTCCCCGAAAGCCGCGTCCGGAAGCCGATGCGCCAGCGCGTACGGAGCGACCTCGCACACATCGTCCACCGTAGGCGTGATCCTGCCCTGCAGTGCGGCGAAGGCCCTGGCCGCCAAGGCCATCACGATGTCGCCGCGGTGTCCGGCGACGCGGAACTCCGCGGCGACCGTGGCCGACAACCGGACAATGTCACCGGGCAGGGCATGGCGGCTTGCCAGTTCCCGGGCCAGGTCCAGCAGTTCCCGGCGGTTCCGATCAAGCCGCCGCCCCTCGTCCAGCCAGGCCGAACCGGACGCGGCCTTCTCCGCCTGGAATCGCAGCACCGTTTCGACGATCTCCTGCCGAGCGGCAGGGGAGGTCTCCGTCACGATGGGAACCAGCAACCCGAAACGGTCGAGAAGCTGCGGACGCAATCCGCCTTCCTCGGGGTTCATCGTGCCCACGAGCGTGAATTCCACCGGCACTTCCGGACGATCCAGGCCCTCCCGCTGGACGTTGAGGACTCCCGTCGACGCCACGTCCAGAATGAGGTTCACCAGATGGTCGTCGAGAAGGTTCACTTCGTCGATGTACAGCAGGCCGGTCTCGTTCGCCCTCTCCAGCAGCCCCGGCTGCTCCTTGGTCTCACCGGCCATCAACGCGTCGATCCGCCACCCGCCCAGCACCCGGTCGTCGGTCGCATTGATGGGAAGGGTGACCGGCAATGAGCCGAACACCATCCGGCTGAAGGCGCGGACCGCCGTCGACTTCGCCGTCCCCCGTTCACCGGTGATCAGCAACCCGCCGATTCCGGGCTCGACATAGGTCAGTTCCAAACACATGCGAAGTGCGTCCTGACCCACCAGATAGCTGTAGGGCAGGATGGACACACCAGGCTCGGTGATCATGGGCGGTCGTCCCCATTGCCGCGGTCGTCCCTCCAGCGGAGCGTGACCTGGAGTTGCCCTCCGGACGTCAACTCGACGATCTTCGCCCCCACCTTGCCGTCAACCTTCACAGCGAGCTGGAGCTCGACCTCATTCGGCCGCCCGGCCTCGGACATCGTCTCGAACTGGGCCGCGACCTCCTCGGCGCAATGCCGGACGAGCGCGATGGCCTCTGTGAAGACCGGCCGGCTGACACGGAGCGCCTTGTCCGCAAGACCCCGCGTCTCCACCCCGTCATAGAGATCCCCGTGATCGGTCGAGGTCGCATCCTCGATCTCGATCTGGATCGCGCCTCGACCGGGACGACTCTCGTCCACGACCACCGCCATAAGGGCCCCTTTCAGCACGCTCGGGGAGCATCTCCCGCGAACAACCCACCCTATTGTGGATATGCCGCCGAAGGTGTGCCATCCAAGCATTTGCCGGTTAGTCAAGACCGTTACGACCATCGGCCCACGAGTCCCGTCACGACCACCGGCCACGGCAACCACCCCTGACCTCTTCTGGACACGTCGTGAGCCTTCATGACACACCACGAAGCCGATCCCGCCGAGGGCGGTGAAAGAGGCGTTGCCATGTGGACGTGGATAGTGCCACACCCGCGCAACATGGAAAAATGCCCGTGCAGGAAACGAGATATTCCCATTCCTGCGCATTGGAGGGACTGCAGCGACGTCGTACCTGAGCACGATGCGCCGGTCCACGAGGCGACGGCCCGCTCGGCCTGCTCGCCGTCATCGGTGCCGCCATAGCCCGTTCGGCGCGCCAGCAAGGCCATCGGCGACGTCAGGGACCGCAGCGGTCAGGCAGACCATCTGCCCTAAGGCACGGCGCATGGCCGGGGCGGCGACCCTGGTGATCACGCTGGCCGTGTGCGAGTGGTCGCGCAGCACGGGCTCGTCCTGACCGTCCAAGAGGTCCCGAACAGCTCGCAACTTGGCGCGCTGCCCGGCTGGGCCGGACGCCCGCCAGCGACCAGGGCCGTGCTGCTCCAGACTTCGATTATCCGCTCCCAGACCTATGGCCGAGAAAAGCCCGCCGCAGACCAGCACGAAAGGGCGAGGCACTGGCCGCCCGTCCCCGGCGGTGGGGCTGCCCCCTGGTCTGGCCTAGTTTCATCTCCGGCTCCTGACCAACGAAAAGCCCGCGCGCAGAGACTCCAGCCTGGCCAGCGCGTTCCGACATCGCCACGACCTCGCTCCCAGTCTAGGCATCGCATACATGCACGCTTCGCGGCAGTCGCCCTACGACTGGCTGAGCCTGAATCCACCGATCAATATCGGGTGACGATGGTGCGGTAATGCAGAGAGGTGCCCTCTGAATTGGGAAGATGGGAGTTCTTCACGCTTCCATGGACCCGGTTCGGGTGGGCACCTCGTTAGTGCGATTGTCTCACGTTGCCAGCAAGACGCATTCGGTGTTCGACGACGAGCACGTCATCGCTTATGGCGGTCTGGTGCCGGTGATGCAGCTGGCCGAGCGCTGTGGCCTGCCGGGCCTGGTCATCGAGCACGTCCGGGACCGTGAGCGGTGTGGGGCCAATGACGCGGCGAAGGTCTGCTCGATCGTGGCGGGGATGGCCGCGGGCGCCGATGGACAGACCGCAGGCGCCGGTGGACAGGCCGCGAACCGTGCACGGCAGGCCTCGCATACCCCAAACCCGCCACCCACCAGCAGAAACCGCCCCCCGGGCAAGAGATTGGACCAGAAACCAACCAACCGAATTCACGCGGTGGATTCGGGCTCAGATAAAGGGACGCGCTGCCACCTGCCGTACACGCAAGCCATACCAACTCGGTGCGTATGCGATCGGCCGGCCAAGCGGCACGAGCACAGGGCGATCACGACCGCTGGTTAGCGAACCTGTCGCCGCCGATCAGCAGGTAAGACACCAAACGCGGGTGCAAGAACGGGCGGGCGGAACGAGCTGGGCCAGCGTGATTCAGTTGAGGCTGCGGGACGTCCTGTTAGCGAGATGATCGGGCTCGGGCACGTCCGGGCCGCTAGCATGATTGATCCCCAATCACCGCAATTTTAGGGACGTCACCTCGTGTCTGAGATGTCTGATGCAGCGGACCTGCAGGTAGTTGTCGAGGGTGCGGAGGCCGCGACTCACTATGTGGGGTTGTGCGACTGGCTTGGTTTGGAGGATGAACTGCGAGGGCGGGTACGACCTCAGCGGCGGGCGCCAAAGCCGGGAGAGATGGGCGCGTCGGTGGAGTTGCTGACGGTGGCGGTGGGCTCCGGTGGCGCAGTGGTGGTGCTGATCCAATCGGTGTGCACCTGGCTCACCTCCCGCGGTGCCGACGTCAAGGTCACCGTCAGCGCTGATGACGGGCGGCGTATCGAGGTGGACGTCCGTCGTGCCGCGGACCCGGCGGCGGTGCTGCGCGAGGTGGCGGAACAGTTCCCGGCGGCCGGCGAGCGGCATAGTGAGTCATAAACCGCTCCTGGATGGTAAGGGCAGCCGGGCGGTGCTCATCGGGGCAGGTGCCTTCCGCGACCCGGAGTTGCCTGACATTCCGGCTGTGCGCGCGAATCTGGAAGACCTGCGCCAAGTGCTGACGCATCCCGTACATGGCCTCCTCGCCGCCGAGCATTGCCAGGTATTGGCCGATCCCGCGGACCAGGCAGCTGTCGGCGTGGCCTTGACCACCGCTGTCCGCGAGGCGGAAGATCTGCTGCTGGTCTACTACTGCGGCCACGGGGTCCTCGACGACACCGGAGTGCTGCACTTCGCTCTGACCGGCACGGACGCCGAGCACGTTGGCTTTTCCGCCATCCACGTCGACCTTGTCAAACGCATGGTCGGCAGCGCTCGCGCCAAAGCCCGCGTGCTCCTACTGGACTGCTGCTTCTCCGGCCAAGCCGTCACGGTCATGAGTAGGCGGAAAAGCCTCGCCCTGGGGCAGCTTGACCTGACGGGCACCTATACCCTGACGTCCACGCCTGCCACCTCCCTCTCTCACGCCCCACTCGGTGCCCGCAACACCGCCTTCACCGGAGCGTTGCTGGACGCGCTACGAATACCCGGCCCGCTCACCCTGGATCAGATCCACCACCACATTGACCAAGAGCTGGCCGGCCGAGGCCTCCCGCGCCCGCAACGCCGCTCTGTCGGCGCCGCCGGAAACCTCACCGTGACGCGGGGGCCAATCCAACCCCCACTCCCGCCCCTACCTGCCGCCACCGCTTCCCGGCCCCGCAAGAAGCCGCCGAGCGCCAAGGCGAAGACCGGCCGTGCCGTGCTCGCGATGTTGCCGCTCGCACTACTCCAGGGCAGCACCCACGTACCCCAAGCGCCGGACTCATTCCTCGATACCACGCAAGTAGTGGCGGGAGTCTGGCAAGACGGCGCAGGAGATCGGAGTCACGAAGCGGATTCAAGCTACAACGCTGACGTCATCATGGGATTGCTCAATCG
Organism: Actinomadura sp. 1N219; assembly: GCF_044326405.1. Taxonomy (NCBI): domain Bacteria; kingdom Bacillati; phylum Actinomycetota; class Actinomycetes; order Streptosporangiales; family Thermomonosporaceae; genus Actinomadura; species Actinomadura sp. 1N219. The sequence continues at coordinate 6,214 of NZ_JBIRAY010000013.1, read as the reverse complement.
TACCGACTTCAACGGTGTTATCACGCTCAGGAGAGTCGCGCGAGAGGATGCGATAAACTCACTGAGGAGTCAGCAGGTCCACATTGCAGGCACGCTGGGCATAACTTCATTTAGAGAACAGCAAGTCGACTTTATCGGACCGCTCGCGTCCTCGCGACTGGGTGTGTTGGTTCGCAGCGATGATACACATATAGAAAAAATATCGGACCTTTCCCGACGGACCGTATGCATGATTGCCGGCTCGACGTCGATCGATGATTTGACGAAGGTCGAAAAGGGGGCGCGGATCGTCCTGGAAAAGGATTTTGGTGACTGCCGTACCGGCCTATTGGCGAGCAAAGTGAACGCGATCGTCGGAGACCGGTTGACGCTCGCCGGCATGCAGCTGGCAGATCGGCAGGATACCAAACTTGTCGACGGGATCAGGTTCGGCCCTCGCACCTCCACGGGTTTCGCGATAGCCAAAGGCAATCACGATACCTGCCAACGCCTCCGAACAGCCTTGCACAACTATGTCGGCAGCAACGATTGGCGGAAGCACTTCAGCGAACGCCTCCCCCTGACCCGGGACTTCCTCGAGGCACAACCCACCTTGGAAGAGATCAACGAAATGTCTTGCCGAGGAAGCACGGCAGGCTGACCTTGAATCCGCCGATCAATATCGGGTGACGTTGGTGCGGTAATGCACAGGACCTGCTGATGATGCTGTGGGCACGGCGATCAACGCGCAACGGCAGGAGCGAGCGGCCAAGCCCAGCGGCGAGCATGGACGGAGCTAGTGGCCGCACCACGCCAGCACGGGCGTCCGCTACCGCGAAACCGCCGGTTCTGCTCTCCCCGCGAACATGCCGCCCGGGTGAGTCGCGATGACCAGACCAGGGCCTCACAACGACTTCACCGGCGACGTCCACGCCGTACTACAAGCCGGCACGGTCCACGGCGGCGTGAGCCTCACTACGCCCGCCCCGTATCCGGCCACGATGCCCGTCCCGGCCCAGCTGCGCGCAGCGCCCGCCTGCCGGGCCGATCGCACCGATGAGCTGGACCTGTTGGACCGATACACCCGACCAGGCGCCCATTCCGACAACCGCCAGACCCCAGCACCGACCACCACGACTCGCCGACCCTGATGGTCATCACCGGTACCGGAGACATCGGCGAAACCGCGCTGGCACTGCGATGGTTGCACCGGCTCCGCCCCCGGCACCGCGACGGTCAACTGTTCACCGACCTACGCTGGTTCTCCGGCGCTCGCCCGGCGCCTCCCGGCGAGGTCCTGGAACGGTTCCTGCGCGCCTGGGCATCGAACCCGACCACCTCCCCCTCACGGTCGACGAGCAGAGCACCTGTTTCGATCAGTCACTGCCGCCCCGCGGCTGATCATCCTGCTCGACAACGCCGCCTCCGCCGCCCAAGTCCCGGCCGCTACTGCCCGGCGCGGGCCGCTGCCTGGTCGTGGTCACCACCCGCCGGACCCTGCCCGGCCTGCGAGTCGAGGGAGCCCACCACCTGAATCTGCAGCCGCTGGACGAGACCGGCGCCCTGCACCTGCTGGACGCCATGGCCGGCACCGACCGCACCCCGGCCGCCCCGGACGCCGCCCGCGCCCTGATCGCCCACCGCGGCCGGCTGCCGCTCACGCTGACCTCCTGCGCGGCGCACCTGGCCACCCACCCCCACACCATCCACCACGACCACCACGTGGCTATGGCGTTCGCACATGGCCCCCGGCAGGACGTCTTGACCTGGCCCCACTGGCGAGGCCGTCCGCGCCCACCGGGTCCGCGCGCCACAGGTCCGCGCCCACCAGGACCGCGCGGTTCAGGTTCGCGTGCGCCAGGTGCGCGCCCTTCAGGTTCGCGCCACAGGTTCGCATCCTGCAAGTCCGCGTCCATCAGGAGCGCGGCCGCCAGGACCGCGCCCCGCAAGTCCGCGTCCATCAGGTTCGCGGGCCACAGGTTCGCGCCCTCCAGGTCCACGGAGCCCGCCTCGATGGAGCCCGCCTACGACCTGACCGACTCCTACGACGCCCTGCATTTCCTGCGAGATCAGGGCCAGCGGTCACAACCGCCGGGCAGATGGCACTACATGGCCTCGTTCCCGGCCTCGCTCAGCCAGTACACCGAGCACCGCCCGAACCACGATGACCTCAGCCAGGACCAAGCCCTGGCCGCGCTCACCCTGATCCACGCGCTGCACGACTGGCTGACCGAGCTGGAGCCCGACGTCATCCCCGTCGCCAGGGCCGCTGGCGCCACCTGGGAGCAACTCGCGCCCGTCCTGCTTGTCGGCGACCGCCGCGCCGCCCAACGCCGATACCGCCGCCCAAGCCGACCTGCAGGCGCACCTGGCCGAGCTGCCCACCGATGACCGTCCCGCACCTTCGTCGCCGCCTACGACGACCTCTTGCAGGGGCGGCCGCGGGCCCGGGCGTAGGGCATGCCAAGACCTCGCCGGGGAGCGATCTGGCGGGGTCTTGGTGGTGCGGGGTGGCGGCCGGGGCGAATGCCGTTGGCGTGGTCGCGGGTGAGCTTGCGCAGTTGGTCGGTGAGTGCGACGACCTGGGCGGTGGTCTGCTCGGATTCGCGGAGCCGGTCGCGGGCCTGCTGGGAGGCGCGCTCGGCGACGGCGACGGGTTGGGTGCCGGCTTGCAGGGCGTGTTGGCACTGCTGGGTGGCGCTCCCCGCCCGGGGCCGAACCGACTCCGATCCGCCGTCCCGCACCGACCTCGGCAGAGGCAGGCCGGTACACCTGTTCCACTCCCTAGGAGGCGGTACGTCGCCACAGGAACGCCGGGCGGCTACCGGGATCTGGGACACCAAGGGACGCGGGTGGTGGGGACGAGCCAGCGCCTCACTCCGAGCAGTCTTAGCCGGGTCGGCTTCACGCAACTACCGGAACTTACTTGGGTTTCCACACGAGCAGTTCCATGGCGTCGGGGTGCAAAGGCGGGTGCCACGCGCAAATGGTGTCGTAGCCCCGCATGCGCCAGTCCCACGCCGCCTCCACGCACTCGTCTTGGGAAGGGTAGACCCCCTTGCTCTCCCACTTGTCGTCCCGGCTGGTCACGGGCGTCGCGATGGCGGGAACCTTGTCAGCCGGGGTGCTGCGGGGCGCCGAGGAAGAAGCGGTGCTGGAAGCGTGAGCTGGTATGCCTGGAGTGAGCGTGGCCAGCAGCGCCGTTGTGCTCAGCGCGCTGCCAACGAGGAGCTTCCGCAAGGTGCGGTGGAGACCGGTAGGCGATGCGGAAGCGTGTTTGGCGAGCAGGTTGCGCATAGGAGTACACCTTCCACGGAGGTTGGGCGTCCACCGGTGCACTACCCAATGAATTTTATTGAACACGGAAAGTAATGGACTGGGCGGCTCGCGTATCCGCTGATGGTGGAAGCTACACCGGTTCGGATGGCCAGCCAGTAGTTGAGCCACCTGCTCACGTGACGAGCTCACCGCCCGACTCCGAGGGTGCCCGGTGGCGGGCTAGAGCCTCTTCAGCTGCCTTCCTGGGTCGCGGACCCGCCGCGGCGGGTCCGCTGACGACGCCCATCACCTGCGCACCCACCGAACCGAGCAGCAGCCCGACGAATCCGCCGAGCCCACGCGGACCAGCACGATCAGATCCGCGGTCCCGCTCGCCTCGATCAGGCCGGCGGCCGCCGGCCCACGCCTGAGCACCGCCCGCACCTTCAGTTCGGGCGCCACCTTCCGGACATGCTCCAGGGAGCCGTTCAGGGTGGCTTCACCAAGGCGGAGTGGGACGGTCAGCGGGCCACGGTGACGACCGAGACGGTGTGGGAGCCGGTATTGGTGACGTAGAGGTAGTCGCCGTCGGGTCCTGCGGCGGTCCAGCGGGGGTCGTCGCCGACGGCGACGTCGCCGAGGACCCGGTGGGTGCGGGTGTCGAAGATGCTGACGGTGTCGGAGCCGGAGTTGGCGACGTAGGCGATGCGGCCGCCGCGGTAGAGGTTGAGGCCGCGGGGGTTGGCGCCGACGGTGATGGTGTCGGTGACGGTGCGAGTGCGGGTGTTGATGACCGAGACGGTCCCGCCGATGGTGTTGGAGATGTAGAGGGTCCGGCCGTCGGGGGTGACGAAGGCGCCGCGGGGTTCGTCGCCGACGGTGATGGTCGCGGCCACCTTCTGGCTGCGGGTGTCGATGACCGCGACGTTGTCGGAGTCGGAGTTGGCGGAGTAGGCGGTGCGGCCGTCGGGAGTGAAGGCGATGCCGCGCGGGGACAGGCCGACGGGGATGTTGCCGGTGACGGCGTGGGTGGCGGTGTCGATGACGGTGACGACGCCGGATCCGGTGCTGCTGACGTAGGCGTGGCGGCCGTCGGGAGCGATTTCGACCCAGCGGGGGGCGTCGCCGACGGTGACGGTCTTGACGACCTTCCGGGTGTGGGTGTCGATCACCGACAGGTCGTCGGAGTCGCGGTTGGGAATGTAGACGAAGTCACCATCGCGCACGAACGCGACGCCGTAGGGGAACTTGCCGACCTCGATGGCGGCGACCGCCTTCCGGGTCTCCACGTCGATGACCGAGACGGTGTTGGAACCGGCGTTGGCGACGTAGGCGGTCTCGTGGTCGGGAGCGAACGCCACCGCGCGGGGGTTGAGGCCGACGTTGATGGTGGCCAGCACGACGGGTTTGTAGGACGGGCGGCCCGCCGGGGCACCGTGACCGGCGGGATGGTCGGCGTGGGCGGCGGGGCCGGGCAGGGGCACGGCCGTGAGGAGCGCGGTACCGGCCAAGAGTGCGAGCGAGGCGGCACGGATTTTCGATGCAGGGCTGTGGTGAGACATCGGGGGTTCCACATCAGTTCTGGGAGTAGGCCGTCGGGCAGACTCCTGGGTTGATGGCCATCCGGCAGGTGAGCACTCTGGGATCGTGCCCTGCCGGTCGGCCGGGAGAATTGATCACTGAGAGAGCGGGTGAGCGTTTGGAGGCGGGATTACTTTGCGGGGGCACGTGTCGGGGCGGAGGGCATCGCCGGGGCCTCGGGTGTGCGCTGGTGGAGAGCTCTGGTGTAAAGGCCGGCCATGAGGATCAGGGCGATCGGCAGGACGTAGTCGCCGTCGCGTTCCACGAATTGGAACCATTCTTGCCCGACGAGGGGCCGCAGCAGTTCGGTGCCGAGTTTCCAGGCCAGCGCGAAGAGCAGCAGCGCCCGCCACGGTTTGATGAGTATGGCCAGGCCGAGCAAGATCTCGAAAGTCCCGAACACCACCATGAGATCGGCGGACTCGACCGTGGAACGGGTTATGCCGAAGAAGTCGAAGAAGTCGTACCAGTAGGGCTTGTCCTCGAAAGCGCCGAATCCGCCGTGGCCGATGAGGAGCAGGGCCAGGCCGCCGCGGGCGGCCCAGTGCGCGGCGATGAGGGAGCGGTCGGAGACGGCGGTCGGCGCGTCGGCACGCCGGAGCCAGCCGCGCACCGACCAGCCTCCCAGTCCGACGAGGATCAGCATGGCCGCCGGCATTCCGTAGTTGCCGCCACGCTCCAGGAACTCCCACCAGCCTTCGCCGACGGCGGGGCGCAGCAGCGCGGTGAACACTCCCCACACGGTGGCGTGCAGCAGCAGGATCCGGGCAGGCCACACCAGGACGAGCAGTCCCACGGTGATGTCGATGGAGCCGGTGATGAAGAACATGTAGTCGAGGGCGAAGTCGGCGGAGATGCCGAACATGTCGTAGTAGGGCAGCCAGGCCCGCGAGCGGCTCAGTCCCGCCCACCCGTGGCCCACGTATTCCACGGCCACTCCGATCCGCAGCAGCCAATACAGTTTGGTCAGGGTCGGAGCCTGGACAATCGCCTCCCACCTGCCCGTCCATTCCCTCGGGGTGATCTGACTCATCTCGAACACCGCCAATCGTGGTCGGATTCTCGAACACCGATGAAGGTAGGCGCGGGCGGCGCAGAGAAACAGTGCAATGCCTGCCAACTTGAGGAGCCGACAGGTCTTCGAAATTGGGCACGGCAAATGCATGACTCCGTGCTCGACGACCGGCATTAATGGCCGAAATCGCAATTAAGTGCGAGACGGGAGGCAATATGTGCGGCCTGGCATGGGGCCGGACCGCACCGGTCGCGCGTGTCGCCCCGAATTTCGGACACGGCGGGGCGCAAAGGTCGAGGAACGGCAGCGAGCGCCCGTTCCGTCGGGCCTGGATGTCGCTGGGGCCCCGGTCAGTGCGGCGGGGGCACGCGGCGCACAATG
>NZ_JBIRAY010000012.1:0-355675 GCF_044326405.1 Actinomadura sp. 1N219 | reverse complement strand
CGGCGCGGCCGGGACGCTCACCACGCGTCCCGGCCGCACTGCTGCGGGGCCGGGATCGGCCGGGCGTCAGCGGTCGACGCGGGGGCTGGTCGCCTCGCCGGAGAGGATGTCGCCGAGGTCGTAGGCGACCGGGACCTCCAGCTGCTCGTAGTTGCACGACTCGGGGGTGCGGTCGGGGCGCCAGTTGCGGAAGCGGGCCGTGTGCCGGAACCGGTCGCCCTCCATCGCCTCGTAGGCGACCTCGACCACCAGGTCGGGACGCAGCGGCACCCAGCTGAGGTCCTTCTTGCCCGTCCAGCGGGAGACCGCGCCCGGCATCCGGTCGACGGTCGCCTCGGACTGGCTCGCCCACTCCGCCCACGGATGATCGGAAAGGTCCTGCAGCCGGTACGGCTGGAGCTCCTCGACCAGCTCGGCGCGGCGCTTCATCGTGAACGACGCCGCGACCCCCACGTGCTGGAGATGCCCCTTGTCGTTGTAGAGGCCGAGCAGCAGCGACCCAACGATCGGGCCGGACTTGTGCCAGCGGAAGCCCGCGACGACGCAGTCCGCGGTCCGCTCGTGCTTCACCTTGAACAGCACCCGCTTGTCGGGCTGGTACGGGACGTCGCGCGGCTTGGCGATCACGCCGTCCAGCCCGGCGCCCTCGAACTCGTCGAACCAGCGCAGCGCCAGCTCGTAGGAGTCGGACGCGGGCGTCACATGGATCGGCGCGTGCACCCCGGACAGCGTGTCGACCAGCCGCTGCCGGCGCTCGCCGAGCGGCGTCTCCATCAGCGACTCGTCGCCGAGCGCGAGCAGGTCGAACGCCACGAACGACGCCGGGGTCTGCTCCGACAGCAGCTTGATCCGCGAGGCGGCCGGATGGATGCGCTGCTGGAGGACCTCGAAGTCGAGGCGCGTCCCCTGCGGCACCACGATCTCGCCGTCGACCACGCACCGCTCGGGCAGCTCGCGCTTCACCGCCTCGACCAGCTCCGGGAAGTACCGGGTCAGCGGCCGCTCGCCCCGGCTGGACAGCTCCACCTCGTCGCCGTCGCGGAACACGACGCAGCGGAAGCCGTCCCACTTCGGCTCGTACAGCAGGTCGCCCTTGGGCATCGTCTTGACCGCCTTGGCCAGCATCGGCGACAGCGGCGGACTGATCGGCAGGTCCATGCCCCTATAGTGCGCCCCCGGACCGACAAAAGGACATTGCGGGGGCCCTAAAAGGCCGTCCGATAACCTGCGGGTCATGCGCCGTCTGCTGCCCGGACCACCCGCCGACGGCATCGATCCGTACGACGCCTACCGCGACGCGCCGGGGCTGCGGCTCGGCATGGTGATGAGCGCGGACGGCTCCGTCACCGACGCCGAAGGCTGGACGGACGCGCTCGGCGGCGACGCCGACTTCCGCGTCTTCCGGACGCTGCGAGCCCTCGCCGACGCGATCCTCGTAGGCGCCGGGACCGTCCGCACAGGACGGCTCGGACCGGCCCGCCTACGCCGCGATTTGCGCGCGCGCCGCGGCGGGCCGCCCGCACCCATCGTCGTGGTCAGCCGATCCGCCGACCTCGACTGGACGCTCCCGCTGTTCACCGAGGCCGAGACGCCGACCGTCGTCGTCACATCGCGCGCCGCTCGAAAGCGCGTCCCGAGCGCGATCCAGGTGGTCGCCGAAGGCGAGGACGACGTCGACCTGCCCGCCGCCGTCCAGGTGCTGCGTGAAGGGCTCGGTTATGAGCATCTCCTCTGCGAAGGGGGCCCGGCTCTGGCGACCGCGCTGATCCGTGTGTCCCTCGTTGACGAGTTGTGCCTCAACATCGCCCCGACGCTTCTCGGCAGCGCACGCCACACGCGCCTTCTGCACGGGCTGGACGCAGAGGTGCCGCTGGACCCGGCGGCCCTCTATCTGGACGAAGGCGTGCTGTTCGTCCGCTACCGGTTGCCGGTGTAGTCCGCTACCGGTTGCGGACGTAGCGGAGGAAGAGGAAGTCGTCGTCCTGCAGCGCGTGGGCGAGGGTCAGCTCCGGCGGGACGGGCACCGGCGGCCCGTTCAGGATCCGCGTCGGGTGCCCGGCGAGGAGCAGCGGGCTCAGGGTGAGGCACAGCTCGTCCAGCAGCCCGGCCGCCACCACCTGCGCGAGGACGCCCGGACCGCCCTCGCACAGCAGGCGCCGGTGGCCGCGCGCCGCGAGCGCCTCGACGGCGGCGGCGAAGTCGAGCGAGTCCGTCCCGGCGACGATCACGTCGGCGCGCTCCCGCGCCGCCGCCAGCCGCGCCGGGTCGGCGGTCGCGGTCGCCAGCACGATCGTCCTGGCCTTCGCCGCGGTGAAGACCGGCGCGTCGAAGTCCAGGTCGAGGGTGCGGGAGACGATCGCCAGCGGCGGGACGGGCGGCCGCCCGTCCCGGACCCCGTTCCAGCCCGCGCTCGGCTCGACGGGGCCGTAGCCCTCGGCGCGCACCGTGTTGGCGCCGACGATGACGACGTCGGCGAGCCCGCGCAGCAGCAGGAACAGGTGCTGGTCGGCGGCGTTGCCGAGGCCGCCGCTGCGCTCGTCGCGCTGGGCCGCGCCGTCCAGGCTGGCGACCATGTTGGCCCGCAGCCAGGCGCCGCCGCCGGGCGGGTAGGCGTAGCGCTCGGCGAGGTCGACGTCGCCCGCGTCCGGGATGAGGGCTCGCATGGGACGCCAAGTTACTGCACGCCGACGCTGACCGTCCGTGCACCAATCTGCACGAATCCGTCATGGCGGGCCCGTGAAAGGGCGACACTGGGGCCGGGGGACGGGGTGTGAGAATTGCACGGAAGGAGCGGGGGGTGGAGTTCGCCGCGCTTGCCGCGTGGATACTCGCCGCCGTGGCGGGCGGTTATCTGCTGATCATCTGGATGGCGCACGGGGGAGCCTCGACGAAGGTGACGCGCTTTCCGATCCTGGTCGTCGTCGGCCATCCGCTGGCCGCCGTCGTCGGTCTCGCCATATGGGTCGTCTATCTGGCCACCGGCCGCGCCGCCTACGCCTGGGCGGCGTTCGGCGCGCTGCTGGTCGTTCTTCTCCAGGGATTCATGCTGTTCACCCGCTGGCTCGTCGGCCGCGGCGGCCGCCATGCCCGCGGCGCCGAGCAGGCGTTCCCGGCCGCCGCCGTGGCCGTCCACGGCGGCGTGGCGGTGACGACGTTCGTCCTCGTCTTCCTCACCGCGATGGAACTCACCGGGACCTAGCTGCTCACCGGGACCTAGGGGACCCTGCGGAGGACGGTCAGCGAGCGGTCGGCGAGGGGGACGGCGTCGCGGGCCTTGACGCGGGGCCGCTCGCCCGCGGTGCCGGGTTCGGCGGTGTCGAGGGCGAACTCCCAGCGCTCGCCGTACTCGCCGCCGGGGAGCGTGAACTCCACCGCCTCGGCGCCCGCGTTGATCAGCAGGAGGAACGAGTCGTCGCGGACGCGGCGCCCGCGCGGGTCGGGTTCGGTGATGGCGTCGCCGTTGAGGAACACGCCGAGGGACTTGGCGAACCCGACGTTCCAGTCCTCGTCGGTCATGCTCTCGCCGCCCGGGGTCAGCCACGCGATGTCGGCCGCCGCGCCGGTGCCCGTCCCGGTGAAGAACCGGCGGCGGCGGAACACCGGGTGGTCGTGCCGCAGCCGCGACAGGGTCCGGACGAACTCCGTGTCGTCGGAGTCGTCCCAGCGGACCCAGGAGATCTCGTTGTCCTGGCAGTAGCCGTTGTTGTTGCCCTTCTGCGTGCGGCCCAGCTCGTCGCCGTGGGAGAGCATCGGCACGCCCTGGGACAGGAACAGGGTCGCCAGGAAGTTGCGGCGCTGCCGGGCCCGCAGGTCGAGGACGGCCGCGTCGCGGGTCGGGCCTTCGACGCCGCAGTTCCACGACCGGTTGTCGTCGGTGCCGTCGCGGTTGTCCTCGCCGTTGGCGTCGTTGCGCTTGTGGTCGTAGGACACGAGGTCGGTCAGCGTGAACCCGTCGTGGCAGGTGACGAAGTTGATGGACGCGAACGGCCGCCGCGCGCTGTGCTCGTACAGGTCGGACGACCCGGTCAGCCGGGACGCGAACTCCGGCATCGTCGCGTACGAGCCGCGCCAGAAGTCGCGGACGGTGTCGCGGTACTTGCCGTTCCACTCCGTCCACAGCGGCGGGAAGTTGCCGACCTGGTAGCCGCCCTCGCCGACGTCCCACGGCTCGGCGATCAGCTTCACCTGCGACACGACCGGGTCCTGCTGGACGAGGTCGAAGAACGTCGCGAGCCGGTCCACGTCGTGCAGCTCGCGGGCCAGCGCGGACGCCAGGTCGAAGCGGAACCCGTCGACGTGCATCTCCAGGATCCAGTAGCGCAGCGAGTCCATGATGAGCTGCAGCGCGTGCGGGTTGCGGACGTTCAGGGAGTTGCCGCAGCCGGTGTAGTCGAGGTGGTAGCGCTTGTCGTCGTCGCGGATCCGGTAGTAGGACGCGTTGTCGATGCCGCGGAACGACAGCGTCGGGCCCAGGTGGTCGCCTTCGGCGGTGTGGTTGTAGACGACGTCCAGGATGACCTCGATGCCCGCCTCGTGCAGGGCGCGGACCATGGCCTTGAACTCCAGCACCTGCTCCCCGCACTGCCCGGACGACCCGTAGGCGTTGTGCGGCGCGAAGAACCCGATCGTGTTATAGCCCCAGTAGTTGTCGAGCCCCCGCGCCACGAGCGCGTGTTCGGGGATCGACTGGTGCACCGGCATCAGCTCCACGGCCGTCACGCCGAGGTCGAGCAGATGGTCGATCAGCACCGGATGCGCGAGGCCCGCGTACGTGCCGCGCTGCTCGTCCGGGATGCCGGGGTGCAGCTTCGTCAGGCCCTTGACGTGCGCCTCGTAGATGACGCTCTCGTGGTACGGGACGCGCGGCGGCCGGTCGTCCGCCCAGTCGAAGAACGGGTTGATGACGACGTTCTTCGGCATGTAGGGGGCGCTGTCGTCCTCGTTCAGGACGTCGGGGTCGGCGAACCGGTACGAGAACAGCGACTCGTGCCAGCGGACGCCGCCCTCGACGGCCTTGCCGTACGGGTCGAGCAGCAGCTTCGCCGGGTTGCAGCGGTGGCCCTCGCGCGGGGCGAACGGCCCGTGCACGCGGTACCCGTACCGCTGCCCGGGGCCGATGCCGGGCAGGTAGCCGTGCCAGACGAACCCGTCCACCTCGGGCAGGGCCAGCCGCGTCTCGTGCCCGTCGGCGTCGAACATGCACAGTTCGACGCGGCGCGCCACCTCGGAGAACAGCGCGAAGTTCGTGCCCGTGCCGTCCCAGGTGGCGCCCAGCGGATAGGGGTCCCCGGGCCAAACCTCCCGCATGCGCTCCAACTCCTCGACCGGTTCCTCCTGGCAAGTCGATTGTGGCCTACCCCGTCGTCAGGGTGCGGACGCCGCGGCCGGGAGGCGCCACACGGTTTCGCCGTCATCCGTGGACTCGGAGGTCGGCCGGAGGCCGAGCTTGGCCGCGACGGCCGCGGACGGCCGGTTCTCCGGGTGGACGGTCGCGACGACGTCGCGGACGCCGTGCGCCAGCAGCCAGTCCAGCAGCGCGCGGGCGGCCTCGGTCGCGAACCCGAACCCCTGGTACGGCATCCCGACGACCCAGGCCACGGACGCGATCCGGCGCGGCGGGCCGGGCGTGACCGTCGACCCGGCGGAGGCGGAGGCCACCGCGAAGCCCGGCGGCGCGGGCGCGACGGTCGCCTGGACGTACCCGATCGCCTGCCCGTCGCGGACGCGCCGGACGATCCAGTTCAGCCAGTACTCCTGGTGGTACGGCGCTGGCCCGGCGACGAGGCGCTCGTAGCGGGCGCGCAGCTCGTCCAGGGTGAGGGGCTCGCCGCCGATGTGGCGGTGCAGGCGCGGATCGTCCAGGACGGGCGCCATCTCGTCGGCGTGATGGACGGCCAGCGGCTCCAGGACGAGGCGCTGGGTCCGGATCGGCTCGGAGAGCGTCCCGTACACTCCGCCGATCGTATGCCCAAGGCGTCCGGCCGGGGCAGGTCAGAGCCGCCGTGTCCAGACTCCGCGCGCGTGCTGCTTCGGGGTGAGCCACAGCCATGGCTGGGAGTGGCGGAACGGCAGGTCCGTGCCGGGCTGCCAGGGGAACAGGCCCTCCGGGTTGGGCCAGAGGACCTGCAGCATCGGCAGCGGGGGACGCCGGTAGAACGCCACGGCGCCGCCGAACAGGCCGTCGTACCAGCGCGGGTCGACCTCGCGGAACGCGGCGGGCTGCCCGCGGACGATGCCGTCGCGGCGGTCGCCGTCCGCCGGGGCGCGCCCGTCGGCGGTCTGCCGGCCGAGCGCGTTGAGCGACTCCTCCATCTCGTACACGTCGCCGCCGAACATGGCGAGCTCGGGCGCGCCGTGGCTGTGCCACAGGCCGATCGTGTACGCCCAGCCGGGCCCGGCGTCGTCGGGATGGACGAGGACGACGCTCCACCCGTACTCCGTGATGTGCACGATGGTGCGGAGCTGGAAGTTGTCCATGCGGTCGCGGTCACCGTAGTCATTGCAGATGACGCAGGTGCACGTGGAGCGGCCGTCGGACATGACCTTCAGTTTACGATCTGTCGACGGTCGGTATCGCTCCATGTCCGCGGAACAGGTCACCAGAACACCCCCGTGTCGCGCGGCCTGGCCTCGTGGCCTGCGAGGACGTCCGGCCGGTTGAGGCCGCGGACGGCCACGACCGCCAGCAGCATCGCCGCGGGCAGCCCGATCGGCACGGCGGCGAGCGGCACGACGGTGGCGACCTCCAGCGCCGTCCCGCCGAGCAGGCCCGCGACGCCGAGGTTGTCGCCCTGCCGCCCGGCAGGCTGGACGATCGCGGCGAGCGCGGCGGCGACGGCGACGCCCGCGGCCGGGAGCGCGAAGACCCGGCGCCGGACGAAGAAGCCCAGCGCGACCCCGGCCGCGCCCAGCACCGGCAAAGCGAGCACTCTGAGCCAGCGCGCCGGGCTGGGACGCATCTCGACGCTCAGCACCGGCGCCGGGGTGTCCGGGCGCAGCCGCCAGGTCCGCCGGCCGGACGGCGTCCCGTCCGCCCGCACCGTGGACGGCACGGACGGCAGCCGCAGCTTCATGGACGTGTCGAGGAACCCTCGCGCGCGGAGCAGCCGCGCCGCGCCGGCCATGTCGATGCGGAGGGAGGCGTTGCGTCCCGTCCGGTAGGCGCGGTCGATCTCGGCTCTGGCGAACGGCATGCCGCGATCGTGCTCGGTGCGCACCCGGACGTCCCGCGCGCCGGGGAACGCCGCCGCGGCGATCTGCCGGGCCAGGGCGCTGACTTCGGCGTCCGACCGCAGCCGTCCCGCCGCGTGCAGGTCGAGGAACGCGTCCCCGTCGGGCAGGACGTCGATTCGGAACCAGGCCCGCTGCGGCGGCGCGGGACGGCCTCCGCCGCCTCCGCCGCCTGCGCATCCGGCGAGCACGGCGACCGTGAGCAGCACCGCGCCGAGCGCGGCGAGCCGTCGAACCGACACCGCGGGCCTCCCGATGCTGGACGTGCTGGACGGTTGGTCGCCGTCCCAGCCTGACCGGATGAGGTCGCACCCGCGTCTCGTTCCGGTGTCGGTGGGTTCTCCTATGCGAGGCGGCCTCGCCGAAGCAGTACGCCGAAGCAGTACGTTGACCGGCACACCCCCCGAGGAAAGGGAGATTCATGGCCGACCGCGACGTGGTGGACCCCTCCGCCGTCGACGCCGACGTCCCGCATGCCGCGCGGATCTGGAACTACTGGATGGGCGGCAAGGACAACTACGCGGCCGACCGCGCCGCCGGCGACGCGGTCGCCGAGGTGTATCCGCAGATCGTGACGATGGCGCGGCAGTCGCGGCGGTTCCTCATCCGCGCCGTGGAGTTCCTCGCGCGCGAACGCGGTGTCCGCCAGTTCATCGACATCGGGACCGGGCTGCCGACGATGCGGAACACGCACGAGGTCGCGCAGGGCGTCGCGCCCGAGTCCAGGATCGTGTACGTCGACAACGACCCGCTGGTGCTGGTGCACGCCCGCGCGCTGCTCGGCAGCACCACCGCGGAGGGCACGACCACGTACGTGCACGCGGACTACCACGACCCGGACCGGATCGTCGCCGAGGCCGGGAAGGTCGTGGACTTCGGCGAGCCGGCGGCGGTGATGTTCATGGGCGTGCTCGGCTACGAGCCCGACCTGGCCGTGGTGCGCGCCATCGTCAGGCGGGTCATGGACGCGACGTCGTCCGGCAGCCATCTGGTGATGTGGGACGGGACCGACACCGGCGCGGAGGTCGTCGAGGGCGCGGAGAAGCTCGTCGAGAGCGGCGGCGTCCCGTACATCCTGCGCGCGCCCGCTCAGCTCGCGCGGTGTTTCGAGGGGCTTGAGCTGGCCGAGCCGGGGCTCGTCCCGATCACCGAGTGGCGGCCGGACGGGGACGCCCCGTCCGTCGACGCCTACGGCGCGGTCGGACGAAAGCCCTGACCGAAATTCGCGAATAAGGTTTGCCGGAAATCGGAAAATCCAGATGATCATCGCTCGGTTATGCCTTTGCGATCTCCGCGGTCCATACTCGGCGCTTGTCAGCTGACAATCACCGTGTAAGGGGCATTGGTGGCGGAAGAGGAATTCACGCCGTACGACTTCGACGTGGACACTCCCAACGCCGCCCGGATGTACGACTACTACCTGGGCGGCAAGGACAACTACCCGGCCGACCGGGAGGCCGCCGAGAAGATCATGGCGCTGGGGCCGAGCAGGGACATCTGCGTCGCCAACCGCCGGTTCCTCGGCCGCGCCGTCCGGCTCGCGGCCCGGGACGGGATCAGGCAGTTCCTCGACCTCGGCACCGGCCTGCCGACCCAGGAGAACGTGCACGAGGTCGCCCAGCGGGAGGCCCCCGGCGCGCGCGTCGTCTACGTCGACTACGACCCGGTCGTGCTGGCCCACGCCCGCGCGCTCAAGGCCATCGACGCGACCACGGCCGTCGTCCGGGAGGACGTCCGAAAGCCGCGCGAGATCCTCGACCACCCCGAGGTGCTGGGGCTGATCGACTTCTCGGAGCCGGTCGCGGTGCTGTTCGTCGCCGTCCTGCACTGCCTGACCGACGACGAGGACCCGTGGGGCGTCGTCCGGGCGTTCGCCGAGCGGATGGCGCCGGGCAGCCACCTGATCGTGTCGCATCTGACCGACGACGCCCACCCGGACGTGGGCGCGGCGGCCAGGGAGGTCTACGACGCCGCCACCGCGCCCCTGATCCACCGCGGCCACGCCGCGATCTCCAGGTTCTTCGACGGGTTCGAGGTGCTGGAACCGGGCGTGACCGTGGTCAACGAATGGCGTCCCGAAGGTGACCTGGACCGGGAACGTCCCGGCGGGGAATGGTTCTACGTGGGAGTGGGGCGGAAACCGTGAAAAGGCTGGGAGCGGTCGTCGCGGCGGGTCTCGTCCTCGCGCTCGCGGCGTGCACTGATTCCGACGACGGCGGCTCCGGCTCGTCCGGGGCCGGGGACGCCAAGAGCATCGCGTTCTTCGGGTTCGCGAAGGCCAACTCGTTCTCGCAGGCCACCTTCGAGGGCGTGAAGGAACAGGCGGCGAAGGAGGGCGGGAAGGCGGAGTTCTTCGACTCCGGCTTCGACGCGCAGACGCAGCTCCGCCAGCTCCAGGACGCGATCACGTCCAAGCGGTTCGGCGTGTTCGTGCTGCAGGCCAACGACGGGACCGCCGTCGTGCCCGCCGTGCGGCAGGCCGTCCGGAGCGGGATCGCGGTCGTCGTCCAGTTCACGCCGGTCGGGACGCGCTACGACACCGCCGAGCCGCAGGTGCCGGGCGTGATCTCGCTGGTGGACGTCCCGGTGCAGAACGGCAGGCAGCTCGGCGTCCTGGGCGTCGGCGCCTGCCAGGCGAGCAAGGCCAAGCCCTGCAAGGTCGCCTACCTGGAGGGCCTGAAGACGCTGCCGCTCGACAACGCGCGCACGAAGGCGGTCGTCGACTCGCTGAAGGCCGAGAAGGACGTGGAGGTCGTCGCGCAGATCGAGGGCGGCTACACCCGCGACTCCGGCCGCAAGGCGATGCAGGACCTGCTCCAGGCCCATCCCGACGTCGACGTCGTCATCGGGTCGTCGCAGGCCCTGTTCGGCGCCGAGGGCGTCGCGAAGGGCAAGGACGTCCTGTACGTCGGCAACGGCGCGTCGCGGCAGGCGGTGACCGCCGTCCGCGAGGGCCGCTGGTTCGGCATCCCGTACCTGCCGGTCCGGACCGCCGGGGCGAAGGCCGCCGAGCTGGGCCTGGCGAAGGCGAGCGGCAAGGGCGTCCCGGCGTCGACCGAGATCTCGTCCCTCGCGCCGAACGGGGGAACGCTCACCAAGGACCTGATCGTCTCGTCCGGGGTCACCGGCGAGTACGACGAGTAGCGGGGTGGGCGGCGGCGTGGACGTCGCGCTCGAAGGCATCCGCAAGGGCTACGGCGGGATCACCGTCCTGCACGACGTCTCGCTGACCCTGCGCGGCGGGCGCGTGCACGGCCTCGTCGGCGAGAACGGCGCGGGGAAGAGCACGCTCGCGCGCGTCCTGTGCGGCGTCGTGCGGGCCGACTCCGGCCGCGTCGCCGTGGACGGCGAGCCCGCCGCCCTCCGCTCACCGCGCGACGCGCTGCGGCACGGGTTCGCGCTCGTCACGCAGGAAGGCGCGATCGTCCCCGGCCTCAGCGTCGCCGACAACGTCTTCCTCGGCGCGAGGACGGCCCGGCGCGGCCTGCGCGACCCGGCGGGGGACCGCCGCCGCCTCGCCGCCCTCCTCGACCGGACGGGGTTCGCGCTGGACCCGTCCGCCCGCGCGGGCGACCTGCCGCTCGTGCACCGCCAGCAGGTCGAGATCCTGCGCGCCCTGGCCCGCGGCGCGCGCCTGATCGCCCTCGACGAGCCGACCGCGCTGCTGCCCGCGCCCGCCGCCGAGCGCCTGCTCCGCCTGGCCCGCGACCTCGCCGAGCGCGACGGCATCGCTGTCGTGCTCATCTCGCACCGGCTGGGGGAGGTCCTCGACTCCTGCGACACGGTCACCGTCCTGCGGGACGGGCGGCACGTCACCACCGCGCCCGCCGCCGACCTGACGGCCCCCGACCTCCTGCGGGCGATGGTCGGACGTCCCGTCGAGACGCTGTATCCCGAGCCCGCGCCCGTCCCGGACGGCGCGCCCGTGGTGCTGGCGGTGCGCGGGCTGTCGCGCGGGACCGCGGTGCGCGGCGTCAGCCTGGACGTGCGGGCGGGGGAGATCGTCGGGCTGGCCGGGCTCGTCGGCAGCGGCCGGACGGAGACGCTGCGGCTCGTCTTCGGCGCCGACCGCCCGGACGGCGGCGAGGTGACGATCATGGACCGCCGGGTCACCGGGAAGGGGCCGTCGGCCGCGATGGCGCTCGGCGCCGGGCTGGTGCCGGAGTCGCGGGGCGACCAGGGGCTCGTCCTCGTCCGGTCCGCCGCCGAGAACCTGGCGCTGGCCAGCCTGCCGGAACGGCGCCGCCTCGGGTTCGTGCGGCGCCGCGCCGAAAGCCGCGCCGTGGGAGACGCGGCCGAAACGCTCGGCATCCGGGGCGCGGGGCTCGACCGCCCCGCATGGACGCTGTCCGGCGGCAACCAGCAGAAGTCGGTGTTCGGCAAGTGGCTCGTCCGGTCGCCGCGCGTCCTGCTGGTGGACGAGCCGACCCGCGGCGTCGACGTGGCCGCCAAGGTCCAGATCCACCGGCTGATCGCCGGTCTGGCCGCGCGGGGCGTGGCCGTGCTCATGGCGTCCTCGGAGGTCGAGGAGGTGCTCGGGCTGGCGCACCGCGTCCTGGTGATGCGGGACGGCAGCGTCGCAGGCGAGTTTCCAAGGGGCGCGAGCGCCGAGGACGTCCTCGCGGCGGCGGGCCTGCGATGAGGTACGCGGCCGTCCGCGATCACGGGATCGTCGTTGCACTCGCGGGTCTCGCCGTCGCGCTGTCCCTGTCGACCAGCACGTTCCTCACCAAGGGAAACCTGGTCAACGTCCTCGACCAGGCCGTGGTCGTCGGCCTGCTGGCGTGCGGCATGACGCTGTGCATCGTCTGCGGCGTGTTCGACCTGTCGGTGAGCGCCGTGCTGGCGGTCAGCGCGGTCGTCGCCGTCCTGGTCACCCAGTCCGCCGGGGTGCCCGCCGGATACGCGGCGGGCGTCGCGACCGGCACGCTGATGGGCATCGTCACCGGGCTCGTCGTCGCGCTGTCGCGCGTGCACTCCTTCATCGCGACGCTGGCGCTCAGCATCGTCTACCGGGGCCTCGCGGTCGTGATCACCGGAGGCGCCATCGTCTACCCGCACGCGGGGCAGCTCGACGCGTTCCAGGCGCTGAGCCTGCCGACCGTGCTCGGCGGGATCACCGTCCCGACGCTGGTGCTCGCGGGCGTCGCCGCCGCCTGCTGGGTGCTGCTCGCCGCGACGACGTTCGGACGGGCCGTCTACGCCGTCGGCGGCAACGCCGAGGCAGCGCGGCTGTCGGGGGTCAGGATCGCGCCCGTCCGGGTCGCCGTGTTCGCCGTCAGCGGCGCCTGCGCCGGGACGGCCGGGCTCGTCATGGCGACCCGCGCCGGCTCCGCCCAGGCCGGCCTCGGCTCCCTCCTCGAACTGACCGCGATCGCCGCGGTCGTCATCGGCGGGACGAGCATCCTCGGCGGCGAGGGCGCCGTGTGGCGCTGCCTCGCCGGGGTGCTGATCCTGACGCTCGTCTCCAACGGGTTCAACCTGCTCGGCTGGGACCCCACCTACAAGCAGGTGATCGAGGGCCTGCTCATCCTGGCCGCCGTCACCCTCGACCGGCTCCTCCGCCGGACGGCTTCGGGATCGCCCGCTCGATGACCGCGCCGAAGTCGACGCCCGCGGGCAGGGTGCCGTACGCGCCGCCGTGGTCGCCCGCCAGGCGCGTCGCGCAGAAGGCGTCCGCGACGGCCGGGTGACCGTGCCTGACCAGCAGCGATCCCTGCAGCGTGAGCGCCAGCCGCTCGACGATCCGGCGCGCCCTGACCTCGATCGTCGCGGTGTCGGCGAGCGCGTCCTTCACGTCCCGGACGGCCGCGTCCAGCCGCGCGTCGCCGCCGGACGCCGCCTCGATCTCCGCGAACAGCGCCTCGACCGCCTGCGGCTCCTTCGCCATGGCGCGCAGCACGTCCAGCGCGGCGACGTTGCCCGAGCCCTCCCAGATCGAGTTCAGCGGCGACTCGCGGAACAGGCGCGGCATGCCCGACTCCTCCACGTAGCCGTTGCCGCCCAGGCATTCGAGCGCCTCGGCGGCGTGCCCGGGCCACCGCTTGCAGATCCAGTACTTGCTCGCCGCCAGCCCCAGCCGCTTGAACGCCGTCTCGGCCTCGTCGCCGCGCACCGACCGGTCGGTGGCGCCCGCGAGCCGCAGCATCGTGATCGTGGCCGCCTCCGACTCGATCGCGAGGTCGGCGAGGACGTTGCGCATCAGCGGCTGGTCGATCAGGTACTTCCCGAACGCCCTGCGGTGCGCCGCGTGGTGGACGGCGGCCGTCACGCCGTGCCGCATCCCGGACGCCGCGCCGATCACGCAGTCCAGCCGGGTCATGTTCACCATCTCGATGATCGTGCGGACCCCCAGGCCCTCGTCCCCGACCCGCCACGCGACCGCGTTCTCGTACTCCACCTCGGCGGACGCGTTGGACCTGTTGCCGAGCTTGTCCTTGAGCCGCATCAGCCGCATCGGGTTCAGCGCCCCGTCCGGCAGGACGCGGGGGACGAGGAAGCACGTCAGCCCGTCCGGCGCCTGCGCCAGCGTCAGGAACACGTCGCACATCGGCGCGCTCGTGAACCACTTGTGGCCGGTGAGCCGGTACGTCCCGTCCGGCTGGGGCGCGGCCTGCGTGGAGTTGGCGCGGACGTCCGACCCGCCCTGCTTCTCCGTCATCGACATCCCGGCGAGCAGCGCGTTCTTCGTGAGCGGCGCGCGCAGGCCGAAGTCGTACTCCCGCCTGGCCAGCAGTGGCTCGTACCGCGCGGCCAGCTCGGGCGACCGCCGCAGCGCCGGGACGGCCGCGTACGTCATCGAGACGGGGCAGCCGTGGCCCGCGTCCACCCGCCAGGTGTAGAACTTGGCGGCCCGCGCGACGTGCGCGCCCTCGCGTGGATCGGTCCACGCCGAGCCGTGCAGCCCGTGCGTCACCGCGACCGTCATCAGCTCGTGCCACGCCGGATGGAACTCGACCTCGTCGACCCGGTTCCCGTACCGGTCATGGGTGCGCAGGACGGGCGGGTGCTCGTTCGCGAGACGTCCCAGCTCCTGCGCCCGCCCGGCGCTCGCGAGCCGGCCGAGCTCGCGCACCTCGGCCTCCGCCCACCCGGCGCCCTCCCGCGCCAGCCCGTCCAGCAGGACGGCGTCGTCGGACACGTCGTGCCCGGCGAGCGGGGGAACCTGATTGACCACCTCGTGCGTCACCCTGCCACTCCCAACGTCCCTCCCGTGCCTGGCGTTCACGCCCTTGTCACGCACGATACAGAACCCCGTTCGGGCAGGGATCGATCATGCCGGTAGGCTGGTCCGGCGTCCATCCTCCTGAAGTGGTGGGGCGATCTCGTCCGCGCGGCGGATTGCCCACGGTCACCGGGGGCATACCTTCGGAATCATGAGTCAGTCCAGTCCGCAGCCGGATCGGCCGTCCCCGGGCCGCCCGCGGGACGGGCGGCAGGACCTGCACCCCGACCGGCCCGCCGCCGAGTCCGGTGAGGAGATCACGGCGGCTCCCGGCGCGGTCCGCGTGCCCGAGGCGACCCCGTCGCCCGAGGCGATACGCGCGTCCGACGCCGAGCGGGAGGCCGTCGTCGAGCGGCTGCGGATCGCCTCCGTCGAGGGACGGCTCACCTTCGAGGAGCTCACCGAGCGGACCGAGGCCGCCTACGCCGCCGTCACCCGCGGCGACCTGGAGGACATCACCGCCGACCTGCCCGGCATGGGCGCGCCCGGCGCCAACCCTGCGCCGCTCCAGGTCAAGCGCAAGTTCAGCGCCATCATGGGCGACTGCAAGGAACGCATCGTCGGCCGCATCGACGGCCCGCTGGAGGCCGTCTCGGTGATGGGCGACGTCGAGCTCGACCTGCGCGGCGCCCAGGTCCCCGCCGGCGAGGTCAGCGTCACCGCGCACGCCGTGATGGGCGACATCAAGATCATCGTGCCGGACGGCGTCCGGGTCGAGGTGACCGGCCACAACTTCCTCGGCGCCCGCAAGGTCGCCGTCCGCGACCCGCTCCCCGGCGCCCGCGTCCCCGTCGTCCACGTCACCGCGCACGCCGTGATGGGCGACGTCAAGATCGTCGACGACGCGCACCACGCCCCCGTCCGGCGCGCCATCGCGTCCTGGTGGCGCGACCGCACCTGACCGGCGGCCGATGCCCGCGCACGAGCGGGTGGCGCTGAGACCGCCCTGAAGGTACAATCGGCTTGCGGCAGCGTTCGCGCTGCCTCCCCAGTCTGAGTTGACCAGTCCGCGTCCGAGTCCTGCAGTCGCAGTCGAGCAGTCGCAGTCCTGAGTCCCAGTCTTGAGTTTCTCCAGTCATCAGTCTTCAGTCGCAAGTCGATGTCGCAGTCTCCCAATTTCACAGTTCTCGTCTGAAGTCGAAGTCCAACAGGAAGTCGCCGTCCCAGTTCGAGTCGCCCGAGAACGACACGTTAGAGGCGATGATGGACCGAGAGACCGAGTTCCTGATCTGTGCGGTGGTGCTCACCGGAACAGCCTTGATAGCGACGATCTTTCCCGCGCAGACCGTGGGTCTGCTGCTGGGCGTGAGCGTCGGGGCTTTCCTGAAGTGGGCCCTCCTTAAGCGGGGCTAGCCAACTGGCGGCCCGCTCACTTACTTCCGCTGGGGACCTCACTCTTCGATGATGAGGTCCCCAGCGTAAACGGAGGACGAGATGTACAGGCTCATTGATCTGACGCGCGCGCATGCGGGAACCGAGGGCGCGATACTGGAGGCGTTCAACGCCGCCCATGACGGACCGCCCCCCACGACGGTCGAACACATCGTGGTGCCGGGCCAGGCCAGGCCGGACGGGACCGACGGCCATATCTGGACCGAACTCCCCGGGACGGTCGACGACGCGGCCGTCACGGCCGCCGTCCACGAGCGGGTCGGGAAGGCGCACGAATCCGGCGTCGAGATCTCGGTGGCGTCGTTCCGGGGGAGCGTGAAGAGCGTCGTGGAGATGCTCGACACCATTCACGGCGGCGTCGAATTCATCCATCTGGGCACCTTCGCGCCCCCCACGACCGGCGGCGAGCGCCTCGACTGGGACGACGACTGGATGAAACGCGAGGACGCCGTCAACACGCTGGTCCACGCGATCGGCGCGTCGTCCGGGCAGTCGCGGATGACCGACCTGCGAAAGCACCTCTCCGCGCGCGACCCCCGATTCCGCAAGCAGGCCGGGACGTTCACCGCCCGGCCGAAGTTCATGTCCACGCTGGTCTCCCTGGCCGAGGAGCGCGGCCTGGTGGCCGTCGTCCCCACCGGCACCGGGGACAACAATCCGCAGATCGCCCTCACCGCCGCCGGGTATTCGCGGCTCGCCCCGTCGTCCCCCGTTTCCCCCTCGGATTCCTCCGCCCCTTCCGCGCCGCCCGCGCCCGCCCCCGCGGCCGGCCACGAGACCCGTTCGCTTTCGCACCTGTGCGTGGACGTGCTGAGGCAGAACAACATGGGGCCGTTCCAGGAATTGCGCCAGGACATCTACCGCGAGCTCGAACGGCTCGTCGGGGAGAAGTCCCGGACGGCCGACCAGCTCATCAGGGACGCCGTGCACGCCGTCCGGGACAAGAGCCAGGACGCGCCCAGCAAGTCGGGCAAGAAGTTCCCCTGGAGCCGGATCAGGGCCTTCCTGACGCGCCTGACGCGGCAGGTGCCGGTGTTCCTGAGCGGCGACACGCCGGTGGCGGTCTCGCTCGGCAACAACGGGACCGTGGTGGACGGCCTCGCCGCCGACTGGTGGCAGATGCTCGACGGCGAGCTGATCTGCTTCGTCCTCGGCAGGGGCGTCGCGATCACCCAGTACGACTACGAGGAGCTCGCCGGCGCCCTCTACAACAGCCGCTCCACCGCGTCCTACGACAAGGTGCAGGAGGTCGTCGACCACCTCGCCCGCGTCGGCCGGATCACCGAGGCGCCCGACGACGTGATGCGGATCGTCCTGGTGGCCCCGCCCATGACCCACGACGGCTCGCCGCCGCCGGGCGGCTGACCAGGGCTTCATCGGCCGTACGGAAGTGCCGGGCCTCGGCGGAGCAAGCGCGCCGAGGCCCGGTGTGCCTCGTCAGGCTACGACGCCTCGTCAGACGGCGGCGGCCGCGCGGGACGTCTCCAGGGCCTCGTCGTAGCGGCGGACGATCAGATCGGCGACCTCCGGCGCCGCGCCCAGCACCGGCGAGACCGCGGCGGCCCCGGCGGCGAGGGACTCCGCCCGGACCTTGTCGGCGAAGTAGCCCGGCGCCAGGAAGTACGACGCGACGGCCACCCGGGGAGCGCCCGCGCCGAGCAGCGCCGCGACCGCCTCGGCCGGAGTCGGCCGGGCCGCCGACGCGTACGCCGGGACCACGTCGCGCCAGCCCCGCGCCCGCCACTCGCGCGCCAGCCGCGCGATGGTGGCGTTCGCGGACCCGTCGCTGGACCCCGCCGAGACCAGCACGACGGCCGTGTCCGGGTCGCCGGGGACGACGCCCGCGTCGGACAGGCGGCGCTCCAGCGCGTCCATGAGGAGCGGGTGCGGGCCGAGCGTGCCGGCGGTGCGGAGGCGCAGCCGCGGGTGCAGGCCGCGCACCCGGTTCAGCACGCCCGGGATGTCGGTCTTGCTGTGGTAGGCGGCCGTGAGCAGCAGCGGCAGCACGACCGCGGCTCCGGCCCCGTCCCGGGCGAGGCCGTCCAGGACGCGGTCGGGCGCGGGCGCCGCGTGGTCCAGGAACGAGGCGTGCACGGGCACGTCCGGGCGGCGGGCCCGGACGGCGTCCAGCAGGCGCGCGACGGTCGCCGCGGCGCGCGGGTCGCGGCTGCCGTGCGCCACCGCCACCATCGGACGGCCCGCGGGGTGCACGAGGCTCGCAGGACTCATGGAACTCACAGGTGGATGCCGCATTCCGTCTTGCCCATCCCGGCCCAGCGGCCGCTGCGCGGGTCTTCGCCGGGCGCGACCGGACGGGTGCACGGCGCGCAGCCGATCGAGGGGTAGCCGTCGTAGTGCAGCGGGTTGACGAGCACCCCGTTGTCCTCGATGTAGTTGTCCATCTCCTCCTGCGTCCAGGTCAGGATCGGGTTGACCTTGACCATGCCGCGCTTGCGGTCCCACTCGACGACCCGCCGGTCGCGGCGGCTCGCGGTCTCGTCCCGGCGGATGCCGCTGAACCACGCCATGTAGCCCTCCAGCGCACGGCCGAGCGGCTCGACCTTGCGCAGGTGGCAGCACAGGTCGGGGTTGCGGCCGAACAGCCGCGGGCCGAGCGCGGCCTCCTGCTCCTCAACCGTCCGGGACGGGGTGACGTTGATGACGTTCACCGGGTAGACGGCCTCGACGGCGTCCCGCGTCCCGACCGTCTCGGCGAAGTGGTAGCCGGTGTCGACGAACAGCACGTCGATGCCCGGCTTCACCTTCGACACCAGGTGGATCAGCGCCGCGTCCGACATGGACGACGTGAGGCAGATGCGGTCGCCGAACGTCGCGACGGCCCAGCGGATCACCTCCAGCGTGGGCGCGCCCTCCAGCGCCGCGGCGGCCGACTCGACGATGTCTTCGAGGTCAAGGGTCGGTCTGTCGGTCTCCAGAAGCGTCACCGAGGGATCTCCTTGCTCGTGGTGCGGGGAGCTCCGACACCGAGGAACTTCAACGTGAAGGAACGAACGCAGTCGGGGCAGAACCAGGACCCGTGCTCTTCGCGCGGTTCGAGGTTCTCCTCACCGCAGTAGGGGCAGTAGAACGGCGCCATCCGCTCGCCCCCGCCGCTCGTCATTTGAGGTCCGTCTCGTCGGCGCGGTGCACCCAGGCGGCGAACGTCTCGCCGTCCGTGCGCTGCTCGTCGAACCTGCGGACGACCCTCTCGATGTAGTCGGTCAGCCCGGCCGAGGTGGTCTTCAGCCCGCGGACCTTCTTGCCGAACGACGCGCCGAGCTGCCCGCCGAGGTGGATCTGGAAGCCCTCGACCTGGTCGCCGTTCTCGTCCACGACGAGCTGACCCTTCAGGCCGATGTCGGCGACCTGGATGCGGGCGCACGCGTTCGGGCAGCCGTTGACGTTGACGGTCAGCGGCTGGTCGAAGTCCGGGAGCCGCTTCTCCAGCTCGTCGATCAGGTCCATCGACCGCTGCTTGGTGTCGACGATCGCGAGCTTGCAGTACTCGATGCCCGTGCACGCCATCGTCTGCCTGCGGAACGTGGACGGACGCGCCTGCAGGTCGTGCTTCGCCAGCTCCTCGACGAGCGCCTCGGTGTTCTCCTCCGGGACGTCCAGGATGACGATCTTCTGCTCGTTGGTCGTCCGCACCCGGCCGGAGCCGTAGCGGTCGGCGAGGCCGCCGATGACGCCGAGCATCTCGCCGCTCACCCGGCCGACGCGCGGCGCGAACCCGACGTAGAAGCCGCCGTCCCGCTGCGGGTGGACGCCGACGTGGTCGCGGCGGGGGAGCGGGGCGGCCGGCTCGGGACCGTCGGGCAGCGCGTACCCGAGGTACTCCTTCTCCAGCACCTCCCGGAACTTCTCGGCGCCCCAGTCCTTCAGCAGGAACTTCAGCCGCGCGCGGCTGCGCAGCCGCCGGTACCCGTAGTCGCGGAAGATCGAGGTGACGCCGTGCCACACCTCGGCGGTCTGCGCGGGCTTGACGAACACGCCGAGGCTCTGCGCGAACATCGGGTTCGTGGACAGCCCGCCGCCGACGAACAGCTGGTACCCGGTCTCGCCGGCCTCGTTCACCATGCCGACGAACGCGATGTCGTTGATCTCGTGGACGGTGCAGTGCGCCGTGCAGCCCGACATCGCCGTCTTGAACTTGCGCGGCAGGTTGGAGAACTCCGGGGAGCCGATGTACCTGTCGTGGATGTCGCGGAGCTGCGGCGTCGCGTCGATGACCTCGTCGGCCGCGATCCCGGCGAGCGGGCAGCCGATGATGACGCGCGGGACGTCCCCGCACGCCTCCATCGTGTGCAGCCCGACCGCTTCGAGCGCCTCCCAGATCGCCGGGACGTCCTCGATCCGCACCCAGTGCAGCTGGACGTTCTGCCGGTCGGTGATGTCGGCGGTGCCGCGGGCGTACCGGGTGGAGACGTCCGCGATCGTGCGGAGCTGCGGTCCGCTCAGCTGCCCGCCGTCGATCCGCACCCGCATCATGAAGTAGCGGTCTTCGAGCTCCTCGTCCTCCAGCGCCCCGGTCTTGCCGCCGTCGATGCCGGGCTTGCGCTGCGTGTACAGGCCCATCCAGCGGAACCGGCCCCGCAGGTCCGCGGGGTCGATCGAGTCGAAGCCGGTCTTGGAGTAGATGTCGATGATGCGGCGGCGGACGTTCAGCCCGTCATCGTTCTTCTTGTTCTCTTCGTTCTTGTTGAGAGGTTCGTGGTAGCCCAGGGCCCACTGGCCCTCGGCCTTTTTGCGCTTGATCGCGGGTGGCACGGCGCGCGTCCTCATCTGTGGTGTGAGGGACGCGTAGCGCACCGGCAGTCGTAGGCAGCCGGCTCGACGCTGAGCTGGGTGGGTTCAACGGTGACGCCGATGCACCACGCGCCCGGCTGAGCTGGGGCGTGGTCGGAGCGTCACCGACAGATCGCGCTGCGGACGCGGAGGAAGTCGACGTGCCGGCGCTTGGCCAGCAACGGGTCCGCGGCAGTCATACCTGCACTTTGACACGCGCTCTCGCGGGCTGTCCAGTTACGTCCGGCACGCGGCCGGGTGAGATGCGTCATCCCCGACCGCCGATCCCCGGACGGATCACCGTCCGCTGCGCTAAAATACGGAGCGTAAGGAGTTGCCTCGCCGCCGGGCCGGTGGAGAGGTGAAACGCCTGTGGAGCTGAGGTAAGACCTGGAGGAGAGATCATCTCCCTCGGGCGCTCGGCGGTGAAGCAGGAACTCCAGTGGGCGACCACTGGTTTTCCCGTCTCTCGGGTCGGGAGAAGAGGTCAACCCTGTCGCCTCCAGTTCAGCGGAGGCTCTGCCGGTGGGACCGCATCGGCCTTGTTCTCTCGCCGCTCGTCATCGGGCGGCGAGAGAGTCGGCCGGTGCTGGCAGTCGCACCAGGACCCGCCGCGGCACTCCTGGTGACGGCGTTCCCGGCACGACTGGCAGATCATGTCTTTCAGTATCGTCCATTCAGGCAAGTGCCCTGTCGCCGCCGGCGGCCGGAACCCGATCGTGGCGTTGGACATCGTTCTCCGCCGTCAAAGCGGGTATGAGCAGAGAGATGTGTTCCGGACGCGTAACGCTCTACGGTGGGGTCGTGTGACCACCGTCTCCGACGCCGCGGGCGTCTCCCCGGCCGGGGACTCCGACTCCGAGTCCGCCCCCGGCGGCCCGGATTCCGGCGGCCGCGACGGGGAGCGCGATCGTTCTCGCCTGCGCACCCGTGCCGGGGCGGGTGTGGGGGCGTTCGGGCGGGTCGGCTGGACGCTGATCAAGGGCACCGCGGTGGGCGCGTTCCGCTACCGGGTGACCGGCCTGGCCGCCGAGGCCGCGTTCTTCGCGCTGCTGTCGCTGCCGCCGCTGGTCATCGGGCTGATCGGCACGATGGGCCACTTCCGCGGCACGATCGGGCCCGAGACCGTCTCCGACATCCGCGCCTGGGTGATCGAGCACTCCCAGCAGGTCCTGACCGGCCCGGCGGTGGAGACCGCCGTCGAGCCGCTGCTCAACGATGTGATCAAGGGCGGCGGGGCCGACATCGTGTCGGTCAGCTTCCTGATCTCGCTGTGGGCGGGCTCGCGGGCCACGAACGTCTACGTCGACACGATCACGATCGCGTACGGGCTGTCCGGCATCCGCGGCGTGATCCGCACCCGGCTGCGCGCGTTCTTCCTCTACCTGATCGGCCTGCTGCTCCTGCTGATCGCCATCCCGCTGCTGGTGGCCGGGCCCACGCTGGTGCGGCAGGCGCTGCCGGAGAGCGCCGAGGCCGTCCAGCTGCTGTACTGGCCGGTCGTGGTGAGCCTGTCGATCGTCTTCCTGGCGACGCTGTACCACGTGAGCGTCCCGGTGCGGACGGCCTGGTCGCGGGCGGTGCCGGGCGCGGCGCTCGCGCTGCTGATCTGGATCGTCGGCAGCATCACGCTCCGGATCTACCTCGCCGGCTCGCTGAGCGGCGTGTCGGTGTACGGGTCCCTGGCCGCCGCGATCGCGGTGCTGGCCTGGCTGTACGTCGCGGCGCTCGCGGTGCTGATCGGGGCGACGCTGAACGCCGAGATCGACCGGCTGTGGCCGAGCGAGATCACCGCGCGGGCGCGGGCGGAGCTGGCGGCCAAGGCCGCGAAGGACGCCAACGGCGATGCCGACGGGGACGCCGACGCGGAGGCCGAACCCGAGCCCGAACCCGAGCCCGAACCCGAGCCCGAACCCGAGGCCGGCCGGGAGTCGGACGCCGAGGCCGCCGAAGGTAAAAACAGGGCCCATTAGGGTCTTGAAAAGGTCAAACATGTCGTAGCCTCGCGTGACATGACCCCCCGACAGGACACCGGTCGGCTCCGCACCGTGACCGGCACGATCCCGACGTCCGAGATCACCGGGCCGGTGCTGTCCCATGAGCACCTGCAGCTTGACCTGCGCTGGCCCGCGCGCCCGCGGCTCGTGGAGTCCGACCCGGGCCGGTGGCTGGACGAGGAGAAGGGCGTCCAGCGGGAGCTCGCCGCCCTGCGCCGGGAGCACGGCCTCGGCCTCGTCGTCGACCTGACGTGCTCCGGCATGGGGCGCAACGCCGCCGCGCTCGCCCGGATCAGCGCCGGGGCGCGGGTCGCGGTCGTCGCCGGGACGGGGGTGTTCACCGAGCCGTTCCACCCGTCGTTCGTCCGCGAGGCCCTGCAGGCCGGGGAGGCGCCGGACGGGCGGACGGGCGTCGAGCGGCTCGCCGAGCGGCTCCTCGCCGAGGTCGGCTTCGGCATGGACGGGACCAACTCGCTGCCCGGCGTCATCGGCGAGATCGGGACGTGGGGCGAGGCGCCGACGGAGGCGGAGGAGCTGTGCCTGCGCGCCGCCGCGCGGGCCGCCCGCTACTCGGGGCTGTCGGTCGCGACCTACGGCCGCGCGGGCCTCGCGCAGCTGGAGATCCTGACGGGCGCGGGGCTGTCCCCGGGCCGCGTCGCCGTCGGCCAGCAGGACCGGGTGGACGACCCCGGCCAGCACCGCAAGATCGCCGAGTCGGGCGCGTACGTGTCGTTCGGGACGCTCGGCCTCGCCGGGGACGACCGCACGGCGATCGGCGCCCGCGTCCGCTGCGTGATGGACCTGCTGGAGGCCGGGCACGCGTCCCGGGTGCTGCTGAGCACCGGCGTGTCCCGGATGACGCAGATCACCCGGTACGGCGGCGGGGGCTTCGGCTACCTCTTCGACACGTTCCTGCCCGCGCTCCGCGCCGCCGGCGCGGACGAGGCGACCCTCGACGCCGTCCTCCGCGGCAACCCGCTGCGCTGGCTTGCCGGCGCCTGACGATCGGCCGGGCGTCCATCTGGGCATATATGCCCGTATAGGGCCGTGTACGCGCCTGTAACGGCCGCGGGAGTGGGTAGGGGTGACCCCGGAAGGGGGTGCGCCGATGTCCTGGAAGAGACCCGCACACGACCGTGACGACGTCCGGCAGGCCGAGACCGTCCGGCTCCCCTACGCCGACCGCACGGAGGCGGGCCGGGTGCTCGCCGAGCGGCTCGTCCCGCTGGGGCTGGACGGCGCCGCCGTGCTGGCGCTTCCGCGGGGCGGCGTCCCCGTCGGGCACGAGATCGCGCGACGGCTCGGGTCCCGGCTCGACGTCCTGGTGACCCGCAAGATCGGATACCCGCCGCAGCCGGAGCTCGGGGTCGGGGCGATCGCCGAGGGCGGCGCGCCGGTGTTCGACGGCGAGCTGCTGCAGCGGCTCGGGCTCCGCGAGGGCGACCTGGCCGCGACCGTGGCGGCCGAGCGCGCCGAGCTGGACCGCCGGGTGGCGGCCTACCGGCGCGGGCGGCCGCTGCCGGAGACCTCCGGGCGGCCGGTGATCGTCGTGGACGACGGCCTCGCCACCGGCGGGACCGCACGCGCCGCCGTCCGGGCGCTGCGCGAGCGCGGGCCGTCCCGGCTGGTCCTGGCGGTGCCGGTGGGCGCCGCGGAGACCGTCCGCGACCTGGAGTCCGAGGTGGACGACATGGTCGTGCCGGCCGCGCCGTGGGAGTTCCGCGCGGTCGGGCAGTGGTACCGCGACTTCGACCAGCTCACCGACGACGACGTGATCGCCTGGCTGGACCGGGCGGCGGAGGCCGGGACGACGGGCTGAGACTCCGGCGAGGCCGGGGCGGGCTGAGGCCCGGGGCGAGGCGGGGGCGGGAGAAAATGGGTGTGGCGGATTTCCGTGAAATGGCCACACCGGGGGCGACGTTGCGGTAAAAGCGCGGTTCCGTGGAAAGTCGAGGCCGTTGTGACGCAGATGTGACGCACATGTGACGAAGCCGCCGCGCCCGGTTCGGGGGGAACGGGGTCCGGACACGCAAACGGCCCCGCGGGGCGGGGCCGTGTCGTTTTCTCGGTGGCGTGCCGGGGTTCGCGATGGGAGCGTTGTGGTGGCCTGCGAACTGGCCTTGCCGGCTGACTACGCGGCGTTGGCGCGGCGCATCCGGCGACGGCGCTCGGACGCGCGCTCGTCTTCGTTCAGACCGCCCCACGTGCCGTACTTCTCGGGCCTGGAAACCGCGTAGTCCAGGCACTCCGTGCGGACGGGGCAGCCCATGCAGATCTGCTTCGCCTTGCGCTCGCGGATCTCCCGCTCGGGCTGACGCTCACCGTCGGGACCGAAGAAGAGGACGAGGTCTTCCCCCCGGCACGCCGCGGCGTCCTGCCAGCCCCAGCTGGGACGAGGGAGGTTTGCCTGCCGACGTACCTGAGCCATGGAACACCCACCTTGATTGGTTCGAACAATTTCAGGACATGGGACGCTCGACATGCTTCAGGCGACATGAAGTCAAGAAGCGCCGAATGGTCCAACGTCTGGAGTTGCCGCTCTGTTCCCCGTCCGGTTACTCCGGAAACCTGGGGACGTGCGACAGGGAGACCCACGAATGGGGCCTCAGAGAGATTACACGAGGGCCGCCTCGTTGAGAAGGGTGAGTTCCCTAACAACGTAGGTTCTCAGGTTCTCCTCACAGTCCGGCCCACATGGGGCGGACTGCCGTACGGCCTCCACGACGATGTGGTAACGGCTCTCCCGAAGATGAACGACGGCCTCGTGCCTGGTTGTTCCCGCGACGGCCCGTACCGAGACGCCCGTCACGTCGGCCAGCCCGAGCCGTCCCGCGTGCGCCCGGACGAAGTGCTCGGCGGCCTGCTCGGGCTCGGGCACGCCGGCGCGGCCGCGCAGCCGGTCGAGGACGACCTCGCCCCGCAGGTAGGCGTCCGCCGCCGTCACGGCCTCGGGCTCGCCGAGGTTGCCGTAGCAGAGCCCGTGGGGGAGGCACACGAGGTTGGCGGCGAAGCGGTCGCCGCCGACGTGCGTGGTCTCCCAGACGAGGCCGCCGAAGCGGGCGGCGAGCGTCCGGGCCAGGGGCGCTCCGGTGCGGGCGCAGCAGACGTTGCGGCGCCCGTGCGTGCAGACCAGGAAGACCGGCTCCGCCATGCGTTCCCCGAGGCCCGGGGATCGTCCGGCGGCCAGGGCGTCGAGGTCGAGCGATGCCAGTTCGGCGGGGTCGTCCAGTTCGCGGGCTTCGGCCCAGACCTCGTTCCCGCGGGAGTACGCGGCGTAGACCTGGAGGGGCGGGGTGGCGCGGCGGCGTCCGGTACGGCGGATCAGCTGGGGCCTGACGCCCGCCCGCTTCGCGGCGCGCACCGCCTCGGCGACCGGCGCGGGCCGGGCGAGGTCCTCGACGCGCTCCGGCCAGGGCCCGGGGTGCTCGACCAGCAGCCAGGCGCCCGCCTTCTCGGTGGCGCTCGCCAGGCACGGCCGCTTGCCGCTGTGGCTCCCCGGACAGTGCTCGCAGCCGTTGCCGCGCGTCACAGTACCCCCCGTTGACCTCTGCTCAATTAGGTAAGGTTAACCTAATCCGCCGCGGCGAAACCAACGGGGTCCTCCAGTTGAACGCTCAGCGCAGGGCGGTGCGGGGCAGCAGCGCCTCCGCGGCCGGGCGCGCGGCCTCCCGGTCGGACGCGACCAGCCCGATCCTGGTGCGGCGGTCGAGGACGTCGGCGGCGTCGAGTGCGCCCTCGTGCCGCACCGCCCACGCCAGCTCCACGCCGAGCACCGGCAGGCCCGGCACGACAGGCTCCAGCAGGGCGGGGTCGTCCTCGGCGAGCGCGGTCAGCAGCGGCGCCTCGACCCCGTACCGCTGGACGAGCCGGCGCGGGTCGTCGAGCGCGTCCAGCCGCTCGCGCGCCGCCGCGCCGACGAGCGGGAGGCGGGCGGTGCGGCTCGGCCCCGCATCGAGCCCGCGGACTCGAAGGGCGGCGTCGACGGCGTCCTGCGCCATCCGCCGGTAGGTGGTGAGCTTGCCGCCGACGATCGTGACGACGCCGTCACGCGAGGTCAGCACGGCATGGCGGCGGGAGATGTCGGTGGTGGCCTTGCCGTGGTCGGCGTCCAGGAGGGGGCGGAGCCCGGCGAACGCGCCGATCACGTCCGCGCGGCGGACGGGGACGTCCAGCGCCGAGCCGAGCATGTCCAGCAGGAAGCCGATCTCGCCGTCCGTCGGCTCCGGGACGTCCGGGATCGGGCCGTCGGCGGGCTCGTCGGTCAGGCCGACGTAGACGCGGCCGTCGCCCTGCGGCATCACCAGCAGGAACCGGCTGGACGTGCCAGGGACGGCGATCTGCATCCCGGCGGTCAGCCCGCGCAGCGTCTCCGCCCGCACCACGATGTGGGTGCCGCGCGAGGGGCGCAGCCGCACCCCGTCCACCAGGCCGCCCGCCCAGACCCCGGTCGCGTTGATCACCGAGCGCGCCCGGACGGTGAGCTCCCGGCCGGTCAGCTCGTCCCGGACCCGTGCCCCGTCCCCGGCGACCGAGAGCGCGCGGCAGCGGGTGAGGACGCGGACGCCGTGCCCGGCGGCGGTCCTGGCGATCGCGGTGACGAGGCGCGCGTCGTCGGCGAGCTGGCCGTCCCACGACAGCAGCCCGCCGCGCAGCCCGTACGGGCGCAGCACGGGCGCGAGCCGGAGCGTCTCGACCGCCGACAGGTGGCGCGGGCCCGGCAGCACCGAGCGCGGGGTGCGCGCGGCGAGCCGCAGCGCGTCCCCCGCGTGGTAGGCGGCCAGGGTGGCGATGCCCCGCGAGCGGGGCACGAGCGGCGTCAGCGGCGTGACGAACGGCAGCGCCCGGACGAGATGCGGCGCGGTGTGCCGCATCAGAACCCCTCGCTCGACCGCGCTCTCGTGCGCCACGTCCACCTGCCCGGCCGCCAGGTAGCGCAGCCCGCCGTGGATCAGCTTGGAGCTCCACCGGGACGTGCCGAACGCCAGGTCGTGGGCGTCGATCGCGGCGACGGACAGGCCCCGGGACGCGGCGTCCAGCGCGGCTCCCGCCCCGGTCGCGCCGAGGCCGATGACGAGCACGTCCACGACCTCGTCGGGCAGTGCGGCGAGCTCGCGTTCCCTGCGCGCCGCGTTGAGCGACGTCCGCGGGGCGGGTTCCTTGTGGGGGGACGACCCCCCACGCCCCCCGAGAAAGGCATCGGTGGCTTTCATGGCGCGAGCATCCTTTCCAGGACGTGGTGCAGGTCTGCGTCGAAGGCGTCGGAGCCGAGGCCCGCGTCGGCCTCGTCGATCATCGTCGGGGCCGACAGCACGTAGGACTGGACGATCAGCAGCACCGACCGCGCCTGCCGGGCCGGATGGTCGCGGCGGATCGTCCCGTCGGCGTGGCCCGCCCTGAGCGTCTCCTCGAACTGGCCCAGGAACACCAGCTGGCTCGCGCCGCAGCGGTCCACGACGTAGGGGAGCAGCAGCTCCGGGTCCACCTCGATGATCTTGCGGAGCAGCGGGTGGTCGCGGAACGTCCGCACGCCGGTGACCAGGCCGGCCACGAACCGGGGCCGGACGGGGCGGCCGTCGTCGGGCGGCTGCAGCGAGAGCCCGACCCATTCGCGGGTCATCAGGTCGGCGACGATCGTGCGGACGTCCGGCCAGCGGCGGTACAGCGTCATCCGCGACACGCCCGCGCGGCGGGCGATGTCGGTGAGCGTCGTCCGGCGCACGCCGACGGCCAGCACGCATTCGCGGGCCGCGTCGAGGACCGCGTCGTCGGCGGTCCGCCCGGCCTGTCTGTTGTGACGATTCGACGTCATGTGTCACAGTGTAAGCACAAAGTCGTCGACCTGGGGAGGCGCGGGGTGCGGGACATGCTGTGGAGCGGCTGGGGCGACCCCGGCCGGGCCGCGCCGCTGCCGGAGCCGGTGGTGGCGCTGCTGCGCGACCTGCTCGGCGTCCGGCCCGCCGAGGCGCCGCCGGTCGCGCTGGCGGACGTCGAGGTCCCCGAGACCCGGCTCGCGGCGGACGGCCTGACCGCGCTCGCCCGGATCGTCGGCGACCGCAACGTCCGGGCCGACGCCGAGTCGCGCGTCCGGCACACGCGCGGCAAGTCCACGACGGACCTGCTGCGCATCCGCGCCGGGGACGCCTTCGACGCGCCGGACGCGGTCGTCCTGCCCGGCACGCACGACGAGGTCCTCGCCGTCCTGCGGGCCTGCGCCGAACTGCGGATCGCGGTGGTCCCGTTCGGCGGCGGCACCTCGGTCGTCGGCGGCCTCGCACCCGGCGGGGCGGACGCGTTCATAGCCCTCGACCTGCGCCGCATGGACGCCGTCGTGTCGATCGACGACGTGTCGCGGACGGCCGTCCTCCAGCCCGGCCTGCGGGCGCCCGACGCCGAGGCGGCGCTGGCGGAGCGCGGATACACGCTCGGGCACTTCCCGCAGTCGTACGAGTGGGCGTCGATCGGCGGGTTCGCGGCGGCGCGGTCCAGCGGGCAGGCGTCCGCCGGGTACGGGCGGTTCGACGACATGGTCGTCGCGCTGACCGCCGCGACGCCGGAGGGGGCCCTGGAACTCGGCCGGGCGCCGAAGTCCGCCGCCGGGCCCGATCTGCGGCAGCTCGTCCTCGGCTCGGAGGGCGCGTTCGGGGTGATCACGTCGGTGACCGTCCGGATCCGTCCCGTCGCGGAGGCGAAGGCGTACGAGGGCTGGCGTTTCGCGTCGTTCGGAGAGGGCGCGGCGGCGCTGCGGCGGCTCGCCCAGGACGGCCCGATGCCCACCGTGCTACGACTCTCCGACGAGACCGAGACCATGGTGGGGCTGGCCGACCCGTCCGAGATCGGGGCGGGGGCATCCGCCGGGTCCCTGGCCGTGCTCGGCTTCGAGGGGACTCCCGAGCGCGTCGCCGAACTGCGCGCGGGCGCGGCGGACGTGCTGCGCGCCGCGGGCGGCGAACCGCTCGGCGCCGGGCCGGGCGAGAAATGGGAGCACGGCCGCTTCGACGCGCCCTACCTGCGCGACTCGCTCCTGGACGCCGGCGCGTTCGCCGAGACGCTGGAGACCGCGGCCTTCTGGACGGACGTCCCCGCGCTCTACGACGCCGTCCGCGACGCGCTGACCGGCGCCCTCACCGACGCCGGGACGCCGCCGCTGGTGATGTGCCATATCTCGCACGTGTACCCGTCCGGCGCGTCGCTGTACTTCACCGTCGTGTCCGCGCAGGGCGAGGACCCGGCCGGGCACTGGGCGCGGGCCAAGCGCGCCGCCGGTGACGCGATCATCGACGCGGGCGGCACGATCAGCCATCATCACGGGGTGGGGACCGACCATCGGGGCGAGTACGCGCGGGAGATCGGGCCGCTCGGCGCGGCGGTGCTCCGCGCCGTCAAGGACCGGGTCGACCCGTCCGGGATCATGAACCCGGGCGTCCTGATCCCGCCGAGCACAGGAGAGCAACCGCATGGCTGAGGCACGTGCGTTCACCGCCATCGTCAACCCGGCGGCGGGGGGCTCCGCGTCCGCGTCCTCGCTGATCGCGCCGGCCCGGCTGCTGCGCGAGGCGGGCGCCGAGGTCGCCGTGGAGTACAGCCGCGGCCTGGAGCACGCCGCGGACGTCGCCCGCGCCGCGGCGGAGAGCGGGCGCGTCGTGCTCGGCGTCGGCGGCGACGGCATGGCCGGCTGCGTCGGCGGCGCCCTCGCCGGGACCGGCGCGCTCTTCGGCATCGTCCCCGCCGGGCGCGGCAACGACTTCGCGCGGCAGCTCGGCGTCCCGTCCGACCCGGAGGAGCTGGCCAAGCTGCTGCTGGAGGGCGAGCCGCGCGCCGTGGACGCGATCGACGCCAACGGGACGGCAGTCCTCGGCAGCGTCTACGCGGGCGTGGACGCGGTCGCCAACGACAACGCCAACAAGACCCGGCTGCTGCGCGGCTCGGCCGCCTACTACTTCGGCGCCCTGCGCGCGATCGTCTCGTGGCGGGCCGCCGACTACCTGATCACGGTGGACGGCGAGACGCGCGAGCGGCAGGGCTACACGGTCGTCGCCGCGAACTCCGGCTACTACGGGTTCGGCAAGCACATCGCCCCGGACGCGCGCGTGGACGACGGCCTCCTCGACGTGATCCTCATCCGGACGGCGCCCAAGCGGCTCTTCTTCGCCGTCATGCGGGAGCTGGAGGCCGGCACGCACGTGCGGCGTCCCGAGGTGGAGGTCATGCGGGGCGAGGAGGTGCGGATCGAGCTGGCGGGCCCGCCCGGCCGGACGCTCCCGTACGGCGCGGACGGCGAGCTGCCCGGCGTGCTGCCCGTCACGGCCCGCGTGATGCCCGGCGCCCTCCGCGTCCTGGCGCCCTGACCAGGGCTCACGGTTAGCCGGACGGCCGTGTGGGCCTTCCCTGGACTTGGCCCGAAGTTTGGGTCGATTTACGTCTGCATTACGGCCCCTCGGGTAGCGTCAGTTACGTCCCGCTTAGGGACCTTGGGGTTGTCTGTGGAGACATCATGGGAAGGCGACTGATCGCCGTTCTGGGGGGACTCATGATGACCGCGGACGCCCGTGACGTGGTGGCGCCGGCGTCTCTGGGGGTGGCGCCGGTGTCCACCACGCTTCCGGCCCGCGCATAGTCCGCGGAGCCGGGACGCGTCCAGAAAGGGCCACCGCGTCACGGTGAGTTCGCTTGACGGCCGGAATCGCGCCCGGACAGGCTGTGAGGACCCCCTCACGCTGCCGGAGGCGCTCTGTGTCTGCCGAGGAATCTCCCGGTCCCGAGAGTTCGCGCGACTCCGAGGCGGGCGCCGGGTGGGCCTGCGGGAAGCCCGGGACGTTCAACGACCTGCTCCCCGAGCGCGTCACCGACTTCTCCTGGCGCCGTCCGAAGGTGCTGTGGCACTCCCGCAACGACGTGCTCGCGCGCTGGTTCGGCGACCCGTCCAACGCCATCCGCCGCCGCTGCGTGGCCGCCCTGGGCGAGCGCGGGACGCCGGCCGCGTTCACCGTCCACCGCGCCGACCCCGAGTTCTCGTTCGTCCTGCTCGGCGACACCGGCGAGGGCGACCGGTCGCAGTACGCGGTGGTGCCGCCGCTGCTGCACGCCGCCGGCGACACCGACTTCATGATCCTCGCCAGCGACGTGATCTACCCGACGGGCGACGCGGCCCAGTACCCGGACAAGTTCTTCCGCCCCTACAAGGACTACCAGGCCCCCATCTACGCCGTCCCCGGCAACCACGACTGGTACGACGGCCTGCGCGGCTTCCTCCACGTCTTCTGCGACCTGGACGCCGACTGCACGCCGCCGCCCTGGCGCGGCCCGCTCTCGTTCCTCCCGCGCCTGCTGTGGCGCAGCCCCGGAGACGTCGACCGGGACGCGCTCGCGGAGGCCCGCCGCCGGTACCGGGGCGCGCCGGGGCAGCGGTCCGTCCAGCCGGGGCCGTACTGGGCGATCGACACGCCGTCGCTGCGCGTGATCGCCATCGACACGGGGATCACGGGCGTCGTCGACCGCGACCAGGGCCGCTGGCTCCGCGAGGTGTCCGCAGGTCCGAAACCCAAGCTGCTCGTGACCGGAAAGCCCCTCTATGTGGACGATGATCATCGTCCGGGGCGGATCGAGGGCGGCGGGACGGTCGACGAGATCGTCCGGGACCCGGCGCACCACTACGTCGCGGCGATCGGCGGCGACGTCCACAACTACCAGCGCTACCCGGTGACGACCGAGGACGGGCGGACGATCGAGTACATCGTGTCCGGCGCCGGGGGCGCGTTCATGCACGCGACCCACACCATCCCGAGGACGCGCGCCGTGGCCGAGGACGACTTCCGCTGCTACCCGCTGCGCGGCGACTCCCTCTCCCGCTACAGCAGGCTGTACGGCCGGTGGCTGCGCCTCCGCAGGCTCTTCGAGCTCACCCCGGAGGAGGCGACCGCCGCCGTCGAGCACCGCCTGGGGATCACGGCGGGCCGCGGCTACGGCAAGCCCGAGCCGTCCCGCCGAGCCCGCTTCGTCGCCGCGCTCCTGGGCGTGCCGCGCGACGGCCGGCGCCGTTCCCGGTACCTGCGGTTCCCCGTGCGCAAGGTGCCGCAGCGCTTCCGCTCCGAGCTGGCCGACTGGGACGACCCGCCGTTCTTCAAGAGCTTCCTGCGCCTGGACGTCACCGAGTCGCGCCTGCGGATCCGCTGCCACGCGGCGACCGGCTGCGGCGACCACGAGACGGCGCCGCCGGTCGAGGACGAGGTGACGATCGAGTTGCGCTGATCAGCCGTTCTCTGGAGAATTCGGCACTAATGCCGAGAAAGTCCGTGATCCTCGCGCGCCACGTGCGCGGATGCCGTTACAGTCTTGGCTCACCGAACGGGTGAACGGTAACGGACGGTCGGCCGGAGAACGACCGCGTCCTTCAGGAGCGATACTCAATGAGCTACCCCCAGCAGGGCCAGGGCCAGCCACACCAGCAGCAGCAACAGCAGCAGGCCTACCAGGGCGGCTACGCGCCCGCCCAGCAACAGCAGCAGGGCGGCCCCGTCGCGCGCGGCGCCGGCGCCAACATGAAGCGCCGCAACCCGGTCGGCGCCTGGCTCGGCCTGCCGATCATCACCTTCGGCATCTACGGCCTCGTCTGGTTCTTCAAGGTCCACAACGAGCTGCACGAGTACGACCGGCGCATCGACAACGCGGCCACCAACGCGCTGCTGTCGATGCTCTTCGGCTTCATCACCCTCGGCATCTGGCCGCTGGTCATGTGGGTGAAGCTCGCCGGCCGCATCTCCCAGGCCCAGCGCGCCGCCGGCCTCCAGCCCACCTGCAGCGGCGGCGTCGGCTTCATCCTCGGCATCCTCGGCTTCGGTGTCCTCTACTACCAGCTCCAGCTGAACAAGGTCGTCGACCGCTACGGCGAGACCCCCGCGGGCCAGCAGGTCTCCCTGGTCGCCTGACCACACCGGGGGCTACGGCCCTGGCTCCCGCAGCCCACGAAAAACCCCTCTGCGCTCACCCGTCGCAGAGGGGTTTCGTGTGTTTCGCCCGGGTTCCCCCGCAGTTTGGAGCCTCAGCCGCCGGTTACGGGCAGGCACGCGGAGCGAGCCCTGCGAGCGCAGCGGGCATGCCCGGCGCGCCGCGTCCCCGCAGCGGCGGGAGCGCCAGCGACCAGAGCGAGGAGACCCGTGCCGCGCAGCCGGGGGTCTGGGGGTCGTCCCCCAGATAAGCACTGTCAGTGGGTGGGGTCAGTATGGGGGCGTGAGGATTGCGGTGGCTGGTGGCGGGCGGGGTGGGGGTGTTCTGCGCGTTCTTGGGGAGGACGGGGTGCCCGCGGGAGCCGTCCAGCGGGTGCCGGATCTGGTGGCGGCCGTCGCCGAGCGGGAGCGGGTGGACGGGCCGCGGTGGGTGTGGGCGTCCACGGCGCGGCTTTATCCGCGGCTGATCGAGGCGGGTGTGCGGGTGGGGCGCTGCCATGATCTTGAGCTGGTCGAAAGCCTTCTGCTCGGGCATGCGGGACGGTATGGGGAGCCGCGGTCCGTGCGGGCGGCGTGGGCGCGGTTGCGCGGTGAGCCGGTTCCGTCCGACCGGACGCCGCAGGAGGAGTCGGCGCAGGCTTCGCTGTTCGACGATGACCGGGAAGAGGCCGCCGACGACATCGAGCAGGTCGTCGCCGTGCACGCGGAGCAGCAGCGTGCCATCGCCGGGCTGGACGGGTTCGCCCTGCTCGCGGCGGCGGAGTCGGCGGGTGCCCTTGTGGCGGCGGAGATGGGGCACGACGGGCTGCCCTGGTCGGCGGACGAGCACGACGCGTTGCTCACCGAGCTGCTGGGGCCGCGTCCGTCCGGTGGGTTGCGGCCGCGCAAGCTGCAGGATCTCGCCGACCGCATCAGTGCGGCCTTCGGTCCGCGGGTGCACGTGAACCCCGACTCGCCGGCGCAGATCCTCAAGGCGTTCGCGTCGGCGGGGCTGCCGGTCGCGTCCACGCGCGCGCACGTCCTCAAGCGGCTCGACCATCCGGCGGTGCCGCTGCTGCTGGAGTACAAGGAGCTTTCGCGCCTCCACACGGCGCACGGATGGGCGTGGCTCGACACGTGGGTGAGCGGCGGGCGGCTCCGTCCCGAGTACGTGGTCGGCGGCGTGGTGTCCGGGCGGTGGGCGACGAGCGGCGGGGGAGCGCTGCAGATCCCGCGCGTCCTGCGGAAGGCCGTGGTCGCCGATCCCGGCTGGGCGCTGGTCGTCGCCGACGCCGCCCAGCTCGAACCGCGCGTGCTCGCCGCCCTGGCGGGCGACCGGGCGTTCACCGACGCCGCCGCGCACGGCGACCTCTACGCGGCCCTCTCTGACGTGTTCCACGACGAGGGCGGCCAGGGGATGGGCGAAGCGCACCGGGGGGTGAGCGAAGCGAACCGGGGGGTGCGGGGGGTCGGCTCCCCGCAGGGAGCAGGGATGAGCGCGCGTGACAAGGCGAAGCTCGCGCTGCTGTCCGC
This sequence comes from Actinomadura sp. 1N219, assembly GCF_044326405.1. Classification (NCBI taxonomy): domain Bacteria; kingdom Bacillati; phylum Actinomycetota; class Actinomycetes; order Streptosporangiales; family Thermomonosporaceae; genus Actinomadura; species Actinomadura sp. 1N219. The sequence goes on along the minus strand of NZ_JBIRAY010000012.1, from coordinate 320,591 downwards.
GATGTACGGCGGCGGGACGGGGGAGGCGGTGCAGCTCCTCGGCGTCCTGAAGAGCCGGTTCCCCGACGCGTTCGAGTACGTGGAGGCGGCGGCGCGGGCGGGGGAGAGCGGGCGGCTCGTCCGGTCGCGGCTCGGACGGACGTGCCCGCCGCCGTCCGCCGGGTGGCGCGAGCTGACGTCGGCGGGAGACGGCGACACTTCACCGATCGGCGCGGCCGCGCAGGCGCTGCGAAGCCGCGGCCGGTTCACCCGCAACTTCGTCGTCCAGGCGACCGCCGCCGACTGGGCGCTCGCCCTCCTCGGCTCGCTGCGCCGCCGCCTCACCGTCCTTGGCCAGGCCCGGCTGGTGTTCTTCCAGCACGACGAGGTCATCGTGCACACGCCCGCCGAGCTGGCCGGGGACGTCGTCGCGGCCGTCCACGACTCGGCGGACGAGGCGCGGCGGCTGCTGTTCGGCGACACGCCCGTCGTGTTCCCGATGGAGATCGCGGTGGTGGACCGCTACGCCGACGCGAAGTAGGCCGCCATCGCGCGGACGGTGTTCGCGGCGGCGAAGGCGTGCCCCCGGGCGTTGAGATGCAGCCGGTCGCCGCTGTAGATGCCGGGGTCGGCGGCGGCCGGATGGTCGTACGGGTTGGCGGCGTGGCAGGCGCCGTGCTTGGCCGCGACCTCCGCCGCCAGCTCGTTCAGCCGCCGCGTCCGGGCCGACATGACCTCCCGGTAGCGAGAGGGGCCGAGCCCTGCGACGGTGATGTCGAGGAGGCCGATCGTGACGACGTCCGCCCCGGCCGACCGGAGCGCGGACACGATCGAGGTCAGCTCCCGACGCACCTCGTCCTCGTCGAAGTGCGGGCGGAGCATGTCGTTGCCGCCGGCCGCCACGAACGCGAGGTCGGGGCCGAACGCCAGCGCGGGCTGGAGCTGCTCCGCCGCGACCTGCGCGGCGACGAGGTCGCGGCGGCCCAGGTTGAGCGCGGTGAAGCCGGGCGTTACCGCGCCGAGGGCCTCCTCGACCCGGTCGGCCCACGACAGGTCGCGGTAGCCGGGCACGGGCTCGCGGACGCCTTCGGCCACGCTGTCGCCGATCGTCACCATCCTCGTCCAGGACGTGCCGGCCAGCAGCGCGGCGGCCTCGGCGGCCGGCAGGACGGCGGGGTCCGTCAGCTCGGAAAGGGTCGTCTCGGTCATCTTCTCTCCCCTCAGGACGCGGTCCGCCGGACGGTCAGCAGCAGCCCCGCGAGGCCCGCGCCGCCCGCGGCGAACGTGCAGAACAGGTAGACGTCGGTGTAGTCGCCGTGCACCGCCCCGGCGGGCAGCAGCGCGGCGAGGACGGCGATGCCGAACGCGCCGCCGAGCTGCCGCGCGGTCGTGTTGAGGCCGGTGGCCCCGGCGAACCGCAGCGGGTTCACGGCCAGCGCGGCGGCGGACGAGGTGCCGGTCGTGACCATCCCCATGCCGGTGCCGACCAGCAGGCCGATCGGGAGCCAGAACGTCGTGAAGTGCGGGTCGGACGGCATCGAGAGCACCGCCCAGAGCCCGCACACGACCATGATCAGCGAGCCTCCGGTCACCGCCGGGCGGACGCCGATGCGGCCGGTGAGGCGTCCCATGAGGATCGCCGCCGCGGTGGCGGTGAGCGCGCCCGGCGTCGACGCGAAGCCCGCCTTCAGGATCGAGTAGTCCCACTGCGAGGTGAGGTAGAGCACGCCGACCAGCAGCCACGTGTACAGGGCCGTCCCGTACAGGAACGAGGCGGCGTTGGCGACGGCGAACTGGCGGCTGCGCCACAGCGAGATCTCCAGCGCGGGCACCGGGTGCCGCGCGGACCGCCACAGCGCCAGCGCCACCAGGGCGGCGCCGCCGAGCATCAGGGCGAGGGTGCGGGCGTCCGTCCAGGCCCAGTCCTGGGTCTGGGTGACGCCGAGCGCGACCGCGCCGACGCCGCCGCCGAGCAGGACCGTCCCGATCAGGTCGGGCAGGCGTCCCATGCCCGCCTCGGCGCGGGGGAGGCGCAGCCCGGCCAGCAGCAGCGCCACGCCGACGGGCACGTTGATGACGAACAGCGACCGCCAGCCGAACTGGTCGACCAGCACCCCGCCGAGGCTGGGGCCGATCGCGGCGGCGAACGCGCCCGCGGCGCTCCACAGCCCGATGGCGCCCGCGCGCCGCTCGGGCGGCGTGTCGCGCAGCAGCAGCGCCAGCGACGCGGGGATCATCGCGGCCGCGGCGGCGCCCTGGAACGCGCGCGTCGCCAGCAGGACGGGCACGTTCGGCGCGAGCGCGCAGGCCAGCGACGCCAGCGTGAACAGCCCGACGCCCCACAGGTACAGCGACCGCCGCCCGACCAGGTCGGCGAGCCGCCCGGCGGGGGCGAGCAGCGCCGCGAACAGCACCGCGTACAGGGTGATGACCCAGGTCAGCCCGGACAGCGAGGCGCTCGGGAAGTCGGCGTGCAGGTCGGGGACTGCCAGGTTGGCGACGGTGGCGTCGAGCATGGCCAGGAACGTCGCCCCGGCGGCCAGCCAGGGCACGTCCCGCCGTGCGCGGGGCGCGGCGTCGGGCGCCGCGGCGGTCTCAACGGACATGGGGTGCCCTCCTGAAAAGTAAACGAACGGTCGTGCAATCTTCTGCCGAGAGGGCCCCCTCCCGTCAAGGGGGTGGCGGCATTGACTTTGTACGAACGGTCGTGCAGATTAGGCGCGTGAGCACCGACGGACGGCTCCTCAAGGGCGAGCAGACACGCAGGACGATCCTCGACCGCGCCGCCGACATCGCCTCGGCGGAGGGCCTGGAGGGGCTGTCGATCGGCCGCCTCGCCACCGAGCTGCGGATCAGTAAGAGCGGCGTGTTCACGCACTTCGGGTCCAAGGAGGAGTTGCAGCTCGCGACCGTCCGCCGGGCCGTCGAGGTGTTCCGCGAGCACGTGATCCAGCCCGCCCTCGCCGTCCCCCGGGGGCTCGGCCGCCTCCGCGCGCTCCTGGACGCGTGGCGCCGCTACCAGCGCGAACCCGTGTTCCCCGGCGGCTGCTTCTTCGACTCGACGATGGCCGAGTTCGACGCCAGGCCCGGCCGCGTCCGCGACGCGATCGCGTCCTCGCAGCGCGACTGGCGCGACTTCTTCGAGCGCTGCATCCGCGAGGCCCGCGATTCCGGCGAGATCGACGCGTCCGCCGACGTCGCCCAGCTCGCGTTCGAGCTGGACGCCCTCTGCCGCACCGGAGCCACCTACGCCCTCCTGCACGACGACCCGTCCCTCTACGACCGCGCCGCCCGCGCCGTCGACGCCCGCCTCGCGGCGGTCACGACCTGACTCAGCCCCTGGTCACCGAGTAGGACGGGCGCGTGTTGAGCGCCTCGACGTCGTCGAAGGACGTCCGCCGGTAGGCGCCCGTGATGGTCTCCAGCTCCTCGGCGGTCAGGACGTCCTCGATGGCGTCGAAGCCGTGCGGGGCGCGCTCGCTCACGGCGTGCAGGATCCGGTCGGCGGGCATGTCTCGGCAGGCCAGCACGATGGCGTTGGCCGTCTCGCGGCGCGCCCGCTCGTAGCCGAGCAGCCCCTCGGCCGGGTCGGCGGCGCGGGCCAGCTCGTGCGCCAGGACGCGCGCGTCCAGCACGGCCTGCGACCCCCCGTTGGAGCCGATCGGGTACATCGGGTGGGCGGCGTCGCCGAGCAGCGTCACCCGGCCGGACGTCCAGCGGTCGAGCGGATCCCGGTCGACCATCGGGTACTCCAGGATCTCCGCCGACCGCGACAGCATCGCCGGGACGTCCAGCCAGTCGAACGTCCAGCCGGCGAAGTGGGGGAGGACGTCCTCCAGCCGCCCCCTGCGGTTCCAGTCGGCGGTGGTGTCGAGCCGGTCGGCGGGGAGGTTCACCTCCGCGACCCAGTTCAGCAGGGCCCGCCCCCGGCGCTCCGCCCGCATCGAGATCGGGTAGACGACCATCTTGGCCGCGGTGTTGCTGCCCGCGACGGCCAGCGTCCGCCCGGTCAGGAACGGGTCGCCCTCGGTGACGCCGCGCCACATCCTGATGCCGTTCCACAGCGGCGGCGGCTCGTCCGGGTTCAGCTGCGCGCGGACGGCGGAGTGCAGCCCGTCCGCGCCGATCAGCACGTCCGCCGCGGCGGTATCGGCGGTGCCGGACGCCCGGTCGAGCAGCCGCGCTCGCACCCGCGTCCCGTCCTGCTCGAAGCCCTCGACGAGCGTGCCGGTGCGGACGGCGTCCTTCCCGAGCCGCGCCAGGACGGCGTCCAGCAGCATCATCTGCAGGTCGCCGCGGTGGATCGAGTACTGCGGCCAGTCGTAGCCGAGCGCGCGGCCCCGCGGCTCGCCCCAGATCCGTCCGCCGAACCGGTCGAAGTGCACCATCTCGCCGGTCGGGACGCCGTGCTCGGCCAGCTCCCCACCGAGCCCCAGCTCGGTCAGCTCCCGCACGGCGTGCGGCAGCAGGTTGATCCCGACGCCGAGCGGCCGCAGCCGGGCGGACGCGTCGACGACGAGGGTCTCCACACCGGCCTCGTGCAGGCTCAGCGCGCAGGTCAGCCCGCCGATCCCCGCCCCCACGATGAGTACGCGCACGGATCGCCCTCCCCCTATTTCTCGGTCACGACGTCGGTCCCCTTCGCGCCGCCGCGGACGAGCCGCCCGACCTCCGCCCGCAGCCGGACGAACTCCGGCAGCCCCCGCGTCTCGATCTGGTCGCGGGACGCGGGCAGCCCGACCTCCAGGTCGGCGTGGATCCGGGCGGGCGAGCGGTTCAGCACGACGACCCGGTCCCCGACGTAGACGCTCTCGTCGATGTCGTGGGTGACCAGCAGGATCGTCATCTTCTGCGTCCGGTGCACTTGCAGGAGGAGGTCTTCCAGGTCCTCGCGTGTTTGCGCGTCCACGGAACCGAACGGCTCGTCCATCAGCATCAGCGACGGCCGGTACGCCAGCGCCCGCGCGATCGACACGCGCTGCTGCATGCCGCCCGACAGCTGCCACGGGTACTTGCGGCCCGCGTCCGGGAGGCCGACCGACTCCAGCGCCTCCTGCGCCGCCGCCCGCCGCTCCGGACGCGACTTCCCGCGCCTGCGCAGCGGCAGCGCCACGTTGTCGCGGACGGTCAGCCACGGGAACAGCGACCGGCTGTAGTCCTGGAACACGACGGCGAGGTCGTCGGGGACGCCGTCGATCGGCGCGCCGTCCAGGGCGAGCGTCCCGCCGGTCGGGCGGATCAGCCCGGCGATGCAGCGCAGCAGCGTGGACTTCCCGCAGCCGGACGGGCCGACGATGCTGACCAGCTGGCCGTCGGGGACGGTGAGGTCGATCCCGCCGAGGACGCCGTGGTCGCCGGCGTAGGAGTGCGTCAGGCCGGTTATCTGGAGCATGGCCCTGCCTTCTCTCTAGGACGCCTTTTCTCTATGGACGTCATCTCGTCAGTTCGGGAGCCGCTGCGCGCCCGCGTGCCAGGCCAGCAGGCGGCGCTCCAGGACCATGAAGAGCGTGTTGAACAGCAGGCCGAGGACGCCCAGCATGACGATCGCGGCCCACATCGGGTTCGCCTCGAACGCGCGCTGCGCGCCGACCAGCCGCGACCCGATCCCGGCGGTGCTGCCGAACATCTCGGAGATGACCATGAGGATCAGCGCGAACGACAGCGCCACCCGCAGCCCCGCGAAGATCTTCGGCGCCGCCGCCGGGAGGATGACGACCACGAGGCGGCGGAACCGTCCGACGCCGAACACGCGGGCGGTCTCCAGCTGCAGGTTGTCGACGGCGCGGACGCCGTCGCACGTGTTGAGCAGCACGGGCCACACCACGCCGAACGCGATCGTCACCACCTGCATGGTCGCGCCGAGGTGGAACACGATGATGAAGAACGGCACGAGGGTCGGCGGCGGCACCGCGCGCAGGAACTCCAGGACCGGGTTCAGCAGGTCGTACAGGACACGCGACCGTCCGGTCACCGTGCCCGCCGCCACCCCGACGACGCCCGCGGCGGCCCAGCCGATGAACAGGTGCGCGAGGCTGGTGGAGAAGTCGTCGACGGCCTGGCCGGTGAGGAACGCGTGCGACGCGGGCCCGGAGAACCACAACTCGTGCAGCGAGGACGCGATCGTCGTCGGCGGCGGGTAGTAGACGTCGTTCACCGCGCGGGTGACGAGCTCCCACACCACGACGACCGCCGCGACGAGCCACGCCCGCCCCGCGAACCCCCGCAGCGACCTCATGCCCTTCTTCTGTGGGGGGACGACCCCCCACACCCCCCGGTTCGCTCCGCTCATGCGAGGCCCTCCACCCTGGCGGCGTGCCAGCGGAACGCGACCCGTTCCAGCCCGCGGAGCCCGGTGGCGACGAGCAGCCCGAGAACTCCGCTCCAGACGGCCCCCGCCAGCAGCAGGTCCGTCCGTCCGCCCGCCGTCTGGGTCTCGCTGAGATAGATGCCCACGCCGTCGACCCCGCCCGCGTACAGCTCGGTGCTGATCACCACGACGAGCGCGACGGACGCGGCGATCCGGACGCCCGTCGCGATGAACGGAGCCGCGCTCGGCAGCGAGACGAACCACAGCACCGACGGCGTCCCGAAGCCGAAGCTGCGCAGGCTGTCCTTGGCCAGCGGGTCGACGTCGCGGAGCGCGTACAGGGTGTTGATCAGGATCGGCCACAGGCAGGCGTAGAAGATCAGCGACATCTTCATCCGCGTGGGCTCGGCGAACAGGATGATCGCGAGCGGGATCAGCGCGACGGACGGGATCGGCCGCAGCAGTTCCACGAGCGCGCGGGCGGCGGTGCCCAGAAACGGGACCGAGCCGAGCAGCACGCCCAGCGGGACCGCGACGAGCACCGCCAGCGCGAGCCCGCCGAACCACGCCCGGAGCGTCGCGCCGACGTCCACGAGGAACTCGCCGTCGGCGGCGAGCTTCACGGCCTCCCAGAGGACGGTCGACGCCGGGGGCAGGGCTGCGTCGTCGACGAGCCCGGCCCGGCTCACGGCCTCCATGACGGCCACCACCCCTGCGACGCCGGCGGCGCCGAGAGCGATGCGGCGGTATCTCATGGAGTCGTCGCGACGAAGTTCTTGACGTCGATGGGCTTGTCCACGTACCCGAACTGCTGCATCAGGTCGGACACGCGCTGCAGGTGGGCGGCGTCCAGCGTGGTCGGGTACTCGCCGAAGCTCATGCTGGAGGCGACCTTCGCGTCGATCCCCTTGGCGTAGGTCGGCAGGACGTCCTGGACGACCTTCCGGTCGGCGCACATGCCCTGCGCCTTCACCAGCGCGCGCTGGAACGCCGCGACCGTCTTCGGGTTCTTGTCCACGAACTTCTCGGTGGCGGCGTACCCGGCGATCGGCAGCTTCGCGGTCGGGCCGCTAGACAGGTCGGCGACCATGCGGGCGCCCATCGACTGCTCCATCTGGGTGCCGAACGGCTCGATGGCCATGACGGCGTCGACGCTCTTGGACTTCAGCGCGTGCTCCATGGCGGGCGGGGGCACCTCGACGAAGCTCTTGTCGTCGTCGAAGTCGACGCCCTGGGCCTTGGCGGCGGAGCGCACCAGCAGGGTGCTGATGTTGCGCTTGGTGTTGACGGCGATCTTCTTCCCGGCCAGGTCCTTGATCGTCCGGTACGGGGAGTCCCCGCGCACCATCACGGTGTGGGTCTTGGCCGCGCCGTTGAAGCCCTCGGCGATGATCTTCGGTTTGAAGCGGGGGTCCTTGACCCCGGCGGTGAACAGCGAGACGTAATTGCCGAAGCTGATGTCCAGCCGGCCGCTGCGCAGCAGCGGGATTCCGGCCGCCCCGCCCTGGATGACCTGCGTCTTGACCGTCAGTCCCTCGGCCTTGAACAGGCCCTTGGAAAGGGCGAGCTGGACGGGCGCGCTGTCGGCGATGGTCATCGTGCCGAGCATGATCTCGGACTTCTCCAGGCCGCCCGCGGAGCCGCCGTCCTCGGAGCCGCCGCAGGCGGCCGCGGCGAGGGCGACCGCGACGGCGACCGCGCCGGCGGCGGCCAGGCGGCGTCGGTGGGAAGCAGTCATGAGCAGTGCTCCAACCATTCGGGGGGAAGCCCGTCAAAATGATTTTCAATGAGCCGGGAGCGTAGCGCAATGCATCGACAATCTGAGCGACTTGCCGGGTTCATGTGCGGTTATTGGGAATTGCTCGATCCGCGGTGCCAGGAGAGGACCCGGCGCTCCACCGCGAGCAGAATCGTGTTGAACAGGTAGCCGAGGACGCCGAGCAGGACGATCACCGCCCAGATCGTGGGCACGTCGGACGCGCTCTGCGCGAAGGTCAGCTGGAATCCGAGCCCGTCGGACGTGCCGGGGAGCAGCTCGGAGAAGACCATCAGGATCAGCGACAGGGACAGCGCCAGCCGCAGCCCCGCGAAGATCTTCGGCAGCGCGGACGGGACGATGACGAACCGGATCCGCTCGGCGGCCGAGAGCCGGAACGCGTTCGCCGTGTCCATCTGGGTCGCGTCCACGCTGCGCACCCCGTCCGCCGTGTTGAGCAGGATGGGCCAGACGGCGCCGAACACGATCGACGTGACCTGCATCTGCGTGCCGAGGTCGAGCAGCACGACGAAGACCGGCACCATCGTCGGCGGCGGGATCACGCGCGCGAACTGCAGCAGCGGCTCCAGGTAGGCCAGCGCCCGCTCCGAGCGTCCGAGCGCGATGCCGAGGACGACGCCCGCCACGGCCGACAGCAGCAGCGCGAAGCCCATCCGGGCGAGGCTCGGCGCGATGGAGTCGCCCGCCTCCGCGCTGAAGAACAGCCTGCTGGCGGGGCCGGAGAACCAGAGGTCCCGCATCCGCGCGACGATGTCAGACGGCGGCGGGAAGAACGGGCTCTCCGCGGCGCGCGTCGCCGCCTCCCAGCCCGCGATGAGGACCGCCGGCGGGAGCCAGCGGTGCAGCAGCCCGCCGGCCAGCCGTCCGGCCAGGTTCCGGCGGGCCGGGCGGACGCGGGCGCGGGCGGCGGTCGTCACGACGCGCCGCTCCGCTGCGCCCGGTGCCACCGGAACGCGCGGTTCTCGGTCTGCACCAGGACGGTGTCGATGACCAGCCCGATGCAGCCCGCCCACACGGTGCCGGCGAGGACGTCGCGCGTCCCGTCCGGGACGGTCCCGGCCTGGGCGATGAACATGCCGAGGCCGTCGCCGAACCCGGAGAGGATCTCGGTGCCGACGGCCAGGATGAGGGCGACGGACGCGGCCAGCCGCACGCCGGTCGCGATGAACGGCGCGGCGCTGGGCAGCGAGACCCGCAGCAGGACCTGCGCCCGGCCGAAGCCGAACGCGCGCAGCGTCTCCTTGGCCGTGGGGTCGGCGTCGCGCAGCCCGTACATGGTGTTGAAGAGGATGGGCCAGGTGGAGGCGTACACGATGAGCGGCACCTCCATCGCGAGGCCGGAGCCGAGCAGCAGCCCGGCCAGCGGGATCAGCGCGACGGACGGGATCGGCCGCAGGAACTCCACGATGGCCCGGACGGCGGTGTTCACCGCGGGGACGCTGCCGAGCAGCAGCCCGAGCGGCACCGCGATCGCGACGGCGATCGCCAGGCCGAGCGCCCACGCGGTGAGCGTGACGCGCACGTTGAACAGGAACTCCTGGTCGCCGGCCAGTTCGACGGCGCGGGCGGTGATGCTGGACGCGGGCGGCAGGTAGGAGCGGTCGACGATGCCGGCCCTGCCGAGGATCTCGCTCGCCAGGAACAGGACCGCGACGCCGGCGGCCCCCCGCGCCCACCGTCCCGGACGGGAGAGGCCGCGGGGCCGCGTCGTCCGCCGGTCAGCCATGCGGTGCCCGCGCCACCGGCGTCAGGACGCGGGGCGGGCCTGGAAGAGGACCGTCTTCAGGTCGGGCTTCTGCTTGAGGAGACCGGCCACGGTCATGAGGTCCACGACGCGCTGCATGCGGTTGGTGGTCAGCGTGCTGGGGTAGCCGGGCAGCGTGATCACCGCGGCGACCCTCGAGTCGATCTTGGTGTAGCTGGGCAGGATCTTCTCGACGGGCTGGCGGTCGGTGCTCGCCAGCTGCTGGGCGGCGAAGATCGCGCGCTGGAACGCCGCGGCCGTCTTCGGGTTCTTCTTCGTGAAGTCCTGCGTGGTGACGAAGCCGGAGATCGGCAGGTTCGTCACGGGCTCGGCGCCGCCGTCGACGGCCACCCGGGCCCCGAGCTTCTTCTGGATGTCGGTCGTGAAGGGCTCGACGGCGTGGATCGCGTCGACCTGCCCCCGCTCCAGCGCCGCCGCCATCTGCCCGAACGGCACCTGGACGTAGTCGACCTTGGCGGCGTTGACGTTGTTGGCCGCGAGGATCGCGTTCAGCGTCAGCGACTGGACGTTGTTCAGGATGTTGACCGCGACCTTCTTGCCCTCCAGGTCGTTCGGGGTCTTGACCGGGGAGTCGGGCAGGACGAGGACGTCCATGAAGTGCGAGGTCAGCGAGGCGCTCTCGGCCAGGACGCTCAGCTTGACCGTGCCCTTGTCGTTGGCCTGCAGGAAGGACACGTAGTTGGCGCCCGCGATCGCGTTGACGTCGCCCTTCTCCAGCGCGGGGATGGCCTGCGTGCTCTGCTGCACCTGCTTGATCTGGACCTTGAGGCCCTCGTCCTCGAAGAGCCCTTCCTTCTGCGCGAGGTAGACCGCCACGTTGTCCGCCAGCGGGAGCGCCGCCACCGTCATGGTGTCCATCTCCAGGCCGCCCTTGCCGCCGGAGGAGGATTCGCCGGAGTCGCTGCAGCCCGCGACCGCGACGGCGAGGGCGACGGCGCTGAGCAGCGCCGGCAGACGCAGAGATTTCCGCATGGGCTCTCCTTAACCTGCGGGGAGTTCCGTGCGCAGGGCTTAGGGTCGGGACGTGTGGGCCAGGGGAGCGACTCTGACCACCGCTGGCCGACCAGGTGTGCCCGGAGATTATCGCGGACTGGCGGCTTGAGTGGATTCGCTCCGAATTGCGTGACTTTCTTGTGTCCTCCACGGGCTACAGTGTCTGCTCATCGCCGAGCCGAATCGGAGAGTGAGCAATCGTGCCCCCGCGGCACGGCCGCGCACCCGCCGGTCCCCGGCTCGTCGGCCGGGTGATGAGGTGGACAACACGGTATTACCGTCCGCACTTTCGTGATCACGGAAAGTCCGTGTGCGGTGAGTGACCAGTCGTGCTCGATAAAACGGACATACGGGCATGAACTCGCAATCACGGCATTGGTGCATATCGAGTGGCCTAGGGTCCTTTGCGGCCTATCCGTGGATGTGCTGCAATGTCGTGCGCCGAGGGTGGAGGTGATGTCGCTTTAACCCTTTGCGCCGGTGAGGCCACGGAGCGTGCGACATCGTGTGGAGAGGGTGTTAACGGCGGATGCAACCTAGCGACGAAGGTCGCGACCGTCCTCGACCCGGCAACGTCGAGGTGCAGTCGGACCGTTCGAGACGTTCGGGCAGCAGACTGAGCCTGCGGAACTGGCGCGTGCCGCAGCGGCTGATCGTCCTGATCCTGGTTCCGACAGTCGCCGCCGTCGTCCTCGCCGGGGGGCGCATCGCCGACTCCGTGAGCGAGGCGGAGACCTACGGGCGCGTGGAGCGCATGGCGGAGCTGGGCGCCGGCATCACGCAGTTCGTCACCGAGTTCGCCTCCGAGCGCGACCTCGCCGTCGAGTACACCGCGTCGGGCCGCCCCGACGGCCTCCTCCCCGGGGTGCAGTCCTCGCAGTTCAGCACCGACTCCCAGCTCCAGCTCGTCCGCGACACCGCGACCGTCGTCGACTCCTCCTACGGCGCCGAGGCCGTCCGCGGCGCCGGCGCGGTCCTGAACCGCCTCGACGCCGTGCGGGCGCTGCGCTCCCTCGTCATCGGCGGCAGGGTGCCGGCCACCGTCGTCCTGCAGAAGTACACCCAGGCCATCCAGGACCTCATCGGCGTCCTCGACAGCATCTCCTCGAACGTGGTCGACAACCGCCTCGCCCAGACGAGCCGGGCGCTCGGCGCGCTCGTCCGCGCCAAGGAGGCGGTCTCCCGCGAGCGCGCGCTGCTGCTCCTCGGCGCGCGGCTGCAGGGCCTGGCGCCCGACCAGGCGAGCGCCCTCAACGCCGCGCGCGCCCAAGAGGACAGCGAGATCGCGACCTTCCGCAACTCGGTGACCCTGGAGCAGGTCCAGGCGTTCGAGGACTTCGTGGTCGGCGGCCAGGTCGACCTGGCGCTGGAACTCCGGCAGCGGTTCATCACGGCCGTCGCCGCGACCGGCGGGCGGCTGCCCCGCTCGCTCGGCAACGCCAGCTCGGCCGACGCGATCAAGAACGCCATGTCCGACATGATCAACAAGATGCGGCTGACCGAGCTGGATCTGACCCAGGACATCCTGGACGTGAGCGCCGAGCGCCGCTCGGACGCCCGGACGTCCACGATCATCGACTCGATCGTCGTCGCGCTGCTGCTGGCCATCGTCCTGCTGATCACGGTCGTGATGGCGCGGTCCCTGGTGCGGCCGCTGCACCGGCTGCAGTCCGGCGCCCTGGACGTGGCCAGCACCCGGCTGCCGGGCCTGGTCGACCGGCTCCGAGATCCGGAGGCCGCGGCCGGCGGCATCGAGGTGGAGCCGATCGACGTCGAGTCCACCGACGAGATCGGCCAGGTCGCGCGCGCCTTCGACGAGGTCCACCGGGAGGCGGTCCGGCTGGCCGCCGACGAGGCCGTCCTGCGCGGCAACATCAACGCGATGTTCGTCAACCTCTCCCGCCGCAGCCAGTCCCTGATCGAGCGGCAGCTGCGCCTGATCGAGACGCTGGAGCAGAGCGAGCGCGACGAGGAGCAGCTCGGCAACCTCTTCCGCCTGGACCACCTCGCCACCCGCATGCGCCGCAACTGCGAGAACCTCCTCGTCCTCGGCGGGCAGGAGCAGGTGCGCCGGTGGAACCGTCCGGTTCCGCTGATCGACGTCATCCGCGCCTCGCTGTCGGAGGTCGAGCAGTACGAGCGGGTCGCGCTGCGGGTGCAGGGCGACATGACCGTCGCCGGGCCCGTCGTCAACGACCTCGTCCACCTGCTGGCCGAGCTGGTGGAGAACGCGACCGTGTTCTCGTCCGAGCACACCAAGGTGACCGTGTCCGGGCAGCTGCTCAGCGGCGGCGGCGCGATGCTGCAGATCACCGACAACGGCGTCGGGATGTCGCCCGACGACCTGGAGCAGGCCAACTGGCGGCTCGCGAACCCGCCCGTCATCGACTTCTCCGCGGCCCGCCGCATGGGCCTGTTCGTGGTCGGCCGCCTCGCCGTCCGGCACGGGGTCCGGGTGGAGCTGCGGGCCGCGCAGGGCGGCGGGCTCACCGCGTTCGTGGTGCTGCCCGACGCGGTGATCACGCCCGGCGAGTCCAGCGGGATCGGCAGCCGCGGCGGCCTCGGCCCGCGCGAGGCGGACGGCCACGGCCAGCTCGCCGCGCTCACCACCACGCCCGAGCCGCCCGCCCTCGGCACCGGCGGAGCGTTCCGGCAGGACGCCCGCGGACCGGCCGAGCTGCCCGCCACCCCGATGTCCGGCTCGACCGGCTCGCACCCGATGGTCGGCGGCACCGGGCCGCTGCGGCCCGTCCGCGGCGCCACCGGCCCCCAGCCGGCCATGAACGAGACCGGGCCGATCCCCGCGCCCGGCTCCGGCCAGCACCCCACTTTCCCCACCGGCCCGCAGCCCCCGGTCCCCTACGGCGAGCAGAACCCGTACGGCGAGCAGGGCCCGGCCGACGACCAGCGGCCGCCGCGCAGGCCCGGCGAGCTGCCGGTCCGCATGCCGGGCGCGCAGCTCCCGCGGCGCGCGTCCGACGACGGCCCCAACGGCCTGTTCCAGCCCCGCGGCGAGCGCCAGCAGCAGGAGCGCCAGCAGCACGAGCGGCCGCAGCAGGACCGGCCGCAGGACGCCGGCAACGGCGTCTACCGGCAGGAGCCCTGGCAGACCGGCCCGCAGTCCGTCGTCCCCGAGGCCCAGCCGATGCTGCCGGAGCCCGGCGCGTCCCGTCCGATCCCGTGGGAGACCGGGCCGCTGGGCCAGGTCTCCGGAGAGCACGCCCAGCCGCCGCCCGACCCGTACGCCGACGCCTCGCCGCCCGAGGCCCGATGGACGGAGCCCGCCACGCGCGAGACCGAGCGTTCGACCCCGACACCGCCGCGCCCGCCGGAGGGCGCCGTCCCCGAACCGGCCGCCGCGCGGCACGAGCCGCCGCCGCAGCCGCCGGTGCCGGTCCCCGCGCAGGCGTCGACCGGGCAGGCCGCGCCGCCGCGGCTCCCGGAGCGCTCGCCGATCTTCGACGCGATGCAGTCGGAGTGGTTCCAGCGCAGGTCGGAGGCCGGCGCGGGCGAGGACCCCGTCCGCGGCTGGGAGTCCCCGGCGGACGCCGGCTTCCGCGCCGCCGAGGCCGCCCGCGAGCCCGTCGCGGCCAGCCGTACCAACGTCGGGCTGCCCAAGCGGGTGCCCGGCAAGAACCGCGTGCCGGGAGCGGTCGGCCGTCCGACGGCCCCCGCCGGGACCGAGCAGGCGCCCGCGGCTCCGGCGCAGGGCGCGCCGTTGCCGGGAGGCCCTGGAGAGGGGCAGGCTGTGCAGGGCCGGCAGGAACCGCGTCAGCAGGGCCAGGTGGCCGACGTCGTACGCAACCGGTTCGCGAGTCTGCAGCGGGGCGTCCATCGGGGACGCCACGAGATTCGCGGCGATGGCACATCAGGTGAGGCGTCGTCAGAGGGCGACGGCGAGACAGGAGGCACCCGGTGAGCGGGCAGGATCTCAACTGGTTGGTGACGAACTTCGCGGACCGTGTCGCGAAGGTCGCGCACGCCGTCGTGGTCTCCTCGGACGGATTGCCGATGGCGTACTCGTCGGGCTTCCCGCCCGAGCGGGCGGACCAGCTGTCGGCGATCGCCTCGGGGCTGATGAGCCTGACCCAGGGCGCGGCGAAGATCTTCGACGCGGGCGGGGTGAACCAGACCGTCGTCGAGATGGACCGCGGGCTGCTGTTCGTCATGTCCATCACGAACGGGTCGGTGTTCGCGGTGCTCGCCGCGCCCGACTGCGACCTCGGTCTCGTCGCGTACGAGATGACGCTGCTGGTGGAGCGGGTCGGCCGGGTGCTGACGCCCGCGCTGCGCGCCCAGGACCAGCAGCAGCCTCCGCACTCGGGGCCGTCCGTGACCGAGATGGGCGCCGGGCCCGCCCGCTTTTGATCGTGACTGACTGACGGAGGTCGGCGACATGGATCGAGGCAGTCCCTACGGAGGCGGCCCCGGTGGACCGGGGCGCTGGCCTGGCGACCCCGGCCGCGGCGACCCCGGGCGGCCGCCGGCGCAGGGACGGCCCCCCGAGGGACAGGAGGGCGACACCTCCAGCTCGCTGGTGCGTCCCTACGCCGTGACCGGGGGACGGACGAAACCGCGCTACGACCTGGCCATCGAGGCACTGGTGACCGCGGCGCCGTACCCGCCGCGGGACGTGGCCGCGCTGACCCCGGAGTACCGGGCGATCATGGACCTGTGCCGGTCCGCCCGCTCCGTCGCGGAGGTCTCGGCCCTCCTGCGCCTCCCGCTCGGGGTCGCGCGCGTGCTCGTCGCCGACATGGCCGTCGAAGGACTGCTGCGGCTCCACCAGTCGCAGCCCGCCGCGACCACCGGCGGACAGCCGGACCTCCGCTTGCTAGAAAGGGTGCTCAGTGGCCTTCGGAAGCTCTGACCAGGTCCCGGGGCCGCCCGGCGGGGAGGCCGAGCTGACCTCGGTCAAGATCGTCGTCGGCGGCGGCTTCGGCGTCGGCAAGACCACCTTCGTCGGGTCCGTCTCGGAGATCATGCCGCTCACCACCGAGGCGGTGATGACCGCGGCCAGCGCCGACGTGGACGACCTGTCGGCGGTGCCCGACAAGACGACCACCACGGTCGCGATGGACTTCGGCCGCGTGTCGCTCGACAGCGAGCTGATCCTCTACCTGTTCGGCACGCCCGGGCAGCACCGGTTCTGGTTCATGTGGGACGACCTCGTCCGCGGCGCGATCGGCGCCGTCGTCCTGGTCGACACCCGCCGGCTGGAGGACTGCTTCGCCGCCGTCGACTACTTCGAGGAGCTCGGCCTGCCGTTCGTCGTGGGCGTCAACGGGTTCCACGGCGAGTTCCAGTACGCCGTGGAGGACATCCGCGAGGCCCTGTCGATCAGCCCGCACGTGCCGATCGCGCAGTGCGACGCGCGGAGCCGCGAGTCCACCAAGCAGGTGCTGATCACGCTCGTCCAGCACGCGATGACGGTGCACGCGACGCCGCCCGCGGGCGCGCCGGCGCCGTCCGCGCAGCCCCCGGCCGGGCCGGGCGCCACGTCCCCCAGCTGGACCTGACGCCGCCTTCCCGCACCACGCCGCTTTCCCGCACCACGTCGCGTTCCCCACATCCGGGCGGCCTACGGTCGCGTAGACGAAATGCACGATGCATCATTCATCTACGTGATCGACCATGAACCGGTGATGGGGGTTGCGATGCGGGAAACGGAGCGGATTCGGACGTACGTGGCCATCGGCGACAGCTTCACCGAGGGCCTGAACGACCCCTACCCCGGCGAGGAGGACCGCTTCCGCGGCTGGGCGGACCGGCTCGCCGAGCACCTCGCCGGGAACAGTCCGGGCCTGCGGTACGCGAACCTCGCCGTGCGCGGCAAGCTCGTCCGGCAGATCGTGGACGACCAGGTCCCGCGCGCCGTCGAGCTCGCGCCCGACCTCGTCACGCTGTGCGGCGGCGGGAACGACATGATCCGTCCGGGCGCCGACCCGGACGCGCTCGCGGTCGTGTTCGACGACGCCGTCCGGCGGCTGCGCGCCACCGGCGCCCGCGTCGTCGTGTTCACCGGGTTCGACACCCGCGGGCTGCGCACCGGCAGCCGCATCCGCGGCAAGGCCGCCACCTACAACATGCACCTGCGCGCCATCGCCGACCGGCGCGGCTGCACGATCGTCGACCTGTGGCCGCTGCGCGTGTTCCACGACCCGCGCGCCTGGTACGAGGACCGCCTCCACCTGTCGCCCGAGGGCCACCGCCGGATGGCGCTGTTCGTCGCGGACGTCATCGGCGTGCCCGTCCAGGGCGACTGGCGCGAGCCGTGGCCGCCGCTCGACCGCGCCGACTGGCTCACGATGCGCCGCGAGGACGTCCGCTGGGCCCGCACGTACCTGCTGCCCTGGATCGGCCGCCGCGCCACCGGACGCTCCTCCGGCGACGGCCGCGAACCGAAGCGCCCCACCCCGCTCCCGCTCTAGGTGTTCCGGCTTCGGGCGGCGGGCCCTCCTGGGTCAGGCGGGGTCGTGTTCGCCGAGGGCCTCGTCCAGGGTGTCGGTGACGGTGATGCGGCGGTGCAGGCCGGTGATCTCCAGCGCCCGCCGGACGATGGGCCGCGGCGCCGCGAGGACGAGGCTCCCGCCCGCGGCCGAGGTGGCCTTGTAGCAGGCGACGATGACCGAGAGGCCGCCGGAGTCCATGAACTCCAGGCCGGCGAGGTCGAGGACGACGTCCTCGCCGTGCTCGCGGCGGGCGTCGTTCAGGTGCCTGCGCAGGTCGTCCGCGGAGGCGATGTCGAGCTCACCGCGGAGCCGCACGACGGCGCGCCCGCCGTGTGGCCGTATGGTCACTTCCAATGGCGGCACGGGGGGTTCCCCTCCTGTCGACGCGCATCCGCCCGGCGGATGCTTTCCGTGCGACAACTATTGCCGAGGACGGGCCCGCCTGCCAACCCGCCGCGCCACAAGGGTGTGCGCGGTGGTACCTGGCCGTAGGGTGCTGTCCGACGTCACCGTCCCCCAGCCCCCCGACCCGCCGTTTGTAGGAGAAGGACCCCAGGTGAGTTCCCCCCGGTTGCCGGACCATCTCGAAGTGCTGCTCACCGAGGAGCCCGTACTCGACGTTTACGCGTACGGTCCCTGGCGGGTGCCCGACGGCCTGTACGAGGAGATGCGCGAACGCGCGCTCGAGTACAACCGGGACCCGCGGGCCGTGGTGCTGACCCGGCAGCTCAGCGACTTCTACGGGGAGGACACCAGCGCCGCCGGAGCCGAGCAGTGGTCGCTGCTGACGTTCCTGCTCGGCGCGTCCGCGGTCCGCGGCGGATCGCGCGGCGACGTGGACTACGAGCTGCTGTCGGCGTTCCTCGCGACGCCGGAGTCGGCCGTCCGCGAGCCGACGGCGTGGTTCACGCAGGGCGGCCGGTGGCGGCCGCCGGGCCTGTGGCTGCCGGAGCCGGCCGGGAACGACCGCGAGCGCCGCGCGGTGATGTTCGATCTGGCGCGGGCGGGCCTGGACGTCTTCGAGGGCCTGGAGCCGGTGGAGCGCCGCCGCCGGGCGCTGATGGACCTGTTCGACCGGCGGGCGGACGACCCCGAGCTGCGCGAGGCGGACATGACCGTCCCCAACGCGCGGCTCGACGACGCGTGGACCGCGCAGCTGACCGACGGGGAGCTGGCCGTCCTGCCCGAGCTGGCGGGCCCGGTCGGATACCTCGGCTGGGCGTGCGCCGGGCTGGACGCCGCGCACAAACACCTGGCCGGGACGGTCTCGGACGGCGACGAACCCGACGACGCCCTCGCCAAGCTGCTGCTCGCCGCCGAGGCCCAGACCGTCCCGGCCGAGCTGGCGGTCGTGCTCGGCACGGCGCGCTACGAGAACGTGGAGGACCGGCTCCGCGCGGCGCGCGAAGGGTTCTCCTCGGAAGGGTGGCAGCACGACGTGCGCTCGTGGCTGGCCCGCGGCCTCGTCGCGGGGGAGGCCGACGCGTCCCGCGCCTGGCTGGACATGGCCGTGCGCGTCACCGGCGCGGTCCAGGGCCTGCCGGACGCGCCGGTCAGCCCGCGCTGCCGCGTGCCCGTCCGCCTGTTCCAGGCCGACCTGCGGCGCCTGTTCACGATGCGGCGCGTCTTCAACCCGCTCGGCGAGGCCCTCGGCACCGCCGCGGATCCGCAGCGCGGGGAAGGCGCGGAGGCGCGCGCCGACCGCGGCGAGGACGTCGCGGACGCGCTCGTCGGGCAGCCGGAGCTGTCCCGCGCGCTCCAGGACGCGGTCGCGGCGCGGCTCGCGGGGGAGCGTCCCGTCCGGCTGCTGATCGCCGGGCCCGAGGGCACCGGCAAGGGCACCGCCGCCGAGGCGGTCGAGCGGCGGCTCGCCGAGGCCGGCGCGGTCCGCGAGGCGCTGTGGATCTCCGACCAGGTGTTCGCCTCGCTCGGGGTGAGCGACGCCGTCCTGTGGCTGCAGACCCGCGTCCGCGACTGCCTGGACGCGCGGATGCTGCTCGTCCTGGACGACCTGGAGAAGCTCGCCGCGCACGAGCGGTGCGGCGCCGCCGCCGTCGAGGAGCTGCGGCGGCTCATGGCGCGGTCGCCGTCGCTGAACGTCGTCGCGCTGTGCCGCCCCGGCGGCGACCGGCGGCTGTTCGAGGCCAACCCGGCGCTCGTCCGGGCGTTCGACGTCGCCCGCACCCGCGACTTCGCCGAGGACGACTTCGCCGAGCTGTTCACCCTGGCCGTCGCGCGGCGCGGATCGCGCGTCGCCGCGGACGTGGCCGCGACCGCGGGAGGCATGCTGCGCCGCACCCCGCCGCTGCTGAACCTGCGCGGCGCGCGGCTGGTCGAGCACATGGCCGGGGAGGCGATCGCCGCCGCCGTCCGGCGCGCCGAGACGGACGACGCGAAGGAGAACGCTGAGAACGCTGAGAACGCGCGGGGCGGCCCGCCGGAGATCACGGCGGCGGACCTGCCGCAGCGGCTCATCCCCGGCCGTCCCGCCGAGACCGACCCGCTCGAAGAGCTCGCCGCCTGCGCCGGCATCGAGCCCGCCAAGCGGGAGGTGGACGCGCTGGTCGCCGAGGCCAAGGCGGCCCGCCTGCGCCGCGAGGCCGGCATGACGGCGCGGACGCGGCCCCGGCACCTGGTGTTCGCCGGGAACTCCGGCACCGGAAAGAGCAAGGTCGCGGGCGTCCTCGGCCGGATCTACGCCGACCTCGGGGTGCTGTCGTCCGGGCACCTGGTCGAGGTGGAGCGCGCCGACCTGCTCGGCGAGTACGCCAGCGAGAGCGTGCTGCGGGTCCGGCGGGCGGTGGAGCAGGCCCACGGCGGCGTGCTGGTCGTCCGCGACGCGCACGCGCTGGTGTCGGCCGCGACCGACGCCGCCCGCGGGCGCGAGGTCCTGGACGTGCTGCTCACCGGCGTCCAGGCGCACAGCGAGGACCTCGTCGTCGTCCTGACCGGGCCGGAGGCGGAGCTGAACGGGCTGCTGAAGTCGCATCCCGACCTGGCCGCGTACTTCCCCCGCACCGTCCTGTTCCCCGACCTCACCGAGGACGAACTGGTCGACGTGTTCGCGGCCAAGGCCGCCGACGCCGGGTTCGAGCTGGCGCCCGGCGTCCTGGACCGGGTCCGCGAGCTGGCCGAGGCCGCGCCGCGCGAGCGCGGGTTCGGCAACGCCCGCGCGATGATCCACCTGCTGGACCGGGCGGTGGCGATGCAGGGCCGCCGCGTCCTCGCCGACGGCATCGTCGACGAGACCGAGTCCCTCGACGAGATCCTGCCGGAGGACGTCCCGGACACCCTCAGCCGCGGCCGCGACGACGTCCCCGGCGAGCCGCTCGCCGAGATCGAGCGGCTGATCGGCCTGGCGGACATCAAGCGGGAGGTGGCCGGGCTGGTCGCCGAGGTCCGCGCCGAGCAGCTGCGGCGCGACGCCAAGCTCGCCCCGGCGCCGCCGTCCCGGCACATGGTGTTCACCGGCAACCCCGGCACGGCCAAGACGACGATCGCCCGGCTCGTCGCCGCCGTGTACGCGCGGCTCGGGCTGCTGTCGTCCGGCCATCTGGTGGAGGTCACCCGCGCCGACCTCGTCGCCGAGTTCATCGGGCAGACCGCGCCGCGGGTGCGGGGCGCGGTCGAGCGCGCCCTCGGCGGCGTCCTGTTCGTGGACGAGGCGTACGCGCTGACGTCGGCGAGCGGCGACCGCCGCGACTTCGGCCACGAGGCCGTCGCCGAGCTGCTGCGGCTGATGGAGGAGCACCGCGGCGACCTGGTCGTCATCGTCGCGGGCTACGAGGCGGAGATGGAGCAGTTCCTGGACGCCAACCCGGGCCTGAAGTCCCGGTTCCCGAAGGTGCTGCGCTTCCCGGACTACTCCGCCGACGAGCTCGTCACGATCTTCGAGTTCATGGCGGCGGAGGCGGGGTTCGCGCTCGCGCCCGGCGTCCTGGACGGCCTGCGCCGCGTCGTCGCCGCCCACCCCAGGGACGCCTCGTTCGGCAACGCGCGGCTCGTCCGGAACCTGCTGGAGGCGGCGATCTCCCGGCAGGCGCAGCGCATCACCGCCAAGGACGACGAGACGCCCGCCGGGATCGAGCCCGCCGAGGTCGGGCTGCTGCGTCCCGAGGACCTCCCGGACGCGCCGCCGCCCGAGCCCGGCATCGGCTTCGGCCGCGCCGGATTCGGCCCCTACATCTAGCCGGGCGTCCAGGAGCCGGGCGTCTAGCCGGCCGCCTGCGGGTCCCCGGCGCCGTAGGCGGCGGCCTGCAGGGAGTACAGGTCGGCGTAGAGGCCGCCGCTCGCCATCAGCGCCGCGTGGTCGCCCTCCTCGATGACCCGGCCGTGCTCCAGGACGTAGATCCGGTCGGCGTAGCGGACGCTGGCGAGCCGGTGCGTGATCAGCAGGACGGTACGGCCGTCGGCGTGCGTGCGGATCCGCTCGAACAGGTTGTGCTCGGCCCGCGCGTCGAGGGCGGCGGTGGGCTCGTCGCAGATCAGCAGGGGCGCGTCCCGGAAGAAGCCGCGGGCGACGGCGAGCCGCTGCCACTGCCCGCCCGACAGCTCGGCGCCGCCCTTGAACCGGCGGTCCAGCAGCGTGTCGTAGCCGCGGGCGAGCCCCTCGACGACCTCGTCGGCGCCGGACGCGCGGGCGGCGGCGAGCATCGACGGGTCCTCGCCGTCACCGTCGCCGGGGGCGCCGGTCCCGTCGTCGCCGTGGCCCATCGTGACGTTCTGCCGCGCGGTCATCGGCCAGTGCGTGTACTCCTGCGCGATGACGGCGACGCGCTCCCACACGTCGTGCGGCGGCACGCTCGTCAGCGGCACGTCATCCCACCGGACCCGCCCGGCGTCTGGGTCGTACAGCCCGGCCATGATCTTGGCGAGGGTCGTCTTGCCGGAGCCGTTCTCGCCGACGAGCGCCACCACCTCGCCCTTGCGCACATGCAGGGAGACGCCTCTGAGGGACGGCTCGTCCGCGCCCGGGTAGGTGAACGCGACGTCCTCGACGGCGATGTCCGCGAAGTCGTCCGGGAGGCGGCCGCGCTTCTCCAGCGGGGACGGCGGCAGCGCGCGCTGCGGGATCCGCTCCTCGGCGGCGGCGCAGAAGCTCACGTAGTCGCCGAAGTAGAGGCCCTCCTCGTAGCAGTGGTTGACGGCGAACACCAGGTTGGCGAGGGAGGTCTGGCCCGTCCGGATCGCCAGCACCGCCGTGCCCGCCACCGCCAGCGGCACCGCGCCCTTCCACAGCATGACGCCCAGCGCGATGTAGACGAGCGCCGTCGCGACGCCTTTCAGCAGGTCGCCGGTGATCTTCACGATCGTCTGGCGGCGCGCCACGTCCAGCTCGACGTGCCGCTGGTAGGACGCCGCCCGGTCGTACTGCCCCAGCAGGAACCCCCGCATCGTGAACGAGCGCACCTCGGCGGCGTGCCTCCGGTCGACCATCAGGTCGGACAGGATCCACTTGCGGCGCGTCACCCCGACCAGCGAGAGCAGCATCAGATACCGCATCCGCGCGCTGCGGACGGACGCCCACCCCTCCGGCACGGCCGTGAGCAGGAGCAGCGGGAGCAGCACCGGATGCAGCACGCCGAGCGTCCCGGCCGCCGCGATCAGGCCCACGGCCGCGGTGAGGACGTCCACGGCGTACTGCACGACCATCGGCGCCGACATCATGCCGCGTCCCTCGGCGCGCTTGAGGTCGTCGAGGAAGTCGGAGTCGTCCAGCGCGGTCAGGTCCACACCCGTCGTCGCCTCGTACAGGCGCAGCTCGACCAGCCGCTCGACCTGCGGTTTCAGCCGCGCCTGCGCCCAGCCCGCGCCCGCCTGCAGCGCGGCCCGCAGCGCCACCGCGCCCGCCACCAGCGCCAGCGAGGGCAGCGCGTCGCGGACGCGCGACGGCGTCGGCGCGGCGCTGAACAGGGCCGTGAGCACGCCGGTCGTGGCCAGCAGCCAGAACGCGGTGAAGAACCCGGCCGCGAGGTTGAGGCCGACCGTCACGAGCGTGTCGGCGCGGCTCGCCCGCCAGGCCAGCCGCGACGCCTGGGCGATCACGGCGGGGAGCCGCCGGGCGATGGTGCGCATGCCCGTCTCGGTGAGCTCCTTGTCCCGCGCGTGCCAGTTGAGAATCACCTCGGGCAGGCCGGGATCGGGCGGCGGCTCCCGGCGGCGGCGGCGCGGGGGCGCCTCCCGTGTACGGAAACGTCGTAGAAAACGCGGTCGTGTGCCCATGCGCCGCCCTTCGCCCGTCCTGCCCGCCAGAGGCAGTGTGCTTCCTGGGAGGGACGGTGTCTGCCGCGTTTGTCACGTTGCGTGGTTATTCGGAGCAGTTGACTGTCATGCGGTGGAGGGACGCGCGAGAACCCCTAGGGTGTCTAGGGTTTATGCCAGGAGCGACGGCCGGCCGGCGGCCGGGCACGCAAGGAGGACGACCGCGTGGGGCGCAGCAGGGACCACTCCGCACGCTCGGAGCACCATCACGCCGCCTACGGGCGGGAGACGTACGGCGACCCTTACGACGACCCGTACGCCGGTGACCAGCTCGCCGGACGCAGGTACGACCAGGGCGGCCCGTACGACGGGCCCCCGCTCAGGCCGCGCCGGCGGCGGCGCCGCTGGCCGCGCGTCCTCGGCGTCCTCGCGGTCGTCCTGATCCTGGTCGTCGCGGGCGGGTACTTCTACCTCGACTCCCGGCTGAAGCGGGAGAGCGTCCTCGTCGACTACCCCGGCCGGGTCGCCGACACTCCCGGGACGAACTGGCTGATCGTCGGCTCCGACAGCCGCGAGGGCCTGTCCAAGGCCGACCAGAAGCGGCTCAAGACCGGCTTCTCGGGCGGCCGCCGCACCGACTCGATGATGCTGCTGCACTACGGCTCCGGCGGGACGTCGCTGATCAGCCTTCCGCGCGACTCCTACGTCCCGATCCCGGGGCGCGGGTCCAACAAGCTGAACGCCGCGTTCGCGTTCGGCGGCCCGAAGCTGCTCGTGCAGACCGTGGAGAAGGCCACCGGCATCCGCATCGACCACTACGCCGAGATCGGCTTCAACGGCTTCGTCGGCGTGGTGGACGCCGTCGGCGGCGTCGACATCTGCGTGAAGGACGACGTCGAGGACCCCAAGGCGGGCCTCGACCTCAAGGCCGGCTGCCAGACGCTCGACGGCGGGCAGGCGCTCGGCTACGTCCGGACCCGCGCCTACGCCCGCGCCGACCTCGAACGGGTCGAGAAGCAGCGGGAGTTCTTCGGCGCGCTGATGAAGAAGTCGACCAGCTGGGGGACGATCCTCAACCCGTTCCGGAGCATCCCGCTGGCGACCAACGCCACCAGCAACTTCCTGGTCGACGACGGCGACCACCTGCACCACCTCGTCCGCATGATGTGGGCGATGAAGGGCGTCAGCGGCAAGGACGGCGTGACCACCACGGTCCCGATCGGCGGCGGCGGCAGCTCGGCCAGCGCCGGCTCGTACATCACCTGGGACAAGGCCAAGGCGTCCAGGCTGTTCGAGGCGCTCCAGCAGGACCAGGAGATCCCGAAGGACGTCATCACGAAGGCGTGACCGGGATTGCGGGGCGCTCGCCCGGTTAGAGTCGGGTCATGCCGGATGTGACGCCGGACGGCGCCGCCGAGCTGGACGAGCTGCCGTCCAAGGACCTGTACGACCGCGCGATGAGCCTCGCGAAGGAGCGCCGCGACGTCGGCTTCCTGTGGGACCTGCTGCGCGCGATCCCCGCCGCCGCGGCGGCCACCGGGGAGGTCGACCGCGCCGAGTTCGACCTCTTCCACGGCCTCTCGCTGTTGGAGGAGTTCACGCACGCGGGGGAGGGCGAGCTGGCGGACGCGCTCCGCCCGTTCTACATCGAGTACCTCGCCGCGCACGCCAAGGGGACCTGACCGTCTCTTTGGCCGTTCTTGATCATCGTTCGGTCCCGCTTGGGCATCACCCTCCGTAGGCTATTGAGCGCGGAGGGTGGTTGAAATGAACAAGAAGCATATGAAGATCGCCGCCATCGCCTTCACGGCGTGGTACGTCATCAGCAGGCCCGAGGGGGCGGCGACTCTCGTCAACAACGCCCTGAGCGGACTCGGCACGGCCGCCGAGTCGTTGTCGCAGTTCATGAGCGCGATCCCTAGCTGAAGGACCCGCTCCGGTCTGCTGCGGGGAACGACTCCCCGCACCCCCCGGAACGGCTTTGGAGCCCCGTGCCCGCAGTGGCGCGGGGCTTCTTCGCGCGCGGGCAGCAAGCCGTGGCCCTCGCGTCAAGTAAAATCGCGCTTTGCGGGCAGACGCGCCTGGGCACAATGTGATCGGGTCAGTTGTGTCGTTGCGCTACAACCAGGGACGGCGTTACGGATGAAGAAGAACCTCCGTTATGTGGCGATCGCCTTCGTCATCTTCTACTTGCTGAGTTCCCCCACGGACGCGGCCGGAGTGGTCAACAACGCGTTCAGCCAGTTGGGACAGGCGGGCAACCAGCTCGCCGCGTTCGTGAACGCCTTGGGCACCTAGGCGGGCGCGCGGACGGACACACGCGTAGGGCGGGTACGTAGGTGGGACGGCCGGTCGCCGGGAGTGATCTCCTAGGATCGGCCTCATGTCTGTCTTCGACGTAGAGATCGACGGCCTCCGCGGCGGGACCGCGGACCTCGGGCAGTACCGGGGCAAGGCCGTGCTCATTGTCAACGTCGCCTCCAGGTGCGGCCTCACCCCTCAGTACTCCGGTCTGGAGCGGCTGCAGGAGCGGTACGCGGGACGCGGCTTCACCGTCCTCGGGGTGCCCTGCAACCAGTTCATGGGCCAGGAGCCCGGCACCGCCGACGAGATCGCGGAGTTCTGCTCGACGACCTACGGGGTCACGTTCCCGATGACCGAGAAGGTCGAGGTCAACGGCGACGAGCGGCACCCGCTGTACCAGGGCCTGGTCGGCGCGCCCGACGCCGAGGGCCACACCGGCGACATCCGCTGGAACTTCGAGAAGTTCCTCATCGGCCCGGACGGCGCGGTCGCGGCGCGCTTCGCGCCCCAGGCGGAGCCCGAGTCCGCCGAGGTCGTCGCCGCCATCGAGAAGAACCTCCCCGCCTGACGCCCGCGGCCGGACGCGCCCCTTCGAGCCGGGGGGCGCGTCCGGCGGCCGCACCCCGCGGCTGTGAATCGCGCCACATCGGGCCGCCCTTGTCCTCTATTGGGGGACGCGTCTAACTTGAGAAGTCGAGATATGACGCGGGAGGCGCGAGATGGGCGGATGGACGGCCGGCGACATCCCCGACCTGAGCGGGCGGCGGGCGATCGTCACCGGGGCCAACAGCGGCCTCGGCCACCACACGGCGCTGCAGCTCGCGCGGCACGGCGCGGCCGTCGTCCTGGCCTGCCGCAGCGCCGAGCGCGGCCGGGCCGCCGCGGACCGGATCAGGGCCGCCGCGCCGGACGTCGACGTCGTCCTCGGCCTGCTCGACCTGGCCGACCTGTCGTCCGTCCGGGCGTTCGCCGCCGAGCACGGCGACGCGCCCCTCGACGTCCTCGTCAACAACGCCGGGGTCATGGCCGTCCCGCGCGGCTCCACCGCCGACGGGTTCGAGACGCAGTTCGGCACCAACCATCTCGGCCACTTCGCGCTCACCGGGCTCCTCATGGACGCGCTGCGCGCCGCCCCCGCGCCCCGCGTCGTCACGCTGACGTCCGGCTTCGCCTGGTCGGGGCGCCTGCGCTTCGACGACCTCCAGGGCGAGCGCCGCTACCGCAAGTGGGCCGCCTACGGCCAGTCGAAGCTCGCGAACCTGGTCTTCGCCAAGGAACTGGACCGGCGCGTGCCCGAGCTGACCAGCGTCGCCGCCCATCCCGGCTACGCCGCGACGAACCTCCAGCAGACCGGGCCCAAGCTGCAGGGCAGCACGCTCATGGAGAGGGCCTTCGGCCTCGGCAACGCGCTGATGGCGCAGTCGGCCGCCGCGGGCGCGCTGCCGTCCCTCTACGCCGCGACGGCCCCGGACGTCCGGGGAGGCGCCTGCTACGGGCCCCGCCTGCTCCAGTACCGGGGCGCACCGGCCAAGGTGGTCACGCCGCCGCATGCGGACCGTCCGGGCTTGGGCGAGCGCCTCTGGCAGGTCTCCGAAGACCTCACGTCCGTCACCTACGCCCCCGCGCCCGCCTAGGCCGCTGGGCCCTCCGCCGGGTCAGGCGAGGCCGCGGACGGCCTGCGCCAGCGTCGCGGCGATGACGGCCTCCGCGTTGGACGGGTCGCGCTGCGCGAGCCGGGCCGCCGCGTCGACCAGCCCCTGGATCAGCTCGGCGCGGAGCGCGGGTTCGGGAATGCCGCTCTCCTCCAGCGCGGCGGCGAGCGGGCGCAGGAGCTGCGCGTGGCCGTCCCGGATCCGTCCGAGGGCGGGCTCGGCGAGCGCGTGCTCTACGAGGGCGACGGCGGCGGCGTGCCGGCCGTCCGTCATGACCTCCAGCTGGGACCTGATGTAGGCCTCGACCTTGCCGCCGAGGTCGTCCGGGCCGGCGAGCGCCCGCTCGACGTGCGACGCCCAGCGGGGCAGCTCCTCCTCGACGATCGCGGCGAGCAGGTCGTCCTTCGACTTGAAGTACTCGTACAGGCCAGGCCGCGACAGCCCCACGCGCCTGGCCAGCGCCGCCAGCGACAGCGCCTCGATGCCCTCCTCGGCGACGAGCGCACGCGCGGCGTCGAGAAGCGTCCGCAGCTGCCGCGCCCGATGCGCCGCGACGGTCGCCTCACTGATCTTCGGCACCCGCCCATTCTACGTTTGCCGACGATCAGCGGGCATGGTCACGGCGCGCGGTTGATGTCCCAGTCGAGGGTGGCGGGCAGCGCGCCCTCCATCGTCAGGAGCCAGCGCTTGACCTCGACGCCGGAGCCGCCGCTGTAGCCGCCGAGCCCGTTCGAGGCGACGACGCGGTGGCACGGCACGATCAGCGGTATCGGGTTGCTGCCCATCACCTGCCCGATGGCCTGCGCGTGGACGCCCGTCCCGCTGCGGTCGCCCAGGTCGCCGTACGTGACGACCTGCCCGTACGGGACGGACTCGTACAGCGTGGAGAGCACCTGCCGCTGCACGTCCGACGTGAGCCGCCAGTCGATCGGGACCTCGAAGTGCTTCAGGTCGCCGGTGAAGTAGTCGCGCAGGGCCGACAGCGCGGGGGCCAGACGGTCGGGGGCGTCCACGACGGGAAGCCCGGCCGCCTTGGCGGTGCGTGCGCGGGCGGCGGGCGTGTCGCGGAAGTGCAGCGCCGCGACCCCCGTCTCGGTCTCGGCGACGAGCATGCGTCCGAGCACGGTGTCGACCGTGCCGAACGCGAGGGTCTCGGTCATCGTTGAGCGCTCCTTCCGGCTTCCGGCGCGTCCAGCGTCGCATGCGGGTCCGTCATTCGGTCTTCGTCCTCTCCTCAACACCGGGGGAGGGCGTCACGTTGCGAGGGTCCGGTGGAGGCGGGCGGACTCCTTCACCAGGCGGCTGGACCCACCGCGGGACGCCGCGTCCGCGACGGCCGGGATCGCGCCCCTGGCGCCCGTGATCTCGGCGAGGCGGGTGGCGAGCGCGATGAGGTCCGGCAGGCCCGCTGGGGCGCGCTCACCCGGCTCGGGGAGGGCGTGCGGGAGGGCGGCGGCCAGCACCGCCCACACGGCGGCGTGGGCGCCCGCGTCGGCGGCGGCCGTGAGGGCCTTCACGGTGCGCGGGACGGTGACGGTCCCGGCGGCGGCGAGCCGTCCGAGGGCCGTGCCCGTCCCGGACGCCGGGAGGCCGCCCCGGCCGGCGAAGGCGAGGAACGCCTCGACGGCGACGGCGCGCTCGCGCTGGTCCCGGTTCGCCAGCGCGCAGGCCAGGAGCGTCCCGGTGGCGGCGCCCGCGGGCCCGTCGGCCTCGGCGAGGTCGAGCAAGAGGGCGCCCTGGCCCCAGCCCTCGTCCTCGGTGCCGACGACATAGGGGAGCAGGTGCGCGGCGGCGACCTCCCGATGGGACGGCATCACGGACGGCCAGAACCCGGTGAACGCGTTGTAGATCGAGCCTCCGTGGTCCGTCCAGCCGGTCCTGGGGAGGGCGCAGAGGCGGGCGATGTCGGATTCGCCGGGCACGTCCACCGTGGACAGGACGTGGGCCGGGCGCGGGAGGTCCTGTCCGCCGACGGACCTGACGGGCTCGTCGGGGAACGCGCACTCGACGGCCGGGTCGGCGAGACCGCCCCCGGCCAGCCAGGACGCGACCGTCCGGCCCGCGTCCGACGCCAGGCCCTTCGCGCGCGCCACCGCCGCAGGGTCGATCTCGCGGGGGACGCGCAGCATGGCCTGCGCCAGGTCGGCCCGGCCGGGCTCGGCGCCCGCGTCCTCCAGCCGTCCGAGGCGGGCGACCAGGACGTCCGGGTCGATGTGCCCGCTGCCCTCGGTCGGCGTCGCGAGCAGGACGGGCGCCTCCCCGAGGGCGGACACGGCCTCATGCCTCCGCCAGGCGAGGAACCGCTCCATCTGCGGCAGGAATTCGCTCCGTCTCCCGAAGATCCGGGCACGGCCCTGTGGGCGGGTGCGGCCCTTGACGAAGGCGGCGCGCATCTCGCCCACCTGGGCGGGGGTGTCGCCCGGAAGCAGCAGTCTCCGCACGGGGAACTGGATCCAGCTTCCCCGGACGTAGGAGCGCGCGTACGAGTGCTCCAGGCTCGTCAGGAGCCACGGCGAGTGGTCGGAGCAGACCTGCCGGAACGCCTTCCTGGTTCCGTCGAGGTCGCGGTAGGCGAACTCCACGATCGCGGCCAGGAAGCGCTCGATCGCGGACCAGTTCTCCTCGGCGCCCGTGAGGGCGATGAACTCCTCGGCCAGTTCGGTGAGGGACCCGATCGGGGCGGGCGCCTCGCGCGGCGTGAAGGGCGGCGGGGCCGCGAGCGGCTCGGGCTCGGGCTCGGCGGCGGCGACCTCCCCGAACGCGGCGGCGATCGCGGAACGCAGGTCGGCCGGGAGGTCGGCGGCCGCGTCCCGGACCTCGGCGCGGACGGCGTCGCTCGCCGGGGACGCGTGCTTCGCCGCGATCTTGACGGCCCGTTCCCGCAGGTCGAGCGCGTCCGAGGTGAACACGGCCGGGACGGCGCGCAGCGTCGCGTCGACCCGGCCGCGGGCGCGGGCCGTCCGGTCGAGCCAGGTGAGCGCGGCCCGGACGAGCTTCTTCTCCGGCCGGAACAGCACCGCGCCCGCGGCCTCCTCGAACAGTGACTCGTCCAGGCGTCCCAGGTCGTCGGCCCGGCGCACCTGCCGCAGCGCCGCGTCCGCGACGGTCGACGGCGCCACCGGCAGGAGCCGGACGTAGTCGCGCACGCGAGCCGCCGCCTCCTCGGCGGTGGGCTCAAGCTCGTCGTGCAGCCGGACGAACCAGCGGAGGTTGTTGGGCGTGCCGCCGCGCAGGAAGCGGCTGACGCAGCCGTCCAGGAGGGTCTTGCGGTCGAGCCGTCCAGCGCGGGCCAGATCGCCGAGCGCGGCGGCCCAGGTGCCTTTGCGGGTCTTGTCCCACTGAAGCCTCGTCTCGTCGAAGGCGAGGGCCCCGCCGACGCCGTCCGCCTCGAAGAGCCGGGGGACGAGCGCGTCGAGGAACGGGTCGTCGGCGAGCTTGTGCGGGCTGACCTCCGTCACCCACCCGACCACGAAGCCGTCGGACGCCGGGGGAGCGGCCCCGGCGGACTTGGCGAGCGCGGCCGCGATGTGCCAATGGGCCCAGTTCTCCTCGGAGACCCGGACGCGGGCGCCGACCCTGTGCGCGACCTCGGCGCGCCACTCGTCCGGACGGATGGACGCGAGGTCGCACAGCACCGGGAAGCCCATGTCCTCGCTCATCCAGGGCCGCAGATCCGACCGGCTCAGCCAGGCGGCAGCGGCGGCGGGGCCGCTGATCGTGCCCGCACCGGCCAGCAGGAGCGCGTGCACGAGCCCCTGGTCCAGAAACCCGAACTCCGATGCCGCGCGCAGCTTCTTCAACAGGCCCGGCAGCTCTTTGGCGACGGCGCGCCGGCCGGGTTCGTCCAGCGCGGCCACCAGCCGCGCCGTCCGTTCCCGGTCGCCGGACTTGACGGCCTCCTGGACGCCGTCCCACGCGCTCATCGAGCAGCCTCCACGGTCTCCACGGCCTCCACGGCCGTCTGGTCGTCGCGGCGGACGATGCGCGCGGCCAGGACGTGCTTGCACGGCCCGCGCTCACCTCGATGGTCGAACCACCACTGGCACGTGCACGTCTCACGGCCGCCCTCCTCGAAGCGGACGTGCCGCTCGCTGCCATTGCTCAGGACGATCGCCGTGTCATCTGCCGTGAACCGCACGGCACCCTCGTCGACAAGCGCGCGCGCCGAGCGCAGCCGGGGGTTGAGGTTGGCAACGCGAGCCGGGTCGTACGGAAGCTCACGGTGGAAGAACGCGGCCTCGGCGGTGTCGAAACCCACTCGGCCGGACGTCCCCAGCTGCGTCAGCGCCGACTTCGTCCGCGAGAGGCTGAGACCAGACCGCTCGGCCAGCAGATCGGGTTCGACACGCGGCTCGAACGACAGCAGCGCACCGAGCAGGTCGGCGTCTCCCGCTGCCTCGTCGGTCGAGATGGCGTCCAGCACGGCACCCTCACCGGAGAAGCCGCGCGAGTGCTGGGGAGACAGCGTCAGGACGTACCGCATCCCAGGCAGCTCCAGTTCCCAGACGCTCGACACGGGGGCGGTGCCGTCCGCGATGGACGGTCCGTACACGCGCAGGGCCCGTGCGAAGCGGAGCAGCGGCGTCATCGTCCGCAGACGGTCAGACCCGGCCAGGCACACGGCGCCGGCGGTAGGACGAGGCGCGAGCCGCAGCGTCCGACCGGCGGGAACGGCCCACAGCGCCTCCCGCTGCCCGCGCGGCATGGAACGCATGAACCGCACCGCGTCCGCCGCCTTCAACTCGGCGCGCAGGTCGAATCCGGCCGTGATGACCTGGACCTCGGCGAAACCCCGCAGCCACCGGTCGGGCAGCGGGACCTTCTTCTCCACGACGGCGCCGTCCATCGTGGTCACGGCCAGTTCCTCCGCGCCGACCGCCAGATGCAGCGGATCGGAGCCGCCCACCCGGGCCAGGGCCTCGCGAAGCGGGCCGTTCACGTCGACGTTGGTCGTGCCGCGCTCGTGCACGTCGCCGTCCATCGCGGGCTCCAGCACGTCCAGCCGGGCGTACACGCCGCCGCAGGCCGAGAACGACTCCATCCGCAGCCGGTCGCCGTTGCAGGTGACGACGGGGTCGCGGAACGAGGTGGGACGCGGCTGGTGGTACCGGGTCTGCGCGACGTCGGCCAGCGCCAGCAGCGCCGCCGCGGCCGGGGCCGCCTGCGTGAGGACGCCGCTGAAGAAATGCGGATGCGGTCGCGGCCCGGCGGTCGTCGTCCCGCCGGACGTCGACAGCCCCAGAAGCCCGCCGTCCAGCCCGGACGGCCGCGTGTACGTGTACGCCTGGGCGGTCCCTGCCGCCACGGTGCTGCTCGCCATGCCGCGAACGTAGAGCCAGGTGCCGACAAATTATGGATATTCCGCTGATTAGGTGATCTGGCCTGGGGCGGGGTCGGGGACGGGTCCCGCGGGGGCGGCGGTAGGCTCGGGAGCGTGCGACGGTTCCTCACCCCTGGCTGGATCGGGCTGCACGTGCTCGCGATCGTGCTGTGCGGCACGTTCCTCGGCTTCGGCTGGTGGCAGTACGACCGGGCGCAGAGCGGCAACGACCGCAGCTGGGCCTACACGTTCGAATGGCCGATCTTCGCGCTGTTCGTGATCGTGATGTGGGTCAAGATGATCCGCGACGAGCGGTCCGGCGCCGCCCCCGCGCCGAAGGTGATCGAGGAGCCCGCCGAGGCCGAGGTGAAGCGGGAGATCATCCGGCTGCAGGAGGAAGAGGACCCGGCGCTCGCGGCCTACAACCGCTACCTCGCGCGGCTCAACTCCCAGAGCGGCGGACGCGGCTGACCCCGCCGCGCGCCCGGCCGTCAGGAAAGGCGGGCCTGCGGGCCGTCGATGAAAGGTGTGTTCTGTGGAAGGCGCGGTGACCCGGTACCGGATCCTGGCGCTGGTGGTCGGCACGCTGCTGGTGCTGCTGGCGATCGGCATGGTCCTGAAGTACGGCCCGACCGACATGCCCGCCATGGCGGGCGTCGTGGCGCCCGTCCACGGCTTCCTCTACATGGTCTACCTGCTGGTCGCCTACGACCTGTGGCGGCGCACCGGCTGGCCGCTGAGCCGGATGGTGCTCATCGTGCTGGGCGGCATCGTCCCGCTGATGACCTTCTTCGTGGAGCGGCGGATCGTCCATGACGCGCGGGCGCTGCACGGCGCGAAGGCCGAGGCGAGCGCCTGACCGTCCCTCCCGGGGGCTGGAATTCCGGCCCGCCCGTCGCGTAATGTTTGACTCAGTCAAACGTTAGGAGGCGGAGCATGGAGGTGACCGAGGGGGACGTCGGCACGGTCCGGGCGTTCAACCGGTTCTACACCGGCGTCATCGGCGTGCTCGGCGAGGGGCACGTCCGGACCCCGTACTCCCTCACCGAGGCGCGGGTGATCTTCGAGCTGGCGCAGCGGGACGACACCGAGGTCCTCGACCTGCGCCGCGACCTCGGCCTGGACGCCGGCTACCTCAGCCGGATGCTCACCCGGTTCGAGGCCGACGGGCTGGTCGCGCGGGAGCGCTCGCCCGGCGACGCCCGCCGCCAGGTCGCCCGGCTCACCCCGCACGGCCGCGAGGTCTTCGCGATGCTGGACGAGCGGTCCGTGACCGAGATCCGCGGCCTGCTGGACGGGCTGCCCGCCGGCGACCGGCGGCGCCTCCTCGCCGCGATGCGCACGATCCACGACGTCCTCGGCGACCGGCCGCGCGGCCGGGACGGCGACGTCGTCCTGCGCCCGCTGCGGCCCGGCGACCTCGGCTGGGTGGTGGAGCGCAACGGCGCCCTCTACGACGTGGAATGCGGCTGGGACCGCACCTACGAGGCGCTCGTCGCCAAGGTCGTCGCCGACTACGTCCACGATCACGACCCGGAGCGGGAGAACGCGTGGATCGCCGAATCCGGCGGCGTCCGGCTGGGCGGCGTGTTCTGCGTCCGCCGCGACGACGACGTCGCGCAGCTCCGCCTGCTGCACGTCGAGCCCGAGGCACGCGGACTGGGCGTCGGGGGCGCGCTGGTCGGCGAGTGCGTCCGCTTCGCCGCCGGCGCGGGATACACGGAGATGATGCTGTGGACGACGGCGCTCCAGCGTCCGGCGCACCGCGTCTACGAACGCGCCGGGTTCGTCCTGGAGGAGGAAGAGCCCCCGGCGGAGCGCTTCGGGGACGTGGTCCACGGGCAGGTCTGGCGCAAGAAGCTGTGACCGGGCCCGTGGGGCGTTCGCGCCTCCACGGGCCCGGCTCCGCAGCGATCCCTTGATGTGCTGCGCAGGCGGCCGGGACGGGGGTCGGACGGAGTTCCGGCCGCCTGGGTTTCACCGGCATGACGCCGGTTCGCGCTGAGGACCGATTACCACCTCCCCTCCACAGAGAGCCGGGCGGGGGACCCGCCCGGCGAACGGGGGAGACGCCGTCGAGGCGCCCGGATGTCTGGGGCCGGGCCGGCGGCACAGCTGGAGGATGCCGCTGGCCCGGCCATGGGGGACGCCGGGGCCGCGGGGGTGTGCGGCGCCGGGGTCCGGGGGTGGCCGGAGATCAGGGGGGAGTTCGCGGGCGTCGGCCCGGCCGGTCCGATACGGCCGAGAACCCGAGGTGTGCCGCCGGGCGCCCCCGTCGCGGCGCCCGTTGGGGGACGGCGCCTGCCGCGGTGGGACGAGCCGTGGACGCCCTCGGCCGTACGGACCGGGCCATGCACGGAGGGGGCCGTGCCGGTCTCACGCTCAGTACGGTGCATCCGGGCCCCCTCCCGCATCGTCACCTGGGCCTTTGCCGCCCCGATGATCTTTCATTCACTCATAGTCACGATCTCGTTGCGGTAAGTACCCTCGCGTCATGCGGACGTAAACCGCGCCCGCCGCAAAGAATCGTGATCAAGAACGGGACTTTGCCTCGGCATTGCCCGCGATGTTTTCGGCCGCCTCTCGCGCCTCCGCCGCCACACCGCCGCGAGGTTGATCGCTCAGAGCGAACGTTGCTGCGGAAACAAAATCCTGCTCCGTTTTCTTGAGTGGAGGTGACTCAACTTACGGTTGGGTCCACTGGACGGATTTGGAGCTGAGCATGAGCGAGACCCTGACGCTGCCGGTGCTGCCCCTGGACGACGGGGCCGTTCTGCCCGGCATGGTGGTGCCGCTGGACCTGTCCGAGAGCGGCGAGGTGCGCGCCGCCATCGAGGCCGCGCGGGCGGCGGCGCAGTCCAAGGGGCCGGGAATCCGGTCGGCCGGCAAGCCGCGGGTGCTGCTGGTGCCCCGGTTGAACGGGCAGTACGCCGCTGTCGGCACCCTCGGCGTGATCGAGCAGGAGGGGCGGCTGCCCGGCGGCGAGCCGGGCGCGGTCGTCCGCGGCGTGCAGCGGGTGCGGATCGGCACCGGGACGACCGGGCCGGGCGCCGCGCTGTGGGTCGAGGGCACGCTGATCGAGACGCCGCCGGAGTCCGGGCGGGCGCAGGAGCTGGCCAAGGAGTACAAGAGCCTGGTCAGCGCGATCCTGCAGAAGCGCGGCGCCTGGCAGGTCGTGGACATCGTCCAGCAGATCGACGACCCGTCCACCCTGGCCGACAACGCCGGGTACGCGCCCTACCTGTCGGACGAGCAGAAGATCGAGGTCCTGGAGACCCCGGACGTGGTGGAGCGGCTCACGCTGGTGATCGGCTGGGCGCGCGACCACCTCGCCGAACTGGACGTCGCGGAGACGATCCGCAAGGACGTCCAGGAGGGCATGGAGAAGACGCAGCGGGAGTTCCTGCTGCGGCAGCAGCAGGAGGCCATCCGCAAGGAGCTGGCCGAGCTGAACGGCGACCCCGCCGACGAGGAGGACGACTACCGGGCCCGGATCGAGGCCGCGAACCTGCCCGAGAAGGTGCGCGAGGCGGCGCTGAAGGAGGTCGACAAGCTGGAGCGGTCGTCCGACGCCTCGCCGGAGGGCGGCTGGATCCGGACGTGGCTGGACACCGTCCTCGACATCCCCTGGAACGACCGGACCGAGGACGCCTACGACATCGGCGGCGCCCGCGAGATCCTGGACGCCGACCACGCCGGGCTCGACGACGTCAAGGAGCGCATCGTCGAGTACCTGGCCGTGCGCAAGCGGCGCGAGGAGCGCGGCCTGGGCGTCGTGGGCGGACGCAGGAGCGGTGCGGTCCTGGCGCTGACCGGGCCTCCCGGCGTCGGCAAGACGTCGCTTGGCGAGTCGGTCGCGCGGGCCATGGGACGCAAGTTCGTCCGGGTCGCGCTGGGCGGCGTCCGGGACGAGGCCGAGATCCGCGGCCACCGCCGCACGTACGTGGGCGCGCTGCCGGGACGGATCGTCCGGGCGATCCGCGAGGCCGGCTCGATGAACCCGGTCGTCCTGCTGGACGAGGTCGACAAGGTCGGCGCCGACTACCGCGGCGACCCGACCGCGGCGCTGCTCGAGGTCCTCGACCCCGAGCAGAACCACACGTTCCGGGACCACTACCTGGAGGTCGAGCTCGACCTGAGCGACGTGCTGTTCCTCGCCACCGCGAACGTGGTGGAGGCCATCCCCGGCCCGCTGCTCGACCGGATGGAGCTGGTGGAGCTGGACGGCTACACCGAGCACGAGAAGGTCACGATCGCCCGCGACCACCTGCTGCCGCGCCAGCTCGACAAGGCGGGGCTGGAGGCGGCCGAGGTGGGCTTCGGCGACGACGCGCTGCGGCTGCTGGCGGCCGAGTACACGCGGGAGGCGGGCGTCCGGTCCCTCGACCGGTCGATCGCGCGGGTGCTGCGGAAGGTCGCCGCGAACGTGGCGCTGGAGAAGGCGGAGCTGCCGGTCTCGATCGGCGCGGGCGACCTGAAGGACTACCTGGGCCGTCCGAGGTACACGCCGGAGGTCGAGCTGAGCAGGAACGAGCGGCGGACGGGCGTCCCCGGCGTCGCGACGGGCCTGGCGGTGACGGGCGCGGGCGGCGACGTCCTCTACATCGAGGCGTCGCTGGCCGACAAGGAGACCGGCGACACCGGCGTGACGCTCACCGGGCAGCTCGGCGACGTCATGAAGGAGTCGGCGCGGATCGCGCTCAGCTACCTGCGGTCGCGGGGCGCCGAGCTGGAGCTGCCGGTCGGCGACCTGAAGGACCGCGGCGTGCACGTCCACGTCCCGGCCGGCGCGATCCCGAAGGACGGCCCGAGCGCGGGCATCACGATGACGGCCGCGCTGGCGTCGCTGCTGTCGGGCCGCCCGGTCCGCTCGGACGTGGCGATGACCGGCGAGGTGTCGCTGACCGGGCGGGTCCTGCCGATCGGCGGCCTGAAGCAGAAGCTGCTGGCCGCGTCCAGGCTCGGGATCACCACGGCGATCGTGCCGAAGCGCAACGAGCCGGACCTCGAGGACGTCCCGGACGAGGTCCTGGAGAAGCTGACGGTCTTCACCGTCAGCGACGTCCGCGAGGTGCTGGACCTGGCCCTGGAGCCGGCCACCACGGCGATCGCCGCCTGATCGCCTTCGTCTGACGCCCGCGCCGGGCTTCCGTTCCGGCGCGGGCGTTCGACATTAACCTCCGATTCGGGCATTCCGTAATCCGCGAGCGTGAATGGCCGGTCACGCGGCGGGGAGCAAGCGCCGGGTGTTCGCAGAAATGTGGCAACGCGCAACGCCCGATCAGAAAGTCCCCTGGTACGTCGTGGCCCTCCGCGTCGTCGTCGTGGCGGCGGCGCTGGGCGGCCTCGGCGTCTTCTTCTATTTCGCGTTCAAACTGACATTGACGCCCGTCCGCGACCGCGGCCAAGCGGGCGGAAACACCGACCCCGGCCGTTCTCTCCGCTTCTATCTGGACCGTCCGACCAAGGACGCCGCCTTCCAGATGGGCGGCAACCTGATGCTGCTCATGCCATTGGGCGTGCTGCTCCCGCTCGTCTGGACGACCCTCCGCGGCCCCGTCCGGCTGGTCCTCCTGACCGCCGTTCTGTCGCTGGCCATCGAGACGGTCCAGGGCGCCTTCGTCATCGGACGGGCCTTCGACGTCGACGACGTCATCCTCAACGTCATCGGCGTCCTGATCGGATATCTCCTCCTTGGCCGCCGCCTCTCGAAAACGCTTCGCGGCCCCTGAGTGAACTGAGGTCAGCGCGGGGTGAGGCGGAAAATCCTCAATTGGCGTGTCGTGCGTTCCACGTAGCGGTCGTAGACGGGCCAGACGGCGATGAGGCGGGGCCAGATCGCGGCGCGTTCTTCGTCGTCCAGCAGATGGGCCGTGACGGGAATGGCGCGTCCCTGGAAACTGATCTCGGCTTCGGGATGTTTGAGGAGGTTGCCCGTCCAGGCGGGGTGCTTTTCGCGGCCGAAGTTGGAGCCGACGACGTACCAGCCGCCGTCCGTTCCCGTGCCCGTTCTTGGGGCCGGGGCCGGGGCCGGGGCAGGGTCGGGGAGGCATGCGAGCGGGGTGTGGCGGGGGAGGCCGCTGACGGCGCCGGTCGTCGTCAGGACCAGGCTCGGGACGAGGAGCTGGCCGAGCAGGAAACGGCCGCCGGTGAGCCTGTGCAGCGTCCGGTCGATGGGCGGGACGACCTTGGGCCCCACCCTGGAGAACCACTCGGCGCCCGAGATCCGCTGGAAGACCGGGCCGAACACGCGCTGGACGAGGGTCGGCATCGGCTGCTCCTCGATGCGGGGCGTGGGCGGGGCGGGGCGCAGGGGAAGGGCCGGGCGCGGTCCCGGCCCCGGGTTGGCGAGACGTCCGGCCCGGTGGGGAGCGAGGTGGCCGCTCTCCGCCAGCCAGCGCAGCGCGTCGGCGACCGTCTCCTCGACGGGACGCAGGGTGAGGTCCAGCGCGTCCAGGACGGGACGGTCATCGGTCGGCACCAGCGTGACCATGAACTCGGCGGCGTCGCGGGTGAGCGGGTAGTCGAAGTCGCGGACGCGCTTGGCGGCGTCCAGCGCCGAGCCGAGCCCGAGCATCAGGCGGTTCGGGACGCGGACGCGGCGGCACCGCACGCCCGTGAGGCGGTCGCAGAGGTCCGCGTACTGCGGCCACGTCAGGTAGTGGCCGCCGAGCACCCAGCGGCTGGGCGGCCGCCGGGCCCCGACGGAACGTGCCAGCGCCTCGGCGAGGTCGCGGACGTCGATGACCGAAACGCCGCCGCCCGGAAGTGGCCACACCTTGCCGAGCGCGGCGGCGAGCCCCTCCATGAGGGCGTCGAGCGTGGGCTGGCAGGGGCCGCACACGCCGCCGGGGTAGACGATCGTGACCGGCGCGCCGTCGTCCTGGAGGCCGCGCGCGTACCGCTCGGCGGCCAGCTTGGACCTGCCGTAGCCGGTGCGCGGGCTCGCGAGGGCTCCGCCGGCGGTGATGACCTGCGCGGACGGCGGGACGAACACCGCGACCGTCGACACATGCACCACAGGGCTCAGCCCCTGGGCGACGGCCCCGCCGACCACGTTCCGGGTGCCGCGCACGTTGACGTCCACGAGGTCGAGCGGGCCGCCTGCCACCCCACGTGGGCCGGTCACGCCGATCGCGGCGGCTGCATGGATCGCGGCGTCGCAGCCTTCGAGCGCCTCGGAGACCGCGTCCGCGTCCAGCATGTCGCCAGGGACGAGTTCCACGTCCTCGGCGGCGACGCCGATCGCCTGCAGCACCTTCGCGGTCCTCCCCGGGTCGCGGACCAGGGCGCGCGGCCGGTGCCCGGCGGCCAGGAGCGCGCTGACCGTGTGAGACCCGACGAAGCCGGAGGCGCCGGTGACGAAGACCCGCATGTCGGACAAACTAGCGCTTGGTCTGAACGGGCGGTACCCGGCGCGCTGCGCCGTCCGCGAGTAACCGCCGAGTTTTCGGACACCTCCATTGCCGATAAGGCTTCCCTCGCTCGTTGACGAGGCTGGAACGCTCCAGCACACTCGTGTCTCACCTACCGCCGTCCGGGAGGGGATCAATGAGGATCGGTCTGGCCGGCGCGGGGCGCATCGGGGCGCGCCACGCCGCGGCCATGTGCGCATTGCCCGAGGTGGACGCCCTGGTCATCGCCGACGCTGAGCCGCGCCGCGCCCGCGATCTCGCCGCCCGCCTGGTCCCCGGGGCCCCGGCCTGCCGCGTCACGGCGGCGGACGAGGTCGAGGACCTGTTCTCGTCCGGCCTGGACGGGCTGATCGTCGCGGCGGCCACGGACGCGCACGCCTGCCTGGTGGAGCGGGCGGTGTCCGCGCGGATTCCGGTGTTCTGCGAGAAGCCGCTCGCGTCGGACACTGATGGAACGTTCCAAACAGTAGCGGCGGCGGCCGCCGCCGGGGTGCCCGTGCAGGTCGGCTTCCAGCGCCGGTTCGACGCCGGGAACGCGGCGGCGCGCGAGGCGCTGGCGTCCGGGCGGCTCGGCTGGCTGCACACCGTCCGCTCGTGCAGCTTCGACCCAGCGCCGCCGCCCGCCGAGTACGTCCCGACGTCGGGCGGGCTGTTCCGCGACTGCGTCATCCACGACCTGGACCTCATCCGCTTCGTGACGGGACGCGAGGTAGTCCGCGTGATGGCCGCGGGCGCCAACCGGGGCGACGACTTCTTCCGCGAGTGCGGCGACGTGGACACCGGATCGGCGCTGCTCGTCCTAGACGACGGGTCGCTCGGCGTCGTGTCGGCCACCCGCTACAACGCCGCCGGGTACGACTCGCGTCTGGAACTGTTCGGGTCCAAGGACAGCATCGTCGCGGGCCTGGACGACCGTACGCCCGCGACCGCGCTGCCCGAACGGGGCGAGGAGCCTAGGGCCGCCTACAGCGGGTTCATGGAGCGTTTCGCCGACGCCTACGACGCCGAGCTCCGCGCCTTCGTGGACGTGGTGGCCGGACGGCGCGGCAACCCATGCCCGCCTGAGGAAGCCCTGGAGGCGTTCTACCTGGCCGAGGCGTGCGAGCTGTCCCTGCGTGAGGGACGCGTCGTCAGGACAGGGGAGGTGCGGCGATGAGGGTCGCGGGCGCGCCGATTTCCTGGGGCGTGTGCGAGGTGCCTGGGTGGGGCCACCAGATGGAGCCCGCACGGGTGCTCGCCGAGATGCGCGACCTTGGCCTCGCCGCCACCGAACTGGGTCCGGACGGTTTCCTGCCGGGCGGCGCGCATGCCAGGGAGGAAATGCTGGCCTCCTACGGGCTGGGGCTCGTGGGCGCGTTCATTCCGGTTGTTTTGCACGATCCAGCGTCCGACCCGCTGCCGTCGCTAGACCGGGTGCTGGACGCCACTGACGGCGTCCTAGTGCTCGCCGCCGCCACTGGGCTCGACGGCTACGACGGGCGGCCGGAACTGGACGCGGAGGCGTGGGCGACGCTGCTCGCCACCCTGGATGCGATCACGCTGAGGGCCGCCGCGCGCGGCCGTCTGGTCACCCTGCATCCGCACGTAGGGACGGTCGTGGAAGGGCGCGCCGAGGTCGAGCGTGTACTGGACGGCAGCAACGTTCCGCTCTGCCTGGACACTGGGCATCTGTTGGTCGGCGGCACGGATCCGGTGTGGCTGGCGCGTTTCGCAGCGCGGCGCATAGCGCACGTCCATCTGAAGGACGTGGACGTGAGTCTTGCCCGGCGCGTGCTCAACGGCGAGGTCGCCTACACGGACGCGGTGCGCGACGGTCTGTACCGACCGCTCGGGGACGGCGACATCGACATCCCCGGCATCATCCGCACCCTGGAGGACGCCGGTTACGAAGGCTGGTACGTGATGGAGCAGGACACCGTCCTGACCGAAGAGCCCGCAGACGGCGGCGGACCGTACGACGACGTCCGCAGGAGCCTCGAGTTCCTCGCCTTCCACGCCGGAGCGGCCCGATGACGTTCGACCTCATCACCATGGGACGGGTGAGCGTCGACGTCTATCCGGACCAGGTGGGCGTGCCGCTGGAGGACGTCGAGTCTTTCGGTAAGTACCTGGGCGGCAGTCCCACCAACGTCGCCGTTGCGGCGGCACGGTACGGGCGTCGCACCGCCGTCATCACCCGTACTGGCGAGGACCCGTTCGGACGGTTCGTCCACAAGGCGCTCCAGGGTTACGGCGTAGACGACAGGTACGTCACGGCCGTTCCCGGGCTGCCC
This sequence comes from Actinomadura sp. 1N219, assembly GCF_044326405.1. NCBI lineage: Bacteria > Bacillati > Actinomycetota > Actinomycetes > Streptosporangiales > Thermomonosporaceae > Actinomadura > Actinomadura sp. 1N219. The sequence continues at coordinate 278,153 of NZ_JBIRAY010000012.1, read as the reverse complement.
ACGCCGCTGGCCTTCTGCGAGATCTTCCCGCCGGACGATTTCCCGCTGTACTTCTACCGCTATCCCAAGGCCCCCGACCTGGAGATCTACACCCAAGAGCTGGACCTTGAGGCGATCCGCGAGGCCCGCATCATGTGGGGAACCGTCACGGGCCTTTCGCAGGAGCCGAGCCGTTCGGCCACCCTGTCCGCGCTGTCCGAACACCCTGGGCAGACCGTCCTCGACCTGGATTACCGTCCGATGCTCTGGGATGACCCAAGCGAAGCACCGCACTGGGCAGGGCTCGCCTTGGAACGCGCCTCCGTCGCCGTCGGAAACCTGGAGGAGTGCGAGGTCGCCGTGGGGGAGCGGGAGCCGCGCGCCGCCGCCCGCGCGATCCTTCAACGCGGCCCAGAACTCGCCATCGTGAAAATGGGCCCGGACGGCGTGCTCGCCGCGACGTCCACGGAGATGGTGGAGGTTCCCCCGGTCAAGGTCGACGTCGTCAACGGGCTCGGCGCGGGGGACGCGTTCGGCGGCGCGATCTGCCACGGCCTCCTGTCCGGGTGGGGCCTGCGGCGGCTCATCGAGTTCGCGGGCGCCGCCGGGGCCCTCGTCGCGTCCCGCATCGCCTGTTCCGACGCGATGCCCGCGCAGGACGAGGTCGAGGAACTCCTGGAGCGTGCGTGATGAAGCACCACCTGCCCGCCGGAACCGCCGCTGAAGGACCGTACGCGCTGGCCGTGACACCGGAGTCGGCCGGATGGGCGTACTCGGCGTTGCGCGTGCTGGAGCTTCCTGCCGGTGGCTCGCACGAGTTCGCGACCGGTGAGTTCGAGACGATCGTGCTGCCGCTGGCAGGGTCGTGCACGGTCGAGTGCGACGGGGAGCGGTTCGAGCTGGCCGGGCGAGACGACGTCTTCAGCCGCGTCAGCGATTTCGCCTATGCGCCGCGCGACGCGCGCGTACGAGTGCGGGGCAGTGGACGATTCGCGCTGGCGGGGGCTCGATGTGAGGCGCGACTGACACCGCGCTACGGCCCGGCAGAGGACGTCCCTGTGGAATTGCGGGGTGCGGGTGCCGCAAGCCGCCAGGTGAACAATTTCGGCACGCCCGAGGGTTTCCCCTTCGCCGAGAAGCTGATCGCGTGCGAGGTGCTGACGCCGGGCGGGTGCTGGTCGTCGTTCCCGCCGCACAAGCACGACGAGGAGACGCCGGACGAGGCCGTCCTGGAGGAGATCTACTACTTCGAGGTGGCGGGCGAGTCCGGGATGGCCTATCAGCGGGTGTACGGGTCGTTTGGGCGTCCGATCGACGTGCTCGCGGAGGTGCGCAGTGGTGACGCGGTACTGATTCCGCATGGCTGGCATGGCCCGTCCATGGCCGTGCCTGGGCACGACCTGTACTACCTCAACGTGATGGCGGGTCCGGCGGACGAGCGCGCCTGGCGGATCTGCGACGACCCGGCGCACGCCTGGATCCGCGGCACCTGGGCTGGGCAGCCGGTCGATCCGCGCCTGCCGCTCACCTCGGCGGAGGGACGGTCATGAGGCTCACGGTGGGGCAGGCAGTGGTCCGCTTCCTGGCGGCGCAGTACAGCGAGCGAGACGGGACGGAGCGACGCTTCTTCGCGGGCTGTTTCGGCATCTTCGGGCACGGCAACGTCGCAGGCATCGGGCAAGCCCTGCTGGAGCACGCCGACGACTTGCCCTACTACATGGCGCGCAACGAACAAGCGATGGTGCACACCGCCTCGGGATACGCCCGGATGAACGACCGGATGGCCACCTTCGCCTGCACCACGTCCATCGGACCCGGCGCGACCAACATGGTGACCGGTGCGGCGCTGGCCACGATCAACCGGCTCCCCGTCCTGCTGCTGCCAGGCGACATCTTCGCAACCCGCGTGGCCAACCCGGTCTTGCAGGAGTTGGAGGACGCGCGCTCCTACGACGTGTCGGTCAACGACTGCTTCAAGCCCGTGTCGAAGTACTGGGACCGCATCAATCGGCCCGAACAGCTGCCGAGCGCATTGCTGGCGGCGATGAGAGTGCTCACCGACCCTGCCGAGACCGGTGCGGTCACCCTCGCACTGCCCCAGGACGTCCAGGCTGAAGCGTACGACTGGCCGGACGAACTGTTCGCTCGCAGGGTGTGGCGCATTCCGCGTCCGCTGCCGGAACCTGCCGCGTTGGACGAAGCGTCCGCTGTGTTGGAAGCTGCTGAGCGTCCGCTGATCGTGGCGGGCGGCGGTGTCATCTACTCCCACGCGACCGACGAACTGCGCGCGTTCGCCGAACGCACCGGCATCCCAGTGGCCGAGACCCAAGCGGGCAAAGGCTCCCTGCCCTGGGACCACGAACGCTCTGTCGGCGCCATAGGAGCGACTGGCACGACGGCCGCGAACGCACTCGCCCGCACAGCGGACGTGGTTCTCGGCATAGGAACCCGCTACAGCGACTTCACGACCGCGTCCCGCAGCCTGTTCGCCAACCCAGACGTGCGGTTCGTGAACATCAACGTCGCCCGTCCGGACGCGGTCAAGCTCGGCGGCGTGTCCGTCGTCGCCGACGCCAGGGAAGGGCTCAGAGGGCTCCACGCCGCCGTCGACGGCTACACCGTGTCCGAGGTCTACCGCGGCGAGGCCAGAACCCTGACGGCCGACTGGAACGCCCAAGTGGACGGTGCGTTCGCCCCCCAGGGCGGGAGGCTGCTCACCCAGTCCGAGGTGATCGGGGCCGTCAACGAGGAGTCCGGGCCACGGGACGTGGTGGTCTGCGCGGCCGGATCCATGCCCGGCGACCTGCACAAGCTGTGGCGGACCCGCGACCCGAAGGGCTACCACGTCGAGTACGGCTACTCCTGCATGGGCTACGAGATCGCGGGCGGGCTCGGCGTGAAGCTGGCCGCGCCGGACCGCGAGGTGTTCGTCCTGGTCGGGGACGGTTCGTACCTGATGATGGCGCAAGAGCTGGCCACGGCCGCCGCCGAGGGGATCAAGCTGATCGTCGTCCTCGTCCAGAACCACGGGTTCGCCTCGATCGGGAACCTGTCGGAATCGGTCGGCGCGCAGCGGTTCGGCACCCGCTACCGCGCCCGCACCGCCACCGGGCTCGACGGCGACCCGCTCCCGGTCGACCTCGCCGCGAACGCCGTCAGCCTCGGCGCGGACGTCGTCCGCGCCGCCGCCCTCGACGACCTGCGGGAAGCGCTCCGGCAGGCGCGGAAGGCCGACCGGACCACGGTTATCCACATTGAGACGAACCCCTTGGCAGGCCCCCCGGCCAGTGCGGCATGGTGGGACGTCCCGGTCGCGGAAGTGGCGGCGCTGGACTCCACCAGGGAGGCCCGCGCCCGATATGAGGCGGATCGGCGCGCGCGCCGCCACCATCTGTGATCAACTCCTCTGACCGACCACTCGGGGAGAAACGGAGAGCATCCGATGAGAGGCGTTTTCGCGTGTGGGACGTCCAGGAGACTCGCTGTCCTGGCCGCCGCGGCGCTGCTGGCGCTGAGCGCCTGCAGCAGTGAGGGCGGCAAGAAGTCCGAGGAGGCCCCGGAGGGCGCCGGCCCGCGGCTGAAGATCGCGATGGTCACCCACTCCGCCCCCGGCGACACCTTCTGGGACATCGTGCAGAAGGGCGCCAAGGCGGCCGCCGCCAAGGACAACGTCGAGTTCCTCTACTCCGCCGACCCGGACGGCGGCAAGCAGGCCCAGCTCGTCCAGGCCGCCATCGACAAGAAGGTCGACGGCATCATCGTCACGCTCGCCAAACCCGACGCGATGAAGGACGTCCTGGCCCGCGCCACCGCCGCGAAGATCCCGGTGGTCTCGATCAACTCCGGGCAGGGCGAGTCGGCCAAGCTGGGCGCGATCGCGCACTTCGGGCAGGACGAGTCGATCGCCGGCGAGGCCGCCGGGACGGAGATGGCCCGGATCGGCTCGAAGAAGGCGCTGTGCGTCATCCACGAGCAGGGCAACGTCGGCCTGGAAGACCGCTGCGCGGGCGCGAAGAAGACGTTCGGCGGCCAGATGGAGAACCTGTTCGTCCAGGGCGCGAACATGCCTGAGGTCAAGTCGTCCATCACTGCCAAGCTCCAGGCCGACGACGGTGTCGACGGGATCCTCACGCTCGGCGCGCCGTTCGCCGCCACCGCCGTCGACTCGGTGAAGGAGACCGGCTCCAAGGCCAAGATCGGAACGTTCGACCTGAACAAGGACCTCATCGCCTCGATCACCTCGGGCGCCATCCTGTTCGCCGTCGACCAGCAGCCCTACCTGCAGGGATACGGCGCCGTCGACCAGCTGTGGCTGCTGCGGAACAACGGCAACGTCCTCGGCGGCGGGCGACCCGTGCTGACCGGCCCGGCGATCGTCACCAAGCAGAACGCCGGTCAGCTGGAGGCGTTCGCGAACCGGGGGACGCGATGACCCACGCGGCGTCATCGGGCCTGGCGGAGCCGCCGGTGGCGAAGCCGGGCCCGGACGAGCGCCTGTCCCGGCAGTCGCTCCCGCGGCGGCTGCTGGGCCGTCCCGAGCTCGGCGCGCTGCTCGGCGCCGTCGCGCTGTTCGCGTTCTTCTCGATCGTCGCGGACGCGTTCCTGGAGGCCGGGTCGTTCTCCACCGTCCTGTACGCCGCCTCCACGTACGGGATCATGGCGGTCGGCGTGTCGCTGCTCATGATCGGCGGCGAGTTCGACCTGTCCGCCGGGGTGATGGTGACGTCCGCGGCCCTGATCGCCGCGCTGACCGCCTACCAGCTCACGCTGAACGTGTGGGCCGGCGTGGTGATCTCCCTCGTGCTGACGCTGGCGCTCGGCATGGTGAACGGCCTGCTCTACGTCCGGACGAAGCTGCCGAGCTTCATCATCACCCTCGCCACGTTCTTCATGCTCGCCGGACTGAACCTCGGCGTGACGAAGGCGCTCACCGGCAACGTCGCCAGCGACTCCGTCCGCGAGATGGACGGCTTCGACAGCGCCCGCTGGATCTTCGCGTCCGACATCGGCGTGCTGGACCTCCTCGACACCCTCTACGTGCTGGGCGTCGTCGAGGCCCTCGGCCTCGACGGCGCCCTCGACCTCAAGATCAAGATCACGGTGCTCTGGTGGCTGCTGTTCGTCGCGATCGCGACCTGGATCCTGCTGCGCACCCGGACCGGCAACTGGATCTTCGCGGCGGGCGGCTCCGCGGCCAGCGCCCGCGCCGTCGGCGTCCCGGTCGCCCGCGTCAAGATCGGCCTGTTCATGGGCGTCGCGTTCTGCGCCTGGTTCTCCGGGATGCACCTGGTGTTCGCGTTCGCGACGGTCCAGTCGGGGGAGGGCGTCGGCAACGAGTTCCTGTACATCATCTGCGCGGTCATCGGCGGGTGCCTGCTGACCGGCGGCTACGGGTCGGCGATCGGCGCGGCGATCGGCGCGTTCATCTTCGGCATGACGAACAAGGGCATCGTGTACGCGGAGTGGAACCCGGACTGGTTCCGGTTCTTCCTCGGCGCGATGCTGCTCATCGCCACCGTGGTGAACCTGATCGTCCGGCGCAGAGTGGAGCGGTCGTCATGACGGACACGACGCACACGGCGGACACGACGCCGGAGCCGGAGGCGCCGCTGATCAGGCTGACCGGCGTCGGCAAGAACTACGGCAACGTCATCGCGCTCCGCGACGTGAGCCTGGAGGCGTCCGCCGGCGAGGTCACCTGCGTGCTCGGCGACAACGGCGCGGGCAAGTCCACGCTCATCAAGATCGTCGCCGGGCTGCACCGCCACGACACCGGCGCCTACGAGGTGCAGGGCGAGAAGGTCGCGTTCGGCTCGCCCCGCGAGGCCCTCGACCGCGGCATCGCGACCGTCTACCAGGACCTCGCCGTCGTCCCGCTGATGCCGGTCTGGCGGAACTTCTTCCTCGGCTCCGAGAAGCGCAAGGGCTTCGGCCTCCTGGACATCGAGTTCATGCGCAAGACCGCGCACGGCGAGATGGCGGCGATGGGCATCGACCTGCGCGACGTCGACCAGCCCATCGGCACCCTCTCCGGCGGCGAGCGGCAGTGCGTGGCGATCGCCCGCGCCGTCCACTTCGGCGCCAAGGCCCTCGTCCTGGACGAGCCCACCGCCGCCCTCGGCGTCAAACAGGCCGGGGTCGTGCTCCGCTACATCGTCCAGGCCCGCGAACGCGGCCTCGCGGTCATCTTCATCACCCACAACCCGCACCACGCCTATCCGGTCGGCGACCGCTTCCTGATCCTCAACCGCGGCCAGAGCATCGGCTACCACGCCAAGTCCGAGATCACCCGCGACGAACTGACCGCCCTCATGGCCGGAGGCAAAGAACTGGAGGAACTAGCCCACGAACTCGACACCGCAGGCTCGTCCACAACCGCGAAACAACTGACAAAGGAGGCAGAACACCTGGGCCTAACCGACGACTGACCAGGGGGCAGCGACCCGGTGACTCAGAGGCGGCACGAACTTCGTGGGCGGCGAAGGCCGTGTCGGATTGGGGTGGGTATCGAGGGTCCGTGGGAGATGCCGCTGATGAGTGGCGCTGGCCGGCCACCCGGGACGTCGTAACCGTTGTCGGCGGTGAAGGCCGTATCGGACGAGGTGAAGGGGATGGTGCATAGACGTTTGCGCTGACCAGGGGGCGCGCGGTCACTCTGGGGCGGTGTGGATGGTGCGGGCGGTGAAAGCCGTGTCTGGATCGGGGTGGGCGCGGAGGGTGCGCAGGAGAGTCCGCCAGTCTTCGGACCAGCCCGCGCGGGGGCCGTGACGTCCGATGAGCGCGCAGGCGAGCAGCCCGCCCGGCAGGTCGCCTCGCGCCGCGAGCCGGACGGCGTGCGGCAGCACCTGCGCCGGGTCGGGCCGATCGGGAGGGTAGGCCCGGCGGTGCGGGCCCTGCTCCTCCCCAGCGAGCGCCTCGCCAACGCGCACCACCGCAAGCACGCTGCCCGGCCCGCTGCCCGGCCCGCCGCTTGGACCGCTGCCCGGACCGCCGCCCGGACCGTCGCTTGGACCGTCGCCCGGACCGTCGCTTGGGCCGTCGCTTGGACCGCTGCCCGGCCCGTCGCTTGGACCGTCGCTTGGACCGTCGCCTGGGGCACCGCTTGGACCGCCGCTTGGACTGCGGCCCGTCGCGGTGGGCGCGGTGGGGGTGGGTGGTCGGACTGGGGCGGTGTTGTGGGCGCAGCTTTCGGCGAGGGCGTCCAGGGTGGCGGCCGTGTCGAGGGTGTCCCAGCGGAGGGTGGCCGCGGCCAGTTCGCGGGCGAGCTGGTCCGGTAGGCGGCCCGCGACGGCGCTGATGGCGTGCTCGGCCGCATCGCGATGGCGTACGGCCACGCCGCGGATGTCGGAGACGAGGGCGTCCAGCCGCCGTGCGGCGGGGAGGTCGCGTTCGGGCTCGGCGTCCGGCGCGCCCGGGGCGGGGTTCGACGCGGCGGCGGTCAGTTCGGCGGCCGCCCTGCTCAGCTCGGCGGCGCCGAGGGCCTGCCGCGTCACGCAGCCGACGAGCGCGGTCAGCGCCCTCCGCCAGGCGCGGGTGTCGCCGAGGTCGGTGACGACGTCGGCCAGGAGCACGGGAGCGTCCGGGGCCCACGGCGCCCACAGGGCGGCCGCGAGCAGCGCCGAGACGCGCGTCTCGGCCTCGGCGGAACGGGCCACCCGCAGGATCAGCTCGGCGTAGGCCGCCCGGTTCCGCTCCTCGACGTGGAGCGGCCCACTGCTGATCACCTGGCGGGCGAGGTCACGCGGTCCCTCGGCGGCCTCCCGCAGGATCCGCTGCGCGATCGGGTCGCCCAGGTGGGGGCGGACGGCCGAGACGATCGCCACGCGGACGTCCCGGTGCTGGTCCGGGTCGTCCCAGGCGGCGGCGACGAGGCGGAGCGCGTCCGGCACGCGGTTGCGCAGCAGGATCCGCAGCGCCTCCTTGCGCGCGGTGATCTTCCCGTCCGCCAGCGCGGGGCCCAGTGCCGCCGCCAGCGCCGACGGCGGCGCGAACCGGGCCGCGCGGGTGGCGGCGTACACCGCCACGTGCGCGTCGTCGGACGACGCGTACGCCAGCAGCCGGGGCAGCGTCTCCTGCGGAGACGGCGTCCAGGCCAGCGCGGTCAGCGCCGCGCGGCGGACGTACGGGTCGCCGTCGAGGAACGCGCCGATCCGGGCCGGGTCCACGCCGGGCACCCGCGCCATCTGCGCCACCGCGCCCGCGCGGTCGGCGTCGGGCAGCGTCCCGCTCGCGGCGCGTTCGAGGAGCGCCAGGTAGGTCTCGCGCTGCCGGGCCGTCCAGCGGCGCGTCCACGGCCGCGTCGCCTGAGGCACGTAGACGACGTCGGCGCGCCTGAACCTGCCCTCCGGGGTGTTCTCCGCCAGGACGAGGTGCAGCAGGTCGGTGCGCTCACGGGCGATCGCGGCGAGCACCGCGGGGATGGCGACCGCCGACGGGTCCCTCGCGACGACCGTCCCGACCCGTTCCGCGCGTGTCCCGGGCGCCGCGAGCCAGAACGTGATCGCCCTGCGGAGGACGCCGTCGTCGCGGGCCTCCAGGGCGGCTTCGAGCGCGTCCTGAACCGGCCTGACGTGGTGTGCGCGGCGCCCGAGCGCCCCTGCCGTCAGCAGCGCCAGCCGGTGGTCGTCGCGGCGCGCGGCGGCCTCCAGATGCGGCGCGAGGGCGGCGCCGAGCCGGTGCTCGTCACCGCGCCGCAGCACCTGGTCGAGGCGTCCCAGGTGCCCGGTTCCGGTGTGGCCGACCAGCCGCTCCGCCAGGTCCAGCGCGAACAGCAGCAGGTCGGGGTCGTCGCGGACGGCGCCCTGCCGCGCGAAGGCGGCGGCGATCCGGCCGAGCGCGCGCCGCGTCATGTACGAGCAGTCGCGGGCGTTGAGCGCGTCGTCCGCGAGCCGCCCGACCTCCGCGGCGTGCTCCGTGCGGAGCATGCCCTCCGGGACGTGCGCCAGCGCGTTCAGCGCGCCGTACCGGACGGGGTCCTGGTCGTTGCGGAGCCGCCCGAGCGACTCCATCGCCCGGGTCAGCGTCGCGGGATCGCCGTCGCGGCCCGCGCACGCCACGAGCAGCGCGTACCCGGCCGCGCGCTCGTCGGCGACCGGCCGGCGGGTCAGCTCCGACAGGACCGGCAGCGCCTCGTCGTAGGGCAGGAACGCGGTCAGCTCCCGGCCCGACGACGGCGACTCGGCGACCCTGCGCAGGCCGAGCATCCGGCGGGCCTCCCTCACCCGGACGGCGTGCGGCAGGACGTTCAGCAGCGACGCGCCGAACTCGCGCGCGGTCAGGTCGACGCCGTCCATCGCGGCGTCGAACACGGCGGCGCGGCGGCCCGGCGCGAACGCCTTGAGCAGGAGGGTCAGCGCCGACTCGTCCTCCCGGACGGCGCGGGCGACCGCCGCGATGTCGGCGCCGGCGAGCCGGGTCAGCCGGTCCCGCACCGACCGGCGGTGCAGCAGCAGCCGCAGATGGCCGCGATGCCCGTCGGACAGCAGCAGCCGGATCATGCGGGACGGTTCGGCGTCGATCAGCATGCCCATCATGGCCCGCAGACCGTCCGGGAACGGCCCGGCGGGAATGTACCGTTCGAGTAGCGCGACGACGCGTCCGGGATCGTGGTGCAGCGCCGCCGCGACGCCGGGCGCGTGCACGAACCACCACGGCGCCCGGACGCCCTCGGGCAGTTCGGCGAGCCGCCGCTCCGCATGGTCGAGCATGATGCCGGGATGCGCGTGACCCACAGACCGCCAGTTCGGGACGGCATGCGCGAGCCCGTCGATCCTGGCCGCCGCGACCTCCGGGCTGCAGGCGGCCAGCAGCGCCGCGGCCTCGCCGTCACCCCACCGGGCGGCGACCTCGCCGACGAGCGCGTCCGCCAGGTCGGCGCGACGGTACTTGCGGACGGCGTCGTACAGCGCCCCGCGCGCGGCAGCGGGCGCGTCGGCGACGCCGTCCAGGAACGGCGCCGCGTCGACACCGAACCGGACGCCCAGCCGGATCGCCTCGCACGCCAGTTCGGCGTCAGGGTTCCGCGTCGCCGCGGCCAGATGCGCCAACGACGCCTCGTCCCGCACGGAGGCAGCGACGAACAGCGCGAGCGACCGCTCGTAGTTCCCGCCCTGGGACAGCCCGTCCAGCACGGCGGCGACCTCCGGCCGCCCTGCGGAGCGGCGCAGTTCGGCCAGGCGCAGGCACCGCTCCTTGAACGGCAGCGGCTCGATCTCGGTCAGGAGCTCGTCGACGCGCATGGCGCGCAATCCTGCCCGATCAATCCGCCACTTTCATCCGGTTTCCTCTAGCGGACGGGCTGCGATGATCTGTTCCGCGAGTTTGCGGACGCGGGCCTCGTGCTCGTCGTAGCCGACGACGACCGGCGGCTCGTTGTACGGCATCGTGTCGGACGAGCGGCGCAGTTTCACGTACTGGCCGCACGCGTCGATCGCGTACGGTTCCATGTCGTCCTGCAGGGCGCCGATCACGGTGATGCCGTGCGTCTCACCGATTTTGCGGAACAGCGCGACGGCCTCTTTGCGGTGCTCCTTGCCTAGGTTGCGGCCCAGCTCGTCTAGGACGAGGCAGAGGCGGCCTCCGCCGGAGCTTGCGAGCGCAGCCGCGCACACCAGTTTGACGGCCTTCTCGTCCATGAGGGCGGTGTTCGCACGACGGTTGTACGGGACGTAGCGCTGCCCGTCCGAGCGCCGCCATTTCGGCGTGACCCGCCAGCGCCACTCCTGCTCGGGGTCGGCGGGTTGCTCCGGGGTGGGAAATTCCAGCGTCGCGCCGTAGCCGCCATAGGCGACGTCGAGTTTCTCGAATTCGTCCGACACGCGCTGCAGGCGGGCGCGGATCGCGGCGGTCAGCGCCGTGCGGTGCGCTTCCGCTGCGCCCGCCGCCTCCGTCGCGCCCTTCTGCGCTTTCTCCAGATCGGCGCGGCGCGCCGAGATTTGCACCTCGATCTGCCGCCGCTGGTGTTTTTCGTAGTCCTCCTGCTGGCGCAGGTAGGCCTCCACGGCCTTCACCAGGCGCGGGAACGTCGCCTGTTCGCGGTCGGTACGGCGGCCCTCGCCCTCGGCGCGTTCGCGCAGTAGGAACCGGATCTCCTCCGGCATGTCGTCGTCGGACGGACCGTCCGGGAACACACGGCGGAGTGCCTCGGACAGGTGCTTCTCAGCGTTGTGCCACCATTCGGCGGGCGTCCATGTGGATTCGTCGTCGTCCAGGCCGGACAGCCATTCCGCAGCGCCCTCGCGGGTGCCGCCCCAGTCTCTCTCTAGGGCGTCCAGGCCGAGCGCGGCGCGCTTGTCGGCCAGTTCGGACGATGCGCGCCGGAGCTTGTCGCGTTCGCGTTCGTGCGCTTCACGGCGTCCGCGCAGCCGGTCGATTTCCAGCGCGCGCGTGTCGGCTTTCGCCTGGAGGCGCCGCAGCGTCTGCTCCGCTGACCCTAGGCGCGGGCCTAGCCGGGACTCACCGGCCGCTAGCTCCTCCAGCCGTCCGCGCAGGCCGGTCATCGTCTCTCGGACGCCGTCCAACTCGTCGGCTGCGCGCGCGCCCGCGAGGCGCCGCCCGGCGAGCGCCACGTCGGCGGCGGCGTCGGACGTTGCCTGTTGCGCTTGCTCTAGGGATACCTGCGCTGCCTCCAGCGCGGCCCGTGCCGCCTGCACGCGTGCTACGCGTCCGGTCACCGGTTCGGGGAACCCGCCCACGATGACGACGGGCCGTTGTTGCGGTGGCGCCTCGGGGTCGTCGTTGAGGAAGGCGAAGAAGCGTCCTAGCGACTGCTCGCAGCTGATCCCTTCGGGGAGGCTGCCGTCGCCGCCTGCGGGGACGATCGTCGAGCCGGGCATGTCCTTGAGCGCGGCGACGGCGGCGTCGAGGTCGTCCGTCCCGACGACGACGGCCTCCCGGTACGGCCACAGGGCGGCTTCCCAGCGTTCCCGGACGCCTTCGGCCAGTTCCACCGCGTCCAGAAGCCCGACCGCGGCGATGCCCTTCGCGGTGAGCGCGCGGATCTGCGCGGGTGCGCTGCCCTCACCTGCCTCAGCTTCGGCCAGGGATCGCTCCGCGCGCGCGACAGTGCCCTTGGCCATTCCCAGCTGCTGCTGGGCTTCGTCGCGTCGTGCCTCTGCGCCGGCCAGTTCGGCGCGTGCTGTTTCGCCGTCGCGTCCGTCGGCCTCCCGCTGCCGTTCCTCCAGCGCGGAGACGCGTCGCCGTAGCTCGTCGAGGCTATTCCGGGCGACGGCCTTGTCCGCGCCCAGCTCGTCTACCTGGCCCTTCAGCTCGGCCAGGGCCGTGCCCGCCTCGGTCAGCTGCGCGTCCAGGGCTCCGCCGGTGAGCTGCTCCATCTCCCGCTCGGCGGCCTTGGCGGCGGCGGCCAGCTCGTCGCTCTCGCCGCGCAGCCGTTCCTGCTCGGCGGCGTGCGCGGCGTCGGCCTCCGCCGCGTCCACCAGGAGGCGGGCGTGACGCGTCCGCCAGTGCCGCAGCGCCGCCGCCACCTCGTCGCGGGCCTGGTCGCGCCGGTCGAACGTCTTCAGCAGCGCCGCCGCCTCCCGCTCCCACTCCGTGAGCCGCTCCGCGGCCTCCGCCGCCTTGGCGCGCTCGCGGTGCTCCTCAGCGCGGGACTTGCGCTCGGCCTCCAGCTCCCGGTCCAGCCCGGTCAGCGCCGCGATCGCGCTGAAGATGCGCTCGGGGGTGATCTCGTTCAGCGGCTGGGACAGCAGGTTCGTCGCGACTTTCGACCGTACGGACGTCGACAGGAACGACACGCACCGCACTTGCCCGCCGTAGAGGACGCGTGACAGGTCTTTCGCGACCAGATCGCGGCGTCCGGCGCTGCGCGGCAGGCCCGCCCAGAGCCGGTCGGCGAGCGACACACGATCGGCCTCGGACGGAGCCGCCGCCAGGTGGACGCCCTGCCGCCAGCGGATTTCCAGGTGCGGCGCGTCCACGTTCACTCGCAGCCACACGGTGAGCGCAGTTTCGCCCTCCATTTCCGTGGGCTCGGTGTAGTCGAAGACACCGACGATGTATCCGTGGTCTGCACTCGCCCACTGGCTGTCGCCCTGTGCTGCCAGTTCGGCGTTGAAAAGCAGTTCCGCTACCGCGCGCGCACCTGATGCGAACCGCCACTGCTCGTCGCCCAGGAGCGCCGTGATGGCGGCGATGAACGACGACTTGCCCGCGCCATTGGAGTCCTTGGGCCCTTGCCCGGCGACCACGATCAGCGTCCCGGGGACGGTCGGGACCGGATGCGTGGACAGCCGCGAGATGTTCACCGCCTGCACGGCCACCAGCGTCCGGTCGCCGACGACGTTCTCGGCGTTGCCGCGTGCGGGCTCCGGCACCAGCGATTCTGCGCGGCCAGGTTCGAGTACGGCCGTCATGTGTTCTCCCCCTGATCGCGTTCCCGTCCCCTGCGGCGCGCCCGGATCGCCGCCGCGAGCGGCGAATCGGGACCGGCGGCCAGGATCAGCTCCTCCTGCAGGCGGCGTCGCGCCGCGTCCGTCAGCCGGTGGAACTGCGGACCCGGGACGAATCCGCCCGCGTCGTCTGCGCCCGCCTTCACTTGCGACACCAGGCCCGCTAGGCGGAGCTTGCGCAGCGACGTTTCCAGCTCCCCAAGGGGCAGTTGCGTGCGGCGGCGCAGTTCGTCCATGGGTGTCGGGTAGGGCGACAGCCACGAATCGTCCGCCAGCGAACCCGCCGCCCGGGGAATGGCCACCGAGTGGATGAGGACCAGTGTCAGGACGGCCCGTTCCTGCACCGGCAGGACGCATTCGGGGTCTTGTGCCAGTTCGGCAGCGACATCGTCCCGGTATCCGGAAATCCACCGTGTCTGCTCGGAGCGGACCAGCGTCCGTCCGCTCAGCGCGAGCATCTGCTCGACCGTCCGGCGGAGGGACGGTTCCCGCAGCGCCGCGAACCGCACCTCCGGCACCGGCTCGGCCGCGTGCTCCACCGCCATGTAGGCCGCGACCAGGTCGGCCCGGCGCCGCTCGTCGTACGAGCGCAAGATCCCCTCGAACGGCTCACTCATCGCCGACTCCCGAGTTATCCACAGCTTCGGATTTTTCGGCGGCCGAGGCCGGGGCTGCGGCAGGGTCGGAGGGCAGGCGAGGGCTAGCAGGAGGTGCTGATGATTCAGCCGGTTGAGGCTCCGACTCGGGATCCGGTTCGGCGTCCGGGTGTGGCGGTTCGAGGTCCGGGCGTGGCGGTTCGGGGAGGCGGCGGAGGAGGTCCCGCAGTGACGCGAGCGACCCCTCCGACCACAGCGCGACCCGGGGGCCCGGGCGGACGGCGCCCGCAGGTTCGTCGAGGAGCAGCCAGCCCGTGTCCGACAGGCGGCGCATTTCGCCGGTGGCCCAGCGGCGGGCCAGGTCGGTGTCGCCCCGGGTCATGTTCGCGTACACGTCCAGGACGTCCGCGACCGTGGCCGGAGTGCCTGGCCACGGTGCGTCGTCGAGGCGAGGCCAGCAGCAGCGGAGCGCGGCGGCGAGGACGCGGCGCGCCTGCCCCGAGCGGTCCAGCGGCATCGGCGGGGTCTCGTACTCCTCCAGCAGCGCGGGCGTCGCACCGTCCGGCCACTCCGGGAGCAGCCAGACGCGGGCGCCGTCCGTCGCCCCGACCGCGCCGGGCGGAACGGGTTCGGACACGGCGATGGACGGCGCCCCCAGCACGCGCGCACGGGCCCGGCCCAGCACATGCGGATCCGGGCGGCTCGCCGGCGGGCGGTCGCCGGTCGCGGGGGCGGTCACTGGTTCGTCCTCTCGAACCAGCCGGGAGACACCCAGGTGGGGGAGCCGTGCGGCCGGACGGTCAGGCCGTCCGACCAGACGAGCCGGTAGGGGAGTTCGGGATGCAGATGAGCGGACGACAGGTCGGCGAGGACGCGGCGGGCGGTGGTCCAGTCCTGGGCGAGGACGTCCTCGACCGCGATCCGGTCGCGGCCGCGGAGGACCTGCTCGGCGATGCCGCGGAGCCGCTCCATGGCCGTCGTGTCCGAGCCCGCGTCGCCCGAGAGCCCGGGGTCTGGCACCGATGGGCGGGGCGGCGCCGGGCGCGGGGGCGTGGCGCGCGGGCCGTCCTCCACGGCCGTCACCACGGCGGACGGCTCGTGCCACGGCGCCGCGGCGTCGAAGACGAAACCGTCCAGGACGGCGGCGAGGTCCTCACGGGACGCGGTGCGGGTGAACGTCCGCCACGTCTCCGGCGGCAGGAGGGTCAGGTTCCGCGTCGTCCCCGCCGAGTCGGACAGGCGGGCCGCGGCGCGGCGGGACGCGTCGCCGTAGGCGTAGATGGCCGCGCGCAGGTCGGTGCACGTCCGATCGAGCTGCGGCCAGCGGCGCAGGATCGCACCGTGCAGGCGCTCCGCGCGCAGCAGGATCTCCTCGGTGCCCCACAACTTCGGCGCCTGCTCGCGGAGCTCCTCGATCGTCCCGTTCGTGAGCGTGACCAGCTCGACGCTCCACAGCCGGAACGCGCGCGCGAGCCCGTCCGCGCCGTCGCGCGCCTGCTCGGGCGTCATGCGGGGGTCGGCCACGTTGAGCTGCTCAAGGGCGAGGAGCCGGTGCATCTCGCTCTGCCCGCCGTCCAGCATCATCCGCCGGACGAACATGAGCCCGACCACGCTGGTGAACGACGCCCGGTACCGGAGCTGGTTCGGCTTCGGGAACACCTCGCGAATGGCGCCGAGCCCCTTCAGCACCCGCAGCCGGTTCTCGAACACCTCCGGCGGGTAGCGGCGGCACACGTAGCGCATCTGCTCGCGGCTCAGCCCGTCCTCGCCCGCGTCGGCGAACGCGGCGAGCAGCGTCTCGGCCACGTCCACGAGTTCCGGATCGTCCACGACGGCGCCGCCGTCGCGGGCCAGCGCCGCGAACATCTGCCGGTAGACGCCCAGCACCGCCTCGCCGACCAGGACGTCGTCGAGGCTGGCGGCTGCGTTCTCGGAGGTGGCGGACACGGCGCACTACGGTACGGCCACCACGCCGCCAAGGTGGAATCGGCGCCGCGAACACGTGAACAATCAAGTACACGAAACCGTGGCGGTGCACGCAGAGCGATGACACACTCACAATGCCATGACGGATGCCCCGGTCCGCGAGCCGCGCCGGGCTCGGAACGGCGGGGGAGCATGACCGCGACGACCACTCCCGTGAAGACGAACCTCCCCGCCGAACCCAACGCCTTCGTGGGCCGTGAACGCGACGTCGGCGACCTCGGGCGGCTGTTGGAGAGCATGCGCGCCGTGACGCTGTGCGGCGCCGGCGGCATCGGCAAGACCAGGCTCGCGCTGCACGTCGCGCACACGATGCTCGGCGCCGGCCCCGACGGCGTCGATGCCGGCCCCGACGGCGTCTGGTTCGTGGAACTGGCTGACGTCCGCCCGGACGGGACGACGGAGCCCGTCGCGCGTCGCGTCGCCACCGTCCTCTCCGTCGCGGAGGAGGACGGCCGCCCGCTCACCGAGACGCTCGCCGACGCGCTGCGCGCGCCCGCCGCCCTGATCGTCCTCGACAACTGCGAGCACGTCATCGAGGAATGCGCCAAGCTGACCGGCATGCTGCTGGCCCGCTGCCCGCGGCTGCGGGTGCTCGCCACCAGCCGCGAACCGCTCCGCATGGCGGGCGAGAACGTGTGGCGGGTCCCGCCCCTGGAGCCCGACGAGGCGCGGCGCCTGTTCATCGACCGCGCGAAGGCGGCGCGCCCCGGGTTCGACGGCGCGGACGCCGTCCACGAGGTCACCCGGGCCCTCGACGGGATGCCGCTCGCGCTGGAGCTCGCCGCGGCCCGCGTCCGCGTCCTGTCGGTGGAGCAGATCGCGCGGCGCCTCACCGACCGGTTCCGGCTGCTCAGCGCCGGGGACCGCACCGCCCCCGCCCGGCAGCGCACCCTCCGCGCCGCCATCGACTGGAGCCACGAGCTGCTGGACGACCCCGAACGCGTCCTGCTGCGCCGCCTGTCCGTCTTCTCCGGCTGGACGCTGGAGCAGGCCGAGCACGTCTGCGCCGACGCCGAGCTCCCCGCCGACGATGTCCTCGACCTGCTCACCGCGCTGGTCGACAAGTCCCTCGTGGCCGTGTCAGGCGAACTCGCCGGGGAGGTCCGGTTCCGGCAGCTCGACAGCATCCGCGAGTACGCGGCGGAGCGGCTCGCCGACGCCGGGGAGGACGAGACGTTCCGCGGCCGGCACCGCGACGCCGTCCTGCACGCGGCCGAACGGCACGGCCGGATCGCCGTCGCGCGCGACGACGCGGCCTGGGCCGAACGCGTGGCGCTGTTCAACTGGTACGACGTCGAATTCGGCAACGTCCGCTCCGCGCTCACCTGGTCCCTCGACCGCGGCGACGTCCGCGAGGGCCTGCGGATCTGCACCGCCCTGCGCACGTTCTGGATCGTCCGCGGCCGCGTCACCGAAGGGGCCGGCTGGACCGACCGCTTCCTCGCCGCGTCCCACGGGCTCGGCCCGAGCGTCCTCGGCCCGGCGCTCGTCGCCCGCGCCCAGCTCGCCCTCGGCGGCCGCGACTACGCGCAGGCCGCCCGGTACGCCGACGACGGCCTCGCGTCCTGCCGCGACTGCGGCGACGACTTCATGACCGCGTCCGCCCTGATCGCCGGCGCCGAATGCCTCGTCCGCGCCGGACGGCTCGCGGACGCCGCCGGACGCCTCGACGAGGCCGACGCCATCGCCGCCGCGCCCCGCCAGGAATGGAACCGCGCCTACGCCGCCGCCGTCCGCGGCTACCTGCTGATCCGCGGCTCCCGCCTCAGGGAGGCCCGCGAGCACCTGGACGCCGCCGCGACCGTCATGCGCGGCATCGGCCAGCTGTGGGGCGCCTCGCACGCCATGATCGGCCTCGGCCGCCTCGCCGAGCTGCGCGGCGACCACGCGTCCGCGCGCGGACACTACGCCGAGGTCCTGCCGATCCTCGCCGAGATCGGCGCCCGCCCCGAGATGGCGCGGGCCCTCGCCGGCCTGGGCCGCGTCGCCCTCGAACAGGACGACCTCCACACGGCCCGCGAGTCGCTCTCGCAGAGCCTCACGCTGAGCCGCTCGTCCGGCATCCGCCTGGACATGTCCCGCGCCCTGGACGCCTTCGCCGACCTGGTCGCCCGGGAGGGCGACGGCCGCGGCGCCGTCATACTCGCCGCCGCCGCGTCCGCGCTCCACGAGGCCACCGGCCGCGCCCCCGGCACCGGCGCCCGCCGCGAACGCACCCTGGAACCGATCCGCCGCAGACTAGGCGCCCCCCTCGTCGCCCAATTCTGGGGCGAGGGCCGGGCCATGCCCGTTGACGACGCCATCGCCCACGCCCTCCGCGACCCCGCCAACCCCCTGATCCCACACCCTCGTCCCGCGGACTCCGAACACCCGACCCCCACAGACCCGACCCTCGCATCCACCCGCGAAAGCCCTTCCCCCACCGATCCGGGACGTCCGACCCACACGACCGACCCGGAACGAACCGCCCCCACCTCCGAGCCCGCCCCGCCGGACCCAGCCGCCGATTCCGGACGCCTCGCCCCCGGACGCCCTCCTCCGACCGCCGCCGAACTGGGATTGCCCGCCCACGCCGCCGAGCCCGTGACCCCGCCGAGCACCCTCACCCCCCGGGAACGCGAGATCGCCCTCCTCGTCGCGCGCGGCCTCAGCAACCGCGGCGTGGCCGACGAACTCGTCATCAGCCCCGCCACCGTCGCCCGCCACGTCACCAACATCCTGACCAAACTGGGCTTCTCGTCCCGAGCCCAGATAGCCGCCTGGGCCGTGGACAACATCCACACCGACCCCCCGCCCCCGTAGGACGATCGCCTCATGCCCGGCCTGAACGAGCACGACATCACCTTCCTGCGGGGACTGCAGCGGGGCCAGACCATCACCGGCATCGTCACCGAGATCGCCGCCTTCGGAGTGACCTTCGTGGACATCGGCGGCTTCACCGCGATGATCAACATTCCGGAGCTGTCCTGGCGGCCCATCAGGCATCCCGGCGACGTCGTCGCCGTCGGAGAGGCGATCACCGCGCAGATCCTCGACATCGACCTCGGGCGTGGGCGGGTCTCGCTGTCCCTCAAAGCGCCCCAACCCGACCCGCTGATCGACCTCCGGCGACAGATCGGCAGCGTCGTCGCCGGCCCCGTCACCAAACTCGTCCCGTTCGGCGCCTTCCTCCGCGTCGAAGACCGCCCCGACGGCCTTGAGGGTCTGATCCACAAAGCCGCACTCGCCGGCCGCTCGATTCACGTCGGGGACGTCCTCGACGTCAGACTCGTCGGTGTGGACGTCGCCCGGCGCCGAATAGACCTAGCCCCGGTCCAGGACCAACGAGCCGACCCCTGAAAAACGCCAACCGCGCTGCACACCGCCACAACCCCACTGACCGTCCCGCCCGCTGGGCCCGCTGTCGCCCCCCCGAGGCCCTCACGGTCCCCGGCCGCTGGACCGGC
The DNA here is from genome assembly GCF_044326405.1 of Actinomadura sp. 1N219. NCBI lineage: Bacteria > Bacillati > Actinomycetota > Actinomycetes > Streptosporangiales > Thermomonosporaceae > Actinomadura > Actinomadura sp. 1N219. Next base: position 258,740 of record NZ_JBIRAY010000012.1, on the reverse strand, counting down.
CGTGGCCCCCGAGACCCTCACGGTCCCCGGCCGCTGGGCCCGCTGTCGCCCCCCGAGGCCCTCAGGGTCCCCGGCCGCTGGACCTGCCGTGGCCCCCGAGACCCTCACGGTCCCCGGCCGCTGGGCCCGCTGTCGCCCCCCGAGGCCCTCACGGTCCCCGGCCGCTGGACCTGCCGTGGCCCCCGAGACCCTCGCGGTCCCCGGCCGCTGGGCCCGCGGTCGCCCCGAGACCCCTCGCGGTCCCCGGCCGCTGGGCCCGCCGTCGCCCCCGAGACCCTTACCGTCCCGGCCGCCGCGTGCCGCGACCGCGACCGCGGACGGAGGCCGACGACGAGCGGTACCGGACGGAGCTGCTCGTCCGGCGGGGGAAGGAGTTCACCGGCGACATCACCCACCATCGTCTTGGCCGATCGGACCCTCCTGCGTCTTGGCCGATCGGACCCTTCTGCTGGTTTCCGAGTGCGGTCTTGGCGACGGCAAACCCGCTTCGGGACGCGCGACGTGTGGGTGCTGGCTCCTGGTCGGTGGAGGGTGGGTGTGTACATAGGGGCGGCGATTGGGGTGTGTTGAATACGACGGTGGTTGCGCAGTTCGGAGCATGTGCGGGGTTTCGGCGTTGATCTAGGTTCGCGGCATGCTTACCAGAGGGGTGGACCCGGCCGCCGCGTATCCGGCGGTCACGGTGACGCGGGCGGTGCTGGGGGTGTCGGGCGCGGATCCGGGGCGGGTTGCCGTGGTGGACGCCGCGTCCGGGCGTTCGGTGTCGTATGCGGAGTTGGGCGCCATGGTCGGGGACGTCGCGTCCGGGCTTGTTTCGGAGGGGATCGGGCCGGGGGACGTGGTCGGGCTGCACCTGCCGGACGGGCCGGAGTTCGCCGTCGCGCTGCACGCCGTCATCGCGGCCGGGGCGGTGCCGTTCCCGGTCGACGCGGCAGGTCTCGTGGATGCCGTGGATGCCGTCGGGGCCTGCGCCGTCATCACGTCTTCCGGAGAGTTCGACGGCGCGGCACGGAGATTGGAGTTCGATGTTCTGCGCGCGGGGGAGCCGGGCTGCGTGCCCGTGCCGGAGGCCGATCTCGACCGGGATGCGGCTCTGCTCGCCTGCACGCGCGGGCCCGGACGGACCGTCCGGCTCACGCATGCCGAGGTCGTGGCCGGGCTGGTCCGGGTCGCCGACGCCGGGATGATCGGGGGCGGCGACACCGTGCTGAGCGCGTTGCCGTTCAGCGATGTGCTCGGGTTGAACGGCGTGCTCAACCCGGCACTCCGGCTCGGTGCCACGGTCGTCGGGCTGGGCGGTCATGACCTGCTGCGGGCGATGCGGGATCACCGGGTGACCGTGGCGGTGTTGCCGCCGCGGCTCGTGGAGGCCCTCGCATACGACCGCGCCGTGGCCCGGTACGACCTGCACTCGCTGCGCGCCGTCGTCGCGGCGGGCGGGCCGCTGGCCGCCGAGGACGCCCGCGCCGCGGCGGCCCGGCTCGGCTGTCCCGTCCGGCAGGCGTACGGGCTGGCCGAGGCGGCCGGGTTCACGCATCTCAACCTGCGGGCCGCCGAGGAGGGCACGCTGGACTCGGTCGGACGGGGCCTGCCCGGCGTGACCTGGCACATCGTCAATCCCCGCAGCGGCGTCTCACAGGCGTCGTACCAGCCGGGCGAGCTGTGCGTCCGCCTTCCCGTCGCACGGACGGCGGACGTGCCCGTCCGGTGGCTGCCCACCGGGGACTCCGCCTTCGCCGACGACCACGGCCGCGTCTTCGTCCTCGGCCGGGTGACGGGCGTGCGTCCCGACCCGCCCGGCGAGCCGGAGTCGGTCTTGGCGGCGCATCCGTCGGTGCGCGACGCCGCCGTCGTACCCGCGCCGGACGGCGATCTCGGTCTCGCGCCGCACGCGTTCGTCGTCCTGGCGGAACCGGTGTCCGAGATCGACCTCTTCCGGCACGTCAACGGCCACGTTCCGCGGACCCGCGCGGTGTCCGCCGTGCACGTCGTGGACGAGATTCCCCGCACCTCGGACGGGCAGGTCCGGCGGCGGGAGCTGCTGGAACGCGTCGGCCTCAGCCCCTGATGTACACATCCGCCTACACATTTCTTCGGATGTGGAGATGGGCGCGCGCGGCGTACGTTCGGCGCATGCGCCAGGCAAGCCCCGCAACGCCCATGGCCGCCGGCACCACGATCACTGAGGCCGTCCTGGACGCGGTCAGGGTCAACGCCGCCCGCTGCGGCGGCGCCGCCCTCGTCGACCCGACGCGGGAACTCGGCTACGCGGCGTTCGCCGACGAGGTGACGGCGGCCGCGGACGGGCTGCGCCGGCACGGCGTGCGCCCCGGCGACGTCGGCGCGGTTCACGTCACGGGCGTCTGCGAGCTGGCCCTCGCCGTCCATGCGGTCTCCGCGTCCGGTGCCGTCCCGGCGCTTCTTCCGCCGGACGTGAAGGCCGCCGAGGCCGCGGCCCTGCTGAACCAGTGCGGCGCCCGCTTCCTGCTGGCCGGCGAGGACATCGCGGCCCGCTCTCTCGCGGCGGCGGAACGCTCCTATGTCAGGCAGATCTTCGCGTTCGGGGACGTCCCGGGCACGACGCCGTTCGGACGCCTTCTGGAGCCGGGCCCCGACGTCGGCGTCCCGCCGTCCCCCGACCCGCTCCGCGACCCGGCGCTGCGGCTGTGCGCGTCGTCCGAGGAGATCACGCACGCCGACCGGCTCGCCGACCTCTACCGTCTCGGCGGCGCGCTGGGCCTCGGCCGCGGCGACGTGCTCGCGCTCTCCGGCCGCGACGTCCCCGCCCCGACCTGGATCGGCCTGACCGACCTGTGCCTCACCCAGGGCGCCACCGCCGTCGGCGTGCCAGGCCCCGGAACGCGCGAACTCCTCGAAGCGATCCTCGACCGAGGGGCCACCGCCGCGGTCGTCACCCCCGCGAAGCTCCGGGCGATCGCGTTCGACCACGGCCGCATCCCTGTCACGGGCGTCCGCCTGCTGGTGACGGACGCGCCGTCCGCCGAAGCCGTCCGAACCTGCCGCAACCGCCACGGCTGGACGGTCTCCCCCCTCTCCTGACCCGCGACGCGGCTCGTGCCGGGCGGTGGGGGTTGGTCAGGAGGGTCTGGGGATCGACTTGTGTTCCAGGTAGGCGTGGAGGCCCTCGGGGCCTAGTTCGCGGCCGAGGCCGCTGCTCTTGTAGCCGCCGAACGGGGTGTTCGGGTCGAGGGTGTACATGTTGACGCCGCAGCTTCCGGTGCGGATGCGGCGGGCGACGTCGACGCCGTGGTCGGCGTCGGACGTCCAGACGGAGCCGCCGAGCCCGTAGTCGCTGTCGTTGGCGATCCTGACGGCGTCGTCCTCGTCGTCGTACGGGATGAGGACGAGCACCGGCCCGAAGATCTCCTCGCGGGCGACGCGCATGTCGTTGCCGACGTCGCCGAAGACGGTCGGCGCGACGTACCAGCCGCGTTCGTGCGGGCGGTTCAGGCCGCCGGTGATGAGCTTGGCGCCCTCGTCCTGCCCGACGCGGATGTAGTTCTCGACGCGTTCCTGCTGCCGCCGCGCGACGAGAGGGCCGATCTCGGTGCCGTAGTCGGCGGGGTCGCCGACCGCCAGTCCGCCGACCATGGTCGCGAGCGCGTCGGCGACCTCGTCGTAGCGGCGGCGGGACGCGAGGATGCGGGTCTGCGCGGCGCAGGCCTCCCCGTTGTTCATCAGCGACGCCATCTTGAAGCCCTCGACGGTGGACGCGAGGTCGGCGTCGTCCAGGATGATCGCGGCGGACTTGCCGCCGAGTTCCAGCGTGACGCGCTTGAGCTGCCGTCCGCAGACCTCGCCGATCTTGCGTCCGGCGGCGGTGGAGCCGGTGAAGGACACCTTGTCGACGTCGGGATGCGCGACCAGGTGCGCGCCGACCTCGCGCCCGGCCGGGACGATGTTGACGACGCCGGCCGGGATCCCGGCCTCCTCGATCCACTCGGCGAGGAGGTAGCTGTCGAGCGGCGTCTCCGGGGACGGCTTGGCCACCACGGTGCAGCCGGCGATGAGCGCGGGGGCGAGCTTGAGCATGAGCGTGAACTGCGGCACGTTCCACGGGACGATCGCGGCGACGACCCCGACGGGCTCCCGCGTCACGGTGACCGGGCCGAGCATGCCCGGCCGCTCGTCCTCCCACGTGTAGGCGGCGGCGAGGTCCACGTAGTACTGCAGGACCATCTGCGGGATGGCGGCCTGCCCGAACACCGAGAACAGGATCGGCGAGCCCATCTCGGCGGTGACCAGCTCGGCCATCCCGCCCTGCCGCTCTGCGTAGATCGCGGAGAGCCGCCCGACGATCTCGGCGCGCTCGGCCGGCGTCATCCGGGGCCAGGGGCCGTCGTCGAACGCGCGGCGCGCGGCGGCGACGGCGGCGTCCATGTCGGCCGCCGTGCCCTCGGGCACCCGCCCGATCACCTCCTCGGTGTGCGGGGAGATGACGTCGATCGTGCCGGTGCCGGACGGGGCGGCCCACTCGCCGCCGATGAACAGCCGATCGTGCTCGCGCATGCTGCCGTGCCTCCCTGCCCCCGGCGGACCCCGAATCCACCGGGCCGATCCAGGTAACCGAATGCTTGCTTGGTCACAGCATCGCATGCGGTCCCGGGGCGTTGGCAAGAGGAATGAGACTCGCGTCTCATGGCGCGGCGTGTATAACCGGGGCATGGCCGAGATCGCCGACATCTGGTTCGACGCGTCCTGCCCCTACACCTGGATCACGTCGCGATGGCTGCTGGAGGCGGCGAAGGTCAGGCCCATCGAGCCGCGCTGGCACGTGCTGAGCCTGGCGGCGCTGAACGAGGGCCGCGACGACGACCCGGAAGGCGATCCCGAGGGATACCTCTGGATTCCCGCCCGCGTCTGCGCCGCCGTCGCCGCGAAGGCCGGGCAGGAGGCGCTCGGACGCTTCTACACCGCGCTCGGCACCCGCTTCCACGAGCGGGGCGAGATGGAGGAGCGGACGTTCACCGACGCCCTCGCCGACGCCGGCCTGCCCGAAGGACTCGTCGCCGCGGCGGAGTCGGCGGACCACGACGACGCCATTCGGGCCTCGACCGCCGAGGGCATCGGCAAGGTCGGCCCGCACATCGGCACGCCGGTGATCGCGGTGGGGGAGACGGCGTTCTTCGGCCCGGTCATGTCGCGGATCCCGCGCGGGGAGGACGCCGGCCGCCTCTGGGACGGGACGCTCCTGGTCGCTGGCATCCCCAGCTTCCACGAGCTCAAGGGCCGCCCCCACGCCGAACCCGACTTCTCCTAGCCCCGGACTCCTCCCAGAGTCGTTTCGTCCGAGTGCAGGGCCGGGGGAGGGGGTGGCTGGACGTTCTAGAGGAGGTGGGCGTTCGGGGTGCGGGCGCGGGCGGCCAACTCCGGGAGTTCGACCACCTCGATGCCCGCCGCTGCGAGGAGTTCCGCGCCCGTTCCCTCGGCGAACAGGGCGGGTTCCCGCCACGCGAACACCACTCGCCGGGCGCCGGACGCGATGATCAGCTCCGCGCATGGGCGGGGGCGCGACGCCCGGCTGCCGCACGGCTCCAGCGAGCTGTAGACGGTCGCGCCGGGGACGCCGCCGCCGGTCTTGGCGAGTGCGGCCTCCTCGGCGTGGTCGTGCGGGTCGTCCTCCCGGGAGTGGCCGCGCGCGATCTCGCGTCCGTCCGCGCCGACGACGACCGCGCCGACCGAGAACGCGGTGCGGGACGGCGGGCACAGCGCCGCCAGGTCGCAGGCCAGGTCCAGCCAGCCGAGATCATCCACGCGCGGCCCCGGTGAGATAGCGCAGCAGCGCGAGGTCGCCGATGCGCGTGACCTCCTCCAGCCGCATCGGGCGGTCCGGCGACTGCGGGAACACCCCGGACTGGACGAAGCGCGGCGCGGACGGGTCGCCGATGAAGAACGGCGCGACGACGAGCTGCAGCTCGTCCACGGCGCCGGCCGTCAGGAACAGCGTGTGGACGCCCCCGCCGCCCTCGACCATCAGCCGCCGGACGCCCCGCCCCGCGAGGTCGCCGAGCATCGTCGCGAGCGTGAGCGGGTCGCCCGCGTCGACGACCTCGGCCAGGCCGTCCAGCCGTGCGGCGAGGTCGCCGGCCGTGCGGGACGGCGCGTACACCAGCTTCGGCGACTCGCCCGTGGTGAAGAACCGCGCGCCGGGGTCCAGGTCGCCGCTCCAGGTCAGCGTCACCTTGGTGAGGTCGGGCGGCAGTCCGCGCTCGGCCCGCTTCGCGCGCCGCCGCTCGGACCTGACCAGCAGGCGGGGGTCGTCGGCGCGGATCGTCCCGGCGCCGACCAGGATCGCGTCGCAGCCGGCGCGGACGGCGTCGACGCGGTCCCAGTCCGCGGCGCTGGACAGCCGGAGCCGCTCGGGGCTCGCGTCGTCGATGTACCCGTCGGCGGACATCGCGCAGCTAAGCAGCACATAGGGACGCTCGCTCACGTCGTCACCCTACGGCAGCGCCGAAACCACGCCGCCGGGCCATTCGAAGATTGTTTCGAGGCGGTCCGGCGTTTCTGCGCGGGAAGTGTCGGGTGGGATGCCTATGGTTGCTGCGACATGCGACTCCTGCACACCTCCGACTGGCACCTCGGCAGATCTTTTCACCGCGAGGACCTGCTGGCCGCGCAGGCGGCGTTCGTCGACCATCTGGTCGAGACCGTCACGGCGGAGCGGGTCGACTGCGTGCTCGTCTCCGGGGACGTCTACGACCGGGCGCTGCCCGCCGTGGACGCCGTCCGGCTGTGCGACGAGGCGCTGAAGCGGCTCGCCGCTCTCACCAAGGTCGTGCTCATCGCCGGGAACCACGACTCGGCGCGCCGCCTCGGGTTCGGGTCGGCGCTGATGGACGCCGCGGGCGTGCACCTCCGCACCGACTTCGCGACCGTGGGCGAGCCCGTCGTCATAGGGGACGCCGCGATCTACGGCATCCCCTATCTGGAGCCCGAACTCGTCCGCCACCCCTGGGACCTCGACGAACGCAGCCACGCCGCGGCGCTGACCGAGGCCATGCGCCGCGTCCGGGACGACGCCGCCCGCCGCGACCTGCGCTCGGTCGTGCTGGCGCACGCGTTCGTCACCGGAGGCGCGGCCAGCGAGAGCGAACGCGACATCTCGGTCGGCGGCTCCTCGCACGTTCCGGCGTCGGTGTTCGACGGCGTCGACTACGCGGCGCTCGGCCACCTGCACGGGTCCTGGCGCATCACCGACCGCGTCCGGTACTCCGGCTCGCCGCTCGCGTACTCGTTCTCGGAGGAGCGGCACGTCAAGGGGTCCTGGCTGATCGACCTGCGGAGCGACGGCGGCGTCGGCGGCGACGGCGGCATCGCGGCGGAGTTCGCGGAGGCGCCCGTCCCGCGCCGCCTCGCCCGGGTGCGGGGCCGCATCGACGACCTGCTCACCGACCCGTCCCACGACCGGCTCGAAGACCGCTGGCTCCAGGTGACGCTGACCGACGAGCGCCGTCCGTCCGCCGCGATGGAACGGCTGCGCCGCCGGTTCCCGCACACGCTCGTCCTCGGCTTCGAGCCCGAAGGCGGCGGGACGGACGCCGCCCGCACCTGGTCCGACCGCGTCCGCGAGCGGTCCGCCCCCGACGTCGCGGGCGACTTCGTGGCCGAGGTCACCGACGGCCCGGCGACCTCCGCCGAGCGCGCCCTCCTGGACGAGGCGTTCGAGTCCTGCCGCCGCAAGGAGGCGATGGCGTGAGGCTCCACCGGTTAGAGATCAGCGCGTTCGGGCCCTTCTCCGGCACCGAGGAGATCGACTTCGACGCGCTGTCCGGCGCCGGGCTGTTCCTCATCCAGGGCCGGACGGGCGCCGGCAAGACCAGCGTCCTCGACGCCGTGTGCTTCGCGCTGTACGGGCAGGTGCCGGGCGTCAGGAACGCGGTGAAGGGGCTGCGCAGCGACCACGCGGCGCCCGGCGCCGGGCCGCGCGTGGTGCTGGAGACGACGATCCGCGGCCGCCGCCTGCGCATCTCGCGTTCGCCCGCCTGGGAGCGGCCGAAGCTGCGCGGCTCCGGGACGACGACCGAGCACGCGAAGGTCGTCCTGGAGGACTTCGAGCACGGCGCGTGGGTCGGGCTCACGACGCGGCTGGACGAGGCGGGCGACCTGGTGTCGCGGATGCTCGGGATGACCGCCGTCCAGTTCTGCCAGGTCGCGCTGCTGCCGCAGGGCGAGTTCGCGGGTTTCCTGCGCGCGGGCGCGGACGAGCGCCGCAAGGTGCTGGAGCGGCTCTTCGCGGCGGAGGTGTTCACGCAGGTCGAGAAGTGGCTGGCCGACCGCCGCGCCGCCACCGGACGCGAGGCCGCCGAACTGGCGGCGGCGGCGTCCTCGATCGCCGACCGCATCGCCGAGACGACGGGCGCCGAGCCGCCGCGCGGAGAACGGCAGGTCGTCCCCGCGCCGCGCCGTCCGGAACCGGCGGGGGAGCCGTTCGCCGAGGTGGAGGCGCTGCCCGCGTGGGCCGCCGAGCTGGCCGGCGGGCACGAGGACGTCCGCGCGAGCGCCGAGAGGCTGCGCCGGGAGGCCGCGGCGACGCTGCGGACCGCCCGCACCGCCCTGGACGACGCGAAGGCGCTCGCCGAACGGCGGCGCCGCCACGCCGAGGCCGTCGCCCGCCGGGACGCGCTGCGCGAGCGCGCCGGGGACAAGTCCCGGATGGCGTCGCGGCTCGACGCCGCCGCCCGCGCCGACCGGGTCGTCCCGCTGGTGAAGGCGGTCGAGATCCGGCACCACGAGGCGAGGCGGGCGCGCCGCTGGGCCGACGAGACCCGCGCCGGGGTCGGCGCGCTCCTGCCGCCGAACGCGTCCGAGGACGTCCTGGCCAAGGCCGAACGCGCCCGCCGGGACGAGATCGCCGCGCTGGAGGGCAGGCGCGCCACCGCCGCAAGGCTCCGGCAGATCGGCTCCGAGCGCGCCGTCCTGGCCCGTGACCTGGCCCGGCTGGAACCGGAGGAGGCGGAGACCGCCGCGACCCTCGCCGAGCTGCCCGGCGTCGTGGAGGCCCGCCGCGCCCAGCTGGACGACGCCCGTATCGCAGCCGCCGGACGTTCCGGAGCCGAGGCCGCCGTCACCGCCGCCCGCCACCGCTTCGACGCCGCGCGGCGCCGCGACCAGGTCGAACACCGGCTCGCCGAAGCGGAGGCGGCGCACCGCGACGCGGTCGACGCCGCGCAGGACGCCAGGCAGCTCGTCCTCGACCTGCGCCAGGCGCGGCTGGACGGCATGGCCGCCGTCCTCGCCGAAGACCTCGCGGACGGCGAGGCGTGCCGGGTCTGCGGCTCCACGGAGCACCCGGCGCCCGCCACGTCGCTCGCGCAGATCCCGACCGGGGAGCAGATCGACCGGGCGCAGGGCGAGTCCGACCGGGCGCTGGACGTCCGGGAGCAGACCGGCAAGGCCGTCGAGGCGCTCCGCACCGAACGCGACCACCTCCTCGACACCGCCGGTGAGGCGGTCGCCGAGACCCTCGCCGAAGAGGTCGCGGACGCCGAGCAGGCGCTCCAGGCGGCGGTGGCGTGCGCGGCCGAGGCTGAACGGCTGGAGCTGGCCCTCCACCAGCATGAACAGGAGCTCGACCGCGTCCGCGACAGGCGGGACGAGATCGTCCGGGCGCTCACCGAGAACCGCACCCGGGAAAAGGAGCTGACGGACGAGCAGGCCCGGCTGTCGGCCGAACTGGACGAGGCGCTCGGCGGCGACCCCACGCTCGAAACCCGCATCGCCCGGCTCGGCGGCGAGGCAGAAGCGCTCGCCGAGGCCGTCGAGGCCCTGCGCGCGTCCGTCCGCGCCGCTGAGGAGCTGGCCGCCGCCCGCGCCAATGCCAGGGCGACCGCCGAGGCGGAGGGGTTCCGCACGCCCGACGAGGTCGTCGAGGCCGCGCTGACCGACGAGGACCAGGGCGTCCTGCGCGACCGGATCCGCAGCCTGGACGACGAGGAGGCCGCCGTCCGCGACCTGCTCGCCGACCCCGCGCTCACGGCGGCCGCCGCCGAACCCGCCCCCGACCTGCCCGCGCTCGAAGCGGCGCTCCACGCCGCCGACGCCGTGCACGCCGGGGTCGCGTCCGCCGCCGACCGCGCCCGGTACCGCTGCGAGCGCCTCGCCGAACTGCGCGAACGGCTGGACGCGTCCGTCCGCGCGTGGCGTCCCGCCGCCGAACGGCACGAGGTCGCCGAACGCCTCGCGGGCCTGACGTCGGGGAAGCACCCGGCGAACCGGCACGCCATGTCGCTGTCGGCCTACGTGCTGGCGGCCCGCCTCGAACAGGTCGTCGATGCCGCGAACGAGCGGCTGTCGCGCATGTCCGGGGGCCGGTACGCCCTCGTCCACACCACGGAGAAGGCGGCGGGCGACCGCACGAAGGGCGCAGGCGGCCTCGGCCTGCGCGTCACCGACGCCTGGACGGGCCTCGACCGCGACCCCGTGACGCTGTCGGGCGGCGAGTCGTTCATCACCTCGCTGTCCCTGGCCCTCGGCCTCGCCGACGTGGTCACCGCCGAGGCGGGCGGCGCCGAGATCGGCACGCTGTTCGTCGACGAGGGCTTCGGCACCCTCGACGAGGAGACCTTGGACGAGGTCATGGACGTCCTGGACGCCCTGCGCGACGGCGGCCGGGCGGTCGGCGTCGTCAGCCACGTCGCCGAGCTCCGCGCCCGCATCCCCGCCCAGCTCCGCGTCACCAAGAACCGCACCGGCTCCACCGCCGAGATCACCGTCTGACCCTCCGGCCCCGTGCCGGGTGAGGTCAGGGGGAGATGTGCTGGAGGATCACGTTGTGGACGTGGTGGCTCTTGTCGCTGCCGCGGAACTCGACCTCGTAGGTGTGCGTGCCGACGTTGATCGCGATCGTGCCGGTGGAGAAGTACGACCCGGCCCACGACTTGTTGCTGACCACGCTCACCGAGGTGATCTTGGAGTAGGGGACGCTGGTGATGGCGTACTTCTTGCCGGCGAAGCTCTTGTCCTGGACGATCACCCGGCGGTCGGTGAGGCCGATGAAGCCGGTGCCCGCGCCCACCGCGTCGTAGACGGCGATGATCTGCTCGCCGGGCAGCAGGCCGCTCTCGATCTGCTTGAGCTGGCCCGACCTGTCGTGCTGGACCTCGTCGCCCATGCGTCCTCCCGAGTCGTCGCGTTCATTCCGGTTCGTGCGTTCGTTCCGGTTCGTAGAGGAGTGTCTCAGTCGGCGCCGGTGGTCCGGGCGCCTTCGAGGAAGTCGACGCAGCGGCCCAGCAGCTCGACCAGCGCCGCGCGCTCCTCGTCGGTGAACTCGGCGGCGAGGCCCCGCTCGACCCGCACCGCCCGGACGTCGGCGTCCGCCAGCACCGCCTCGCCGTCGGCGGTGAGCCGGGTCTCCAGGATGTTGCGGTGCCACTCGTGCGGGGTGCGCTCGATCAGCCCGCGCTCCTGAAGGTTCTTCAGGACGGTGTTCATCGTCGGCGGCGTGACCGCGCAGGCCCGGGCGAGCGCGGCGGCGGACATGCCGGGGTTCTCGTCGAGGAGGAGCAGCGCGGCGTACTGCGGCACCGTGAGCCCGCTCGGTCTGAGCGCCGCCTGCTTGGCCCCGTTGAGCGCCTGCTCGGCGCGCTTGAGGGAGGAGCCGATCCGCTCCGACGTGGGCATCGAGGTCATTTCCGCATGGTACCCAGCCCTCGAAGGAAAGACTGTTGACGGATATTAGAGCTCTAATTAATGTATGTACGCATCTGAATGAGTCGCCTCGAATGGAGAGTCATGGTCCGTCTTCACCGCTTCACCTCTGTCGCCGCGCTCGGCGCGGCCGTGATGCTCGCACCCGTGTCCGCGGTTCCGGGGGCGGACGCGGCCGTCCATGCGGCGGCGTCCCAGGCACGGATATCCGCCGCCTACGTGCTGCCGGGCGATCGCGTGTACCCGGAGGGCATCGCCGTTGATCCCCGCACCGGTGCCCTGTACGCGGGGTCGTATCAGGACGGCACCGTCTACCGGATGACTCCGGGCCGGCGGGTGGCCGAGGTGTTCCTTCCGGCGGGCGCCGACGGGCGCCGCACCGCCAACGGCCTGAAGGTCGACCGGGCCGGACGGCTGTGGGTGACCGACTCCACGGCCGGGGTCTCGGTGTACGACACGCGAAGCCGCCGCCTGCTGGCCCGGTTCGACGTCCGCGGGAACGAGGCCCGGTTCGTCAACGACCTGGCAATCGCCCCGGACGGCGGCGCCTACATCACCGACAGCGTCCGGTCCGTCGTCTACCGCGTCACGTCCCAGGAGCTGGCGGCGGCTCGCGGCGGACGTGCCGCGCTCGTGCCGCGCTTCGACCTTGGCGGCGTCCTCGAACCGCACGGGCCCGGCGCGTTCACGCTGAACGGCATCGTCGCCGACCCCGCCGGACGCTTCCTGCTGACCGCCGACATGCACGGCGGCGACCTGTACCGGCTGGACGTCGCGTCCGGCGCCGTCCGCAAGGCCGTCCTGGACGGAGGCGACCTGCGCAACGCCGACGGCCTCGAACTCCAGCACGGACGGCTGTGGACCGTCCACAACATCGACAACGCCATCACCCGCTGGCGTGTCGCGCGCGACGGCACGGGGGCCCGCCGCGAGCGCATGCTGTCGGACGCCTCGCTCCAGTTCCCGACGACGCTCGTCCGCACCCGGGGAACCCTGTACGTCGTGCGCTCGCAGTTCGACAAGGGCGGCCCGGTCGGCGACGGGACGCCTGAGATCCCGTTCACCGTCGCCGCCGTCCGCGGCATCTGACCGTCCTCAAGGCCGGGCGGCGCCCGCGGTCCCACCGTGCGGTGGAACGCGGACGCCGCCCGGCCCTGCGCCCGTGCTCACGAACGGCGGCCGAGCTCGTAGCCGAGCTGGAAGTGGGTGAGCACCCCGTAGTCGGCCTTCATGCGCGCGATCCGCTTGGCCAAGGTCCGGTCGCTGACCCCGAGACGCTTGGCGATCACCGTGCCCGTCTCCCCGGCGATGAGCATCCGGACGATCCGGCCCTCCGCCGGAGTGGCGGTGCCGGCGGCGAACGGGTCGGACCGCCGCCACACCCGGTCGAAGAGGTCGGCCAGGTAGCGCACCACGGCCGGCGCGGTCACCGCGACCGCCGTCCCGCCGTCGGGCGAGCCGGGCAGGAAGCAGATCCGCCGGTCCACGATGATCAGCCGGTCGAAGACCTCGTCGTGCGTGCGGACCTCCGCGCCCGCCGCCGTGATCTCGTCGGCGTAGGCGACCGTCGCCGCGTCGTGGCGGGCGGAGTGCCGGTACAGCGTCCGGATCGACGCGCCGCGCCGCAGGGCGTGCCGGTCGCGCTCCAGCGCCGCGCGAAGCGTCCCGCCGTCGCGCGGCACGCCCGGCCGGGCGGTGAGCAGCTCCTTGCGGCACCGGCCGGCGGCCTCCGCGATCCGCCGGTCGATCCGGTCGGTCCCCTCCAGCGGCTCGAACCCGGCGGAGCCCGCCGCCGCCCGCGTGCCCTCGGCGCGGGCGAGCGACGTCAGCTGCGACTCCATCTCCCGCAGGGCCAGCGCCGCCTGCTCGGCGTGCGACCGGAGGTACCGCAGCGTCTGGTCGAACGGCCCCGCGACGGGCGGCGATCCGTCCGAGGTCTCCTTCGTCCGGGCCGCGCCAGTGGTCTCTCGCATCACGATATTGCCCCCTGTGTGTGGACGTTCCTGACCTGGAATTCGTCCGTCGGCAGGGGGAGGGACCTGTCCGCTACCGGCCTCGCCCCGGCGTCGGCGATCTCGGCGCGGTGGTCGTCAAAGGTAGAGGCCCGTGCCGTGTTCGGGGCGCTCGCTGGCGATCGCGTGCAGGTCGCGCTCGCGCATCACGAGGTAGTTCTCGCCCTGGATCTCGACCTCGAACTGGTCGCCCGGGTGGAACAGGACGCGGTCGCCGGGCTTGACGACGCGGACGTGGTGGCCGACCCCGCAGACCTCGCCCCAGACCAGGCGGTTCCCCTGCTCCACGGTCGCGGGAATGACGATCCCGCCGGTGCTGCGGCGCTCCCCGCTGTCCTTCTCGACCTTGATCATGACCCGGTCGTGGAGCATCTGGACTTCGAACTTCGGATCGGACACGCTGGGGAGTTTAGTCGCCGGTTTGAGTGAGAGCGTTCCATGAGGTCGTGATGATCTCCGGTAGCGCGGAGCGTTCCGGGCGCCAGCCGAGGCCGGCCCGGACGGCCGTGGCGTCGCAGATCAGCACGGGCGCCTCGGTTCGCGGCGGGCGACGCAGCGTGGGCACGGGACGTCCCGTCACCTCCTCGACGGCGGCGACGACCTCGTGGACGGCCGTCCCGATTCCGCTGCCGACGTTGTAGATCCGCTCCTCGCCCGGCCGGACGGCCTCCACCGCCCGGACGTACGCGGCGGCGAGATCGTCCACATGCAGGTACTCGCGGACGGCGTGCCCGTCGCCGTTGATCTCCAGGTGCGGAGCGTGCCCGGCCGCGACGGCGAGGGCCTTCGGGATCAGCCGGGTCTCGTCCGGGTCCTTCCGGCCGTCCACCGAACCGGCGACGTTGAACGTCCGCAGGACGGCGGCGCCGATCGCGCCCGTCCGGGCGTGGAACCGGACGGCCTGCTCGGCGGCCAGCTTCGACGCCCCGTACGGGCTGGACGGCGCGGTGCTCTCGCTCTCCGGGATCGGCTGCCGCTCCGGCGTCCCGTACACGGCGGCCGTCGAGCCGAACACCACCCGCTCCGCGGGCACGGACTCCAGCAGGTTCACGGTGCCCTGCACGTTGGCGGTGAAGTACCGCAGCGGGGCGTCGAACGACTCGCGGACGCGGGTCAGCGCGGCGAGATGGCACACCCCGTCGTACGGGCCGTCCGGCAGGCTCTCCGGTTCGAGGAGGTCGCCGTGGACGGGACGGACTCCGTCCGGCACGTCCGCGCTCCGGCGGACGAGGCCGTCGACGTCATGCCCGGCCGCGACCAGCCGCCGCCCGACCGCGTACCCGATGTAGCCCGCCGCCCCCGTCACCAGCACCCGCATGAGCCGTGTCTACCCCAGGCGACGGCGCCGGGGAACCCTCGATCACGTCTTGTAGGTGCGCCCGGTGCTGGACGACAGCCGCGCGACGACCGCGCGCGGCAGGAAGCGGGTCGCGCCGATGAGCGCCTTGTACTGCGGGCTCGGGATGCTGACCTGGACGCCCCGCCGCAGGTCGCGGAGCCCGGCGGCGACGACGTCGTCCTTGTCCAGCCACATGAACTCCGGCAGGTCCGACATGTCCATCTGGGCGCGGTCGTGGAACTCGGTGCGCACGTAGCCGGGGCAGAGCGCCATCACGCGGACGCCGCCGTCCGAGCGCCGCCTGATGTCCTCGGCCACGGCCTGGCTGAAGTTCACCACCCACGCCTTGGACGCCCCGTACGTGCCGCGCGTCGCGAACGCCGCCGCGGACGCCACGTTGACGATGCCGCCCCGGCCGCGGTCCAGCATGCCCGGCAGCACGGCGTGGGTGAGCCGCAGGACGGCCTCGCAGTGCACCTTCAGCATGGTCAGCTCGGCCGACACCGGGACGTCAAGGAACACGCCGTTGTGGCCGAACCCGGCGTTGTTGATCAGCAGGTCGACGTCGCCGCGGACGCGTTCCTCCGCCGCCGCCAGGCCGTCCTCCGCGGACAGGTCGGCGGGCAGCGCCTCGGCGCGGACGGCGTACTCCTCGCGGAGCCCGGCGGCTGATCGCTCCAGCCGCTCGGCGTCGCGGGCCAGCAGGACCAGGTCGAATCCGTCGGAGGCGAGGCGGCGGGCGAAGGCGGCGCCGATGCCCGCGGTCGCGCCGGTGATGAAGGCGGTCGGCATGACACCGAGCCTAGGCGGCCCCGCCGCCGGCGGGGCTACCGGGCTGCGGCGCGTCTGGCGTGGAAGTGCCGCGGGTCGGGGCGGCGGGTCGCGCGGCGGTACGCGAACGTGAACCCGGGCCAGTTGTTGACGACCTTCCCGTCCCCCGTCATGTACCAGCTCTGGCAGCCCGCCTCCCACACCGTCGAGCGGAGTCGCTGCCGCATCTCGCGGGTGAACGCGTCCTGCACGTCCGGGCGGACGTCGATCCAGGCGAGCCCGGCGCCGCGCAGCGCCTCGACGCAGCCGAGGACGTACCTGAACTGCGACTCCAGCATGTAGATGATCGAATTGTGGCCCAGGTTGGTGTACGGGCCGTACAGCAGGAACAGGTTCGGGAAGCCGCTGACGGTGATGCCGAGATGGGCCTGCGCGCCGTCCCGCCACGCCTCGTTCAGCTCCCGCCCGCCCCGTCCGACGATCTTCATGGGGGAGAGGAACCCGGTGGCGTGGAACCCGGTCGCGTACACGATGACGTCGACGTCGTAGTCGCGCTCCGCTGTCCTGACGCCGGACGGCGTGACGCCCGTGATCGGGTCGGTGACGAGGTCCACGTTCGGCCTGGCCAGCGCCGGATAGTAGTCGCTGGAGACCAGGATCCGCTTGCAGCCCATCGGGTAGCCGGGGATGAGCGCGTCCCGCAGCACCGGGTCGTCGACGCCGTCCGTCAGGGCGCTCTTGAACCGCTTCTCCAGCAACGCCATCAGCTTCGGGTACTTCACGAACCCCAGCGCCCGCGCCTCGTACGCCGCGTAGACGCGGGCGCGGCTCAGCCCGTACACCCCGGGCACATGCTTCAGGACGGCCTTCTCCCAGCCCCGGTACGGCCGGTCCGGCTTGTCGATCACGTACGGCGCGGACCGCTGGAACAGCCGCAGCTCCGCCGCCTCCGCCGCGATCTCCGGGACGATCTGGACCGCGCTCGCACCCGTCCCGACCACCGCGACCCGGCGTCCCCGCAGGTCGGCGCCGTGGTCCCAGCGGGCGGAGTGGAAACTCGTCCCGGCGAACGACTCGCGTCCCTCGATCGGCGGCAGGACGGGCCGGTTGAGCTGCCCGCACGCCGACACCAGCACCCGCGCCTCCAGCCCGCCGGACGTCGTGGAGATCCGCCAGAGCGCCGCGTCCTCGTCGAACCGCGCCTCGGTGACCTCCGTCCCGAACCGGATGTTCTCCAGGACGCCGCGCTCGCGGGCGCAGTGCCGCAGGTAGTCAAGGATCTCCGGCTGCGGCGGGAAGCGCCGCGACCAGTCCGTCTTCCGCTCGAACGAGAACGAGTACAGGTGGGACGGGACGTCGCACGCCGCGCCCGGATAGGTGTTGTCCCGCCACGTCCCGCCGAGCCCGGCCGCCTTCTCCAGGATCACCACGTCGCGGATCCCGGCCTCCCGGAGCCGGATCGCCATCCCGATCCCGCCGAACCCGCTCCCGATGATCACCACGCTGTGCGCCATGGCCGTCCCGAATCTCGTTCCGCCGCGGTCCCTCCCCGAGCGTAGGTGACCATGAAGACACCGAACAGGCCGCCGGATTCGCGGTTTTTGTCGGCGACCCCTGCCACGATTTCCGCCATGCTCTACGACACCCTCGCCGCGGAGGCGCGCCAGGGCGACGGCCTCGACCCCGTCCGGCTCGCCGCGCTCGACCGCGCCCGCCCGCTCGTCGACCTCTTCGACCGCCGACAGGCCGAGATCCAGGGCGACGGCACGCTGTGGAAGGGCGAGCGGGAGTTCGAGGAGCACGTGGCCCGCCTGACGGCGCTCGAGGACGAGGTCCATGAACGCCTCGACGCGTCCGCGGAGGAGGAAGGCCGCGCGGCCCTCCTCTGCCTGCTTCCGGTCGTGGAGTCCGACTCCGCTTTCGCCTGGCATTTCACCGATGCGCTGAAGGCGCTGGCCACGAGGTCGCACGGCTGGACGCCCGGCGAGGTCGCGGTGATGCTGGTGCGCGCCTCGGCGTTCCGGGACCGGTACCGGTCCGCGCCCGCACTGGAGATCGCGCTGATCGCCGCCGAGCGGCTGGGGCCCGATCAGCGGCGCGAACTCGCGCCATGGCTGCGCGGCGCCGACCGCGAGTTCGCGGGCGCGGACGTCCCGATCGAGGAACGCAAGCGGGTCACGAGACGCCTTTCGGCGTTGCTCGTCGACATGGAGGAGGCACATGTGCCGTCTGGACTGATACCCGAGCGCGGCGCGTGGGCGGAGCCGCTGAGGTCGCGCGTGAGCACGGAGCCGGGGGCGACGGCGGAGTTCGCGCGGTTCATCCGGCACCTGGGGCGGCTGTCGTCGCCGCGTCCCTCGCAGAAGTGGAGCCGCGAGTGCGTCGCGCTCGCGGACGCCGCGTCCATGCGCGGCACGGTGGCCGAATGCCTCCGCGCGCTGGTCGAATGCGAGCCCCAATGCAGCAAGGACGACGGCGCGCACGCCGACTGGCTCGACGGGCACGAGTACCACTACCACTACCTCGTCCATCAGAATCATGGGGATTTCGCGCGCGGTGTCGTGTGGGCGGCGGCCCTCACCGGCGGGCCGGAGACGGTGCTGCTCCTCGACGGGCTGGCGCTGCGCGCCGGGACGCGCAACGGCGACCTCTACGAGGACGTCAAGCTCGCGGGCGCGGCGATCAACGCGCTCGGCGCCGCCGCCGACCCCGGCGCGCTGGAGTCGCTGTGGCGGCTCCAGGCGAAGATCAAGGACCGGGCGCTGCGGAAGCAGCTCGACGCCGCGCTCCGCACGGCCGCCGGACGGCAGGGCATCACGCCCGCGCAGCTCGTCGAGCGCAGCGTCCCGTCCCACGGCCTGGGGCCGGACGGCTCGCTGGAGCGCACGCTCGGCGAGCACACGGTGCGGCTGGCGGTCGAGGACGCGGCGACCGTCCGGCTGACGTTCACCGGCGCGAACGGGAAGGCGGCCAAGACGGCCCCGGCCGCCGTCAAGGACGGCTTCGCCGGCGAGCTGAAGGAGCTGAAGGCCCTGGCCAAGGAGGTGCGCGGCACGCTGTCGACCGAGCGGGCGCGCATCGAGGCCCTGATGTCGGACGACCGCGTCTGGCCCTACGGCGAATGGCGTGAGCACTACCGCGACCATCCGATCACCGGCGTGATCGTCCGGGGCCTCGTCTGGGAGTTCCAGCGCGAGGACGGCACCTGGCACGCCGCCATGACCCCGCCCGGCGAGCCTCCCGCGCACGTGCGGCTCTGGCATCCGATCAGGGCGACGGTCGACGGCGTCCGCGCCTGGCGGGAACGGATCGTCGACGAGCGGGTCCGGCAGCCGTTCAAGCAGGCGTTCCGCGAGATCTACCTGCTCACCCCGGCCGAGGAGGAGACGGGGACGTACTCCAACCGGTTCGCCGCGCACATCGTCCGCTACCGGCGGCTGTACGCGCTGTTCAAGGACCGCGGCTGGCAGGCCAACTTCCTCGGCCGCTACGACGGCGGCTACAACGGCGAGGCGCGCCGCGAGTTCGGCGGCGGCGAGTGGCGCGCGTGCTTCTACCACGAGCCGGTGGACGACGACACCGACTGGGCGCCGGAGTACGCGTCCACCGACCAGGTCAGGTTCGAGCGCAGGCAGGGCCGGGGCTGGGCGGACGTTCCGCTCGCCGGCGTCCCGCCGCTCGTGTTCAGCGAGGCGATGCGGGACGTCGACCTGTTCGTCGGCGTGACCTCGATCGCCGCCGACGCCGACTGGGCCGACCGCGGCGAGGACCGGTTCGCCGCGTACTGGCGCGCGGCGACGTTCGGGGAGCTGACCGCGAGCGCCGAGGTCCGCCGCGCCGCGCTGGAGCGCATCCTGCCCCGCACGAAGATCGCCGGCCGCTGCTCGCTCGACGGCCGCTACCTGGCCGTCAGGGGCGAGCTGCGCACGTACAAGATCCACCTTGGGTCGTCCAACATCCTGATGGAGCCGGACGACTCCTACCTCTGCGTCGTCCAAGCCAGAGGCGGGACCAAGGGCACGCCGTACCTCCCGTTCGAGGACGAGCGCCTCTCCCTCATCCTGAGCAAGGCGTTCCTGCTCGCCGCCGACCACAAGATCACGGACGAGACGATCCTGCACCAGATCAGGAGGGGAGCCTGATGGACCTCGCCGCGCGGCTCCTGCGCGCCCTCACCGACCCCTCTCCGGAGGACGCGGAGTTCCGCCCGTCGCCCCGCGACCTCGCCCGGCTCTCCGACGAGGACCTCGGCACCCTCGCGCCCGCCGCCTACACCGCCCCCGGCGCCGTGCACCACCTCAGGTTCTATGTCGAGGACGAGGCCAAGGAGCGGCAGCCGCGCTACACACCCGACGCCTGCCGCCGCATGTTCGACGCGCTCGTCACCGGGCTGGACAGGCGCAAGTGGGCCGACCTGACGCTCGGCGCGAGCTCACTTGCCCGCTGCTCAGGCCCGTGGCCCGACGTCTCCGTCCAGGCCCGCACCCTGGTCACGTTCCTCCTGGACCACGACCGCGACGAACAGGCGTTCGCGCTGCTCGCCGTCGCCGGTCTCGTGGGCGACGAGCTCGTGGCCACCGTCGCGGAACGGCTCCGTCCCGACCACCCCGGCCCGATAAGGCTGGACGAGATCGACATCGTCACCCGTCTCACCACGGCGGAGCGGATGCTGTTCACCGAGCTGACCTACAGCCGGTCGCGCACCCCGCTCCCGGACGTCTGGGAGCGCCTCTCCGGCGTGAGCCTCTACGCCGGGTTCGCCCGCCGCGCCCTGGAGACGGCCGCCGCCAGGGCCCGCGCGATCCAGACCGGCGAGATCCCCTACCGCGCGGACGGCGCCTTCACCAGCGGCGAGGTCGGGGCGCTCGGCCGCGCCGCCCGCCTCGCGCTGCACCGGGACGAACCCTGGCTGCCCGCGCTCTTCGACGGCCTCCTCCCCGACATCGCGATCGCGCCGTCGCAGGCGAAGACGCTGCCGTCGCAGGCGCTGCTGTACGAGATCGCCCGCGCCGCGCAGGACTTCCCGACCCCCGAGCTGGTCACCGCGCTCCGGACGGTCCGCCGGACGGTGCGGCACGTCGGCGTGCCGAAGCAGCTCGACAAGATGCTCAAGAAGATCGACGCGGCCCTCGCCGAGCGGACCGACGTCGCGCTCCGCCTTCCCGACCTCGGCTTCGGCCCGGACGGCACGCTCCGCCGCCCGCTCGGCGACCACACGGCCGTCGTCACCGTCGCCGACAAGGCCGAGCTGACGTTCGAGAAGGACTGCCGGGCGCTGAAGAGCGTCCCGGCGGCCGTCCGCCGCGACCACAAGGACGAGGTCAAAGAGCTGCGCGACCTCGTCAAACGCGTCGGCGCCCAGATCGCCACGCTCGCCCGCGCGCTGGAGGGCGGCTACACCGTCGACGCGGCGCACCCGTTCGGCCGGTGGCGGGACACGCTCGTGAACCACCCCGTCGCAGGCCCGGCCGTGCGCCGCCTGATCTGGGAGATCGAGGTCGCGCCCGGTGAGTGGCGGTCCGTCCTCCCCGCAACGGACGAGCTTCCGGACGCCGCCGACGACGCGCCCGTCCGCCTCTGGCACCCGCTCAGATCCGACCCCGACACGGTCCGCGCCTGGCGCGATCTGCTCGTCGACCGCCGCATCCGGCAGCCGTTCAAGCAGGCGTTCCGCGAGATCTACCTCCTCACCCCGGCCGAGGAGGAGACCCGCGACCACTCCACCCGCTTCGCCGCGCATCTCGTCCACTACCGGCGGATGTTCGCGCTGTTCCGCGCCCGCGGCTGGACGAGCCGCCTCCTCGGCCCGTGGGACAACGGCGACGCCGACGAGGCGACCCGGACGCTCGCCGCGGGCGAATGGCAGATCCGGTTCTTCCACGTCCTGGCCGACTGGGAGGGGGAGGAGCTGATCGCCGGGACCGGCCGCGTCCGGTTCGCCCGCCGCGTCGGCGGCGCCTGGCGGGACGCGCCGCTCGCCGACGTCCCGCCGCTGGTGTTCAGCGAGGCGATGCGGGACGTGGACCTGTTCGTCGGCGTCACCTCGATCGCCACGGACGAGATGTGGGAGGACGGCGAGGCGCACGCCTACTGGGTCCGCGAATGGTACGCCGACCCCGCCGAGTCGACGCAGACCCGCAGGGACGCGCTCGAACGCGTCCTGCCCCGGACGAAGATCGCCGACCGCTGCTCGCTCGACGGCCGCTACCTGACGGTCAGGGGCCGGCTCCGCACCTACAAGATCCATCTGCGCTCGGCCAACGTCGTCATGGAGCCGGACGACGCGTTCCTCTGCATCGTCCCCGAGCGCCGCAGGGCCGCCCCCGGCCGGGTGTTCCTGCCGTTCGAGGAGGAGCTGCTGTCGCTGATCCTCAGCAAGGCGTTCCTGCTCGCCGCCGACGACGAGATCACCGACGAGTCCATCCTCCTGCAGATCAAGCGAGGTGCCTGATGCCCGCCGTGACGTTCCGGGACGAGACCGCGACCGGCAAACCCGTCGCGGAGCTCCACCTGGCCGACCTGCCCGCGAAGATGACCGTCCGGGAGCTGATCAGGCTCCGGGTCCGCGAGGAGGTCGCGCGGCACAACGCCCGCCCCTCCGACCGGTTCCACGGCCTCGTCCGCCCGGACGGCGCGGAGGCGGAGCTGAACGGCTACCGGCTCCGCGAACCCCGCCGCATCGACTGGGAGCGCCAGGCCGACATCGCCGAACGCGCCTTCCACGCCAACGGCTTCTTCGTCCTGGCAGGCGACCGCCAGGTGGAGGACCTCGACGAAGAGGTGGACCTCACCACCGACCCCGACCTGGTCTTCGTCAAACTCGTCCCCCTCGCGGGCGGCTAGCCGAGCGACCGGCCGGACGGTGGGCCTCGTCGACCGCTTCGGCGAATGCGCGAATGAGCGGCGTCTCGTTCGACGTGCGCCACGCGAAGGCCCACTGGCAGGGAGGCGCGTCCCGGATGGGGACGAAGGCCAGGCTCGGCCACGGGTAGAAGTCGATCGCCTCGGCGGTGACCCCGGCGGTGGCCTGTCCCGAGGACACGACGCTGAGCGTCTCCTGCCACGTGGTGACCCTCGGCCCGCGGCGGACGGGACGCCCGGACGGTGTGCGCCGCGGGTTGAACACCTCCTCCATGTAAGAGGGGATCGACTGGCCCTCGACCACGGCGCAGTCGCCGAGATCCTCAAGGCAGATGGAGTCCCGTCCGGCGAAGGGGTGGCCGGCGGAGACCATCAGCCGCACCTCGGAGGTATGCGGCGTCGCCTTGACGGTCAGTCCCGGGTCGCGGATCGGCAGCCACAGGTGCGCCACGTCCACCTCGCCCGACTCCAGCAGGTCCAGAGGGGAGGCCGGCTGGATCTCGCGATGCTGGAGGCGGGCGTTCGGATGGTGCTCCAGGAACAGGTCGAGGACGCTCTTGATCTGCATGGAGTTCGGGCCGAGCGTGCCGAGGGTCAGCGTCCCCGAGGCGCCCCCGGCGGTCGCCTGGGCGGCCGCGATCCCTTGCGTGATCTGCCGGTGGCCGTCCTTGAGCGTCCGGTACAGCTGCTCGCCGAGCGGGGAGAGCCGGACGACCCGCGTGGTGCGCTCGAACAGCGCCCCGCCGATGCGCCGCTCCTGCTTCTTGATCGACTGGCTGACGCGGGCCGGGCTGACGTTCAGCCGTTCGGCCGCACGGCTGAAGTGCAGTTCCTCGGCCACCGTCAGAAAGATCTCGATCTCCCGCATCTCCACGGGCGGCCCTCCGATTGTTTAGCTCAGGGTTAAAAGAGATTACCGGATCCGTCGTTGATGAGGCGTGGGCGGGCCGGGGAGGCTGGACGCGCAGAAGAACGTCCCGGTCGGGGGCGTGTCCGAAGGCAGCGGAGGCTGCCGTCCTTGGAGGTTCCGTGCCCCTCGGCTACCTGTTCACCGTGGCGGTCATCGCGCTCGGCACGCTGTTCGCGCTGGCGCCGGTGCGGCGTCCACGCCCGCTCGCCGTCCTGAGCTACTACCTCGGCCTGGCCGTGAACGAGCTGCCCTTCGTGGCCGTCTACGGGCTGGGGGCCTCGACGGCGCTGGCGTTCGCGCAGGACGACATCGACTCGGCGGGCGGCTGGGCGGCCGTCGCCCTGGCCGCCGTGACCCTGCTCGGGCTCGCCGTCGTCGCCCACCGCGCGCTGGGCGAGCGGGACAGGATCGAGCGCGCCATGACCGAAGGGCTGGGCGCCGGATGGCGCGCCGCCATCGACGCCGACCTCGCCGAAGGGCTGAGGCGCCGTCCCCCGCTGGCCCGCATCCTGCTCCTGCCCGTCTTCCGGCGCCGCCTGGACGTCCGCCGCGTCGCCGACCGCGCCTACGGCGACGCGGGCCGCCGCAACATGCTCGACCTCTACCACCACCGCGCGCGGCCCGCGGGCGCGCCCGTCATGATCCACCTGCACGGGGGCGGCTACTCCGGGGGACACAAGAACAGCCAGTCGCTTCCGCTGCTCTACCGGCTCGCCAGTCGCGGGTGGGTGTGCGTCAGCGCCAACTACCGGCTGCGGCCCGACTTCCAGCATCCGGACCACCTGATCGACCTCAAGAAGATCATCGCCTGGGTGCGCGAGCACGCCGGCGAGTACGGCGCCGATCCGGCGACGCTGTTCGTCGCGGGCAGCTCGGCGGGCGGGCACATGGCGGCGCTGACGGCGCTCACCCAGGGCGACCCCGCCTTCCAGCCGGGCTTCGAGGACGCCGACACCTCGGTCACCGCCGTCATCTGCCTGAACACCTACTACGGCCCCTATTACGGCCAGGGTCCCGAGTCCTCGCCGGAGTCACACATCGCGGCGGACGCGCCGCCCTTCTTCCTCGCGCACGGCGACAAGGACACGCTGGTGCCGGTGGCCGAGGCGCGGCACTTCGCCGACAGGCTGCGCCGGGCCTCGGCCGTGCCCGTCGTCTACGCCGAGCTGAAGGGCGGCCACCACGCCTTCGACCTGTTCCATTCGCTCCGCTTCGAGGCCGTCGTCGACGCGATCGAGGCGTTCGCCGCCCGGGTGAGATCACGCGAGCGGACGCCCCAGCCCTAGCTGATCAGGCCGAACTCGTGGGCGCGGAGGCCCGCTTGGAAGCGGGAGTCGGCGTCCAGCAGGACGAGGATCTCCGCTACGCGGCGGCGGTAGGTGCGCAGCGACATGTCGAGGCGGCGGGCGGCGGCCTCGTCCTTCAGGCCGCCGGCGAGGAGGCGCAGGATGCGGACGCTCTCGTCCGACAGCGCGGGTGGACGGTCGCGGCGGTAGTCGTCCAGGTCGGTCGCCTTGTCCCAGGTCGCCTCGAACAGCGAGACGACGCCCCGGACGACGCTCGGCGACCGCACGATCGTGTACTCGCGGACGCCGCCGTCCGGCGGGCCCGCGAGTATCGCGACCCGCCGGTCCACGATGATCGTCTCGTGGGGGAGGGCCGTCGTGCAGATCCGGACGCGGGCGCCCGCCCTGTTGATCTCCACGAGGTGCCGCTCGGACTCCTCGTCCGCGAGCGCCGCCGGGTTGTGCAGCTTGTAGGTGACGGGCGGCGGCTTGACCTTGTACCGGTCGGCGACCATCCGCTCCCGGTATCCGGGCATCGCCCAGGTCTTCAGATCGGTCGCGGCGCAGGCGAACTCCGAGCACCCGAGGAACAGCCGCCCCGCGCGCTCGGCCAGTTCGGCCTCGCCGCGCAGCACGACGTTCCGGTCCAGATCAACGCTCATCGTCCTTCAGTCTGCCACCCGCCTGGCCGTCCCGTCCGGGCCGCGGGCGTCGTCCTTGTGACCGGGCTTCGTGGGGCCGGGCCCGGGGTCGCCGTGGATGATCGAGTGGAACGGCTCGCGCAGCAGCGCGACGATCTTCTCCGGCGGCGCGTCCCGCAGCCCGTCGAGGCCCACCAGATACCGCGCGATGACGGTGCCCAGCGTCAGCGCGCCGATCAACCCCGTCCGGAGGTCCGCGTCCTCGTCGGGTATCGCCTCGGCGGCGTGGCGCTGTTCGGCGAGCATCGCCTCCCGCACCGCCGCGGCGGTGTCGGGGTGGGTGAACATCGACCGGAGCGCCGCCAGCGCGCCGGTCGGCTCCGCCGCGAGCTTCGCGCCCAGCGCCGCCAGCAGCAGCTCGGCGACCTGGTCGGGGGTTCCGCCGGGGGGTTCGTGCCGGTCGACCACGGCGACCTGGGCGAACAGCTTCTCCTTCGACCCGAAGTACCTCATGACCAGGCCGGGATCGGTCCTCGCCTCGGTCGCGATCGCACGGATCGTCGTCCGGTCATAGCCGTGCTCGGCGAACAGCCGCCGCGCCGCCGCCAGGATCCGCTCCTGGGTCCGGCGGCGCTGCTCGGCCCTGGAGACGGCTTCGGAACCCACCGCGTCAGTCTACACATGTTGACTCAAATGAGACCCGGTGTTAGATTCGGTCAACGCTCGTAGACTGAACTGGAGGCCATCATGGTTCAGACCATGGCGCTCTGCCTTTTCGCCGGCCTCATGGGCACCAATGCGCTGCCGCACCTGATCAAGGGCCTCTCCGGCGAGGAGTTCCCGACCGTGCTGGGGAACTCGCCCGTGCGCAACGCGCTCGCCGGCGTGACCGGGATCCTGCTGGCCGCCCTCGCCGCGCTCTGGGCCGATCTGCCGGGCCACCCGTGGGCCGCCGCCGTCTCCGCCGTCATCGGCGCCTATGCCATGGCCGCCTTCCACGGCCTTCGCGGCGCCTTCTGGCTGAACACCGTCACGGGCCGCTCCAACCCGGCCCCGCCGGCGAGCCGAAGCGCGCAGGGCGGCTAGGACGGCCGAGCCGGTCCGCCACCCGGCTGGCAGCTTGCTGCCAGGCGTTCGTCCGGGCCGTCGGCGCGCAGCACAGTGGGACGCATGACGACACAGATCACCACCGGCGGGCATTTCGATCTCGGCGGCGACCTGCGGGTCGCGCGGATGGGGTTCGGCGCGATGCGGCTGCCGCAGAGCCGCCTCGACGGCCCCGCGAACGACCGCGACACCGGGCTGAAGATCCTGCGCAAGGCCGTCGAGCTGGGCGTGGATCATATTGACACCGCCGCGTTCTACTACGCCCAGGGCGGGCCCGCCGCCAACGAGATGATCCGCGCGGCGCTCGCTCCGTATCCGGACGGGCTCGTGATCGCGACCAAGGTCGGGCCGTACCGGGGGCCGGACGACCGGCACCCGACCGGGACGATCCCCGCGTCCGGGCTGCGCGCCGAAGTGGAGCGGAACCTGCGCGAGCTGGGACGCGACCACCTCGACCTCGTCTACCTGCGTCCCGGCGGGCTGGAGAGCCCCATGGACGAGCCGATCGGAGAGCGTTTCGCGGTCCTGGCCGCGCTCCGGGACGAGGGCGTCATCCGGCACCTCGGGCTCAGCCACGTCAGCGCGGCGCAGCTCGCCGAGGCGCAGGAGATCGCGCCCGTCGCGGCGATCCAGAACCGGTTCGACGTCACGCAGCCGCAGGACGTCGGCCTCCTCGCCGTCTGCGAGCGCGAGAACATCGCCTACGCGCCGTACTTCCCTCTCGGCGGGTTCGGGATCCCCGACGACGAGCGCGTCAGCGTGATCGCCACGCGGCACGGCGCCACCGTCCCGCAGGTGCTGCTGGCGGGCCTGCTCGCGCTCTCGCCGGTGATGCTGGCGATCCCCGGCACCGGCTCCCCGGCCCATCTGGTGGAGAACCTGGCCGCGGCGGGCGTCGTCCTCGCGCCGGACGACCTCGCCGCGCTGCGCGGCTAGCGCTTTCGTCGCCGATTGCCGTCCTGACCGCCTACTCTGAAACGGACTTACGGTCAGGGGGAGCGGGATGTCGGCGACGCGGCTGCTGGTGCTCGGCGGCGTGCGGCGGTTCGGGCGGGCGCACGGGTACGAGGTCCGCCGCGAGCTGATCTCGTGGGGCTCGGACGAATGGGCCCACGTGAACCCCGGCTCGGTCTACCACGCGCTCAGGCAGCTCGCGAAGGAGGGCATGCTCCGCGCGCACGAGGTGGAGGAGAGCGACGCCGGGCCGCCGCACACCGACTACGAGATCACCGACGCGGGCCGCGCCGAGTTCCTCCGGCTGCTGCGCTGCGCCCTCGCGAACGTCGACGTCCGGCATCCGGAGATGCTGACCGCCGGGCTCGGGTTCCTCACCGAGCTGCCGCGCGCCGAGGCCGTCCGGCTGCTGCGCGAGCGGCTGGACGGCCTGGCCGGCCGGCGGTCGTCCGTGGCCCCGCGCCTCGACGCGCAGGACCCGGACGACCACCTGCGCGAGCTCCTCGGCTGGTGGGTGCACTCCGCCGACTCCGCCGCCGACTGGACGCGGCGGCTGATCGGCCGGCTGGAGTCCGGCGCCTACGTCATGGCCGACGATCGCGGCTCCCCGGCGTCCGGGTCGTCGCCCGCAGGGTCGTCGCCGACGGGATCGGCGCCCGGGTCGTCCGGCGCGCCCGTCAGCCTCCAGCCGCCGCGGCGGCGCAGCACGAGCACGAAGTAGACGGCCGACACCGCGATCACCGAGACGGTCACGATCAGGCTCGGCCGCCCGATCTCCGGGTCCTTGGCGCTCTGGTAGATGACGTAGCCGAGCGCGGCGAGCGCGGCGACGGGCGCGACCGGGAACCACGGCATCCGGTATCCGGCGTGCGCGGTGGTCCCGTTCCGGCGGCCGACGATCACCGCCAGGCAGAGCGCGGCGTACACGGCGACGAGCGACGTCCCGGTGACGACGAGCAGGAACTTCTCGTCCAGGAAGCACGCGGCGGCGCTGAGCACCCCGGCCACGATCGTCGCGATCCACGGGGTGCCGAAGCGCGGGTGGACGGCCGACAGCGCGCCGTCGATCTTCGGCGTCCAGGTGCGGTCCCGTCCCGAGCTGAAGATCAGCCGGGCGGTGAGCAGCATGATGGCGATCACCGCGTTGAAGATCGCGAGCGCGATGGCCAGGCTGATCACGGTGTTGACGGTGTCGCCGGCCCGCTCGGTGATGAAGTACTCCATCATGTTCTCCGAGCCCAGCAGGCGCTCGATGTCGGGCGAGCCGAGCAGGACGGCCGTGACCGGGATGATCTCGGCCGCCACCGTGATGCCGAGGGCCCACAGCACGGTCCGCGCCACCGCCCGGTGCGCGTCGTGGGTCTCCTCGCCGAAGTAGACCGCCGAGCCGTACCCGTTGTAGGCGAAGATCGCGACGGCGGTGGCCGCCGCGATCAGACCCGCGGACGCGGCGGTGAGGCCCCCGCCGTCCACCGCCACGACCGGGTCGGCGAGCAGGTCGGTGAACGGCCGCTCGACGTTCAGGAAGCCCAGCCCGGCCAGCACCAGCAGCGCGATCATCTCGATCGCCAGGAAGATCCCGGTGACCACCGCGTTGACCTTGATGTCGAAGATCGCGATGACGGTCGCGACGGCGACCGTGACCGCCGCGATGACCGGGCCGTTGAGGCCGTCGATCAGGACGCCGAGGTAGGTGCCGACGCCGAGCGCGATCACCGCGAGGATCAGCAGCTGGGTGATGAGGATCAGGCCGAGCACGATGAAGCCGGCCGGGCGGCCGAGGGTGCGGCCGACGATCGCGTACTCGCCGCCGGTGAGCGGGTACGCCGACGCCAGCTCGGCGTACACGAACGCCATGAAGATCCCGACGACGCCCGCGGCGGCGAAGCTCAGGAACGCGCCGGTGCCCGCCTGCGAGAGCACCCCCGGCGCGATGATGAACACCGACGACGCGGGCGTGATCGCCGACAGCACGATGAGCAGGGCGCCGATCGTCTTCAGCCCGCGATGCAGCGCGGGCGGGCGGCCGGCGGCTGCCGGTGGACGGACCTCGGGTGCGGCCATGGGGCACCTCCTGGACAAGAATTCGTCGAACGAGTATCAAAGAACCACCCGCCGTCCGGTCAATAACCGAGGTCATAACAACTTGGTCTCGGGTTTCTCCGGCGATGGCTTGACTTGCGTTGTCTGAACGATCTTCGGAGAATGTCGGCATGGCACGACCCAGCAGGGCCCATGAGCGGCGGGCCGACCTCGTGGCCGCCGCCCGCCGCGCGGTGATCGGCCGCGGCATGCTCGATCTGCGGCTGCGCGATGTGGCCGCGGAGGCGGAGATGTCGCCCGGCTCCGTCCTGTACTACTTCCCGACGCTCACCGACCTGCTGCGGGAGGTGCAGCGCGAGGCCGTCGAGCGGTTCTGCGCCGCCCGCGAGGACGCCGTCCGGGGCGAGCCGGACCCGCGGCGGCGGCTCATCGCGATGATCCGCAGCGGCCTGCCGTCCGGCCCGGACGACGACCTGTGCGTGCTGCTGTACGAGCTCGGCGCCGTGGCCCGCCGCGACGCCTCGTACGCCGCCGAGCACATCCGGCTGTACGAGCGGCAGGTCGGCATCTACGCCGGGATCCTGGAGGCGGGCGCCGCGACCGGCGCGTTCACGCTGACCCGCGACGCCGGCGCGATCGCGCGCAACCTCGTCGCGCTGGAGGACGGCTACGGGCTGCACATGACGATGGCCGTGCCGACCCTCGACGCCGCGCGGGCCGCGAGCCTCCTGCTGGCCTGCGCGTCCGACGCCATCGGCCGCGACCTCGGCGACCCCGGGGCCGGCGATCAGGAAGGAGACCGATGACCCGAGCCCGCCCGTTCGGCCTGCCGCTGCCCGGCACGCCGGGCCCGAACAACGCGATCACCGACGTCCCCGGGGTGGAGGTCGGCTACACCACGCTGGTCTCCGGCGAAGGCCCGCTGCGGCGCGGGGAGGGCCCGGTGCGCACCGGCGTGACCGCGCTGCTGCCGCGCGGCCGGGACGCCTTCCTCGACCCGTGCGCCGCCGGGATCTACTCGCTGAACGGCAACGGCGAGATGACCGGCTCGCACTGGATCGCCGAGACCGGCGCGCTGACCCTGCCCGTCATGATCACCAACACGCACGCGGTCGGCGCCGCGCACCGCGGCGCGATCGACTGGGCGCTGCGCGAGCGGCCCGGGTTCCAGGAGTGGATGCTGCCCGTCGTCGCCGAGACCTGGGACGGCTACCTCAACGACATCGGCGGCGACCACGTCAGGCCCGAGCACGCCGTCGCCGCGATCGACGCGGCGTCCGGCGGCGCGGTCGAGGAGGGCTCCGTCGGCGGCGGGACGGGCATGAACTGCTACTCGTTCAAGGGCGGCAGCGGGACGTCCTCGCGGGTCGTGTCCTACGGCTCCGACTCCTACACGGTGGGCGCGTTCGTCCAGGCCAACTTCGGCGGCCGGCGCCAGCTCACCGTCTGCGGGGTCCCGGTCGGCGCCGACCTCGCCGCCGACAACCCGATCGAGGACGACGACTGGCTCGCGCCGCCCGGCTCCGGCTCCGTCATCGTCGTCGTCGGGACGGACGCGCCGCTGCTCCCCGGCCAGTGCACGGCGCTCGCCCGCCGCGTCCCGCTCGGGCTCGCCCGGACGGGCGCCTACGGGGCGCACGGGTCCGGCGACATCTTCCTCGCCTTCTCCACCGCCAACCCGGGCGCGATCAGCGGCGGCTTCCCGGACGGCGAACCCGGCTACGACACGCTGCGGTTCGTCCCGTGGAACCTGATCGACCCGTTCTACGAGGCGGTCGTGGAGACGGTCGAGGAGGCGGTGCTGAACGTCCTGCTCGCCGGCCGCACCATGATCGGACGGGACGGCCACCGCTCCCCGGCCCTCCCGCACGACCGCCTGAAGGAACTGCTCACCGCCCGCGGCGTCCGGTAGCCGGGCAGGCTCACGTGTCGGGGAACGTCTGCGGGACGATCACGCGCAGCGCGTTGCCGCGCAGCCGGATCGACACCGGGGTGCGGCCGCGGATCTCGCCGTCCACGTCCACCGCCATCGGCGGATCGGTCTCGATCTCCACGTGCGCGGTGGTGAGGAACGCGTCCTCGTCCAGCGTCCGCCACCGCCCGGTGAGGGCGTGCCGCGCCGTCGCCGACAGCAGCCGCAGCCGCCGCTCGTCGCCCCACCGGTAGACGGCGAGCAGCCGGTCGTCCGGGCTGGCGTCGCGGGCGATGCGCTGCCCGCTCTGGTGCGCGCCGTTCGCGACGTTCAGCTGGTGGGTGACCAGCTCGCGGGTCTCACCGTCGATGGTGACCCGGGCGGTGAACGCCTCGTGCCGCGGCAGCAACCGCGCCGCCGTCAGCGCGTACGCGGGACGGCCCACGAACCGCTTGAGCGCGTGCGGGACGCTCTCCGCCACCTGGACCGATATGCCGAGGCTCACCATGTTCGCGAAGATGTGCTCGCGGTCGGCGCCGGGGCCCTCGCCCTGCGGGTCGCCGGTGCTCTCGAACCAGCCGACGTCGACGTCCGCGACCTTCCCGCCGGCGGGGCGGCCGACGGCGAGGGTCCGGACCGCGCCGGGCAGGTCCATCGGCAGCTCCAGGCTGCGCGCGAAATTGTTGGTGGTGCCGAGCGGCAACACGCCGAGCGCGATGTCGCGGTGCGCGAGATGCCCGACCGCCTCGGCGATCGTCCCGTCCCCGCCGCCGACCACGACGAGGTCGGGCTCCAGCGCGAGGACGTCGGAGAACAGCTCCCGCAGCCGCGTCGGGTCGGTCACCGGGAACACGTGGACGAGGTCGACGCCCGCCTCGCGCAGCATCCGCCTGGCCCGGCCGTAGAGCCGGCGCCCCCGCCGCGACCGGGAGTTGATCACCAGCGCGGCGCGCCCGCCGCCCCCGATGTCGGCTTCGAGCTCCGCCTTGCTCCGCATCTCGACGCTCCGCATCTCCCCACCGTCCTCCAGCCCCCGCCCGCCGCCATTCGGCCGGCGAGCTCCGCCCGGCGGCCCTCTCACCCCTCGGCGTCACCCTACGCGGGAAAATCCGGACTCGAACTCCGGGCCGAAGCTTTATAAACCGATTATCCGCAGTTGAAACATGGCCCTGACTGGGAACCATTACAGGTGAGGCACATCTGAATGACCGGGACGAAACATGGGACTGCGCGGCTTCGCGGGAGCGGGATTCATCGTCGGGATCGCCGGGATGACGGCGTCCATCGCCGCGGGCGGATCCGCGGGCGGACCGGCGGGTCGCGCCGCCCGCCCCACCGCGCCCGCCGACGACGGCGCGGCCGTGGTCGGCGAGCGCCGGCCACGCCGCCGCGTCCTTGACCTGGCCGTCCGCTCGCCGGTCCTCGACGGCGTCGGCCGCGCCCGGCTGCTGCTGCCCCCGGACTGGTCCCGGGACGCGTCCCGGCGCTGGCCCGTCCTGTGGCTCCTGCACGGCTCCACCGCCGGGGGTTACCGGGCTTGGACCGACCACACCGATATCGAGGAACTCACCGAGGACGCCGATGTGATCGTCGTCATGCCCGACGGCGGCCCTTGCGGCAATTACACCGACTGGTGGAATCGCGGCGACGGCGGGACGCCGAAGTGGGAGACGTTCCATCTGGCGGAACTGCGGCAGATCCTCGAACGCGGATACCGCGCCGGATCGGACCGCGCCGTCGCCGGAAACGCGATGGGCGGCCTCGGCGCGCTGTCGTACGCGGCCCGGCACCGCGGGCTGTTCCGCGCGGCGGCCTCGTTCAGCGGCCCCGTCCACACCCTGTACCGCGACCCGGCCGGGCTGGACGTCGCCGACCTCGTCGAGCTGGGCGTCGCGATCGGCGCGCCGTCCCTCGACTGGACGGACGTGTGGGGCGACCCGGAGGAGCAGCGCGTCGTGTGGCGGCAGCACAACCCGTACGACCTGGCCGACCGGCTCACCGGCGTCCGCCTGCACGTCAGCTCCGGCGACGGCGCGTCCGGCCCCTACGACCGCCGCCGGGGCACCGGGCGGGACGTGGTCGAGACGCTCGCCCACACCGTCTCGCAGGAGTTCGCGGGCAAGCTCCGCAAGCTCGGCATCCCGGTCTCGACGCACTTCTACCGCGGCACCCACACCTGGCCGTACTGGCGCCGCGAGCTGCGCGCGACCCTGCCCGCCCTGCTGGCCGAGATCACCTGACCCCCGGCCGGAAGCGGGGGGCGCGGCCTCCGGCTAGGGTCGGGGACGTGACCGAACCTCGTTCTGATTCGGACGTCCCGGCGTTCTGGCGGGCGCTCGGGCTGCCCGGCATCATCGACGTCCACGTCCATTTCATGCCGCCGCGGCTGATGAGCGCGGTCTGGAGCTACTTCGACGAGGCCGGGCCGCTGATCGGCACGGAATGGCCCATCCGGTACCGGGACTCCGAGGAGGAGCGGCTGGCGTTCCTGCGCGGGCTCGGCGTCCGGGCGTTCACGTCGCTGGTGTACCCGCACCGTCCCGGCATGGCCGAGTCGCTGAACGAGTGGGCCGCCGGGTTCGCGGCCCGCGTCCCCGAATGCGTCCAGACGGCGACGTTCTTCCCCGAGCCCGGCGTCGAGGACTACGTGCGCCGCGCCCTGGACGACGGCGCCCGCGTCTTCAAGGTCCACCTCCAGGTCGGCGGGTTCGACCCGCGCGCCAAGGAACTCGACCGGGTCTGGGGGATGCTCGCCGACGCGGGCGTGCCCGCCCTCGTCCACGCCGGTTCGGGGCCCGTCGCCAACGGCTACACCGGGCCGGGGCCGTTCGGCGAGGTCCTCGCCCGCCACCCGCGGCTCACGGCGGTCGTCGCGCACCTGGGCGCGCCGGAGTTCGAGGGCTTCGCCGCCCTCGCCGACCGGCACGACCGCGTCTGCCTGGACACGACGATGATCTTCACGCGGTTCGCGGCGCTGGCCCCGTTCCCGGACGCGCTCCTGCCGCGCCTGCGCGACCTCGGCCTCGCCGGACGCGTCCTGCTCGGCACCGACTTCCCGAACATCCCCTACGAGTACGCGCACCAGCTGGAGTCGCTGGCCGCGCTCGGCTTCGGCGACGACTGGCTGCGCGCCGTCTGCTGGCACGGCCCCGCCGCGCTCCTCGGCGTGCGGTGATCAGTGGTCGCACGGCGCGCCGCCGGCGTGCTCGTGCGGCTCCTCGGACTCCACCACGTGCCGGGGGCCGTGCGGGTCGTCGCAGTGGCCGTGCCCGCCGCCGGACGGGTCGTCCACATGGTCGACCTCCAGCGTCGTGTGCGTGATCCCGTACGCGTCGCGGAGGAGTTCCTGCAGGTCGCGCCGGACGGCGTGGCAGTCGCCCTTGGTGTCGACGAGCACGTGCGCCGACAGCGCCGGGTACCCGGAGCTGACCTCCCACACGTGCAGGTCGTGCACCTCCTCGACGCACGGCCGCGCGGCGAGCCTGGTGCCCAGCTCGGACGGGTCGAGCCCGGCGGGCGCGGCCTCCATGAGCACGCGGCCCGCGTCCCGCAGCAGCCCGTACCCGGCCTTGAGCATCAGCGCCGCGACGACGAGGGAGGCGATCGCGTCCGCGCGGTTGAAGCCGGTCGTCCACACGACGAGGCCCGCGACGGCGGTGGCGATGAACGCGAACAGGTCGTTGAGGATGTGCTGGAACGCGCCCTCGACGTTCAGGCTGCGCCGGTCGGCCCGGCTGATCAGCATGGTCGCGGCGACGTTGACGGCGATGCCGGCCAGGGCCGTCCAGAACACGAACTGGCCCTCGACGTCGTGCGGCTCCATCAGCCGCCGGACGCCCTCGTACAGGAAGTAGACGGTGAGCAGGATCAGCGTCAGCCCGTTCAGCTGCGCGGAGAGGATCTCGGCGCGGCGCAGGCCGTAGGTGAAGCCGGCCCGCGGCGGGCGCGCGGCGATGCGCATCGCGACCAGCGCCAGCGCGATCGCGAACGCGTCGGTCATCATGTGCGCGGCGTCGGTGATCAGCGCGAGCGAGCTGGCGATCAGGCCGATCGCGACCTCGCCCGCCATGTAGACGACGATCAGCGCCAGCGCGCCGCCGAGCAGCCGCCGGTCGGCGGTCGGCGACACGTTGTGCCCGTGGCCGTGCCCATGGCCGTGCCCGTGCTTCGGCTCCGCCGGCTCGGCCCGCCTGCCTCCGATCATGAGCGCTCGCCCTCCCTGCCGTGGCCGACATGGGCCAGGGCGAGATCGAGCAGCATCCGGACGTGCGAGTCGTCCAGCCGGTAGTAGGCCATCCGCCCGGCCCGGCGGACCCGGACGACGCGGTTGGCGCGCAGCAGCCGCAGCGCGTGCGAGACCGCCGACTCCGAGTGCCCGCAGGACGCGGCGATGTCGCACACGCACATCTCGCCCCCCTCCAGCAGCGCGGTGATCACTCGCAGCCGGCCGGGGTCGGACAGCAGCCCGAAGACCTGCGCCAGCTCGGTGATCGTCTCCGCGCCCGGCAGGGCGGCGGTGACGTCGGCGACCTTCGCGGGGTCGACCACGCGGACGACGCAGGCCTCGGCCTCGGCGAGGGGCGGGGCGACGTCTGACTGACTGCTCATATGAGCAGACTATACCGCCGCCAGGAGACCGCCGGACCGCCGTCAGGAGAGCGCCGGGCCGCCGTCAGGAGACCGTCGGCTCGGGCCCGCGGGACGGCGGGAGGGAGATCGGGTCCCGCGGCCCGGCGGGCGGCGCCATCCCGCCCGTGCCCCCGTCCGGCGGCGTGCCGGGGTCTGGCTCGCCGCCGCCGGTGCCCGGGTCGTCCGGCGGCACGCCCGGCGACGGGGTCTCCCCGGTGCCGGGCGACTCCGTGCCGGTCGGCTCGGTGCCCGGGGTCTCCGTGCCCGGCGACACGACGTCCGGCGAGTCCAGCCCGGAGTCGGACGGCGCCGGGGAGTCGCTCGCCGGACCCTCGGTCTCCGTGGACGGCAGCGCGATCGGCGGCCCGTCCGACTCGCCCTCGGTGGCGCGGGGACGCTGGAACCCCATCGTGCCCTCGGGATCGACGAGGACGAAGGTGACGATCGTGCCCTTCCGGGAATCCCGCGGCCGGATGTCGGTCACATTCCGCTTCTCGAAACCCGGCCAGGACCGGCCAGTGTAGGACGCGTTCCGCGTGGAGATCTTTTCCTTCGGGCGGGTCAAGGGATTGCCACAATTGCACTTAACCGTGGGCACACCGTAACCATTGATCAAAACGCCCATTCCGGCCTGGAGGACGGCGGGCCCGCTCGTCGCCTTCCCGCCGCGGTAGCCGTGGTTCGTCACGAGCGTGTCGGTGCGCAGCAGCACCGGCGTCAGCCGCGACACATACCGCGGGATGTCGTCGGCGGGGATACCCTGCACGTCCGCCCAGGCGCGCGCCTTGTCCGGGTTGGCCTGCAAGAACGCCACGAGCTTCTGCTGGTCGCAGGTCGACGCCTGCCGCGTCCCGCCGTACAGGCCGGGCGAGTCGCCGTCCTTCGTCCCGCCCGCGCGCGGCCGCTCCTTCACGTCCGTCCGGTCGGTGTCGGACGCCAGCGTGTACGGATCCGGGCCCGGCGTTCCCACGGTCAGCCGGGTGATGGTCGCGCCCGCGTCCCCGCAGCCGGACAGCGTGCCCGCCGCGAGCGCGAGGGCGGCGGCCGCCCCCGCGACCGGCACGGCGGAAACCCTGTGCCGGGCAATTAGCGAATGGATCACTAGCATGCTTCCTCTCCCGCTTCGGGCCAGCCGAATCTATACTCTTTGATGCCGGGCGGAGCGGATTTGTGCCCGGTAAATGCTCAAATTTTCCACCGGCCGCCCGTGGCGGTATCGGCGGACCCGACGGGGGTTGTGAATGGCGAGCCCGATTCCCCTCACCACCGCCGACCCGACCCGGCTCGGCGGCTGGGAGCTGCTCGGCCGGATCGGGGCCGGCGGCCAGGGCGTGGTGTACCTCGGCCGCCCCGCCGAAATCGCCGGCGGGCCGAGTCGCGTCGCGGTCAAGCTGCTGCACGCGCAGCTGCTCGGCAACGCCGGCGCGCGGGAGCGGTTCGTCCGCGAGCTGGCCCTCCTCCAGCGCGTCGCCGGGTTCTGCACCGCGCAGATGCTCGACGCCGACACGGCGGGCGACCGGCCCTACATCGTCAGCGAGTACGTGCCTGGACGGTCGCTGCGGCGGCTCGTCCAGGAGGAGGGCCCGCGCACCGGCGCCGACCTCGACCGGCTCGCGATCAGCTCGGTCACGGCGCTGACCGCGATCCACCGTGCGAACGTGGTGCACCGCGACCTCAAGCCGCAGAACGTCCTGATGGGCCCGGACGGCCCGCGCGTGATCGACTTCGGCATCGCCCGCGCCTTCGACACGAACGCCACCCAGGTCAGCCAGGTCGTCGGGACGCCCGCGTACATGGCGCCCGAGCAGTTCACCGGACGGGTCGTCCCGGCGACCGACCTGTTCGCCTGGGCGGGCACGCTGCTGTTCGCCGCCACCGGCCGCGACCCCTTCGCCGGCGGCCCGCTGCCCGCCGTCATGTACCGGATCATGAACGAGACGCCCGACCTGAGCGCCCTGCCGGAGCCGCTCGCCGACGTCGCCGCCGCCTGCCTCGCCAAGGACCCGAAGGCCCGCCCGGCGTCCGAGGACGTCCTGCTGTGGCTCCTCGGCGAACGCGAGCGGCACGCCCGCCCGGGGACCGCCCGCGAGGGCCTGCCCGGCCCGACCGCCGCCCAGCCGCCGCTCCCGCCCCCGTCCCAGCGTGGGCCGGGCGCCGAGACGTTCCGTGACGCCGAACCGGCCACGATCCGCCAGCCCCGGCCGGACGCCCCGCAGCCGGGCACGGCGCCGTTCGTCCATGATCCACAGCCGGGGTGGCCGGAGCCGGTCCCGGAGGCCCGGCCCGAGCCGTACCGGCCGCTGCGGCGCGGTCCGGCGCTGGCCACCGGGCTGGTCCTGGCCGGCCTGCTCGCCGCGCTGGACGTCGCCGCGCTCGCCATCCTGATCGCCCGGCCGTCCCTCAGCGAGGGCGGCCGGGGCGCGCTGCTGCCCGTGGTCGCGTCGTCGTTCGCGGTGCTGGCCGTGGTCACGCTGGTCGCGGTGATCCTCGCCTGGCGCGGCAGCCGTCCCGCCGCGTGGACGGTCATGGCCGCGCGCGTCGCCCGGGTCGCGATGTGGGGCGCGTGGGGCGCGCTCGTGCAGATCCAGCCGTCCGCGCTGGCCGGACACGCCGCCCTGACCGCCGTCGTCGTGGTCCTGCTGGCCCGCGCCCTCTCACATTCACCCCGCTGACCGGCCCCCGACCGGGGCCGGCTACGAGGACGTGGGCTGTCGCTCCGACCACTCCTTCAGGTCGCGGCGCTCGATCGCGGCGGCCATCAGGTCGGGGAACGCGTCCGGCGTGCACGCGAACGCGGGGACGCCGAGCGCGGCCAGCGCCGCCGCGTTCTCGTGGTCGTAGGCGGGCGCGCCCTCGTCCGACAGCGCGAGCAGCACGACGACCTGCACGCCCGCGGCCGTCAGCGCCGCCGCCCGCCGCAGCAGCTCGTCCCGGATCCCGCCCTCGTACAGGTCGCTGATCAGCACGAGGATCGTGTCGTTCGGACGCGTCACGAGGGTCTGGCAGTACGCGACGGCACGGTTGATGTCGGTCCCGCCGCCGAGCTGGGTGCCGAACAGCACCTCGACCGGGTCGTGCAGCTGGTCGGTGAGGTCGACGACGTTCGTGTCGAACACGACCAGCGACGTCCGCAGCGACCGCATCGACGCCAGGACCGCGCCGAACACGCTCGCGTACACCACCGACGCCGCCATCGACCCGCTCTGGTCGATCGCGAGGACGACGTCCCGCTTGACGGCCTGCTGCCGCCGCCCGTACCCGATCAGCCGCTCCGGGACGAGCGTCCCGTGGTCGGGCAGGTAGTTCCGCAGGTTCGCGCGGATCGTCCGCTCCCAGTCGACGTCGGCGAGCCGCCTCGGCCGCAGCACCCGCGCCGACCGGTCCAGCGCGCCGCCGATCGCCGACCGCGTCTTCTGCGCCAGCCGCCGCTCCAGATCGTGGACGACCTTCCGCACCACCGCGCGCGCCGACTCGCGGGCCCGGTCGGGCAGCACCTTGTTCAGCGACAGCAGCGTCCCGACCAGGTGGACGTCCGGTTCGACGGCGTCCAGCATCTCCGGCTCGAGCAGCAGCCGGGTCAGGTCGAGGCGCTCGATCGCGTCCTTCTGCATGACCTGCACGACGCTGGACGGGAAGTACGTGCGGATGTCGCCGAGCCACCGCGCCACCGACGGCGCGGAGTCCCCGAGCCCGGCGCTGCGCCGCCCCGGCCGGGGCCGTCCGTCGTCGTCGCCGGCCCCGTAGAGCTTCTCCAGCGCGCCGTCGATCCGGACGTCGTCGCCCGCGAGCGAGACGCCCGTCCCGTCGGACTTGTCGCCGCCGAGCACCAGCCGCCACCGCCGCAGCCGCTCCTCGCCGCTCTCGCCATCGTTCTCGCTCATCGGTCCCATCCAAGGATCTGCAGCGTCGTGGTCATCGCGGGGGCGGCGCGGGTCTCGTCCACGTCGTCCTCGGCCGGACGGGACGGCGCGGCGGGGGCGTGGTCGAGGCGCCGCAACTGCTCGCCGATGGCGCGGCGTTCGGCGGACGCGTAGGCGCCGAAGGTGCGGCGCAGGAGCGGCAGGACGTCGGTGAACGAGTCGCCGGGAAGCCTGGACACCCAGTCGTCGACGAGATGAAGGAGGGTCTCGTCGTGCATGAGCAGCAGCGCCCCGCCGGACAGGAACCCCTCGACCCAGGCGGCGGCGCGGGCGGGCGGCGAGCCCGCGGACACGGCCCGCGCCATCCGGTCGGGGACGTCGTGCAGGCGGCCCGCGTCGAGGAGGAGGCGGGTGAGGCGCCCCTCGATCAGGCCATGCAGGGTGTCGGGGCGGCCGACGAGGCCCTCCAGCGTGCGGCGCCAGCGTTCGATGTGGTCGTCGTCGGCGAGGAGCGACAGGGCGCCGTGCACCGCGTCGACATGGCCGAGGAACTCGCGGGCGGCGTCGTCGTCCAGGCCGGTGATCGCGGGCGGCAGGCCGACGCAGACGCGGACGACGAGCCCGTCCACGACCGTGCGGAGCGGCCCGGTGGACGTCCCGCGCACGTCCCCGTACCGCAGCGCCCGGACCAGCGCGGGCATCGCGGACATCAGCCGCGCGACGTCGGTGTCGACCGCGGCGCGGTCGGCGAGCGCCTGCATGACGGCGGGCAGCGCGTCGCCGAGGTCGGCGAGCAGGCAGCGCTCGGCCACGGACGTGAGGTCGGCGAGCGCGGTCGCGTGGGCGGCCAGGGCCTTGGCCCGCGCCGTCGTCGCGCCGCGGACGGTGGTGCCCCACGCGCTCGCCTCGATCAGCTCGACCTCGAACTCGGGGCGCCACGCGAGCGTCCACGTCTCCCGGAACGTGCCCTTGGAGCGGCCGGTGTCGGCCGGGACGCCCCACTCGACGTCCAGCAGGCGGAGCCGGTGCAGCAGCCGGCTGCGTTCGAGATCGGTGGGCTTGCGGAGGTCGAGGTCCTGCTCCTTGCCGAGCGCGGACGGCTTGAGCCGCAGCCGCCGCTGCTCGGCCTGAAGATCGCGCTGCAGCGGGACCATCGGCGTCCGCTCCGGGACGGCCCCGAGCCGCTCCCCGACGACCATCCGCTTCTGGATCAGCTCGACCGGCAGGTCGGCGCCCTCGCACAGCACCGCCCGCGTCGCCTCGGTCACCTCGTCCAGCCCGGCGAGGGGACGGCCGCGCAGCGCGGCGAGCGCCTCGGCGAGCCGGACGGCCTCGATCACGTGCGCGGACGAGACGTGCAGGTCCTCCTCGCGCAGGACGCGGGCGGCCGCGGTCAGCCACCGCTCGATCGGACGGTCCCGCGCCGTGAACAGATGGTGGTACCAGCCGGGGGACCGGACGCCCGCGCCGTAGCCGGAGCGCCCGGCGAGCCGCCCGTGCGTCCACGGCACCCACGTCATCGCGATCTTGGTCTTGGGCAGGCCGCGGAGCGTCCGGTCGTCGTGCGCCGCCGGGATCTTCGCCTGGAGGGCCGGGACGTGCCACGCGCCGCAGACCACCGCGACCCGCTCGTGCCCCTCCTTCAGGGCGCGGCGCAGCGTCCGCCGCATGTGGGCCTCGCGCTGCTCCTCGCGCCGCAGATGCCCCGGCGGGAGCCCGGCGGACGCCTGCTCCTCCGGCAGCGCGGCCAGCTGCTCGCGCAGCTCCGTCATGGCCTCGCCGATGGCGGGGAACGGCGACGGGCCGCCCCCTCGGTGCTCGACGACGTCGTCCCACCAGCGTTCGGCGTCGTCGTATCCGGCGGCCTTGGCCAGCCAGCCGAGCGGGTCGAGCCGGATCCCCTCCGCCGCCTCCTCGCCCTCCTCGCCCTCTTCTTTCTCGTCCTTCTCCGCTTCCTCCTCCTGGAGGGGGACGAGCTGGTGCGCGGCCGGAAGGTCGCAGAAGCGGACGGGGACGCCCGCGCCGAGCCCGTACCGGATCGCCTGCCATTCCGGGCTGAACTCGGCGAACGGCCAGAACGCCGCCTTCCGGTCGCCGTCCTTTCCCTCCCCGGAGCCGGACGGCCCGGCGGGGGAGTAGGCGAGCAGCGCGACCGGCGGCACCATGCCCTCGTCGCCGGCCAGCTCCACGATCGGGTCGGCCTCGGGCGGGCCCTCGATCAGCACCGCGTCCGGCTTGAACTCCTCCAGGGCGCCGCGCAGCGCCCGCGCCGAGCCGGGCCCGTGGTGCCGGACCCCGTAGACCTCGACGTGGCTCAAGACACCTCCCGGCAGGCGCGGTAGAAGTCCCGCCACTCCGGCCGGTCCCGCACGACGGCCTCCAGGTACTCCTGCCACACCACCCGGTCGGACACCGGGTCCTGGACGACGGCGCCGACGATCCCGCCCGCCACGTCCGCGGCGCGCAGCACCCCGTCGCCGAAGTGCGCGGCCAGCGCCAGCCCGCTGGTGATCACCGAGATGGCCTCGGCGGTGCTGAGCGTCCCGCTGGGCGACTTGAGCTTGGTCCGCCCGTCGCCCGTGATCCCGGAGCGCAGCTCGCGGAACACGGTCACGACCCGGCGGATCTCCTCCAGACCCGCCGGGGACTCGGGCAGCTCAAGCCCGGCCCCGATCTGGTCGACGCGCCGGGCCACGATGCCGACCTCGTCCTCGACGGACTCGGGCAGCGGCAGCACAACCGTGTTGAACCGGCGGCGCAGGGCGCTGGACAGCTCGTTCACGCCCCGGTCGCGGTCGTTCGCCGTCGCGATCACCGTGAAGCCCTTGCGCGCCTGCACCTCGGTGTTCAGCTCCGGGACGGGCAGCGTCTTCTCCGACAGGACGGTGATCAGGCTGTCCTGGACGTCCGACGGCATCCGGGTCAGCTCCTCGACGCGGGCGACCATGCCGCGCCGCATCGCCCGCATCATCGGGCTCTCCACCAGCGCCTTCTCGGACGGCCCCTCCGCGAGCAGCCGCGCGTAGTTCCACCCGTACCGGACGGCCTCCTCCGCCGTGCCCGCCGTCCCCTGGACGAGCAGCGTCGAGTCGCCGCTGACGGCGGCCGCGAGATGCTCCGACACCCACGTCTTCGCCGTCCCGGGCACGCCGAGCAACAGCAGCGCCCGGTCGGTCGCGAGCGTCGCGACCGCGACCTCCATCAGCCGGCGCGGCCCCACGTACTTCGGGCTGATCGCGGTGCCGTCGGGCAGCTCGCCGCCCAGCAGGTACGTGGTGACGGCCCACGGCGAAAGCCGCCAGCCGGGCGGGCGGGGCCGGTCGTCGTGCTCGGCCAGCCGCGCCAGCTCCCCGGCGTACTCCTGCTCGGCGTGCGGCCGCAGAACGGCGCCCGCCTCCCTGGGGGGACGACCCCCCAGACCCCCCGGCACGTTCTCTTCGGTCACGAATCCAGCTCCTTCAACATCTCGTCGCGGAATCGCAGGGTGGCGATCAGTTCGGTGACGGCCCGCGGGGCCGCCGGTTCCAGGACGTCGAGCCGGGACGCGGCGGCGGGGTCGAGCCGCTGGTCGGCGAGCCTGCACAGCTGCGTGACCAGGTGCTCGTCGCGCCGGGTGTGCCGCTCAGGCCGGTCGGGCCGGTCGGGCGGGGACGCGGTGAGCGTCGCGACGACCGCCGACGCGAGCGCGCCCGT
Source organism: Actinomadura sp. 1N219 (assembly GCF_044326405.1). Classification (NCBI taxonomy): domain Bacteria; kingdom Bacillati; phylum Actinomycetota; class Actinomycetes; order Streptosporangiales; family Thermomonosporaceae; genus Actinomadura; species Actinomadura sp. 1N219. The sequence goes on along the minus strand of NZ_JBIRAY010000012.1, from coordinate 215,052 downwards.
CCACGGCCCGGGGACGCGCTCCAGCACCCGCAGCAGGTCGGGCTGCCCCTCCACCCACTTGATCAGGTCGGCCGCCGCCGTGTCGCGTTCCGCCTCCGGCAGGACGGCCAGCAGGTCGGCGAGCGCCTCCGGCTCGTCCACCATGACGCCGCCCTTGAGCAGCGCCCGCGCCCAGTCGGCGTCGCGCTGGCCGAGCGCTGCGCGGGCCCACCCGATGTGGACGTCCCGCCCGTCCGACTCCGAGACCGGAAGACAGACGATCTCCATCGGCGGGAGCGCGAACAGCTCCGTCCAGGTCGACAGGGGTGTGCGGGCGAGGATCTCGCGCAGCCACGCCGCCCGGGTGCCCACCGGCGCGCCGCCGCTCCTCGGCGCGAACGACCCGCTCGGATGGAACGGGACGCCGTCGCGCGCCAGGTCGTCGCCGTGGGCTTGCGGTGGCTCGACGCGGATCCAGGTCTGCTTCCGCCCGTGCGTGACGCGCGACTCGGCGGTGAGGCACGCGCGGGCGCGGGCGGCCATGCGCTCCCCGTAGGCGGACCCGGGCATGCGGGCCAGCAGGTCGGACGCGAACTGCCGGACGTCCTTGCCGCGATCTTCCAGCGCAGATTCGAGGAACTCCTCGTCGTCCAGGGACAGCCCGTGCCCGAAGGTGGCGAGGAAGGCCGCGCGGTCGGGGGCGGGCTCCGTGGCCCACGTCTCGTGCAGCAGCTTCCGCGCCTTCGCGGGGTCGGTGCCGCGGAGCATCGTCAGGTAGGCCACGCGACGGTTGCGCGTCCCCGTCTCCCACACCTCGGGGCCGCCGCCGGGGTCGTCCCCGGACCCGACCAGATACGCCCAATCGGTGTTCTGCAAGGCCAGCCACACGCCGCGCCGCCCGGCCGCCCGCGTGATCGACGGCCGCAGCACCCGGTCGCCGCGCCCGCGTTCCAGCAGGTCGGGCAGCGATTGGGCGGGGACCCGGAAGCCGCGGTCGGCCGCCGCGTCCAGCCATTCGGGCAGCACCCGGATCTGCTCGCCGCTCAGGATCCGCCGCAGCCGCGCCGCCGCCGGGCCCGGCACGACCGGGAGGTCCTCCACCGGGGCGAGCGCCACCGGCTCGGGCGCCTCGACCGACGGGACCCGGCCCGCCCGGCGCCGGACGGCCAGCACCGCCGCCTGGTCGAGCAGCCGCCCCGGCTTGTCGCCGCCTTCGGCGGACCCTTCCGGCAGGCCGGACGCCTCCGGCAGGACGGGCGGATCACGGCGCTCCGTGCCGAGCAGCGCGGCCGTGACGTGCTCGTTCCACGCGGTCACAGGACCACCGTCCCCTCGTCGTCGTGCCACGCGGCCAGCGGGCGCAGGCCGCGCGGGCTCCACTCGCCCGCCATCGTCACCGGCCCGCCGCCCGACAGCGCGAGCAGCCGCCACGGGTCGCCGAGCCGGAGCGGCAGCGCGTCCCCGGCGCCGTCGACCACGGCCAGGTGGCCCCCCGCCGCGCGGGCCAGGCGCACGTTCTCCAGTGTCGCGGGCCAGCGGTCGAGCCATGGATCTCGCGCCAGCGCCGCGGCGTGCTCGTCCAGGAAACTCTGGACGGACGTCCCGTCCGGCCTGCCCGGCGCCACCGCTCCATGCCGCTCGGCGACCAGGGCCCGCAGCGGCGGCGCACCCGGATAGAAGGCCACCTCCGCGTCGATCTCCGTGCCCACGATGAGCGACGCGTCCAGAGACGTGCCCGGCGCGGCGAAGGACAACACGAGCGCGGGACGCCGCGTCCGCCTCCCCAGCAGCCACACCCGCCGCGTCGTCAGGAGATCCTGCGCGGTGTCGCGCGAGCCGGTCACCCACCAGTTGTCCCGGACGCGCTCCCCGCCGGCCAGCACCTCCTCCTGCGGGACGGTGAACCCCACCCGCGACCGGACGGTGTCGCGCAGCCCCTCCGGCAGCTCGTCGCGCCGCGCGTACGCCCGCACCAGCAGCCGCAGCAGCGCGTACTCCTCCAGGAGCCGGTCGGGCCAGCCGGGCTGCCGGGGAATCGCCGCGAGGCCCCGCACGTGCCCGGCGAGCGACCCGGCCTGCGCGTCGACGAGCCGCCGCGCCGCGTCGTCCCAGAGCCGGTAGGAGGACTTGTCCGCCTGCGCGAGGCCGTGCGCGACCTGGTCGCGGAGCCACTGGTCGAGCTCGGCGAGCCCGTCGTCGACGCGCCGCTCCCGCCGCTCCACCGTCTTCGGGTCGCGGGTCTTGGCGGCCGTCGTCGCCTGCCGCTGCGCCGCCCTGCCCGCGCGTTCGCGCCGCTCCTCGATCCACTCGGCCGCCCAGCCCGGACGGGGCCCGGTGCCGACCGCCCCGTCGGCCCAGAGCAGCAGCAGCCCGAGGGCGTGCTTGCACGGGAACTTCCGGCTCGGGCACGAGCACCGGAACGCGGGCTCGGTCAGGTCGGCGCACGCCCGGTACGCGGACTTGCCGCTGCCCTGGCACTCGCCCCACACCGCCTCGCCGTCACAGCCCGTCCCGGCCCACTTGCCGGGCTTGGCGACGCCGCCCGCCGCCTTCGCGGACGGCGCGTCGGGCGCGAGGCCGAGCACCTGCTCCCGGTCCCATCGATCGCTCACACCATCGAAACTATCGGCGCCCTAGGACACTCCGCGCCGCAAACCGCGCTGGTCTCCGGTCAGGGCGCGGACGGGAGGGAGAAGTCGGGCAGGGACAGCCCGTCCGGGACGAGGAGGGCCCCTCCGGCCAGCAGCGCGAGCAGCGCGGTCGCGCCGAACAGGCTCACCCACGCCAGGCCCGGGACGCCGGTGAGGTTCGCGAGCTGGTCGGCGTCCGAGCTCGGCGCCATCCGCTGGGTGCGCATCCGCTGCAGCTCGATCACCGGACGGGTCGCCGCCAGCAGCAGGAACCAGGCCGCCAGATACGCGAACCCGGCCTGGACCTCGGCGCTGCCCAGCCACGACACCGCGAAGATGATCGCGCCGGTGGCGACCACCGACAGCACGCCGTAGGCGTTGCGGATCATGACGAGCATCCCCGCCAGCAGCGCCAGCGAGAACCACAGCATCAGCGTGATGCGGCCGTCGGCGAGGAGCAGCGCGAAGAACAGGCCGAGCAGCGGCGGCGTGAGGTACCCCGCCATCGCCGTGAAGATCATCCCGGGGCCGTGCGGCTTGCCGCGCGAGACGGTCACGCCCGAGGTGTCGGAGTGCAGCTTGATGCCGTCCAGCTTCCGGCCGGTGAGGAGGGCGACGAGCGCGTGCCCGCCCTCGTGCGCGATCGTCACCGTGTTCCGCGCGACCCGCCATGTGGGCCCGTGCACGACCGACCCGAGCGCCACGAGGCCGACGAGGGCGACCAGCCACAACGGGGGGTCGGGCTGAGTGCCCGTCACGCGGTCCCACAGGTCGCCGATGCTGATGTCGTCCACGTCCACCCCGGAAGTCGTCGTCGCGATGCCCAACCATAGGACGTCGGGGATAACGTTCGCGTTCGGATCACCGCGGTCCGGATACGGCGGAGTCCGCCGTCCCGGACGAATGTGATCAATCTCATGCGGATCCGCCCGTAACCCGCGGTGTTACAGCCGACCACCAGGCGAGATCTTCGTGAATCCCGCTCCGGCATGACCCGCATTACCGTTATGGTGCCCTTCGCGCCGAGGTTCGTGGTTCACACGCACGGCGCGACGAGAGGGTGACGGGGATTGAACGGGGACCGATCCTCCGCACCGGCCACGCGTCGGCGCGGACTTATCCAACTTTTCCAGCGAGACCGCCTGACCGGCCAGATCACGGCCGGGCTCGTCGGGGTGCTGTGCGTGAGCGCGCTCGTGTACGGGGTGGGCACGGCCAGCGCGCGGTACGAGCTCGCGGACGTCGGCGCCTGGCTGAGCGCGAGCGCCAAGGGCATGGTCGTGCACGCCAACGGCCTCGCGGGCAAGGTCGACGGCAAGGCGACCGTGGTGCCGCAGATGCGCGGCCACGACATCAAGGTCGTCCAGGACGGCACGACCGTGCTGCTGGTGGACGAGGACACCGGCGTCGTCAGCCGGATCGACCCGTCCCAGCTCAAGATCACCGGCAGCCGCCCGGTCGGCGGGCCCGGCCTCCAGGTCGTCGCGGGCGCCGGGACCGCGTACACGATCGACGCGGTCAAGGGCGCCGTCCAGCGGATCGACCCGCTGCACCTCACCCCGGTCGGCGCCGCCACCACCCTCACCGCGCCGCTCGGGCAGGCGGGCATCGACGCCGACGGGGCGCTGTGGGTGCCCGTCCCGCAGACCGGCGAGGTCGTCCCGTTCCAGAACGGCGGCAAGGGCACGCCCGTCGCCGCCGGGAAGCCCGGCGACCGCCTCGCGCTGACCATCGCCGCCGGACGGCCCGTGATCGTCGACAGCACCTCGGCGACGGCGCTGATCGTCCGGCCCGAGGGCACGCAGCGGATCACCCTGCCCGCGCCAGTGGCGAAGGCGCGCCACGGCGTCAAGGTCCCCGCCGTCGCCGACGGGCAGGTCGTCCCCATGCTCGGCGCGGGCGGCGCGCTGTACCTCCTGGACACCGGCGTCGGACGCGTCGAATCGGTCGCGCTGCGCATGCCGAACCACGCCTTCGAGCCCCCGCACGTGCTCGGCCCGCGCGTCTACCTGCCCGACCGCACGTCCGGGCGGCTGCTGGTCTTCAACACCGACCGCAACGCCTGGGAGCGGCCGCTCGCGGCGACCCGTCCCGGCGGCGCGATCGAGATGCTCGTCCGCGACCACATGCTCTGGGTGAACGACCCGAACGGCGCGTTCGCGTTCGCGTTCGACTCCAACGGCGGCGTCAAGCGCATCAAGAAGTACGAGGACAAGATCCCGGGCGGCGCGCGGCGGCCGCTGCCCGTCCAGGAGAACCCCGGCAACGGCCGGGGCAACCGCAACGGCTCCGGCGGCGGCCGCGGCGGCTCCAACGCCCAGCCTCCCCAGAACCGGCCGCCGGTGAAGAAGGACCCGAGCGCGCCTGACCCGCCGACGCCCGCCGCGTCCGGCGACAACGGCTCCGTCAACGTCCGCTTCACCCCGGCCGCGCAGCCGCAGGGCGTCTACCCGGTGACGAGGTTCGTCCTCCTCGACCGGTCGGGCCGTCCCGTTGCCGGCGCCGGCCCGGCCCAGTTCCCGGCGAACAGCCCCGGCGGGACGTTCAAGGTCAGCGGCCTGACCTGCGACACCACGACCCACATCTACAAGGTGGCCGCCGAGTACAAGGGCAAGGACGGCAGGCCCGCCTACAGCGAGTCCGGCGAAGTCGGCGCCACCGCCTGCACCGCCCCGGGCCCGCCACGGTCGCTGACGGCCACGCCCGTCAACCACGGCACCGACCTGACCTGGGGAAAGTCGTCCGGCTACGACGTCACCTACGACATCGCCTGGGGAGCCGGGACGGCCACCGGCAAGAGCACCTCGCACCAGGTCAGGGGCCTGACCAACGGACGGACCTACACGATCAGCGTGACCGCCCGCAACGGCGCCGGCTCGTCCACGGCGGTGAGCGGGACCGCGAACCTCGACCCCGCCCCGCACGCGCGGTCCTACAACGGACACCACAACAACAGCACCACGACCCGGCTGCGCTCCGGCCCGGGCACGCAGTACGCGCAGGACGGCACGTTCCCGCAGGGCTTCACCGGTTCGGTGAAGGTGATCTGCCAGCAGCAGGGCGAGGGGGTCACCGACACGGACGACTCCAGCCGGAAGAGCGCCATCTGGGACAAGATCGAGTACGACGGCAGGGTGCGCTGGGTCAGCGACCTGTACGTGGCCACCCCCGGCTCGAACTCGGGGACCTTCTCTTCGACGCTCTGGGGGTGCGTCTGAAATGACTGAGATCGCGGGGATGGACGCGGATGCGCTGGCCGGGCGGTTCGCGCAGATGTTCGCGGGGCTGGCGGGCAACATCGAGCGGGTGGTGCGCGGCAAGCGGGAGAAGGTGGAGCTGGCGCTGATCTGCCTGCTCTCCGAGGGGCACCTGCTGGTCGAGGACGTCCCGGGCGTCGGCAAGACGACGCTCGCGCGGGCGATGTCGGCGTCGGTGGAGGCGAAGTGGGCGCGGATCCAGTTCACGCCCGACCTGCTCCCCAGCGACATCACCGGCGTGTCGATCTTCAACCAGGGGACGAACGCGTTCGAGTTCCACGCCGGGCCGATCTTCGCGAACCTCGCCGTCGCGGACGAGATCAACCGCGGCTCGCCGAAGACGCAGTCGGCGCTGCTGGAGGTCATGGAGGAGCGCCGGGTGACGGTGGAGGGGACGCCGCATCCGGTGCCGCGCCCGTTCATGGTGATCGCGACGCAGAACCCGGTCGACATGGACGGCACGTACCCGCTGCCGGAGGCGCAGCTCGACCGGTTCCTGATGCGGATCTCGATGGGCTATCCCGACCACCAGGCGGAGGTGGCGCTGCTCGCGGGAGCGCCGACCGGCGCGACGCTCGACCAGATGCCGCCGGTGATGGCCCGCGAGGACCTCGCCCGGATGATCGACTTCGCGCAGCGGCTGCATGTCGCGCCGCCGCTCTACGACTACCTGGTGCGGGTCGTCGCGACGACGCGCGAGCATCCCGACCTGCGGCTCGGCGCGAGCCCGCGGGCCAGCATCGCGCTGCTGCGCGCGGCGCGGGTGCGGGCGGCGGCCGCCGGCCGGTCCTACATCGTCCCGGAGGACGTGAAGGCGCTCGCCGTCCCGGTGATCGCGCACCGGCTGATCGTGACGCCGGAGGCGGAGCTGCGCGGCCGCACCGGCGCCGACATCGTCGGCGAGGCGCTGCAGAACGTGCCGACGCCGCAGGCGGCTGGGGTGTGACGTGCTGACGCCGCTCGGATGGGGGACGGCGGCCGTGTCGGCGCTGCTGTACGCGGCGGGCTGGTGGCTCGGTTACCCGGAGCCCGCGATGCTCGCGGTGGCGGGGCTCGTCGCGGTGGCGGCCGCGGCGCTGTGGACGCTGCCGCAGCCGAAGCTGGACGTCCGCCGGGAGATCGCGCCGACGAAGGTGGAGCGCGGCGAACCGGCCGTGGGCGTCCTGCACGTGACGAACAAGGGGCGCGGCGCGCGAGGGCTCAGCGCGCATGACGCGGCCGGGGCGACGTCGGTCGCGGTGGACGTCCCGCGCCTGCGGTCCGGCGGGACGCGGTCGGTGACGTACCGGCTGCCGACGGAGCGGCGCGGGGAGATCCCCGTGGGGCCGCTGCGGCTGGTGCGGGCCGATCCGCTGCGGCTGGCCCGCCGGGTCCGCGAGTACGGCGCGCCGCAGGTGCTGCTCGTCCGGCCGAGGACGGTTCGGCTGCCGCTGCTGCCGTCCGGCCGCGCGTACCACCTGGAGGGCCCGACGAGCGACAGGTCCCCGGCCGGGACGGCGACGTTCCACGCGCTGCGCGAGTACGTGATCGGCGACGAGATGCGCCACATCCACTGGAAGTCGTCGGCGCGGACGGGCACGCTCATGGTCCGCCAGCTCGTGGACGCGAGCCTGCCCACGACGACGATCGTGCTGGAGGCGCGGCCGGAGTCGTGGCCGGAGCCCGACGACTTCGAGCTGGCCGTGGACGCGGCGGCCTCGGTCGCGGCGGGCGCGGCGGCGGCGAACTTCCCGGTCCGCATCCTGACCGGCAACGGGCCGATCGCCGACACGCGAGGCGGACCCGACGACATGGAGGTCGTCCTCGACCGGCTCACCGCCGTCGCGACGCGGGACGGGCCGCAGTCGATCGTGGACGCGGTTCGCCGTGTGCGCGCGGGCGGCTCGCTCGTCGTCGTCACGTCCGGGGCGGCGGAGCTGGGGCGGATCGCGGCCGTCCGGAGCCGGTTCGACCGGATCGTGGTGCTGCGGGTCAGGCCGCCGGAGCCCGCGTCCGCGCCGCCCGGCGTCCATCTGATCGACTTCGGTGACCTGGACGGGCTGGCGGAGGCGTGGCGGAGGCTGGGGAGCGTCCGGTGACGCGGTACGTCTCGCTCGTCGTGACGGCGTGCCTGGTCACCGTCGCGGGCCTGTCGTTCCAGCGGGTCTTCGGGTTCGGTCCGGTGCTGCCGGTCGTGGCCGTCGCGGCGTCCGTCCCGACTGTGCTGTGCGCGCTGCTCTCGGGCCCGCGCAAGGACAAGGGCCCTTGGCCGCTGTGGATCTCGCTGGTGCTGACCGTGGTCGCGTGGGCGGGCACGGTCGCGGTCACCGTCCTGCGCCCGGCGCTCAGCGGCGGGACGCTCCCGCAAGCGCTCCGCGAAGGCGTCCTCAGCTCGTGGAAGTCGATCCTGACCACGCTGCTTCCCGCCCCGGCGAAGCCTGAGCTGCTCGTCCTGGTGAACGTTGTGGTGTGGCTGGCGGCGTTCGCGTCCGCCGAACTCGCGCTGCGGACCTCGCTGCGCGCCGCCCCGTGCCTCCCCGCCCTCGCCGTGTGGGCGGTCGCGCTGTTGCTCGGCGTGGACGGCCCCGGCTCCAACTCGCCGCTCGCCGCCGCGACCGTCGTCCTGATCGCGGTGCTTACCCTCGTACGAGCTGACATGGCCGGTTCGCGGGTCGCTTGGCGGCCGCTCGTCGTCGGGGTTCCCGCGGCCGCCGTGCTCGGCGGGCTGGCGTTCGGCGCCGGGCCGGTCGTCCCGGTGAGCGCCGAACCGTACAACCCGCGCGAGCAGGTGCAGGCCCCGCCGCCGCAGCAGCGCGACAGCGTCAGCCCGCTCGACCGCGTCGGCGGCTGGCTGCTGAGCCCCGACCAGGCCATGTTCACCGTCCAGGCGCAGCGGAACGAGATCGCGCGGCTGGCCGTCCTGGACAGGTTCGACGGCGTGACGTGGTCGTCCACCGCACGGTTCGTCCCGACCGGGCGGCGCGTGCCGGAAGGGCCGCGGCCGCGCAAGACGCACGAGGTCGCGCAGCGGATCACGATCCGCGACCTGCCCGGCGTGTGGGTGCCCGCCGCGGACCGTCCCCGGCAGGTGGACGGGCTCCCGGTCGTCGTCGACCCGGACAGCGGCGCGCTCGCCGCCGCGCAGCCGCTGCGCCCCGGCCAGACGTACCGGGTCGAGTCGGTCGTGCCCGAATGGACGGCCGACGACCTCGCGGACGCCGCCGTCGCCACCGACGCCGAGGCGAGGGCCGCGCGGGAACTGGCGTGGGGGCCCGGCGCGAAGGAGCCGCCCGTCCAGATCGCCGAGTTCCGCAAGTTCGCGGAAGGGGCGACGCAAGGCGCGGTGTCACCGATCCAGAAGGCCGCGATGCTCGCGGAGTACCTCAAGCGGTATGCCAGGTACGACGTGACGGCGCCGCCAGGCCACAGCTACCGGCAGCTCGACTACTTCCTAGGCGAAGGCAGGCGCGGCACGCCGGAGCATTTCGCGACCGCCTACGCGCTGCTCGCCAGGACGCTCGGCCTGCCGTCCCGTGTCGTGGTGGGCTTCGACGGTGGGAATCGTGTGGGCGACACCGTCCAGGTCCGTTCCGGGGACGTGATGGCTTGGCCCGAGGTCAAGTTCGACGGTCTCGGCTGGATCCGCTTCAACCCGCTCCCCGACAACGCGCGCCGCTCCAACAAGAACGACGCGGTCGCTGCGGGGGAGACGGAGCAGAAGCTGGAGCAGGCGCAGAAGAACGCCGCGTCGCAGCAGCGCGGCCCAGGGCCGGGCAACACGACGCAGAAGGCTCCTGTGAAACCGGTGGCCGCCGATAGCGAGCCCACGCCGTGGTGGGTGTTCGCGTCGATCGCGGGGGTCGTCCTGCTCATCGGCTACGTGTTGGCAGTGCTGCTCGCGCCCGCCTTGCGCAAGCGGCGCCGCCGGACGGGAGCGCCCGCCGCCCGCATCACCGGAGCCTGGCACCAGGCCCTCGACCACCTCGCGGACGTCGGCCTGTCCACGGCCCGCACGCTCACGGCGCACGAGGTCGCGCGGTTCGGCGCGTCCAGCGTCGGCGACGACGCCCACGGGCATCTGGGCCCGCTCGCCGACCTCGTCAACCGCAGCCGCTTCGCCGGGTCCCACCCCGGGCCGGACGCCGCCGACCGGGCCTGGCGGCACACCGACGAGCTCGGACGCCTCGTCACCGCCAGGGCCGGACGCCTCCGCCGGTTCCGCCGCCGCCTCCACCCGCGATCCCTGAAAGACCGCCGGGACGTTACGACAAGGGGACGCTGACGGCGATCTCGCCGCTGAGGACGGCGCCCGTCTCCAGCTCCAGGTCGTCGCCACTCCAGAACCGGCCGGGATCGAACCAGTTCGGGCGGCGGCCCTTCGGCAGCAGCCCCATCGACTGGTACGTCACCGCGACGATCTCCGCGCAGAACGCCGTCTCCAGATTCGCCTCGCGCTCGGCCGGACGCCGGATCGGCACCCGCCCCCTTAGCCACCGCGTCGCGAGCCTGGACGTCGACGGGAACGGGGTGCCGTCCAGCCGCGCCACGGCCCGCAGTGCCGCGTCCTCCGTCTCCCGTGCCGGCGGCGGGTCGAGCTGCCGCAGCCACGCCCGCTGCCCGTACCGGTTCCCCCAGGCCAGGACGGCGTCGCGCAGGTCGTGCAGCTGCGCGCCGCGGTGGTGCCCGCCCGTCCACATGTCCCGCAGGGACCGGCCCAGCTCGGCGTGCCACATCAGCGGCGGCAGGTCGTCGATGACCAGCGACATCCCGACATGGTTCACGGGGCTGTTCGTCGTCATCTGGATGGCGCGGTCGGCGACCGTCCGGCCGCGGAACAGCCACACGTCCCCGGTGCGGGTCAGGTCGGCGGCCTCGTCGAGGGAGATGCTCGTACCAGGCATGATCGATACCGTAGCCGGATGCGATGGGTGAAAACGCTGGGGTTGTGGAAGGCGCTGGGGCTGGCCGGGGTTCTGGGCGTCGCGGCGACCGGGGCGGTGATCGTCCGGGCGGAGCGGCGACGCCGCGGCTACACGCCGGAGGAGGTCCGGCTGCGGCTGCACGAGCGGCTCGGCGAGACGCCGCCGGGGGAGCGTCCGGGGGAGCGAGCTTGAGCGTGCGCGCCGTCCGGCCGCCCGGACCGGACGATCTCGACCGCGCCTGGCGTGTCGTCTCCGCCGAGCTCGCGCCGACGCCGCTGGTGCCGTCCTCCGGCCTGGGGTCCGGAGCGGCGCTGAAGCTGGAGACGTTCCAGCCGACCGGCGCGTTCAAGGTCCGGGGCGCGCTCGCGGCCCTGGCGGCGCTGCCGGACGGCGTCCCGGCCGTCACGGCGAGCGCGGGCAACCACGGCCTCGGCATGGGCTACGCGGCGGCCAGGTCCGGCGCGGACGTCACCGTGGTCGTGTCGACGCGGGCGTCGCAGGCGAAGGTCGACAAGATCGGCGCGTATCCGGTGCGGCTCGTCCAGCACGGGACGACGTACGACGAGGCCGAGGCGCACGCGCTCTCCCTGCCCGGCCACTACGTCTCGCCCTACAACGATCCGGCGGTCATCGCGGGGCAGGGCACGGTCGGGCGGGAGCTCGACCGGCAGGCGGACGGGCCGCTCACGGTCGTCGTGCCGGTCGGCGGCGGCGGCTTCCTCGCCGGGCTCAGCCTGTGGGCGCGCGAGCGCGGGGACGTGCGGCTCGTCGGCGTGGAGTCGGCCGTGTCGCGCGGCGTGTCCGCCTCGGTGGCGGCCGGACGGGTCGTCGAGGTGGAGGTCGGCGAGTCGTTCGCCGACGCCCTGCCCGGCAACCTCGAACCCGGCTGCGTGACGCCGCAGGTCATCGGCCGGGACGCCGAGCTGACGTCCGTCACCGATGACCAGATCCGGACGGCGACGCGCTGGCTCTTCCGCGAGCACGGCCTGGTCGCCGAGGGCGGGGGCGCGGCCGGGGTCGCCGCCGTCCTCGCCGGAAAAGCCCAGGTCACCGGGCGTCTCGTGGTCATCCTGTCGGGGCGGAACATCACCGTGGAGACCTACGCCGCCACGCTCCGCGACACCTGACACATGCCCCTTATCTGCGGAAACGCGGATATTCGCGTTCATGATCCGCTACCTTGTCCCGTCGACGGGGAGGGTGATCGGAAACGTGCGGGTGGCGGGCGTGGGGGTGCTGTTCCGGCGGGACCGGCTGACGGGGCAGGTCGCGGTAGGGCTGGTCGGCGTGCTCGGCATCGCCGCCGCCGTGTACGGGGTCGGCGTCGCGAGCGCCAAATACCGCATCGCGGACGTCGGCGCCTGGCTGAGCGCGCGGAGCAAGGGCCTCGTCGTCCACGTCAACGGCCCGGCGGGCAAGGTGGACGGCAAGACCGGCGTGATCCCGCAGATGCGCGGCCACAACATCAAGATCGTCCAGGACGGCGCCACCGTGCTGCTCATCGACCTGGACACGGGCGTGGTCAGCCGGCTCGACCCGTCCCAGCTGAACATCTCCCAGAGCCGCCCGCTCGGCAGGGGCATCCAGGTCCTCGCGGGCTCGGGCAGGGCGTACACGGTCGACTCCGTCAAGGGTGCCGTGCAGCAGATCGACCCGGTCGGGCTGGCCCCGGTCGGCGCGTCCGCCGCGCTGCCGCCGATCCTCGGGCAGGCCGGGATCGACGCGCAGGGCACGCTGTGGGTGCCGGTGTCGCAGAAGGGCGAGGTGTCGGCGTTCAAGGACGGAACGCTCCAGCCGCCCGTGAAGGTCGGCGCGCCCGGCGACAGCCTCGCGCTGACCATCGCCGCCGGCGACCCCGTCGTCACCGACTCCACCGCCGCGACCGCGACCGTCGTGAAGTCGTCCGGGGCGCGGCTCACGGTGAGCCTGCCGACGACCGTCCGGCAGGCCGGGCGCGGCGGCGTGCTCGCCCCCGCGCACACCGAGGGCAAGACCGTCCCGCTGCTGGTGCCCGGGACCGGGTCGCTGGTGACCGTCGACACCGACACCGGGCGGTACTCCAGCACGCGGCTCGCGATGCCGAAGCACCGGTACCGGGCCCCGCAGATGCTCGGCGCGAAGGTCTACATCCCGGACGAGACGGCCGGGGCGCTGATCGTGTACGACTCGGCCGCCAACCGGTTCCAGCCTCCGATCCCGGTGACGGGACGTCCGTCCACGCTGGACGTGTTCGTCCGCGACGGGCTGCTGTGGGCGAACGACCCGTCCGGGCCCCACGCCGTCGTCATCGACCGGCAGGGCGCGCACAAGGGCATCGACAAGTACAAGGACCGGGTCGCGGGCGGGCCGAAGCGCCGCACGATCCCGCTGCCCGGCGACGGGGACGCCCCGCCGCCCCGCCGGAATCCGCCCACGTCACCGCCGCCGCCGCGCCCAGGGGAGCCGCCGAGCGCGCCGTCCAACGTGTCGGTCACGCCCGGCTCGGGGACGATGCGCGTCGACTTCCAGCCCTCGCAGGGCGAGGGGATCATCGGGTACCTGCTGAAGGACGTCCCGTCCGGGCTGTCGGCCGCCCCGGAGGCGATCACGTCGGGCGCGGGCCCGTTCACGTTCACGGTGGCGGGCGGCGAATGCGGCCGCGAGTACCGGTTCCGCGTCGCCGTCCGCTACAAGGACGCCCGAGGCCGGACGCGCGAAGCGGTCTCCGCGCCCAGCGATCCCGTCCGGCCGTGCGTGACGCCGGGCGCGCCGACCGGCCTCGCGGCGCAGGCCACCGCGTCCGGGGCGAGGCTCTCGTGGACGGCCCCGCCCGGCGCGGCCGGCACCACGTACAGGCTCACCTGGGACGGCCCCGTCAAGGGCAGCCGGACGGTCTCGGCGACGTCCGCGACCCTCGGCGAGATCTGGACGAACGGCTCCTACACCTTCAACGTCGCCGCCGTGAACGGAGCCGGAACGGGACCGGGCGCGACCCGGACGGCGAAGCTGACCGGCCCCACGACCCGGTACCCGGTCGAGCGCAACGAGAACTCCAACGGCTATGTCAGGAATGTCGCGGACGCCAACGGCGGCACGACGGTCGCCACCATGAATGACAACAACGGCGAGACGGTCACCGTGAACTGCCAGGAGAGGGGCGTGTACTACGAGCGGAACGCCGACCTCGCCGGGGACATGTACGCGAAGATCACTTACAAGGGCAAGACCGGGTACGTCATCGGCTACCTGGTCAACACGCCGGGCGACTGGAAGAGCTTCGCCGGGCTGCCCGTGTGGAAGTGCCGCTAGGCCCGCTTCTTCGCCTTGTTGACGCACGCGGGGGCGGACCAGGCCACGTCCGGCGCCTTGCCGTCGTTGAGGCGCAGCACCGCGCCGACCTTGAAGCAGTAGGCGGTCTTCGGCCGCAGGCCAGGCACGGTCGCCGACCGGGACCCGGCCTTGACCGCCACGATCGGGCTGGTGCCTGCGGGCTGCTGCTGGACGAGCAGCGGCAGCTCCCGCGCCGCCGGGGGCAGCGTCCAGAGCAGCGCGGCCGTCCGCCCGACGGGCCTGGCGATCAGCTTGCGGGGGCGGGCCGCCGCGAGCTGCGCGCGCGTGATCGGCGCCGCCGGGACGCCCGTGGCCTGACCCTGCGGGCCCGGCGCGGACGGCTCCGGCGAGCTCGCGGCCGAGTCCCGCTCCTCCGGGCCGCCGCCGGTCAGGGCGAGCGCCCCGACGCCGAGGGCGAGCCCGCCGACGAGCGCGACGCCCGCCGCCACCATGAGGCCGCGGCGGGGCCCGTCGCCCGGCTGGTCGTGGGTGAGCTGCTGCGGGTTCGCGTGCGGCGTGGTGTGCGGGGTCGTGCGGCCGCCGGTCGCCCACGGGTCGCCGCCCTGCTGCGGGGGAGCGTTCTGCGGGAGGAGCGCGTCCGGCGTGTGCGGCGGGGTCGCGTCGGGATGCCACGGCGAGGGCGGCGCGGGCGCGGACGGTTCCGGGCGCCGCGGCGCGGTGGGCGGGGTGGACGGCCCCAGCGCGGTCGGCGCCCACTCGGGGACGAGCGGCGGCCCGGACGCGTCCGGGAACGACAGCCGCGGCCCCGACCGGGAACCCGACGACGAGAACCCCGACGACGGCGACCCGGTACCGCCGCCGGCGTCCGGACGCGGCGCGGGCAGCACCGATCCGCTGCTGTGCGCGACGTCGGTGACCGGCAGCCCCAGCTCGCCCTGCACCCGCTGGAGCGCCTGCGCGAACTCGACGGCGGTCGCGAACCGCTGCTCGGGCGTCTTCGCCATCGCGCGGGCGATGACGTCCGCGACCTGCGGCGGGACGTCCGGACGCGGGATCGGCGGCGGCGCGTCGTTCAGGATCCGCAGCATCAGCAGCGCGATGCCCTCGCCGGGCGGGCCCTTGAACGCGGGCCGGTCGGCGAGGAGCTGGTACAGGGTCGAGCCGAGCGAGTAGATGTCGGCGCCGACGCCCGGCGGCCGCCCCTCCAGCACCTCCGGCGCGGCGTGGTGCGGCGTGAACGCCTGCGTGTGGGTGGCGTCGAAGCTGTCGACCAGTCGTGCGATGCCGAAGTCGGCGAGCGCCGGCTCCCCGTACCGCGACAGCAGCACGTTCTGCGGCTTGACGTCGCGGTGCAGGACGTCGGTCTCGTGGGTGGCGGCGAGCGCGCCCGCCATCTTCACCCCGACGCGCAGCACGTCCGCGACCGGCAGGGGCCCCTCCCGCGCGAGCCGGTCGGTGAGCGCGCCGTGCTCGAAGTACTCCATCGCGATGTAGGGGCGGCCGGAGCGGGTGGTGCCGGTGTCCAGCACGGTCACGATGTTGGGATGGCCGGACAGCCGGCCGGTGATCTTGCTCTCCCGCTGGAAGCGCCGCATCGCCGCGTCGTCGACGGACCCGATCGACAGGACCTTCAGCGCGACCATCCGGTCGAGGTGCTCCTGGTGCGCGCGGTACACGACGCTGAAGCCGCCCTCGCCGACCTGCTCCAGCACCCGGTAGCCCGGAACGTCCTCGCTCATGGGTGGGGGGTCATGGGTGGGGGGTCATGGGTCGGGACGTCCTTCTCCGTTGTGCTCGTCCGGGGCGCGGCGGGGGCGCGATCTTTCGATGTGCCGGGGCCCGGGGAGGTTCCCCGGAGGCTGACAGCGTAGTACGGGGACGAAACGGGCGCGGTGCCTCTCGCGTGAACGGTCCGCCGCCCGCCGCGGCCCCCGCCGCGCCTTCCGGGAAAATCGAACGCCATTTCAATGGGCCGATTAATCATTTTCCCAATTCCGGTTCAGGCGCGTTGCCGCCCGGCTTAACCTCTAGCTCCGCTACGAAGGAACGGCCCAGAAGGAGCGGCCTGCCGTGACTGAAGATGTGCTGGCGAATCCGCGCACGGAAACGCCGACGACTAAATCGGCATATGGCGACCTTGTCCGGATGGCGTATTTCGTTCTTCCGGGGAAGGGGAAGCGCGTCTACCGGCTGGCGATCGCGTGCCGGATCGTGGACGGCACCGCGCGCGGCGCCCGGGACCGCTCGCCAGCCGGGCTGGCCCGCCGCCGCACCCGCGTGCTGCGCCGGGCGCTGCGCCCGTCCCGGCGGCTCCGGATCGGCCTCGGGCCCTGGCTCCGCGCGCTGCCCGCGCAGCTGCCCGACCCCGCGCTCACCGCGATGCTGGCCAGGCTCGACCCGCACGTCCGGGTCGCCTACGTGCTGCGCCACATGGAGGGGCTGCCCCGGTACGCCGTCCGGGACCAGCTGATCGAGCTGCGCGTCCGCGACCCGTGGCCAGTGATCCGGGCCGCGGACGCCGTCCCGCCGCCGTCCGCACGGCGCTCCGGGCGCTTCGAGTCCGCGCTCCGTCCCGTCCGGACCCGCTCGGCGGCGCCGCTCGTCACCGCCGCCCTCCTCACGGCCGCGCTGGTCGCCGCGCTGGTGATGACCGACGACGGCGACGCGCCGGCGCCCCGCGCGCCGCGCCTGATCTCCGCCGCGCCGGACGCCTGGACGCGCGGCCGAACCCTCGACGCCTGGCCGCCCCGCGGCGACCTCGTCCGCGACCGCGCGTTCACCGGGCGCGCCGCCGCCGCGTGGGAGGCCGCGCCCGGTGAGCGCGCGGCCCGCCGCCCCGGCGGCGCGGCGCAGCTGCTCTACGCGGGCCGCGTCGACGGCGCGCCCCTCGCCGTGCTGCGGCTCGGAGGCCAGATCGCCCGGTACACGCACGGCGGGCTCGACGTCGCGACCGCCGGGGCCGACCCGTCCGCCCCGATCGCGCTCGGCGGCGGCCGCTACCTCCTCGCCCCCTGGGACCCGGGCCCCGAGACGCTCGCGGGGGAGCGGCTCGCGACGTTCTCAGGCGTGACCGCCCCCGCCCGTGCGAGCACCGGCTGCGGCCGGGGCCCGCTCTTCCACGTCGGCGAGCGGACGGTCGGCGACCTCGGCGGCCCGCGCGCCACCGTCCTCGGCTACCACTCGCCCGACTACCGCCCGGCCCGGACGGAGCGTCCCGCCAGGCTCGGCGCGGAAGGCCAGAAGTTCTGGAACCGCCTGGCCTGCCAGACGGAGCCGTCCCAGCCGGTCTCCGAGGCGATGGCGTGGAACTTCTGGTCGGGGACCGTGCCGCACGGCGGGAAGCACGCCGACTGGGTGTGCACCCGCTGGACCCCCATCGGCGGCGCCGCCACCGCCCGCGCCACGCTGCTCGGCGAGAAGGACAAGGCCACGGGATCGTGCGACGCCCGCCGTCCGGTCAGCGGGACCTGGTGGCGGTCGCCGTCCGGCCGCTGGTACTACCTGGCCGCCGCCGGGCGCGGGCTCGTCCCGCACGCCGAAGGCGTCGACCGGTCGACGACCAAGAACCGCCTCCTCGTCGCGCCCGGCGCCCGGCCAGCCCCGGTCACCCTCACCGCCCGCTGATCCCGGCCCGCTGATCCCGGCCCGCTGATCCCGGCCTGCTGAACCGCGACCCGGGTCAGGACGCACTTACCCGGATCGGGCACACTGGGAGGCCGAACGAGATTCAGGGAGTCGCTGATGGGCAACGGGCCCCTCTCCGGAGTGCGGGTGATCGAGCTGGCCGGGATCGGTCCCGGGCCGTTCGCCGCGATGCTGCTGGCCGACCTCGGCGCCGACGTCATCCGGGTGGACCGCGCGTCCGCCGTCCGGGACGGCGAGACCGCCGGCGGCGCCGACTTCACCAACCGCGGCAAGCGCTCCATCGCGATCGACCTCAAGAGCGAACGCGGCCAAGAGGTCGTGCTCCGCCTGGTCGAGAAGTCCGACGTCCTGCTCGAAGGGTTCCGTCCCGGCGTCACCGAACGGCTCGGCATCGGCCCGGACGACTGCCTCGCCCGCAACCCGCGGCTCGTCTACGGGCGCATGACCGGCTGGGGCCAGGAGGGCCCGCTCGCGCCGACCGCCGGGCACGACGTCGCCTACATCGCCATCACCGGCGCCCTGCACGCCATCGGCCGCGCGGACGGCCCGCCGCAGGTCCCGATCAACCTGCTCGGCGACTTCGCGGGCGGCAGCATGTACCTCGTCGTGGGCGTCCTGTCGGCGCTCCTGGAGTCGAAGACCAGCGGGCGCGGGCAGGTCGTCGACGCGGCCATCGTGGACGGCGCCGCGCACCTGTCCACGTTCATCCACGGCTTCCTCGCCGGCGGCCTCTGGGAGGACCGCCGCGGCGTCAACATGCTCGACACCGGCGCCCCCTGGTACGACGTGTACGAGACGTCCGACGGGCGGCACATGGCCGTCGGCGCCATCGAGCCCCAGTTCTACGCCGAGTTCCTCCGCCTCGCCGGCCTCGACGGCGAGGACCTCCCCGCCCAGCACGACCGCGCGGGCTGGCCCGTCCTCCGCGACCGCTTCGCCGCCGTGTTCCGGACGAGGACCCGCGACGAGTGGACGGAGATCTTCGTCCCGAGCGACGCCTGCGTGGCGCCCGTCCTGTCGATGACCGAGGCGGCCGAGCACCCGTGGAACACGTCCCGCGACGTGTTCCCCGCCCTGGGGGGCCGGCGCCAGCCCGCACCGGCCCCGCGCTTCTCCCGCACCCGGCCCGGGACCGACGGCGTTCCCGTCCTGCCCGGCGGGCAGACGCGCGCCGTCCTGGACGACCTCGGCTTCGACGACGCCGAGACCCTCCTCAAGGAAGGCGCCGTCGCCCAGGCCTGACCCCACCCTCGGGCGGCCCGCCTTGGGCCTCACCCGCGGCTGAGGCGTCCGTCCAGCCGCGGGCGAGGAGCGGGCGGGTCAGCCGACGGCGTCCGCCACCGCGGCCGACCAGAGGGCGAGCCCGTCGTCGATCTGCGCCTCGGTGACGACCAGCGCCGGGATCATCCGGACGACGTTGCCGTACGCGCCGCAGGTCAGCAGCAGCAGCCCGCGGTCGGCGGCGGCCTTGTGCGCCCGCTGCGCCGTCCCGGCGTCGGGCTCGCCGTCCGGGGTGGTGAACTCGCTGGCCTGCATCAGCCCGAGCCCGCGGACGTCCCCGATCGCCGGATGGTCGGCGGCGACCTTGCGCAGGCCGTCGGCCAGCCGGGCGCCCTGCCGGGCCGCGTTGCCGGGGAGGTCCTCGTCCTGGACGACCCGCAGCGTCGCGAGCGCGGCGGCGCAGGCGACCGCGTTGCCGCCGTAGGTGCCGCCCTGCGAGCCGGGCCGCGCCTTCTCCATCAGCGCGGTCGGCGCGGCGATGGCCGACAGCGGGAACCCGCTGGCCAGGCCCTTGGCCGTGACCAGGATGTCGGGACGCGCCGCGGCGGCGTGCTGGTGGCCCCAGAACCGGCCCGTCCGGCCGAACCCGGTCTGCACCTCGTCCATGATCAGCAGGATGCCGTGCCGGTCGGCGCGCTCGCGCAGGCCCTCCAGGAACGCGGGCGGCGCCGGGATGTAGCCGCCCTCGCCGAGCACGGGTTCCACGACGAAGGCGGCCGTATCGGAGGCGGGGCTGGCGGTGACGAGCAGGTAGTCGAGTTCGCGGAGCGCGAACCTGGTCGCCTCGTCCTCGGACCACCCGTACCGGTAGGCCTGCGGGAACGGCGCGATCGCGGCGCCCGGCATCAGCGGGCCGATCCCGGCGCGGAACTTGGTGCCCGCCGTGGTGAGCGCGGCGGCGCCCATCGTCCGGCCGTGGAACGAGCCGTGGAAGACGACGATGTTCTGCCGCCCGGTGGCGTGCCTGGCCAGCCGGATGGACGCCTCGACGGCCTCGCTGCCGCTGTTGAGGTAGAAGAGCGAGTCGAGGCCCTCGGGCAGCACCTCGCCGAGCGCCTCGGTGAGCCGCAGCAGCGGCTCGTGCATGACGGTCGTGTACTGGCCGTGGATCAGCTTCCCGACCTGCTCCTGCGCGGCCTCGACCACGCGCGGGTGGCAGTGGCCGGTGTTGGTGACGCCGATGCCCGCGGTGAAGTCCAGATGGCGGCGGCCTTCGGTGTCGTAGAGGTAGACGCCCTCGCCGCGCTCGGCCAGGACGGGGGTGGCCTGCTTGAGCAGGGGTGACAGCGTTGCCATGCGTCCTCCGGTCCGTCCGGTAGATTGTCGACAATCTGCAATGTAGGCGGCCTTCGGCCACGATGTAAAGCGCGGGCGCCTAGGACACGCGGAGCCGGTCGATGGAGTCGGTCATGTGCTCCTCGATGAGGGTCAGCAGCCGCTCCTCCTCGCCGTCGCCGATCGCGTCGACCAGCCGCCGGTGCTCCTCCACCAGCTCGGACGGCTCCGGATAGGTGTCCTGCAGCGCGTTCAGGCACATCCGGGTCTCCACCAGCAGGGTGTGCGCCATCCGCTCCAGCCGGGGGCTGCCCGACGAGCTGACGAGCACCTCGTGGAACGCCTGGTCGGCGTCGCTCATCGCGATCCGGTCGCGTTCGCTCGCCGCGTCGACCAGCGCGTCCAGCGCGTCGGTGAGCCGGGCCACCGCCTCCCCCCGGTTCCGCTCCATGATCAGCTGGCAGGCCTCGCGCTCGATCGCGAGCCGGGCGAGGTAGACGTCCTCCACGTCGCCCTCGTCCAGCGTGATCACGAACAGCCCGCGGTGCGGCTCGCTGACCAGCAGGCCCTCCTGGACGAGCCGCTGCATCGCCTCGCGCAGCGGGCCGCGGCTGATGCCGAGCCGCCCGGCCAGCTCGGCCTCGCCGAGCTGCGCGCCGGGCTCCAGCGACCCGTACATGATCGCCGCGCGCAGCTCGTCCGAGACGATCTCGACGGTCGATTTGCGGGGGACAGGTTCCAGCTCACCCAAACGGCCCATGCCGCGGGCCCCTTTCGTCATAGCTGCCAGGTGTCTCGTCCCCGCTCGGAGGCCGGGCCCGCGGCGCCGGCGGGGACGCTGGAGAGGGCCGCGGGCGCGGCGAACAGCCGGCCCAGCCCGGTGCGCGGCGGGATCCCCCCGGGGCCGGACGCGAGCCGCAGCCCCTCCCACACGCTCACCTGGTTGGCGGTCAGCACCGGCTTGCCGATCCGCGCCTCGAGCTCGTCGAGCCAGGACACGGTGTGCAGCGCGGTGTCGGGCACCAGCACCGCCTCGGCGTCCGGATGGTCGTTGGCCGCCACGAACGCGAGCACCTCGTCGCGGCCGAGGGTGCCGACCTCGGCGGCGGTGATGATGCCCCGGCAGGACAGCGCCACCACCTCGACGCCGGCGTGGCCGAGGAACGCGACGAACCGCTCGGCCACGTCGGACGGGTACGTCGCGGCGACCGCGACCCTGGTCAGGCCGAGCGCGCGCGCCGCGTTCACGAACGCGAACGACGTGCTGGACGCCGGCACCCCCGCCGCCTCGGCGACGCCCCGGACCTGCTGCTCGGCGCCGTCCCAGCCGAACACGAAGCTCCCGCTGGTGCAGGCCCACACCGCCGCCTGGACGCCCAGCTCGCGCAGCGCGCGGGCGCCGTCGCCGAGGACGTCGGCGCCGCCGATGTCCAGCAGCGCGTCGACGCGGTGGGCGTCCTCGCGCATCAGCGTGTGCACGACCGGCAGGCGCACGCCGCCCAGGGCGCGCTCGATGGCGGGGTAGTCGTCCTCGGCGCTGTAGCCGGGGTACAGGAATCCGGCGCTCAACCCGTTCTGGTGCATGGAGTCAGCAATCCTAACGCTCATGGCGATCACGCCGCCGTGGACGGTGCCAGCTGCACCAGCGACTGCCCAGGACCGGCCGCCGAGCGGCCCATCGCGCGCAGCGCGGTGCACATCGTGACCTGGTTGGCCGTGAGGACCGGCTTGCCGATCATCTGTTCCAGCGGCGCGATGATGTCGTAGGTCGGCACGTTCGTGCAGCTGATGTAGACGGCGTCGGCCTCCGGGCCGTCGACCGTCGACACCGCCGACACGATCTCGCCGTACCCGACCTTCCAGATGTGGCTGAGCAGCCCCATCCCGACGGACGACACGACCTCGATGCCGTACTCGTTGAGGAACGACACCAGCCGTTCGGTGACCGCGTCGATGTACGGCGTCACGACCGCGATCCGGCGGACGTTGAGCAGCGCCAGCGACTCCACCAGCGCGCCGGACGTCGTCGTCGAGACCGGCGCCCCGGCCGACAGCATCGACTGGTGCAGCTGGATCTCGCCCGCCTTGCCGCGGATGAAGCTGCCCGAGGCGCAGGCGTAGGCGACGGCGAGCGGCTCGGGCGCCAGCACGTCCCGCGTGGCCTGCCGGACGATCGACTGGTCTGACAGCGCGGACGCCATCTCGACCGTGACCGGCACGGGCACGTACGGCAGCCGGGTCATGTAGAGCGACACGTCGTCGGGCGTCCACCGCCACAGCTCACGGTCGAGGGCGAAGTCGAAGGGCGCGACGACGCCGATGCCGTGCTGGGCCAGCAACTCGGGGCCGACGACCAGCGTGGGGTCGAATGTCATCTGCGCGGCCACCGCTCTAAGCTTCGGCACGGCTGTAGACCAGGCGCTCGCCGGCTCCACCGGATCGCCAGACGTCGTTGCACGCCTCCGCCATCCGATCCAGGCCGTCGACGATCGTCGCGTACACGTTGCCGGGGACCCAGCCGACGTCCCCGTTCAGCAGCAGGTTGTTGCGGCCGTAGAAGATCGCGAGGTCGATGACGCCGGGCAGGGCGTGGATGTTCTTCTCCTCCTTGAACCGCCGGTCGAGCATGCCGCCGGCGAACGAGAAGTAGACGACGTCGCCCGGGATGGGGGTGACGGTGGGGTTCTCCAGGCCGACCTCTTCCTCGGAGAACCGCTCGACCATCGTGTACACCTCGTTGCGGGCGTACTTGGCGTGGTACGCGTCGCCGCCGAGGGGCAGGGCGCGCCAGACCGCCTCGCAGGTCCGCGGCGCGTCCTTCTCCAGCAGTTCCGCGACGCACGAGACGCCGCGGCGCTCCAGTGTGATGGTCATGAGCTTCGGCATGCTGGACCTCCCCGTGCACAGGGGTGGGCGAAGGCGTCGCCACCCGAAAGGACTCTCCGTGTTTGGCTCCCGGGGGAGCTGTTAGAGCGCTCTGGGATCCGTCCTGGCCTTGCATGGGCAGCGGGTTGCGACGGTCTTGCAGCACACGTCTCAGTGCGGTGACCGGGGCCGCGGTGCACCACGCTGATTGTTGACAATCCTACGAACTGTTCCTAGCGTGTCAATGCCTCCCCGTGTTGCCTTCGCGTAAACCCTGCTCTCCCTGGATGTGGCGCCGATGGAGCATGTTCCGCCCGCACCCGCCGGGCCGCCCGACGTGGTGGTGCTGACGGGCGACGTCCCGCCCCGCGGCATGGACGCCGTGGAGCGCCTCGCGCGCGTCCGGTACGTCCGCGAGCCGGAGCTGGCCGAGGCCCTTCCCGGCGCGGACGTCTTCTTCATGTGGGACTTCCTCTCGGACGCCGTCGCGGGCGCCTGGCCGTCCGACGGCGGGCCGGGTTGGGTGCACATAGCCAGCGCGGGCGTCGAACGCCTGATGTTCCCCGGCCTGATCGAGGGCGACGCCGTCATCACCAACTCGCGCGGCATTTTCGACGAGCCGATTGCAGAGTACGTCCTCGGGCTGGTGCTCGCGTTCGCGAAGGACCTGCACACGACCGTCAGGCTGCAGGGGGAGCGGCGCTGGCGGCACCGCGAGACCGAGGGGATCACCGGCGCCCGCGCGCTGGTCGTCGGCACCGGGCCGATCGGCCGCGCGATCGGCCGCCGCCTGTCCGCCGCGGGCCTGGCGGTCTCCGGGGTCGGCCGCACCGCCCGCGACGCCGATCCCGACCTCGGCGCCGTCCACCCGATGGAGCGGCTGGACGAGGCGCTCGCCGCCGCCGACTACGTCGTGCTGGCCGCGCCGCTCACGCCGCAGACCCGCGGCATGATCGACGCCGCGGCGCTGGACCGGATGCGCCCGTCAGCGCGGCTGGTCAACGTGGGGCGCGGCGCGCTGGTGGCCGAGGCCGACCTCGTCAAGGCGCTGCGCGACGGGCGCATCGCGGGCGCGGCGCTGGACGTGTTCGAGGACGAGCCGCTCCCGCCGTCGTCGCCGCTCTGGGCCATGCCGAACGTGATCGTCTCGCCGCACATGTCGGGCGACGTGGTCGGCTGGCGCGACGAGCTGGTCCGGCTGTTCGCCGACAACCTCGGCCGCTACGCGGCGGGCCGCCCGCTCCGCAACGTCGTGGACAAGCGGCTCGGCTACGTCGGAACCTCATCCGGGTCCGGGTCAGAGCAGAGGGGGCAGTCATGACCGACGCGGCCGACCTGACCGCGACCGAACTGATCGAGGCGTACGAGGCCGGGACGCTCTCGCCGGTCGAGGCGGCCGAGGCCGTCCTCGCCCGGATCGAGCGGGACGACCCGGAGCTCAACGCGTTCTGCCTCGTCGACGCGGAGACCACGCTCGACATGGCCAAATCCGCCGCCGACCGCAGGCGGCGCGGCGCGACGCTGGGCCCGCTGGACGGCGTGCCCGTCTCGATCAAGGACATCCTGCTCACCCGCGGTTGGCCGACGCTGCGCGGCTCAGCGACCGCCGACCCGGCAGGCCCCTGGGACGAGGACTCCCCGGCCGTCGCCCGCCTCCGCGAGCAGGGCGCGGTGTTCGTCGGCAAGACGACCACGCCGGAGTTCGCGTGGAAGGGCGTGACCGACAACCCGGTCGACGGCGTCACCCGCAACCCGTGGGACCCGTCCCGCACGCCCGGCGGGTCGTCCGGCGGCGCGGCGGCGGCCGTCGCGGCGGGCATGGCCCCGCTCGCGCTCGGCACCGACGGCGGCGGCTCGGTCCGCATCCCCGCCGCGTTCACCGGGACCTTCACCATCAAGCCGACTTACGGCCGCATCCCGCACTACCCGGCGAGCGCGTTCGGGACGCTCGCGCACACCGGCCCGATGACCAACACCGTCGCGGACGCGGCGCTGCTGCTCGACGCGGTCTGCGGCGCCGACGGCCGCGACTGGTCGGCGCTGCCGCCGCCGGACGTCGTGTTCAGCGAGCCCGGCCCGGACGACCTGACCGGCCTGCGCGTCGCGTTCAGCCCCGACCTCGGGTTCGCGGAGGTCGATCCGGAGATCGCGGCGTCCGTCGCGGCCGCGGCCGAGGCGTTCGCCGAGCTCGGCGCGAAGGTCGAGCAGGCCGACCCCGGCTTCGCCGACCCGGTCGAGGAGTTCGAGGTGCTGTGGTTCGCGGGCGCCGCCAAGGTCGTGGAGAAGCTCTCGCCGGAGGCCCGCGCGCGGCTCGACCCCGGCCTGCGGGAGATCTGCGAGCAGGGCGCCCGGTACTCGGCCGTCGAGTACCTCACCGCCACCGCCCGCCGCATGGACCTGGGCCGCCTCATGGGTCTGTTCCACGAGCGGTACGACCTGCTGATCACCCCGACGATGCCGATCGCCGCGTTCGAGGCGGGCGTCGAGGTGCCGCCGGGGTCGGCGTCCCGCCGCTGGACGAGCTGGACGCCGTTCACCTACCCGTTCAACATGACCCAGCAGCCCGCGGCGAGCGTGCCGTGCGGCTTCACGTCCGGCGGGCTGCCCATCGGGCTCCAGGTCGTCGGAGCCCGCCACGCCGACGCGCTGGTCATGGCCGCGTGCGCCGCCTACGAGCAGGCGCGTCCGTGGAAGCGGTTCACGGGGGCGCGCTGAGCGCGGCCGTCAGTCGTCCTGGGAGCGCTTCAGTTCCTTCTCGCGCCGCTTCTGCCTGCTCGACCTGCGGCGCTTCACGCCGACGCCGCCCCAGAACGCCAGGCCCTTGACGACGACCGTCGGCGCGCCGGGCGCGCCCGGTCCGCTGGCCCGGTTGTCGAACCCGCCCATGATCCCGAGGCCCTTGACGTGCACGGTGATGTCGTCCGGGACGATCACCTCGAACCCGCCCATGATCGCGAACGCGCGGATCGTCGTCACCGGCTCGTCGAACCGCGCCTCGCGCAGGTCGATCTTGCCGCCGCCCCAGAACGCGAACGCCCGGAACCTGCGGGGGACGTTCCAGACGCCCGTCCGGTTGAACCCGCTCATGATGCCGATCCCGGTCTTCCAGGTCGGCGCGCCCTCCAGCGGACGCCAGTCCGCCCCGGCCGCCCCGGCCGGCATCGGGGGCGCCGCCGTCCCGGGCGACGGCAGGTCGCGGGTGATCGGCTCCAGGTCCCCGTAGGTCTTGGCCGCGTAGACCGCGTCGAGCCGCTCGTCGAGCTCCGCGAGGGTCAGCCGCCCGTCGCCGGCCGCCTCGCGCAGCACCTGCGCGACCCGCTCGCGGTCCGCGTCGCCGGCGCGCATCTCCGGCGTGCCGGGGGTTCCGGCGGGCTCGGGGAGGTTCGTCATGCCCAGAGCCTAGACCGCGGCCGCGCCGGGCGGCGACCCGCGCGTCATCCGGGCCGCAGGCCGGGGCCGGGGAGGAAGCGCCCGGTACGCGCGTCGGCGGGTTCGCCGTCCTCGGCGACGAGGTCGCCGCGCAGGTAGGTGCGCACCACCCGGCCGGTGAAGGCGCGCCCGTCGTAGGGCGTCCAGCCCGCCTTGGAGTGGACGGCGGCGTCGCGGGCCGTCCACGCCCGCGCCGGGTCCACGAGCACGAGGTCGGCGTCGGAGCCCGGCGCGACGCGGCCCTTGCGGGGCCAGAGCCCGTACAGCCGGGCCGGGACCTCCGCGTACAGGCGCGCCACGTCCTCGTAGGAGATCAGCCGGCGGGCGGCGGCGTCGAGGAGCGCGGGCATGGTCGTGTCCAGGCCCGGCAGCCCGAAGTGGACGTCCCAGATCCCGCCGGACGTCTTCTGCTCCCGCGTCGACGGCGCGTGGTCGGACGAGACGTGCGTGAGCGGCCCGTCGCGCAGCAGCCGCCACATCTCCTCCTCGTCGGCGTCGCAGCGGGCGCGGGCCGGCGGCGTGAACTTGCGGAACGGGCCGTGGTCCAGGACCTCGTCCTCGCGGAGCAGCAGGTACTGGGGGCAGGTCTCGGCGAACAGGCGGGCGCCGCCCGCGCGCTCCCGCGCCAGGTACGCGGCGACCTCGGGATGGCTGACGTGGGCGACGGCCGCGCGCGCCCCCGCCTTGCGGACGAGCACGCCCGCCACCATCGCCGCGACGACCTCCGCCTCGCGGCTGCGCCACTGCGGGATGAGCCCGCCGTCGTCGCGGCCCTCCGCGCGCAGCACCTCGCCCGCGGACTCGGTCAGCGACTCGTCCTCGCAGTGCAGCAGGCTGACCGCGCCCGCCTCGGCGGTCGCGCGCAGGTGCCGCCGCAGCGCGGCGGCGTCATGCCCCGGCACGCCGTGCGTGGTGCACGTGAACACCTTGAAGAAGGCGGCGCCCGCCTCCCACAGCGGCCGGACCTCCCGCTCGGCGCCCGGCCAGGCGTGCGCGGCGAGCGCGAAGTCGACGTTGGCACGGCCGTCCAGGTGGGCGGTCTTCGCCGCGAGGTCGCCTGCGGTCCGGACCGGCTCGCCGTGCGCGTGCTCGATGATCGTCGTCGTCCCGGCGGCGGCCGCGGCGCGGGTGCCGTGCGGGAAGTCCTCCCGGTCGGTGGCGCCGGGGTCCATGAGGTGGACGTGGGTGTCGACGCCGCCGGGCAGCACGAGCAGCCCGGCGGCGTCCACCCGCCGCCGCGCCGGCAGGCCGCCGCCGCTGAGGGCGACGACGCGGCCGTCGCGGACGGCGACGTCGGCGCGGCGGCGTCCCGAGCCGGTGACGACGGTGCCGCCGGAGATCACGAGGTCGAGGAAGGCCACGGGACGTCCCTCAGATCCGGTACTTCGCGACGGCGGGCTCCGACAGCCGGATCCCGAATCCCGGCACGTCAGGCAGCTCGATGTGCCCGTCGCGCACCGTGATCGGCTCCTCCATGATCGGCTGCCACCAGGGCTGGTACTCCTGCCACACCGCGTTCGGCGCCGCGCAGGCGAGGTGCGCCGAGTGCTCCATGAACAGGTGCGGCGTGACGGGCAGCCCGAACGCCTCGCAGACGTGCGCGGCCTTCATCCACTCGGTGACGCCGCCCATGCGCATCAGGTCGGGCATGACGTAGTCGGCCGCCCTGGCGCGGGCGAGCGCAAGCAGCTCGTCCTTGAAGTAGTTGGACTCGCCCGTGCACAGCGGCATCGGCGTCCGCGCGGCGGCGGCCGCGTAGTCGTCCACGCGGCCGTGGGGGATGGGCTCCTCCAGCCAGAAGACGTCGTGCTCGGCGAACAGCCGGGCCATGCGGAGCGTCCGCTTGAGGTCCCACGCCTGGTTGGCGTCCACCATCAGCTTCACGTCCGGGCCGACGGCCTCGCGGACGGCCCGGACGCGCCGGACGTCCTCGTCCGGGTCGGGGAGCCCGGCCCGCATCTTGACGGCGCGGAAGCCCTGGTCGACCAGGTCGCGGGCCTCCGCCGCCAGCTCGTCGACCGTCCGGTCGAGCCACAGGCCCTGGCTGGCGTAGGTCTCGATCCTGGTCCGGAACCCGCCGAGGAGCCGGTGCACGGGCAGTCCGGCGGCCTGGCCCGCGACGTCCCAGCAAGCGGTGTCCAGCGCGGACATCGCGAGGGCGGCGACGCCGCGGCGGCCGATGAACCCGGACGCGCCCGCCATCCGCCCCCAGTGCGCCTCGCGGGCGAGGGCGTCCTCGCCGACCAGCGTCTCGCCGAGGTCCTCGACGAACCGGACGAGGGACGCGACGCGGCCCCGCCCGAACGCGAAGCTCCATGCGACGCCCTCGTGCCCGTCCCGCGTCCGCACCCGCACCAGCGCCGTGTCGATCGCGGGGATGGGGAAGGCGGCGGTGACGAGCGGCCGGTCGAGCGGGATGGACAGGAAGTCCGTCCGGACCTCGGTGACGGTAGTTCCGGAGGTCATGGTGTGGTCCTCTCCTCTGCGGTGCGGCGGCGGCGGAACGGGCGTGCGAGCGCCGCGAGGACGCGCCGCAGCAGCGACCCGCCCGCGAGCCCGAGCACGTCGATCGGGTCGTCCGCCCGCGCCCGCTCCACGGGCCTGGGGCTCTCCACGGGCCCGGCGGTCTCGGGGCTCTTGGGGGATTCGGCGGTGAGCTGTGCGGCCAGCGCGTCCGCGAACTGGCCGATGATCTTGTTGCCGACGTCGGCGATGACGCCGCGGCCCAGCTGCGCGGGCTTGCCGGTGATGTCGAGGTCGGTGAGCACCTCGACCCGGGTCGCCCCGCCCTCGGCGGCGAGCCGCATGGTGACCGTGGCGGCGGCGGTGCCCGCGCCGCGGGCGTCCTTGCCCCTGGCGGTGAGCGTCGCCGTGCGTGTCGCGGGGTCGCGGGACGTGAACTCGGCCCGCCCCTTGTAGGTCAGGGTGACCGGCCCGACCTTCGCCTTGACCCGGCCGGTGAAGACGTCGCCGTCCACCGATTCGAGCGTCGCGCCGGGCATGCAGGGCGCGACCCGCTCGACGTCGAGCAGGACGGTCCACGCCTCGTCCACCGGGACGGGCACGGTGAAGGTGTTCTCGATCCGCATCTCAGCCCCCCTGGCCTATGGCGGACGTGCCCGCGAGCCAGCGGTAGGTGAGCAGGACGTTCAGCCGGTGGTTGGACCGGACGAGCGCGGCGAACCGGTCCGCCTCCTCGGGGCCCGCGCCGGGGACGACGTCCGACAGCGGCAGCGGGTCGTCCAGCGCGACCTCGTCGAGCGCCTTCTCCACGCTCGCGCCCGCGTCGCACAGCCGCGCGACCGAGGACGCCACGTGCTGCAGGTAGTGCAGGTGCCAGCTGATGCCCGGCTCGGCGGCGGCGAGCGGCCCGTGCCCGGGGACGAGCGTGTCCACCCTGATGGCGGCCTTCAGCGACTGGATCGAGCGGCCGTAGCCGACCGGGTCGCCCGCCAGCAGCATCGGCGGGATGCCGTGGTGGCGGAGGAAGTTGCCGACCCACGCCACCTTCGCGTCCGGGACGTGCACGACGGTGTCGCCCGATCCGTTGCCGGGCCCGAAGTGCCACAGGTGGACGACGCGCCCGCCGAGGTCGATCTCGCAGAACCGGTCGAACACGAGGTCCGGCTCGCGCCAGGTGACGACGTCGTCCAGGCCGTCGTCGCCGTACATGCTGCTGAGCCGCAGCTCCTTCTCGTGCTCCAGCGAGATCGACGCCATGGACGCCTTGTTGAGCCGGGACGAGACGAGCGTGACGTCGTCGCCGAAGGCGGAGTTCCCGAACGTGTGGTCGCCGTGGAAGGTGGTGTTGGCCAGGTACCGGACGGGCTTGTCGGTGAGCTCTGCGACGACCTCCTGGAGGTAGCGGCCGACGCCCGGGGTGATGCCCGAGTCGATCACCATCGCGGCGCGATCGCCGACGATCAGGCCGTTGTTGTCCTTGGGGATCCGGTTGGCCATCAGCGCGTACACGCCGTCGGCCAGCTCCTCGGGGCGTAGTTCGAGGCCGCGCGGGCTGAGGTTCGGCGGGACGAAGTCCTCCTGTCGTTCGCTCATCTCGTGGATCACGGGCAACGGCCAGCAGACCACCTTCGCCTCCATTCATGTACAGATTTATGTATCGTGATACTTAAAAGCTAACCAGGTGCGCGGCGGCCGTCAAGGGGCGGCCCGGACGCGGCCCGCAGGAGGTGCCCGCCATGACGCCCGTCAGGACGAGAAGCAGGATCCATGTGCTCGCGCTCGGGGGCACGATCGCGATGACCGGCCGGGGGCGGGGGCAGGGCGTCCGGCCGGAGCTCGACGCCCGCGCGCTGGTGGCCGGGGTGCCCGCGCTTGCGTCCGTCGCCGAGATCGGCTTCGACGCCGTGCGCCCCGTGCCGGGGGCGGAGCTGCGGCTCGGCGACGTCACGGCGGTCGCCGCGCGGGCCGGGGAACTGCTCGAAGGCGGCCGGGACGGCGCGGACGGCGTGGTCGTCACCCAGGGCACCGACACTCTCGAAGAGACCGCGTTCGCGCTCGACCTGCTGTGCGGGTCGGACCGTCCGGTCGTGGTGACCGGCGCCATGCGCAACCCGGACATGCCGGGCGCGGACGGCGCGGCGAACCTGCTGGCCGCCGTGCGGGTCGCCGCGAGCGGGGCCGCCGCCGGCGCCGGGACCGTCGTGGTCATGAACGACGAGATCCACGCGGCGCGGTTCGTGCGCAAGGGCCACACCTCGCGGCCGTCGGCGTTCGGCGGCGCGGGGATCGGGCCGATCGGCTGGGTCGCCGAGGACCGCGTCCGGATCCCGCTGCGTCCCGCGCGGCGCGTGCGGGTCGCCCCGCCGCCGGGCGCGGAGCCGCCGCCGGTCGCGCTCGTCACGGCCGCGCTCGGGGACGACGGCCGCGTCCTGTCCCGCCTTCCCGGACTGGGCTACGCGGGGGCGGTGGTGGCCGCGTTCGGCGCGGGTCACCTGCCGCACCGGATGGCGGACGAGGCGGCCCGGCTCGCGGAGTCGCTGCCGGTCGTCCTGGCGTCCCGGACGGGCGCGGGGGAGGGGTTCCGCGACACCTACGCGTTCCCCGGCTCCGAGAGCGACCTGCTGGGACGGGGGCTGATCTGCGGTGGCGCGCTCGACCCGTACAAGGCGCGCGTCCTGCTGTCGCTCGCCCTCGCCGCGGGCTGGGACGCCCGCCGGATCTCGGACGCGATCGAGCGCCTGTCCGCCTGAGGGGATTGCGACGCTCCCGGCACTTATGTAATTTGATACATATATCGAGACCTATGGAGGAGGCGGGCGACGTGGGGCGATGGACGGCCGAGGACGACACGGTGGCGTGCGCGCTGGACGTCAACGACCGCGCGGAGACGGTCCGCGTCCCGCCGCGGCGGACCCTGGCCGACGCGCTGCGCGACCACGGGCTCACCGGGACGCGCCTCGGCTGCGAGCACGGGGTCTGCGGGGCCTGCACGGTGCTGATGGACGGCCGTCCCGCCCGGTCGTGCCTGGCGCTGGCGGTCCAGGCGGAGGGCTCGCGGATCGAGACGATCGAGGGCGGCGCGCCCGAGCTGCCGGCGCTGCGGCGCGCGTTCGACGAGGGCGGCGCGCTCCAGTGCGGGTTCTGCACGCCCGGGTTCCTGATGCTCGCCGCCGGGCTGCTCCGCGCCGAGCCGGACGCGTCCCCTGACCGGGTCCGCGAGGTGATCAGCTCCAACCTGTGCCGCTGCACCGGGGGCGTGCCGATCCTGAACGCCGTCCTCGCCGCGCAGCGGGAGCTGGCCGGGAGCCCGAGGTGAAGCCGCCGCCGTTCGCCTACGCGCGGGCCGCGACCCTCGGCGAGGCGCTCGCGCTGGTCGCCGAGGCCGGGGACGAGGCCAAGCTCCTCGCGGGCGGGCAGAGCCTCCTGCCGCTGCTGTCCTACCGGCTCGCCAGGCCGACGCACCTGGTCGACATCGGCCGCCTGCCCGGCCTGGACGGCATCGACCCGTCCGGCGGCGGCCTCGCGATCGGCGGGCTCGCCCGGCACGCCGCAGTGGAACGCTCCGCCGGGCTCGCCGGGCCGTGGCGGGCGGTCCGGGAGGCGGCCGCGCTGATCGGGCACCTGCCGATCAGGGAGCGCGGGACGTTCGGCGGCAGCATCGCGCACGCCGACCCGTCCGCCGAGCTGCCCGTCGTGGCCCTCGCGCTCGACGCGGCGTTCGTGCTGCGGTCGGCGGCCGGGATGCGGACCGTCCCGGCGGCGGAGTTCTTCACGGGCCCGTTCATGACGGTCATTGACCCGGCGGAGGTGCTCGTGCGGGCCGAGTTCCCCGCGCCGCCGCCCGGACTCCGCAGCGCGTTCGAGGAGTTCACCGCCCGCTCCGGCGACTTCGCGCTCGTCTCGGCGGCGGTCGCGCTCGCGCCGGGGGAGGACGGCGCCGCACGGCACGTCCGGATCGCGCTCGGGTCCGTCGGGCCCGTCCCCGTCCGGGCGCGGGAGGCGGAGGCGTCGCTGGACGGCGCCGCGCTCACCCCGGACGCCGCCGCTGCCGCCGCGCGGATCGCGGCCGCCGAGGCCGAGCCGGGCGAGGACGCCTTCGCCGGGGCGGCGTTCCGCCGCGACCTCGTCGCGGCGCTGGTCGAACGGGCGCTGACCCGGCTCATCGACGAAACGGACGAGGGAGGCAGGCCGTGACCCAGATCATCGGCGACGACGTGCGGCGGGACGCCAACGCCGCGCTCCTCGCGGGCACCGCGCGCTACGTGGCCGACCTGCGCCGCGACGGCGAGGTCCACGTCCGCGTCGTGCGCAGCCCGATCGCGCACGCGCGGATCGCCTCGATCGACGTGACCGAGGCCGCGGCGCATCCGGGGGTGGTGGCCGTGCTCACCGCCGCCGACCTGCCGGACGTCCGCATCCCCATCCGGCTGCCGATGTTCGAGACCCCGGAGGCGAACCGGTTCCTGCAGCCGCCGCTCGCGCGCGACGTCGTCCGGTACGTGGGCGAGCCGATCGCCGTCGTCGTCGCGGCCGACCCCTACGTCGCCGAGGACGCGGCCGAACTCGTCGACGTCGACCTGGACGAGCTGCCCCCGGTCACCGTCCTCGCCGACGCGGCGGACGCCGAGCCCGTCCACCCGGAGGTGGGCACGAACGTCGTCAACACCGTCCCGCTCACCCACGGCGACGTGGACGCCGCGTTCGCCGCCGCGGACGTCGTCGTCCGGGAGCGGTTCCGCATGCACCGGCACACCGCCGTCCCGATGGAGACCCGCGGCCTCCTCGCGGAGGTCGACGAGGTCACCGGGCGGCTGACGCTGTGGGGCGGCGCCAAGGTCAAGCACTCGGTGCGGCAGGCGCTCGCCGGGATGCTCGGCATCCCCGCCGACCGGATCCGGGTCGCGGAGGTGAACGTCGGCGGCGGCTTCGGCGTGCGCGGCGAGACCTACCCGGAGGACTTCCTGGTCGCGTTCCTCGCGCTGCGGCTGCGCCGCCCGGTGAAGTGGGTAGAGGACCGCGCCGAGCACTTCGTCGCCACCAACCACGCCCGCGAGCAGGAGCACGAGCTGGAGATCGCGGCCACGGCCGGCGGGCGGCTGCTCGCCTTCCGCGACCGGGCCGTCGCCGACCACGGCGCCTACGTCCGCTCCCAGGGCATCCTGCCGGAGCTGCTGCCCGCGCAGCAGATCGCGGGCCCGTACCGCTGGGCGGCGTTCTCCGTCGAGTCGGCCGGCGTCATCACCAACCGCACCCCGGTCGGCACCTACCGCGGGCCGGGCATGACCGAGGCGACGTTCGCCCGCGAGCGCTTGCTGGACATGCTGGCCGCGCGTCTCGGCGCCGACCCGGCCGAGCTGCGGCGGCGCAACCTGATCACGGCCGACGCGATGCCGTTCACGTTCGCGATGGCCGAGGGCTCGGCCGTCCCCGCGATCACCTACGAGAGCGGCGACTACCCGTCCGCCCTGGACGAGCTGCTGGACGCCGCCGGATACGACGGCCTCAAGCGCGAGGCCGCCCGGCGCCGCGCCGGAGGCGAATGCGTCGGCGTCGGCCTCGCCGCCTACATCGAGATCGGCGCGATCGGGCCGTTCGAGGAGGCCCGCGTCGTCCCGGACGCCGCCGGCGGGTTCACCGTGCACATCGGGTCCAGCTCGCTCGGGCAGGGCGTCGAGACGGTGATCGCGCAGATCGCCGCGGACGTCCTGCGCGTCCCCGTCCGGGACGTCACGGTCGACGTCTCCGGCACCGACGAGATCCCCATGGGCTTCGGCGCGTTCGCGAGCCGCTCCACGCCGGTCGCGGGGAACGCCGTCCTGCTCGCCGCGCGGGACCTGCGCGCCAGGGCCGCCGAGGCGCTCGGCGCGGACCCCGGCGACGTCGAGTTCGCGGCGGGCTCCGTCCGCGCGGGCGGGGCGCTGCTGCCGGTCGGCAAGCTGGGGGAGGGACGCGGCCGGTTCGACAAGCCCAGCCCGACGTTCTCGTTCGGCGGCGCGCTGTCGCTCGTCGGCGTGGACCGTCCGACCGGGCGCGTCCGGGTGCTGCGCCACATCGTCATGCACGACGTGGGACGGGCGATCAACCCGGCCCTGGTCCGCGGGCAGCTCGCGGGCGCCGCCTCGCAGGGGATCGGCGGCGCGCTGCTGGAGGAGCTCCTCTACGACGCGCAGGGGCAGCCGCTGTCCACGACCTTCGGCGACTACCGGATGCCGACCGCGGCGGAGCTGCCCGAGATCGAGACCGTGGTGGTCGAGCACCGCCCGCCCGCGTCCAACCCGCTGGGCGCGAAGGGCGCGGGGGAGGCGGGGATGGTCGCCACGCCCGCCGCGATCGCCAACGCGGTCGCCGACGCGCTCGGCCCGGACGCGCCGGTCACCCGGCTGCCGCTCACCCCCGACCGCGTCCGCTCACTCCTGCGCTGACCGCGCCGGCGCCCTGGCGTCCCGGCGCGTCCGCGTTCCGGCCGCGTCAGCGCTCGCCGCGCAGCGGAACGCCCTTGCCCTCCAGCTCGTCGAGCAGGGCGAGGCCCTCCTCCGCCCACGCGATCTCGGCCCGGGCCTTGAGGACCTCGCCCCGGAAGGCGAGCTTGCGGAACGCGACGATCGCCTCGTGCTCCTCCTCGGGCCGCTGCTCCAGGCGGCGGCGCAGCAGCGACACCCGGCGCGCGTCCAGGTCGGCCAGCATCTGCTCCCAGTCCCGGAGCGCGCGGGTGAAGTGGCGCAGGTGCTCCTGGAGCTGGTGGCGGGCCGCCTCGTAGGTGGCCTGCTCGAAGTGCGCCGCCTTCAGCCGGTACGGGTCGCGCTCGGACTGGTACGGGGTGGGCTCCCGCTCCCACCGCTGCAGCTCGGCGGTGCCCGCCTCGTTGATCGAGTAGACCCGCTTCTCGGCGCGCTCGCCCCGCGGCACGACCTCGACGCCGACCAGGCCGTCGCGCTCCATCCGGCGCAGCTCCGGATAGATCTGGCTGTGCGGCGCGCTCCACACGTACGCGACGCTGCCGTCGAAGTACTTGACCAGCTCGTACCCGGTCATGGGCTGGGCGGTCAGCGTGGCGAGCAGCGCGTGGCGCAGTGACATCGACGTCCCCATTGGTCCACCGGGCAGTGATCCATAACAGTATCAACAGACATACCCGGGGACCGGCGGCCGGACGGGGCGCCCGGCCGCGTTCTCAGTCCGCCGGCTCCAGCCGCACGACGATCGACTTGGACGTCGGGGTGTTGCTGATCTCGGCGGTGCTGTCGAGCGGGACGAGGACGTTCGTCTCCGGGAAGTACGCCGCGGCGCAGCCCCGCGCGGTCGGATAGGACACGAGGCGGAACGACGGCGCCCGCCGCTCCACCGTGCCCGCGGAAGGATCGGCCCATTCCGAGACGAGGTCGACCATCGCGCCGTCGTCCAGGCCGAGGGCGGCCAGGTCGGACGGGTTGACGAACACGACGCGGCGTCCGGCCTTGATGCCCCTGTAGCGGTCGTCCAGGCCGTAGATCGTGGTGTTGTACTGGTCGTGGCTCCGGACGGTCTGCAGCAGCAGCCGCCCCTCCGGGACCCGCAGGACGTCCAGCTCGTTCACCGTCAGGTTGGCCTTGCCCGTCGCGGTCGGGAACCTGCGCTCGTCGCGCGGCGCGTGCGGGAGCGTGAACCCGCCCGGCTCCCGGACGCGGGCGTTGTAGCGCTCGAAGCCGGGGACGACCCGGGAGACGTGGTCGCGGACGACGTCGTAGTCGCGCTCCATCGCGTCCCAGCCGATGCCCGAGCCGGGCAGCACCGCCCGCGCGAGGCGGCAGACGATCGACACCTCCGACAGCAGGTGCGGGGACGCCGGGGCCAGCCGGCCCCGGGACGCGTGCACCATGCCCATCGAGTCCTCGACGGAGACGAACTGCGGCCCCGACTCCTGGACGTCGCGTTCGGTGCGGCCCAGCGTCGGCAGGATCAGCGCCGTCTCGCCCGCCACCGCGTGGGAGCGGTTGAGCTTGGTGGACACCTGCGCGGTCAGCCGGCAGCTCCGCAGCGCCGCCTCGGTGACGGCGGAGTCGGGCGTCGCCCGGACGAAGTTGCCGCCCATCCCGAGGAACACCTTCGCGCGGCCGTCGCGCATGGCGCGGATCGCGTCCACGGTGTCGAGGCCGTGCTCGCGCGGCGGCTCGAACCCGAATTCTGTGGCGAGCGCGTCCAGGAACTCGGGCTTCGGCTTCTCCCAGATGCCCATCGTCCGGTCGCCCTGGACGTTGGAATGGCCGCGCACCGGGCAGACGCCCGCGCCCGGACGGCCGATGTTGCCGCGCAGCAGCAGGAAGTTGACGATCTCGCGGATCGTCGGGACCGAGTTGCGGTGCTGGGTGAGGCCCATCGCCCAGCACACGATGATCTTCTTCGCGCCGAGCACGTCGTCCAGCGCCGCCGCGATCTCCTCCCGCGTCAGGCCGGTGGCCTCCAGCACGTCGTCCCAGTCCAGGCCGAGGACGTGCTTCTCGAACTCCTCGAACCCGTGGGAGTGCGCGGCGAGGAAGTCGCGGTCGACGGCGTCGGGCGCGTCCGATTCGAGGAGCATCCGGTTCAGGGCCTGGAACAGCGCGAGGTCGCCGTTCAGCCGGATCTGCAGGAACCGGTCGGCCAGCATCGTGCCCCGCCCGGCGAGGCCGGACGCGCGCTGCGGGTTCTTGAACCGCATCAGCCCCGCCTCGGGCAGCGGGTTCACCGCGACGATCCGCGCGCCCTCCTTTTTGGCCCGTTCCAGCGCGGACAGCATCCGCGGGTGGTTCGTGCCCGGGTTCTGCCCGACGACGAAGATCAGATCGGCCTGGTAGAGGTCGTCCAGCAGCACCGAGCCCTTCCCGATGCCGATCGTCTCGCTCAGCGCCGACCCGGACGACTCGTGGCACATGTTGCTGCAGTCGGGGAGGTTGTTCGTCCCGAAGGCGCGGACGAACAGCTGGTAGGCGAACGCGGCCTCGTTGCTCGTCCGGCCGGAGGTGTAGAAGACGGCCTCGTCCGGCGAGTCGAGCGCGGTCAGCTCGGACGCCAGCAGCCGGAACGCCTCGTCCCACGACACCGGCTCGTAGTGCTCGGACCCGGCGCGCTTCAGCATCGGCTCGGTCAGCCGCCCCTGCTGCCCGAGCCAGTGGTCGGACCGCTCCGCCAGCTCCGACACGCTGTGCCCGGCGAAGAACTCCCGCGTGATCCGCCGCGTCGTGGCCTCCTCCGCGACGGCCTTCGCCCCGTTCTCGCAGAACTCGGCGACGTGCCGGTGGTCGCCCTCGGGCCACGCGCAGCCCGGGCAGTCGAACCCCTGCTTCTGGTTGACGCGCAGCAGCGTCAGCGCGGTGCGCCGCACGCCCATCTGCTCGTACGACTGGCGCAGCGCGGCCGTGACCCCGGGCACGCCGGCCGCCCATTCCTTCGGCTGTGAAACGTCGAGACTCGCGTCGTCGAAGTCGTCGGCGGGCGCCCTGCGGCTCATCGCACTCATCCTCCTGCTCGGCTGGACACCCCCAACTGTCGCACGTGCGCGGAGGTCACTGCGGCGGGCCCTCCGCCAGCCGGATCGTGGCGGCCATGAGCGCCCCCTGCGGGGTGGTCCACTCCACCCGGACGACGTCGCCGGGACGATGCGCGAGAACCAGCGCCGTCAGCGTCGTGGACGTGTCGACGGCCTGGCCGCCCAGCCGCACGATGGCCGCGCCGACCGGGACCCCCGCGGCCTCGGCGGGCGCGCCCGGGACGACCTCCGCGACGAGGGCGCCGGGGGAGTTGCCGTTGGAGCGGACCTTCACGCCGAGCATGGCCGTCGGGCCGATGTGCACGGTGGACGACGACTCGCCGCGCCGGATCTGCCCGGCGACCTCCAGGGCCCGGTCGGTCGGGATCGCGTACCCGCGGTGGTTCTTCCGCGGCTGGGACCCGTCCATCGTGAACCCGGCGGACGCGGCGGTGTTGATCCCGATGACCTTCCCGGCGGTGTTCAGCAGCGGCCCGCCCGAGTCGCCCGGCTTGATCGGGGCGCTGGTCTCGATCAGCCCGCTCAGCCGCTCGGACGTGCCGTTGGTGTCGTCACGCGCGGTGACCGACTGCTCCAGCGCGGTGACCTTCCCGGTGACGACGGTGGGCGTGCCGCCCTTGCCGCCCGCGTTCCCGACGGCGGTGACCGTGTCGCCGACCGCCACGTCCGCCGCGGACGCGAACACCGCGGCCTTGAGCCGGGACGCGCCGGTCAGCCGGATCACCGCGATGTCGCCCGTCCGGTCGTACCCGACGACCCGCGCGGCGTAGGCGCGGCGGTTGTCGGTGTCGGTGCCCTTGATCTCGGTGGCGCCCTGGATCACGTGGTTGTTGGTCAGGACGAGCCCGGACGGGTCGAGCACGATGCCCGTCCCGGCGGCGCGGGTGCCGTTCAGCGACTGCTCGGTCTCGATGTTGACGACGCCCGGCCGCCGCCCGCTTGGCTTGGCGTGCTCGGTGGCGGCGGTCTCGGTCGCGGCCGGCGGGACGTCCCCGGACCCCACGCCCTCCATCGCCCGGCAGCCGGGCAGGACCAGGGACAGCAGCATGACCAGGAGTATCGGGATCGCGGTACGGGCGCCGCGCCGCACGGTATCGCTCACCTCGGCCCTGCCTTCCTGGGGGGCGACCCCCAGACCCCCGGGTCTCGGCCCGAAGATCCTCGCTTCGCTGCGGCCTTCGGCCCTCCTGAGCTTTCCCCTAATAATTCCCGATTCCTGGGGATTAGTCGGGGACGGCCGGGGCGGAGGCGGTCGGAGGGGCGGGGGACGGGCGGGTGACGGCCGCGGTGACGGCCGCGGCGAGCAGGCCCAGCGCCGCGATCGACACGGCCATCGGGACGGCGGTGTCCGTCCCGGCGATGCCGGCCAGCGGCGCGGCGGCGCCGCCCAGCGCGAACTGCGACACGCCGAGCAGCGCCGAGGCGCTCCCGGCGACGTGCGGCGCGCGTCCCGACAGGGCCAGCGCGGTCGCGTTCGGCCCGATGAGGCCCTCCCCGCAGGCGAGCAGGAACAGCCCCGCCAGCACCCCGGGCAGGCCGCCGCCGGCGAGCACCGCGACGACCAGCACGATCCCGCCGGCGACGACGATGGCGAGCCCGGCGGCGAGCAGCCTCCGCAGCGCGACCCGTCCGGCGAGCATGCCGCTGACCTGGCCCGCGGCCACGATCCCGATGGAGTTCACGCCGAACACGAGGCTGAACGCCTGCGGCGACAGGTCGTAGACGCCCTGCAGCACGAACGGCGACCCGGAGATGTAGGTGAACAGGGCGGCGAACCCCAGGCCGCTCGCCAGCCCGTATCCGACGAACGACCGGTCGGCCGCGAGCGTGCGGAACGTCGCCGCCGTGGCCCGCAGCCCGCCCGTCTCGCGGCTTCCCGGCGGGAGCGTCTCCTTGAGCCCGAGCAGCGAGCCGAGGAACAGCGCCACGCCGATCCCCGCGAGGACGGCGAACACGCCCGGCCACGGCACGATCCGCAGCAGCTGCCCGCCGAAGACGGGCGCGAGGATCGGCGCCGCCCCGTTCACCAGCATCAGCAGCGCGAAGAACTTGGCGGCGGCGACGCCGTCGTACAGGTCCTGGACGATCGCGCGCGCGATCACGATCCCGGCGGCCCCGGCGGCGCCCTGCACCAGCCGCAGCGCGATGAGCGCCTCCACGGTCGGCGCGGCCGCGCAGAGCAGCGACGCGACGGCGTACGCGGCGAGCCCGATCAGGAGCGGGCGGCGGCGTCCGAACGCGTCGCTGAGCGGCCCCGCGACGGCCTGCCCCACGGCGAGCCCGACGATGCAGGCCGTCAGCGTGAGCTGCGTCTGCATCGCCTCCGTCGACAGGTCCTCGGCGAGCGTCGGCAGGGCCGGCAGGTACATGTCGATCGACAGCGGCGCGAGGGCGGTCAGCGCCCCGAGCACCATGATCAGCCAGAGCCGCCGGTCGGCCGGACGGGCCTGCGAGGTCTCGGCTGCCGATCCGGCCGTCTGGGTCATGGGGGCTCCGTACGTGGGGGTACCGATCCCTTTAAATCAGATGACGGTCCGTTATCTTCCGCGTCAGGGAGTGGGGTATGTCACATTCGGCCGGGGCGGCCTGGAGGCGGCCTAGAACGGGAGGCGTTCGGCGGCGGCCACGACCGCGCCCGTCAGGGTGCCCGCGGTGAGGACGGACAGGCCGCACAGGACCGCCCAGCGTCCGACCGTGTAGCCGACGGGGACGCGGGCCGAGCCGCGCCCGCGCACGGGCCACGGGGCGCGCAGCGGGGCCGTCCCGGGAAGCTCCGGCGACGGGTCGCCGGGTGCGGCGTCGGCGGGCGGGTGGTCGCCGTTCGGCGAGGCGGCCAGCCCGGTCACCCAGCCGAGCAGGTCGGCGACATCCGCGGGCTCGGTCGCCAGGCCCGACGCGAAGTACCGCACCTGCCCGGCGACCTGGTCGAGCGTCCGGACGGTGTTGCCGAGCCCGACGCGTCCGAGCCATTCGCGCAGGTCGGCGTCCCCGGCGAGGCAGCGGCCGATCTCCGTGCGGGCCAGCAGGTCGGTCTTGGTGACGATGACGGCGACGCGCTTCTGCCGCCCCTGGTCGGGACGCGAGCGCAGCTCGTTCAGCACCCGCTGCAGGGTGTCGGCGGGATCCTCCTCCGACGACACGGCGGCGTCGTCGACGAACTCCCGCTCGTCCCCGGTCAGGGCCCTGCGGAGCTGGGGGAGGGCGAACGGGTCTACCACGAACAGCAGCGCCTCGCTGTGGTCGAGGTAGCGCAGCGACTCGACTTCGGTGGCGCCCGTGTAGTGCTCGCCGGCGGGGTCGAACAGGTAGAGGATGCGGCGCGCGCGTCCCGGCAGCTCGATGTCGACCATGGTGGCCAGGGGCAGCTCCGGGCCGGTCTTGGCGAGACGTCCGCCGCGCTGGAATTCGTGGATCGCGCCCGCGTACGCCTGCGCGTGCCTCTGCTCGACGAACGCGAGCCGCCCGTGGACGGCGCGCGCTCGTGCGTGCAGGGCCCGGATGCCGAGGACCATGAACGTCGTCTTGCCCGCGGCCGGGCCGCCGACGAACGGCAGCGGTTCGACGCGGACGCGCCCGATCCGCTCGGGCAGCCGTCCGCCGCAGTGCGGGCAGTACGCGGCCAGGCGGAACCGTCCGAGCGGCACGGTCGTGGGCAGCCGCGCCCCGCAGCGGCACACGTGCCGGAACGCTCCGCCCGAGCCCGGCGCGAGATGCCGGTGCCGCGCGCCGCATCCCGGGCATTCGTACTCCGGCAGGCCGATCCGCTCGTAGCAGAACGGGTGCGGGCAGGTCTGCAGGATCCGCCCGTACGTCATGAACACGCGCTCCACGACGGCGAGGACGAGCACGCACACCAGCCACACCGCGAGCCCGGCCGCGGCGACGACCCCGTACAGGACGGTCAGCGCGAGCACGAACCCGGACGCCGGAACGGCCGCGGCGACGATGCCCGCGCACAGCGCCAGCCAGATCGGGAAGACGAAGAACCCCCAGAGCCCGCCGAGCAGGACCCGGGTGAGCTGGACGATGACGCCCCTGGCCGTCCGATACACCTGCGGGACGACGGTGCGGCTGATCGTCCACCAGTCGCGCCACACCTGGCCGAGCAGGTAGTGCCGGTAGGAGATTTTCGGCTCGGCGACCGGCGACGGCCCTTCGAGGGTGGACGGCGCGAGCGTCCGGCACGCGTGCAGGTAGTACAGGCCCAGCGCGGCGACCCCGGCGACGACGAGCGTCCCGGCGAACAGCACGGGGAACACGTACATGAACCCGAGCCACATCGCGGCGCCCCACACGGCGATCAGCAGCAGCACGAGAATGGGATGCACGGGTTCACCTCCCTCTGCGGACGGATTCGTCCTCGGCGAGGAGGTCCCGCAGGACGGCGCGGAGCTCGGGGCTGCGCGCCAGGTGCGAGTCGAGCTGCTTCGCCGCGAGCCAGCGTCCGGCGGCGGCCCGCGCCCACGCCTCCAGGGCCGGTTCGGCGCGTCCGCGCGCCTTCAGCCGCAGCACGACCTCGACCAGCTCGTTGCGCTGCTCGATCTCGGCGCCGCGCAGCGGGGCGCGGCCGGCGCGGGCGCGTGCGGGCAGCTCGGCGGTCCACTGCGCGCCGAGCCGGGCGCGGGCGGCGTCGGGCAGCTCGGCCAGCAGCTCCGCCCGGAACGCGGGTGGGCGGCGGGTCAGCCGCCGCGCGGCCCCGACGAACGCCTCCCCGGCGAGCTGCGACGTCGCTCCCTCCGCGGCCGTGATCTCGCCC
Organism: Actinomadura sp. 1N219; assembly: GCF_044326405.1. Taxonomy (NCBI): domain Bacteria; kingdom Bacillati; phylum Actinomycetota; class Actinomycetes; order Streptosporangiales; family Thermomonosporaceae; genus Actinomadura; species Actinomadura sp. 1N219. Next base: position 171,799 of record NZ_JBIRAY010000012.1, on the reverse strand, counting down.
AGCGCCTGCGCGGCGCGGGACGGGCCCGCGGTGATCGCCTTCCCGTACGCCTGGACGAGCGCCGCGTCGCGCCCGGACCGCCCGTCCGGCATCAGCTCGCGGACCCGTTCCGCGAGCCGCAGCGCCGCCGGGTCGGCGAGGCGCTCGCCGCCGGGGAACGCGAGCCGCGTGAACGTCCGGGACGGCAGCCCGGCCAGCGCGGGACGCTCCGCCACCGCCTTCCCGTGCGCGTCCAGCAGATCGGCGCATTCGCCGGCGGACGGAGGCGTCCCCCAGACCTCGCGCAGCGCCGCGTCGACGCCGGCGGCGCCGAAGTCGTCGCCGTCGATCCGGAGCAGCTCGCCGGTGACCGCGATCCTGCGTCCGGGGCTTCTCCGTCCGACCGACGCCAGCACGGCGCACGCGACGGCGGGCGCGGCGCGCAGCCGTTCGGCGTGCTTGTGGAGGAGATCGCAGTTCCCGGACGTGAGGGCCGCCGCCCGTGCCGGTTCGTCGGCTTCGGCCAGGCCGGAGATGACGCCGTCCAGCAGGGCGCCGCGGAGCGCGGCGGGGCAGCCGGAGAGCGCCTTGCCCAGGTCAACGGCTCCGCCCCGCGCGCAGCTGGCCGCAGACGCCTTGATCTCGGCGGGTTCGAGGGGCACCCCCGCGCGCTCGGCCACCCCGGCCGCCGCCACCACGGCCGTCAGATCGGACGCCTCCGCCAGCGCGTCCAGGACCCGCTCGGTGACGCGGAGCGAGCACTGCCGCGCGACCTCGACGGCGCCCGCCGCACGCGCCCGCTCATGGACGGCGAGCGCCAGATCCAGCCCCATGGACGGCACGCCGGGCACCAGGTCGCGCCACACCCACTCGGGAATCCTGGAGCCGCGCCGCGACATCAGCTCCGCCGCCGCGGCCTCCTCGTCCGCCGTGACGGTCGCGTCCCCCCGGCACAGGGCCAGCAGCGCGGCGGCGCCCTCCTGCGCGGGGTCGTTCAGCGGGGCCAGCTCGCCGAGCGCGTCCAGGCCGCCGAAGTCGGAGTCGCGCCAGCAGCCGGCGACCGTCCGCGCGAAACGGCTCGCCAGCCCGTCCGGACCGTTGTCGCGGAGGTCGAACGCGGACGCGTGCGAGGCGTGGTGCTGCGCGGCCGCCCAGATCGCGGGGGTCGTGCCGACCAGGCGCTGGGCCGCGCCGTCCGGGTCGGCGGTGTAGGTGACGAACGAGAGCCGCGCCGCCGCCGCGACCGGCAGCGAGTACGACACGACCGCGATCCAGCGCGCGATCAGCTCCACGTCGCCGGAGACCAGGACGACCCGGCCGTGGCCCCGGCCCAGGACGTCCGCGACGGCGTCGACCAGATGGCCGAGCAGCGCGTACGGGTCGCCGGGCCCGGACACCGCGAGCCACGCGGCGAGCGCCTCGGGGTCGAGCGCCGCGCCGGGGGTCAGCTCGTCCAGCCGGTCGAGGACGGTCTCCGGCGCGGGATCGTGCGTCCAGTGCGGGGCGTGCCACAGTTCGGCGGGACGCAGGCCCTCCAGCTCGTCCGGCTCGGCCACGACGGCGTGCGCGAAGAAGTTGCCGTAGCGGCCCGAGTAGTCGCGGCCCAGGTAGCGGCAGCGCAGCAGCAGCGGGCGCCCGTCCACCTGGTCGTACAGCAGCGACACGGGGAACTCGCCCAGCTCGGTGTCGTCCGGCGACAGCGGCGCGTCGGGCGGCGGACGGTACGACAGGTACGGCGTCACTCCCGCCCGCACCCCGTGCGGCAGGCCCGGAGTCTCCGCGACGAACTGGAACCCGGCCCGGCCGGTGGGCCCGCGCCGCGCGGAGGTGTAATGCAACTGCCAGGCCACGCCTAACCACCTCCGGGGCGGACGCCGTCGAGCATCCCGAACCGGTACAGCAGCCACAGCAGCGGATCCTCGGCCCGGTACGGCCGGACCCCGCCCGCCCCGACCCGGCCGGCGTCGGGGACGCCGCCGAGCGCCGACAACCCGAACAGCGCGTGGTCGGCGTACTGCTGCCCGAGGTAGGTGTCGAGCTGCCCCGCCTGCCAGTCGTGCAGCAGGGCCCGGACCTGCTCGTTCACCGCGTCCCTGTCGTCCAGGTCGAGGACGCCCGACCCCGACCGGGACCGGTGCAGCGCCGACTGCCGCAGCAGCCCCGGCCGCAGCACGTCGATCTTGGTGAGCGCGACCGCGACCGGGACGGGCAGCGGCTCGCCCGGACGGGTGCCGTGCCGCTGCCGCAGGGCGTCGGTGACGCGGGCGATGACGTTCAGCGGCTCGCTGTCGGGGTCGTCCCCGGCGCCGCGCGGCGCGGCCACGGCGTCGCGCACGCCCGTCCGCGCGCCGGGCAGCTCCAGCGGGTCGACCAGGAAGACGATCGCGTCCGCCGCCTCCAGGTACCGCAGGTGCAGGTCGGTGACCTCGCGGCTGCGCAGGTCCTCGCCCGCGGTATCGAACAGCACGAGCGCGAGCGAGTCGTTGCGCGGCCGCGCGAAACGCCCCCGGCGCGTCCGGGTGAGCAGGTACACGAGCGGTTCGCGGGGGCCGGTCGCCGCGCTGGCCGTCGTCGGCAGCAGCCGCCGCTCCTCCAGCAGCGGGCGCGCGAAGTCGCGCTTGTACCGCTCGATCGTGCGGTCGTCGCAGGCCACGAGCGACGCGTCCAGCTCCGTCCCGACCCGGTTCATCAGCTCGTGCAGCAGCACGGCGATGTAGGTGCTCTTGCCCGCGTTCTTCGCGCCGACCAGCGCGACGATCCGGCCGGGGGAGTCGCAGTACGCGGACGGCAGCGGGTTGTGGCATTCAGGGCAGGCCCGGTTGCCGGTCGCGAGCCCGCACTCGGGGCATTCGGCGCGCCCCTTGCGCCCGGACGCCGAGAAGACGGGCGGCAGCGACGCGCCCGCCGTCGACCCCGTGTACTTGGCGAGCGCCTCGTCCAGGACGGGCGCGCAGCCCTGCCGCCGCCCCGCCTGCCCCCGGCACCGGAACAGGATCCGCTGCGGCGCGACCGACTCGAAACAGTACGGGCACGTGACGCCGTTCTTGGGAGCGCGCTGCCTGGACGGCACTCCCGGGATGCCCACGCGGGCGAGCGGCCTGGTCATCTCGTGACCTGAAGCCGGCGGACGGGGGGATCGCTCAGCTCGACGACGTCGTCGTCGGCGAAGCAGCGCAGCCAGTACGGCCCGGACGCGTCCGGCACGGCCAGCGACAGCTCACCGGGCACCGGCACCTGCTCCCACGCGCCGAGCGTCTCGCCGTCGGCGGCCCGGTGCGGCATGACCCGGCCGGTGCGCAGCACCAGTGACAGCCGCGCCACCCGCAGCGGCCGCGACGACGTCAGCCTTATCGTCAGCGACCGCCGCCACGGCGGGCCCGACCGCAGCACGTCGTACCGGACGATCGCGCGCGCCGCGACCGCAGCGGTCACCGGCGTTCCCGTCACCCGCGAGCCGCCGACGGTCCCGGCCGCCGCGACCGACAGTTCGACGGGCTCGTCCTCGGGGACGGGCAGCCGGATCCCGCCCTGCGTGTCGTAGGCGGCGCGGGTCACGGTCTCCGCCGACGGCGGATCGGAGATCTGCAGCGCGTCCCGCCCGATCCGGTAGACGACGTCGACCTCGGCGACGTCCGGCGGCCAGTCGAACCCGACGTGCACGTGGTCGCCGCGCCGCTCCGCGACCAGGCGGCGCGGCGGCGGCAGATTCACGTGCCGGTGGTACGCGCCGATCGCGGCGCCGCCCTCCGCCACCGACACCGCGAGCAGCCACCCGCTCGCGCCCGGCCGCACCGACAGCCCGCCCGGCACCGGCGTGCACGCCAGCCGCCGCGTCTCCCGCCGCACCTCCTCCAGCGGGACGAGCGCGCTGCGCGGCCACGGCGGCGGCCCCTCCGCCAGCACCAGCTCGACCGTCCCGCTCCCCGGCGGGTCGAACCGGACCGTGAGCAGCCCCGGATCGGACGGGTCGGTCTCGGCGGCCAGCTCGAACACCGGCTCGGGCGCCGCGCTCGGCGTGACCGACGCGCGCACCCCGTCCGTCACGACCTCCCGTCCGGACGGGTCGAGGTAGACGGCGGCGATCCGGTAGTGGTGCGTCCGGCCGTTGGGCACGCGTTCGCGGAACCCGTCGCGCCCCGCCGGGACGGCCGCCCCGTCCCGGACGACGACGACCCGCGCCGCCTCCGCCGGGCACCGCCACCGCCCGGTGACCTGCCCGTCCCCGGCGAGCAGCGCGACCTCGCCCGGCTCGGGCCGCACGACCACCGGCCCCGCCACCGCCGGCGCGGCGACGGCGTCCCCGCGCAGCGCGAACACCGCGTAGAACACCTGCTCGTTGACGGGCGGGCGCTCGTCCAGGACCCCGGTGATCCCGGCGCCGTCCCGCACGTCCCGCGGGGCCCGGCCCACCTGCCGGACGACCTGGTATTCGATCTCGCCGGCCGTCGACGGCGACGGCTCCCACGAGAGCCGGACGGCGCCCGCGTCCACGTCCGCGCGCACTGACGGGACGGGACGCGGCGGCAGCCGGTGCCGCTGGGCGGCCGCGCCGGGGAGGTCGCGGACGAGGCGGAGGGCGTCGTCGAGGAGGCGGTGGGCGCGGTCCGGGTCGGGTTCGGCGGCGGCGGTCTCGCGGAGGCGCAGCGCCGTGTCGAGCCGGTGCCGGGCCTCGGCGGCGAGGACCTCCTCCTCGGACGGCTCGCCGCCGGAGGCGGGCGGGACGTTCGCGGCGTCCGCCAGCTCCGCCGCCGCGAACACCTCGCCCGCGTCGAGCAGCGCGCGGAGGCGTCCGGCGAGGCCGCCGCCCGGGCCCGTCTCGCGGACGACGGCGAACACCATGCGGCGGGCGTCGCCCCGGTCGACGCCGAGATCGTCCGTGGCGTAGCGCAGCAGGGCCCGCTCGGACGCCCGCTGCCGCAGCCGCTCGCGGAGCCGGTCCACGACGTCGTACAGCACCAGCTCGGGGAGCGGGGCGTCCGACCGGAGCGCGGCGAGGATCGTGTCGGCGTGCGTGGTGCTGGTGTCGCGGCTGCGGCGCGCCCATTCGGCGGCGACCGCCGCGACGGCGTCCTGGTCGAGCCGGAGGTTCCTGCCGGGCGCGGCGAACCCGTCCAGCGGCCGGATCGGGCCGGTGAGCCGCGCGCCGAACACGAAGTCGGCGAGGTGCCGGGCGCCGAGGACGTCCAGGGACTCCTGCACCTTCCGGTAGGCCGGGTAGGGCGCGGCGGACGGCAGCGCGTCGGGCTCGCGGATCTCGATCCCGTCGGCGGCGGCGGCCCGCTCCAGCTCGGCGCGGGTCACGCCGCCGGTGCGGGCGATGCCCTCGACCTCGGCGGGGGTGGCCATCTTCAGCGTCCCGGCCGCGTCGGCGAGCCGGGCGCGGGCCTCGGCGCGGCGCCGCTCGGTGCGCTCCCGCCCGCCGCGCAGCCGCGCGTCCAGCGGGCGCAGGTCGCCGCGCTCGGCGGCGGCGAACAGCGGCGCCAGCTCGCGGTGGTCGGCCTCCAGCCGGTCGATCAGCTTGCGGTACTTCAGCTGCCCGCGCGCCCGCCGCCAGCACTGCCGGACCTCCTTGACCCGCGCCGCGACCACAGGCCCCGTGAGGGGGTCGGGCAGGACGTACCGGACGCGCAGGTCCTCGGGAGGCTGGTCGCCCGCTGCCCGGGCGGGCTCCAGCACATCCCGCCGGTAGTCGTCGTCGAACGCCACGGGCGCCTCCCGGCTCAGCTCACCTGGACCCGGGAGAGGGCCTTCCGGGAGCGCTCGACCTCCTCCTCGGACATGCCGCCGACGTCCACCTTCAGCTCCAGCCGGTCCCCGGTCTCCTTCTCCACCGCCGTGACGTTCAGCAGCCCGGACGAGTCGAGCGCGAACGTCACGCCGATCGGCCAGCCCGCCTTCTTGCCCGGCGGGACGCGGATCTCCCCGGTCGCGATCTCGGTGTTGTCGATCAGGTCGCCGGATTCCACGACCCCCGCCTGCTCCATCACCCGGATGTCGGCGGACGCCTGGTCGTCGTACACGGTGAAGAAGTCCTCGGTCTTCGCGGCGGGCAGCTCGTCGTTGGCGTGCACGAGGTGCGCGACGCTCTCCGCGCCGGTCTCCCGGTCGACCACCACGATCCCGAACGCGTGCGAGGCGACCGTCTTGATCTGCCGTCCGGCGATCTGCTTCTGCTGCTCGGCGGACAGGCCCGCGCGGCTCGCCATCTCCTCCGCCTGCTCGGCGGCGCCCTCCCGGACGAACCGCCGGTACGTCTCCTCGAACGCGTACAGCGCGGCGCCCTTGGCGACGGCGAGGTCGGGGTCCTGGAGGCGGGGCGGCAGGCCCAGCTCGGTCGCGAGCCGCGCCGCGACGACCGGCATCTTCGTGGACCCGCCGACGAGGACGAGGTCGTCGTAGTCGTCCACGCCCTTCTCGGCGGCGGTGGACAGCGTCCGGCCGGTGATCTCGACGGTGCGGTCGAGGAGGTCCTTGGTCAGCTCCTCCAGCTTCTCCCGCGTCACCTCGACCGACGCGACCCGCCCGCCGTGCATGACGCGGACGGTGTGCGCGGTGCGGGTGGTGAGCGCCTTCTTGGCGTCCTCGGCGTCGCGGCGGAGCTGCTGCTCGGTCTGCTTGTCGTCGAGGGGGTCCCCGGCGTCGGGGTGCTCGGCGCGGAACCGCTCCGCGAGGTGCTCGACGAGCCGCGCGTCCCAGTCGGCGCCGCCGAGCTCGTGGTCGCCGTCGGTGCACACCACCTCGATGTGCCCGCCGCGCAGCGCGATGACGGTGGTGTCGAACGTTCCGCCGCCGAGGTCGTACACCAGGATGGTGCGGTCCTGCTCGGGGTTGAGGACGCCGTAGGTGATCGCGGCGGCGATCGGCTCGGACACGATGTCGATGACGTTCAGCCCGGCGATCCGGCCCGCCTTGCGGGTCGCGTCGCGCTCGGCCGCGCCGAAGTACGCCGGGACGGTGATGACGACGTCGCGGGTCTCCTCGCCGGTCGTGGTGCGCGCGTCCGTCGCCAGCTTCAGCAGGATGAACGCCGACAGCTCCTCCGGCGTGAAGTCGATCCCGTGGATGGGGCGGGTCACGTCGCGGCCCATGTCCCGCTTGATGAGGCTGACGACGTTGTCGGGCTCCAGGACGGCGGTGTCCTTCGCGGTGGCGCCGACGACGACGTTCTCGCCGCTCTCGAAGTACACGACGGACGGGGTGGTGTCGGTGCCCTCCAGGTTCCGCAGGACCGCCGGGCGCCCCACGTCGTCGATGGAGGCTATGCAGGAGTACGTGGTTCCCAGGTCGATCCCGTAGACGGCCATGTCCCTCTCACCCATCGGTCTTCTGCGTGTCCGGTGCCTTCTGCGTGTCCGGTGCCTTCTGCGTGTCCGGTGCCTTCTGCGTGTCCGGTGTCGTCTGTGTGTCCGGTGTCTGCGGCGTGTCCGGTGTCAGCGTCTCGCCGTTCCCGGCGCCATTGCGGTGACTTGAGCCGGATTTGACGGCGCGTCCGGCCCCGTTCGCCCCGGTCTCCGACTTCGTTTCGGGTTTGTCGTGCTTGGTGGCGAGCTTCCCGACGCGCACCGCCGCCTTGCGCAGCACCTTCCCGCTCTGCTCGAACCCGTCGGACTCCGCGGCCGTGACGGTGCCGTCCCGCATCGGGTCGTCGACGGGCGTGACCGCGACCGGACGGTGCCGCGCCGCGTCGTAGGGCGCGCCCGGCTCCACCGTGAACCGCTCCACGCCGAGCCGCGCCAGCGCGTCCGCGACGTCGTCGGCCACGGCCGCCAGCAGCAGCGCCGTCTCGCGCGGGTCGGGCGGCTCGGTCAGGCCGGGCGCGGCGAGCCGGCCGGACTCGCGGCGCGCCTGGTCGTGCAGCCGGTACAGCGCGGCGCGGACCGGCTCCAGCATGGCCTGCAGCTCGCCGCGCCGGAGCCGCTGGTTCTCCGCGTGCAGCCGGTCGATGACGGCCTCGCGGTGCGCGGCGCGCTCGTGCTCGCGGTCGAGGCGGGCGGCGAGCCCGGTGAGGGCGTCGGCGACGCCGGCGCGGAACGCCTCGCCGTCCGGGTCGCCCGGAGCGCCGGGGACCGGCCCCGGCCCCGCTTCCGGCCCGGTTCCGGATTCCGCGCTGACTTGGGGTTCCCCGTCCCTCGACACGTGCAGTTACCTTAATGGTGGGCGACATGAGGCGATAGGCCCGCTGGTGACCTTCACTGGACTCTAGTTTGACCCGTGCCCGCCATTCCAGCACCGGCCACGGCGCCGTTTTCCCGCGTCGTCACTTCTGGGTAACACCATGGAAACGGGTTTCGCGGAGGCTGGGGGCCGCGGAGGGGGAGACTGGAGGTGGCGATGTTGCTGCGGATACGCGTCCGGCTGCCGGACCGTCCCGGCTCGCTGGGGCAGGTCGCGCGCACGCTGGGGGCCGCGGGCGCGGACGTCGTGCAGATGGCGGTGCTGGAGCGCGACAACGGCCGGGCGATGGACGACTTCACGGTCGCGTGGCCCGCGGGCGTGGACACCGGCCGGCTGGGCGACGGGCTCGGCGCGGTGCCGGGGGTGGAGGTCGTCGGGGTCTGGCCGACGGCCGAGCCGCAGGGCGCGTTCCCGGACGCCGCCGTGATCGGGCAGGTCGCGGCCGTCCCGGAGCGCGGGGCGGAGATCCTGGCGGACGCCGTCCCGGCCATCCTGAGCGCCGGCTGGGCGGGCCTCGCCGAGCTGACGGCCGAGGGCGGCGCGGTGCTGACGCATGCGAGTGTCGGCGGCAAGTCGGGTGCGGATCTGCCCGAGCTGCTGCCGCTGCGTCCGCGTGCCTTCACGGCGCCGGACGGCACGCAGTTCGCGGTGTGCCCGCTCGCCAAGGGCACGCTCGCGCTGGTCGTGGCCCGGACGGGCGCGCCGCCGTTCCACCGGACGGAGGTGTTCCGCCTGGAGCAGCTCGCGGGCGCGGCGGACGCGGTCCTGACCGGCGACCGGTCGGGACGGTCTCCCGTGTGACCTGGTCAGCGGGGTGCTCGCGTTCTAGAGTCACGTTCTAGGGACTCCCCGCGTCCAGGAGGTGGCCGAATGGCCGTACTGCTCCGTCCGCACGCCGAAGCCAGGCCCGGAGAACCGGCGATCACCGACGAACGCGGAAGCACGACCTGGCGGGACCTCGACGCCAGGACCGACCGGCTCGCGAACGCGCTGCGCGGGCTGGGCCTGGGCACGCGCGACGTCATCGCGCTCCACTCCGGCAACCGGCGCGAGTACTTCGAGCTGATGGCCGCCGCCGGGCACGTCGGGCTGCGGTACGTCCTGGTCAACTGGCACTGGACGGCCGACGAGCTGCGCTACGTCCTGGAGGACGCGGGCGCGCGGGCGCTGTTCTCCGAGGACGCGTTCGGCGACGTCGCGCTGGCGGCGTCCGACGGGCTCGACCTCGCGGCCCGCGTCGCTTTCGGTGACGGCATAGCGGGCTTCACCTCGTACGAGGAGTTCCTCGCGACGGGCGCGCAGGAGGAGATCGACGACCCGGTGATGGGCTTCCCGATGTTCTACACGTCGGGCACCACCGGACGGCCGAAGGGCGTCAGCCGCAAGCTGCTGGACGCGGGCGCGCCGATCGAGACGGCCGCGCTGATCGGCGACGTGTTCGCCGACATCCTGAAGATCCCGGCGGACGGGCGGTCGCTGCTCGTCGGCCCCGCCTACCACTCCGCGCAGTGGCTGTGGTCGTTCGTGTTCATGCTGGTCGGGCGGTCGCTGGTGATGCGGCAGAGCTTCGACCCGGCCGAGACGCTGCGGCTCGTCGACGAGCACCGCGTGACGAACGTCCATCTGGTGCCGACGCAGTTCGTCCGGCTGCTGCGCCTGGACGGGGAGACCCGCGCGGCGTTCGACGGGTCCAGCCTGCGGGTCGTCTGGCACGGCGCCGCGCCCTGCTCGCCCGAGGTCAAGCGGCGGATGATCGACTGGCTCGGGCCGATCGTCCACGAGTACTACGGCTCGACCGAGGCGGCGGTGAACAGCGTCATCACCGCGCCGGAATGGCTGGAGCGGCCCGGCAGCGTCGGCCGCCCGCTGCCGACGACCGAGGTGCACGTCCTGCGCGACGACGGCGAGCCCGCGGCGCCGGGGGAGCGCGGCCAGATCTACTTCCGCTACACCAGCGGCGACGACGTCGAGTACTGGGGCGACGCGGACAAGACCCGCTCGATGCACCGCGGCGACGGCCTGTTCACCACCGGCGACGTCGGCCATCTGGACGAGGACGGCTACCTGTTCCTGTCCGACCGCGCCATCGACATGATCATCAGCGGCGGCGTGAACATCTACCCGGCGGAGATCGAGGGCGTGCTGATCACCCATCCGGCCGTCCGGGACGTGGCCGTGTTCGGCGTCCCGGACGAGGAGTTCGGCGAGCAGGTGAAGGCGGCGGTCGAACTCGACGGCGGGGCGGAGCCGTCCGAGGCGCTGGCGGCGGAGCTGATCGGGCACGTCCGCGCCTCGCTCGCCGGGTACAAGGCGCCGCGCTCGGTCGACTTCGTGGACCGGATGCCGAGGACCCCGACCGGCAAGCTCTACAAGCGCCTCCTGCGCGACCCGTACTGGCAGGACGAGAAGCAGAAGATCTGACAATCCAGCTCAGTTCAGCATGCGGAGGACGTCGTCCAGGCCGGTGAGGCAGGCGTCGGAGCCGAGCCCCTGCGCGACGGTCGCGGCGGCGGCGGTGCCCCAGCGCGCCGATTCCAGGACGTCCCGCCCGTGCGCGAGGCCGGTGATGAACCCGGCGCAGTAGGCGTCGCCGCAGCCGGTCGTGTCGACGACCTCGACGGGCAGGGCGGGCAGCCGGTGGACGGCGGGGGCGTCGGCGGGGCCGGTCGCGACGAGGCTGCCGTCGCCGCCGAGCGTGACGACCACCGTCGCCGGGCCCTGGGCGAGCAGCGTCCTGGCGGCCTTCTCGGGGTCGTCCTCGCCGGTCATCGCCGCGGCCTGCTCCTCGTCCGGCAGGAAATGGTCGACGTGGGGGAGGAACGCGGCTGCGCCGGCGAGGAGGTCGGGCATGGCCGACAGCGGGTCCATCGTCACGACGGTGCCGGTCTCGCGGGCGGCGGCGAGCATCGCGAAGAACGCGGGGTCGTTGAGGCCCGACGTGACGTCCGGGCCGCCGAGGTGCACGAAGCTGGCCGCGCCGAGCAGGCCGGGGCCGACCGCGCCGGCGGTGAGCGTCAGGTTGGCGCCGGGGGCGTGCAGGACGGGGCCGTCGCCGTCCCCGCGGCGCCCTCCGGCCGGGACCGGCAGGATCGACGCGGCGGTCTGCGCGGCGGTCCGCCGGACGAGCCCGCGCACGTCCACCCCGTTCCGGGTCATGATCGTGACCAGCAGGTCGCCGAGGTCGTCGTCGCCGATCGCGCCGACCGAGACGACGTCGTTGCCGAGCCTGGCGAGGGCCACCGCGGTGCCCGCCGCGGCGCCGGCGGCGGTCGCCCTGATCTCGTCGACGACGACGGCGCCCTGCCCGGCGGCGAGGCCGGGCACGGGCCGGGCGAGCACGTCCAGGATGTGCGCGCCCAGTGTCACAACCGCCATGACCAGACCCCTTAAAGATCGTCAGGGCCGTAGCGTAACCGTGGAGGCCCCGGAACGTGAAAGGTGTTCGCATGTTGTTGTCGGACGAAAGGGACGAACTGGCTGCGATCGGCCGGCGGCTGGCCGATACCGGTCTGGTCATCGGCTCGTCCGGCAACGTCAGCGTCCGGTCGGGCGATCTGGTCGCGGTCACGCCGGGCGGGATGATGCTCGATCGGATCGAGCCCGCCGACTGCCCGGTCGTCACCCTGTCGGGCGGGGTGGCCGAGGGCGAGCGGGCGCCGTCGTCCGAGACGCCGATGCACCTCGCGCTCTACGAGGCCACCAAGGCGGCGGCGATCGTGCACACCCACTCCACCTACGCGGTCGCCGTCGCGACGACCATGACGGAGCTGCCGCCGATCCACTACAACACCCTCCTGCTCGGCGGCGTCGTGAAGGTCGCCGAGTACGCCACCTACGGGACGCCCGAGCTGGCGGACAACGTCCGCGCCGCCATGACCGGAGGCAAGCGCGCCGCGCTGATGGCCAACCACGGCGGCGTCGCGATCGGCCGCGACCTGGACGAGGCGTTCGAGAACGCGCGCCTCCTCGAATGGCTCTGCGGCGTGTACGTCCGGGCCAGGGCGATCGGCGAGCCGCGCGTCCTGACCGAGGAGGAACTGGCGAAGGTGGTCGAGCGCGGCCTCGCTCCTCCAAAGCTCCCGCCCGCGTAGGCGGCCGTGGCAGGCTGAGGGGGTGCCGAAGCTTTCGCCGGACGAGGCGCGCCGGCTGCTGACGACGGTCCCGGTCGTGCGGCTGGCGACCGTCGGGGAGGACGCGCGGCCGCATCTCGTCCCCGTGGCGTTCGCCGTCCACCGGGGCGCGGTCTACACGGCCGTCGACCACAAGCCGAAGAGCACCAGGGACCTGCGGCGGCTCGCCAACATCCGCGCCAACCCGCGTGTCGCTCTCCTGGCCGACCACTACGAGGACGACTGGGACAACCTGTGGTGGGTCCGGGTGGACGGCCACGCCTACATCGTCGAGGATCCCGCGCGCATGGCCGAGCCCGTCCGGCTCCTGGCCGACCGGTACGCGCAGTACCGCGAGCGTCCGCCCGAGGGGCCGGTCATCGTCGTCACCATCCAGGCCTGGACGGGCTGGACGGCGTCCTGACCCGCCCGCGCGGGCCTACAGCGAGCGCTCGAAGGTCAGGACGGCGTCGGCGACCGTCTCCGGGAAGTCCACGTGCGGCTGGTGCCCGGCGCCGTCCACCAGGACGAGTTCGCCGTTCAGCCTGTCCTTGACCCACTCGGCCTCCGCGACCGGGTCGGGCCAGTCGATGTCGGCCGTCCCCATGATGACCAGTGTCGGCGCGGAGACCCGGTCGAGCCGGGCCTCGGCCTCGGCGTGCGACATGTCCAGGTAGTCGGCGATGACCTTGGCGCGGCCCGGCCGCTTGAAGCTCGCCTTCAGCTTGGCCTTGTGCTCGGCGAAGTCCGCGGGCGGCGTCGGCACCCACTTCGGGTAGTACGACATGTAGAGCGGCACCGCCAGCCCCGGGACCCGCATGAGCGCCACGGTCAGCTTCTGCGAGAACCCGGCCTTGCCGTCCCGGACGAACGGGCCCGCCAGCACCAGGCCCCTGATCAGCTCGGGCGCCTCCGCGGCGACCCACACCCCGGCCGCGGCGCCGTTCGAGCAGCCGTAGATCAGGGCGGGCCCTGCGTCCAGGTGCCGCAGCAGCGCGAGCAGGTCGTGGGCCAGCGGCGTGCTCCCGTACTCGGGCCAGTCCGCGCTGGTGTCGCCCATGCCGCGCTGGTCGACGGTCACGACGCGGTGGCCGGCGTCGAGCAGCAGCGGCTTGAGGAACCTGAACTGGGACCGCAGGTCGAGCATGGACGGGAGGCAGACGACGAGCGGCCCGTCGCCCTCGTCGTCATAGGCGAGCCGTCCGCCGGGAAGGTCGAGGTACCGGGTCTGCTCGCTCATCACGCACTCCTTGCGCATTCATGTAGCTCTATGGCTAAGAATATTAGCTTCAATGCTACGTGCAGGTCAAGGAGTCGAGGATCAGTCCCAGGCCGCGCCGATCTCGGTCAGCTGATCGGCGTACTCGATGCGGCCCGCCCACTCGCCGGGCCAGGCGTCCATCCCGAGGTGCGCGCCCGCGAAGGCGCCCGCCAGGCAGGCGATCGAGTCGGAGTCGCCGGAGCTCGCCGCCCCGCGCCAGATCGCCTCGACGGGCTCGTCCGGGAAGAGCAGGAAGCACAGCAGGCCGGTCGCCAGGGCCTCCTCGGCCGTCCAGCCCGCCCCGGTGATCTCGCAGGGGTCGGACGTGCGGTCGCCGAGGGCGAGGGCCGCGTCCAGCGCGTCGAGGCGTGCGAGGCAGTCGTCCCAGCCGCGGGCGATGAACGTCTCGGGGGCGTCTATGCCGGGGTGCTGCCACAGGGCGCCGAGCCACCGCTCGTGGTAAACGGCGCGCTGGTCGCGGCACCGGGCGCGGAGCGCGCCGGGCAGGTCGGACGGGTCCATCCCGTCCGCCAGCCACCGGACGGCGAACGCGGTCAGCTCGCTGGCGGCCAGCCCGGTCGGATGGCCGTGGGTGAGGGCCGCCTGGAGCTGGGACGCGCCCGCGCGCGTCTCGTCCGACAGGCCGGGCGCCAGCCCGACCGGCGCGACCCGCATGTTCGCGCCGCAGCCCTTCGAGCCCGCCACGGTGGCCTCCACCCACGGCTTCCCGGCGGCCAGGCCCCTGCACGCCCGCAGACATGTGTTTCCGGGCGCCCGATTGTTGTCGGGACTGTTGAGCCAGTCGATGAAACGCCGACGCCACATCGGCGTTATCAGATCCGCTGTGAACGGAGGGTTTTCCAGGGCGTCCAGCATGGCGAGGCCGACCGCGAGCGCCATCTGCGTGTCGTCGGTGACGAGCGCGGGGTCGCCGTTGAGCTGCGTAGGCCCGTGGTCACCGAAACGCCTGCGTATCTGGCTCATGGTGAGGAATTCCGTCGGCGCGCCCAGAGAATCCCCGTACGCCAGACCGAACATCGCTCCGCTCGCCCGTCTCATGGGCGGCATTCTCTCTCAATTCGTGCACGCCCCGCGGTAGCCGCCGGGCGTCATGCCGTAGCAGCGGACGAACCAGCGCGTCAGATGGCTCTGGTCCGCGAAACCCGTCGCCGCCGCCACGTCCCCGATCGCGTCGCCCCGGGCCAGGAGGCGGCGCGCGGCGCGGAGCCGGAGCTGCCGCTGGTAGTCGCTCGGCGCCATCCCGTACACGCGCCGGAACCCCCGGTAGAGCGCGAACCGGCTGCATCCCGCCGTCTCGGCCAGCTCGTCGGCGCCGATGTCGTCCAGGTAGGCGTCCTGAAGCCGCCGACGCGCCCGCTCCACCGCGCCCGACGTCTCGGCCACGCGCATTCTTCGCGTGGCGGCCCGGTGCACCATCGCGCCGACCGTCGCGGTGAGCAGCTCGTCCCGCCGCAGCGCGGACGCCCCGCCGAGCAGCGCCGCGTGCAGGCCGCGCAGGTTCCGCGCCAGGACGGGATCGGCCACGACGGGGGAGCCGAACAGCGGCAGCCCCGCCGGACGGTCCGCGATGTCGGCCAGCACGCCGGACACCAGCTCAGGCCCGATGTGCACGATCCGGTACGTGAAGCCCAGCTCGTCGGCGGCGTGGCCGTCGTGCGGGTCGTCCGGGTTGAACGCGATGACCATCCCGGCCGCGCTGGTGTGGGCGTCGCCCCGGCACCGGAACGCCTGATAGCCGTCCTCGGTGACGCCGAACGAGTACGTCTCGTGGCTGTGCCGGTGGTAGACGTGCCGCTCGAAATGCGCGTGCATCGCCTCCAGCGGACGGTCGGACGACCGCCAGTACCTGCTCCAGTCCACGTTTCCAGTCTGGCGCACGAGCGTTCAAGACGACCCGGCCCCCGGTCGCGGAACCTGGACGGCATGCGTTTCGACACCAAGATCGGGATCGTGGTCCGGGACGACCTGGCCGCGTGGCAGCGGCTCAACGTGACCGCGTTCCTTTCCAGCGCCGTCGCCGGAGGCGTCCCCGGCGTCATCGGCCTGCCGTACGAGGACGCGTCCGGCAACGAGTACCTGCCGATGTTCCGCCAGCCCGTCCTCGTCTACGAGGCCGGCGCCGCGGCGATCCTCACGGCCCACGGCCGCGCCCTGGCCCGCGGGATGCGGATCGCCGTCTACATCGAGGACATGTTCAAGACGGGCCACGACGCGGCCAACCGCGAGACCGTCCGCGCGGTCACGGCCGACGAGATGCCGCTCGTCGGGTTCGCCGTCCACGGCCCGAGGAACGGCGTGGACAAGGTCCTCAAGGGGCTGCGGCTGCACCCGTGAGCCCGGCCAGCTCGGCGAGGCGCTCCCGGTGCAGGCCGGGAGCGCCGAAGAGCTGCCGCGACCCCTGCGCCCGCTTGAAGTACAGGTGCGCGTCGTGCTCCCACGTGAACCCGATGCCGCCGTGCAGCTGGATCGCCTCGCCCGCCGTGTGGAAGAACGCGTCCGAGCAGTACGCCTTGGCGAGCGCGGCGGCGGCGGGCAGCTCGTCCGGGCTCTCGTCCGCGACGGCCGCCGCGTTCAGCACCGCCGACCGCGCCGACTCCACCAGCACGAACATGTCCGCGCACCGGTGCTTGACCGCCTGGAACGACCCGATCGGACGCCCGAACTGGCGCCGCACCTTCGCGTACTCGACCGTCATGTCCAGCGTCTTCTGCGCCCCGCCGAGCTGCTCGGCGGCCAGCGCCACGGCCGCCACGTCGAGCGCCCTCTCCACGGCCTCGGCCCCGCCCACCCGGCGGGCGGGAACGCCGTCGAACCCGACCCGCGCGAGCTTCCGCGTCTGATCGAGCGTCGGCAGCAGTTCCCGGACGACCCCGTCCGCGTCGCCCGCCACCGCGTACAGCCCGACGCCGTCGCCGTCCCCGGCCGCGACGAGGATCACGTGGGCGACGTGCCCGTCCAAGACGAAGCTCTTGGTCCCTCGCAGCACACCGTCCTCGAACACGGTCCGCACCGCTCCGAGGTCCCAGCGGCCGTCCTCCTCCGCCACCGCGAGCGTCGCGATCGTCGACCCGTCCGCGATGCCGGGCAGCAGGTCATGGCCGCCGTCCCCGGCCCGCAGCGCCGCCGCGGCCGTGATCGCGGCGAGGAACGGCGAACACACCGCGGCCCGTCCCATCTCCTCGAACACGACGGCCAGCTCCCGCATCCCGAACCCCGCGCCGCCGTGCTCCTCCGGAATCGCGAGGCCCTGCAGCCCGAGCTGCTCAGCCATCCGCGTCCACATGCCGGGGTCGTAGCCCGCGGCCGTCCTCATCAGCCGCCGCACCTCGCCGGACGGCGACAGGTCGGCGAAGAACCGCCGCAGCGCGTCCCGCAGCTCCCGCTGCTCCTCGGTGACGACGAGCTTCATCCCGGCCTCCCACGCTGGTACCGGGCCATCCTGCCGCACGCCCCCCGCCCGCCTCACCGGCGGTTCCCGGCCAGCGGGACGCGGTCAGGGCGCCCAGTCGTGCGGCCCCAGCACGTACCCCTTCGGCGTGGAGTGCACGTGGTTGACCGACACCAGATGCCCGAGCGCGGCCCACAGATCCTCCTCGGGCCCGCCCACCAGCCGCCCGATCGTGTCGAAGTCCGCGGCCCCGCCGTCCTTGTCGATCTCCGCCACGGTCTCGTACACGGTCAGCTCGAAGTCCGTCAGCTCCTGAACGTCCCCACGCCGTGCATCTCGCTCATCCATCCCCAAACCGTGCCCACTCCCGGACGTTCTATCTATCGCCCCCCAAATGCGGACACACGCGGAGCACTGCGACTCGTCCAATCTCATCTAGGGCGTGTCCGATAGATCTTGATCTATCGGTTCGCTAGTTGTTGGTCGGTGACTCGGCGGTTCGAGCTGACTGATGCGGAGTGGGAGCGGCTTGCGCCGCTCCTGCCCTGTTCTGGAGGGCGTGGTGGTCGGTGGGCCGATCATCGGCGGGTGGTGTCGGGCATCTTGTACCGGGTTCGGACGGGAGTGCCGTGGCGGGACCTGCCGGAACGGTTCGGGCCGTGGAAGACCTGCTACGAGCGACATCGCCGCTGGTCAGCGGATGGAACCTGGCGCCGGATCCTGGATGAGTTACGGATCGGGGCCGACCTGGCCGAGGGCGACGATTGGACGGTCGGGATCGACTCCACCGCAGTGCGTGCGCACCAGCACGCGGCCGGAGCCCGGCATCGCCGACCGCGTCGGCTCCGCAAAAGGGGGACCTGAGAAGGGACGAGTCCGACGGCCGGGAGGCACTGGGCCGGTCCCGTGGTGGGCTCACCACCAAGATCCATCTGGCCGCCGACCGGCGGTGCCGGCCGATCGCCCGGCTGACCTCACCGGGCCAGCGATTCGACGGCACGATGGTGCTGCCAGTGCTCGGCCAGGTCCGCATCAAACGCTGCGGCATCGGCCGCGATCGAGTCCGGCCCGGCCGTGTGCTGGCCGACAAGGCCTACTCCAGCCGTGCCATCCGCGCCCATCTCCGCCGCAGAGGCATCAAGGCGGTCATCCCGGAGAAGACCGACCAGCAGAAATGGCGTAAGCGCCGTGGCGCGGCAGGCGGCCGCCCGGTCGCGTTCGACTCTGAGGCCTACAAGGACCGCAACGTCGTCGAGCGCTGCATCAGCAAGCTCAAACAGTTCCGGGCGGTCGCAACCCGCTACGACAAGAGGGCCTTCGTCTACGACGGCACCATCGACGTCGCCTCCATCAAGATCTGGCTCCGCGACCTCACCCAAGATCCACCGGACACGGCCTAAGTCGTCCGTCACACGGGTGGGTGGTGCGTCGTCTCACTGGGGACAAGGGCCCAGAGAGATGAGGCGGATAGCCGATGAGAGCAGTGCGGATTCATGACCGGGGCAGTAGTGACGGGCTTGTCTTGGAGGACGTGCCGTTGCCGCAGGCGGCCACCGGGGACGTGGTGGTTCGGGTGCGCGCGGCGGGGATCGTTCCGGACGAGCTCGACTGGCCCGGCACCTGGGTGGACCGGGCCGGGCGGGACCGGACGCCGTCCGTTCCCGCGCACGACGTCGCCGGAGAGGTCACCGAGGTCAGGTACGGGACGACCGGGTTCGCCGTGGGCGACCGCGTCTTCGGGCTGACCGACTGGCATCGCGACGGCGCGGCCGCCGAATACGTGGCCGTCGAGGCGCGGAATCTTGCGTTGCTGCCGCGCTCCCTTTCCTTCACCGATGCGGCCGCGCTGCCGTTGTCGGGGCTGACGGCCTGGCAGGGCCTTTTCGTGCACGGTGGGCTGGAGGCCGGGCAGACGGTCGTGGTTCACGGCGCCGGTGGCGGTACCGGCGTGCTGGCCGTGCAACTCGCTCGTCAGGCGGGGGCGCATGTGATCGCCACGGGGCGGGGGCGGGCCGCTGATCTCGCGATGAAGATGGGCGCGCACGGCTTCGTCGACCTGGAGAAGCAGAGTTTCGGTGAGGCCGTCGGTCTGGTGGATCTGGTCTTCGACACCATCGGCGGTGACCTGCTCGTTGAGTCTGCGACGAAGGTCAGAGCGGGGGGTGCTCTCGTCTCGGTCACCGCGCCGCCGCCGGTTCGGCCCGAGGGTGGACGGGCTGTCTTCTTCATCGTCGAGCCGAACCGTGACCAGCTCGCGGAACTGGCCGGACGGGCCGAGTCGGGCGAGCTTCGCCCGCATGTCGGGGCCGTCCATCCCCTGGCCGAGGCTCGCGAGGCGTTCCGGGCCAAGAACGCGGGCGTGCCCGGCAAGGTCGTCCTGCGGGTGTGAGCTATGCCACATTGGCACGGTCCTGATCGGGGATAGAGTGATCTTGTAATCCGGGACGGAACTCCCCGCAGGTGGTCCTTCCGAGGATTTCTCTATCCGGTTCTGCGCCCACTCACGACCTCTGTCCATGCACAGAAGGGAATTCCAGTGAGGCGCTGGAGAACAGGCCTGATCAGTGTTGCCGCGCTCGCGGCATTACTCGTGCCCGTACAGTCGGCCGCGGCCGACGGCCCCAAGGAGTCGCAGCCCCGCGACTTAGTTTCCGGGCCGAGCTACAAGCTCGGCCACAGCAAGATCAATGCTCCCGCGCGGAGGAGCGCGGCAGCGGACCACACGATCACGCTCCGCGCCGTCGACCTGGACGGCATCGCGAAGGCGCCCCTGGCGAGCCTGGTCGATCTGGCGACCGGTACGGAGTACCTGCTCACCGAGTCCGGCACCACGCTGACCGGCGTCGTCCCGGCCGGGGACTACAGCCTGACCGGGATCGTCCTCACGGGCAATCCCTTCTCGCCGAGCGACCTGGCCCTCTACGGCAACCCCACGCTCACCGTGGCCGGTGACGTCGATCTCACGCTGGACGCCGCGACGGCCACGGAGATCCACTCGGTCAGCCCGTCGGCGACCGCGACCGAGGTCCACAGCCACGCCCAGATCATCCAGACGATCGCCGGGCAGGAGCTCTCGGCGACCGTGAGCGGCAACCCCGAGGCGACCCTGCGCGCCTGGCCGTCGGCGAGCACCACGCGGCCGTACCACTTCATCTACGCGGAGAGCAAGACCGAGCCGCTGAACACGCTGCCGTCGCCGCGCGCCTACAAGCTGGCGTTCCCGACGACCGGCAGCGTCCCCGCGAACCTGACGTTCACCGCTGCCGAGAGCAGCCTGGCGCTGGTGAACACCACGTACGGGTCTCAGGGGGTGCCGTCCGACGGGACCGGCGCCCACTCCACGATCATCGACTTCGACGGCATCGGCGGGACCCCGATCGGGCTCTCGAACGTCCCCAACGCGGGCAGCGTCCAGCGGGTCTACTACACCGCGGGCGGCGTGCAGTGGATCGGAGGGAGCTACGTCTACAACGTGGGCAGCGTCCAGGTGCCGGAGAACCGGCTCGGGGTCCGCACCTACACCGCGGGAAGCACGTCCTCCGAGGTGTGGAACAAGGCCGCGTTCGGGCCCACCACGAGCGTCGGGCACGGTCAGGGGACGCTCATCTTCCGTCCGCTGGTGACCGACACGGGTCAGCCGGGCCACGACAACTACAGCGGCAACAACTCCACGGGGACGACCGGCACGATCACCCTGTACCGCAACGGCGTGCAGGTCGGCGTGAGCACCAACCCGCTGGCGGGCGACTGGACCGTCCCGGCCGCTTCCGCGACCTACCAGCTGCGCATGGTCACGCAGCGCACCACCGCCTGGTCGAAGTACGCCAAGAGCATCAACGCGCGCTGGACGTTCACGTCCGCCGAGCGGCCCGGCGACCCGTTCGACAACCAGTTCCGCCTGCTCCAGCCGCGGATCACCGGCGCCTACGACACCAGCGGGCGCGCGCCGTCCGGCACCACGTTCCCGCTGGACGTCGCCGTCCAACGCGCCGCCGGCGGGAGCGCGGTCACCTCGCTCTCGCTGCAGGCGTCGTTCAACGACGGCTCCACCTGGGTCACCGTGCCGCTGACCGCCAACGGCACCGACCGCTGGACGGCCAACGTCGCCCACCCCCTCACCCACAACGGCTTTGTGGCCCTGCGCTTCAACGCCTCCGACGGCTCCGGTAACTCGGTGCAGCAGACCGTGACCCGCGCCTACGGCCTGCGCTGACGCCAGGCCCTTCGCGGCCCCCGCCGCCCGCGCGGGCCGCCGGGGGCGCACCGCGTTCAGGGGTCCGATGCGCGGGGCTTTAGGGTGGCGGCGGGGGACAGGCGCGTCCCGCCGCCACGAGGAGGAGTGATCACGTGACCTGGTTCCGCTGCGCCGAGAGCCGGCCCTGGGCGTCGCTGCGGCTGTTCTGCCTGCCGCACGCGGGCGGGTCCGCGGTGTTCTACCGGCCGTGGGCCAAGGAGATCAACCCGGCCGTCGAGGTGCACGCCGTCCAGTACCCGGGACGCGCCGACCGGATGGCGGACGCGCTCGTCCCCGACGCGCACCAGCTCGCCCGCCTCGTCGCCGGGGCGATGGCGCCGCTGGCCGACCGCCCGGTCGCGCTGTTCGGGCACAGCATGGGCGCCGTCCTGGCGTACGAGGTGGCGCGGCTGCTGCAGGAGCGGGGCAGCGCGCCGGTGCACCTGTTCGCGTCCGGCGCTCGCCCGCCGCACGACCGCGGCGGCGACCGCGTCTCCGACCGGGACGACGACGGCGTGGTCGAGGAGATGCTGAAGCTCGGCGGCACCGACGCCGAGGCGCTGCGCGAGCCTGAGCTGCGGGAGCTGGTGCTGCCGTACGTCCGGAACGACTTCGCGCTGATCGAGAACTACGCGCACCGGGACGGCGTCCGGCTGGCCGTCCCGGTCACCGCGATCGTCGGGGACGCCGACCCGCACGTGACCGAGGAGCAGGCCGCCGGCTGGTCGGACGTCACCGACGGGCGGTTCGCGCTCACCGTCCTGCCCGGCGACCACTTCTACCTGCTGGAACGGCAGCGGGACGTCATCGCGGAGATCGTCCGCGCGCTCGAAGTCCCCGCGACCCCCTGAACGCCGGAAAGCGGCGGGCCGCCTCCACGGGAGTCCGTGCGGAGGCGGCCCGCCTACTCGGGTGCCGTTTCGATCAGCGGATCAGTAGATCTCGACGCCGTACACCTGCATCGGCTCGCTGACCGGCTGGAAGAACGTCGTCCCGCCGGACGAGCAGTTGCCGCTGCCGCCGGAGGTGAGACCGATCGCGACCGCGCCGGCGATCAGCGAGCCGCCGCTGTCGCCCGGCTCGGCGCACACGTTGGTGCGGATCAGGCCGCTGACGCTGCCCTCCTGGTAGTTGACGGTCTGGTTGAGCGCGTTGACGGAGCCGCTGTGCACCTGGGTGGTGCTGCCGCTGCGCGTCACCTGCTGCCCGACCGTCGCGTTGCCGGCGCTGGTGATGTCACGGGTGCCCTGGCTGTAGAGGCTGACGGCGCCCTGGGTGTCCGCCGGGGTGGACGTGTACTTCACGATGCCGTAGTCGTTGCCGGGGAAGCTGCTGCCCGACACGGTGCCGAGCGTCTGCCCGGCGCTGTCCGTCCACGTCGTGCCGATGTTCGTGCAGTGCCCGGCGGTGATGAAGAAGTACTCGCTTCCCTTCTTGACGTTGAAGCCCAGCGAGCAGCGGGATCCGCCGGTGCGGATGGCCTCGCCGCCGAGCGTGAACTTCTGGAACTTCCCGGCGACCTGCTCGGTCCTGACGGCCGCGCCGTGCTTGGCCGCGGCGGCCTTGACCTTCTGCAGCTTCGCGCCGGTGACGGTGCTGTCCATCGTGAGCAGGACCTGGTTGGCGGCCGGGTCGACGGCCCAGGCGGTGCCCGGGATCGTCGCGTCCTGCTTGAGCGCGGACATGACCTTCTTCAGGTACGAGCCGTTGCGCGCGACGGTCTTCGGGACGGCGCCCGCGTCGCGCACGGTCTGCGCGGCCTTGGCGTCCGTGACCGTGACGACGAGCTTGCCGCCCTTCAGGTAGGAGCCCGCGGACCGGGCGCCGAGCTGCTTGGCGAGCGTCGTCGACGTCTCGCCGGGACCTGCGGGAGCGGCGGCGGCCACGGGAGCTGCGGCCGACGTCGTGGACACGGTGGGAGCGACGGCGAGCGCGCCCGCCACGAGAGCGGCCGTCGCCGTGGGCACGGCGACGGTGAGCACACGCCTCTTGGTGATCTTCAACTATGCCTCCACGGGGGGTTGGGCACACCCTGCTGGTGCACCGGAGGTCCTGGGACATCCTGGTGGAAATGTCAAGGCAGACGTAAGACGCAGATAGTGACCAATTCAGGACAGAGCGCTTGTCACCCTGACGGTGGCTCCGTGGTCAGCGCGGCAAAACAGGGCCTGCACCGGACCAAAGGAACCGATTCGGCAGCTGTCAGTAGACCTCCAATCCGTAGGCGTCGAGCGGCTCGCCGATCGGCTGGACGAACGACGTCCCGCCGGGGCAGCGGCCTTCGGCGCCCACGAGGATCCCGATGGCGAGGTGGTCGGCGAAGACCGGTGCGCCGCTGTCGCCGGGCCCGCCGCACACCGAGATGCGGATCAGGCCGCCGACGGCGCCCTCCGCGTGGTTCACCGTCTGGTTCAGCGCCCTGACCTGGCCGGTCCGGGTGCCGATGGGGGACGTGACGGTCACGTGCTGGCCCACCTGGGGAGTTGCGACGCCGATGATGTCGTAGAACTCGCCGTTGACTCTGACGCCGCCCTGGGTGTCCTCCGGAGGAGAGGCGTAGCGGACGATGCCGTAGTCGTTGCCGGGGAAGCTGCTGCCGCCGGTGCTGCCGAGCGTCCGTCCGGAGGCGTCCGTCCATGTGCTGCCGGATCTGGCGCAGTGGCCCGCCGTCAGGAAGAAGTACGCGTCCTTCCCCTTGAGGTTGAAACCCAGCACGCAGCGGGTTCCGGCGGTGTGGATGGCGTCGCCTCCCAGGGCCGGGGCCGCGCTCGACGCGGCGGCGCCCGGGACGGCGGCGGACGGGACGGTGGCGGACGCGTGCGCGGCGGGAGCGGTCAGAGTGGCGGGGGCGGTGGCGAGCGACGCCGCCAGCAGCCCCGCCGCCGCGATGGCGGTGCCGCGCGCACGCGCGGGTAAGGACTTCACGGTGCCTCCAAGGGAGCGGGCGCGCCCTGATGGCGCGTCGGAGGTCACGGTCATGCTGAAAGAATGCTGAACAAGGCGTAAGGCAAGAAAGTGACAAATCGGTGAGGTCATGATTGTCACAATGGGTGGTCGGCCGTCTACCCGAGCGTCACGGTGGCCGATGCGCGGCGGGCGGCCGCGCCCGTGGACGCGCCGCGCCGGGACGCGGCCGTCCGTCCGATTGGGGCTCTGCGAGCGCTGAAAAGCGGCCCGTGCAATAGACCAATTCCGCCGCCTGGCGCATTGGCCCCGGCGGCCGGGCCGTCCGGTAGTGACGCCGCGATGGCCGGGACGGGAGAATGGTCCGGTGACGCTCCTTTTGACCCGTTCCGACCTTGAAGCGCTCCTCGACCCCGCCGGCTGCCTGGACGCGCTGCGCCGCGGCTTCAGGGCGCGGGAGGGCGAGGCCGTGGCGCGCCGGGTGGTGGGCAGGCTGCCGGGGCAGGGCACCGCGACGGCGCTGCTGCCCGGCCTGGTCGAGGAGATCCCCGCCTACACGGTGAAGGTCAACGCCAAGTTCCCGGGGAGCCGTCCGGCGCTGCGCGGCGTCGTCTGCCTGCACGACCTCGGCACCGGCGAGCTGCTGGCGCAGCTCGACTCGGCCACCGTGACCGCGTGGCGGACCGGCCTCGCCGCCGCGCTCGGCACGCACGCGCTGGCCCGTCCCGACGCGGACGCGGTCGCGGTGATCGGCGCCGGGGCGCAGGCGGAGCTGGTCATGCGGGGGCTGCCCGAGCTGCGCGCGGTGGGCCGCCTCACCGTCTGCGACCTGGACGCGGGCCGGGCCGCCGGGTTCGCCGAGCGGCACGGCGAGCGGCTCGGCCTGGCCGGGGAGGGCGCGGTCTCCGTCGCGGCGGACCCGCGCGCCGCCGTCGCGGACGCCGGGATCGTCGTCATGGCGACGTGGGCGCGCCGCCCGATCCTGCACGCCGCGGACGTGGCGAGCGGGACGCACATCACCTCCCTCGGGGCGGACGAGCCCGGCAAGGCGGAGCTGTCCGCCGACCTGCTGGAGGGGGCCCGCGTGGTCGTCGACGACGTGCCGCTCGCCGTGGAGATGGGCGTGCTGGCCAGTGCCGGACTCGATGTGAAGCACGCCGCCGGGACGCTCCGCGACCTGCTGTGCGGCCAGGTGCCCGGACGGGTGAAGGGCAGCGAGATCACCGTCTACGCCCCGGTCGGGCTTCCCTGGCAGGATCTCGCGGTGAGCTGGGCCGCTTACCGCGCGGCCCGCGCTGCGGGCGTGGGAACCGAGTTCGACTTTCTTTCTTGATCATGTGTAGGACGTACTCTTTGTGGTATGAGTGCGTCCGGAATGGCCGCTTTGTGTCGCTCTTTACAATGACGCCATGAATAGTGTTGACTCCGGGCGGTAGGTCATCCTCCTGACTATATCTCCGTCAAGGTGGCCCCTATGGAAGATCGTTTTTGTCCGGCTCAGCCCGGTCTTCCCACCCGATCTCCGCCCCCAGACCCCGGCCGGAATGCGATTCGGGAAAAACGTTCGCATGAGTCGCGGCGGTTTTGCCGCGTGTCGCCGTCGGTCAAGGCTAGGAGACGAAAATGATTCGGGTTCTGCTCGCCGAGGGGGCTCCCCTCCTCCGCGGCGGGTTAGTCGCGTTGTTCGACGATGTGAAAGACCTCGATGTCGTCGCCGCGATCGGCACCGGTGACCAGGTGCTCGCGACCGCACGCAGACGTCGGCCCGACGTCGCGCTCATCGACGTCGGGCTCCCCGGCCTGGACGGTTTCGCCGCGGCGTGCGCGATCCGCGAGGCCGTGCCCGAATGCCGCACCGTCCTCATGTCGGGCCGGCGCCGGTCCGGCGACCTGCGCCGCGCGGTGGCCGCCCGGGCGGCCGGACTGGTGCTGAAGGACACCTCGCCCGGCGATCTGGTGGACGCGATCCGGCAGGCCGCGAAAGGGGCCCGCGTCATCGACCCCGACATGGCCTTCACCGAGCTCGGCTCGGTGCGGAGCCCGCTCACCGAGCGGGAGGTCGAGGTGCTCGCCCTCGCGTCACGGGGCGCGTCCGCGGCGCAGATCGCCGAGGACCTCGTCCTGACGATCGGCACCGTTCGCAACCACCTGTCCCGCATCAACCGCAAGATCGGCGCGCGGAACCGGATCCACGCCGTCCGGATCGCCGAGGAAGCGGGGTGGCTCTGAATTGCAGGGTGGCTCTGAATCGCGGGGCGGCTCCGAATCGCGGGGCGGCTCCGAATTCCAGCGGCCGATGAGGTCGCGGTAGAGGGGTGAGACCGCGGGCAGGTCGGCGTGCCGTCCGATCTGCGCGCGGGTCCCGTCCAGGACCAGGACGCGCCGCGCCCGCGCCGCGGAGCTGATCCGGTGCGCGATGACGATCAGCGTGCCGGGGCGCCGCGCGAACGCCTCCTCCGCCCGCGCCTCGGCGGACGCGCCGAGCCGGTAGGCCGCCTCGTCCAGGACGACGACCGGCTGCGGCGCGAGATACGCCCGGCACAGCGCGATGAGCTGCCGGTCGGCCTCCGACAGGTCCGCCGGGTCGACCGGCGCGCCGTACCCGCCGAGGTCCTCGACGAGCCGCGCCAGCCCGACCTCGTCCACGGCGCGCTCCACCTGCTCCGGCGCGGCGTCCGGCGCGTAGTAGGCGAGGTTGTCGCGCAGGGAGCCGCTGAACACGTACGCCTCCTGCGGGATGAGCACCCGCCGGTCCGGGTCGCCGGGCGGGAGGCCGTCCACCAGCACCTCGCCGGCGGTGGGGGAGACCAGGCCCGCGATCAGGGCGGCGAGCGTCGACTTCCCGATCCCGCTGGGGCCGACCACGGCGAGGTGGTCGCCGCGCGGGACGACGAGGTCGAGGTCCTCGATCACCGGCCGCGCGCCCTCCCCGTACGCGAACGACACACCGCGCAGCTCGACCGCCGGCGCGTCCGCGACGGGGGCCGCCGCCTCCGGCCGGGCGGGCGGCGCGGGCGCGCTCGTCTCCAGGATGCGCGCGAGCGTCACCGCCAGCCGCAGCCCGCTGCCGCCCATGCCGTGCACGAGCGTCCGCAGTGCGGGCTGCAGCCCGTGCAGGACGTAGGTCAGCGCGCCGATCAGGACCCCCGGCGTGGCGCCGCGCCGCATCAGCCACGGCGCCGCCGCCAGGATGAGCAGCAGCGGCAGCCATCCGCTCACCGCGAGCGACACGGCGCGCAGCGCCGCGAACCGCGCCACCGCCCGCCCCGCCGCGGCCTGCGCCTCCACCGACGCGCCCATCTCGGCGCGCAGGACGTCCTCGCCGCCGCAGGCGACGGCGTCCCGCAGGCCCCCGGCCAGCGCCGTGGTGCGCTCGGCGATGTCCTCCTCGCCGACGACCAGGGCCCGCTGCCGGACGGCCGCCGCGCCGAACACCGCGCCGAACAGCAGCAGCCCCAGCACCAGCGGCGGCACCACCAGCAGTGCCACCTCGGGCATCAGGGTCGCCATGCCGATCAGCGCCGCGCCGGTCGCGAACAGGAAACCGCGCACGACGACGAGCAGCCCGCCGAACGTGTCCCGGACGATCTCCACCTGGTGCGTGAGCCGGGCGACCGCCCCCGTGTCGGGCCGCCCGCCCATCGACCGGCGCAGCGCCCCGTCCGCGACGCGGCGGACGAGGTCGTCGCGGAACGGCTCCACGATCGCGGCGAGCGCCGGATAGAGGCGGCGGCTGCCGAATGCCCCGGCAGCCGCCGCAAGCGCGAGGACGCCCAGCCAGATGACCGCCTCTTTCGTGCGTCCGGTCCGGAACGCGTCGACGGCCTCGCCGACGGCGCGGCCGAACACCGCCGTCGGCACCGCCTCGACCGCCGACCACGCGGCGGCCCGCGCGACCGCGCGCGGCTGGGCCCGGACCGCGTCGCCGACCGTCTGCCGCAGTACCCGCGCGGCCTCCCGCCTGCTCCTCACCCGGCACCCCCGAAGAGCGCGCGGTAGTCGGGGTCGCGCCAGAGTTTCGCGTGCGGGGCCAGGGAGCGGACGCGGCCGTCCTCCAGCCACGCGACGAGGTCGGCGCGGGCCGCCGTCGACGCCCGGTGCGTGATGATCAGGCGGGTGCGGCCCGCGAGCCGGTCCAGCAGCGCGTCGGTGATCTGCAGCTCGGTGACGGTGTCGAGGCTGGACGTCGCGTCGTCCAGCACGAGGACGCGCCCGGCGTGCGCGAACGCCCGCGCGAGGCCCATCCGCTGCAGCTCGCCGCCCGACATCGGCGCGTCGGCGAGCGGGGTCGCGTACCCGCGCGGGAGGCGGCGGATGAAGTCGTCGGCGCGGGCCGCCCGCGCCGACTCGCGCACCCACGCGTCCGGCGGCCGCGACGGCCCGAACGCGAGCGCGTCCTGGACGGTGCCGCCGAACAGCGCTGGCCGGGCGAACGCGTAGCCGATCTCGCGGCGCAGCGCCTCCCGGGTGAGGTCGGGGAGGGGCGTCCCGTCCAGCAGGACCTGCCCCTGGTCGGGGTCGGCGAGGCGCCCGGCGAGCGCGGCGAGCTCCGACGCGCCGGACCGTCCGGCGACGGCGACGGCGAGGCCGCCGGGGACGGTCAGGTCCAGGCCGTCCAGCGCGCCGCCGGCGGCGGTGACGCCGCGGAAGTCCAGCCGGCCGGGCCCGGAGGCGAGGGTCTCGGCGCCGTGGCCGGGGGCGGGGAGCGCGAGGATCTCGGCGGCGCGGGCGGCCCCGGCGCGGGCGCGGGCGAGGCGGAGCAGCTGCGTCAGGACGGGCCCGAACCCGGCCGCGAGCCCCGCGTACTGGACGGTCGCGACCAGCTCGCCCGGCGTGAGCCGTCCCGCCGCCAGCTCCGCGCCCGCCACCCCGACGGCCGCGATCTGCAGGAGCAGCAGCGCCAGCAGCCCCCGCGCCGCGATGCCGCCCTGGACCCGCCACATCGTCTCGCCCTCGGCGCGCAGCCCGGGCAGCGGCTCCAGGACGCGGCCGGTCTCGCGGTCCGCGGTCCCGGCGGCGGCGATCGTCCGGCACCCGGCGAGGGCCTCGGCGAGCCGGCCCGCGATCGTCCCCTGGACGGTGAGGTAGCGGTGCGCGGTCGCGCTGATGTCGCGGACGAACGCGCGCAGCAGCAGCGCGATGACCGGCAGCGCCACCGCGATCGCCGCCGCGACCCGCCAGTCGATCAGGAACAGCGCGACCAGCGCCCCGGCGGCGGGCACCAGGCCCACGGCGGCCTCCGGCGCGGCGGCGGGCGCCACCCCGGCCTCGGCCGCGCCGCCGACGACGCGTCCGGCGACGTCGCCCGGCGGGACGCGCAGCGCCGGCCCGACCGCGAGGACGTGCCCGACCAGCGTGTGCCGCAGCCACGCCGTCGACCGCGCGGCCGCGCAGCCGGTCGCGAGCTCCGACAGCACCTCCGTCAGGGCGGACGCGATGACGAGCGCGACGCACGGCCACACCGCGGCGGCGGCCGGGGCCCCGCCGGGCGGCACCGCGTCGATCGCGCGGGCCAGCGCGTACGGGAGCAGCACGGCCGCGGCCGCGTCCGCCAGCGCGGCGGCGGCCACGAGCGCGGTCCAGCCGCGGGCGCGCCCGGCGGCGCGCAGCAGCAGCCGGTTCGCCCCGGCCGTGGGGCTCGCGGCGGGAAGGGTGGTCATGAGATCTCCAGAACGGGGGGCGGCCATGGCCCCGATGAGGGGACCATGGCCGCCTGCTGCCGTTACAGGCAGATGGTGACACTGTGGGAGCTGTGGCAGAGAATGCTCAGGCTGCTGTTACCGCCGCCGCCGCCGTTCTCGCTCACCATCCCCTGAAGGTCGAGAAGCGCCATGTTTCTTCACCTCCTTTCGGGCTGGATAGAGGTGGCCGCCGTGAGGGTTCCCACGGGGAGCTCGTGTTCCGTTCGGAAGAACGGGAGGCCGGGGGCCGGGTCGTGGAGTGCCGCGCCCAGGGCCAGCAGGACGCCGGCCGTTCCGGTCGCCAGGTCCATGGACAGGCGGTACATGTGCTCGCCCGGGAACGCGAGCCCGTCCCCGTAAGGCAGCGCGTGCCAGGCCAGGTCGCGGACGTGCCCCGCCACCCGCGGGTCGTCGCGGCCGTGGCGGGCCAGGTAGAGCAGCATCCCGGCGCGCCCGCCGAACAGGCTCGGCTGCGCGTAGTACCGGGACATCGCGGCGACGCGGATCCCGCGCCGCGCGCGCTCGAACTCCTCGTCCGGGCGGAGCGCGAGGTACTCGTCCAGGACGAGGCCGATCCCGACGCTGCCGCGGCCGAGGTAGGGGAACACCCGGTTGCCCTGGTCGACGTGCAGCGCGCCGTTGTGGTCGGTGACGCAGGCGGCTAGGTCGCGGCGCAGCGCGGCAGCGGCGTGGTCGAGCAGGGCCGCGTCGCCGGTCCGCTCGTAGCACCGGACGAACATCAGCGCCGCGCCCGCGCCGCCGTGCATCAGGCCGGGGCGGGCGCTCGGGCCGTCCGCCGCGCCGTCAACCGTGCGCCCGGCGACGATCTTGGCGGCGCGGCGCGCGTCGTCGTGCAAGGACGTCTCGCCGGTCGTGTCGGCGAGGTCGTCCAGCGCGAGCGCCATGCCGGGCAGCCCGCCGTACAGGTCGTCGCCGAGCCGCTCCCACCGCTCGTTCAGGCAGTGGCCCGCGGCGGTGAGCGCGTCCTCGCCGCGGCCGAGGCGGGCGAGCACGTACGCGGCCCCGAGCAGCCCGTCGTACAGGCCGATGCCGGTGCCGCGCTTCGGGTCGGCGGCACGCGCGGCCAGCCATTCCTCGTGCGCGGGGAGGCGGCCCGCGCCCGTCGCACCGAGCGCGTACAGGACGCCCGCGGCGCCGTGCGCGAGCCCGAGCGACGCGCCGTCGAACTGCTCCGGGTCGCCCGGGAACAGCCGGTCGGCGCGGTCGAGGGTCGCGCTCGCGCGGATCGCCCGCGACAGCGACCGCCTGGCGCGTTCCCAGCCCCGCGCGTCCGGGACGAACTCGGGCGCGGCCACCGGCTCGGCGCCCCGCGTGATCCGCTCCACCGCCTCGTCGAGGAACGCCCGCGGCACCGGGAAGTTGGCGGCGATCAGGTCGGCGAGCTGCGGCGCCTTGCCCCGGTCGATGACGAACAGCGTGGTCAGCGGGACGAACAGCGCCAGCCGCAGGCACGCCAGGCTGTAGAGGTCCACATCGGCGCCGCGCCGGTCGGGCGGGGCGAGGAACGCCGGGTTGGCGAGGGTCTGCCGGCCGCCGTCGGACGCGGGCGCCGCCGTCTCGAAGTCGATCAGCGCGGCGGAGTCGTCCGGGCGGACCATCACGTTGAACATGTGCAGGTCGTTGAACACGACGCCGCGCTCGTGGATCGCGGCGACCACCCGCTCGACGCCCTCGTGGACGCGCAGCGCCCATTCGGTGTAGGCGGCGGTCTTTTCCGGATCCGGGTCGGGATCGAGCATCGGATGCCGTTCCGCGAAGAACGTGTTGAGCGTCCGCCCCTCGATGAACTCCTGCACGAGGAAATGGTGCTCGCCGAGCGTGAACCAGTCGAGCGCGGCGGGCACGCCGTCGATTCCGCCGAGTTTCCTGAGAACGTCGCGTTCCCGTTCGATGCGGGTTACCGCGTCCGCTCCGTCGGCGGCGAGGCCGGCATGGGGACGTCCCTCTTTCAGGACGACCTTCCGCCCGGAACGGGTGTCGGTAGCCTCATAAACGCCCCCGCCGTTGGAGAAATGCAGGGCCTTGGTGATCTGGTACGGCAGATCGGTCGTCGTCGTCGCGCCGCGCGCTTTGAGATGCGGTTCCAGGCAGGTGGGGACGGTCACCCATCCGGGGACGGAGAACACCGGCTCGCGGCGGTCGGGCACCAGCTCCCCGTCGCCGTTCTCCAGCGCGGGGACGAGCTTGCCCTTCTCGTCCAGGCAGCGCCGCTCGGCGAAGCCGCCGTACCTGACGTGCAGCGGCCCGTCGCCTATGCGCAGGTCACTGAGGATGTAGGGGCCGGGAAGGCCGTCCAGCCGGGCGCCGAGCCCGGCCAGGACGCGTTCCAGCTCGCGCTCGTCCTCGGGGTAGATCGTGACGAGCTTGCCGCTCGCCCCGCGCGGCGCGTACTTGGCGTTCCGCATCCGGAGCGTGCCGGGGCCGCGCAGATGCTTGAACTCGATGTCGTTGTCGACGCAGTACTCCCAGGCGCCGGAAAGGATCTCGGCGGCGCTTTCCGCACACCCTGAAACGTGCACTTTCCAGCCCTGGAGCGGAGCGCGGCTCTGCGGCGGATCGTAGACGACCCATTCGTCGCCGAAAATCTGCTCCCAGCCCGCCGGAAGATCACGCCGGGTGATTTCGAAGTCCGTGCGGCGGGTGACGGGTGGCGCGTCGTAGAACAGCTTGTCCGCGAGGCAGTAAAGCTCATACCCCTTGTCCACTGCGGCATTCCCTTCTGCGCGCGCCGGCCCGTTTGGCGCTCACAATGGAAAAGCGTCCCAGTCTGGACAGGTATAGGCCAGTACCTGAAATAACGAATGACCCGTGAAGAACTACCGCCCGCCGTGTGCGCGCGTCACCGTACCGGCGCGCCACCTGGAGAGGGGACGGCCGGGACGGCCCGGACGGGGGAGGAGGGCGGTCAGCCGAGCCCTTCGCGGTGCGCGACGGCGGCGGCCTGGGTGCGGCTGGCGACGTTCAGCTTGGCGAGGATGTTGGAGACGTGGACGCTCGCCGTCTTCGGGGAGATGAACAGCCTCGCGGCGATCTCCCGGTTGCCGAGCCCGTCCGCGACCAGCTTCAGCACCTCGCGCTCCCGCCCGGTCAGCGACCCGAGCGGTCCGGCCGACCCCCGCCCGGCCGAGCCGGGAGTGGGCGCCCCGCCCGCGGGCCCGAGGCGGGCGCGGGTTCCGAGGTCGCGCAGCGCGGCCAGCAGCGGCTCCGCGCCGAGCCGCGCGGCGGTCGCGGCGGCCGACCGCCACTCCGCCGCGGCCGCGTCCCGGTCGCCGTTCTCGGCGAGCGCCTCGGCCAGCCGCCACCGCGACCGCGCCACCTCGTAGACGAACCCGCCGCCCGCGTCGCCGTAGGTGAACAGGTCGGCCGCCTTCCGCCACAGGCCCGCGTCGTGGACGCCGTCCACGCGGCGCCGCTCGGCCTCCGCGCGGGCCAGCCAGGCGTGCCCTTCGAGCCCGAGCCAGGCGCGGGGCAGCCCGTCGGTGTTGACCGTGAAGACCGTCTTGGCGCGGCGCAGCAACTCGTCGGCGGCCTCCGCCGCCGCCCGCACCGCGGCCTCGTCGCCGGCGGCGCGGGCGCGGGACGCGATCTCGGCGTGCGCCCACAGTCCCGTCGCCGCGAGCCGGATCGCGCCGTCCGTCTCACCGTAGGCGGTGCAGAGGACGTGCCCGACGTGCTCGATCGCCGCGTGCGGATCGCCGTTCCACAGGGCGTGCTCGGCCGCGAGGCCCCGCGCCAGGTAGTTGAGGAAGAGGTCCTCGCCCCACTGCGGCTCGATCCAGCGCAGCCGCTCGTCCGCGCGCGGCGTGCCCTGCGCGACCTCGACGAACAGCGCGTACGCGGAGATCTGCGCCTCCGCCGGCCGGACGACCTGCACCGCGAACTCGTCGGCGAGCCGGTTCGCCTCCGCCCAGTCCCCGGCCGTGTAGTGGATCAGATACCGCAGGGACCGCATGATGATGCCGTACGTGCTCCACCGCAGGCCCTTGTCCAGGACGAACCGCACGCCCGCGTCGGCGGCCCGCGCCGCGCCCGCGAGGTCGCCGCGGTCGAACATCGTCCGGGCGTGGTGGTACCTGGCGCGCACCGCCGCCTGCGGGCTGTCGCCGGCCGCGTCCGCCAGGTCGCGGGCCCGCGCGAACACCTCCGCCACCCCCGAGTCGGCCTCCCGCGACTCCCGCCACAGCCCGAGCGTGACCAGCAGCGCCGCCTCGGCGCCGGAGATCCCGGCGGCGCGGGCCTCCGCGACGGACTTCTCCGCGAACTCCGGCATCTCGCCGTCCGGGTCCCGGTAGAGCAGCGAGCGGGCGTAGGTGGCGAGCGCCCAGGCGCGCTCGGGCGCCTGCGGGTCGTCCGCCAGCATCGCCACCGCCTCCCGCGCGGTCGCCTGCGACTCCTCGTCCTCGTCGATGTTGCCCAGATAGGTCGCCAGCTGCTCGCGGATCTCGGCGCCGAGCCGCAGGTCCGCCGGGTCGGCGGCGTCCAGCAGGCGGCGGAGCCGGTGCACGGCGCGGCGCGGCTCCCCGGCCCGCGCCGACTCCCGCGCGGCCGTCAGGGACAGCCGCATCCGGGTGACCCCCGACGCGGATTCGGGATCCGGGACGGCGTCCCACAGCTCCAGCGCCCGCTCGTAATGCTCGAACGCCTCGGCGGGCGCGCCGAGCCGCCCCGCCTCCCGGCCCGCCCGGACGGACGCGGCGAACGCGGCGGGCAGGTCGTGCGCGGCGAGGCTGTGGTGGGCCAGCTCCGCCGCGGACCCGCGCGTCCCGTCGGGGAGATCGGCGAGCAGCCGCGCGAAGTCGGCGTGCAGCCGGGTCCGCTCGCCCGGCAGCAGGTCGGCGTAGACGGCCTCGCGGAGCAGCGCGTGCCGGAACGTGTACCCGGTCCCGGACGGGACGAGCAGCTGGTGCGACACGACCTCGCGGAGCGCCTCGCCGACGTCCGCCTCGTCCAGGCCGGACACGCGGCGGGCCAGCTCGTCGTCGATGCGGCGCCCGGCGACCGCCGCGACCCGCACGACGCGCTGCCCGGCGTCCGTGAGCCGCTCCATCCGCGACAGCAGCAGGTCGGCGAGCCCGGACGGCAGCTCCGCCGGCTCGCCGGGCACGTCGAGCCCGGCGGAGTACAGCTCGGCGGCATAGAACGGGTTCCCTTCCGACCGGCGGTGCACCCGCTCCACGGCCTCCGCCGTCACCGGCGCGGCCCCCCGCGACAGCTCGGCGAGGTACTCCGCGGTCTCGCCGGGCCCGAACGGGGCGACGGGGACGCCGGTCACGTTCGGCAGCCGCAGCAGCTCCGCCACCACCGGCCGCAGCGGATGCCGCCGGTGCAGGTCGTCCGACCGGTACGTGCCGACGAGGCACACCCGCTCGCGCTGCAGGACGCGGCAGAAGAACGTCAGCAGATGCCGGGTGGACCGGTCGGCCCAGTGCAGGTCCTCCAGGACGAGCAGGACGGGCCGCTCCTGCCCCAGCTCGCCGAGCAGCCCGAGCGCCGCCCCGAACAGCTGCTGCTGGCCGAGCTCCGCCACCGATCCGGGGTCGGCGCCGCTGTCGGGCAGCAGGCGTCCGAGCACCGGGCGGGCGTCGAGCGCGGCGCGGACCGCGTCCGACTCCGGGGCGCCGGACTGCGCGGCCGTCCAGAGCGCGTCCGCGAGCGGCAGGTACGGCATGCTCTCGCCCAGCTCGGCGCACTGCCCGACGAGCACGGCGAAGCCGTCCTCGCGGGCGGCCCGGGTCAGCGCGGACACCAGATGCGACTTCCCCACGCCCGCGTCTCCGCTGACCAGCACGGCCCCGGCGCCGCCCGCCGCCGCCCGCGCCAGCGCGGCCCTCAGCTCCGCGAACTCGGCCGCCCTGCCGATCAGCACGAATACGCCCCTTCCGGTCACCGGCCAGTATCCCACCTGGCGGGACGTGACCAGGCCGGGAGCTGGAGCGGGTCGGACGTGAACGGGCCCCGGATCCGGGGAGGGATCCAGGGCCCGCGGGAACGGGGCGTCGCTAGCCGGCCAGGGCGGGGGTGCGGCCGGTGTCGTGCTCGGCCTCGTCCTCGTCGGCCGCCGCCTCCGGCTCCGGTTCGGGGTCGGCGGGCAGGACGCGCTGGTACGCGCGGAGCGTCTCGGCGGCGATCCGCTCCAGGGAGTACCGGGAGCGGGCGCGGTCGGCGGCGGCGATCGAGTAGCCGTGGAGGGTGGTCTCCTCGGTGAGCAGGTGCCGGATGGCGCGGCCGATCACGACGGGCCGTCCCGCCGGGACGTGCAGGCCGGTGATGTGGTCGAGGACCTCGTCGGCGTTCCCGCCCGCCGGGGTCGCGACGACGGGGACGCCGCAGGCCATCGCCTCCAGCGGCACCGCCGGGCAGGGCTGGTGCGGGGTCAGGCACAGCGCGAGGCTCGCCGTCCGCAGCAGCTTCGGCAGCGCCTTGCGGGGCAGCCGGCCCAGGAAGATCACCCGGTCGTTGACGTGCAGCTCCTTGGCGAGCAGCACCAGCCGGTGCACGGCGGGGTCGTTCTCCAGCTCCTCGCGCGCCGGGCCGCCCGCGACGGCGAGCTCGGCGTTCGGGACGTGCACCAGCGCGCGCAGCGCGGTCGCGACGTCCCCGGCCTCCAGATCACCGCAGATCATCACCAGGCGGCGCCGGTCGCCGCGCGGCATCGACGGGCCGACCTGCGCGAACTGGTCGCCGTCCACCCCGTAGGGGACGACGGAGACGCTCGGCCGCGGCACGCCCATCCGCACGAGCGCGCCGGCCTCCTCCGCGTGCCCGGCCAGCACGACGTCGGCGTCCCGCGCGATGGCCTTCTCCAGCCGGTCGCGGTGCGGGTGCACCCGGTTCCCGGCGCGGCGCTCCGCGGCGGCCACGCCGTGGTAGCTCTGCGCGAACGGGATGCCGAGCTCGCGGGCGACGGCGCAGGCGGCGAGCCCGCCGACCCAGCCGTGCGCGTGGACGATGTCGGGACGCCCGGCCCCCGACCAGCGGCGGCGCAGCCCGTCGGCGAAGTCGCGGACGTGTTTCAGCAGCTCGTCGTCGGAGAGCGGGCGGGCGGGCCCGGCGTCGAGATGGACGAGCGCGGCGCCCGGCGCGAGCCTGACCCGGGCGCGGGCGGCCTTGTCCTGACGCCGGGTGTAGACCGTGACCTGGTTCGGCTTCCCGTCGGCGAAGAGCGGACGGGTGAGCGAACGAGCGAGATCCCGGACGTGGACTGACTCCAGGTGTTCGCCGTCAAGGTCGGAGGCGGACACGAGAGCGATGTTCAACGGGCGGTGCATGGCGGATCCTCCGGGACAACACAGGGGAAGCACGGAGGTATCTGCGTCGTAGACACCTGCTTGGCCAGTTTCCTATCCGGCCGCAGCTCCCGTCAAACCTCGCGAATCGGATCTCCCGCCCGGTCATGCCCGCCGCACCGCCGCCGACCAGGAGGGATACTGGGAGAGATGGACGAGGAACCGCTTTGGTACGTCGCGTACGGATCGAACCTCTTCCGGGAGAGGTTCCGCTGCTACCTGTCCGGCGGCCGTCCGCGCGGCGGCGCCCGCCACTACCCCGGCTGCCGCGACCCCCGGCCCGCCCGCGCCGAGGCGTCGATCACCGTGCCCGGCGGGATCTACTTCGGGTACACGTCGCTGGTCTGGGGCGGCGGGATGGCGTTCTACGACCCCGCCCTCCCCGGACGCGCCGCCGCGAGGGCCTATCTCCTGACCCGGCGCCAGTTCTGCGACGTCCTGTCCCAGGAGATGCGCCGCGACACCGGCGCCGACCACGACCTGTCCGAGGCGATCGACCGCGGCCGCCAGCGCCTCGGCCCGGGGCGGTACGAGACCGTCCTCAAGGTCGGGGAGCGCGCCGGGCACCCGATGCTCACCTTCACCTCTCCCGACCCGCACCCGCCGAACGCGCCCACGGCCGCCTACCTCACGATGCTCGGCAACGGCCTGCGCGAGGCGCACGGCTGGTCCGCCGAACGCGCCGCCGCGTACCTGGCCGCCCGTCCCGGCGCCCACGGAACCTGGACGTCCACGGACATCACCGCCCTTCTCGGCTAAGTTCGGGCCTATGAACGCCGGTGATTTCGTCGACGACTTCGAACTGCCCGACGAGACGGGCGCACCCCGCACGCTGACCGGCCTGCTGGAGCAGGGCCCGGTCGTCCTGTTCTTCTACCCGGCCGCGATGACCCCCGGCTGCACCGCCGAGGCATGCCACTTCCGCGACCTGGTCGCCGAGCTCGCCGCCGTCGGCGCCCATCCAGTCGGCATCAGCGCCGACCCGGTCGCCAAGCAGAAGGAGTTCGCCGACAAGCACTCCTTCGGCTACCCGCTGCTGTCCGACCCGTCCGGCGAGGTCCGCGCCCGCTTCGGCGTCAAGCGCGGCATCGCCCTCATGCCGACCAAGCGGCAGACCTTCGTCATCGGCGCCGACCGCCGCGTCCTCGCCGTGGTGAAGAGCGAGATCCGCATGAACGCCCACGCCGACAAGGCCCTGGAGGCCCTGCGTCAGCGAGCGTCCTGACGCCCGACGACCGGGAGGTTGACGGTGGACGGGTGGGCGGGGGAGTGGAAGATCTCCTGGTCGGCGGTGAGCATCTCCGTCGCGGTGCCGATGGGGGCGCCGGTGCCGGGGTTGCGGGCGACGCGGGGGTAGGCGCCACTGGCGACCTGGACGCGGATCCGGTGGCCGCGGCGGAACCGGTGACCGGCCGGCCACAGCTCGACGGCGACGTGCTGGACGCCGTCCTCGCCGGGCTCTGGGGTGCCGGGGACGAGCCGCCGCATCCCCTCGCACAGGTTCAGCGACTCGCCGTCCGGGGTGACGTCGCAGAGCCGGACGACGAAGTCGGTGTGCTCGCGGTTCGACCGGACGTGCAGGTCGGCGGTGACCGGGCCGATGATCTCCAGGTCGTCGTCCAGGACGTCGGAGGTGTAGACGAGGACGTCCCGCCGCCGTTCCAGCCGCCTCTGGTCGGTGGACGGGCGGGTCTCGCCGAGCAGCGTCGGGCCGCCGAGGAACGGCGTCGGGTGGTTCGGGTCGTAGCGGTAGGCGTCGGGCTCCGACTCGGGCGGCTCGTCCGGGGAGAGGGCGCCGCCGGGCTGCAGGTGCCAGCGCTCCTCCCGCATCCCGGGGACGGGCCAGTCGGGGAACTCGCGCCACTCGTCCGCGCCCGTGACGTACAGCCGGACGGGCTGCTCGCGCAGCGCTGACGGGTCGTCCAGCAGGTGGGCGCGGAACCAGGCGATCGACTCGCCGATCGAGCCGCGCATCATCCGCTGGTCGGCGTGGAACCACGGGCCGATCGTCAGGTACGGGCGGCGCCCGGCGGCGCGGAGGGCGGCGTAGTCCTTGATCTGCCAGGGCAGGAAGATGTCGTACCAGCCGCCCGTCATGTTCACCGGCGCCGTGACCTGCGACACGGTCGGGGAGAAGTCGCGCCTGTCCCAGAACGGGGTGTCGGGGCCGTTGACGAGGAGGTCCTGGAAGAAGCGCTGCTGCCCGCCGGTCGCGAGCCGGTCGAGCTCGGCGAGGGGGCGTCCGGACAGCGTGGCCCGGCGGGCGCGGCGCGGCGACAGGACCGCGGTGGTGATGCCGGACAGGGAGCTCTTCATCCGCGCGGTCATGTCCACCCAGATGAGCGCCGACTCCAGCGCGAACGTCCCGCCGACGTTCACCGCGTCCCGGAACGTGGACGCCGTGACCTGCATCGACAGCGCCTTCAGCGCGGGCCCGGCGTCGGCGGCCACGGCCCACTGGACGTAGCCGAGGTAGCTCGGGCCGTGCATGGCGAACGTCCCGCCGAACCAGGGCTGTGAGGTCAGCCACTCGACGGTGGCGAGGCCGTCCTCCCGCTCGTCCAGCGCCTCGAACACCCCGCCGGACCCGAAGCCGCCGCGGACGCTCTGCACCACGACCTGGAACCCGTGCGACGCGAACCCCTGCCCGCACATCAGCCCGAACGGCCCGCGCCGCCCGTACGGGGACCGGACGAGCACCGTCGGCGCCCGTTCGACGCCGGCGGGCGCGTAATGGTCGGCCAGCAGCGTGACGCCGTCCGCGGCCGGGACCTCCAGGTCGCGCTCGACCGTGACGCGGTGGGGGCCGTTCCGCAGTCCCAGCGCCGTGACCCCGAGCCGGCGCATCATTCCCACGCCTACCACCTGGTCGATCGTAATCGCCCCGGGGGTAGATCCCTGTCCCCGGAGTCCGTGATGTGCCTCGCACGCTCCGGGCCTTCACTACGATCGGGGACGCACAACATCGCAAAACGGACGTCACGGGCGGCCTGCGGGCGGTCCTGGCAGAGGGAGAGATGCACGCGTCATGGACGACCTGAGCTGGGAGCGGATCATCGTCGCCGCGATCGTGCTGGCGGGCGCCCTGGCGATCGCGGTCATCCTGCGGTTGCTGACCGGGCGGCTGTTCAAGCGGGCGGGCGACACCCGGTGGGCCTGGGACGACATGGCCGCCCGGCTGATCAAGGACCTGGCCGTGCCCGTGTCGGTGATCCTCGGCCTGTGGTTCGCGGCGAAGGTGCTGGAGCTGCCGCGCGGCACGCTGGACGTGACCGCCAAGGTGCTCCTCGCCGTGACGATCTTCGTGGTGTCGGTGGCGCTGGCCCGGCTGATCGCGAGCTCGGTGGGCTCATACGCGCTGGCCAAGCAGGGCGTCGCCGCCAACGTGACGATCTTCGCCAACATCGCCAAGGTGGTCGTGATCGGCGTCGGCCTGCTGGTGATGCTGCAGAGCCTCGGGGTCTCGATCTCGCCGCTGCTCGGCGCGCTGGGCGTCGGCGGACTCGCGGTCGCGCTTGCCCTGCAGGACACGCTGGCGAACCTGTTCGCGGGCGTGCACGTCCTGGCGTCCAAGACGATCGAGCCCGGCGACTACATCAAGCTGTCCACCGGACAGGAGGGGTACGTCGTCGACATCAACTGGCGCAACACCTCCATCCGGACGCTGTCGGACAACATCGAGGTCATCCCGAACCAGCGGTTCTCCGACACGATCCTCACCAACTACCACCGTCCCGCGCAGGACATGTCGATCATGGTCTACGCGAAGGTGGCCTACGAGGTCGACCTGGACCGGGTGGAGCGCCTCATCACCCGGGTCGGCGAGGACGTGATGAAGGACGTGCAGGGCGGCGTCGAGGACACGAGCGTCCTGGTCCGGTTCGACGACTTCAACGACGCGACGGTCGGCTTCCACGCCATCCTGCGGTCGACGGAGTTCGGCGACCAGTTCCTCATCAAGCACGAGTTCCTGAAGCGCCTGCACCGGGCGCTCCGCGAGGAGGGCGTCGCGCCGCCGTACTGGCACCACCGTGTGGTCCTCAGCGACGCGACCGCCGGCGGCGACGCGCCTCCGGCGCCACGCCAGGGCGGACTCTCCCAGAAGGACGGCCTTCCCCTCTGACCCGTCAGCCGGGCGGGGGAGACGGCTCGTCGAACCAGGCGAGGAACTCGGCGGCGCTGAACATCTTCGCCGTGTCGACGGCGGACGGCGACCCCGCCCGCGGGTCGGCGCCCGCGTCGAGGAGGGCCCGCACCACGTCCGGCTCCTTCTTGAACACCGCGCCGGCGAGCGGCCGCTGGCCCCGGTCGTTGGCGCGCTCCGGGTCGGCGCCGCGCGCCGCCAGCGCCCGGACCGTCTCGGCGCGGCCGTGGTACGCGGCGAGCATCAGCAGCGTGTCGCCCTTGTCGTTCGAGAGGTTGACCGGCACCCCGGCGTCGACGTACTCGGCGAGCTCCGCCGTCCGGCCGGCGCGCGCCATCTCGAACAGCCGGGTCGCGAACTCCTCCATCTCCGGGTCGCCTTCGGTCATGAACGGAACATTACTCTCCGGGGTGAGCAGCACCCCGAAGCTGTCCTCCCCGTAATGCAGGCGCTTCTCCAGCGCGACGAGCGCGCCGTTCTGGGGGAGCGTGCGGAAGCGGACGTCGTCCGCGAGCGTCCTCATGATCAGTAGCCCGCGGCCCCGCTCCGCGCCCGGACCGGGGTCCGGGACGTCCCCGGGGTCGAACCCGTGCCCCGCGTCGATCACCTTGATCACGCAGTGGCGGTCGTGGATCGTGGCCCGCACCGTGTAGCCGGCGCCGTCCTCGGCGTGCCGGATCACGTTCGTGCACGCCTCGGTGAGCATCACCTCGATGTCGTCTCGGATCTCGGCATCCACCCCGAGGGCGGTCAGCGCCGCGTCCAGCAGCCTCCGCGTCGCCGGGACGCTCGCCGCCTCCCGGGGGAGCAGGAGGTCGAGGCTGATCTCCACGTCCTCTCCGTCCGTTTCCGTCACTGATGTTCGTGCCCTTCCGGGCACCCTCAAACATCGGACGGCCCCGGACGCCGGGACGGGCGCCTCAGCGGTCGGACGGGCGGGGCGCGTAGTCGTCCACGTACTCCTGGCCGGACAGCCGCTGGATCGCCTCCATGATCTCGTCGGTGACCTGCCGCGCCGCCTTCCCGCGCGGGACGCCGTCGTCCCGCCCGGCGAAGGCCATCGGCGCGCCGATGCGCAGCCCGATCCGGCCCGGCCTGGGGACGGCCCGCCCCGGCGGCTGCAGCCGGCCGGTGCCCTCGATCGCCACCGGCACCACGGGCGCGCCGGTCCGCATGGCCAGCCGCGCGACGCCCGTCCGGCCCCGGTACAGCCGCCCGTCCGGCGACCGGGTGCCCTCCGGGTGGATCGCGAACACGCCGCCGCTCTCCAGCACCGCCGCCGACGTGTCGATCGCGGCGGCCGCCGACCGCCCACCGGACCGGTCGACCGCGATCATGCCGAGGCCGCGGAAGAGGGTCGCGACGGTCCGGCCCTTCACGCCCGTCCCGATGAGGTACTCGTGCTTGCCGAGGAAGTGGACGCGCCGCGGGACCATCAGCGGCAGGACGAACGAGTCCAGGAACGCCAGATGGTTCGCCGCCAGGATCACCGGCCCGATCCGCGGGACGTGCGCGAGGCCGCTCACCCGGGGCAGGAAGGCGACGCGCATCGCGGGTCCCATGAGGACGTGCTTCAGCAGGGGATAAATCAGGCGATCGGGCTCCATATGCGTCGAGGCTATGGTCCGCGCGATCCCGGCCGCCGCTGGGGTGCGGTACAAGTTCGACCCGGCCGGGCTTGTAGGGCGCCGCACTTGCGGCCCCAGGCCGGGCCTGGGGCCGGTGCTCAGCGGCCGCGGCGCGCGCCGGTGCTCAGCCGGCGCTCTCGGCGGCCTGCTGCTGGCGGATCACCCGGCGGACCGCGGGCGCGGCGGGCCCCGTCCGCGCGGTCAGCTCCTCGATCCGCCGCTTGTGCCGCCGCCGGTCCGGGCCCGGCAGGACGGTCTTCAGCTCGCCCGCCGCCGCCAGCGCGACCGCCGCCGCGTCGTAGCTGTTCACGTGCGCGACCGGGCGTCCCCGCAGCGCGGACGACGCCCCGCCCCACAGCGCCTTCACGACCCGCGGGTCCTTGACCGTGACCTCCTGGTACGGGAACAGGCCCAGGGCCTTGCGCGTCCGCACCCGGATCCAGCCGTCGCGGACGAGCTCGTCCCTGACCGCCGCCACGATCGCCTTGCTGTCCTTGCGCACCCAGTGCTGCCACGACCGGGGCCGCGACGCCGTGATCTGCGCCAGCACCCCGTACGGGTCGTCGCCGGGCGTCCCGGGGACGGGCCTGCGCCGGTCCTCGCCGAGCCTGCCGTCGAGGTAGAGCTCGGTGAGCGCGGCGGCGCGGAGC
This sequence comes from Actinomadura sp. 1N219, assembly GCF_044326405.1. Lineage (NCBI taxonomy): Bacteria > Bacillati > Actinomycetota > Actinomycetes > Streptosporangiales > Thermomonosporaceae > Actinomadura > Actinomadura sp. 1N219. The sequence continues at coordinate 128,318 of NZ_JBIRAY010000012.1, read as the reverse complement.
ACGTAGCCGAGCCGCGCGCCGTGCTTGGTCATCTTGTGCTTGGTGGTGTCGTACGCCAGCAGGTACATCCGCGCCGGCAGCGATTCCGGTATCTCGACCATTGCTAGTCCTCGCTCCCGCCTGCGCGCGCCGGGCCCGGCGGGTCGTGCTCGTCGTCCTGTCCGGGCGCCTCCTTGGGGGGACGGCCCCGCCCGCGCATCCGTCCCGCCGCGCCGGGCATCCGGCCCGCGTCGGCGAGCGCCCGCCGCAGCAGGAACTCGATCTGCGCGTTGGTGCTGCGCAGCTCGTCCCCGGCCCAACGCGTGAGCGCGTCGTGCACCGCGGGGTCGAGCCGCAGCAGGATCTTCTTCCGCTCAGCCACTGGGCAGGGGGTCACTGGTAGAGGCTGCCGGTGTTGACCACCGGCTGCGCGTCGCGGTCGGCGCAGAGCACGACCAGAAGGTTGCTGACCATCGCCGCCTTGCGCTCCTCGTCCAGGGCGACGACGTTCTCCTCGTCCAGCCGCTCCAAAGCGAGCTGCACCATGCCGACCGCGCCCTCGACGATCCGCTGCCGCGCCGCCACGACCGCGCCCGCCTGCTGGCGGCGCAGCATGGCCTGCGCGATCTCCGGCGCGTAGGCCAGCCGGGTGATCCGCGACTCGATGATGTCGACGCCCGCGGACGCGACGCGCAGCGACAGCTCGTCCGACAACCGCGCGGTGATCTCGTCGGCGTTGTCGCGCAGCGAGGTCCGGTCGTGGGCGTCGTAGGGGAAGCTGCCCGCGATGTGCCGGACGGCCGCCTCCGTCTGGAACGCCACGAACTCCACGAAGTCGTCGACCTCGAACACGGCCCGCGCGGTGTCGGCGACCTGCCACACGACGACGGCCGAGATCTCGATCGGGTTGCCGTCGAGGTCGTTGACCTTGGCGTGGCCGGTCTCGTGGTTGCGGATCCGCGTGGACACCCGTCTCCGCTCCGTCAGCGGGTTGACCCAGCGGAGCCCGTCGGTGCGGACCGTCCCGTAGTAGCGTCCGAGCAGCTGCAGCACCCGCGCCTCGTTCGGCGCGACCGGGGTCAGCCCGGCCGCGACGACCATCCCGGCCAGCCCGAGCAGCGACCCCGCGACGATGCCCGCAGCGAGCGCGGCGCCCCCGCCCATGGCCACGCCCGCCAGCACCGCCGCGGCGGCGAGCAGGATCAGCGCCAGGGCGAGGCCGAGCATCGCCCACCCGCCGCGGTCCGCCGCCGCCCGCTCCACGATCTTCGGACGCGGCATCTCGACCTTGGCCGTCGCGTCTGCCATCCCCGTCCCCCTTAATTCCCATTGTTATCACCAACCTATCAAAGTGATATCACTTTTTCCACGCCGGGCTCCTCGGCGTCCGGGATCACCTTCGGGACGTTGCGGAGCGTGACGAGCGCGAAGACCGCCACCAGGGCGGCGCAGGCGGCGCTGCACACGAGGGCGGCGTGCATGCCGTCCACGAACGCGTCCCGCGCGGCCGCGCCGACCTGGGCGGCGAGCGCGCCGGGGAGCTGGGCGGCGGTCTGCAGGGCCGCGCCGAGCGAGTCGCCGGCCGCGGACGCGGCGGGCGCGGGCACGCCCGCCGGCAGGTCCAGCACGTTCCGGTACACCGCGTTCAGGACGCTGCCGAGGACCGCCATGCCGAGCGCGCCGCCCAGCTCGGTCGCGGTCTCCGAGATCGCCGACGCCGCCCCGGACCGCTCCTTCGGGACGGACGCGAGCACGGTGTCGCCGGTGACCGTGAGGCCCATGCCCATCCCGATCCCGGACAGCAGCATCGCGGGGACCATCGCCCAGTACGAGGTGTGCAGCCCGATCGTCAGGTACATCGTGAAACCGCCCGCGGAGAGCAGCATCCCGGCCGTGACGACGCGGGCCCGCCCGAGGACGCCGATCAGCGGCGGGGCCAGCAGCACGCCGCCGAGCACCGCGCCGGCCGCGCCGGGCAGCCCGGCCAGGCCCGCCTTCAGCGGCGACCAGCCGAGCGCCAGCTGGAAGAACAGCGAGAAGATCAGCGACTGCGCGACCAGGGCGAACATCGCGAACATGTTGGTGACGACCGAGCCGGTGAACGCGGCGCGGCGGAACAGCCGGACGTCGATCAGCGGCTCGTCCAGCCGGGTCTGCCGGATCAGGAACAGGGCCAGCGCCAGGACGCCCACCGCCGCCGACAGGTAGATCCGCCGCTGGTCGAGGCCGTGCGCCGCCGCCTCCTTGACCGCGTACACGACGCCGAGGACGCCCGCGACCGACAGCGGCACGCTGAGCAGGTCGAGCCGTCCGGGCACCGGGTTGCGCGACTCCGGCAGCACCAGCGCGCCCGCGACCAGCGCCGCCGCCATGATCGGCACGTTGATCAGGAACACCGAGCCCCACCAGAAGTGGTCGAGCAGCGCGCCGCCGAGGACGGGCCCGAGCCCGACCGCGAGCCCGGCGACGCCCATGAACGCGCCGACCGCCATCGTCCGCTCCTTCGGCTCGGCGAAGGCGCGGCGGATCAGCGACAGGCACGACGGCATCAGCGTCGCGCCCGCGACGCCCAGCACGGCGCGGGCCGCGATCAGCAGCTCCGCGCTCGGCGCGTACGCGGTCACGGCGGACGCGGCGGCGAACAGCGCGGTGCCGATCAGCAGCAGCTTCTTGTGGCCGACGCGGTCGCCGACGCCGCCCATGGTGATCAGCAGGCCGGCGAGCGCGAACCCGTAGGCGTCCGCGATCCACAGGATCTGCGTGGACGAGGGGTGCAGGTCGGCGCTCAGATGCGGGACGGCCTGGTTGAGCGCGGTGAGGTCGATGTTCGGCACGAGCGCGACCAGGAGGCAGATCGCGAGCGTGCCCCACTTGCGGGCTGAGGGGTTCATGCCCGCAACGTTCGCCGCGGGCGCTGACCGTCCCCGCACCGTCCGCTGACCGCGCCGCCCCGGCGCCGTGCAGAGCCGTCAGCGGGTGGCGAGCAGAGCCGTCAGCGGGTGGCGAGCAGAGCGCGCGCCTCCTCCCGCGACAGCGCCGCGCCCTCGGCGAACGCCGCCTCGTACGCGGCGTCGCCGATCAGCTCGCGGGCCCCGGCCGAGACCCGCTCCGTGTCCGGGTCACCGGCGACCTGGACGCCCTGGAGCGCCGCCGCCGCGCCGAGCAGCGCCGCCGCCCGGCCGCCGTCGCCCTCCGCGACCGCCGCGCCCGCCAGCCCGACGCCCGCGAGCGACTGGTACATGAAGATCGGATGGTCGATCGACATGTCGAGCGCCTCGAAGAACAGCTCCCGCCCCCGCGCGGGGCCGCCCTCGGCCAGCGCCAGCCAGCCCAGCCCGACCAGCGCCGAGCCCCGGACGGCGGCGGCGATGAACCGCTCGGAGGTGTAGCCGGTCAGCGCGGTCTCGTACAGCCGCCGCGCCCCGGCGACGTCCCCGCACAGCCGCGCCACCTCGCCGAGCCCCTGGTAGCCGCCGGCGATCTTGTCGGGGGTGCCGGCCCGGTGGGCCATCCCGACGCCGCGCTCGAACTCGGCCCGCGCCGCGTCCAGGTCGCCGCCGAGGATGTGCACGAAGCCGCGCTGGTAGAGCAGGTCGGCGGTGTCCTCCAGCGCGCCGAGCTGCGCCATGAGCTCCAGCGCCTCGTTCAGCAGCGCGAGGGCGCGCCGCCGGTCGCCGCGCCGCCCGGCCGCCTGGGCGAGCGGGTCCAGCGAGTTGGCCGTGCCCCAGCGGTCGCCGCACGCCCGGAACCCGCGCAGGGCCTCCGCGCCCGCCCGCTCCATCTCCGCGACGTCGCCCTGGGCCTGGGCGAGGAACACGTCGCTCATCCGCAGCAGCGCCCGCGACCACGGGTCGTCCCCGACCTGTATGGCGAAGACCTCGTAGTCGGTGCGGTCGGGGCCCGCCGTCAGGGCCCACAGGACGATCGCCACCGGATAGGCCAGCGGGCGCTGGATGCGGCGCAGGAGCGCGTCGGCCCGGTCGAGCCACGCCACCGCGTGCTCGCCCGTGCTGCCGCCCGCCACCGCCGTGGTGACGCAGAGGACGTACTCCTCGTCGAGGCCGTCCGGCACGTCGTCGCCGACCGCCGCCAGCAGCTCCGACGCCAGCGGCGAGCCCTCGACGCGTCCGCGCAGCCACCAGTACCACGACAGCGACGCCGTCAGCCTCAGCGCGACCGCCCGGTCCAGCCGGACGGACCGCCGCAGCGCCGCGTGCAGGTTCCCGTGGTCGGCGGCGAGGATCGCGAGCCACTCGAGCTGCTCGAACCCCCGCAGCTGGGGATCGGCGCGCTGGGCGAGCGCGAGGAAGTACGCCGCGTGCGCCCGCTCGAACCGCTCCGTCTCGCCCGCCTCGGCGAGCCGCTCCGCGCAGAACGCCCGGACGGTGTCGAGCATCCGGTACCTGGCGCCGTCGCTCTGCACGAGCGACTTGTCGGCCAGCTCGGCGACGAGCTCGTCCGCGTCGTCCAGATCGCAGACGCCCACCGCCGCCTCCAGCGTTAACCCGCCCGCGAAGACCGTGAGGCGCCGCGCGAGCGTCTGCTCCGCCTCGTCCAGCAGGTCCCAGCTCCACTCGACGACGGCGCGCAGCGTCCGGTGCCTCGGCGGGGCGCTCCGGTCGCCGCGCGACAGCAGCCGGAACCGGTCGTCCAGCCGCGTCGCGACCTCGCCGACCGGCAGCGACCGCAGCCGCGCCGCCGCCAGCTCGATCGCCAGCGGAAGCCCGTCGAGCGCCCTGCATATGCCCACGACGGACGCGACGTTGCCGTCGTCCACCGCGAAGTCAGGGCGCACGGCCCCGGCCCGGTCGAGGAACAGCCGCACCGCCGGATAGGCCGCCACGTCGCCCGCCTCAGCGCCTTCGGGCGGCAGCTCCAGCGGCGGCAGCGGCCGCAGCGCCTCGCCCGTGATGCCGAGCGCCTCCCGGCTGGTCGCGAGGATCCGCAGGTCGGGGCAGGCGGTCAGCAGCCGGTGCGCGAGGTTCGCCACCGGGACGACGACATGCTCGCAGTTGTCGAGGACGAGCAGCATCCGCCGCCCGTCCAGGGCCGTGACCAGCCGTTCCAGCGCGTCCGGGTGCTCGCCGGGGACCGGCCGCATCCCGCCCTCGCGCAGCCCGAGCGCCCCGAGCAGCGCCTTCACCACCTCGTCGCGGCCGACCGGCGCCAGGTCGACGAAGCAGACGTCGCCGCCCTCCCGTCCCGCCGCCTCCACCGCCAGCCGCGTCTTGCCTGCCCCGCCGGGGCCGAGCAGCGTGACGAGCCGTCCGTCCGTGAGCATCTTGCCGACCCGGCGGAGCTCCTCCTCGCGTCCGACGAAGCTGGTGAGCTGCGCCGGAAGGTTCGCCCGGACGGCCTCGCCGCCGCCCGTCTCCCCGCTCATCTCGCCGCGCAGGATCGCCAGGTGCACGTCCGAGAGCTGCCGCGACGGGTCGGCGCCCAGCTCCTCGGCCAGGACCCGCCGCCCGTCCTCGAACACCGCGAGGGCCTCGGCCTGCCGCCCGGCCCCGTGCAGCGCCCGCATCAGCAGCGCCCGCGCCCGCTCCCGCAGCGGCTGCGCGTCCACCAGGTCGCGCAGCTCCGCGACCACCGTCCCGGCGTCGCCGACCGCGAGCCGGGCCGCCGCGAGATCCTCGACGACCGCCGCCCGCTCCTCCTCCAGCCGCGCCGCCTGCGCCTCCGCGAACGGGGCGCTCACGTCGGCCAGCGCCGGCCCGCGCCAGAGCCCGAGCGCCTCCTCGAAGGCCCCGGCAGCCGAGCGGTGCCGCCCGTCCGCCATCGCCTGCCGCCCGTCGCGCGCCAGCCGCTCGAACCGGTGGACGTCGACGTCGTCGGCCGCGACCGCGATCCGGTACCCGGCCGGAAGGTTCTCGATCAGGCCCGCGTCCCCCAGCCCGCGCCGGAGCCGCGACACCTGCGACTGCAGCGCGTTGGCCGCACCGCTCGGCGGCTCCTCCCCGTACAGGCCGTCGATGAGCCGCCCGGACGGGACGACCCGCCCCGCGTCCAGCAGCAGCATCGCCAGCAGAGCCCGCACCGTGGGCCCGCCCACCGGCACGGCAGCCCCGCCGGAACGAGCCTCTACCGGGCCCAACACGCCGAACCGCATGCCCCGATTCTCCCGCATCGCGGCCTGCCCGCCGGACGGGCCGGAGACGGCCGGAAAGCGGGGGTTGGTGGGGCCCGGCGGCGGTGTCATCCTGATCGTGGGACTTCGAGACGGGCGGTCCGCATGATCTCTGACGGCGTCTCCCCGGCCGGTCTGGACCGGACCGGGGTGCTGCCGAAACTGCTGGACCTCCTGGACGACGAGATCCCCGCCGCGGTGGAGCTGCGGCACCGCCTGCACGCCGTCCCCGAGCTGGGCGCCGAGGAACACGCCACGATCGCGCTGGTCGAGGACGGCCTCCCGCTCCCGGGGACGCCGTTCGCCGGCACCGGCCGCCTCGTCTCCCTAGGCCCCGCCGAACGGGACGCCGTATGGGTCCGCGCCGAACTCGACGGCCTCGCCATCGAGGAGCTGACCGGCTCGCCGCACGCCGCCTCCAACGGCCACATGCACGCCTGCGGCCACGACGTGCACCTCGCCGCCCTGACCGCGCTCGTCCGCGCCGCGCACCGCGTCCGGGACGCCCTCCCGGCCCGGCTGGTCGCGGTGTTCCAGCCGAGCGAGGAGCGGTCCCCGTCCGGCGCGCTGGCCCTGGTCGGCGACCCGGCCCTCGGCGCGGGCGTGCGGGCCGCGGTCGCCGCGCACGTCCATCCCGACCTGCCCTGGGACGGCCTCGGGATCGAGCCCGGCGCCGTCAACGCCGCCGCCACGGCGGTGCACATCGTCCTCGAAGGGGCGGGCGGGCACGCCGCCTACCCGCACCTGGCCGCCGATCCCGTGCTGCCGCTGGCGCACCTGGTGGTCGCCCTGCACGGGCTCGTCGGACGCCGCGTCGACCCGGTGCGGGGCGCGACGCTGACGGTCGGGAGCGTCCGGGCGGGCTCGGCGGAGAACGTCATCCCCGGACGGGCCGAGGCGATGGCCACGATCCGCGCCCTCGACGAGGGCGACCAGGACCGCCTCCGCCGCGCCGTGACCGGGATGGCCGAGCACATCGCCGCCGCCCACGGCTGCACCGCGACGCTGGACTTCCCCAAGAGCGAGCCCGCGCTGGTGAACGACGAGCGGCTCGCCCGCACCGCCCGCGCGCTCGCGGAACGGGCGGGCTTCGGGCTCGCGCCGCCCTGGAAGTCGTGCGGCGGCGACGACTTCGCGCATTACCGGGCCGTGTGCCCGGCCCTCATGATCTTCGTGGGGCTGCGCGGCGCGCCGGGGTTCGAGCCCGTCCCGCTGCACCGCCCGACCTTCCTGCCGCCGGACGACGCCGTCCGCGCCGTCGCACGAGCCCTCGCCGTCGGCTACGCAGCGGGCGCGGCAGGCTAGGTCGCGGGTGCCGCGTCCTGAGCGGGACGGCGGAACACGAGCACCTTGAACAGCGGCACCATCCCGATCGAGTGCGCGCCCACCGCGACGAGCCCGCACCCCTCCGCCGCCTCCTTCAGCTCCGCGAAGCTGAACGCGTCGCACATGTCCGGGTTGCCGGTGATGAAGCCGTCGGCGTACTCCTCCGAGAGCCCGCTCGCGACCATCGAGTCGCGCCACAGCCTGACCGCCCCGGCGGCGTCGACGCCCGTGTCCTCGTCCACCCCGAACGCGTCGGAGAAGACCAGGCTGCCGCCCGGACGCAGCCGCTTCACGCACTCGGCGAAGAACGAGTCGGCGCTCGCGCGCCCCGCGTCGTGGTCGAGCATGAAGTGCGCCACCAGCGAACCGAAGATCACGTCGTACTGCAGGTCGTCGCGCAGCCCCTGCCACGCGATCTGCCGGAGCAGGTAGACGCGCGCGTTGACGTCGTCGCCCAGGTACTCGCGCGCCAGGTCGTGCATCTGCTCGGCCCGGTCGACGGCGTAGTAGTGCCCGACCGGCGGCAGGTCGCCGAGCGCCTCCGACGGCGCCCGCAGGTGCTTGATCCACGGCAGGATGCGGGCGGTCAGGCTGCCGGTGCCGTGCCCGATCTCCAGCAGGTTCACCGGCTTGCCGGTGCCCTGCCGGATGTGCAGCACCTCCCGCGCGACCGCCGCCGCGCACTCGGAGATCATCTCGTTGTAGGACGGGATCCAGCAGCGGGCGTGCTGGTCGTACCGGTCGAAGTAGACGGGCGGGCGGCGCTCGGTCTGCTGCGTCCAGGCCGCGTCCCAGTGGCCGATCCGGTGCTTGGTCAGCCAGGCCCGCTTGAGGCTGACGAAGTCGTCGGTCGGCCCGAACTCGACCGCGCCCTCAAGCACCGCGTTGTAGAACACCTTCGCGTTCTCGCAGCGGTGCTCGTCGTGCTCCATCACGAACAGCTGGTGGCCGGGGGAGTTGCGGCTGCGGCGGTACCCGCCGAAGGTCGCGTCGTCCTCGACGAGCAGCAGGTTCAGGCCGATCGACTCGCTGCTGAACGGATGCCTGGCGCGCCGGTCGATGTCGTCCTTGGTCGCCACGTAGATCTTGTAGTCCTTGTAGCGCTGCAGCTCCTTGCGCCAGGTGTCGATGTAGCGCGACAGCTCCGCCTCGCCCTCGAAGAACAGGCGCCAGTCGATGAGGAAGATCCGCTCGCCGACCGGCGTGGTCAGGTCGGGCTTGTTCGACTTCCAGAACGGCTCGACGTCCTCGGTCAGGTCCGCGATCGCCTTGACCCTGATGTCCTTGTTCTTCTGCAGCGCGTTGAACATGCGCACGTAGTACTCGGAGTGCGCGGTGATGACGGACTGCCCGCCCTCCCGCACCGCTCCGGACAGCGCCCGGACGAGCCCGTCCATCAGGTACAGGTGCGCGTGGTCGCCGGAGTGGGCGTCGAGGATCTGCTGGACGCCGCGCTGGAACTCCCCGCGGGCGCGGCGCAGCTCCCGGTGGCCCGGGCTGAGGACGCCGCTCTGCAGGCCGTCCAGCAGGCGGCGCAGGTCGGCCTCGAACCGCTTGAAGTTGGGCTCCCAGCTCGCGTCGGCCGGGTACCGCAGGTACTTCGGGGCGCCGAAGTCCTCCGGCAGGTCGACCGAGTCCTCCTGCTTCAGCACGATCACCGGGATGTCGGCGCAGCGGGCGAAGCCGACCTCGAACGCCAGGTTGGGCCGTCCGGACGTGCCCTCCAGGATCATCAGGTCGCAGGCCTGGATCTGCTCCTCGATCTCCTGCCCGATGTTGCGGATGTGCTGCTGCTCGCTCCAGTCGTAGACCGCGCAGTCGCGCTCGCCGAGCTGCCGCTTGACGATGTCGAGGGCCTTCCGCAGCGCCTCGTCCTCTTGAACCTCCTGGGACCAGGCCAGGAACACTCGTGTGCGGTCCAACGTCTGTGCCCTCCGGGGTCGGCGTCCACGGCGCGTCTCAGGACCACGGCGCGTCTCAGGACACAGCATCACCGGCGGGGCGGCGTTCTTCTATGGCATACGCCTCGTTCAGCGGCCTGTTCCGGCCGGACGGCCGGGCGTGATGCCGAGCGAGCCGAGCAGCGGCCAGAGCGGGGACATCGCGGCGTCCGGGTCGCGGTGGAAGACGCTGCCGCGGACGCGCCAGAACCGCCAGCCGAGCCGCTCCAGGACGGCCTGGCGGCGCAGATCGTCCTCCCACTGGTCCGGGCCGTGGAACTTGTCGCCGTCGCACTCGATCGCGAGCTTGTGGCCGCCGCCGCGCACGACCAGGTCGATGCGCAGGTTCCCCACGGGGTGCTGCGGCGTGACGAGGTAGCCGCGCCCCAGCAGCATGCGCAGGACGCGCCGCTCGAACTCCGAGTCGCAGCGGGCCTCCAGGTCGCGGGCGAGGTCGGCGGAGCGCTGCCCGTCGGCGGCGTACCGGATGAGCCGGGCCCGCTGGTCCTCGGGGTGCAGCCGGTGCGGCAGAACGCTGTGGAACACCCACATCTGGTCGCGGGCGCGGCTGGCGGCGACGTTGATCCGCTGCTCGTACCGCCGGGCCGTGAACGGTGCGCCCTCCCCGTCCGACACGACGCTGATGAAGACGACGTCGCGCTCGTCGCCCTGGAAGCTGTAGGAGTCGCCGCAGCGCAGCAGGCGGCGCTCGTACTCCTCCGGGCCGAGCTTGCCCAGCAGCCGCTCGTCGATGAGCTGCGCCTGGCGGCTCGTCCCGAGCAGGGAGATGACGCCCATCGTCCGGCCGTCGTAGGCGGGGTCGGCGCAGCACTGCACGACCTGGTCGACGACCGCGTCCGCCTCCGCCTCGTTGACGTTCCCGATCGGCAGGTCGCGGCGGACGCCGTCCGGAACGTGCACGGCCCGGACGGCGGGCCCCGGCAGCCGGGACGCGGACTCCTCCCGCAGCGGCTGGATCTCGCCGCCGTAGTAGTGCTGCGAGGAGAACTCGATGATGCGCGGCAGGCAGCGGAAGTGTTCCCGCAGCCGCACCACGCCCGGGAACAGCCGCGCGGACGCGTCGTAGAGGCTCGACTCCATGTCCAGCAGCATCGCGTTGGGGAAGCTCGGCAGGTGGGTGCGGATCAGCTCGTCCACCCGGTCGCGGCGGACGCCCACGGCGGACGGGCTGATCTGCTTGTCGTCGCCCACCACCACGACCTTGTGGCCGAGGCCGAGCAGCCCGATGGCGAACACGTCGCACTGGCTGCTCTCGTCCACGATGACGACGTCGAACGGGGGAGCGACGGAGGGGTCGAACGACTCCGCCACCCGGTAGTACGGCATGATCCACACCGGCACCGCGCCCATCGCCTCCGGCATCAGCCGCCGCGCCTCCGCGCGCCACTTGTTCGCGTTGACGCCCGTGCCCTTGCCGATCTTGCGGAGCGTCTGCAGCCAGCCCACCAGGGCCTGCCGCTGCGCGTGCCCGAGGCCCCGCTTCATCGCGAGCCACGCGGACCGCCGCGTCAGCTCCAGGGTCAGGCGGCGCTGCTCCTCCCGGACCTCGTCCAGCCGCCGCTGCACCTGCCCGAGGTCGTCGGCGTCGATGATCGCGCGGAGCCAGGTCTCGGCCTGCCGCCACCGCCACAGCGAACCGAGCCGGGACGGGTCGCCGCAGCCGTCGCCGCCGGTGTCCAGGATGCGCCGCGCCCACCGCGGCGCGACGGCGGCGAGCCGTCCGTGCAGGTCGTTGAGCCGCTCCACCCGGGGATGCAACGCGGCCAGCCGTGACGCGTCGGCGAGCGCGGCGTCCCAGGCGTCGGCGTCGTGGCGTTCCAGCGCGTTCACCAGGTCGGTCCAGAGGGGACTGGCGCCGTCCCGCCCGCGAGCCTCCCCGAGGAAAGCGGCCAGCGAGTCGAAATCCGCATGCACCTGCCGCTGCCGGACCCGCGCCTGCAACCCGCCGAGGACGGTGGCGAACCGGTGCAGATCGTCCGGGACGGGACGCGCCGGAACCGCCTCGTCCGCGATCACCCGCGCCAGCCGCGAACGCAGCCGCGGCCACTGATCGGTCTCCCAGGCCAGCGCGGCATGGATCTTCTGCGCCTCCGCGTCGATCCAGACCTCCACCGCCCCTTCGCCCGGCGGGACGGGCGCGCCGAGCGCCGCGACCAGCTCCTCGTACCACAGCCGGACGGCCGTCTCCCGCCGCCTGCGCAGCTCCGCGAACGCGGCGATCTTGTCGATGTCGGCGGCCGTCCGCGGCGGCTCGCCGTCCAGCAGCGTCGTCTTGAGGAACTGGGCGAGCCCGCGCTGCACCAGCGGCGACACCCGCTTGCCCTGGGCGAACCGCGCCCGCGCCTGCTCCAGCAGCGCGAGCGTCTCCCGGTAGGGCGCGGCCGACAGCTCGATCAGCGACCCGGCGATCGTGGCGCGGAGCCGCCCGCACTCCGCGGTGTCCTCGGACAGCCGCCGCGCGTGCCCGGCCCACAGCTCCCGCCACCGCGGATTCTGGACGACCTGTTCCCGGAGCCGCGCCACCCACGGCTCCCGCAGCGCGGCGAGCGTCCGGGCGGCGTGCCCGCACTCGTCGGCCAGCGCCGCCGGCTCTTCCGGCCCGACGCCGTCGACGCGGCCGAGGTCGGCGCCGTGCTCCTGGAGCCCGGCCAGGATCTCGCCGAGCCTGCGCAGCTCGTCCCACCGCGCCGTGAGGTCGGCGCTGGCGGGGAGCCGCCGGGCGGGCGGCAGGTCGAGCATCGCGGCGACCGCGTCCTGCCGCCCGATCCCGGCGGCGAGCGTGTGAAGCTCGGTGAGTTCGCGCACGTCAAGGGGGCATTCGGACGCGGTCGTCAGCGGATCCGGGACGTGTCCGAGCTCGCCTTCGTGCTCGGCCAGCCATTCGGCGACCTCCGCCGCCGTCCGCCGGAACCCGCCGATCTCCAGGCTCTCCTGCTCGCGCGCCAGCGACTCGCGGAGCCGCTTGCGCAGCAGCGCCACGTCCCCCCGCACCTGGTCGAGCCTGTCCCGGAGCGCGGCCGTGGCCCGCTCCTCCCGCTCTTCGTCAACGCCGTCGGCCGCCGCCGTGATCGCCTGCACGGACCGCTGCAACTCCGTGAGATCCGCCGACGACGCCCCCAGCACCGCCAGCGACAGATCCCGCAGCTCCGCCGGGATCTTCTCCCGCAGGACGGCGAGCGCCTGATCCTTGTGCGCCGTGACCAGCACCCGCTTGCCGTGCGCGACGAGATGCGAGACGAGGTTGGCGATAGTGTGGCTCTTGCCGGTGCCGGGCGGGCCCTGCACGGTCACGCCGCTGTGCCGGGCGAGTTTGCGGGCGATCTGCTCCTGCTCGTCGTTCGCGGCGAGAGGCAGCAGCAGACGCTCGGCGACCGGCGCCCAATCCGCGTCTCCGGCCGCGACGGCCTCCCGCGCCGCGTCCTCCCCGGCGGCGAGCGCCACCATCGGGGCGGGCAGCCGCTCCCCGTCCCCGACCGCGGCCTTGAGCTGCTCGAAGAACCGCAGGAACATCACCCTGCGCCTGCGGACGAACAGCCGCCACGTCGCCGCGATGACCGGCGCCGCCCCGGCCTCCGGCAGCCCCGGGCCCTCGTCGAGCCGGTCGTCCAGCCCGAGCGGCGCGAGGATCCGCCGGTACAGCCGGCGCGTCTCGTCCGCCGCCCAGGGGTCGACGGCCTTGTCCCTCACCTGCTCCACGACCGGATTGAGCTGGTCGAGCCCGGCGACGCCAAGGCCCTGGAGGCAGTCCAGCTCCAGCGCGGGCAGCCCGTCCGGGACGATCGAGATCTCGCCGGACCGCTCGTCGAACGCGATCCGCGCCCGCGTGATCAGCAGCGGATGGCAAACACGGTGCCCGCCCTGCTTCCAGCCGATGACGCCGTGGCCCCACACCAATTCATGGGTGGCCTCGTCCGTCCGCATCCGCTGCCGGAGCCGAAACAACGTCTCGTAGAGCCGCCGCGCCGCAAGAGCGTCCCGCGCGATTTCCGCCCAAGGCGCCCACACACTTTCCCGCCACCGCTCGAACGCGGCGAGCGCGTGATCGTCGTCCGAGACGAGATCGTCCGGAGCTTCCGGCGGGACGTACGGATCGTCCCGCACGACCCCGCGAAACAGCTCGCGCAGCTCAAGGGGAAGCGCAGGCGGCAGCGGCTTCGGCACCTTTCCGACCCGCAACCACGCGTCCCCGGCCGCCGTCCCGACGCGCACCGCGGGGTGGGGCGGCAGCTCGTCCGGCGACACGGCGACGTCATGCTCCCCGACATGCCGGACGGGCTTGGCGTAGATCTCCTGCGCGAGCGCGCTCAGGTAGTCGTACAGATGCCCGATCCGCTCCCGCGTCAGCGCGTCCCCGGCCACCGGCACCCAACATTCCTCTCGTTCCGCCCCATAACCCCACGAACCAGACCTAGATGGGACGCACGACACCGTCCCCCGGTTGCCGTTGGTCCGCCGCGCCGGACACCGCCGCGACGAAATGGCCGAGCCAATAATGATTACTCTGAGTGCGGAGCCGGCCGCGCGACAATCTCGCGCTGGCCTATTCAGGACACCCGTGGATTCACCATTCTCCTCCCGCTATGATCGTCCAGCTTTAATCCCGGACACGCGGAGAGGTATCGTGAATATCGATTTCAGTGCCGACGCCACTTTCTCGTGGTACGTCGTCTTGTTGATGGTGTCCAGCGTCGCCATGCTCATCATGGCGGCCATCGGAGGCGGTCAAGGCATAGGCGCGAGGCTGCTCACCGCCGCGGTCGGCGTGAGCTTCCTCGGATACGCCGTCTATCTCGGCTTCATCTTCGACGGCGGTGAGTACACCCTGTTCTTCTACGCATTCATCCTGCCGGTCCTGATGCTCTTCCGATTCGTGGGAGCACTGCTCGGCAAGCGCGAGAACGCCTGATAAACAAGCAGGTCAAAGCACCCATACGCAGCGGCGGGAGCGAGCGGCCGCCCCGCGACTGCGTATGGGTGCCTTGCCCGGCCGACGCGGTCACGGCTTGAGACGAGCCCAGACCCATTTGCCGTTGGACGGGTCGAGCGTGTGGCCGTACTCGACGGCGAGAGCCGCGACGATGGGGAGCCCCCTGCCGCCGTTGTCGTCCCACCCTTCCTCGGACACGTCGAGGGTGTCGATCGTCATCTCAATCACCGGGCGGGGGCGCGGAACGTCCGGACTGGAGTCCCACACGGCGATGAGGACACCGGCGCTGTCGCGGCTGCACTGGTACTTGATCCCCTTGCCGGGCGTGGCGGCCACGGCGTTGGTGACCAATTCCGTGGCGATTAGGAATACATCGTCCGAAATGTGCTCATAACCCCACATGTACAAGCGCGTTTGGGTGAGCTGGCGTGCCATGCCCGGCGCGGCCGTCGAGGCCGGCATCGGGACCAGCAGGCAGTCCGGCGTCGCGATCATCGCTCGCCCCGCCCTTCCTGGAGAGTTTTACGGTTCGTGCCTCCAGGATCACCATCGGTGACTAGAGTGGGCTGTATTCGTAAACATCTCAACCCCCGGGAGATGTCGATGAGTGTTGCGGACGAGATCGATCCGGCGTCCTCGCTCTACGCGTGGCTGGCCTATGACCTGCGGTTTTACCGCCAGAAGCGAGGGCTCACCGGTACCCAGGTGGGCAGGATCATCAACTGCGTCCGGTCCCACGTTTCCAACCTGGAGGCGGGCCGGGCCTGCATCGACCTGGACCAGGCCAGGTCCCTCGACAAGGCGTGGCAGACGGGCGGCCACTTCGAGCGCCTGCTCGGCTTCGCCTGATCGCTGCACAGCCCCGACTGGTTCCGCCAGAGCGTCGAGTACGAGGTCAAGGCCAAGATGCTCCGCATCTACCAGGCCCAGCTCATCCCCGTGCCGCTCCAGACGGAGGACTACGCTCGCGCCGGCCTTTCGATGGCGCGCGTCAACGACGTCGAGAAGGCGCTCATGAGTCGCATGGCGCGACAGGAGCTGATCATCGGCAGAGAGGACACCCCGCTGATCATGGTCCTCCTCGACCAGGACGCGCTGGATCGTCCGGTGGGAGGACCCCACATCATGAAGGCCCAGCTCCAGCGCCTGCTGGAGTTGGGAGAGCGTCCGGAGATAAGCATCCGGGTCATCGCCCGATCGGTCGGCTTTCACCTCGGGCTGAACGGGCCGTTCCAGGTCATGACCCTGGAGCGCAGAGACGTCGCGTACACCAGTGCGTTCCACGGTGGCCGGCTGGTCCAGGACTCCACGGAGGTTCGCGAGATCGCCATAGACTTCGAGCTGATCGGGGCAAAAGCCTCGTCCGAAGGCGATTCCCGAGCCCTGATCGAAGAGATCATGAAGGAGTTCGCATGACGATCAGCTGGCGCAAGAGCTCGTACAGCGGTGCCGCCACCGACGAGATGTGCGTCGAGGTCGGCGACTTGATCAGCGGCGTAGGAATCAGAGACTCCAAGAACCCGTCCGGTGAGCGCCTAGAAGTGAGCACTGCGGCGTTCGCCGTTCTAGTGGGACGAATCAAGCGAGACGCGCTGGACCTGCCGTAATCGTTTGCCGGAGGTGGCGAATGAAGATCAACTGGCGCAAGAGCTCGTACAGCGGTAGCTCGACCGACGAGGTGTGCGTCGAGGTCGGCGACCTGATCGGCGGCATCGCAATCAGGGACTCCAAAAACCCGTCTGGCGAACGCCTCGACGTGAGCCCTGCGGCGTTCGCCGTCTTGGTCGACCGGATCAAGCATGGAGAACACGACCCGGCGTAGCCGAGTTGCGTCCGGTCTTGAGGTGGGCGGATCGGGCGCCCGCCTCAAGACCGTCGACCAGCTGGGTGGGTCAGCGGAGGGGGCGGTAGAAGGTGCGGAGGTCGGTGGTGAGGAGGTCGGGGCGTTCCAGGGCGGCGAAGTGGCCGCCCTCGTCGAAGTCGGACCAGTGGACGATGTTGTTGCCCTGCTCGGCGTAGCGGCGGATGGCGATGTCCTCGGCGAAGGCGGCGACGCCGGTCGGGGTCGTCGGGGGCTCGGTGTTCCAGCCGCCGGACATGTGCATGTTCTCGTAGTAGATGTTGGCGGACGAGCCGATGGTGTCGGTGAGCCAGTAGAGCATGACGTCGGTGAGCATCCGGTCGCGGTCGACGGCGGTCTCCGGGAGGTCGCCGGACGGGTACGTCCACTCCTTGAACTTCTCGACGATCCAGGCGAGCTGGCCGACGGGTGAGTCGGTGAGGCCGTAGGCGAGGGTCTGCGGGCGGGTCGCCTGGATCTGGAAGTACGCGCTGCCGTTCTCGGTCCAGTTCGCGAGCCGGTCCAGCCGGGCGCGCTCGCGGTCGTCGAGGGCGGCCTTCTCCTCGTCGGACACCTCGCCGTACGGGATGAAGCCGTAGGTGGCGGCGTTCACGTGGACGCCGACGACGTGCTCGGTGTCGATACGGCCCAGTTCAGGTGCGACGAAGGCGCCCATGTCGCCGCCCTGCGTCCCGTAGCGGTCGTAGCCCAGCCGGTTCATCAGCGTGGCGTACGCGCGGGCGACGCGGCCGGTGTTCCAGCCGGGCTCGCGGGGCGGGCCGGAGAAACCGAAGCCCGGCATGGAGGGGATCACGACGTGGAACGCGTCGGCGGGGTCGCCGCCGTGCGCGGCGGGGTCGGTGAGCGGGCCGATCATGTCGAGGAACTCGACGACCGAGCCGGGCCAGCCGTGGCACAGCAGCAGCGGCAGCGCGTCCGGCTCGGGCGAGCGGACGTGCAGGAAGTGGACGGTCTGCCCGTCGATCTCGGTGACGAACTGCGGGATCTTGTTCAGCTCCGCCTCGTGGACGCGCCAGTCGTAGGAGGTGCGCCAGTACTCGGCGAGTTCGCGCAGGTAGTCGGCGGCCACGCCGCGCTCCCATGCCGCGCCGGGGAGGGTCGCGCCCCAGCGGGTGCGGGCGAGCCGGTCGCGGAGGTCCTGGAGGTCGGCCTCGGGGACGTCGATGCGGAACGGGCGGATATCGCTGGAGCCGGTCATGGCGCTTCCTCCGTGGGCTTTCGGAACGGATCGTTCTGTTCTCAGATTAGCAGAACGGAATCATCTATTCCAGTGTCTGGCGCCCCAGGGCCAGGTTCAGGTTGCGGCCTGCCCAGGCGCCGTCCGCGCGCCAGATCACGGACATGCCGAACGCCTCGGCGAGGACGTCCGGCGCCCACGGTTCCGCCGGGGGCTCCGGCAGGACGATGAAGCGGTGCTTCGCGGGTTCTCCCTCGGCGTGCTGAATCTCCAGGAGGCGGAGCACGGCGTCCCGCATGCGGCGGTACGTGCTCCCGTCCTCGCCGAGCACCTCGTACAGGATCCGCCCGTCGGCCCCGGCGCAGATCACGTCGGCCGTGGGGGAGTCCACTGTGGGGACGAGCCCGGCGCCGTACAACTCGGAGATCAGGGCGTACCGGACGCCTTCGTGGACGGTGCTGCGGCGCTCCTCCCGCACCGTGGACTCCAGGTCGGCGATGAACGCGCCGAAACCCGATGGGGCCTCGCCGGCGGGTGCGGGTGCGTCGATCACGTGGTCGTCTTCCTCTGAGTCGTCGGAGCCCGGACGCAGCGCCCGAGGGATGGGGGCCGCGTGGACGATGGTCAGCGACCTGGTGCAGCGGGTGATCGCGACGTAGAGAAGGCCGTGGCCGCCGGGGGTCCGGGACGCGATCTCGGCGGGCTCGACCAGCACGACATGGTCGAACTCCAGGCCCTTGGACTCCGCCGCGAGGATCACGGTGGCGCGGCCGTCGTCCGGGATGCCCGCGCGGATCGCCGGGACGTCGGCGCTCAGCGCGTCCGGGACGATCACCGCGACGGAACGGTCGTCGGCGGGGGAGACGAGCGCGCGCGCCCGTGCGGCCGCCTCGTCCCGGAGGGATGCGGTGCGCACCGGGACGAGGGTGATCGCGTCCGGGCCCACCGGGCGGATCGAGCGGGGGAACGGGGTCCGCGGCGAGACGGAGCGGCCCAGGACCTCGGTGAAGTCCATGACCTCGCGCGGGACGCGGTAGCCGACCGTCAACTCCTCCAGATGCCAGCCGTCGCGGCCCGCGAGGATCCCGCCGAGCACCGACCAGTCCGGGTAGGCGCGGTCGCCCGTCGCCTGCGCGAGATCGCCGAGGACGGTCATGGACCCGGACGGGCAGCGCCGCGCCAGCGACCTGGCCTGCATCGGCGTGAGATCCTGCGCCTCGTCCACCATGATGTGCCGGTAGCGCGGCGGGCCCTCGCCGGTCAGCAGGACGCGCAGTTCCTCCAGGCAGACCCTGTCATCGGGCGACCACGGCTCCTCGCCGACGCGCGCGGCGGGCGGCCGCGCGATCGCCGCCCGCTCGTCGGCGGTGAGCGCCCCGCCGGCGGCCTGCCGCAGGACGCCGGGGTCGCCGAGCAGGTTCCGCAGGACGCTCTCGGCGGTGACGTTCGGCCAGACGGTGTTCACCAGCCCGACCACGCGCGGGTCCCGGGACAGCCTGCCGCGCAGGCCCTCGTCGGCGCGGCGCGGCGTCTCGGCGGCGTGCAGGCGCAGCAGGTGATCGACGAGGCGGGCGGCGAACGCGCGTCTGCGGGACGCGAACGGCGCGTCGTCGTCGCCCTCCGCGAACGTGCGCAGTGTTTCACCTGGGACCGACAGGCGGACGCCCTCGAAGTTGAGCGTGAACGTGTCGTCGCGCATCTGGCCGATGACGCGGTGGTGCGGGATCCCGTCCACGGCGCGGCGCAGGACCTCCGCCATCCGGATGTCCGATTTGACCAGCCGTGCGGGCGGAGTGTCGGCGCCGCGAGGGGCGTCCCAGAGCCGGTCCAGCTCCACCGCCGTCACATCGTGGCCGCCCAGACGCGGGAGGACGCCGCGGACGTAACGGAGGAACCCCGGATGCGGGCCGACGACCAGGACCTCGCCCGTCTTGAAGACCTTGTTGTAGAGCAGCCACGACATGCGGTGCAGCCCGACGGCCGTCTTCCCCGTCCCGGGACCGCCCTGCACCACGAGGACGCCCTTGCGCTCGTCCGACACCAGCAGGATCTGCTCCCGCTGGATCGTCTCGACGATGTCGCGCATCTGCCCGTCCCGGGCCCGCTCCAGGTCTTCGAGGAGGAAGTCCTTCAGGCCCTCGGCGGGCGACGGCGGCCTGGGCGACCCCGTTTCCGTTTGCGTCTGCGTCTCCGTTTGCGGGACGTTCGGCGGCCGCACCCTGATCTCGTCGCGGAAGTCCTTGACCCGGTCGCGGTCGCAGCGGAGGCGGCGGCGCAGCGTGATCCCGCCCGGGTCGTCCGGCCGCCGCCGCATCCACTCGATCGCCTGCGGCGCCTGCCAGCTGACGACGATCGTGTCGTACGCCTCGTCCCGGACGTTGCGCCGCCCGATATACCACGTCCCGGCCGCGCCGCCTCCGTTCCCGGCCGCGCCGCCTCCGTTCCCGGCCGCGCCGCCTCCGTTCTCGGTGGCGTCGACGCGGGCGATGACGAGCGCCTCGCCTTCCAGGTCGTCCTCGAACTTGACCTCCGGGGCGACGTCCCGGATGAACGACGTCCCGGCGTGGGAGTCGGTGATGTCCGAATGGCGGACCGACTCGCGGTTCGTCCGGAACCTGCGCTCGTAGCACGCGTAGGCGTGGTCGACGGCCCGCTGCTCCTCCGCGAGCGTGGCCTTCCGGTCGTCCCGCATCAGCGGTCGCCGAGGGGGACGGTGACGCCGCCGGAGAACATCGAGTCGTGCAGTTCGATGGCCTTGAGCCTCGTTCCGCGCTGTTTCTGCGGCGGGACGGCGAACGCCGGCAACGGCTGCGGCGGAACGTGGCGAGGCCCGTACGGCCCTTGCTGGCTGTGGTTCATTTCGCTCTCCAGTAATTCAGGCGGCGATGCCGCCGATCCGGGGGGAGGCTCAATGGATGTACACAGCAAACCACAGTCAGGACTGTGAACACAATCAACCTACAAGATTTGTGAATGTCAGAGATGGCTGGCGGAGGGCCTGGGGAGGACGTGAACCAGATCAACCGGGGCAACGGCCGTGGTAGGCGCTAGGGTGAGATCGTCCGCGTTCAGGCGGGCCGAGCGGGCTCGTCGTTCCAATGGCGGCGGGTGGGGGCTGGAGGATGGCGGAGGGAGTGCGGGTGTCGAACGACGCGACGGTCACCGCGGCCGATATCGCGCGCCTGGCCGCGGTCGGCCGCGCCGCGGTGAGCAACTGGCGCCGCCGCCACGACGACTTCCCCCAGCCCGTCGGCGGGACGGCGGTCAGCCCGACGTTCTCCCTCGCCGAGGTGGAAGGCTGGCTCCGCGGCCAGGGCAAGCTGGCCGGCTCGCCCGTCCGCGAGCGCGTGTGGCAGACCCTCCGCCAGGCGACCGCCGGGGGCGCCGAACTCGCGGACGTGCTCACCTACGCCGGCGCGTTCCTCCTCCATCTACGCGTGAACCCCGGCCGCCGCGACGTAGTGTCCGGCGCGCTCGACGCGGGCGTCCTGCCCGAGGCCGTCCGGGAACACCTCGCCCTCGGTCCGTCGGGCGCCCTCTCGTCCGGCGGCCGGATCGGCGTGCCCGACGGCGTCCCGGCCGACGTTCCCATCGCGGACGCGCTCGCCGATCTGGTGGACGAACGCGGCGTCGCGGAGACGTTCGAGTTCCTCCGCACCCGCTACCTGGAGCACCACAACCGCCGCGTCTACCTCACGCCCGACCCGGTCGTGCGGCTGATGCTCGAACTCGGCGGCTCCACCGGCGGACGGGGCGGTGCCGTCCGCACCGTCCTCGACCCGGCGTGCGGCACCGGCGCCTACCTGAGCATGGCGAACGAGCTGTTCACGGACGTCGAGCAGCTCCTCGGGCAGGAGATCGACGACACGACCGCCCGGATGACCGCGATCCAGCTCGCGCTGCGCGGCGCCCCCGCCGAGGTCCATCCGGGCGACTCGCTCCGCGCCGACGCCTTCCCCGGACGGACGGTAGATCTCGTCGCGACCAACCCGCCGTTCAACGACCGGGGCTGGGGCTACGAGGAACTGACCGGCGACCCGCGCTGGGAGTACGGCCTGCCGCCGCGCATGGAATCGGAACTGGCGTGGCTGCAGCACGGCCTCGCGCACGCGCGTCCTGGCGGAACGGTCGTCATCCTCATGCCCCCGGCCGTCGCGAACCGCCGTTCCGGGCGCCGCGTCCGCTCAGAACTGCTCCGCCGTGGGACGCTGCGGGCCGTCATCGGTCTGCCCCCAGGCGCGGTGCCGAATATGGCCGTCGCGCTGGCCGTGTGGGTTCTTCGCCGTCCGTCCCCTGGCGACCAGCCCGCGGACGACGTTCTGATGGTCGACACCTCCGCCGACCCAGAGAACTTCCACAACGTCGCCCTGAACGCGTACCGCCGCTACCTCAAAGGCAAGAGCGACGGGACGGATTCAAGCGTCGTCGTGCGTATCATCGACCTACTGGACGACGAGGTAGACCTCACCCCCGCCCGCTACCTTCCTCAGCGCAGCGCTCCCGCATCGGAGGGATCGTTCAGCGCCGCACGCGAAGTCCTGGAGAAGAAGGCGGCGGAACTGCCGCAGACGGTCGCCGAGCTGTCCGCCCTTACGCAGACCCAGGCGCGCGACGACATTCCCATGACGACGGTCGGTGAACTCGCCAAGGCGGGCGTGCTGCAGGTGCTCCGTCCCCCCGCCAAGGTGAGGATGGGCGAAGGAACCGTCCCTCTCCTGACCCTCGAAGACATCGCCCTGGGCAGGGACGCCACGGGAACGGCCGCACCCGACCCCGACCATGTGCGGATAGCCGCAGGGGACGTCGTCGTCTCCCTCGCCGCCCGCCACCCCGTCTCGCGCGTCATGGCGGAGGACGGCGCGGCCCTCGGCCCCGGCCTGGCGCTGGTGCGTGTCGACCCGTCCCGCACCGATCCCGACTTCGTCGCCGGATGGCTGCTGCTCGGCGCGCAGGGCGCCCGGCTCCGCAGCTCCACCTCGTCGGCCCGCTTCGACGTCCGCCGCGCCCGCCTGCCCCGCCTCACCCTCGCCGAGCAGGCCGAACTCGGGAAGGCGTTCCGCAAGCTCACCGAACTGGAGACCGCGCTCCGCGAGACCCGCGAGCTCGGCGCGGACGTCCTGCGCCTCGGCCTCGAAGGACTAGGCGCCGGCGCCCTCCGCCCGTCCCCCTGACCCTGCGCCCGTCCTCCTGACCCTGCGCTCGTCACCTAACCCTCAGCCGTCACCTGGGCCTGCGGGCGGGGTCGCCGCGGGTACGCTGCCTGCGGGCACGGGATCGGCGGCCGGAGGTGGTGGGCGTTGCGGCGGGGCGATCTGCTCGGGGAACGCGAACGGTACGAGCTCGACCAGGCGATCGGGCGCGGCGGGATGGGCGAAGTGTGGCGCGCCTACGACCGGTTCGTGAGCCGCGCCCCGTCCGGGCCTTGGTGGCATCGTTCGACAGCGCACCGGATCGTGGCCCGCGCCATCTGACGCCGAGCAATGGTCTAGCCGGAGGGTCAGTGGCGGGGTGTCATTGTTTCTTGGTTGTCTTCTCCGTTGGGAGGCCGAATGCGGCTAGGACGGGGCCGTTGCCGGGGCGCGGGCCGTGGCGGAGCAGGATGAAACGGTCGTCCGCCCAGTGGAGGCTCGCCTCGCTCTGGATCATGGCGCCGATGCCGGTCATCGACTTGGGGATCGTCATCAGCTCGGTCGACTTCCCGGTGCGCGGGTCCAGGGCCAGGACGGCGCTGGGGTCGCCGGAATAGCCGCGCTTGCGCGCCGGGATCGGGGGGTGGGACACGATGAGCCGCCCGCCGTGGAAGCCCACCGGGACCAGCTCGGCTTTGTCGGTGACCTCGCTCGTCCACACGCTGCGTCCGGTGGTCAGGTCGTAGGCGACGATCTTCTGCGGCCCGAAGTCGTCGGTCTTCGCGCGCAGGTAGACGGTCGTGCCGTTGAGCGCGATGCCGTCGCACCGGGTGACGTCTTCGCCCGCGCAGCGGATGGGCCGCTGGCCGCTGTACTTGTCCAGTTTCACCCGTCCGGCCGGGGCACCGGACTTGTCGAGCATCAGCACCTGCGTGGTCTGCCCGTCGAAGTCATCGCCGATGCCAACGACGACTGGGTTCGTCGAGAAGATCCCGGTCACGCCGATGCCGTCGCCGAGGGGACGCGTCCAGCGCGGACGTCCGTCCGCCGCGCCGAGCAGCTGCACCGCGCCGGACGCGCCGCCGCCGCACTTCTGCTCGGCGACCAGGGCCTGCCCGCCGCCGACCGCCGAGTACAGGCAGCCGCCGAACAGCCCGATGCGCTGCCAGAGGGGCTTGCCGTCGCGGAGCCGGAACGCGTTGATCCCCTCGTTCTGCCGCTGCACCGCGACGGCGCCGTTGGCGATGACCACCTGCGTTGCCTTCGTGCCGCTGGAGTCCCAGCGCGGCAGCGGCCGCTGCCACACCGCCTTCCCATGCTGGACGTCGACGACCTGAACGCGATCGCACTTGTCGCCCCCGCCGCCATGCAGAACGGCGACCCGTCCACTCGCCATCTGCGTGGACGTGGCGCAGATGTCACCGGGAAGCGGCACGGTCCACCGCTTCTTCCCGTCCGCGATGCCATATCCGGTGACCTGGCGCCCGGCGGCGATCGCGAACACGTCCCCGGACGGCCAGCCCGTAGGCCCATGCGGCTGCAGAGGCGCCGCCTTGGCGTCCAGCCACCACAGCAACTCGCCCTCCGGGCCCGCCTTCTCCCCGCCGAACACGACGCTCCGCACGATCATGACGGCGACGAAGATCATGAACGCCGGGAAGATCAGGTAGAGCAGCCGCCACTTACCCCACCCCTTGGACGGAGGGGGCGTGGCCAGGTATGGGGAACTATTGAATGGCGTGGACACCCGTAGTTCCTACCACGGCAACTCATTCCCAACGTGTTTCAGTCACGAGAATGGTGGCCGTCCGGCCAACCGCAATGACCCCGCATGACCTTGACCGGCGATGATCGCGTGCATGAGGCCGAGTTCCGGCACTCTGTTCGTTCCGGGGGCGTGGGCCATAGTGTCGGGGTTGTGACTGTGGATCGGCAGAGGCGAGGGGTGTTCTGGGACGTCCAGGCGGGGCGGGTTCCGCCTCCTGCGGCGGCGGTGACGTTGGGGTGGGAACTGGTCGAGGTCGATCCCGAGGCGGGCACCATCGAGGTCGCCTTTGCCGCGGGTGAGCAGTTCTTGAATCCCGCGGGCGTGATCCAGGGCGGGTTCCTGGCCGCGATGCTCGATGACACGTTGGGGCCGGCTTTGGTCGCGACGCTGGATGAGGGACAGTTCGCACCGACACTGGATCTGCATGTGCAGTTTCTGAGGCCCGCATTCCCGGGACGCCTTGTCGGGCGTGGACGGATTGTTCAGCGCGGGGCCGAAGTGTGCTTTCTTGCCGGTGAGCTTCTCGGACCCGATGGACGAGTAGTGGCCGTGGCGTCGGCGACCGCGCGGATCAAGTCAGGTCGGTGAGGCTTCGATCAGGCGGTAGCCGAATGGTGGAATGGGCTCGGATATCCGGTCCAAAGTGAATCCGGCGGTCTCTAGGAGAAGCTGGAACTCGTTCGCGGTGCGTTCGCGTCCGCCCGTGACGACCAGCATCAGGATGTCGCGGAGGTACCAGTGGGTCTCGTTGAACCCGGCGACGGCCTTGTCCGGAAGCGTTCGCTCGACGAGGAGCACACGGCCGTCCGGCGGAATGGCGGCGCGGACGCTGCGGAGAATCGCGATGGATTGCTGGTCGTCCCAGTCGTGCAGGATCTCCTTCAGCAGGTAGGCGTCGGCTCCCTCTGGAACCTTGTCGAAGAAGTCGCCGGCGACTACGCGGCACCGCTGCCCGACCCCGGCGGCGGCCAGTGTGGCGTCGGCGTCGGCGAGGCCGGTCTGGACGTCGAAGAGCACGCCCCGAAGGGTGGGATGGGCTCGCAGGATGTGGGTGAGGAGGGTGCCGTCCCCGCCGCCGATGTCCACGATTTCCCGAAACCTGGCGAAGTCGGCCGCTGCCAGGACGCCGGGGGCCGTGTCACGGGTGTGCTCCGCCTGCGAACGGTTGAAGATCGCCGCCCGATCGGGGAAGCGGGCGTAGTACTCCGTCCAGCTCATGCCGTGCGCCAGGTCCCAGCCCGGGGTTCCGGTCCGCAGGCTGGGCACGAGCCGGTCCCAGCTCCGCGAGGTTTCCGGACCGCAGCCCATCAGCAGGACGCCCCGTACCGAGTCGGGCGCGTCCGTGCGGAGCGGTTGCCCGATTTCGGTGAGGTCGAAGCGGTCGGTCCCGGTCTGGGTGAGGACGCCCTGTCCGGTGAGGGCGAGGAGGAGCCGTCGCAGGGACGGCGCGTGGGTGCCGGTTCGTTCCGCCAGCTCGTCGGTGGTGTGCGCGCCTGCGGCGACCAGGTCGGCGATTCTGAGTTCGGCCGCCGCGTACAGCGTCTTCGCCGCCATCAGGTGCAGCAGCGGCGCCAGGAGCAGCACGGATGGGGGGACGGCGGCGGCCTGGTCCTGCCGCGCGGCCTCTGGGTCAGCCATGGAGGGCCAGCTCTGCGTCCACCGCGCGCCGGCGGGCGAGCTTCACATCGGCCTTGATATTTCTCATCGTCACCTTCCGATGGAAATAGTGGTATCCACGGGTTATCGCGTAGTCGACGCATTCTCGGCTGTCGGTCCTGAAGTAGGTGACGAAGTCGTTGACGGCGTCGTCGCCGAGAAGGTGCAGGGGCTCGTGCCGGATCGGGATCGTCCCGAAGTCGGTGAACCACGAGAGGATTTCCTGCCTGATCACGCCGGCGACGTAGTCGAATCCCATCGCGTGGGACAGCACGGCACAGTTGCGGAGGATGATGCCCAGCAGGAGGTCGCCCCGGAACGCCTTGTCGACCGCGATGTTGTTCACTTCGAGGACGCGCTTTCCAGCGGCGCCGGGGATGATCTGGACGAGGGGCGAATCCGGCGCCACCGGGGTGAGCCGGAAGATGGCGACCAGTTCGCGGTCGAATGTGATCTTGTAGCACGTGGACGCGGTGTCGGGGAGAAACTCGTCACTGTAGAGGCCGAGCGGTCTCAGCGCGTTCTTGAGGAAACCGCGGTATTCGTCGAGTTCCTGCGCGCCCGCGACTTCATGGGTCTGGTATTGCCGCAGTTCCCGTAAGACCTCCTCGTCTTTGGGAGCCGCTGCGTAGGTGGTCGTGGTGGTTGTGTCGCCATCGTCCAGGACGGCGATCGCTTCGAGCGGCAAGGCGGCTCTCCCTCGTATTCGGTTCCGTGGAAGCGTGGGCGGAGAGGGGCCTAGGCGCTGGCCAGCACGTCGCGGAACATCTGGGCGTAGTAGTAGATGGTCATCCGGCGGCCGTGGATGACCTCGTCCAGATCGGAGTCCTTGAGCAGCAGTTCGTTGACGGCTCTCTTCACGTCCTCGATGTGCCGTGCGTCGAACCCGGCATGGCTCTTGATGAACGTGACCTGGTTCTTCTCCAGGCCGTATGTTTCCCGCAGGACTTGAGCCATTGATTTGCCGAGGTCGGCGCCCAGACCTTCGGTGAGGCTCGCGACACCGAGAATGCCGAGCGGGCTTCCGTAGGTCGCCATGTAGTAGTTCTGGGAGACCAGCCCCCACGACCCACGCTTCGGCGGAACCGCCAGGACTTCTTCGGCGTTCTCGCCCAGGTTCTCCAGATCCCTGATGCAGAACAGGTCGTGGTTGTTCTCTTCCTGGACCTGCTCGAAGAACCAGTCGCGAAGCTTGCGGTAGTCGTCGCCGAGCCGGGCTCCGGCCAGCGAGAGCATCCGGGAGGTGTGGCGGACCATGTGGTAGGTCTCGCGCAGGTAGGCCACGTAGTGCTCGCGCTTCATCTGGCCGCTGAGGACGGTCTCGATCAGCGGGTTCTGCCCGATCTCGCTGTCGAACTCGCTCTGGGTCGCGGCGAGGAGCTTCTCGAAGCTGGTCATTGTGACTGATCCTTTCGGTTCGGTTCCGGAATTGTGGTTTCTGCCGGACGGCGCCGCCGAGGTGTTCGTGTCAGGACGGCGGGACGGGGGCAAAGGCTTCCGGCCAGTGCAGCAGGCGGTAGACGCCCGTCGCGCGGGCCAAGGTCTGCTCCTGCGCATCCATCAGGCGCGCCTCAAGAAAGGCCGATCTGCCGTTCATCGAGGTGATACGCCCTTCGCTGAAGACCTTTTCGACGGGAACCGCCCTGATGAAGTCCGTGCTCATGGAGACGGTGACGGGAAGGAACTGCGCCTCATGGAGTCCGACGACCGCCGATCCCATGCATTCGTCCAGCATGGCGGTGACGAATCCGCCGTGCACCGTACCGGACGGGTTGACGAATTCGGCCGCCGGCTCGAAGGAGAGGTGAATAGCCTGGGCCTCCTTGTCGAGCCGCAGCAGCGTCCACCCGATCAGCTTCGCCACGGGCGGCATTTCGCCGGGCAGGCGGTCGTACACGGTTTCTTCGTCGCTCTTCAGCTCTATCAACCCGGTTACTCCATTCTGGAAGTGGTGGGCATATCCAGGCGGCCGGTCCGGATACATGTCGGATCATCGATTGCGCTCATTGCCCCTGTCAATGGGCGTCGTTCGGCGTCTTCCGGACGAGGACGAATTCTTCGATCAACAGAGGGTGGTGGGGGCCCGCCTTCTGTGTGCATATTTTGGAGCCTTGACCCCATTGGCGGTAGCTGCTATCGACCCGTCCTCCGCGCAGGTCCCGGAATCTTCCCGCGTCATTGCGGGCCTTACCTGGCAAGAGTGACGCCATGCCGAAGTCCGGCGACATGGCGTGATCGAACTGCTGGTTTGTCGGGCTTTGGCGTTCCTGTCATGATGAGTTGATCAGCATCGGCCGCTCTGTTCGGACGAAAGGTTCCGTCCATGAGGGAAGACGGCCCGCCGTCGGGCGTCGACGTCACGGTGCCGAATGTCGCCCGGATGTACGACTACTACCTGGGCGGAAAGGACAACTACGCCGCTGACAGGGAGGCCGCCGAGAAGGTCATCGCGGTGATGCCGGGCTCGCAGGCCGGGGCGCGGGCCAACCGCGCGTTTCTGATGCGGGCGGTGCGGTATCTGGCTGCGGAGGCGGGCATCACGCAGTTCCTCGACCTCGGCGCGGGGCTGCCCACCCGGAACAACGTGCACGAGGTGGCGCTTTCGGTGAACCCGGACGCCCGGGTCGTCTACGTCGACTGGGACCCGGTGGTCTGCGCGCACAGCCGCGCGCTGGTGCGGACGCCGCACAATGTCGGCGTGGTCGAGGCGGATCTGCGCCGCCCGGACACGATTCTGCGGCATGAGACGACCAGGGCTCTTCTCGACTTCAGTCGCCCGGTGGCGGTGATGATGGTGTCGATCCTCCATTTCGTCGACGGTTCCGACGACCCGCAGGGGATAGCGGCGCAGTACCGGGACGCGACCGCGGCCGGGAGTCATCTGGTCATTTCGCATTTGACCGGGGATCTGATGGAGAAGGCCCGTCCCGAGGAGACCGAGCGGGCCAAGGAGATCTACCGCCGCACCGCCACCCCCGTCCATCTGCGGACCCGTCAGGAGGTCCACGATCTGTTCAAGGGGTACGACCTGGTGGATCCGGGCCTGGCGTGGCTCACCGACTGGCGTCCCGCCGACCCCGGCCCGGACGGGCCGACCGTGGTCCGGCTCAACGACCGGCCCGGCGGGACGATCGAGGAGGCGCCCGGTTACGGTGGCCGCATCCCGGCGTACGCGGGTGTGGGCCGCAAACTTTGAGCGTGCGAGGAGGCAGTGTGCCCGGGTTGGCCGACATCGACCTGTCCAAGGGCGCCTTCTGGGCCGCGCCTTACGCCGACCGCGCCGCGGCGTTCGGGACGCTCCGGCGCGAGAGGCCGATCGGGTTCTTCGCGGAACCGCGCGTCCGGTGGGCGAAGCGCGGCCCCGGGTTCTACGCGGTGACGCGGCACGCCGACGTGGTCGAGGCCAGCCGGAGGCCGGAGGACTTCTCCAACGCCGAGGGCGTGATGGTGTTCGAACGGCCGCCGGCGTCGATCGAGTTCTTCGACTCGATGATCAACATGGACGATCCGCGGCACGCGCGGCTGCGCCGGATTGTCTCCCGGGCGTTCACGCCGAGCATGATCAGGCGGCTGGACGGCGAGATCCGGCAGGTGGCGGCCGAGATCGTGGCCGGGCTGCCGGAGCGCGGCACGTTCGACTTCGTCGCCGACGTCGCCGAGCGGCTGCCGCTGACCATCATCTGCCGGATGATGGGCGTCCCCGAGAGCCGGCACCGCTTCGTCGCCGAACGCACCAACATCATCCTCGGCGCGGGCGACCCCGAATACACCCCGGACAGGTCCGAGACCGAGCCCGTCACGCTCCTCACCGCCGCGGCGGAGCTGGCGGGAATGGTCAAGGAACTGGCCGCGGAACGCGCCGGCGCCCCCGGCGACGACCTGACGTCCAAGCTCGTCAACGCCAATATCGACGGCGAGAAACTGACCGCCCGGGAACTCGGCTCGTTCTTCGGCATCCTTTTGCAGGCCGGGAACGAGACGACACGCACGGCGATCTCGCACGGTCTCATGCTCCTCACCGAGCACCCGGAGCAGAAGCAGCTGTGGGCCGGGGATTTCGAACGGTACGCGGCGACCGCGACGGACGAGATCGTCCGCGTCGCGTCGCCCGTCATCTATATGAGACGCACCGCGACGCGGGACTGCGAACTGAACGGCCACCACTTCAGCAAGGGCGACAAACTCCTGCTGTACTACTGGTCGGCCAACCGCGACGAGACCGTCTTCGACGACCCCGACCGGTTCGACATCACCCGCTCACCCAATCCGCACCTGGGCTTCGGAGCCCCCGGACCGCACTACTGCCTGGGCGCCCACCTGGCCCGCAGCGAGGTCACCGCCATTTTCCGGGAACTGCTCGTCCGCGCGCCCGGCGTCCACGCCGCCGGAGCACCGGACCGGCTGCGCTCGAACTTCCTCAACGGCATCAAACACCTGCCCTGCGCCCTTTCCCGAAACACCTGAACGATCCGCGCCGATCCGTGCCGATCCGCGCTCGTCTAACTGCGGTTCGCCGCGTACAACTGGGGGCGGGCGAACCAGTCGGCATCGAGCGTCTCGCCGGTCAACGACTCCAGGGTGGCCAGGGCGATCTCCCAATCCAGAGCCGGGCCCGTGTAGGTGTTCGCCATCACGCCGGCACGGAGGTCGCACAGCGCGCCGAGGTGACCGGTCAGAGCCTCCGGATCGGCGCCCAGCCGGTCGAGCGGGAGCAGCGTGTCCACCTCGGTCATCAACACGCCGTCGGCCAGGTAATAGAGCCTGCTGAAATTGTTGATCAGCCAGAACACCGAATGGACCGCGGCGCCCTGGCTGAGGCGCTGCAACGCGTCCACTTCGGCCATGGCGGTGCCGTACCCCACGATGACGATCGCGTCGCCGCGCTGCTCAAGGAAAATCGCGTCATCGTCGTAGTCGGTTTCGGCCGGTTCGCATGTGGTCAGCGCTTCCGGGTCACCGTTCAACCGGCGCACCACTTCGTGAACCGTCAACCCCGCATTGTGGGGACGGACCACCGTCCAGGAGAGGTTCTCCGGGGCGTACACCGAAGTGCTGTACAAGTGCTCGAGCAATTGCACGTAGTGCTCGATCCGCTCCGGTGCCGGGCCCGCCATGTCAGCTCCTTTTACGGTCAAGGGTCGCCCGACCCTACCGCCGAGATCATTGGACGCTCAGCGTTCGCGGGCATGGGGCCGGTGTGGCAGCGAGTCGAGGAAGTCCCGGATGGGCTGGGCGGTGGCGGAGGCGAGGTCCTCCGATGTTTTCAACTGGTTCGAGATGGCGACCGGGGCGAGGGTCGCGTCGGGGATGGCCTGGACGCATCGTTCGGCGAGGGCACGCGGGTGCCGGGGGTCGGTCCCCGGGAACACGAGGACGGGCGCGCGGACATCGGCGAGTTCGGCGACCGAGGTGAAGGAGCGGTCGCGTGCGATGGACGCGGCGGCGATGATGCTCGCGAGGTCGCTGCGCGGGATGGCGTCCCGGACCATCGCGCCGACGACCGGCGGGAACCGTCCCAGGATCGGCTCCCAGGCGGCCTCCAGCCCGCCGGCGGCGGCGCGGGCGGCGAACGCGTCGAGGAAGGCGATCTCGGCGGCCTTGGCGGCGGCGTCCTCCTCGATGTCCTCGACGCCGAGGAGGACGGCCGCGTCCACCCGGTCGGGGACGCGCAGCGCGGTGCGCAGCGCGATCGTCGAGCCGAGCCCCGCGCCGGCCAGGACGGCGCGCCGGTGGCCGAGCGCGTCGAGCAGCGCGAGCAGGTCGTGGGTGTACTGGTCCCAGGTGTGCAGGGACGGGTCGGCGCAGACCGACGCGCCGTAGCCCCGGACGTCCGGCAGGATCACCGTGGCCCGTTCGGCGAGCAGCCGCGCCAGGGGGCGGAGGCTGCGCCGGTCCGGGCCCCCGGCGTGCAGGAGGACGAGCGGCGGCCCGGAACCGCCGATGTCGGCGGCCAGCGCGCGGCCGTCGCCGCCGCGGAAGGCGAACGGGGTCATGTGGACCTTTCTGGAGGCGGGGTCAGGAACAGTCCCAGCGCGTAGGCCAGGGCGGGGACGAAGCACAGCAGGGTGAAGACCGCCTGCGGGCCGTGCGCGTCGGCGGCCAGCCCGAAGACCGGGGTCAGGAGCCCGCCCGCGCTGACGCTGAGGCCGAGCGTCACCCCGGCCGCGGTGCCGGGGCGTCCGGGCAGGTAGTCCTGGCCGAGCCGGACCACGACCGCGAACGGGACGTTCAGCGTCAGACCCGCCAGGACGGCGAACGGCAGCGGCAGCAGCGCGCCGGGCGCCAGCCGCAGGCCGACCAGCATCGGCGTGACCAGCAGCGCGCCCAGCTGGACCGTGCGGACGAGGCCGATCCGGTCGGCGAGGCGCCCGCCGAGGAGGGTCCCGGCGACGCCGCCGCCGAGGAAGCACGCCAGCGCCGCCCCGGCCATCGGCTGCGACGCGTCCAGATGCCGGATCCAGTACAGGCCGATGAACGTGGCGACCGCCGAGAACACCGCCGAGCGGACCACAGAGATAGCGGTGAGGACGGCGAACGGCCTCCAGTGGGCGGGCCCGGCCGCCGCGGCGACGCCGTCCCGGGCCCGGCGGGCGTTCCTGGCCAGGACGAACGCGACCAGGACGGCCGGGGGCAGGAACACGACCGTGCCCGCCGCGCCCCAGGCGACCAGCGCGGGCGTCGCCAGGACGGGCGCCAGGAAGAATCCCACGCTGCCGCCCGCCGCGAACACGCTCATCCCGGTGACGCTGTCGCCGGCGGCCTCCCGCGCTGCCTTGCCCGCCGCCGGATGGAACATCGCCACCCCGCCGCCGGACAGCAGGAGCAGCAGCCACACCAGCGCGTACGACCCGGCCGTCCCGGACAGCGCGAACCCGGCCCCGGCGAGCAGCACGCCGGCGGCGGCGAGCCGCGGCAGCCGCAGCCGGTCGACCGCGACGCCGATCGGCGGCTGCGGCAGCGAGCTTCCCAGCGTGGCGGCGAGGGTGAGCCCGCTCGCGGCCACGTAGCTGTAGTTCCGTTCGAGGACGAAATAGGGCACGCTCGCGGGCACGAGCCCCTGGTAGAAGTCGTCCACGGCGTGTGCGGCGGCCCAGACCCACATCCGCCGCAGGACCGACGGCGGTCCATGATCGGCCGCCGTGGTGGGGTGCGTGCTCGTCGCCATGCCGTCCAGGATCATGAACGCGCAGGGGCGGCGGCTATCGGTATTCTGCTGGCATATGTCGAAAAACCGCCAACCTCTGGAGCGTCCGGCCTCGCTGCTGCCGCTCGCCCACCGTGAGCGCGTCGACTGGCATGACCACCGGCACCACCAGCTCGTCTATCCCAGCCACGGCGTCCTCCAGGTGTCGACCGGCGCGGGGACGTGGGTCGTGCCGCCGCATCGCGCGGTGTGGCTGCCCGCCGGGGTGCGGCACTCCCACCAGGCGCACGGGCCGACCCAGCTGCGCACGGTGAACTTCACGCGCGACGAGCCGGCGTTCGGCGGGCCGACGGTGCTCGCGGTGTCCCCGCTGCTGCGCGAGGTCATCATCGCCCTGACCGCCGCCGACGCCCCCACCGCGGAGGAGGACCAGGCCGGGGCGGACGGCCAGGTCGGGGCGGGCGGGCAGGTCGGGGCGGACGGCCGGGCCGGGG
Organism: Actinomadura sp. 1N219; assembly: GCF_044326405.1. Lineage (NCBI taxonomy): Bacteria > Bacillati > Actinomycetota > Actinomycetes > Streptosporangiales > Thermomonosporaceae > Actinomadura > Actinomadura sp. 1N219. The sequence continues at coordinate 94,769 of NZ_JBIRAY010000012.1, read as the reverse complement.
AGGACGGGCTGACCGTCCGGTCGCGGCGCAACCTGGAGCGGGTGGCGCTGGACCAACTGCGCAAGGTGGAGGAACTCCCGCTCCACCTGCCCGTCCCGGCGGACGACCGGCTCCGCGCCATCGCCGCGGCGCTCGCCGACGACCCCGCCGACCGGCGCACGCTCGCGGAGTTCGGCCGTGCGGCGGGCGCGTCCGAACGGACCCTGAGCAGGCTGTTCCGCCTGCAGACGTCGATGACGTTCCCGCAGTGGCGGGCCCAGGTGCGCCTCCACCACGCCCTGATCCTGCTCGCGTCCGGCTCGTCGGTGACCAGCGTCGCGGCGGCCTGCGGCTACGCCGGGCCGAGCGCCTTCATCGAGGCGTTCCGCCAGGCCTTCGGCACCACGCCCGGACGCGTCGCGACACGGCCGGCGGACGCGCCCGGCCACCGTCCGTCTCGTTGATGTCGGCGGGACCGCCAGTCGGCGGGGACCAGCAGTCGGCGGGACGGGTCAGTCGGTGGACGGTCAGTCGGCGGGACGGTCAGTCGGCGGTTCGCTTGGTCATGCCTTCGGTGGCGGGGTCCAGGCCCCAGGTGAAGATCGTGTGCGGGTGGATGCGGATCAGGTCCACGCCGAAGCGGGAGCTCTGGGGGTCGTCCTCGACGACCGTCTCGGCGTGGCCGCGGATCTCGATGCCGCGCACGTGCCAGGGCCGGACGGACGCCAGGTCGTCGATGACGAGCGCCACCTGATCATTGCCCTGGACGTTGCGGTACTTGCGCGACTTGGCGAGGTTCCAGCCCAGGATGTCGAAAGTGCCGGTGCCGGCGTTGTAGGTGTACCCGACGGGATTGTTCTGCGGGTCGCCCTTGGGGCCGACCGTGGCGAGCCGGGCGAGGTGCTGCGTGGTCAGGTATTCGCGTTCGACGTCAGTCAGCTTCATGACTCCAGCATGGAACCTCGACTCATCTTGAGGTCAAGCGCGGCATTTGGCGGAAAGTTGGCTCATGCGATACGTGCTGGTTCTGTGCCTATCGAGGTGTTTGCGGTGAACTGAGGTTGTGGTGCGACGGACTCCACTCGTGAGGGTCGCACCATGCCGGACCTGTCCCGTCCACCGCCTGACTCCCGTCCACCGCCTGGCTCCCGTCCACCGCCCGACCGCGCCGCACGCCGGCGCCGCGGCCTCCTTCCGGTTCTCGCCGCCCTGGCCGCGGTTCTGCTCATGGGCCTCCTCACCTCGTGCGGGTCGGGTTCCGAGCGGTCCGAGGAGGTCGCCCCGCGCGAGACGACCTCGCCGCCCGCCACCGTCCCGCCGAGCACGCCGGAGACGCCGCCGCCCCGCGGACCGTCGACCCCGGAGCCGGGCGCGGCGGACGGCGTCGACCCGCATTTCGCCACGTGCGCGCAGGCCAAGGCCTACGGATACGGCCCCTACTACAAGGGATGGGACCCCGAATACCACTGGTACCAGGACCGTGACCATGACGGCGTCAACTGCGAGCCCTGGCCGGGGGATTGGCCGTGGAGCCCCGACCCGGAGCAGAGCGTCCCGCCGCTGCCGACACCGCCGACACCGCCGACACCGCCGAGCCCGCCTCCGACCGAGGCGCCGCCGCCCTCCGAGCCGAGCGACGAGCCGTCCGACCAGGAGACGAGCCCGGAACCGGCCCCGCCGCCGAGCGAGGAGCCGTCGACGCCGGAGCCCGAGACGCCGCCCGGCCAGGGGCCCGACGAGGAGCCCTCGGCGCCGGGTTCCGGCGATCAGCCCTAGGCCGCCGGGCGCGGTGGGCCGAGTGAGGTGATCAGGTTGCGGAGCGGCGCGGACATTTCGTCGGGGAGGTCGTCCAGGGGGTACCAGCGCGCCTCAAGGATCTCCGCCGCGTCCAGGTCGAGGCGCCCGCCGACCACGCGGGCCTCGTAGTACGCCTCGACGCGGTGCCGGAAGCCGCTGGCGACCGCCGCCGGCGGGCCGCTGACCCTCACTTCGAGGGACGTCTCCTCCCGCACCTCGCGGGCGACGCCGTCCTCGAGCCGCTCACCGGCGTCGACGTAGCCGCCGGGCAGGCCCCACGCGCGGTACGCGGGCCAGAGCCGGTGCCGCAGCAGCAGGATCCGGCCCTGCTCGTCCCGGACGATCCCGCCCGCGTACACCAGGAACGTCCGGTGCCGGAGCCGGGCGAGCCGCCACTGCGCCCGTCCGCCGAGCCGCAGCCAGGCCCGCGCGGTCAGCCGGTGCACCGCCGAGCCGTCGCGTCCGCGCGCCCGGAGAGCGGCGTACCGGATCTTCATTGCCGAAATGCTAGCCGCCGCCTCGTCCGCGCCCGTCGCCGCCACGACCGTCGCGGACGAGGCGTCCCGGCAGCGGGGTCGCCGTGTGGTTCTGGCCACATCGGGCGTGGATCGGGATCTTGGCGGGCGGCTCGGATCGTCCCCTAGTACAGGGGGCGGGGAGATCGGGGAGGCTGCGTGACCACGATGGAGCGATCTGAGGCGCGGGCGGGTTCGGTACCGGAGGTGAGACGCCGGGGGCCCTTCCGGGTGGTGCGGAAGGTCGCCGTCGGGGTCGCGGGGACCGCCATGATCCTGGCGGGCGTCGTGATGCTGGTGCTGCCGGGGCCCGGCGTCGTGGCGATTCTCGCCGGGCTCGGCCTGCTCGGCACCGAGTTCCCCACCGCGCGCCGGATCAGCCTGCGCCTGAACGGCTACGTCCGCACGGCCTGGCGCAAGGTCAGGACGGCGGCGCGCCGGGACCGCGCCGCCTGACAAGGAGCGGCCTGACGGCGGATCGCGTCAGTCGGTGACGCGGAGGACGCGGAGCTGGTCGGCGACCATGCGGTAGTAGCCGACGAGCGTGACCAGCTCGTACAGCCGGGTGAGGCCGAGGGTGCCGGTGGCCTCGGTGAAGCTGTCGTCGGTGAGGTCGCCGCTGGCCACCAGTTCGCGGGCGGCGGCGAGGACGGTGGCCTCCAGCGGGTCGTCGAGGCGGCAGTCGGACCCGGTGCGGACGGCGGCGATCTGGTCCTCGGTGAGCCCGGCCCTGAGGGCCGCGTGGGTGTGGACGGCCCACTCGTACTCCGAGCGCTCGTGCGCCGCGACCGCGAGGATCGCCAGCTCCTTCTGCCGCGGGGTGAAACCCGTCCCGTAGCGGACGACGGTGCCGAGCTCTTGCAGTGCGTTGCCGAGTTCGGGGCTGAGCAGCATGCCGTTGAACGGGCCGCGCAGCCGCCCTTCCTCGTCGGCGAGCGGGAACGGGCGGCTGCCGGTGGCGCGGGCGCTGTCCAGGAGCCGGTCGTAGAGCTCGCGCTGCTCGGCGGTCAGGTCCGCGGGCCGGAACGCGTCGACGCGGGCAGGCATGGAGGTCCCCCGATGAGTGCGGTGGCGGGTCATTGAGTGGCGGCGGGCGCGCCGCTGGGACGGAAGGTGCCGTGGTAGGCGAAGGAGCGGCGCTCCTCGGCGGTGACGGCGCGCATGATCTCGGCACGCCACGGGGTGCTGGTCGCGGCGTGGTAGGCGGCGGTGCCGAAGACGCCGGGATCGTCGATCTCGTGCAGGGCGAGGAAGCGGGGCGCGTCGCCGTCGACGAGGACGTAGCGGCGGGTCCTGCGCCAGCCGGGGAGCGCGTGCAGGGACGGGATGTGCTCCTCGGCGTACCAGTCGTGGAAGCCGGGTTCCCGCGCGGGCTCGACCGTCATGGCCCGGGCCAGCAGGAGCGGCGGGGGAGCGGCGGCGGGCGCGCCGTGGTCGTCCAGGAGCTCGTAGATGCGCCGGTCGAGGGTCTCCAGCGCGGACATGACGGCGGTCTCGCGCGCGCTGCGCCGGTCGCGCAGGCGGCGGTAGCCGGGCGTGTGGAGAACCTCCAGGTCGAGGTCGTACCATGCGAGCCAGGACGGCGCCTCGCCGTCCGCGGCGCGGTACCGGTGACCTTGGCGGACGCCCGGCAGGGCGAGCCGGGCGGGGCCGTGCTCGTTGTCGTACCAGTCGTGGAACCCGGCCTCGTCGCCGTCGCGCGGTTGCGACAGGACGTAGAGCAGACCTTCCGTCACGATGGGCCTTCCGTTGTTCGGCGGGTGTCCGGGGCGTCCGGGGGCGTCCTGGGTGCGCGGGCGCGTCCCGGGTGCCGGAGACTAGGAGCTGTCCGCCGGAATCTGTTCTACTGACGAACGTTCGTGCGTCGGTAGGTTTACTTTGGAGTCGGGAGTCAAGGAATGTCAAGGCAGGACCCGGATGTGATCGACTCGGTCGAGAAGGCGTTCCGCGTGCTGGAGGCCTTCTCGGCGGACCATCCGACGCTGACCGTGAGCGAGGCCGCCGACCTCACCGGCCTGTCCCGGGCGACCGCCCGGCGCATCCTGCTGACCTGCGTCCGGCTCGGCTTCGCCGAGGTGGACGACCGGCGGTTCCGGCTCCTGCCGCGCGTCCTGCGCCTCGGGTACGGGTACCTCGCCTCGCTGCCGATCTGGGAGCGGGCCCAGCCGCACATGCGCCGGCTGGCCGAGGAGGTGCGGGAGTCGTGCTCGGCGGCCACGCTGGACGGCGAGGAGATCGTCTACGTCGCCCGCGTGCCGGCCAAGCGCAGCATGTCGATCGTCCTGAACGTGGGCTCGCGGCTGCCCGCCCACCCCACGTCCATGGGACGGGTGCTGCTCGCCGCGCTCCCGCCCGACCGCCTCCGCGACCGGCTCGGCGAGATGCGGCTCGACCGGCTCACCCCGCACACGATCACCGACCCGGACGCGCTGGCGGCGGAGCTCGCCAAGGTGCGGGACCAGGGCTACGCGGTCGTCGACGGCGAGCGCGAGGAGGGCGTGCGCTCGGCCGCGGCGCCCGTGCGCGACGGGTCGGGCGCGGTGATCGCGGCCATCAACGTGTCGGCCAACGCGGGCCGGGTCTCGGTCGCCGAGCTGCACGAGCGCTTCGTCCCGCTGGTCGTCCAGGCGGCGGACGCCATCTCCCGCGACATCGACTTCGTCCCCTCCACCTGACGCTCGCGCCTTCCGGCTGAGGCTCGCGCCCTCCGCCTGAGGCTCGCGCCCTCCACCTGACGCCCGCGCTCTCCGCCTGTGCGCGCCCTCCGGCTGACGTGCTCGGGGGCCGTTCAAAGTCGTGGCCTGCTCGGCTCTTGACCGGTGGTGGCGTGTCGGTCACACTCGCTCTCTAACCGGCGTACATCTGTGCGACAGACGAACAGAGGTGACCGATGTCCAGTGCCACGTCCGCCCTGCGGGCCGCCTTCACCACGAAACTCTGGCTGACGGTGCTGATCGCCCTCGCCCTCGGCGCCCTGCTCGGGCTCGTCGCGCCGGACACCGGGGCGGCGATGCAGCCGCTCGGCGACGGCTTCATCTCGCTGATCCGGATGCTCGTCGGCCCGGTGATCTTCTGCACGATCGTGACCGGGATCGCCTCGGCCGGCGCGCTCGCCGGGATGGGCCGCGTCGGCGTCAAGGCCCTGGTCTACTTCGAGATCATCACCACGATCGCGCTGGTCATGGGCCTGGTGGTGATGGACGTGCTGCGCCCGGGCGACGGCGTCCACGCCGACCCGGACGCGATCAAGCTCACCGGCAAGGCGAGCGAGTACGCAGCCGAGGGCGAGCACCAGCACTGGTACGACTTCCTGGTCAACATCATCCCGGAGAGCGTGGTCAGCGCCTTCGTGGACGGGAACGTCCTGCAGATCCTGCTCGTGTCCGTGCTGTTCGCCATCGCCCTCAAGATGATGGGCGAGCGCGGCGCCCCGATCGCGCGCGGCGTGGAGCGGGTCGGCGAGGCCGTGTTCGGCATCGTCCGGCTGATCATGTACCTGGCCCCGATCGGCGCGTTCGGCGCGATGGCCTACACCACCGGCAAGTTCGGCACCAAGACGCTGACCAGCCTCGGCACCTTCGTCGGTCTGTTCTGGGCGACGGGCATCGTGTTCTGCCTGGTCGTCCTGGGCGTGGTCGCGAGGCTGTGCGGCATCCGCATCATCCCGCTCTACCGCTACTTCAAGGACGAGCTGCTCATCACCCTCGGCACCGCCAACTATGAGGCCGTCATGCCGCAGCTGATCGAGAAGCTGGAGAAGCTCGGCTGCCCGCGGCCCATCGTCGGGCTGGTCGTCCCGTCCGGGTACGCGTTCAACTCCGACGGCGTGTGCCTCTACATGGGGTTCGCCGGCCTCTACATCGCGCAGGCCTTCGACATCAGCATGTCGGTCTGGCAGCAGCTCGGCCTGCTCGCCGTCTTCCTGATCACGTCGAAGGGCGGCGCGGGCATCGCGGGCGCCGGTTTCGTCCTGCTCGCCGCCAGCCTCTCCACCACCGGCGTCATCCCCATCGCCGGGATCATGCTGATCTTCGGCGTCGACCGGTTCCTGTCGATGATGCGCGGCATCGTGAGCCTGTGCGGGCAGATGCTGGCCAGCATCGTCGTCAGCAAGTGGGAGGGCGTCTTCGACCGCGACCGGGCCGTCCTCGTCCTCGCCGGCGGCGTCCCGGCGGACGGCGCCGCGCCCGCCGACCCGGTCCCGGCGGCCGCCGGCGGAAAGGCGTGACGGCCGGCGGAAACGGCGTGACCGGACGGCTGAGCGGCAAGGCCGCCATCGTCACCGGCGCGGGCAGCGCCGGCCCCGGCTGGGGCAACGGCCGCGCCACCGCGGTGATCTTCGCCGCGGCGGGCGCCCGGGTGCTCGCCGTCGACAGGGACGCCGCGGCCCTCGCCCGGACGATGGACCTGATCCGCGAGGCCGGGGGAGAGGCCGAGCCGCACGAGTGCGACGTCACCGACGGCGCCGCCGTCCGCGCCATGGCCGGCGCGTGCCGCGCGTCCTTCGGCCGGGTGGACGTCCTGGTCAACAACGTCGGCGGGTCCGCTCCCGGCGGCCCCGCCGAACTCGACGAGGACACCTGGGACGACCAGCTCGACCTCAACCTCAAGTCCGCCTACCTCGCCTGCAAGCACGTCATCCCCGTCATGCGCGAGCAGCGTTCCGGAGCCGTCGTCAACGTCGCCTCCACGTCCGGGATCCGCTACACCGGCTCGCCCCAGGTCGCCTACGCGGCGGCCAAGGCGGGCGTCGTCCAGCTGTCGCGCGTCACCGCCGTCCAGTACGCCGCGGACGGCATCCGCGTGAACACCGTCGTCCCCGGCCAACTCCACACACCCCTGGTCGAGGCGCGCCTGGCCGGACAGCGCGCCGGCGGCGACGTCGAAGAACTGCTCAGGCAGCGCCAGAGCCGCATCCCGCTCGGCTTCATGGGCGACGGCCGCGACACCGCCCACGCCGCCCTGTTCCTGGCCTCCGACGAGGCCCGCTTCATCACCGGAACCGAACTAATAGTCGACGGCGGCATGACCGCCCGCTGCGACTGACACGTCCGGACGGCGGCAAAGCACGGCATGGCGATGATGTGAACTCGATCAACATCATCTTTGCGTATTGATGGATATGACTTTGACTCTGCGTTATGCTCGCGTTACCGGGCGCCTCCGACGGGGCGCGGAGGCGGTGAGAGAGGGCGGGGTCGGTCGGGATGGGGCACGGCTCTCGGTGTGAAGGGTGTCATGAAGGGGCCGCGCCGTTCGGGTCTCTCGGGGAACTGGACGGCCTGGCGGAGCTCGAGGACGCGGCGCTGGCGGCGGTGTCGGCAGAGGACGTGCGGGAATTCCTGCGGCTCAGCCCGCCCGAACTCGTGCGGGCCGTCCTGGACGTCGTGCGCCTCGGCGGCAAGAAGAAGACGTCCCCGGCGGCGGCCGACCTGGTTCTGCGCACCATGCGGCATGGAGAACCCAGACGGCGGCAGGATCTGCGGTTCCTCATCGGCGGCGTGTACGTGCACGGATTCCGGAACGTCGACGGCCTGGACGCGGACGACTGCGTGAGGCTGCTCGGCGCGTCCACGGCCGCGGGCGTGCTGGAACGGGCGTCGGGGCTGCGCGTCCTGCTGGGCTGGGACGCTCCGGAGGCGATCGCGCGGTGGGGGCTGGTGCGCGTCGTCCAGGACGATCGTCCGCTCGCGGCGGTGGCGCTCGGCCTGCTGGCGGCCGAGCCCGATGAACGGGCGCCCGGAGCGCGCGCCATGTGGGACGCGCTCAGGGAACGGCATCCGGAACTGCCCGTCCAGCCTGCCGGGCTGCTTGAGGTGAAGGAACTCGCCGGGCGGGGGCCGGGGGAGGAGCCGCCGGGCCCCGAACGGCTCGCCGAGGAACTGGACGAGCTGCGCGGGCGCTTCCAGGACGCGGCCGACGCGAGCGACCGCGTCGCCGGGCGGCTGCGCGCCGGGCACCGCCCCGAAGACGCCGACCTGGCGCTCGTCCAGCGGGCCGTGGCCGACTTCGACGGCGTCCGGACGCGGATCGACGCCCTGCTCCCGGGGGAGCGTCCCGCCGAGCTGCCCGCGCTCGCGGCGGCGGTCCAGGCCGCGGTGGAGGCGGGCCAGAAGGACGACCGGGTGCGCGCGCTGCGGCGCATCGAGGGCCCGGAGGTCGTGGCCGGACTGCTGGACGAGGTCCGCCAGGCCGCCAGTGAGGAAAGCGAGGCGGACGAAGGGCTGGCCGTCCTCGCCGAGCTCATCGAGGCCCGCCGGGAGGAGCCGCCCTTGCGCGCCCCGGAACTGGCGGAGCGGGCGCGCACGGAACTGCCGTCCGCGTGGCACCTCCTCATCGACATGGCGCTGATCGGGCAACTCACGATCGCCGACGACGATGATGACGACGCTCCAGTGCCAGAAGCCGTGGAAGTGCCCGCTCCCCGTGAGGCGCCACCGGACGAGACCGTCCCGGACGAGACAGCCGGTGATGACCCTCCGCCTCCGCCCTCGGACGAGTCCGAGCTGTCCGAACTCGATGCCTTCATCGAGCAATCGCTCCCCGATGAACTCCCCGCCAAGACCGAGCCTCCGCCGATCCAAGCCCCAGTCGTCCGGACGGTCGTCCCGGAGCGAAACCGCGTTGAGCCGACCGAGATGGAGGCCCCCGTCGAGGAGCCCGAGCCCGGCCGGGCGCCTGGGCTGGCTGAGGCGGAGGCAGCCGCGCTGCAAGCGGGACGGTTCGGCCTCGCCGGATGGCTGCGGCGGACGGCGGGCCGCCCGGACGCGGAGGTGAACGCGCGGTGGTGCGCGGCGCTCGCGGCGGAGATGGCGGTGTTCGCGGGGCCGCTGTCCGCCGAGTTCGCCGCCGCGTCCCGGGACCTGGACGCCAAGGCGCTCGCCGACGACCCGGCGGGCGGGGTGCTGGCGTGGGCCGCCGCGATCCGGGCCGGGCTGGTGTATCCGGAGGCGACGCGGCTCGTGGACGCCCTGAACGTCGTCGTGTCCGGCCATCCCGTCCTGAAGGAGTGCGGTGAGGCGTTCGCGCAGGCGGCGCGGGCCGGGGTGTACCTGAGCCCCGGCATGGACGGCTGGATCCGTGGCGCGGCGGGGCTCGCGGAGGCCCGCCGCGCCGCGTCCGGGGAGGCGGCGCGGCTGCTGGACGAGGCGCCGCACCGCACCATCAAGCTGGCCCGCGCCACCGAGGTGTGGAAGGCGCTGCTGCTCAACGACGGCGTGGTCCGCCGCCTGCTGGAGCCGGCGGCGGACGACGACCCGGCGCGCGTGGACGAGGCCGTCGCCCGGATCGTCCGGCTGCGCGCCGGAACGGAGATCGACCGCCTGATCGACGAGACCGACAAGCGGGTCAACGGCCCGAAGAAGGGCAGGCCGATCATCGCGGGCGCGCGGGCGAAGCTGCACGCCTGGATCGACGGCGCCCTCGACACCGCCGGGCGGTGGGCGGCGGCCGTCAAGGAGACCGAGCAGGGCAGCGGGGCCACGGGCGGCAAGGACGCCGCGTCCGGGAACCGCGACTGGCGGGTCGGCCCGCTCCGGCAGCTCCGCGACACGGTCAGCGGCCGGCACCGGGAGGCCGACGCCGCGCTCGCCGAGGTGGCGATCACTATCGCGGGCACTGCCGGAGAAGCGGCAGAGGCGGCGGGGGCCGCGCGGTCCCTGCTCGGCGCCGCGTTCGCCCTGCTGGACGGGGCGGAGCTGGCCGGCGCCGAGCCGCCCGCCGCCCGCGTCCTCAACCGGGACCTGCTCCCGGCCGCCGGCGTCCCGCTCGACCCGTACACGCTGCGGCCGCGGGGGCCGGTCGAGCCGGAGGCGCTCGCGTCCGTCGCGCTCGCCGGGCCGCCCGACTGGGCCGCCGTGTTCGAGGCGCGGGCCGAGCGGCTCGACCACGAGGGCACGGAGGCGGTCGTGTCCGTCCTGCGCACGCTGGCCCCCGAGGCCGCCGAGAGGCTCCATGCCCGCCGCGACGACCTGGTCCGGGACGCCCGCGCCGCCCGCGACGAGCGGGTCGAGCACGTCCGCGACCTGATCGCGAAGTCCCGGCGGGACGGGCTGCTCACCGAGGGCGAGGAGCGGGAGGCCGAGCAGACGGTGCGGCTCCTCACCGCCGACCGCCACGACTTCGACCGGATCGGACGCGACCTCGACGCCCTGCTGGCCCGCATCGAGGAGCGGTGCGCGGCGAGCGCAGCGGCCGAGCGCGCCGCGCTCGCCGAACGGGCGGGGGAGTTCCGCGCGGCGGACGTGCGCCGCGTCGAACGGCACATCGACGACGGCGACCTCACGACCGCCCGCGAGTTCCTCGCGCAGCTGAAGGCGGGCAAGCAGCTCCCCGAGAAGTCGGAGGACACCGACTTCGCCCGGTTCTATCCGGCGTTCCCGGACGCGTTCCACCGCCGGTCGCTGCTGACGGGCAAGCGCGCCCGCAAGCAGGAGACCAGCGGCTACATCGACGAGCTCAAGGACGCCCTGATCGCCGGACGGGACGTCGCCGAGCCGGAGCTGGACGCCCTGCTGACCGGCGCCGGGATCGACATCGCGTCGATGCGGGAGGCGTCCCGGCGGGTGGCGGGGGAGGGGCTGCGCAAGTGGCTGAACCTTCGCGACGGCAGGACGAAGACCGCCGGGAACATGCGGTCGCTGATCGGCGCGATCCTGAAGATGGTCGGGCTGGAGGGCGTGCAGGGCGGCACCGACACGGGCCCGGACCGGATGTGGATCGGGCTGGACGACGTCCGGCACGTCGGGTCCTCCGGCGGGGCGCTGCTGCCGGCGTTCGGGTCGCAGAAGAGCCCGTCCGGGCTGCGGCTGCGGCTGCTGCTGCTGTGGGGGCGTCCCGGCGGCGAGCAGCTCGTGGACCTGCTCGGCGGGCAGCCGGAGGGCGAGACGGTGCTCGTGCTGTACTTCGGCGTCCTGTCGGCCGACGACCGCGAGCGCCTGGGCCGCGCGGCCCGGGGCCGTCCGGCTCCGGTGGCCGGGGTCCTGGACGACGCCGCGGTCGCCTACCTGGCGTGCCGTCCGCAGGATTGGCCGGTGACGGTGGCGCTGATGGCGCCGTTCACCGCCACCGACCCCTACACCCCGGCGGGCGACGTCCCGGAGGAGATGTTCTACGGGCGGTCCGAGCAGATCCGCAAGGTCACCGACCGGATGGGCCCGTCGTTCGTGTTCGGCGGGCGGCAGCTCGGCAAGTCGGCGCTGCTGCGCAAGGCCGAACGGGACCTGGACAGCGACCCGAACCGCACGGTGATCCTGCTGAACGTCCAGACGGTCGGGAAGGTGCGGTCGCTGTCGCTGTGGCCCAAGCTCGGCGACCGGCTGGCGAAGGCCGGGGTGATCCGGTCGGGGTTGGCGCGGCGCGAGCAGGTGATCGACGCGGTGCGGGCGTGGGCGGACGCCGACGGGAACCGGCAGCTGCTGATCCTGCTGGACGAGGCCGACGGCTTCCTCAACATGGACGCCGACCGCGGCCGGTTCGAGGACGTCACCGCGCTGCGCACCCTGATGGAGGACACCGGCCGCCGCGTCAAGGTGGTGTGGGCGGGCCTGCACCAGACGGCCCGGTTCCACAGCCTGCCGAACCAGCCGCTGGCGCAGCTCGGCGACCCCGTCGCGATCGGCCCGCTGGAGCCGCAGGACGCGTTCGACCTGCTCGTCCGTCCGCTGGCCACGCTCGGGTTCGTGTTCCCCGAGACGCTCGCCGCCCGCGTGATCGCCGAGGCCAACAACGCCCCGGCGCTCGTCCAGCTGTTCGCCGAGAAGCTCCTCGCGCGGCTGCGGGAGAGCCCGCGGCGCCTCCCGTATGAGATCACCCGCGAAGACGTCGCGGAGGTGTGGCGGGACCACCGGCTCGTCCGCGGATTCCAGCGCTGGTTCGAGCTGACGCTCAACCTCGACAAGCGCTACACCGTCATCGCCTACACGGTCGCGCTGCACGCTCTCGGCGACGGCGCCGACGAGACCCTGACGGTGAAGCAGCTCCGGGAGGAGTGCCGGTACTGGTGGGCGAAGGGGTTCGCGGACTGCGGCGGCGACGACTTCCGCAGCCTGCTGGCCGAATGCGTCAACCTCGGCGTCCTGGGCGTGGACGAGGGCCGCTACCGGCTGCGGACCCCGCACATCCTGCGGCTGCTCGGCGGCGTCCGCGAGGTCGAGAACGCGCTGGAGAACGTGGGCGACTTCGAGGAGCCCGACCATTTCGACGCGCACTCCTACCGGATGCCGCACCGGGACGGCCCCGAGCGCGCACCGCTCAGCATCGGGCAGATCACCGGGCTGCTGCGGCCGGGACGGCTCGTCCACGTCGTGGCCGGGTCGGCGGCCCTGCACGCCGACCGGGTCGTCGCCGCGCTGACGGCGATGCCGTCCGACCGCCCCGACCTGGAGATCAGAACCGTCCGGCCGGGGGACGGGACGTTCGGTGCCGCGGTGCTGCGCGCCCGCCGCCACCCCGGCCACGACGTGATCGTGGTCGACCTGCACGCGGCGCGCGACCGCGGCAAGTTCGAGCGGCGCTTCGCCGAGGCGCGGGACGCCGTCGCCGACACCACCGGCGACGGGACCCTCTCCGTCGTGCTCGTCACCGGCCCGGCCTCGGCCGCGGCCTGGCTCCGCTGCACCGACGCCGCAGATGTGGAACTGGTGCCGCTGCGGCGCTTCGACGCGTCCGCGATCCGGCAGTGGATGCTGGAGGACGCGCTCGGCTACCCCGACGACGCCGGGCAGCGCGACCTCGTCCGCCGCACCGGCGGCTGGCCGGTGCTCGTCGGCCGCGTCGTCACCGGCCTCGCCGGTCCGGGCCGCGACCGCGACCAGGTGCTGGAGGACGTCCTGCGGCACGTGCGCGACAAGCCCGGCCCCTTCCTGGACGACACGGGCGTGCGCGCCGACCCGTGCCTCGCCGCCGCGTGGCGAACCCTCGTCGCTGAGAACGCGCGCGAAACAGCCGAAGACCTCGCCGCCCTCCTCGCCCTCTTCGGCGAAGAGGGCACCCCCGGCCTGACACCCCCCGACCTGCGCGAACACGGCTACACCGGAACCCACGACCTGGTGGACGCGCTCCGCGCGCTCGGCGCCCTCGACTCCACGGCCGACGGCGCGCTGGCGTGCGAACCCGTCCTCGCCGACGCGACCCGCTGGGAGGAGGGCGAATGACCGCCGCAGTCCCGGCCCTCATGGAGGACGCGGTCGCTCCGGTGCTGCGCGCGGTGGCGCTCGCGGTGCTCGACCGTCCGTCCGCCGAGCGGCTCCCGTCCGACCCGGACGTGCTCGTCAAGGAGCACACGCCGATGCTGCTGGCGGCGCTCGCCCGGTTCCCCGCGCTGCGCAGCCGCGCCGCCGACCACCTGGCCGAAGCCGAAGCCGAGGTAGGGGACGGCGCACGCGCGCTCGCCGCCGTCCTCCTGCACCCGGACGACGGCATCGTCCGGGCCGGGCTGGCATGGGTCGCGCCCGGCCCCGACCGGACGGCGGAACGCGCGCACCGCGACGCCGAACGCGCCGCCCGCAAGATCGACCGCCTGAAGGCGCGGCTCAGGACCGCCCAGGGGCGGCTCGACTACGCGCAGCGGGACGCGCAGGAGGCGTCCCGGCTGCTCGCCGGGACCCGCGAGGCCCTCGCCGAGCAGGAGGAGCGGGCGGACGGCCTGACCCGCCGCCTCGCGATCGAACGCCGCAGGTGGCGGGACCCGCGGGCGCTCGCCGCCGCCCTCCTCGGCGTCCTCGAACGGGCGGGCGCGGCCCGCGGCGAGCACGTGACCGCCGCCGCCCGCGCCGCCGGCACGAGCCCCGACGAGGTCCTGACGGTCCTGCGCGCCGTCGTCGACCCGGCCCCGCCGCCCGCCGCCGTCACCGCCGAGCCCGGCCTGCGGGTCGTCCCGCTCGGCGGCGACGACCACATCGGCGGGTCGTGCCTGCTGGTCGAGGCGGGCGGCACCCGCGTGCTGGTCGACGCGGGGCTCCGGCCCGGCGACCCCGCCGGGCCGCCCCGCGACATCGCGCGGGCCCTCGACGGCCCGCTGGACGCGGTGATCGTCACGCACGCCCACAACGACCACTGCGGCTACATCCCGGCCCTCGCCGCCGGACGTCCCGGCCTCCGCGTCCTCGCGACCCCGGAGACCACGGTGCTCATGCCGGTGATGTGGGCCGACACCGCCAAGGTGATGGCGGCCAAGGAGCGCGGCCGGGCGCGGTGGGGCGGCACCGGCGGCGTCCTCTACGGGCCGCGGGACGTCGACGCCGCGGCCCGGCGCTGCGAGGAGCTGCCGTTCGGCGCGCCCCGCCGGATCGGCGCGCTGACCGTGGAGCTGTTCCCGGCCGGGCACATCCTCGGCGCCGCCGGCGTCGTCGTCCGCGCCGGGGACAGGCGGGTCGCGATCACGGGCGACATCTCGGGGTTCCGGCAGGAGACCGTCGGCGGCTGCGCCGTCCCGGAGTCCGCGCGCGGCGCCGACCTGCTCGTCATGGAGTCGACCTGCTGCGCCGAGGACCACGACGCCCGCGACCTGCGCGTGGACGGGCTCGTCCGCGCCGTCGCCGGGATCTGCCAGGGCGGCGGCCGGGTGCTGATCCCCGCGTTCGCGCTCGGCCGCGCGCAGGAGATCGCGCTGATCCTGCGGCGGCACCTGCCGGAGGTGCCCGTCCGGGTGGACGGCATGGCCGCCGACCTCGCCGCCGTGTACGAGTCGCTGGACCCGGGCCTGCGGGTGTTCGAGGGCGCCGCCGCGGTCGCCGACCGTCCCGCCGAGCTGGACGCGTTCCGGACCGGCGTCGTGATCTCCACGTCCGGGATGCTGACCGGCGGGCCCGCCGTCGAATGGGCGCGGCGGATCCTTCCCGAGCCGGGCGGCGCGGTGTTCCTCTCCGGCTACCAGGACGAGGAGTCCCCGGGCCGCGCGCTGCTCGACCTCGCCGCCAAGGGCGGGGACTTCACCTTCCGCGACCACGACCGCGAGGTCACCGTCCCGGTCCGCGCCCGCGTCGACACCGTGCGCCTGTCGGCGCACGCCGACCGCCGGGGCCTGCTCGGCATCGCCGACGAGGTCGCGGCGCGGGAGATCATGCTCGTGCACGGAACTCCGGGACGCCAGCACACCTTCGCCGAGACCCTCCGCGTCCGCGGCCACCGGACGGCCGCCGCCCACCCCTGGAACGCCGGCGCACCCGCGTGAAGGGCACGAAAAGGGCCCGCGAGCGAACGTCCGATAACGACAGGATGGCCCAATGCGGTCGCATGTCCGATTTCAAGTTGACGTGCTCCGGCGTCGCCACTATGTGCCAACGGGTGAGATTCCCGTCCCGGGCCGGCGAGGAAGTTCCCGCAGGCGCAATAGGGCAGGTGAGCGGCAGGTGGCCACTGGTGCGCCTGGCGGTGGAGGGGCGCGGACGGATCGCGCTAAACACGGTTTCAACGGCGAATTATGCCCAAATCCTGTTGATCAGATCGTCGGCTTGGGAGAATGGCCGTCTGGGTATTATGCGGGCGACACAATTCGATAACTCGCTCCGGAGTGCAGATGCGCCTCTCCCGCCCTTCTCTCGTCGCTTTCGGTGCGGTGACCTTCGCCGCCGGTTCAATGGTCTGGCCCGCGACCGCCTCGGCGGCCGCGACGAACTATGTCGCGCTCGGTGATTCCTACTCGTCCGGCACCGGCGCCGGGAGCTACGACCCTGACAGTGGAGCGTGCAAACGCAGCGCCAACTCCTACGCGAAGCTGTGGGCGGCGGCGAACGGCGCGTCGTCGTTCAAGTTCGCCGCCTGCTCCGGCGCGACGACCGCGACCGTCACCAGCGGCCAGCTCGGCTCGCTCAGCTCGTCGACGACGCTCGTCAGCATCACGGTCGGCGGCAACGACGCCGGGTTCTCCGACGTCATGCAGGTCTGCGTGCTGCAGTCGGAGTCGAACTGCAAGACCAGGGTCACGCAGGCCGAGACCTACATGACGAACACCCTGCCCGGACGCCTCGACTCGCTGTACTCGAAGATCCGCGCCAAGTCGCCGTCCGCCCGCGTCGTGGTGCTCGGCTACCCCCGCCTCTACAAGATCGTCAATGTGTGCGTGGGGCTGAGCAACGGCAAGCGCACCGCGCTCAACCGCGCCGCCGACACCCTCGACGGCGTGGTCGCCAAGGCCGCCGGCCGGGCCGGCTTCACCTGGTCGGACGTCCGGGACGAGTTCGCCGGCCACGAGCTGTGCTCCGGCGACGACTGGCTCAACGCGGTGACGATCCCGATCGAGTCGTCCTACCACCCGACCGCGCGCGGCCACCGCCTCGGCTACCTGCCCGCGATGACCGGCTCCGCCCGCGCCGCCGTCAAGCAGGACGCCTGACCCCGCCCGTTAGTGATCTACAACGTAAAGGTGCTCACCTGCGGAGCGTGCGGCAGGTGAGCAGGCCGATGGGGACGGGCGCCCAGAAGGTGACGGCGCGGAACAGCAGCACGGCGTGCAGGGCCGGGCCGGCGGCGATGCCGAGGGAGGCGAGCGCGGCCACCAGGGCGGCCTCGGTGGAGCCGACACCGCCGGGCGCGGGGATCGCCGCGCCCGCCGCGGCGCCCACCAGGTAGGCGGCCACGAGCGCGAGGGCGTCGGCCGGGCCCGCGCCCGTCCCCGGCACGGCGAAGACGCTCAGCGCGAACGCCACCCCGAGCACGAGCGTGGTCGCGGCGGACGCGGCGAGCGTGACCGCCAGGTCGCGGGGACGGCGGCACAGGTCGGCGAACCCGGCGACGGCCCGTCCGACCACGGCGGAGCGGGCGGCGCGGCGACCCCACAGCGCCGCGGCCGGCAGGAGGACGCCGCAGGCGATGAGCAGCGGGACGGGCGAGACGAGCCCGGCGGCCTGGGCGGCGTGGTGGCCCAGCGCGTCCAGCACCCGGCCGTTTCCGCCGCCGAGGCCGAGGACGGCGCCGAGCAGCAGCAGGTCCGCGGGGACGCCCGCCACCTGCAGCACGGCGACGGCGATCACCGCCCGGGACAGCGGCAGCCCGCGGCACACGAGGTAGCGGGTATTGACGGCCACGGCGCCGAGCCCGCCCGGCGTGACGCGGTTGGCGGCCGCGGCGGTGAACTGCGTCAGCGTCGTCTCGTAGAGCGGGATGGGCCGTCCGGACGCGCCGCGCAGCGCGATCGCCGAGCAGACGTAGTGCAGCACGGACAGCGCGACGAGCGCGGGCAGGAACTCCCACCGCATGTGCGTCAGCGCCGAGACGGCGCCGTCGAGGGCCGGCGGGCGCGGCGGGGCGGTGATCAGCAGCGCCGTCGCGGCGGCGGCGACGAGCAGGACCCCGAGGGCGGTCCAGCGGGACTTGCGGACCCGCTGGACGGGGGAAAGCGTCGCGGCGGCGCCGCCGGGGCCGGGGAGTTCGGCGGGCGCCGCGCGTTCAGCGCCGGCGGCGATCGTCTCCACACCTCAGTGATCGGCTACTTGATTGAAGAGTACGCGACCGCCAGGCCTGCGCGACGCGAACGCTGGGGGACGTTCACGACCGCCGCGCCCCGGCCCGACATCCAGGCGGAAGTTTTCTTGTCGGGCACGCCTCTTTGGTCCACGCAATAGATTCTTTTCACACTATGATTAGGCTTCGCTACAGGAAGTGACGGTCTTGAGGGCCGGAGATGGCATGACCGGGGGAGAGTGACGACCATGACCAGCGCTCACCAGCGGCTGGGCGAACGCATCAGGGACTTCCGGGTCAGCAGGGGCGGACGCCGGCCGTGGCCGGCCAAGGCGCCCGGCGGCCGCGCGATCGTGCTGACCTGTAGCGACTACCTCGCGATCGCCGAGCATCCGGCGATCGCCGACGCCATGATCGCCAGCCTCAGGTCGGCGGAGGGCGCGGCGCCGATGCCGGGTCCGTGCCTGCCCGACGACCACCCGCAGCTCCTCCTCGGCGCGGAGTTCGCCCGGCACATGGGCGCCCGCGCCGGGGTGCTGTGCCCGTCGGGCTGGGCGGCCAACACCGGGCTGCTGCAGGTGGTCGCCGGTCCGGACGTCCCCGTCTACCTGGACGTCCTCGCGCACATGTCGCTGTGGGAGGGCGCGCGCGCCGCGGGCGCCGAGCTGGCCTACTTCCGCCACAACGACCTCGCCCACCTGCGCCGCCGGATCGAGGTGGGCGGCTCCGGGGTGATCGTCGCCGACGCCGTCTACAGCACCGACGGGTCGGTGGCCCCGCTGCCCGGCCTGGTGGAGATCGCCGAGGAGCACGGCTGCCTCCTCGTCGTGGACGAGTCGCACTCGCTCGGCACGCACGGCAAGCGCGGCGAGGGCCTCGTCGCGGCGCTCGGGCTGACCGGCCGCGTCGACTTCCGCACCGCGAGCCTGGCGAAGGCGGTGCCCGGACGCGCCGGGCTGATCGCCTGCGACCGTCCCGGCTTCGCCGACTACTTCACCCACACCGCGCTTCCGGCCGTGTTCAGCTCGACGCTGCTGCCGCACGACATCGCGGGGCTCGCGGCGGCGCTGAAGGTCGTCCGGGACGAGAACCGCCGCCGGGACCGGCTGCACTCCGTCACCCGCCGCCTGCGCGACGGCCTGACCGACCTCGGCTACCGGCTCGTCGAGTCGGACACGCCGATCATCGCGTTGGAGAAGGGCTCGGAGGCCGACGCGACGCTCCTCCGGGACGCGCTCGTCACCCGCGGGATCTACACCGCGGCGCTGTTCCCGCCGACGGCGTCGGTGGGGCGGACGCTGGTGCGCCTGTCCGCGCACGCGGGTCTCAGCGACGGCGACGTCCGCCGGGTCCTGTCGGTCTTCGCGCAGCTGCGCGAACCGGCGGAGGCCCCGGCCCGCGCGGGCCGCCCCGGCCGCTCCACCCGCCACAACGCGGGCCGCTCGTGATCGGGGCGGGTCAGGCGGCGGGCTGGTAGCGGTCCTGGCGGGTCTGGGCGCCGATGTAGCGGAGCATGCTGCGCAGCGCCCAGCGGTTGATGCCGGTCGGCATCATGCGGTAGCCGTGCCGGTGCGCCATCGCGAGCGCGCCGAACCGGGCCTGGTCGAGGACGGTCCAGGGGATGTCGAAGCGCTCCCGGACGATCGCGGGCAGGCAGCCGAAGGTGATGAGCCGCAGCGGGCGTTCGATGACGAGGCGTCCCGCGCGGTCGAGGCGGTGGCCGCCGACGGGCAGGAGCGTGACCGTGTCCGACCCGTGCTTGGCGATCTCCAGGGCGCGGGCGGCGGCCGGGGTGAGTTCGAGTCGTTCGGCGCAGATGTGCCAGAACCTGGACTGGAACGCGGCGTAGTCGGCGGGGACGGGACGCATGCTGACGCCGTACCGGGAGTACCAGGTGACGGTCTCGGCGTACATCCGCTCGTGGTCCTCGGCGGTGAGGGCGCCGGGGTGGAACGTCTCCGCGGCCTTGAAGATCTCCCAGGTGAAGGTGGCGTGCGCCCACCAGAACGTCTCGGGTTCGAGGGCGTGGTAGCGGCGGGCGCGCTCGTCCACGCCGCCGATGGCGCGGTGCAGGTCGCGGATGGCGCGGGCGCGGGGCTCGCCGTCCGGGGCGAGGATCGTCGCCCAGATCTGCGGGACGGACCGGTGGATCCGGTCGAACGGCGCGTCGAAGAACGCGGAGTGCTCGCTGACGCCGGCGCCGATGGCGGGGTGCATGAGCTGCATGAGCCCGGCGGCGGCGCCGGGCAGCAGCGAGCGCAGGTCGGCGGCGTGCCGCCAGAGGAGCGTGCCGGGCCCGAGCGGAGCGCGGGCACACGAGGACGGGGCGGGCATCGCACCTCCTGGGGGGAAGTGACCACTTATGCCAGCCTAGCGCCCATGAGACAAGAGTCAACTTTTGTCGCACGTCCTGAATCGAGGACGCGCCCCCTGGGCTAGCAGCTCTTGTAGACGGCGACGGCGCAGGCGCTGCCCAGGCCGATGTTGTGCTGGAGGGCGACGCGGGCGCCGTCGACCTGGCGGGCGCCGGCCTTGCCGCGGAGCTGCCAGGTGAGCTCGGCGCACTGGGCGAGGCCGGTGGCGCCCAGCGGGTGGCCCTTGGAGATGAGGCCGCCGGACGGGTTGACGACCCACGTCCCGCCGTAGGTGGTGGCCGCGTCGTCGACGAGCTTGTGGCCCTCGCCGACCTCCGCCATGCCGAGCGCCTCGTAGGTGATGAGCTCGTTGGCGCTGAAGCAGTCGTGCAGTTCGACGACGTCGACGTCCTCGATGGACGCCTGCGCCTCGTCCAGGGCGGCGCGGGCGGCGCGCTGGGAGCAGCCGAACCCGACGACCTGGATGGACGAGTGGTCGGCGAAGCTGTCGGGGGTGTCGGTGGCGATGTGGTGTCCGGCGATCTCGACGGCCTGATCCCAGAGGCCGTGCTCGTCCAGGAACCGCTCGCTGACCACGATCGCGGCGGCGGCGCCGTCTGAGGTGGGGGAGCACTGCAGCTTGGTCAGCGGGTCGAAGATCATCGTGGCGTTCTTGACGTCGTCCAGCGAGTACTCGGTCTGGAACTGCGCGTAGGGGTTGTTGACGGAGTGCTTGTGGTTCTTCCAGCCGATCCAGGCGTAGTGGTCGGGGGTGGAGCCGTACCTCTCCATGTGCTCGCGGCCGGCGTTGCCGAACATCTGCGGCATGGGCGCCTTGTCCATCTCCCAGTCGCGGCCCGCGGCCATGGACGTGAGGTGGTGGTCGATGATGGTGACCTTGGACTCGCCGACGCCCGCGCCGAGCGACCCCTTCTTCATCTTCTCCATGCCGAGCGCGAGCGCGCAGTCGGCGAGGCCGCCGCGGACGGCCTGGCGGGCGAGGAACAGGGCGCTGGACCCGGTCGCGCAGGCGTTCATGACGGTCATCACCGGGATGCCGGTCATGCCGGTCTCGTAGAGGGCGCGCTGGCCCATCGACCCGTACATCGAGCCCGCGTAGGCCATTTGGACCGCGTCGTAGCCGACGCCTGCGTCGGCGAGTGCGTTGCCGACGGCCTCCCTGGCCATGTCGGGGTACTCCCAGTCGCGGGAGCCGGGCTTCTCGAACTTGGTCATGCCCACGCCGACGACGAAGGTGCGGTTGGCCATCGGGGTCGCCTCCTGTACCGAATCCTGTTCGGATGAACGATAGCCCCGGGGGCGGCGGCGCGGCCGTCGCGTTCCCGATGGCCGGGACGGGTGGGCGGCGCCGGCGTCAGGCGGTCATTTCCTCGGCCAGGGCGGCGGCGAACGCGTCGACGTCGTCCTCGGTGGTGTCGAAGGAGCAGACCCAGCGGACCTCGCCGGTCCGCTCGTCCCAGGTGTAGAACGGGAAGCGCTTGCGCAGCCGGTCCGCCGCGCCCTTCGGGACGATCGCGAACACCGCGTTCGCCTCCACGGCCTGCGTGATCTCGACGCCGGGGACGGCGCGGGCGGCGGACTCCAGGCGGCGGGCCATGGCGTTGGCGTGGGCGGCGTTGCGGAGCCACAGGTCGCCGTCCAGCAGCGCGACGAGCTGCGCGGACACGTACCGCATCTTCGACGCGAGCTGCATGCTCGACTTGCGCAGGTAGGTCACGCCGCGGACCGCGTCCGGGTTCAGGACGACGATCGCCTCGCCGAGCAGCAGCCCGTTCTTGGTGCCGCCGAACGACAGCACGTCCACGCCCGCGTCGGTGGTGAGGGCGCGCATCGGGACGCCGAGCGAGGCGGCGGCGTTGGCGATGCGCGCGCCGTCCATGTGCACGGACATGCCGCGCTCGTGCGCCGCGGCGGCCACCGCCGCGGTCTCCTCCGGCGTGTAGACGGTCCCCAGCTCGGTGCTCTGGGTCATCGAGACGACGGCGGGCTGCCGCCGCTGGACGTTGCCGAACCCGGTGGCGTGCGCCTCGACCAGGCCGGGTGTCAGCTTGCCGTCCGGCGCCGGCACCGTGACCAGCTTCAGGCCCGCGATCTTCTCGGGCGCGCCGCACTCGTCGGTGTTGATGTGCGCGGACTCCGGGCACACGACCGAGCTCCACCGCTCCGACATGGCCTGGAGCGACACGACGTTCGCGCCCGTCCCGTTGAACACCGGGAACACCTCGGCCCGCTCGCCGAAGTGGCGGCGGACGACGTCGCGGAGCCGGGCGGTGACGGCGTCGGCGCCATAGGCGGGCTGGTGCCCTTCGTTGACGGCGGCCAGCGCGGCGAGGACGTCCGGGTGGACGCTCGCCTGGTTGTCGCTCGCGAACGCCCGCGCGGCGGCGGGACGGGTCGTGTCGGTGGTGCGGTCGTTCGGCGGCTGCGTCATGCGCCCATTGTTCAGGACGCGCGGACGGTCTTCCCGTGCCGGGTCAGGCGGGGCGGTCGGTGATGTTCTGGACCGGCGCGGGGGCCTCAGACGGCCGAGCGGAGCTCGTCGATTGATTGGCGGTGGGTGGGGGCTGGAGGACGGTTGGCGGGTCGGCGGCGCGGAGGGGCATGCGGGCGCGCATGGCGTCCAGGTCGTCGCCGAGGCGGGCCATGTTGGACTGCAGGTCGCGCCACAGCCCGGACCGCTGCTCCAGCTGCGCGATCTTGGTGCGCAGGTCGCCGATGCGGCGTTCGGCGGCCTCCAGCCGGGCGCCGTTGCCGGCGGTGTCGCGGCCGGTGCGGATCAGGCTGGTGGCGACGGCGGCCAGGTCGCGTTCGGCGTCGTCCATCCGCTCGTCGATGCGCGGCAGCAGCCGGTCGTTGAGCTGGCCGACCAGCGAGTCGAGCTCGGCGCGGACCCTGCGCAGCTCGGCGTCCTGGTCGCGGACGGCGTCCTCGAGTATCTTGAGGCGTTCGGTGAGGGCGGGAAGGAGCCGCCCGAGTTCCGCCGACCGTTCCAGATCCCGCCCGAGTCTGACGAGAAGGCCCATGCCCTCGCGCAGCTGGCGCTCCGCCTCGGCGGCGGCGCGGCGGACGAGACCGGGGATCACGGTCATGGCGCTCCCTCCAGGGGGCCGTGCGGATGGAAACTCCTTAAACTCTAGGCGAACCGCCCATGAACGGTTTGTGGACTCCGGGGATTATTTCGGCGCGCCGGCCGGTTTTCGATCTTCCGCGGGCCGGGCCCGTTCGGCCGGTGCCGGCGTGCTGCATGCGCACAGCCCCCGGCTGACGATGAGCAGTGCGCGTTCGGCGGTGTAGTCCGCCCGGTCGAGGGCCGGCCGGACACGGTGACAGGTCAGGCAGAGCATGCGTTCTTCGTCCTCCCCGTGAAGCCCGGGGGGCGCTCTGGGTTCGTGCGGCCCGTCCGGGAGACGCCCCCCCGCGTCCCCCGGACCATGGCGGCCGCACGCGGGCCGCTCCGTCGTGCGGCCCCGGCTCCGGCGTCCGGCGCGCGCTCCCCCCCGACACGCGCGCCGGACGACCGAACCACCTGGAACAGCCCCTTCGGCTTCCAGTGCCGATTACAGTAAGCGCTCCCACGTTGCATGCACGTTGCGATCACTCTGTCACTCACCGTGCCGGGATCGATTGCGAGAGAATCTCAGGAAAACGGTTGCGCCGCCCCGCGGATGGGCCGATCCTCAGACACGCCAGGTTCTCTCCGGGGGAAAGGACTACTGGTGACGCAGAACCTGTTGGCCGTCCGACGAGCCATCTCCGACTCATGGCGCCGTTCCGAGAACGCCGGCGTCGACGCGGACGTGCGGGCCGCGCCGCTGGTGTTCGACCGCGACGTCATCGCCGACGCCCGCGTCGCCCATCCGCTCGACCCGCACCTGCCGCTGCTGGAGGGCCTGCTGCGGCACGTCGCCGACGAGACCGAGCACCTGATGGTGATCACCGACGACGGCGGGCACGTGCTGTGGACGCAGGGCCCGCCAGGCGCGCGCCGCGCCGCGGACCGGATCGGGCTGGGGGAGGGGTTCCGCTGGTCGGAGGACGTCGTCGGCACCAACGGGATCGGCCTGGCCCTCGCCACCGGGCGTCCCGAGTTCGTGTACGCCGCCGAGCACGTCGCGCACGTCCTGCACCGCTGGTCGTGCGCCGCCGCGCCGATCACCGACCCCGACTCGGCGGCGGTGATCGGCTGCATCGACGTGAGCGCGACCGTGGAGGCGCTGCATCCGGCGACCGTCGCGCTCGTCAGCGCGGCGGCCCGGCTGGCGGAGTCGCGGCTGGAGAACGAGATGCAGCAGCGGGACGAGCTGCTGCGCGAACGGCTCCTGCCGCATCTGCGGGGCCTGCGCGAGCCCGGCGTCCTGGTCACCGCGACCGGCCGGATCATCGGCGCCGGGCCCGGCGAGCCGGCCCTGGCCGGGTGGCGCGGGCGGCGCGTGCTCGCCCCCGAGGGCGGCGGGACGGTCACGCTGCCGGACGGCCGCGCCGCCGTCGCCGAGCCGCTCGGCGAGGCGTTCCTGCTGCGCCCGCCCGCCGTCCGCCCGCGGCGCGGCCGGGGCGCTCCGGGAGCCCGGTCGCCGGGATGCCGCTCCGCCCCGTCCGCCGCCGGGGAGGGGCCGCTGCTGACGCTGTCGTTCCTCGGCGACGGCCGCCCGCACGCCCGCCTCGACGGCGGGCCGCTGACGCTGTCGCTGCGGCACGCCGAGATCCTCGCCCTGCTCGCGCTGCACCCGCGCGGCCTGACCGGCGACCGGCTGGCGCTGTACCTGTACGGCGACGACGGCAGCCCCGCGACAGTCCGGCCCGAGATCCACCGGCTCCGCCAGCAGTTCGGCGACATCGTCCGCGCGCGTCCCTACCGGCTCGAATGCGCGGTCGAGGCCGACTTCCTCACCGTCCGGCGGCTGCTGGACGACGGCGACGTCGCCGGGGCCGTGCGGCTCTACACCGGGGAGCTGCTGCCCGGCTCGGACGCGCCCGCCCTCTGCGAGGAGCGCGACGAGCTGGCCGTGCGGGTCCGGCGGCAGGCGCTCGACCGGGGCGGCGCCGACGCGCTGTGGACCTACGCGCAGACCGAGCCCGGACGCTTCGACCTGGAGGCCCTGGAGCGGCTCAGCGCCGTCCTGCCGCCGGGGGACTCGCGGCTCGCGGCCGTCGCGTCCCGCAGCGACCGCCTCCTCAACGACGACGACTAGCGGCCGGGCCCGGGGGCTCAGGGGGAGACGACGCCCGCGTCGACGAGGTGTTCGCGGTCGTTGTAGGTGACGGCCCGCAGGGCGGCGCCGTCCTGCAGCCACCTGGTCACCGACGCGTTCGCGATCGGCGTCTTCTCGATCTCCAGGATCTCCCGCTCCGACAGGCCCTCCACCAGGTAGCGGGTCATCACCACGATCGCGTCGTGGGTGACGACCAGCACGCGCCCGCCGGGCGCGTCGGCCTCCAGGTCGCGGTAGAAGCTGCGCAGCCGCAGCGCGAGGTCGGCCCACGACTCGCCGCCCGGCGGCCGGTAGTAGAACTTGCCGAGGCGCCGCAGCCGCTCCGCCTCGGCGGGGAAGCGGCGGCGGACGCCGAGCTCGGTGAGGCCCTGCAGCGCGCCCTGCTCGCGGTCGCGGATCCGCTCGTCCACCCGCGGGCGCAGGCCGTCCGGGTCCTGCGGCGCCGCGTAGGACGTCTGCGCGAGCGCGATGTTCGCCGTGTCGAGGGTGCGCAGGTAGGGGGACACCACGACCGCCGTCGGGCGCTCGTCGGGCGGCAGCGCGGCGAGCCAGCGGCCGAGGCTCGCCGCCTGCGCGCGGCCGGTGTCCGACAGCGGCACGTCCGCGTCCCGTTCCGGGATGCCGGCCTCCTCGGCGTCGGTGCCGAGCACCGCCTGGTACGCGACGTTGCCGGTGCTCTCGCCGTGCCGGGTCAGGGTCAGCCACTGCAGCGCGTTCACGCCCGCCATGCTGCCATGCCGCACCGCCGTGCGCCGTCCTCTACAGCCGGTAGTACTCTTTTGTCCGTGACGGACGTCCTGACCACCGCGATCATCGCGGTGGCGCTGCTGATCGCCGCGTACTCGGTGGTGACGGCGCTGCGCAACCGGGCGATGGACGCCGCCCATCTCATCGCGCTCGGCGTCCTGGAGGTCCTGCTGGCCGCGCAGGCCGTCGTCGGGTTCGTGAAGCTCTCCGGCGACGAGGGCCCGGACGGGTCCGCCACGTTCGTCGGCTACCTGCTCGGCATCCTGCTGATCCCCGCCGCGGGCGCCGGATGGGGACTGCTGGAGCGCACCCGGTGGGGGTCCGCCGTGATCGTGGTCGCCGGGGTCGCCGTCGCGGTCATGGTCGTCCGGCTGGACCAGCTGTGGAGCGGCGGTGGCTGACGGCCGCGCGGACGGCGCGGCCCGTCCGGACGACGGCCGGGCCCGTGCGGACGACGGCCGGGCCCGTGCGGACGACGGCGCCCGCGCCGGCGCCGAGATCCGCACGGGCGGCACGGCGCGCCCCGGCACCGGCGGCGGGCCGGGACGGCTCCTGGTCGCCGTCTACGCGGTCTTCGCGCTCGCGGCCGGCGCGCGGGCGGGCGTCCAGATCGCCACCCGGTTCTCCGACGCGCCGGTCGCCTACGCGCTGTCGGCGTTCGCCGCCGCCGTCTACGTCCTGGCGACGGTCGCGCTCGCGCGCGGCGGGCGGACGTCGTTCCGGGTCGCCGTCGCCGCGTGCTCGATCGAGCTGGCCGGGGTGCTGGTGGTGGGCACGCTCGGCGTCGCCGACTCCGCGGCGTTCCCCGACGAGACCGTCTGGTCCGGGTTCGGCCGCGGCTACGGGTTCGTGCCGCTGGTGCTGCCGGTCGCGGGCCTGCTGTGGTTGCGCCGCACCGCCCGCCAGGGTGGCGGGCCCGTAGCGGGCGGTGGGCGCCCTGTGGGCGGCGGCGAGTGAGCCCTCCGGCCACAGGTGTCGGATGACCGTCGGCACGGTCAGGCGGCCGTGATGCCGGCCGCGGGCGGGGTGAGCCGGCCGCCGATCGGGAGCGCGCGGACGGCGGCCCTGGCGATCGCCTCCACCTCGTCGGGGGAGTAGTCGGCGGACGGGTTGCGGCTCATCCAGCGGATCAGGCGCAGCGGCGGCGCGAACACGATGCGGTCCGCGGTGAACGGCGTCCGGACGAGGTGGCCGCCGTGCACGGCCAGCACCGGCGTCACCTTCACGGGCACCTCCGCGACCCGCGAGATCACCTCGGCGGCGGCGTCGGCCCGCGCGGTCAGCCCGGCCACCAGCTTCGACTGGGTCCGGCCGTCGATGAACAGCCGGCCGCCGTGGTGGGAGATCTCCGCGTCGGGGTGCCAGGCCTCGTTGTGCACCAGCCACACGCCGCCCGGCCCGACCACGAGCTCGTCGGCCGGCCCGTGCCCGGGGACGACCCGCTCGTACAGCACCCGGTGCCCGCGCCGCTCCAGCGTGTGGCGCAGCCACCGGTTCATCCGCGCCTCGCCGCGCAGCCCGCGCCGCCACACACTGGACGCGTGGTGCACGCGCCAATGCACGAACGTGTCCGCGGACGCGATCAGCAGCGCCATCACGATTCCGAATACGGCGTTGACCAGCAGCCCGCACAGGATCAGCGCCGCGACGGCCAGAATTGCGCGGGTCCGCAATCTACCCTTTCGGCCGCGCTGCCACAGCTCTTCGTATACCGCCTGGGGTGAACCGCCGGTGAACGCCGCCCTGTCCCGCAGATAGATGGAGCTGCCGATCATGACGAATCCTCCCAGCACCCTGCAATGACGTCCTCATTATGGGGATACCCACGGTATTGCCGCTACAGTTCACACGGTGACGTAAATCAAACGTGGAAGCAACTTCTAGCCCTTGAAAGCATTGTCTACCTGGCCTTTCAGCGGGGTTGGGCAGTCGAATCCGGGGAAAACTTCAGATGGCGGCAAGGTAATTGCTGAAAGGCTCGGTGCAACTATCACCGCAACGCGCAGAGCCCTTTTCATTTGCGTGGCATTCCCCGCATGGGCGATTACGCAACGGCACCTCCCGGCTCCGGAGAGGGCGCCCGGGAGGGCACACTGGGGCGGTGCACATCGACGCCGCCGAGAGCCTTCCGGTCAGCCGCGCCGTCCCCGGCCTCCGCGCGGCCCTGGACGGCCACGGCGCGGCGGTGCTGGCCGCGCCGCCCGGCACCGGGAAGACCACCCTCGTCCCGCTGGCCCTCGCCGGGCTCGCGCTCGGCGGCCCCGCACCGGCCGGGAAGGTGCTGGTCCTGGAGCCGCGCCGGCTCGCCGCCCGCGCCGCCGCCCGGCGCATGGCCTGGCTCCTCGGCGAACGCGTCGGCGGGCGGGTCGGCGTCACCGTCCGCGGCGAGACGCGTCCCGGCAGCCGCGTCGACCTCGTCACCACCGGGGTCGTCCTGCAGCGCCTCCAGTCAGACCCCGACCTCGACGGCGTCGGCACCGTGATCCTGGACGAATGCCACGAACGGCACCTGGACGCCGACACCGCGCTGGCGTTCCTCCTCGACGTCCGCGCGACGCTCCGTCCCGACCTGCGCCTGGTCGCCGCGTCCGCGACCGCCGACACCGGCCCCTGGGCGCGCCTCCTGGGCGACGCACCGATCGTCGAGACCGAGGCCGCGCTGCATCCCGTGGAGACGGTCTGGGCGCCGCCGCCGCGTCCCGTCCCGCCGCCGCACGGCATGCGCGTCGACCCGGCCTTCCTCGCGCACGTCGCCGCGACGGCCCGCCGCGCCCTGGACGAACGCGACGGCGACGTCCTGTGCTTCCTGCCCGGCGTCGGCGAGATCGCCCGCGTGGCCGGGCTGCTCGGCGATGTGCGCGCCGACGTCCTCCAGGTCCACGGCCAGGCGCCGCGGTCGGTGCAGGACGCCGTGCTGGCGCCCGCGTCCCGGCGGCGGATCGTCCTGGCCACGTCCGTCGCCGAGTCGAGCCTCACCGTGCCCGGCGTCCGGACGGTCGTGGACTCCGGCCTCGCCCGCGAACCCCGCACCGACCACGCCCGCGGCCTCGGCGCGCTCACCACCGTCCGGGCGTCCCGCGCCACCGCCGCCCAGCGCGCGGGCCGCGCCGGGCGGGAGGCGCCCGGCGCGGTCTACCGCTGCTGGACGCAGGCCGAGCACGACCGGCTGCCCGCCCGGCCCCGTCCCGAGATCGAGCTGGCCGACCTCACCGGCTTCGCGCTCCAGGCCGCCTGCTGGGGCGATCCCGGCGCGTCCGGACTCGCGCTGCCCGACCCGCCGCCGCGCGCCGCGCTCGACGCCGCCCGCGCCACCCTGGACGCCCTGGGCGCCGTGCACGGCGGGCACGTCACCGACCGGGGCCGCCGCCTCGCCCGCGTCGGCCTCCACCCGCGCCTGGCCCGCGCGCTGATCGACGGCGCGCCCGAGGTCGGCGCGCGGCGGGCCGCCGAGATCGTCGCGCTGCTGTCCGAGCCTCCGCCGCGCTCGTCCGGCGACGACCTCACCGCCGCCTGGCGCGCCCTCCGCGGCCCCGGCCGCCCGGCCGACGCCCACGCCGCCCGCTGGCGCGACGAGACCCGCCGCCTGCACAAGACCCTCACCGGCGCGGACGGGTCCCCGGCGGGCCGGGGAGACGATCACGCGGCGGGGGTCGTGGTGGCGCTGGCGTTCCCGGAGCGGGTCGCGCGGGCGCGGCGGGGGAGCGGATACCTGATGGCGTCCGGGACGGGCGCCGCGCTCGCCGACGGATCGGCCCTCGCCGGCGCGCGGGCGGAATGGCTGGCGATCGCGGCGGCCGACCGGCCCGCGGGCGCGGCGTCGGCGCGCGTCCGGCAGGCCGTGGTGATCGGCGAGGACGCCGCGCGGTTCGCCGCCGCGCCGCTCCTGGCGACGGCCGAAGAGGTCGCCTGGCGGGACGGCGACGTCGTCGCGCGCCGCGTCGAACGGCTCGGCGCGATCGAACTGGACGCGCGCCCCCTGCGGAACCCCGACCCCGACCTGGTCCGGGCGGCGCTCCTGGACGGCGTCCGAGCCGAAGGGCTCGGCCTGCTGACCTGGACGCCGGCGGCCCGCGCCCTCCGCGACCGGCTCGCCTTCCTCCACGCCGCGATCGGCGACCCGTGGCCCGCGGTCGACGACGGGGCGCTGCTGGAACGCGTCCCGGAATGGCTGGCGGGCGCGCGGCGCCGCGCCGACCTGAGCAAGATCGACGTCGCCGCCATGCTGCGCGGCCTCCTGCCGTGGGAGCAGGCGAGCAGGCTGGACGAGTACGCGCCCGAGCGGATCGAGGTCCCGTCCGGGTCCCGGATCCGGGTCGACTACGCGCAGGAGCGGCCCGTCCTGGCCGTGAAGCTGCAGGAGCTTTTCGGATGGGACGCGGCGCCGCGTCTCGCGGGCGGACGGGTGCCGCTGGTCGTCCACCTGCTGTCCCCGGCCGGACGCCCGGCGGCGGTCACGGCCGACCTCGCGTCCTTCTGGCGCGAGGGCTACAAGGCGGTCAGGGCGGAGCTGCGCGGACGCTACCCCAAGCATCCCTGGCCCGAAGACCCGGCGCAGGCCGCGCCGACGAAGCGCACCAACGCGCGGCGGCCTAGCGGGAGTCGATGAGGACGGCGATGCCGTCCAGGATGCGGGCCAGCCCGAACTCGAAGGCGCGGCGCGGGGCGACGGCCGAGTTGTACTCCTGCCCGGCGGCGGTGCCGACGCGGGTCCCGACGGGATAGTCGGCCTCGCTCACGTACGTGTCGAGGAAGGGGGCGGTGGCCTCCCACCACTGCGCGTCGCTGATGCCGCTGCGGCGCTCGGCCTCGGCGGCGCTGACCGACACGCGGGCGGCGCTCTCGGCGAAGCCGGTGATGAGCGCGGCCACCGAGTCCATCTCCAGGTCGGTGAGGCCGACGCCGTCCACGGCCCGCAGCTCGTGCTCGTACTTGCCGATCGTGTTGGGCCCCATCGGCGGCCGGACCATCGTGATCTGCAGCAGCCACGGATGGCGGTGGAACAGCTCCCAGTTCTCGCGGGCGATGTGCTCCAGCCGCTCCCGCCAGGTGTCCTGGACGGGCGGCGTCAGCTCGCCGAACGCGCGGTCGAGCATGACGTCGATCAGCTCGGCCTTGCCCGGCACGTAGGTGTAGATCGACATGGGGGAGACGCCCAGCTCGTCGGCGATGCGGCGGATGGACAGGGCGTCCAGGCCGGCGGCGTCGGCCACCTCGATCGCGGTCCGGACGATCTGCTCGGCGGTCAGCCGCGGCTTCGGGCCGCGCTTCGGCCGCTCCCGCACGCCCCACAGGAGTTCCAGGCTGCGCCTGGGGTCGCCGCCCCCGCTGTACTCGGTCGTCACTCGGCGATTCTCTCAGGGATGAAACTCTGTACGACGTACGTTATATTGTCCGCGAAGGTAAATCCGTACTGCGTACATAGTTTTGGAGGACGCGTGGCGGAACCACGGTTCGCGGTCGTCGCAGACGGGCTGCGCAAACGCTACGGCGACACTGAGGCCCTGGCCGGGCTCGATCTACGGGTGCCCGCGGGCACCGTGCACGGCCTGCTCGGCCCCAATGGCGCGGGCAAGACGACCGCCGTCCGCGTGCTGGCCACGCTGGCCAGGCCGGACGGCGGCACGGCCCGCGTCGCCGGGCACGACGTCGTCCGCGCGGCCGCCGAGGTCCGGACCAGGATCGGGCTCGTCGGGCAGCACGCGGCGGTCGACGAGGTGCTCGGCGGGCGCCAGAACCTCGTCCTGTTCGGCCGCCTCTACCACCTCGGCGCGAAGGAGGCGCGGCGGCGGGCTGACGAGCTGCTGGAGCGGTTCCGGCTGACCGACGCCGACGCCAGGCCCGCGAGCGAGTACTCCGGCGGCATGCGGCGCCGCCTCGACCTGGCCGCGTCCATGATCCTCGCGCCGCCCGTGCTGTTCCTGGACGAGCCCACCACCGGCCTGGACCCGCGCAGCCGGAATGAGGTGTGGGACGCGATCCGCACCCTCGTCGGCGGCGGCACGACCGTCCTGCTCACCACCCAGTACCTGGAGGAGGCCGACCGGCTCGCGGACGGCGTCTCGGTGATCGACCACGGCCGCGTCATCGCCGAGGGCGCCCCGGACGCCCTCAAGGCGCAGCTCGGCGGCGACCGCATCGAGGTCGTCCTGGACGATCCCGCGTCCCTCCCCGCCGCCGCCGAGATCATCGGCAGGGTCGCGTCCGGCGAGGTCGACGTCGACGCCGAGACCCTGCGCGTCGGCGCCCCCGTCACCGAACGGGCCGCCGTGCTGACACAGGCCGTCCGAGCCCTGGACGACGCGGGCCTGCGCGTCGCCGACATCGGCCTCCGCCGCCCCACGCTGGACGAGGTGTTCCTGCACCTCACCGAGAAAGAGGAGGTGCGCTCGTGAGCGTCCAGACGTTGCGCTGGGCCGTCGCCGACGGCCGCGTCCTGACCGGGCGGGCTCTCGCGCACTGGGCGCGGCGGCCGGGCGAGGTCGTGATGGCGCTGCTGTTCCCCGTGATGGTCGTGCTGATGATGGGCTACCTGTTCGGCGGCCAGATGGACGTGCCCGGCGGCGGGAACTACCGGGAGTTCATCGTCCCCGGCATGTTCGCGCTGACGATGGCGTTCGGCGTCGAGACGACGTTCACCGCCATCGCGAGCGACGCCGCCAAGGGGGTGGCCGATCGGTTCCGGGCGATGCCGATGTCCTCGTCCGCCGTCGTCGTGGGCCGCGCCACCGCCGACATGCTGCACTCGGTCGTCGCGCTGGCCGTGATGGCGGTGTGCGGCGTCCTGATCGGCTGGCGCGTCCACGACGGCGCGGCCAAGGCCCTCGCCGGGCTCGGGCTCCTGCTGCTCCTGCGGTTCTCCCTGATCTGGCTCGGCATCTACCTGGGCCTGATGGCGAAGGGCCCGGAGTCGGTCGCGGCCGTCCAGGTGCTGGTGTGGCCGATCGGGTTCCTGTCCAGCGCGCTGGTCGCGCCGAGCACCATGCCGGGCTGGCTCGGCGCGATCGCCGAGTGGAACCCGATGTCGGCGACCGTGACGGCGTGCCGGGAGCTGTTCGGCGACCCCGTGTCCGGCGGGTCGTGGGCGGCGCAGCACAGCGTCCTGATGGCGGTGGTGTGGCCGCTGGTGATCGCCGCGGTGTTCGCCCCGCTGTCGGTCCGCCGCTACCGCGCCCTGGGGCGTTAGGGCAGCGCCGTTAGGGCAGCAAGGACACGCGGTGACGCGCCAGCGCCATCGCCGGATAGCACGCCTCGGGCAGGGGCTCCGCGTTGTTGAGCGCCGCGCGGAGCCTCGGCCCCACGGCCGCCGGATCGTGGGGCTGGACGACGCACAGCTCCGCCTGCATCGCCTGCCGTGCCGCCGCCATCAGCGCCGGGACGTCCCCCACGATCACGACCTCGGACGGCGCGTCGCCGTGCCCGAGCCGCACGGCCGCCGCGTGCAGGCCCCGGGTACCGGCGTCCTCGTAGCGGAATTCGCAGACGAGGCGGTCGCCGTCCAGCGGGCCCTCCTGGATGAGCCACACCTGGCCGGGGACGACCCGTCCGAGCGACCCCTCCCACGGCGCCGCCGGGACGTCGCCGAGCCCGTCGGCCGCACGGCCCGCCGCCCTGCGTCCCGCCACGGGACCGATCGCGGCGAGGGCCCGCAGGAACGCCCGCGCCCCGGGCGTCGCGGCGGCGTGCAGGCAGGTGATCAGGTCGCCGAGCGCGGCGCGCGCGCCCTGCGCGTGCGGGGCCGCGGCCTCCAGGGCGCCGAGCCGCGCGGACGCCCACGCCTCCGCCTCCAGCGGGCCGGGCAGCGCCGGGAGCGCGTCCGCCTCCCGGACGAACGCCGCGTACACCTCGCGCAGGCCCGGCAGCATCAGCTCCGGACCCGAGGACGGCCGGATCGTACTCATCGCCCCAGCGTATGAGACATGCGGGAGCGGCACGTCCCGCGGCCGGTGCGGCCGGACCGCGAGGACGCGCCGCAAGCTCTACGCGGGCAGGGTCAGCAGGGTGCGGGCCCCGCCCGCCGCCCGCCCGGTCGTGCGGACCTCGAACCGGCTGATCTCCGCGGGCCGCAGCGCCGTCCCGCCCTGCAGCGCGAGCCGCGGCTGCGCGGACCCCGGCAGCCCGTACCCCGCCGCCGGGACGGCCCAGCCCGCCACCGTGTGCGCGCGGCCAGCGCGGTCCACGGCGACCAGCTCGCACTCCAGCGGGCCGCGGACCTTGCTCAGCTCCAGCCCGACCCGGCTGCCCCACGCCTTGTCCTGCATCGCGACCGTCCCGGTGACGCCGGACCCCGCGTCGGCGGCCGTCAGTCGGTGCCCGTCCCGCATCAGCGCGGCCGTCCCGCCGTCCGGCTCGGACGCCGCCGTCCCGTCGCGGTCGGCGCCGAGCGTGTACCCGGTGCCGAGCGCGCCGCCGAGCAGCACGACGCCGGCGGCGGCAGCGGCCAGCGCCCGCGTCGAGCGGTGCCGCCGCTCCCGGCGGATCCGGTGCCGCAGCAGGTCGGACACCACCGCTGGCTCGGGCGGCGGCGGGGCGGCCGCCGCGTCGGCCGGCTCGGCGATGGGGCCGATGCCGTCCAGCGTCTCCGCGATGCCGCGCAGCTCGCCCAGCTCCACCTGGCAGGCGACGCACCCCGACAGGTGGGCCTCGAACGCCCGCCGGTCCGGTTCCTCCAGGAGGCCGAGGGCGTAGGCGCCGACGTCGATGTGCAGCATGTCCGCGCTCATGGCGTCACGCCCCTTTCCTCCAGGGCGACGCGCAGCGCCCTGAGCGCGTAGTAGACCCGGGACTTCACCGTGCCCACGGGGATGCCGAGCTGCTTGGCGGCCTCGTTCACGGAGCGGTCCCGGAAGAAGGTCTCGTTGAGGATCTCGCGGTGGGCCGGGGACAGCGCGAGGAGTGCTTCGGACACGACGACGGAGCGCAGCAGATCCTCCAACCCGTCGGGGACGCGCATGTTCTCCAGCGGGCCCTCGCCCGCCTCCTGCGGCCGGGCGTTCTTGCGGCGCTGGTCGTCGATGACGATCCGGCGGGCGACCGTCGCCAGCCACGGCAGCAGCGAGGCCGCGTTCTCGTCGAGCTGGTGCGCGCTGCGCCAGGCGCGGATCATCGTCTCCTGCACGACGTCCTCGGCCCAGTGCCGGTCGCCGCCGGTGAGGCGGAGCACGAACGACAGCAGCGGGCGCCCGTACACGCGGTACAGCTCGGTCACGATCACCTGGTCGTCCACGGCGCCCGCGGGCTGCGGGCCGCGGAACCAGCTCCACGGACCGGCGGCTGTTCGTTCTCGCGGGGCCGACACGGCGGTCGGTGATCTGTGGGCCATCGGGGGTCTCCGGCTGAAGCGGGGGCGGACGGCGCGGTGACCGTGAGCCAGGTGTCACGTCGGGAGGCAGTACGCGGCCCGGGTCGCCGGAGGTTCAATCGGTCCCCTTCCGTGGCGGGATTTTCCAGCGGGACCCTTACTGGTTCGACACCTTTGCCTTACCCCCGGCGCGGGCGGCCCGCGGGCCGCGTCCTAGTTCCGAAAGTCGGCACGGGACCACGCCGCGCCGGTCCCCGAAGGGGCAACGCTCACTCCACGCTTTGGAGCGAATGCGGGCATCGGGCCCATTTGCCCAGCTAAGGACCGAGGGGCGGATCGGCATAGTGAAAGGGAACGGCAACACACGACTGAGCTACCGCCTTCTGATGGCGGTGGACATCCAGGGGTACAGCAAGCGCGACACGCGCGAGCAGCTGCTCGCGCAGCGCGACCTGTGCGAGGCGCTCGACCGCGCCGCGCACGGGGCCGGCCTCGACCGCGGCCACTGGGAGAAGCAGGTCGGCGGCGACGGCGAGCTCGCCACGCTGCCGGACGGGACCGACCCCGCCATGGTGGCCGGCGAGTTCGTCATCGGCCTCGCCGGGGCGCTGCGCGACCTCAACCGCGAGGCGCGCGACGGCGGCGCCGCGGGGGAGGCGGGCGGGCACCGGCTGCGGGTGCGGCTCTCGCTGCACCACGGCACGCTGACGGCCGGGCCGTTCGGGCCCGCCGGCGACGCGCCGATCGTCGTCCAGCGGCTGCTGGACGCCGCGCCGCTGCGCCGGCTGCTGATCGACGACGCGGACCGCGACCTCGCCTACGTCGTCTCGGACTCGCTGTTCGAGGACGTCGTGCGGACCGGGTTCTGCGCGCTGCCGCCGGAGGCGTTCCAGCCCATCAAGGTGTCCGCGAAGGGCGCGACCTTCCGCGGCCACATCCTCACCGGCCGCGCCGTCCGCCGCAACGACCTGCCGGACGACCAGGGCGGCGGCGAGGACGGGGGCGAGCGGGGCGGTCCGCCGGGCGACCGGCCGGCCCCGGACGCCCGCGTCCTCGACTTCCCGGCCCTCGCCGTCCGGTAGGCCGCCCCGCCCGCCCCCCGGCCCGGCCCGGGGGCGCCGGGCGGGAAGTGATCGGGGCGGTGCGCGGTTGACGCCTGGAAACCGGACCCTACGCGGAGGCGGACGATGGCGGACGACGCTGTGGTGGCCAAAGACGCTCCACTGGCCAAGCTGGTGGCGGGGCACGACCTCGGGGTGCTGATCACCCTCAAGCGGGACGGGCGGCCCCAGTCGTCCAACATCAACTACCACTTCGACCCCGGCCGGCGGCTGGTCCGGATCTCGATCACCGCGAGCCGGGCCAAGGCCCGCAACCTGGCCCGGGACCCGCGGGCGAGCCTGCACGTCAGCACCCCGGACGGCTGGTCGTACGCGGTCGCCGAGGGGACCGCGGAGCTCTCGGACGTCGCCGCCGACCCCGGCGACGCCGCCGTGGCCGAGCTCGTCGAGGTGTACCGGGACATCCGCGGCGAGCACCCCGACTGGGACGAGTACCGGCGCGTCATGGCCGAGGACGGCCGCGTCGTCGTCCGCCTCCACGTCGAACGCCTCTACGGCCACGTCCGCGGCTGACCCGTCCAGCCGGGCGCCGTGCACGATTCTTCTACGCGGTCGAACGATCCATAGCCCGAGTCGAACGATCCACAACCCAGGTCGTACGTTCCGCAACCCGCCGGACGGAGCGCGTTAGGCGCGGCGCGGCTTCCGTGTCACCCTGACGGCGTTCCGCGCCACCCCAACGCGGCCCCGGAGACGCGGCCGCCGGGAGGAACGATGTGCGACGCCGATGCCGACGCCGACGACCTCGAGCCGGCCGCGGTCGCGCGGGCGCTGGAGGAGTACCGGGCGCTGCTGCGCGAGCACGGCCCCGCCTGGGGCGAGGACCCGATCGGGTACGTCCGGCAGATCGAGACCAGCGCGTTCCTGATGGACGAGCACGACTACTGGATCACCTGCCTGCAGAAGGTCCTGACCGCGCGTCCCGGGGCGTCGGCCGAGGAGATCGACGCGCGCGTGCAGGAGCTCGACCTGCACGAGGTCGTCCGGGACGCGCTCAGGGGCCGCGTCCTGGACAACCTCGCCGCGCTGCGCGTCCTCCCGGACGGCGTGACGCTGGAGGCCGTCCCGAAGGCGGTCCTGGACGGCGGGCCGGCGCGCACCACGCTGCTCGTCGACTCCTCGCGGGACGCGCCCGTCACCGTCCGGGTGGACGGCGTCGCGCACGAGATCCCGGCGCGCGGCGCGCGGCTCGTCCCGGTGACGTCGCGCAGCGTCGTCGTCGCCGGGGACACCCGCGTCCCGCTCGGGTCGCTCGCCCGGCGGGCCCCCGCCGGGCGGCTGCGGCTGCGCGCCGGGTTCCCGTGCCGCTGGACGGTCGCCGGCGCCGACGCGCAGGGCTGGTACCCGGCGGGCGCGCCGCACCGGATCGACGCGCACCGCGTCCCCTACTTCCACGGCGACGACGTCGTCCTCGACGTGCCCGCCGAGCTGCTCACCGTCCGCGTCACCAGGGGAATGGAGTACGACACCGCCGAAACGGAGGTGACGCCGGACGCCGGCGCGGAGACCCTCGTCGAGCTGACGCCGCCGCGGCTCTACGACGCGGCGGCGCGCGGCTGGTACGGCGGGGACATGCACGTCCACATGAACTGGGCCGGCGACACCGTGGGCACGCCCGCGCAGGCCGCCGCCGTCCAGCACGGGGAGGACCTGCACGTCCTCAACCTCGTCGCGGGGAACGTCGCGTCGCGGCGCGTCTACGACCGCGAGGCCCTGGAGCACTGGGCCGGGCGCGACCTGCCGTGGTCGGACGCCGCCCACATCGCCCGCCTCGGCGTCGAGTACCGCAACGACCTGCTCGGGCACCTGTACGCGTTCGGCGTCACCGCGCCGCCCGGACGGTTCCACACCGGGTTCCTCGGCGCCGCCGACTGGCCGCCGAACGGCGCCGGCTGCCGTGAGCTGCGCGACCTCGGCGCGATCCTCGGCTACAGCCACCCGTTCCACATCCCGGTGGAGGAGGACGACCCGCCGCTCGCCGCGCTGGCGGGCGGGCGCAATTGCTCGTCCCGCGAGATCGTC
This sequence comes from Actinomadura sp. 1N219, assembly GCF_044326405.1. Taxonomy (NCBI): domain Bacteria; kingdom Bacillati; phylum Actinomycetota; class Actinomycetes; order Streptosporangiales; family Thermomonosporaceae; genus Actinomadura; species Actinomadura sp. 1N219. The sequence goes on along the minus strand of NZ_JBIRAY010000012.1, from coordinate 56,306 downwards.
GCCGACGCCGCGCTCGGCCTGATCGACTCCCTCGACGTCCTCAACCACTCCTCGATCCAGGCGACCGCCGTCGTCTACCGGCGGCTCCTCGGCGCGGGCAACGCGCTGGCCGTCACCGCCGGGACCGACACGATGCTGTCGTTCCAGCGGCGCGGCAACCAGTCCAGCCCGCCCGGATGGGAACGCGTCTACGCCCGCGTGGACGGCCCGCTGACCGCCGCGTCGTTCGCCGACGCGATCCGCCGCGGACGGACGTTCGCCACCACCGGCCCCTGGCTGGAACTCCACGTCAACGGCCACGGCCCAGGAGACGTCATCGACGTCACCCTAGGAGAGCGCGTCACCGTCACAGCGCGGACGATCGGGCCCGAAGTGCTCCGCATCGAACTGCGAACCGCCGACGGGATCCTCGCGGAAGGCCCGCCGGGCGAGGTCACCGCCGAACTCACCGTCCGCGAACCGACCTACGTCGTCGCCGTCGCCGTCGGCCCCCGGCACGAACGCTCCATGCACTACTCCGGCGCGTTCGCGCACACCAGCCCCGTCCACCTGCGCGTGGACGGACGCCACGTCGCCCGCGAAGCCGACCTGCGCTGGTGCCTGGAATACCTCGACCGCCTGGAGGACCTGCTCCGCGACACCGCCCGCTTCGACGCGCCCGAGCAGTTCGCCGCCCACCTCGACCTCCTGGACGAGGCCCGCGGCGTCTACACGGCCCGCCTCACCGCCGCCCGGTAGCGGGCCCGCATGGCCGCCGCCCGGTAGCGGGCCCGGCGCGCGATCCCCGGCCCGGCGACGCGGGGCCGGAGGCCGCGCGACCCCCCGCGCGACCCCCGGCGAAAAGGGTGCAGGCCGAGAGCACCCCGCAGTTCCCTCGGCCTGCACGTATTCGGCCCCCCGATGGACCCCGCTCCCCGCCTAGACGGGGTCCGGACCGTAGACCTCCCACAGCTCGCCCGCGAAGAACCTGCCGAAGTTCAGCAGCGACTCCGCGCCGTCCGGACCTGACGTCCGGAACGTCGTGAGCTGCCGCGCGAAGTCCGTCAGCCGGATGTGCAGCACACCCGCCGCGACGACCTCCGCGCCGTCCTCGTCGTCGGCGCCGACGTGGCCGTCCAGCAGGCGCACGTACAGCGTCGACGTGTCCGGCCAGATCCGCGTCGGCGGACCGTGCAGGACGTTCTTCACACCGCTGAGCGTGCGGGCGTTGCCGTCGCCGTCGGTGTAGAACAGGCGGTACTTCATCAGCCGCCTGTCCTCGTCGTCCACGCCCGGCGAGGGGTCGACGAACAGGTTGAACGTGCCGTGCTCGACGTCGCGCCGGCCCCCGTGACCGGACGCGTCGACCCACCCCTCGGCACGCGCCTCGTGGCCCGGTTCGCGGACGAACCTCTCGGTGTCGTCCGCCGTGATCGTCAGGCGGAACGACAGCGGCCGCCGCCCCTCCGCCTTCGCGCCGGTCCGCGGATCGGTCTCGCCGTAGGTCACCGACCCCTTCATTTCTTCGGTGAACCACAGCGACGTACGGTCCGGTGCGACCGCGGAGGGTCCCCGCGACCCTCCGTGGCCCCCCGAGACCGGACCGTACGCCGCCGAGCCGTTCCCCGCGGCGCGGTTCCCCGTCGAACCGCGCCCCGCGGAGCCGTTCCCCGCCGGGTCGTGCCCCGCCCCGCCTGGCGAGCCGGATCCCCCACCCGGCTCGGCCCCCGTGGCAGACGGGGCGGTGACGGCCGGGCCGCCCGCACCCCCGTGTGCGGACGCGTTCTCCAGCAGCCGCGTCGCGAGCCGGTCGGCCTGCGCGGCGATGGTGAGCGAAGGGTTCGGGCCCACCGGCCCCGGCATCGCCGCCCCGTCGGCGATGTAGAGACCCGGGAACCCGAACACCTCGCCGAAGGCGTCGCAGACGCCCTCGCCTGAGTGGGCGCCCATCGGGGCGCCGCCGAGAGGATGGACGGTGATGATGCGCTTGCGGAACCACATCGGGTTGTCGGCGTAGTCGGCGCCGAGCACGTCCGCGATGCCGCGCATCGTCTTGCGGACGCGGTTGAACAGCTCCTCGCTGGTCTCCGCCGTCCAGTCCGCGGCGAGCCGGCCGTCCTTCAGCCGCAGCCGCCCGTCGGCGGTGTCGCGGCCCATGCCGAGCAGCGGCAGCGAGCTGACCGTCAGGGCGCCGTCGCCGATCAGGTCCGAGAGCTCCTTGGACAGGTTGGTGTCGGGCGCCTCCCGGAACAGGGCGGTGAACCGGTCCCAGAGGAACTTCACCGCGCGTTCGAGGTCGTTGCCGGCGTCGAGGCCCTCGGCGATCCAGTCCGCGAAGCCGGGGTAGCCGCCGTCCTGGATGTAGGCGCCGCGGCCCGCGCCGGGCACGCCGTCCAGGTCGTCCGGCAGCCGGATCGCGGTCGTGATGACCGGGCCGCGGCTGGCGTTCAGCGGCCGGACGCGGTTGCGGTCGGTGGCGCGCATCAGGAACGTCAGCAGGTCGCCGTTGCCGCTGAACCGGGTGCCGAGCGCGTCGCTCAGCCCCGGGAACGCGTCCCGCGACTTCAGCAGCAGGAACGTCGTGCCGTAGGTGCCCGCGCCGAGGATCAGCCGGTCGCAGGTGATCGTCCGGACGGGCCGGCGGCGGCGCTTCCGCAGCGACAGCGCCGGCGGGGGCTCGTGCTGGACGTAGTCGACCTCGTACCCGCCGCCCGGCCGCGGCCGCAGCGCCTTCACCTCGTGGGAGGTGCGGATGTCGGCGCCGTGGTGCGCCGCCGCGGACAGGTAGGTGTGGTCGAGGCTGTTCTTGGCGCCCTCGTTGCAGCCGATGTCGCACTCGCCGCACAGCCGGCACGTCCGCCGGGGGGCGCCGTGGATGTTGCCGTACCCGGCGTCCACGATCGGCAGGCTCATCGCCGGCTTGCCGCCCGGGTGGGACGCGAAGCTGACCGCGAGCGGCGGCAGCGTGCACTGCAGGCCCAGCTCCGCCGCCGCGTCCTGCATCGCGTGCGTCTTCGGGGTGTCGTCGAACGGCACCCGGTCGAGCGGGTACGGCGTCGCGCCCATCATCCGCTCGACCTTGTCGTAGTGCGGGTCGAGGTCGGCGCGGGAGATCGGCCACGGCTCGTGGGCGCCGTCGGGGCCGTCGGTGACGAACCAGTGCTCGTCCTTGCGCAGCAGCACGTTCGCGTAGATCAGCGAGCCGCCGCCGAGCCCCGCGGACACGACCGAGTCGCAGCCCTTGAAGCTCCACACGTCGAACATGCCATGCAGCCCGGCGTCCGGGTCCCAGAACGCGCGGCCCATCTCGGCGGGGGAGCGGGGGAAGCTGCCCGGCGGGTACGGCTGCCCGCGCTCCAGCAGGACGACCGACTTGCCGGCCTCCGCCAGCCGGTACGCCGCGACGGACCCGCCGAACCCGGACCCGACGACGACCGCGTCGACGTGCTCATCCTTGATGTCGTCACTCATCGAACCGAACCTTCCGCTGCCGTCGTCGGCGTCGTCGCTGGCGTCTTCATGCGCTGGGGCGCGGTCATGCGCTGTGGCGCTTGAGGAAGTCGACGATCCGCGGAAAGACGTCGATGTGCGAGTTCTTGCCGATCAGGGGGTCGAGGTGCCCGTAGCCGGGCAGCTCGGCCAGCTCGTGGCGTCCCGGCGCGGCCTTCTCCAGGATCTTGTGCAGGTGGACGTTGGAGTCGGTGAAGACCTTGTTGTTGCCCGGCGCGAGCAGCAGCATCGGCGTCTCGACGCCCGCCGCGTCCTCCAGGTAGTTCTGCGGGAGCTTCGCGTAGCGCGCGTCGCGCGGCCTGTGCTTCACCGAGTGGCCGGCCTTCACCATCTTGCGGACGTGCCGGTAGTAGTTCATCCCGGACGCGGCGCAGATGTCGGCGACCCGCGCGTGCGTCTCGGGCAGCAGGTTGGCGTGCTCGTACATCGCGGGCTTGCCCGCCCCCCACTGGAAGCTCTGCATGTGGCAGGCGCGGACCTTGCACTCGCGGTGGAACAGCGACACCGTCCGCGACAGCATCCACGGGCGCGTGAACCGCGGCGCCTGCCCGAACCTCGGGTCGAGGAACGGCAGCCCGACGACGTACTCCAGGAACCAGGTGCCGAAGCCGAGCTTCAGCTTCGAGAACGCCGGCACCCGCGGCGTCAGCGACACGCTGTTGCAGGTCAGGGTCGTGATGCCGGTCACGGTCCCGGCGAACAGGGCCATCGAGAACGACACCGCGCCCAAGCAGTGCGCGATGACGTGCACCCTGCGCTCCCCGATGTGCCGGCGCAGCTCCGTGAGCGCGGGCGGGAAGTCGTACAGGGCGATGTCGTCCAGGCTGAACCGGTGCGTCTCGGTGTCGTACGGGTAGCGTCCGCTCATCCGGAAGTCGAGCGCCCACACATCGGTGAACCCGTTGTCGAGCAGGTGGGACGCCAGGTTGGGGATCTCCGGCATCGTGAACAGGTCGCTGGAGGAGGTGAGCCCGTGCACGAGCAGGACGACGTCGTCGCTCTCCTCGCGCAGGAACCGGGTCAGCTGCAGCCCGAGGCCGTCCTCGGTCGTGACCGGATACGTCGATATGTCCGCGTCCTTCACGCCGTCGAGCGTGAACCGTGGGATCACTCGTTCCATCTCTGGTCACCTCCGTTAGCCCGCAACGATGATGCTGTGACCCGCTGATACGGGGCATCGTGGTAAACCCGTACTTCTTCCCCGGAACCTGATGAGCAGGGACGGGGCGGGTTCGTGCCGACATCCGTTACTACTGTGATGGTCCACGCCGTGCGGAAGTTCTGGAACCACCCCCACGGACTATTGACACGCAGGCCAGAAGGCACTTCCGGCTACGGACGGTCAGTCGGTGCCTTGGGCGCCGGGGTCGGGGACGTTGCGGGAGAGCGCGTTCACCACGCCGACCCGCGAGCTCACCCCGAACTTGGCGAAGATGTGCGACAGGTGCGTCTCGACCGTGCGGATGCTGACGTACAGCCGGTCGGCGATCTGCGAGTTCGTGCAGCCCTCGACGACCAGCGACGCGACCTCGTACTCGCGCTTGGACAGCCCGCCCGGCAGCCGCGAGTTCCGTCCGCCCGAGCCGCCCTTGGCCGGCACTCGCACGCCGAGCCGCCGCTGCTCCCGGACGACCTGGGCGTGCAGCGCCCGCGCCCCGCACCCGGAGAGGATCTCGGCGGCCAGCCGCAGCTGCTCGCGCGCGGCGGTCTTGTCGCCCGCCTCGGCGTGCGCCTGCCCGGCGCGCAGCCGCGCCCGGCCCACGTCGATCAGGTGCCCGGCCTCCTCGAACGTCGCCGCCGCCGCGAGCGCCTCCCGCGCCGCCTCGGCGGCGTCGGCGGGCTGCAGGGCGTGCGCGCGGGCGAGCCGCGCGAGCGCGTTGTGCGCGTCCATGCCGGGGATGATGAGGTGCTCGGTGCGCTTCACCCAGTCCGCCGCCGCGTCGGCGCGGCCACGCCCGGCCTCGACCCCGGCCATCATCTCGTTGAGCGAAAGCTGGGTGCGCTGGTCCAGCGGGCCGCTGACCGCGCGCTCCACCGCCTCGGCCGCGTCGTCCAGCCGGCCGAGCCCGATCAGCGCGGTCGCGCGCGCGTAGCGGGCCATCGACCCCCACCACTCGCCGACGCCCGCGCCGACCTCGATGGCCTCCTCGGCGTGCCGCAGCGCGGTGTCGTTGTCGCCGGTCCAGCCCGTCACCAGGCTCTGCTGGGTGAGCGCGAACACCAGCTGCTGCCCGGAGTTCAGGAGCCGGGCCTCCTCGACGGCCTCCTCGGCCGCGGCCGCCGCCTCCTCGAGCCGTCCGAGCATCCCGTAGGCGCGGGCGAGGCCCGACATGAGGTTGGTGACGATGTACAGCTGCCCGGTGGCCCGGGCCACGGTGACCGCGCGCTGGAACCGGTCGGCCGCGTTGTGGAAGTGGCCCATGAACGTCTCCGCCCAGCACAGCCAGGCGATCGCGTCCATCCATTCGGCGACGTGCTCGTCGGGGGCGGCGTTGACGAGACGGTTGGCGGCCTCCAGGTAGCGGAGGGCGTCCTGGATGCGTCCGGCGGCGAGGGCGGGCATCGGGCGCAGCGAGGCGACCGCCAGCTTCAGGCTGGGCTCCCAGTCGTCGGAGTTGTCGGGCATCAGGTCAAGGACGGCCTGCGCGGCGCGGAAGTCGATGCGCATCATCCGCTCCGCGACGAGCCGCATCCGCAGCGGGACGGCGGCGGGGGAGCGCGGGTCGGGCATCCGGCGCAGCTCGTCCAGCAGGAGGGCGCGGGCCTCGTGCGGGCGGTCGAGCTGCCGCTCCATCAGCGCCGCGAGCCGGGCCGCGCGGGCCCGCCGCTCGTAGTCGTCCGTCGGCAGCATCTTCAGGACGTTCCGCGCGGTCTCGCGTCCCTCGGTGAGGTGCCCGCCGACCGTCTGCACCCGCGCCAGCTCCATCATCAGCTCCAGCCGGGACGGCGGCGCCGGGTCGCCGGCCTCCTCCGCCTCCTCGGCGGCGCCGGTCGTCGGCATCAGGCTCAGCGCGGACTTCAGCCAGTGCGCGGCCGTCGTCGGGGCCTGGGTCGCGAACGCGCGGGCGGCCTCGACGAGGGTGGCGACGGCGTCCCGGTCGCCGACGCGGCCCGAGCGCTCCAGGTGCCGGGCCCGGACGGCGGCGGGCGCGCCGATCTCGGTGAGGTAGGCGGCGATCCGGCCGTGCGCGGCGAGCCGCCACCCCGCCGCCGCCGACCGGTACGCGGCGTGCCGGACGAGCGGGTGCCGGAACCGGAACCGCTCCGCGCGCGGCCGGACGATGTCGCGCGCGACCAGCTCGTCCAGCGCCGCCAGCGCCGCGGCCTCGCTCACCTCAGCCGCCGCGGCGGCCAGGAGCGGGGTGAACTCGTCGGCCGCCACCGCCGCGCTCTGCGCGATGAGCTGCGCGTCCGGGGACAGCCCGCTCAGCTCCAGCTGCAGCGCCGCGCGGACGGCGGGCGGCAGCTCGCCCTCGGTGTCGCCGGCGGCGAGGGGCTCCCGGGTGCGGGCGAGGGCCTCCAGGTAGAAGGGGTTGCCGCCGCTGGCCTTGTACAGCTCGCGGCAGCGCGTCCCGCTGACGCCGGGGCCGAGCAGCTCGGCGACCTCGGCCTGGGTCAGCGGGCGGACCGGCAGCCGGTTCCCGCCGACCGCCTGCAGCGATGCCTGGACGAGCGCGCCGAGCCGGGCCGACGCCTGCGCCGGCCGGTAGGCGAGCGCGATCAGGACGCGGGCGCGCGGCGGATGCCGGACGAGATGGTCCAGCAGCTCGATCGTGGCGTCGTCGGCCCAGTGGACGTCGTCGAGGATCAGCACCAGGCCCGACGGCGCCGCGACCTCCTCCAGCAGGTGCCGCACCGCGCGGTACAGCTGGTAGCGGGCGACCGGGGTGGTGTCGGGGGGACTTCCCGGCCCGGCCTGCCCGGCGACCGCGCCGTCGTGGAGGGCGGCGGCGGACAGCGCGGGGAACACCGGGGCCAGCAGCCGCACGGTCGTGGGGCTGAGGTCGGAGACGTGCTCCTCGAGATGGTCGTCGAGGCCGTCGACGACGGCGCCGAACGGCATCTCCTGCTCGAACTCGGCGGCGCGTCCGGCCAGCGCGCGGAGCTTGCGGGCCTCCGCCGCGCTCCACAGCTCGTTGAGCAGGCGGGTCTTGCCCGCGCCCGGCTCGCCGACCAGCGCGAGGAACCGGAACGCGTCGGCGGCCGTGGCGTCCAGGGCCTCCTCGAACGCGCGGAGGACGTCCTGCCGTCCGACGAGCGGGACGCCGTTCGGTGACGCCGCGTGGTCGTGGAACGCCGCGTCCCCGTGGCCGGTACGACCCTCCATGTCCACACCCCAACAGTGACAGGCGGTCGATACGCCGTGATCATGCTTCTCGTTGCGGTTACTGAGAATTGGCGGGTTTTACCCTATAGGGTCGAACGTCAATAAGCAGGGGTAACACGCGTCCGACCCTGCGGCACCCCGCGGGCGGTGCTCCTTCGTCACCCTGACGTACCACCCTGTTCTTCAGCGTGTCGTCTCCCCGCTATCAACGGTCCTGACGCGCGCCCTGTCAACCTCGGGTGGGTAAATCGTTCCGCCGTCGTGACATCCGTGCGTGACCTGCGGCACCGGATGCGGCGCGGGACCGGCGCCCTGACCGGCGGCCCGCCGCGGCCACAGGTGGACACCCCGCTCAGCCGACGACCAGGACCTCCAGGGTGCGCGGCCCGTGCACGCCCTCCACGCGGGACAGCTCGATGTCGCTCGTCGCGGACGGGCCGGACACGAACGTCAGCGGCCGGCGCGGGTCGAGCCGCTCCAGCGCCTCGGGCACGTCCGGCGCGACCTGCTCGGCGCGCACGACGATCAGGTGGTAGTCGGGGACGAGCGACAGCGCGCGGGGCCCCTGCCCGGCGCCGTGGTCGAGGACGATCGTGCCGGTCTCCGCGATCGCGGCGGCGCAGCCCGTGACCGCGCCCGCGAGCCCGTCGAGCGCGGGGACGGACGGGTCGCGGACGAACGAGGCGTCCGACGCGGAGATCCACTCGGCCGGCAGATCGCCGGGGACGCCGTAGGCGCCGGGCCGGGCCGCGAGCCGCTCCGCCACCGCCGCCGGCACGCCGGACGCCGGGACGCGCAGAACCGTCGCGCGGTAGTCGGCGACCCGCTCGGCGAACAGGTCCAGGATGTCGGCGCCGTGATGGCGGCGCAGGTAGCCGCGGTCGATCCGGTCGTAGGCGGCGGTTATCTCGGCAGCCGGGCGGGTCGGCATCACCTGGTCGACTCGGCGGAGGATCTCCTCGCGGGCGTTCATTCGCCGGTCTCCTTCCGGCCGCCGTCCGTCCGGGACCACCAGGCGCGGAACGACTCGGGCGGCGGCGCGGGCGCGTCGCGCGTCTCCGTCCAGGCGGCGAGGGGGCCGGGGAGCCGCCGGATCCGGCCGCGGCGCGCCACGACGCGGCGGGACGCCGACGCGGCGCGCTGCGCGAGCGCGAGCCGGGTGGGGGAGCGCAGCGTCCATCCGGCCGCCGCCATCGCGACGCGTTCGAGCGGATGCCGCGGCCCCTTCTCCACCGCGCGGGCCCGCAGGTGGACGAGCACCTCCGGGATGTCGATCGCGACCGGGCACGCCTCGAAGCACGCCCCGCACAGCGTCGACGCGTAGGGCAGCGAGGCGTCCACGTCCGACCCGATGCCCCTGATCTGCGGCGACAGGATCGCGCCGATCGGACCCGGATACGGCGACCCGTAGGCGTGGCCGCCGGCGCGCTGGTAGACCGGGCACACGTTCAGGCACGCGGAGCAGCGGATGCAGCGCAGCGCCTGCCGTCCCACCTCGTCGGCCAGGGTGGCGGTGCGGCCGTTGTCGAGCAGGACGAGATGGAAGTCGCGCGGCCCGTCGCCCGGATGCACGCCCGTCCAGGCGGAGGTGTAGGGGTTCATCCGCTCCGCCGTGGACGAGCGCGGCAGCAGCTGCAGGAACACCTCCAGGTCCCGCCAGGACGGCACGATCTTCTCCACGCCCATCACCGAGATCAGCGTCTCGGGGAGCGTCAGGCACATCCGGCCGTTGCCCTCCGACTCCAGGACGACGAGCGTCCCGGTGTCGGCGACGGCGAAGTTCGCGCCCGACACCGCGACCTTCGCCGACAGGAACTTGGCGCGCAGGTGCCGCCGCGCCGCCTCCGCCAGCGCGGCGGGCTCGTCGGTCAGCCCCTCCGGCGCGTCGTCCATCGCGCGCAGGAAGATGTCGCGGATGTCGGACCTGTTGCGGTGGATGGCGGGCACGAGGATGTGCGACGGGCGGTCGTCCCCCAGCTGGACGATCAGCTCCGCGAGGTCGGTCTCGTAGGCGGTGATGCCCTCCGCGGCGAGGAACTCGTTGAGCCCGATCTCCTGCGTCGCCATCGACTTGACCTTGACGACCTCGGTCTCGCCGGTCGCCTTCACCAGGTCCGCGACGATCCGGTTCGCCTCGCCGGCGTCCCGCGCCCAGTGCACCGTCCCGCCCGCCGCGGCGACGTTCTCCTCCAGCAGCCGCAGGTAGTGGCCGAGGTTCTCCAGGACGTGGTCCTTGATCTGCTTGCCCGCCTCCCGCAGCGCGGCCCAGTCGTCCAGCTCCGCGACGGCCGCGGCGCGCCGGGCCCGGATCGTGGTGGTCGCGTGCGCGAGGTTGCCGCGCAGCCGCGTGTCGGCCACCGCGCGTCGCGCCGCGTCCGGAAACGACGGCATCCCGATGTAGGTCGGCATGCTCATGACGGCTCCTCCTCCGTAGCGGCGAGGATCTCGGCCAGGTGGACGGTCCGCACCCCGGCGTGCGTGCGGGTGAGCGCGCCGCCGATGTGCATCAGGCAGGAGTTGTCGGCCGCGCACAGCGCCTCCGCCTTCGTCTCCCGGACGGCGGTGACCTTGTCCGCGCACATCGCCGCCGACACCTCGGAGTTCTTCAGCGCGAACGTCCCGCCGAACCCGCAGCACTCGGCGGCGTCCGGCAGCTCGACCAGGTCGATGCCGCGGACCTCGCGCAGCAGCCGCAGCGGCCGGTCGCCGACGTGCAGCATCCGCAGCGAGTGGCACGTCGGGTGATAGGTGACGCGGTGCGGGAAGTACGCGCCCACGTCGGTGACGCCCAGCACGTCCACCAGGAACTCCGACAGCTCGTACACGCGGGACGCGACCCCGGCGGACCCCGGCGCGAGCCTCGGATGCCAGTCGCGGATCATCGCGCCGCACGACGCGGACGGCGTCACGACCGCGTCGTAGGGCTCGAACGTCTCCGCGAACCCCTTCACCAGGGGCAGCGCCTGCCGCCGGTAACCGGTGTTGAGGTGCATCTGCCCGCAGCAGGTCTGCCCGGCGGGGAACTCGACGTCGTGGCCGAGCCGCCGCAGCAGCCGCACCGCCGCCTTCCCCGTCCCCGGGAACATCGTGTCGTTCACGCAGGTCAGGAACAGCGCGACCCTCATCTGGCGCCTCCCCCCGGACGGCGGCTCGACTCGCGGACCACGAGCTCGGGCTGGAACATGACCCGCTGGTGGGCATGCCCGGACGGATCGCCGCACTCCTCCAGCAGCAGCTCCGTCGCGATCCGGCCGAGCTGGTAGGCGGGCTGCCGCACCGAGCTCAGCGGGACCGCGGCGGCGGCCGTGAACTCGATGTCGTCGTACCCGATCAACGTGACGTCAGTCGGCACCTTCAACCCGACCTGCGACAGGACGCGCAGGACGCCGAGCGCCAGCAGGTCGTTGGCGCAGAGGATCCCGTCCGGCAGCGGCGGGCCCGCCTCCAGCAGCCGCCGCGCCGCCTCCTGCCCGGCCCGCGCGTTCATCGCGGCGACCGGCACCTCGCGCATCGCCTCGCGGCCGAGCTCGGCGGACCGGAGCGCCCGAAGCGCGCCCTTCCGCCGGTCGGCGCAGCGCCGCAGCGTCAGCGGGCCGGTGACGAACGCGAGCGTGCGGGCGCCGCCGGCCAGCAGCTCCCCGGCCGCCAGCTCTCCGCCCGCGACGTCGTCGACGGCGACGGAGCACTGGTCGGCGCGGGGCGCCGGATGGTCGAGCAGCACCACCGGGACGTTCCGCTCGCGCAATAGCGCGGACGCCTCGCCGTCGCCGTCGTCGCCGACCGGCGTCAGCAGCACGCCGCGGACCCGCTGCTCCGCGAGCACCCGCAGGTTGCGCCGCTCCCGCTCGCCCGACTCGCCGGACGACGCCAGGATCACCGCGTAACCGCGCTCGCTCGCGGTCTCCTCGACGCCGCGCGCGACGTCCACGAAGAACGGGTTGGCGAGGTCGAGGACCATCAGCCCGAGCGTGCTGCTGTGCCCGGCGCGCAGCGTCGACGCCGACCCGTTGCGGACGAAGCCCAGCTCGTCGATGGCCTTCTCGACGCGCGCCCGCGTCGGCTCCGCGACGCGCTCGGGACGGTTGAGCACGTTGGACACGGTCCCCGCCGAGACCCCGGCGCGGGCCGCGACCTGCTTGATGCCGACCGTCTTCACACCGCCACTTTGGAACATCGTGTTAAAACGTGTCAACTTCGCAGCTGAGGTGAGAACGCCAGAACCTGGCTATGGCGCGCTCAGGCACCCGAATTCTATAAAACGTTTTACGCGATTCTGAAAGGCCGGCCGGCGGCCCGGACTGCACGGTTGCGGCGCTCACTTCGCCGCTGCCGCGCCGTCCCCACCCGGGCCGCCGGCCGTCCCTGAGGGCCCGCTCGACCAGATCGAACCCGAAGGGACAACGATGGACCGTCCACGGAGGTTTCAGGACAGGTAGGACAGTTCGAGATGAGCCGAGACGATCCAGTTCGGGACGTCCACGACCTCGGAGATCTTCAGGTCGGCGGCGATGCTCGCGAGGAGGTAGGCGTCCACGGGGGCCATGCCGGTGCGCGCCGCGATCTCGTCGATGAGGGCGCGGGTCGCGTCCTTCGCGGCCTGCATGAGGTCGGGCCCGACGCCGGTGGTGGCGAGCGCCGCGCCGGTCCGGTGGGTGCGGGGATGCGTCTCGATCATCGGGGTGGGCGGGGCCGCGCCCTTGCGCACGTTCACGCGGAGCCGCACGACGCCGTCCGTCTCGATGCCCGTGCCGCACACCTCGCCGTCGCCCATCGCGGCGTGCGCGTCGCCGAGGGACAGCAGGGCGCCGTCGACGCCGACCGGCAGGACGAGCCGCGCCCCCGGGCCGATGTGCCGCACGTCCATGTTCCCGCCCCAGCGGCGTGGCGGGACGATCGAGTGCGGGCCCGGCTCCGGCGGCGCCACCCCGATGGTGCCGATCATCGGGACGACCGGGACGCGCAGCCCGGGCAGCGGTTCAGCGAACCCGCCGGAGATCTTGGAGACGCGCAGGTGCGCGTCGGGGAAGTCGTCGGCGAGCAGGCCGAAGCCGGGGATGTTGGCCGTCCAGCCCCAGTCGCCGGTCTCCATGTCGAGCACGTCGATCACGAGGGCGTCGCCGGGGGCGGCGCCCTCGACGTGGAACGGCCCGGTGACGGGGTTGACGCGGCCGAAGTCGAGGGCGGCGACCTCGGCCGTGCCGGACTCCGCGCCGAGCTGGCCGCCGCTCGCCTCGGCGGTCTCGACGGTGAGCTCGTCGCCCGGCGCGACGGTCGCGATGGGCGGGATCGCGTTGTCCCAGGCGTGGTGCGCGCTCGTGCGGCGGATGTGCATCGCTCCTCCAACGGTGTGTCGGCGTGCCCCGAGCCTATGATCATCTCCCGTCCGGGCCGGACGGCCTGGCCGACGTGTCCGCGCAGCCCCCTGCGCTATAGTCACACGCATTGATAGTCACTGTTCTTGATCAAAGGGGAGACGGTCATGGACGCGGCGTCCACGGGGGGCGGGCGTGCGGTTCCCGACCTGGGCATGCTGGCGGGCCAGTTGATGCGGGCGCTGCAGGAGGAGCTGTTCCAGCGGCTGGCCGAGCAGGGGCACCCGGACGTCCGGCCGCGGCACGGGACCGTCCTGGCGTTCCTCGACCGGGACGGGCTGCGCGCGACCGAGCTGGCCGCCCGGTCCGGGCAGCACAAGCAGATCGTCGGGACGATCGTCGACGAGCTTGCCGCGCTCGGGTACGTCCGGCGCGAGCCCGACCCCGCCGACCGCCGCGCCAAGCGCGTCGTCCCGACCGAGCACGGCCTGGACGAGATCGCCAAGGCCCGCGCCATCCTCGCCGCCATCGAGCGGCGGCACCGGGAGGAACTGGGGGAGGAGCGCTTCACCGCCTTCAAGGACGCGTTCCAGGAGATCGCCCGCAGCCAGCGCGCGTGGGACCACTCGTGACGCGACGTCAGGAGACCCTGTCGTTCTTGACGAAGGTCGCCTCGTAGAGGGCCGTGAGGTGGTCGGCCAGGGCGTCGTGCGTCCAGTCGCGGCCGGTGAGCAGGCGTTCGAAGACGTCGGTGGCGATGAGGCCCCACAGCATGTCGGCGGCGGTCGCGACGGTCCAGTGGGCGGCGAGGCGGCCCTCGGCGTCCAGCCGTTCGGCGAGGCGGCGGCAGGTGGCGAACTGGTTCTCGTCGACGGTGGCGCGGTGCCGGGCGGCGTCGGGGTCGGCGTGCCGGACGCGGTCGATCGCGCGGTCGACGGTCATGAGGCGCGGGTGGTAGGCGGCCAGGTGCCGGGCCCAGGCGCGCAGCGCGGACACCGCGTCGGGCGCGTCCCGCACGGGGGCGAGCGACTCGCGCAGGCCCTCCTGCTCGGCGATGAAGTCGAACAGCGCCATCACGAGCTCGGTCCGCGAGGAGAAGTGCAGGTAGACGCCCTGCCGTGACACCCCGGCGCGGCCGGCGACCTCGGTCATGGTGAGCGCCTCGAAGCCGTCGCTCTCCAGGATCTCGCGGGTGGCCGCCAGCAGGGCGTCCCGCGTCCGCCTGCCGCGCGCGTTGCGCGGGCCGTCGATCGACCTCGTCATTGATCACCACTTGCCTGGAACTTGTCAGCGTGTCTATGTTAGCTGCCGGCAAGATGTAGACACGCTGTCAAGTTTTGGTGGTGGATCATGAACCGCTGGCGGCTGGTGGCGGCGACCGGGATCGCCGTGTTCATGGCGCAGCTCGACGTGACCGTGGTGAACGTCGTGCTCCCGACCATCGAGGACGAGTTCGGCGCCGGCCCGAGCGTCGCCGAATGGGTGGTGCTCGGGTACGTCCTGCCGCTGATCGCGCTGACGCTGCCCGCCGGGCGCTGGCTCGACCAGGTCGGGCGGCGCGAGGCCCTGGCCGTCTCGGTCGCCGGGTTCGCGGCGGCGAGCGTCGCGGTCGGGCTGGCGCCGGGCATCGGCTGGATGATCGCGGCGCGGGTCGTCCAGGGGGCGTTCGCGGCCGTGCTGCTCGCGCTCGTCCCGGTGCTGACCACGATCGCGGTCCGGCCCGAGGTGCGCGGCCGGGCGATGGCCGTGGTGATGACGCTCGGCCCGCTCGGCGGGGTGACAGGCCCCGCCCTCGGCGGGCTGCTCATCGAGCACCTGGGCTGGCCGTGGATCTTCATCCTGAACGTGCCCGTGAGCCTGCTCGTGATCGCGCTGGGCTGGACCTCGCTGGCCGCCGGGGACCGTCCCGTCCCGGCGGGGCCGGACGGTCCCGCGAAGAGCCGGATGCCCGGACGGGCGCGGCTGGTCGAGACGGCGCTGCTCGGCGGCGCTGCGATCGCGCTCATGCTCGCGCTGTCGCTCGGCGCGGGACACGGGCCCGGCTGGCTGGCGCTGGCCGTGGCCGCCGTGCCGCTGACCATGGCCTGGTGGCGGCTGCCGGACGGCCGTCCGGTGCGCGAGCTGCTGCGGGCACCCGGCATGTCCGCCCCGCACCTGGCGCTGATGGCCGAGATGGCCGCCGTGATGAGCGTGCAGTTCCTGATCCCGTTCCAGCTGCAGCGGTCCGGGACGGCCACGCCCGCCGAGATCGGCCTGACGATGCTGGCGTTCCCGGCGGCGGTGATGGTCACCGGTCCGATCGGCGGCGCGCTCGCCGACCGGTTCGACGGGCGTGCGGTGGCGATCGCCGGCGCGGCGGCCGTCACCGCCGGGCTCGTCCTGCTCGTCCCGGCCGGGACGGGCTGGGGCCCGGCCGACCTGGCGTGGCGGCTGGCCGTCGCGGGCGCGGGGGCCGGGCTGTTCGCCGGCCCGAACCAGACGATCGCGATGGGACGGGCGCCGCGCCATCTGCTCGGCACCACCGGCGCCACGACCAGCCTCGCCCGCCAGCTCGGCGTCGCGCTCGGCCCGGCGCTGGCGACCGCGACCTGGTCGCTGACCGGCTACGGCGTCGACGGGATGCGCGCGGCGCTGGGCCTCGCGGCCGTGCTCGGCGCGGTGAGCGTGCTCGTGCAGGTCCGCGGCGTGCGGGCGTCCCGTCCCGTGGCCGAACCCGCCCACATCACGGAAAGTCACAGAGTATAACGTTCTGTGCATGGGGGATGATCAACGGAGCTGGACGGGGCCGGGCGGCCTGCGGGTGACGGCGGTGCGGCTCAGCGGGGCGCACCGGGTGTGGGCGGAGTTCGCCGGGGTCCGGGGCGAGAGCGCGCTGCTGGCCACGAGGGACGGGGCGTTCGTCGGCCGCGGCTACTACCCGTCGGTGGTCGAGCTGGGCGAGGCGGTCGACCTGGCCGAGCTGCGCATGCGGTGATCAGCGGGGGTTGCGGGGACGCGCCCGCGCCCTGTAGTCCGGTGGACGTGCGCTCACGGGACTGGGACGTCGTCGTCGTCGGATCGGTCAACGCCGACCTGGTGGTCGGCGTCGACCGGCGGCCCGCGCCGGGGGAGACCGTCCTCGGCTCCGACCTGGCCACGCATCCGGGCGGCAAGGGCGCCAACCAGGCGGTCGCGGCGGCCCGGCTCGGCGGCCGGGCCGGGCTCGTCGGGCGGGTCGGCGGCGACGGCCACGGCGAACTGCTGCGCGGCGCCCTCGCGGCGGACGGCGTCGGCCTCGCCCATCTGGCCACCACGCCGGACGCGCCCACCGGCGTCGCGCTGATCACCGTCGGGCCGGACGGCGACAACAGCATCATCGTCTCGCCCGGCGCCAACGCCCGGCTCGGCCCGGACGACGTGGCCGCCGCCCGCGCGATGATCGCGGGCGCGGCCGTGGTGTCGTTCCAGCTGGAGGTGCCGCTGCCCGCCGTGCTCGCCGCCGCCCGCGTGGCCGCGGACGCGGGCGGGCGGATCGTCCTCAACCTGTCGCCGCCCGCGCCCGTCCCGGACGAGCTGCTCGCCCTCTGCGATCCCCTCGTCGTCAACGAGCACGAGGCCGCCTACCTTCTGGGCGAGGACGGGGACGGCGATCCGCGCGCGATGGCGGCGGCGCTCGTCCGGTCCGGGCCCCGGTCCGCCGTCGTCACGCTCGGCGCGGACGGCGTCGTGATCGCGGACGGCGCGGCGGCGCCGGTCCGGATCGCGTCCCCGAAGGCGGACGCGGTCGACACGACCGGTGCGGGCGACGCGTTCACCGCCGCGCTGTGCCTGCGGCTCGCGCGCGGCGATTCGCTGCCCGACGCCGCCCGCTACGCCGCTCGTGCGGGGGCGGCGGCCGTCCGAAAGGCGGGCGCGCAGAGCTCGTTTCCCACGCCCGAAGAGCTGCCCCCGGCCGTGCCGTGACGGACGAGGTCAGGGGCCGGTCCGGGCGCGGAGCCGGTACAGCTCGTCGGCGACGTCGTGGACGTCCGCGCCCAGGTCGAACGCGCTGAGCAGGTGCAGGTCGTCCTCGGTCTCGATCTCCAGCATCCGGGTGTGCAGGAGGAGGCGGCGCCGCTCGTCCACCCGGATGGAGGTCACCGCGTCCCATGGGACGCGGCGGCGCCCCGCGTAGCCGGTCACGACGGTGACGCCGTCGCCGTCGGCGGCGAGCCGCACCGGCGCGACCAGGTCGCGCAGCGCGAGCGCGTTCAGCCCGGCGGCCGCCGCCGCCGCGAGGAACAGGAACTGGGGGTCGTGGCGGTAGAGGACGGCGAGCGCCGTGACGGCCGCCGCCCCGGCGCACTTCACCGCCACCTGGGCGGGCGGCACCCGCCACCGCCGTCCCGATCCAGCCGTCATGCCCGGCACCCCCTCATGCCCGACACCGTAGCCGCAGCCGGCCGCCGCGCGGCCCGCGGGTGGGGCCGGGCGGTCACACTTCTGTATCCGTCCGTCACCCCGCGTGCGGAATGTGCCGGTCACGGCCGATTCGGGGGCGGTCAGCCCTGGTCGCCGCGGGACCGTCCGCTAGCGTCGTAAGCATGCGACTCGGCGTGCTGGACGTGGGCTCGAACACCGTGCACCTGCTGGTGGTGGACGCCCACGAGGGAGCCCGTCCGCTGCCCGCGTTCTCGCACAAGGCGGACATGCGGCTCGCCGACCACCTGGACGAGGGAGACCGCCTCTCCGATGAGGGCGAGACGCAGCTTCGGGACTTCGTCGACGACGCGCTGCAGATCGCCGAGG
Organism: Actinomadura sp. 1N219; assembly: GCF_044326405.1. Classification (NCBI taxonomy): domain Bacteria; kingdom Bacillati; phylum Actinomycetota; class Actinomycetes; order Streptosporangiales; family Thermomonosporaceae; genus Actinomadura; species Actinomadura sp. 1N219. Next base: position 38,411 of record NZ_JBIRAY010000012.1, on the reverse strand, counting down.
ACAAGGGCGTCGAGGACCTGGTCGCGTTCGCCACGTCCGCCGTCCGCGACGCCGCCAACGGCGAGAAGGTCCTGGCGCGGATCCGCGCCGACAAGCGGATCGACATCAGGGCGCTGTCCGGCGAGGAGGAGGCGCGGCTGACGTTCCTCGCGGTGCGGCGCTGGTTCGGCTGGTCGTCGGGACGGCTGCTCGTGGTCGACATCGGCGGCGGGTCGCTGGAGATCGCGTCCGGCATCGACGAGGAGCCGGACGTGGCGTTCTCGCTGCCGCTCGGCGCGGGCCGGCTCACCCGGGACCGGTTCACCGCCGACCCGCCGCCCCCGGACGAGGTCCGGGGCCTGCGCCGGCACGTCCGGGCGGAGATCGCGCGCCGGGTCGGGGACGTCGCCCGGTACGGCCCGCCCGACCACGCGGTCGCGACGTCCAAGACGTTCAGGCAGCTCGCCCGCATCGCCGGCGCCGCGCCGTCGGCCGATGGACCGTACCAGCGGCGGACGCTCGCGGGCGCCGACCTGACCGACTGGGCGGAGAAGCTGGCCGCGATGCCGTCCGCCGAGCGGGCCGAGCTGCCCGGGGTGTCCGAGCGGCGGGCGGAGCAGCTGCTCGCCGGGGTGATCGTCGCGGACGCCGCGATGGACCTGTTCGAGCTGACCGAGCTGGAGATCTGCCCCTGGGCGCTGCGCGAGGGCGTGATCCTCCGCCGCCTCGACATGATCACGGGGACCTGATCACGGGACATGATCGTTCGCTCGTGATCGCAGACTGACCGGAACCGGTCTCCGGGGCGGCCCCTCTCAAACGCGATATGTCTTGCCGAGCGGGGTTCGGCGGCGGAAGATCAGTGCCCTGAAAACTGGGGGTTCCTGATGTCGCGTACGTACAAGTTCGCCTCCCTGCCCTGCGGACGCCGCGGGAAATGGGTCGTGCTGGCGGTCTGGATCGTTCTCCTCGCCGTGGCGATGCCGCTCGCGGGCAAGCTGACCGGGGCGCAGTCCAACGACTCGTCGGCGTGGCTGCCGGCTGACTCCGAGTCGACCCGGGTCGTCGAGCTGTCCGAGCGGTTCGTGCCCGCCGACGCGTTCCCCGCCGTGATCATCTACCACCGGGACGGCGCCGCGCTCACGGCCGCCGACCGGGCCAAGGCGGCCGCGGACGTGCCGCGCCTCCAGGCCGTCACCGGCGACCCCAAGGGCTCCACGCCGCCGCGCAAGCTCGCCATCGGCGTCCAGGGACCGGTCCCGTCGAAGGACGGGAAGGCGCTGGAGACCCTCGTCAACGTCAAGGTCGGCAACGACGGATGGGACCTGCTCGGCCCGGCCGTCGACGATTACCGCGACATCGTCCAGAAGGGCGCGCCGGGGCTGGAGGCGCACGTCACCGGCCCGGCCGGGTACGCGGGCGACTTCAGCAACGTGTTCGCCGGGTTCGACAAGTCGCTGCTGTTCATCACCGCCGCCATCGTCATCGGGATCCTGCTGCTCACCTACCGCAGCCCGATCCTGTGGCTCGCGCCGCTGGTCTGCGTGGGCTTCGCGCTGATCGCGGCGCAGGCCGTCATCTACCTGCTGGCCGACAACGCGGGGCTCACCGTGAACGGGCAGGCGGCGTTCATCCTGACCGTCCTCGTGTTCGGCGCGGGCACCGACTACGCGCTGCTGCTCATCGCCCGCTACCGGGAGGAACTCCGGCGGCACCGGGACCGGCACGAGGCGATGGCGATCGCGCTGCACCGCGCCGGGCCCGCGATCGTCGCGAGCGGATCGACGGTGGCGCTGAGCATGCTGTGCCTGTTCGTCGCCACCCTGAACTCCACCAAGAGCATGGGACCGGTGATGGCGATCGGCGTGGCCGTCTCGCTCGCCGCGATGGTGACGCTGCTGCCCGCGCTGCTGGTGATCTGCGGGCGCTGGGTGTTCTGGCCGCGGCGCCCCACGTTCGGCACGGACGAGCCGTCCGAGCGCGGCGCGTGGGCCAGGGTCGGCGCGTCCGTCGCCGTCCGGCCGCGGGTCACGTGGCTGGTCACGGCCGTGGTGCTCGGCGGGCTCGCGTTCGGGCTGTTCGGGCTGCGGACGGGGTCGCTCCCGGCGAGCGAGTCGTTCAGCACCGGCAAGCCCGACTCGGTCACGGGCGAGCAGGTCCTCGGACGGCACTTCCCCGCGGGCAGCGGCTCACCCCTCCAGATCGTCACCAAGGACGGGACGCAGGACGCCGTCCGCGCCGCCCTCGCCAAGGTTCCCGACGTGTCGGACGTCAAGCTCGCGGGCACCGATCCCGGGCGTCCGTCCGGCGGCCTCGTCTACCTGGAGGGCACGCTCACCGCGCCGCCCGACGGCGAACGCGGGTTCGCCGCCGTCGAACGCGCCCGCGACGCCGTGCACGCCGTGCCCGGCGCGAACGCCGAGATCGGCGGTGCGTCGGCGGTGACGCTCGACATCAACGACGCGTCCCGCCGCGACCAGGCCGCCGTGATCCCGATCGTCCTCCTCGTCGTGTTCGGCATCCTCGCGCTGCTGCTGCGCGCCCTCGTCGCGCCGCTGATCCTCGTCGCGACGGTCGTGCTGTCGTACGCGGCGGCGCTCGGGGTCAGCGCGCTGATGTTCAACCACGTGTTCGGCTTCCACGCGGCGGACCCGTCGTTCCCGCTGTGGTCGTTCGTGTTCCTCGTCGCGCTCGGCACCGACTACAACATCTTCCTGATGACCCGCGTCCACGAGGAGACGAAACGCGTCGGGACGCGGCGCGGCGCGCTGATCGGGCTCGCCGCGACCGGCGGCGTCATCACCTCGGCGGGCGCGGTGCTGGCCGGGACGTTCGCGGCGCTCGGGTCGCTGCCGCTGGTGTTCGTCGCCGAACTCGGCTTCGCGGTCGCGTTCGGGGTGCTGCTCGACACGTTCATCGTCCGGTCGGTGCTGGTCACGGCGCTGAACCTGGACGTCGGACGGCACATGTGGTGGCCGAGCGCCCTGGCCCGCGCGCAGGCCCCGCCCGCCGCCGCGGCCGAGGCTCCGGAGGCGCCCGGGGAGCCCGCGACCGCCGCCCGCGGCGAGTAGCGCCGCGGCAAGCAGCCCGCGACCGGCGGGCCGCGCTACAGCCAGTAGGGGTGGCCGAGGGCGCGGTTCGCCGGGGTGACGACGCGGTCGTCCGAGCCGTTCGCGCGGACGGCGTGGACCACCGGGTTCCCGACCGGGCCGCGCACGTAGCAGAGCCAGCGGCCGTCGCGGGACCACGCCGGGTCCATGTCGTCCTCGGTGCCGGTGGTCACCGCGTGCGGGTCGGTGCCGTCCGCGTTCATGACCCAGATGTTGCTGCGCTCGTCGGGGCCGCGGGTGAAGGCGATCTTTCGCCCGTCGGGGGACCACTCGGGGTCGACCGAGCGGGTGCCGTCCTTCGTCACCCGGGTCCACGGGGTTCCGGGACGGTTCGGGTCGAGGGTGTAGATCTGCTCGTCGCCGGTCTGCCTGCTCCAGAAGACGATCTGGTTCGTGGACGACCACATCGGGTCGTCCTTGAACGAGGGGTCGGTGGTGAGCTGCGTGGGCGAGCGTCCTTCCACGGTGATCGTGAAGATCTGCCGGACGCCGGCCTTCTCGGCCATGTACGCCAGGCGGGCGCCGTTCGGCGACCACGTCACCCTGGTGCCCGGGGCGATCGCGGTGACCTTCCGCAGGGCGCTGCCGTCGGCGTTCGCCACCCACGCCTCGGTCGTCCCGCCGTGCTGCCTGGTGAACGCGATGCGCGTCTTGTCCGGCGAGCGTTCGGGGAGCATGTCGCACTGCGGCCCGGTGACGAGAGGCGTCGCGGACGGGTCGCCGGGCTTGTAGAGGCCGAGGTCGGCGTGGCATTCCCTCGGCCAGCCGGGCGCCGTGTCCATCCGGACGAGCATCGCCCCGGTCGGGAACGCGGTCGCGGGCGCACGGCCCCCGTTCGTCCCTTTGTCGTCCGACCTTTTGAGGTAGTAGAGGCCCGCGGCGACGGCGGCGGCGACGAGGAGGGCCGCGACGGCGGAGACGATGAACGTGGTGCGCCGGGAGTATCCGTACTCGCCGCGCCCGGCGGGCGGGGGCGGCGACGCGGACGGCGTGGTGAGCGGGAGCGGCGGCGGTGCGGGGAAGGGCGACGGCGCCGGGGACGGGGTGGTGACCGGGGACGGGGCGGTGGCGTCCCGGGACGTGACGTTCGGGTCCCCGGCGGGCGGCGCCGACCAGGTCTGGCCGAGTTCGGACGTCACGGCCGCCTCGCCCGCGCCGCCGACCAGCGCGAGCAGCAGGTCGCGGGCGCTGGGCCGCCGCGCGGGGTCCTTGAGCAGCGCCGACCGGACGAGCCCGGACATGGACGCGGGCAGGTCGCCGATCTCCGGTTCGGCGTGCACGGCGCGGGCCGCCAGGATCTCGAACGAGCCCTGCCCGAACGGGTTCCGGCCGCTCGCCGCGTACGCGACCAGGCAGCCCCACGCGAACACGTCCACCGCCGGGGTGATGTGCTGCGTCGTGATCTGCTCGGGCGCGATCCAGCCGGGGGTGCCGACGACCTGCCCGGTGCGGGTGTGGGACGACGCCATGTCCAGCGCGCGGGCGATCCCGAAGTCGATCACGCGGGGGCCGGAGATGGACAGCATCACGTTGCTCGGCTTGAGGTCGCGGTGCACCAGCCCGGCGCTGTGGATCGCGACCAGCGCCGCGGCGACCCCGACCGCGACGCCGTGCAGCATGCCGGGCGACAGCGCGCCGTTCTCGGCGACATGGTCGAGCAGGGACGGGCCGTCGATGTACTCGGTGACCATGTAGGCGAGTCCGAGGTCCTCGCCGTGCTCCAGGACCTGCGCGGTGCAGAACGACGCGACGCGCTGCGCGTTGGCGGCCTCGTCGTGGAAGCGGGCGAGGAACGTCCGGTCGCCCGCGAGCGCGGGCCGCACGACCTTGACCGCGACGGGCCGCTCCTGCGGGTCGCGGCCGAGGTACACCGCGCCCATGCCGCCCTCGCCGATCTTGGCCTCGATGCGGTACCGGCCGATCCGCGTGGGGTCGTCCGGGCGCAGCTCAAGCAGGGAGCTCGCGTCCATGGAGATCACCTTCCGCCCCCATGAGCCGCGTCCTGGCGACCGCACACACGGCGGCACGCGGCCCCAACGATCCATACGATGACAGAGGACGGGTCCAGGTTCTAGCGCGTCCCTGCCCGCCGCCCGTCAGTGGAAGTTGCGGGCGCGGACGCGACCGGGTACAGGGAGCCGCCGCAGCCGGGTCGCGCGGACGTTCGCGACGCCGTCCGCGCGCTCCAGCCGTCCGCTGACCAGCAGCGCCTGCGAGTCGACGGCGAGGCCGCGGTGCCGCTGGAACACCTGCGGCGGGCACACCACGTTGATGATGCCCGTCTCGTCCTCCAGGGTCATGAACACGATGCCGCCCGCGGTCGGGGGCCGCTGCCGGTGCGTGACGAGCCCGGCGACGACGACGTTCGTCTCGCCCGGCGTCCCGGCGAGGCGGATGGACGACAGCGCGCCCAGCTCGTCGAGCGCGTCCCGGACGTGCGCGACCGGATGGGTGTGGGACACGCCGGTGGCCCACAGGTCGGCGAGCGTCTCCTCGATCGGCGTCATCGCGGGCAGCGGCGGTGCGGACGCGCCCGGCGTCACGCCCTCAAGCTGCCCAGGGCCGGAGCCCGCGAGCGCGCCCGCCGCCCACAGCGCCTCCCGCCGCGACAGCCCGAAGCGGTCGAACGCGCCCGCCGTCGCGAGCGCCTCCAGCGCCCCGGCCGACAGCGGCACGCGCCGCGCCAGATCCTCCATGCTCGTGTAGGGGCGTCCCGCCGCGATCGCCTCCGCCGGCTTGTCGCCCAGGTTCCGGATGCCCGCGAAGCCGAGCCGGATCGCGGGCTGCGGCGCGGACGGCGCGTGCGGATGCTCGGAGTCGACCTCCACCGCTTCCTCAAGCGCCGGGTGGACGTCGCTGGCGTTGACGTCCACGCCCCTGACCACGACGCCGTGCCGCCGCGCGTCCGCCAGGAGGCTCTGCGGGGAGTAGAAGCCCATCGGCTGGTTCCGCACCAGCGCGGCGGTGAACGCGGCCGGGTAGTGCCGCTTCAGCCAGGAGCTCGCGTACACCAGGTGCGCGAAGCTCTGCGCGTGCGACTCCGGGAACCCGAACCCGGTGAAGCCGAGGATCTTCTCGTACACGCTCTCGGCGATGCCGGCGGGGATGCCGCGCTCGGCCATGCCGTCCAGCAGGCGCGCCTTCAGCCGCTCGACGCGCTCGGGCGCGCGCTTCGCGCCCATCGCCTGCCGGAGCTGGTCGGACTCGGCGGGCGTGAAACCGGCGCAGTCGACGGCGAGCTGCATCATCTGCTCCTGGAACAGCGGGACGCCGAGCGTCCGCGACAGCGCGGGCTCCATCAGCGGATGCGGGCACCGCGCCGGTTCAAGCCCCTTGCGGCGCCGCAGGTACGGGTGGACGGACCCGCCCTGGATCGGCCCCGGCCTGATCAGCGCCACCTCCACCACCAGGTCGTAGAACTCGCGGGGCTTCAGCCGCGGCAGCGTCGCCATCTGCGCCCGCGACTCGACCTGGAACACCCCGACCGTGTCGGCGTCGCACAGCATGTCGTAGACCAGATCGTCCTCCGGCGGGATCGACTGGAGGTCGTAGCGGCGGCCGTGGTGCTCCTCGACCAGGTCGAAGCAGTCGTGCAGCGCGGCGAGCATGCCGAGGCCGAGCAGGTCGAACTTCACCAGCCCGGCGGCGGCGCAGTCGTCCTTGTCCCACTGCAGGACGCTGCGGTTCGGCATCGTCGCCCACTCGATCGGGCAGATCTCCCCGACCGGACGGTCCGCGATCACCATGCCGCCGGAGTGGATGCCGAGGTGCCGGGGGAGCCGCTGCATCCGGCCCGCCAGCTCCAGCACCGGGCCGGGGATGTCGGACTCCGCGCCGACCGGGTCGCGCGGGTCGATGCCCTTCGACCAGGCGTCCTGCTGGCCGGGGGAGAAGCCGAGCGCGCGGGCCGCGTCCCGGACGGCCATGCGCGGCCGGTAGCTGATGACGTTCGCGACCTGCGCCGTGCACTCCCGCCCGTACTTGTCGTACACGTACTGGATGACCTCTTCGCGGCGGCGGTGCTCGATGTCGAGGTCGATGTCGGGCGGGCCGTCGCGGCCGGGGGACAGGAAGCGCTCGAACAGCAGCCCGTGCCGGACGGCGTCGACGCCCGTGATGCCGAGCGCGTAGCAGACCGCCGAGTTGGCCGCCGACCCCCGCCCCTGGCACAGGATTCCCCTTTCGCGGCAGCACGTGACGATGTCGTGGACGATCAGGAAGTAGCCGGGGAAGCGGAGCTGCTCGATGACGTCCAGCTCCTTGGCGATCTGCTCGTACGCGCCGGACACCTTCTCCCGTTCGGGCGGCCCGTACCGCTCCAGCGCGCCTTCGGCGACGAGGTGCCGCAGCCAGCTCGCCTCGGTGTACCCGTCCGGGACGGGCCAGTCAGGTAGGCGGGGCGCGACGACGTCGAAGCCGAACAGGCACTCCTCGGCGAGCGCGACCGTCCGCTCCCGGACGCCGGGGAACCGTGCCAGCCGCCTCGCCATCTCCGCGCCGCTCCTGATGTGCGCGGTGCCGCTCGCCGGGAGCCAGCCGACCATGTCGTCCAGGCTGCGGCGGGCCCGGACGGCGGCCATCGCCTGCGCCAGCCGCGCGTCCGCTCCGGGCGCGGCGAAATGCACGTTGTTGGACGCGACGACGTCGACCCCGACCCGCCGGGCCAAGTCGAACAGCACGTCGTTGCGGTGGTCGTCGTCGGGCTGGTCGTGGTCGATGAGCTCGGCGAACACGTTGTCGCGTCCGAACATCGCGATGAGGTTCCGCAGTTCGCGTTCGGCGGCGTCCGGGCCGCCCGACTCCAGCGCCGCCGGGACGGGCCCCTTCCGGCAGCCGGTCAGCACCGCCCAGTGCCCGCCGTGCCCCTGTCCGTCGTGCACAGCGGCCAGCGCGTCCAGGTCGTAGACGGGACGGCCCTTCCGCCCGCCCGCCAGCTGCGCGGCCGTGATCGCCGAGCAGAGCCGCGCGTATCCGGGGGCGCCGCGCGCGAGGACCAGCAGGTGCCGTCCGGCCGGGTCGGGCTCGCCGGTCTGCGGGCCGGGCAGGCCGAGGCTCAGCTCCGCGCCGAACACCGTCCCGATGCCGGAGCCGCTCGCGGCCTGCGCGAACTGCACCGCCCCGTACATGCCGTCGTGGTCGGTGATCGCCATCGTTCGCACGCCGAGCCGCGCCGCCTCCTCGACGAGCGAGGCCGGGTCGCTGGCCCCGTCCAGGAAGCTGAACGACGAGTGGCAGTGCAGCTCCGCCCACGCCGTGTCCGTCTCGGCGAGCCGGGCGACCGTCGACGGCTCGGACGGCTCCTCCGGCCGCCGCGGCTCGGACGGACGCCACGACAGCCGCTCCTCGAACTCCCGCCACGAGATCGGCGGGTTGTGCCAGTTAGTCATAGACGCCCTCGATGTGCCATCGGCCGCCCTCGACGGCGAGCAGGTAGGCGGCGCCGTCGTCCGTGGTGACCTGGAAGCGGGCGCGGCGACGTGAGCGGTCGGCGTCCCACCAGCGCTCGTCGGCGGGCCACGGGCCCGTCCACCCCGTGATCGTGGAGGGACTGCCCCGCACCGCGAGCACGGCGGGCGGCGCGGACACCTCGCAGCGCGCCGACACCACCACCGGCTCCCCGGCGGCGTCGACCAGCTCGACGTCCGGCGGCGCCGGCGGGACGACCGCGGGCGCGGGACCCGTCACCCGTCCGGGCCACGGGCCCTCGGGCAGGTCGCCGGGCGGCAGGTCGCCGATCGGGACGCGGACGACCCGCTCGCCCGGCCCGCGCCCGCCGACCAGCACCGGACGCGTGATCCCGTGGTGGCCGAGCAGCGCCTGGATTCGGTCGGCGGCCCGCGCGATCCGGTCGGTGACGGACGTCCCGCCCCACAGCCCCTCCTGCCTTCCCTCGTCCGGGACGAGCTGGCCGGGCGCCAGCTCCAGCCAGGCGACGCCGCCCCACACGTCCTCGGAATCGCCGCCCTGCCAGGCGGACAGCTGCCAGCGCACCCGCTCGGCCACGGCCAGCGCCGACAGGCCGTCGTGCCGCCACAGGCGCCGCAGCACGTGCCCGTCCGCGAACCCGGCCGCGACCTCCAGCCGGACGCACGCCAGCCCGCTCGCCGCCAGCGTCTCGTGCAGCTCGCCCGCGAGCCGCTTCGCCGCGAACACCACCCGCTCGGACTGCTCGGCCGGGGGATCGAAGTCGCCGCGGACGGTGAGGTCCTCCGTGCCCTTGACGGGTGCGAGCGGGCGCGGCTCCTCGCCCCTGGCCATCCGGTGCGCGAGCGCGCCGTCCGTGCCGAACCGGCCCGCGACGTGCCCGGACGGCAGCGCCGCGAAGTCGCCGAGCGTCTTGATCCCGAGCCGCCGCAGCAGGTCGGCCAGCTCCGGCCGGTCCAGGACCGACAGCGGATAGGGCGCGAGGAACGCCGCCGCGCCGCCCTCCGGGACGACCACGCCGCCCTGCCCGGCGCGGGCGGCCAGCTCCGCCGCGAACAGCCCGTCCGCGACGCCGGAGCCGCAGTCGTGCCCGGCCTCGACGGCCGCGTCCTGGACGAGCACGCGCAGCGCCTCCTCGCCCCCGTAGAACCGGGCCGGGCCGCGCGCCGGGATCGCGCACAGCCCCGGCCGCACCACCTCCACCCTGGGCGTCAGCGCCGCGACCGCCGCCACGACCGTCTCGAAGAGGCGCCCCTCCGCGTCGGGGTCGCGGTCGCGGACCACGAGCTCGGGGCAGCGGCGCTGGGCGTCCCGGAGCCGCTGCCCGCGCCGGACGCCCTCCGCCCGCGCCGCCGCCGTGCACGCCGCGACCTGCCCCTGGACGACCACGGCCCCGGCGGTGGCGGCGTCCACGCCGACCGCCGTCGCGGGCCAGTCGGGACACCACACGACCAGGACCCGGGTCACGCGATCGCTCTTTCTTCCACGTGCGGCGGGACGAGTTCCAGCGGCGGCCGGACGGTCTCGTCCGGCGTGACCGTGCCGTCGGCGGCGGGCAGCCACAGGCGGGCGCGGCGGCCCGGGCCCGGCGCGTCACGGCCCTCGGCGACGATCTCGACCCGGCGGCCGGTCAGCCGTCCGTGACCGTCGGCGAGCCCCTCCCAGGCGACGTCGTCCAGCCGGAGGCGGAGCCGCGTGCCGGGCCATTCGTGCGCGAACGCGCCGGTCAGCGTCAGGACGCAGCCGTGCTTGCGGGCCAGCGCGGACAGCCGTCGGACGGCCGCCGCGCCCGGACGCTCCGGCGGGCACAGCAGGATCAGGTCGACGGCCTCGGCGAGGGCGGCGACCACGTCCGGCCAGCGGTCGCCGGGATCGTCGACGAGGAGGAGGCGTTCGGGGGCCGCGCCCATGCCGGCGGCGGCGGCGACGCCGAAGCCCGGGACGCCGACGACGCCGCACCAGCCGCCCGCGCCGTCCGTCCCGCCGTGCCGGGAGACGCCCGCGACGAGCGCGAGGCCGAGCGACGCGGCGCCGGGCCCGCCGAGCCCGACGGCGGAGCCGGGCCGCAGCCCGCCGCCGGGCAGCACGGGACGCAGCGCGGGCAGCACGGGCACGGTGCCCCGGGGTGCCGTCTCCAGCGCCGTCTCCAGCTCCCGCAGCGCGGCCTCCGGCACGGTCGTCCCTCCTCTCGGCGCCTGCGACCAATCTCGAACACGAGTTCGACTCATGTCAAGTTGTCGCAGGTCACGGAGCGGAGCGGGAAGGCCGGAAAGCGCGACGGAATAGGGCTTTCTCGAATTTTGCGGGCATCATGGACGTATGAGCAGCGATGTGCGGACCATCGAATGGGCGGGCGACGGGCTCCGGCTGCTGGACCAGACGCTCCTGCCCGCGCGGGTCGAGTACGCGACCGTCCGCGACGTCGACGCGCTCGTGGACGCGATCCGCCGGCTCGTCGTGCGCGGCGCGCCCGCGCTGGGCGTGGCGGGCGCGTTCGGCGTCGCGATCGTCGTCCGGCAGGCCGCCCGCGAGGGCTGGGACGACGCCCGGCGCGACGCGGCGATCGCCCGCGTCCGCGCGGCCCGCCCGACGGCGGTGAACCTGGCCGCCGGCGTCGACCGCGTGCTGCCGTTCATCGCCGAGGGCGTGGACGCCGTCGTGGCGGAGGCGCAGGCCGTCCTGGACGAGGACGTCCGCGGCAACCGCGCCATCGGGGCCTTCGGCGCCGACTGGATCCTCGGCCGGCTGGGCGTCGACCGGCCGCTCCGCGTCCTCACGCACTGCAACGCGGGCGCGCTCGCGACCGCCGGGTGGGGCACGGCGCTCGGCGTCGTCCGGGAACTGCACGGGCGGGGCCGCGTCGAGCTCGTCTACGCGGACGAGACGCGCCCGCTGCTGCAGGGCGCGCGGCTCACCGCGTGGGAGCTCGACCAGGCCGGGATCCCGTGCGTCGTCCAGGCGGACGCCGCCGCGCCGAGCACGATCCTGCGCGGCCTCGCGGACGTCGCCGTCATCGGCGCGGACCGGATCGCCGCCAACGGCGACACCGCCAACAAGATCGGCTCGGTCGGGCTCGCGCTGGCGTGCGCGGCGGCCGGGATACCGCTGGTCGTGGCCGCGCCGTGGAGCACCGTCGACCTCGCCGTCCCGGACGGGGCCGCGATCCCGATCGAGGAGCGTCCCGCCGAGGAGGTCCTGGCCTGGGGCGGCGCGAGGACCGCCCCAGGCGGGGTGGACGCGTTCAATCCCGCGTTCGACGTCACGCCCGCCCGCCTCGTGACCGCGCTGGTCACCGAGACGGGCGTGCTGGAGGTCGCGGCGGGCACCGCCCCGTGTCGGCGGGCGCGACGCCGGTGTCGTCGGGAGTGACGCCGTCAGCCGTCTCCTCGCGGCTCTAGGGTGCGGGTGGCGGCGCGCAGGCTGCGGTACAGCCGCGCCTCGTACTCCTTCGCGGCCCGGACGTCCTCGTCGACGAACAGCGCGTCGTACAGCGCGGGCAGCCGCTGCGTGGCGTAGCCGGTGTCGATGCCGGGCGCGTAGATCTGGTGCTTGTACCACGGACGGCCGGGCAGGCCCGCGTCCGTCAGCAGGTCCCGCTCCGTCTGCATGATCTTGGCGTTCAGCCTGCGGAACGCGGCCGTGTCGCCGTCGCGCAGTGCTTCGTCCGCGCGTGCCTGCAACGCCTGCGCGGCCTTCCGCCACGCCTCGGCCTGCTGCACGCTGCGGGACACGTCCACGACCACCGACCCCAGCCGCTTGCGCTGCTCCTCGGTGAATTCGGCGAGGTACCGCGCCGTCTCCGCCGCGTAGGGCCGGTACCCGAGCGCGACCACGTCGGCGTTGGCGAGCCGCAGCGCCGCGATGCCGACCAGCCGCGACATCGCCGTGTGGTACTCCCAGGTCGGGTCGCCGAAGTGCGACATCCAGTAGTAGTCGTCGCACGCGCAGTGGTACTGCCCGGAGCTGCCGGGCGTGGACGAGCCCATGTCCATGGCGGGCACGCCGTACCGCTGGAAGAACGCCTGGAAGTCCGATCCGCCGCCGATGCGGTCGATCGGCGTCTCGCCGTCGTTCTGCTTCTTCCACGCCTCGTACAGGGTGCCGTCCGTGCCGGGCCACTGGACTTCCTTGGTCGCGTCGATGACGGACTGGTCCAGGGCCGGGGTCGTCGCCGGGCCGAAGTGCGAGCCTCCGGCGCCGTCCATGTTCACGTAGGCGACCGCGTTGCGGAGCTGCCCGGCCCGCTGCTCGGCGTACTCGGTGGAGCCGAAGAGGCCGTACTCCTCACCGTCCCAGGTGGCCAGGACGATGGTGCGCTTGGGCCGCCACCCCTTCTTCAGGAGCGCGCCCAGGCCGCGTCCTATCTGGAGCACGTTCTCGGTGCCGGAGAGGTTGTCGCTGCTCCCGTACGTCCAGGAGTCGTGGTGCGCGCCCACGATGACCTCCTGCTCGGGGTGGTCGCTGCCGGGGATGCGCACGATCACGTCCCACAGCGGGCGCACCTGGAAGGTGTTCTCCAGGTCCAGGTGGACTTTCGTCCCGCCGGGCCCGAACCGGTACGGGAACGGCAGGCCGCCCTGCCATTCCTTCGGGACCTCGGCGCCCTTCAGCGCCCGCAGCAGCGGCTCGGCCGCGCCGTAGGAGATCGGCGTCGTCGGGACGAGCCCCTTCAGCATCGGCGCCTCCGAGGGCGGGACCCGGTCCGCGCCCTTCACGGAAGGCCAGCCGGGCGTCTGCGGGTCGCCCGCGGCGAGCTGGATCTGCGCGATGCTGCCGCGCTGGATGCCGTCCGGCGCGCGCCACGGCCCCTTCGGGTACACCTCGCCCTTGGTGAAGCCGTCGTCGGCGGGGTCGGAGTAGATGAGGACGCCCTTCGCACCCCGCTTCGCGGCCTCGCGCGGCTTGACCCCGCGGAACACCGCCCCGTACCGGGCCAGGACGATCTTCCCCTCGACGGAGACGCCCCGCTTCTCCAGCAGCTCGAAGTCCTGCGGGCGGCCGTAGTTGGCGTAGACGACCTCGCCCCGGACGTCGCCGGACGGCGACAGCCCGTTGTGCCCCGGGATGACGTCGTCGAAATGCTTCTGCCAGGGCTGCTTCTTCTCCTTGACCGGCAGCGTCCGCCGGTCCGGCGCCGTCATCTCCACCTGCACGCGCTTCGGCATCGACAGGTAGGCGTAGTAGGTCTTGATCTCCGGCCGGAGCCCGTACGACTTGAAATGCTCGACGATGCGCTGGACGCGCCGCCAGTCGCCGGTCGTCGTGGCGAGCCCCGGCTCGCGCGACAGCTCGGCGTCCAGGCCGCGGGCGACCTCCGGGGACGGGACGGAACTGAACGCCTTCTCGTACTGCCGCTGCCATTCGGCGTTGGCGTCGGTGAAACCGGGGATCGGGCCCTTCCCGGCAGCCGGCGCGGCCGCTGGCGCGGCTGCGGCGGGAAACGCGGAGAGGGCGAGGGACAGGGACGCGGCGGAGGCGGTCAGGGCCGCCAGTGCCTGGGTTCGGGAGCGGAACACCAGGGATACCTCCGAGTACGCTCGGTACGGGTGCGCCCGGAACGTACGTCGGGCCCGGCCCAAGATCTAGATCACCTGCCGGATCCGGCCATCGTGTCGGCGGGATCGGCCATCATGGTGACCGTGCCGACCTCCCCGACGTCCGACGGCGCGCCGCGTCCGGCGGAGCTTGACGCGGTCTTGGAAAGGATCACCTACGCCAACGAGGACACCGGCTACACGGTGGCCCGCGTCGCGACCGCGAAGAGCGGCAGCGATCTGCTGACGGTCGTGGGCGCGCTCCTCGGCGCGCAGGTGGGGGAGAGCCTGCGCCTGGTCGGACGGTGGCGCTCGCACCCCAAGTACGGCAAGCAGTTCGAGGTCGACTCGTACACGACCGTCCTGCCGGCGACGATCCAGGGCATCCGCCGCTACCTCGGCTCCGGCATGATCAAGGGGATCGGGCCGGTGATGGCCGACCGGATGGTCGGCCACTTCGGCACCGACATCCTGCGGATCATCGAGGAGGAGCCGGGACGGCTCGTCGAGGTCCAGGGCCTCGGGCCCAAGCGGACGAAGCGGATCGGCGAGGCGTGGGAGGAGCAGAAGGCCATCAAGGAGGTGATGGTCTTCCTGCAAGGGGTCGGGGTGTCGACGTCCCTGGCCGTCCGCATCTACAAGCAGTACGGCGACGAGTCGATCGACACCGTCCGGAAGAGGCCGTACCAGCTCGCGTCGGACGTGTGGGGCATCGGGTTCAAGACGGCCGACACGATCGCGCAGGCCGTCGGCATCCCGCACGACAGCCCCGAGCGGATCAAGGCGGGCCTGCAGTACACGCTGTCGGAGGCGGCCGACGACGGCCACTGCTTCCTGCCGGAGCCGAACCTCGTCACGGCCGCGGAGAAGATCCTCGGCGTCGGGCGGGAGCTGATCGTCCCGGCGCTGGACGAGCTGGCCCGCGACGAGGGCGTCGTCCGGGAGCCGATCCCCGGCGAGGGCGAGGACGCCGCGACGATCCCCGCCGTGTACCTGGTGCCGTTCCACCGCGCCGAACGCTCCCTCGCGCGCGGCCTGCTGGAACTGCTCGACTCCCCGACCGACCGGCTCAAGGCTTTCGCCGACGTCGACTGGGACAGGGCGCTGCCGTGGCTCAGGCAGCGCACCGGCCAGGACCTCGCGGCCGAGCAGCAGGAGGCGGTCAAGCTCGCGCTGACGTCCAAGGTGTCGGTGCTCACCGGCGGGCCGGGCTGCGGCAAGAGCTTCACCGTCCGGTCGGTGGTGGAGCTGGCCGCCGCGAAGAAGGCGAAGATCGTCCTGGTGGCGCCGACCGGGCGGGCCGCCAAGCGGCTCGCCGAGCTGACCGGGCACGAGGCCGCGACCGTCCACCGGCTCCTGCAGCTCCAGCCCGGCGGCGACGCGAAGTTCGACCAGGACAACCCGCTGGACGCCGACCTGGTCGTCGTCGACGAGTCGTCCATGGTCGACCTGATCCTGGCGAACAAGCTGGTCAAGGCGATCCCGCGCGGCGCGCACCTGCTGCTCGTCGGGGACGTCGACCAGCTCCCGTCCGTCGGCGCGGGCGAGGTGCTCGCCGACCTGCTCGGCGCCGAGGCGATCCCGCGCGTCCGGCTCACGAAGATCTTCCGGCAGGCGCAGCGGTCCGGCATCGTCGTCAACGCGCACCGCGTCAACGCGGGCGACCATCCGCAGACGCACGGCTTCCCCGACTTCTTCCTGTTCCCGTGCGAGGAGCAGGACGAGGCCGCCGAGCTGACCGTGGACGTCGTCGCCAACCGCGTCCCGCGCAAGTTCGGCCTCGACCCGCGCCGCGACGTCCAGGTCCTGACGCCGATGCACCGCGGCGCCGCCGGGGCGGGGGAGCTGAACGCGCGGCTGCAGGAGGCGCTCACCCCGCACGACGACGCGCGCCCCGAACGCCGCTACGGCGGACGCGTCTTCCGCGTCGGCGACAAGGTCACCCAGCTCCGCAACAACTACGACAAGGGCGAGGCGGGCGTCTTCAACGGGACGGTCGGCGTCGTCGCGTCCGTGTCGCCGGAGGAGCAGTCGCTGACCGTCGTGACCGACGAGGACGAGAGCGTCGACTACGCCTTCGACGAGCTGGACGAGCTCGCCCACGCCTACGCGATCACGATCCACCGCTCGCAGGGCAGCGAGTACCCGGCCGTCGTCATCCCGCTCACCACCGGCGCGTGGATGATGCTGCGCCGCAACCTCCTCTACACGGGGATCACCCGCGCGAAGAAGCTCGTCGTCCTCGTCGGTTCGCGCCGCGCGCTCGCCGCCGCCGTCCGCACCGCGGGCGCGGGCCGCCGCCACACCGCCCTAGCCCACCGCCTCTCTCAGCGGTAACGGGCCAGCTCCCATGGGTCGTGGGCGCAGAACACCTCGACCGTCCCGGCGAGCGCGAGTTCGCGCAGCCGCGCCACGTTCGCGAGCCGCAAATCCCGGTCGACCTCCCCGCCCGCCTGGACGAGCTCCATCAGCGGATGCGTGACCGGCTCGGGACGGTCGACCTCCCCGTGGTACATGTACGCGTCGCCCGCGTGCAGCAGCCAGCGGTCGCCGTCCCGCACCGCCACACCGGCGTGGCCGGGCGTGTGCCCGCCGAGCGGGATCAGCAGGACGTCCTCGGGCAGCCCGTCGAGGGCCCGGACGCCGTCGAACCCGTGCCAGACACCGCCCGGGCCGTCCCCGTACACGACCCATTCCGGACCGTGCGCGAGCTGCGCGGGCGTCCTGCCGCCGTCCGCGTGCTCGGCCTCGAACAGGTGGACGGCCGCGCCCGGGAAGTCGCTCAGCCCGCCCGCGTGGTCGCGGTGCAGATGCGTCGGGACGATGTGCCGCACGTCGGCGGCCGCGTACCCGAGCGCCTCGACCTGCCGGACGGCCGTCGCGGCGGGATCGAGCGTCGGCCCCACCATCTCCACCCAGTCGTCCAGCAGCCGCGTGGACGGGTCGGCGATGTCGCCCAGGCCGATCCCGGCGTCCACGAGGACGAGCCCGGACGCGTCCGTCTCGATCAGCAGCACGTGCCCGGCCGCCCGCGCCGGGCTCAGTGGGCTCTCCGGGCCGTCGGCGGGCTCGATCTCCCGCATCGGGGCGCAGTCAAGATGATGGACGCGCACCGCACGCTCCCTGGATCACGTCACCGAGCTGCCGGGTGACCTCGTGGATGACGGACACGTCCCGCTGGACGCGGGCGAGCATGATCGCGCCCTGCACCGACGACAGGACGAGCGCGGACAGCGTCCCGGCCCGCTCCGCCGGGACGCCCCAGCCCAGCAGCGCGGCCTCGATGCCGCGCCGCCACTCGCCGTAGGCGGCGTCGCAGGCGGACCGGATGGTCTCGCTCTCGGCGGCCGTCTCCAGCGCGACGGTCGCGACCGGGCAGCCCTTGCGGAAGTCCGACTCCAGCAGGCTCCGCGCGAAGTGGTCGCCGATGGCGGCGATCCCGTCGCGCCCGTCCGGCGCGGCGGCGGCGGCCGTGGCGAGCGCGCCGCCGACCGCCTGCCCGGACAGCGCCACCGACTCGGACGCGAGCTGCTCCTTCCCCTGCGGGAAGTGGAAGTACAGCGACCCCTTCGGCGCCCCGCTCTCCGCCAGGACCTGATTTATGCCGGTGCCGTGGTAGCCCTGCCGCTGGAACAGCTCCGCCGCCGTCCGCAGCACCCGCCGCCTCGTCTCGCCCTGTGGTGCCATGCCGACCAAACTATACAGACCGGTCTAGCAAGTCAACGCTGAACCCCCTCCTTGATCAACAGAATGAAATTTCACAAACCGAAAGGGTCGTCAGTAATTGTTGACA
Organism: Actinomadura sp. 1N219; assembly: GCF_044326405.1. Lineage (NCBI taxonomy): Bacteria > Bacillati > Actinomycetota > Actinomycetes > Streptosporangiales > Thermomonosporaceae > Actinomadura > Actinomadura sp. 1N219. The sequence goes on along the minus strand of NZ_JBIRAY010000012.1, from coordinate 20,571 downwards.
TCGGTTTCGGGGGTGTTTCCACAATTGGGGTCCCGCCCGCCGAACGATCACCAGAGGAATGGACATGCCCCGACACGCTCCCGTGCCCGGAAAATTCACCCCCGCCTGCCGCCGCCCCGTCCTCGCCATGGCGGCGGCGCTCGCGGCCGGGCTCGTCGCCGTCGCGACACCCGCCGCACCTGCGGCGGCCACGTCCGGGGACGGCCACTGCGAGGCGGGCTACGTGGGCCTGACCTACGACGACGGCCCCACCCCGGAGTACACCCTCCGGCTCCTTTCCGCTCTACGCGAGAACGGCGTCCGGGCCACTTTGTTCAACATCGGTGAGAAGGCGGAGAAGAACGAGGACCTGGTCGTCGCCGAGAAGGAGGCCGGCATGTGGATCGCCAACCACAGCTGGTCGCATCCGCAGTTGACGAAGCTGCCGGAGGACGAGATCGAGTCGGAACTCCAGCGCACCCAGGACCTGCTGGAGACGTTCACCGGGACGGCGCCGGTGCTCTTCCGGCCCCCGTACGGGAACACGAACGCCACGGTCAAGGAGATCGCGGAGGGGCTCGGCATGGCCGAGATCCTCTGGGACGTCGACACCCGCGACTGGAGCGGCAAGTCCGCTGAGGAGATCGTGGAGGAGGCGGTCACCGTGCAGAGCGGCGAGATCGTCCTCATGCACGACGGCTACGCCGCGACCATCGAGGCCATCCCGGCGATCATGGAGAACCTGCGGAGCCGCGAGCTGTGCCCCGGCATGATCTCGCCGACCACCGGCAAGGCCGTGGAGCCGGCGGACGAGGCCGCGCCGGTCAGTCCTTGACGGTCAGGGCCGTGAGGCGGAGGCCGGTGAAGGCCCCGGCGGTGACGCCGCGGACGCGTTCCGACCACACCAGGTGGTCGTGGCGGGACCACAGCGGCATCGCCGGCATGTCCCGCAGCAGGGCGCTCTCGGCGAGACGCGCGGGGATCACGCCCTCGTCCGGGCTGGTCGCGCGCTCCGCCTCGGCGACGAGGCCGGTGGCGTAGTCGTCGTCGAAGCCGGTTCCGGCGTCCAGGAGCGGCGTGAGCGCGGCGACGGGCGCGGGGTAGGCGGCGGTGGTGTGGACGACGAACGGGCCGTCCACCTCGCGGTCGTCCAGGGCTTTGGCCAGGCCGGTCACGGGGTGCGGGCGCGCGTCGAGCTTGAGTTCCTTGCGGAGCTGGTCGGCGACCGTCCGCACCCAGGCGTCGTCGCCGCGGTTCGCCTCGTACCAGAGGTTCACCGGTCCGGTGAGGCCGCCCGCGTCGGCCAGCGCGGAGACGGCGGCCTTCGAGTCGTGGACGCACAGGCGGCACTGCCCCTCGCGGTGACCCGGCAGGATGCCGGGCGCGACGAGCGCGTCGGCGGGCGTGTACTGGTAGCCGAGCGGCCCCTCGGTCACGGCGGAGCGGTCGATCGCCATGGACAGCGCCTGCCGGACGGTCGGGGACGCGAGCCGCTCCTCCCACCCCGGGAACGCCAGGTAGGTCACCTCCCGTCCGTGGACGGCGCGGTGGCGGGCGCCGAAGTCGGCGTCCATCGACTCGTGCCGCTCGGCCGGGACCTGCGTGGCGACGTCGAGGTCCCCGGCCTCGGCGGCGGCGTACTGCGTGCGCGCGTCCGGCATCTGCTTCACGGCGACCGATCGCCCGCCCTTCACCGGGGCCAGGACGATCTCCCGCGCGCTCCGCGACCTCAGCCGGAACGGGCCGTTGCCCACGGGCGCGCGGCCGTAGGACGTCCAGTCCCGCGAGGTCAGGACCTGCTCGGGCATCGGGAAGAACGCGGGGTCGCCGAGCAGCGCCGGGAACCCGGTCAGCGGGCGGTCGAGCGTCACCTCGAACGTCCGGTCGTCCTTGACCTTGAGGCCGGGGACCTCGGCCGCGCCCCGCTTCGCGCCCTTGACGCGGGCGACGTCGGTGAACAGCCGCGACCCGGCCCAGCCCTCGCGCAGGACGGCCGTCCAGGCGCCGGTGAAGGAGCGGGACGTGACGGGCGTCCCGTCCTGGAACGTAGCGCCGGGACGGAGCCGGACCGTCCAGACCTTCCGGTCCGGGCTGGTGATCGACTCGGCGGCGGCGTTCGCGGGCGCGCCCGTTCGCGGGGCGCCCGTCGCCGGATCGTAGGTGACGAGGCCCGTCCAGACCGCGTTCGCGATCATGCGGCCGGCGGTGTCGCGGACGTCGCCGGGCAGCAGCGTCGCCGGGGCGGCCGCGCCGACGGAGATCCGCGGGTCGTCCGGGTCGCCGGCCGCCCGGAGCGCCGCGATCGGGGCCAGCAGGACCACCACCGCCCCGGTGACCAGGGCGGCGGTACGGGTGGAGCTCTTCAAGGGCCTCTCCCGGGGAGCCAGGGCGGGACGAGCGCGAGGCTACGGCAGGACGACAGGTCCGACCAGTCCTTACGGTGCTGAGTCCATTTCGTGATCCGCGCGCCTGTTGATCAACGTTCGCGGCTCGTTCACACTGGCGCCTGGATGATCTCTCCCTTGGAGGTGCGATGTCTTCCCGCACATCCGTTTCCGTCCGGCGCCTGCTGCAGGGCGGCGGCGCGGTCGCGGCGGCCGCGGCGCTGATGGCCGGGACCGCCTGGGCGTGCCCGCCCGGGCCGCCCGGCGCCACGACGGCCCAGTCCGGGCAGGCCGCGGCCGAGGGCGAGGGCGCCGGCGGCGGACGCCACGCCGGGCACTACCACCGGGCGCCGGCGGCGAACACGAAGTCCGAGGCGGTCAAGGGCGTGCGGCGCGTCGGCGGGGTGACCGACGCCAAGGGCGCCATCTCGCTGATGTTCATCGACTACGGCCACGGCCGGCACAAGCGGACGATCATGTACGCGACCGGCGAGTTCGGGCTGAAGGCCTACGACGTGTCCGCCGACCCCCGCGCCCCCAAGCTCGTCGGGCAGCTGAACATGCCCGGCATGTGGGAGACCGAGGACACCGACTACGACCCCGAACGCAAGATGATCTACCTGTCGCGGGACCCGCGCGCGTTCGGCGGGAACACCCAGACCGGCGAGTCCGGCATCTACGTCGTGGACGCGTCCAAGCCGGAGAACCTGCGGCACGTCACCTACGTGAAGGTCCCGGCGGGGCACACCACCACCTGCGTGAACGACTGCCAGTACCTCTGGACGGGCGGCCCCGCGAAGGCGGACTGGATGCCCGCGGACTGGGGCGGGCGGCCCGTGTGGGTCACCGACGTCCGGAACCCGGCCAAGCCGAAGGTGTACGAGAAGCCCATCGACACCGGCCGCAACGACGGCAAGACGGACTACACGCACGACATCCAGGTCGACTCCGACGGCGTCGCGTGGGCGTCCGGGCGCGGCGGCGTCCGCGGGTACCACACGTCCGGCCGGCACTACGACCCGGTGGCGAAGAAGTGGCGCCGGGCGACGGCGTACGACCCCGTTCCGTACGCGGGCGGCGGGCTCGACGAGGCCACCACCAACTCGACGTTCATGCACAACAGCTACCGCGCGACCGGTCGCACCCGGAACCAGGCCGCCGACCCGCGCAGGTGGGGCGACGGCAAGCTGCTGTACGTCACCGAGGAGACGTTCAACGAAGGCTGCGCCAACGACGGGCTGCTCGTCATCTCGTCGCTGAAGGGCTCCTACGGAGGCGAGGGCTGGCGCTCCACGCCGCAGGACCCGTTCCGCCTGCACACCGTCGGCACGTGGGGCGTCGCGGGCAAGGAGGGCAGCGACCCGAACAGCGACGACTGCTCGGCGCACTACTTCGACGTCCGCGACGGCATCGTCGTCCAGTCGTTCTACGCGCAGGGCACTCGCTTCCTGGACGTGCGGGACCCGACGAACCCGAAGCAGGTCGCCTACTATCGCCCGGCGGACGCCTCGTCCTGGCAGCCGTACTGGCACGGCAAGTACGTGTACGTCGCGGACAACACGCGCGGCGTCGACGTCCTGGAGCCGACCTTCCGCTGACCGGCCCCAGCTGACGGTCCATCCGCGCAGAGGCCCGTTCCTGACCCCCAGGGGCAACCCTCAGGGACGGGCCTCTGCCTTCTGCGCCCGCCTTCTGCGCCCGCCTTCCGCGACGCGCCTCGCGAGGTCAGGGGCGGTCGCCCGGCCGGCGCCGCCAGTACTGCCCGCCGGACTCGCGGGCGTTCCGCTCGGCCGCGTCCGAGGCGGTCCCGGCGGCCCGGCGGAGCTGATGCCCGGCCCGCTGGACGACCCGGACGGGACGCGCGGGCAGATGCCGGGACGCGCCGCGGTGCCGCCGCCAGTGCTCGCGGGCGCGGGTCCGGTGCTCGACGCGCAGGTTCTCGATGAGCCGGTCGACGTCCATGGACACCTCCCCGTACAGCGGCCACGGGTCCCCGGCCACGGCCCGCTCGTGCAGCCTGCGGGCGAGCCGGGCGCGGCGCTCGCGGGCGACGTCCACCCGGACCTCCAGGTCGTGCTCGGCGAGGAACGGCCGCGCGTCGCGGGCCAGGTCGGAGCGGGCCAGCCGCCCGTACGCGGCGACGCTCGCGGCGATCCCGGCGAGGGCGTCGCCGAGCTCGCGGCGCAGCGACCCGTCGGTCAGCAGCCGGCCCCGCTCCCCGAGCCGCTCGTCGTCGGCGAGCGCGCGGGTCAGGCCGCGCAGCGACAGCGTGAAGTGCTCCATCGTCTCCATCGCGTTGCGCAGCGCGACCCCGGCGTCGATCAGCCGCCGCGCCCGCGTGCGCGGGTTCAGCCGGACGCTCTCCTCCGCCGCGCCGAGCTCCTGGTCGGCGCGGCCGATCTCGCGGGCGAGCCGCTCGGCGTCGTCCTGCCAGCGGGCCGCCTCGCCCCCGCTCCGCTCGCCGCGCAGCCCGTCGGCGATCTCCTCGACCAGGTCGCGCAGCTTCTCGGTGACGTCCTGGACGGCCTCCTCCGCCGGGCGGATCCGCACCGAGGGCGCGAGCAGCGTCGCGGCCAGCCCGGTGGCGGCGCCGATCAGCGTCTCCAGGACCCGTTCGGCGGCGCCGCTCTCGCTGGCCGCGCCCAGCGCGAAGATCAGCATCGCGGAGATCGGCGCCTCCAGGACGTGCTCGCGCAGCCGCAGCGCGTGCCCGATCACGAGCGCGGCGAGGATCGTCAGGCCGAGCGTCCACCAGGAGAACCCGATGGTGCTCGCGGCCATCACCGCGACCAGCACCCCGGAGGTGACGGCGGCGACCCGCAGGATGCCCGCCCTGATCGTCTGGTACACGGAGAACTGGACGACGAGCAGCGCCGTCAGCGGCGACAGCAGCGGCTTCGGCCCGCCCTCCGGCAGCACCGCCAGGGCCAGCACGTACGCCGCCACGGCGGTGATCGTCAGCCGGGCGATCCGGTGGACGTCGGACCGCGCCACCCGGCGCAGGAACGCGAACGACATGCCGGGTGTCCTTCCCGCAAGTCGGCAATCTTGCGGTAAAGCCGCTGAAAGCGAGATAGGTCACCGGGGATGATCAGGTGCGGCGGCGGGCGCGGAAGGCGGCGACGTTCGTCCGGTTGGCGCAGGACTCGGAGCAGAAGCGGCGCCGCCCCGCCCGGGACGTGTCGGCGTACACGCGGTCGCAGCCGTCCGCCGCGCAGACGCCCGTCCGGGTCAGCCCGTGCTCGACGATCAGCTCGGCGAGGTTCATCAGCGTCGTCGCGCGGAACCGGTCGGGGAGCCGGGACGACGGCGGCGCGTAGTGCATGTGCAGGCCGTGCGGCTCGTGGTCGGCGAGGTGCGGGTGCATCGGGACCTGCAGCAGGAGCCGGTTCAGCAGGGCCATCGCGTCCTCGACGCGCGCGGCCTCGAAGAACGGCCGCAGCGTCCGGCCCCAGGCGCGGAAGTCGGCGGCGTCGTCGTCCCTGAACTGCCGCCAGAAGAACTCGTTCTCGCGCAGGAGCCGGCGCAGCGCGTCCGCGGAGTCGTCGCCGCCGGTGCTGGTGACGGCGTTGACCAGCGCCGCCGACGCGGCCACCCCGTGGCTCTTGTATCCAGTGATCCGCATTGCCGTGGCCTCCGGTGGCATGCCATGCTGTAAACGACATACTAGTTACAACCCTTACCCACTTCCACGGGGATGTGCGCGGTGGAGGAATGCCCACGCTGTGGCTGGCCCGAGTCCGAGGCGTACGAGGTGCTCTCGCGCCACCTGACGTCCGAGGGCGTGGTGACCTACACCCGCTGCGCCTGCGGCGAGGTCCAGGTGCGCGTGCTGCGGTTCGAGACGAGCCCGGCGGCGCCCCTCCATCGGACGCGTCCTAGTGGCGCCAGCGGGTGACGGCGGCGATCTCCTCCGGCGACGCGCCGTCCAGCAGCTCGATCTCGCCGCGCCGGACGGCCGACACGGTGTCGGTGACGGCCTCGCCGAGCGCGTCCCGCAGGACGGCGTCCGCCTCGAACGCCTCCACCGCCTCCGCCAGCGACGCCGGCAGCGGCACGATGCCGCGGGCGGCGCGCTCCTCCTCCGCCAGCGACGCCGGGTCGACCTCGACCGGCTCGGGCAGCCGCAGGTCGGCGCCGAGCCCGTCCCGTCCGGCGGCGAGCAGCGCGGCCAGCAGCAGGTACGGGTTGGCGGCCCCGTCCAGGCACTTGACCTCCAGGTTCGCCGCGCGCGACTGCTCGCCCTCCGCGCCGGTGATGAACCGCAGCGCCGCCTCCCGGTTCTCCGGCCCCCAGCACGCGAACGCGCCCGCCCAGTGCGACGGGACGAGCCGCAGGTAGCTCGCCACCGCCGGCGCGCCGACCGCCAGCAGCGCCGGGATCCGGCGCAGGATCCCGGCGGCGAACGCCTCCCCGGCGGCCGTCATCGCGCACGGCCCGTCGCCGCCCGCCATCGCGTTCACCGGCCCGGTGCCGGCGTTCTCCTTCCACAGGCTCAGGTGGACGTGCGCGCCGTTGCCGACCGAGCCCGCCTCGACCTTCGGGGAGAACGAGGCGGCCAGGCCGTGCGCCATCGACACCGCCCGGATCGTCTCCCGCACCAGGACGGCGGTGTCGGCCGCGCCGACCGGGTCCTCGGCCGCCACCGACACCTCGTACTGCCCGGCCGCGTACTCGGGGTGCAGCTGCGCGACGGCGACCCCGGTCTCCTTCAGCGCCGACAGGACGTCCCGCAGGTATCCGGCCAGCTCGGAGATCCGCGTCATCCCGTACGCCGGGCCGCGGCACGCGGCGACGAAGTCGTCCCCGTCGCCCTTGGACACGGCCCATTCGATCTCGACCGCCGCCTTCACCGACCAGCCGCCCTCCGCGAGCCGCTCGGTCTCGCGCCGCAGCAACGCCCGCGTGTCCAGCGGGTGGACGCCGCCGTCCTGCGCGTACCGGAGCGCGGGCGCGTGCGCCCAGCCCGGCAGCGCCGCCAGGATGCGGAGGCGGTCCAGGTCGGGGTGGAGCCGCAGGTCCCCGGTCGGGCCGCCGATGTGCTTCCCGGACGTGATCGAGTCGTCCAGCAGGAACACGTCGAACACCGGCGACATCCCGACGCCCCACGTCGCCGCGTGCTCCAGGCGCTCCACCGGGACGGTCTTGGTCCGCGTGATCCCGCTGACGTCCACCCAGGTGAGCGCGACGGCCACGATGTCCTGCCCGGCCAGCCGCCGCGCGGTCTCGGCGGCGCGCCTGCCGAGCCGCGCGCGGGTGTGGCCGTCGAGGCTGTGCCCGGCGGGGACGGTCTCAGGGATCTGTTCCACGGTGCTGGCTCCCGATCGGAGTGGCGTCGGCGTGACGGGACGACGAGTGACGTCCCGCAAGGGCATCGTAGGGAGATCATCCCCTTTCAGGGAGGAGACGGGCCGTGCTGGAATACCTCGAGTCGCTCCCGCTCGCCGACCACCACTGCCACGGCGTCCTCGGCCGCGACCTGGACCGCGCGGATTTCGAGGCGCTGCTGACGGAGGCGGAGGGCACCGGCCCGCCGGGCGTCGGCATGTTCGACACGCAGGTCGGGTTCGCGCTGCGGCGCTGGTGCCCGCCCGTCCTGGACCTGGACGCGCACGCGGAGCCGGACGCCTACCTCGCCCGCCGCGCCGAGCTGGGCGCGGCCGAGGTGAACCGCCGCTTCCTGGACGCCGCCGGCCTGGAGGCCCTGTGCGTCGACACCGGGTACACGCCCGAGTCGATCCTCGATCCCCTGGAGCTGGGACGTCTCGCGGGGGCGCGGGCGCACGAGATCGTCCGGCTGGAGAGCGTCGCGGAGCAGGTCGCGGCGGACGGCGTCGACGCCGCGCGCTTCGCCGACGAGGTCCGCGCCCGCGTCCAGGGGCACGGCGCGGTCGGCGCGAAGTCGATCGCCGCCTACCGGGCCGGGCTGGAGCTGTCGGGCGAGCGCCCGTCCCCGGCGGAGGTCACGGGCGCCGCCGGACGGCTCATGCGGGCGGACGCCCCGCGCGTGAGCGACGAGGTCCTGCACCGGTTCCTCGTGTGGTGCGCGGTCGACGCCGGGCTGCCGGTGCAGTTCCACGTGGGGCTCGGCGACGTGGACGCCGACCTGCGCCGCGGAGACCCGCTATTGCTCATCGAGCTGCTGCGGGCGATGGATCCCGTCCCCGCGATGCTGCTGCACAACTACCCGTTCCACCGGAACGCGGGCTACCTCGCCCAGGTGCTCCCGAACGTGTACGTCGACGCGGGCCTCGCCACCCACAACCTCGGGCACCGGTCGCCCGCGCTGATCGCCGAGCTGCTGGAGCTCGCGCCGTTCGGGAAGGTGCTTTACTCGTCGGACGCGTTCGGGCTGGCCGAGCTGTTCCACCTGGGCGCGCTGCTGTTCCGGCGCGGCCTGGCGGGATTCCTCGCCGGGGGAGTGGACGACGGCGCCTGGACGGCCCGGGACGCCGAACGCGTCGCCGGCCTGGTCGCGTCCGGCAACGCCCGCCGCGTGTACGGAATCTGAGGTCCACCGAGTTCGAGGGGGATAGGGCATGGCCGCACGGGAACGGCTGCTCGTCATCGGGGGCGACGCGGCGGGGATGAGCGCCGCGTCCCAGGCCCGCAGGCGGCGGAGCGCCGGCGACCTGGACATCCTCGTCGTCGAACGCGGGCACCACGCGTCCTACTCGGCGTGCGGCATCCCGTACTACGTGGGCGGCGTGGTCGAGGAGCTCGACAAGCTCATCGCCCGCACCCCCGCCCAGTTCCGCGACCGCGACATCGACCTGCGGCTGCGCACCGAGGCCGTCGAGATCGACGTGGCAGGCGGCCGGGTCAGGGTCCGCGACCACGAGGGCGGCGGCGAGCGCTGGGAGCCCTACGACCAGCTGATGGTCGCGACCGGTGCCGTCCCCGCGCGCCCGCGCCTGCCCGGGGCGGACGCGCGCGGCATCCACGGCGTGCAGATCCTCGACGACGGGATCGCCATCCGGCGCGTCCTCGAACAGGGGGAGCCGCGGCGCGCGGTCGTGGTGGGCGGCGGCTACATCGGCCTGGAGATGGCCGAGGCGATGGTGATGCGCGGCCTGGAGGTGTCGATCGTGGACGCCGCCGACCGGCCGATGCGGACCCTCGACCCGGACATGGGCGCCGTCATCGCCGACGCGATCCGCGGCATCGGCGTCGACCTGTACCTCGGGGAGCCGGTCGAGGGCTTCGACACGTCCCCGGACGGGCACGTCACCGCCGTCCGCACCGTGAACCGGACCCTGCCCGCCGACCTCGTCGTCCTCGGGCTCGGCGTCCGGCCGGGCGCCGACCTGGCCCGCGCCGCCGGGATCGAGACCGGCCCGACCGGCGGCATCGTCACCGACCGGCGGATGCGCACCCGCACCGACCGGGTCTGGGCCGCGGGCGACTGCGTCGAGACCCGCCACCTCGTCTCGGGCGGCCCCGTCGCGATCGCGCTCGGCACGCACGCCAACAAGCAGGGCCGCGTCGCCGGGATCAACCTCGGCGGCGGCTACGCGACGTTCCCCGGCGTCGTCGGCACCGCCGTGTCCAAGATCTGCCGGATCGAGGTCGCGCGGACCGGGCTGAACGAGCGCGAGGCGGCCGCCGCCGGGTTCGACGCGCTGAGCGTCGTCGTCGAGTCCACCACCCGCGCGGGCTACCACCCGGGCGCCACCATGATGAGGACCAAGCTGATCGCCGAGCGCCGCTCGGGACGGCTGCTCGGCGCGCAGATCGTCGGCGAGGAGAACGCCGCCAAGCGCGTGGACGGCCTCGCGATCGCGCTGTGGAACGGCATGACCGTCGAGGAGATGACGGGCCTCGACCTCGGCTACGCGCCGCCGTTCTCGCCCGTCTGGGACCCGGTCCTGATCGCCGCCCGCAAGGCCGCCGAGGCGGTCGAGCGCGACATGTCCGGCCAGGCGTCCTAGCCGAAGCGGCTGCTCGGGACCGGGCCGGGGGAGCGGACGGCGTCCCGCGGCCCGATCGGCCACTGCCCGGCGACCGCCCGCGCGAACCCGGCGAGGGCGTCGTCGGGGTCGGGCGGCGCGCCGTCGCCGGCCCCGTCGTCCGCCTCCGGGGCGGCCTGGACGATCTCGGCCGCCAGCTCCTCCGCGGGCCGCCCGTCCGGCGGGACGGTCTCGGTCTCCCCGGACGGCGTCACCCGCAGCCGCTCGCCCCACGGCGGGACGACGACCTGGTGCAGCAGCCCGGTGACGTCGGCGCTGATCCCAGGCGGGTCCGTCCAGCAGGTGGCGCGCTCGAACAGGACCTGGCCGTCGGCGCGCTCTCGCAGCCCGTCCGCCTCAACGCCGTTCAGGTCGTAGGCGACCACCAGGACGTCGGGGCGTCCAGGGGCGTACGGCTCCGCCGGGAGCCCGAGCAGCTCGGCCGCCGCCAGCCCAAGGATCTGGCTCGACCGGTCCGGCAGGACGCCGACCGACGCGGGGCGCCGTCCGGCCGCGTCGAGGATCAGCCGGAGCCGGTCGAGGACGCGGCGGCTCGTCGCGAAGCTGTCGGACGTGTACGCGAACCGTCCCGTCATGCCCTGGTCGAACCCGTACGGCGAGATCGTGGCCAGGACGCTCCCGCCCAGCGCGAAATGCCAGCCCCGCAGGTCCTTGGAATCCAGCGGGCCGACGGACCGCACCGCCCGCGCCCTGGCGAGCATCCGCGCGAGCCGGTCGTGGGCGGGCGCCCAGTCGGCGTCGTCCGGGACGGGCAGCGCCGTCGCCTCCCGGTCCGCCCGGACGACGTCCCCGGCCAGCAGCGCGTTGTAGGCGAGCAGGTACCGGGCGGGCCACGGGTCCAGCGACACCACGCGCGGCTCCAGCACGGCGACGGCCTCGGCGTGCCGGTTCTCCCGCTCCAGGGCCGACACCAGCTCCATCAGCAGCACCGGCTCGTCGGGCATCAGCTCCAGCGCCCGCCGCAGCGGCGGGATCGCCAGGAACGGCACGCCGCGCTCGATGCACGCGTACCCGAAGTCGTACAGCTCCTGCGGCCCCTGCGCCCGGGCCATCGCGGCGGCCGCGTCCCGCATGTCGTCGAATCCGGACCTGGCGGCCGCGCCCTCCATGAGGCCCGCCACCTCGGCCAGCTCCATGTCGTCCGCGTTGGACCGCAGATGGCGGATGAGCCCGGCGATGTCGCCGCTGTCCAGAAGTGCCCGCGCTTCGCTCATGGGCGGCCACGCTACAACCGGTGACCGCCCGGAATCACGATATTTTCCCCAATGCCCGGATGACGTCCGCGACCAGGTCCTCCGTGTCCTCGATCCCCACGGAGAAGCGGACGAACCCGGGCTCCACCGCGTCGCGGCCCCACCGTCCGCGCCGCTCCGCCGAGCTGTGCACGCTGCCGAAACTGGTCGCCTGCATGACGAGCCGCAGCGAGCCGAGGAACCGCTCCGCCGCGGCCTCGTCCGGCAGCGTGAACGAGACGACGCACCCGAACCGGCGCATCTGCCGGACGGCCACCTCGTGGGACGGGTCGTCCGGCAACCCCGGATACCTGAGCCCCGAGACCTCCGGACGGTCCCGCAGCGCCTCCGCCAGCGCCAGCGCGTTCGCGGCCTGCCGGTCGAGCCGCAACTGCAGCGTGGCCAGCGACCGGTGCGCCAGCCACGCCTCCATCGGCCCCGGGATCGCGCCCACGGTCTTGCGCCACAACCGGACGCCCTCGGCCAGTTCGGAATTTCGCGTGGCCACATGCCCGAGGAGCAGGTCCCCGTGCCCCGACATCGCCTTGGTGTCGCTGGCGACGGAGAAGTCGGCGCCCCAGTCCAGGGGCCGCTGCCCGAGCGGCGTGGCCAGCGTGTTGTCCACCGCCACCAGCGCGCCCGCCGCGTGCGCCGCCTCGACGACCCGCGCGATGTCGCACACGTCCAGCATCGGGTTGGACGGCGTCTCCAGCCACACCAGCCGCGCCCCGTCCAGCAGCCGGATCTGCGCGTCCCCGGCCGTGGGCCCCATCCGGACGACCGCCCCGTACGACTCCAGCCGATCCTTCAGCATCCGGGTCGTCAGGTAGCAGTCATCGGGCAGGACGACGACGTCGCCGGCCCGCACCCGCGACAGCAGCACACTCGCCACGGCCGCCATCCCGGACGAGAACGCCACGACCTCGGCGCCGCCTTCGAGCTCGCCGATCGCGCGTTCCAGCAGCGTCCACGTCGGGTTCTCGTCCCGCCCGTAGGTGTAGGGCCCGGCCGGGTCCCCCGCCAGGTGGTAGTGCGCCGCGAACACCGGCCCGGGCAGCCCCGGCGCGAAGTTCTCCGGCGCGGGCCGCCCGGCCCCCACCGCCAGCGTCCCGTCCTTCATGTTCGCCCCCTCGATGGTCGCCTCGCTCAGGCGCGGCAGGTCAGCGGCCGGCCCCCGTTGAACTCGATCATGTCGTTGAGGGCGGAGACGAGGTCGATCTGCGCGCCGGGTTCGAGGCCGTCCAGCTCGGCGTAGGCGCGGTGCAGGTTGCCGACGAGCCGCTCGGCGTCGGTCAGCTCCGCGAACGGGCCGAGGTCGGCCTCCCGCGCCGCCTCCAGCGGCGTCAGCCCGGCCGCCTTCCCCGCCTTGGCCGTCGTCTGGACGAACCGCGCGTATCCGACCACGCGGTCGATCAGCTCCGGCCCCGCCACCGGCCCGTGCCCGGGGACGATCACCTCCGCGTCCAGCGGCGCGACGACGTCCTCCAGCACCTTGATCGCGCCGGACACCGACCCCTGCATCAGGAACGGCGTGCCGCCGTTGAACAGCAGGTCGCCGCAGAACAGGACCCGCCGGTCCGGGATCCACACGATCGAGTCGTTGGTGGTGTGCGCGGGCGTCCCGACGTGCCGGACCTCGCAGCGCAGCTCGTCCACCCACAGGGTCACGGCGTCGGTGTAGGTGAGGAACGGCGGCTCCAGCTCGACGTCGCCCCAGTCGACCTTCGTCCAGAACGGCTCGTCGAACGGCTTGCCCCACGCGAGCGCGCCCGCGCGCGTCTGCTCGTGCCCGACGACGGTCGCGCCGGAGAAGAGGTAGTTGCCGAACGTGTGGTCGCCGTGGTGGTGGGTGTTGACCAGCGTCCGGACGGGACGGTCGGTCACCGACCGGATCGACTCCAGGTACGCGCGGGTCCTGCGCTCGGTGGAGCAGGCGTCCACGCTGGTCACGCCGCGCGACCCGACGAGGAAGCCGGTGTTGTTGATCCACCAGGTGCCGTCCGGCTGGACGTAGGCGAACACCCCGTCCGAGACCTCCTGCAGCTGGGGGTTTCCGGGACCCTCGCGGTCGGGTGCGTCGCTCATGGGATCCGGAGTGTAGTCGGCGGTTCAGTATTCGAACTCGGGCACGGTCGTCAGGATGTGGGGCCTCGGGGAGCTCTCCCTCGCCGACGGCTCCTGCGAGTGGGCGGAGCGCAGCACCTCCCCGGCGCCGAGCACGGCCGCGTCGCCGGTGTCGTCCCCGATCCGCGCGGCCAGGCCCGTCCGGTCGCGGATCAGCCGCTCAAGGCCGGGCAGCCGGGCGCACCCGCCGGTGAGGGTGACGCCGACGCTCAGCAGGTCGCCGGAGATCTCCGGGGAGCAGCCCGCGAGCCCGGCGCCGATCGCCTCGACGATCTCGGCGACGGGCCCGGCGATCGCCCGGCCGATGTCCACGGTCGTGAGGACGACCTCGCGCGGCATCCCCGTCGCGATGTCGCGCCCGTGCACCACCGTCTGCCGCACCGGCCGCCGGCCGAGCGGCGGCACCGCCCCGACCGCCAGCTTCGCGGTCTCCGCCGCCGACACCGACAGCGAGACGTTCTGCTCGCGCCGGACCATCGCCACGATCGCGCGGTCCAGCGACGCGCCGCCGACGTGCGCGGTGTGGGACGTGACGAGCCCGCCGAACGCGATGACGCCGACGTCGGTGACGTCCGCGCCGATGTCGGCGATGACCGCGACCTCGGGCCGCGCCGACGACGTCATGCCCATGCCGATGGCGGCGGCGATCGGCGTCGGCACCAGCGTGAGCCGCCGCGCGCCCGCCTGGTAGGCGGAGAACTGCAGCGCCCGGTAGTGGACGGAGCTCAGCCCGCTCGGCACCGTCACGACCAGCCGCGGCCGCGCCGTGTAGTGGCGCCGGTGGTGCTTGCGGACGAGATGCCGCATCAGGTATTCGGCCTCATCGGTCTCGGTCGGCGCGCCCCTCCGGATCGGCCGGACGAGGGTCACGTCGGGGTTGCGTCCCGCCATCTCCTGCGCCGGGCCGCCGAGCGCGAGGATGCGCCCGGTGCGCCGGCAGCGGGCGAGCAGCGACGGTTCCCGGCAGACGACACCGCGGTCTCGGACATGCATCCGCACGGTGGCGCTGCCCAGGTCGATAGCGGTGTCCCGGCCCGCGAAATCCCACATCGCGTTCCCTCCCAATCGCCCCGAAAGTCGCAAGAGCCCTGATGATGCCCCTGCGTCCGGTGGGGATGCCCACGGCCGGGTAAGCGAATGGCAACGTCCTGGTGATCACGCGTCCGGAATTTCCGGAACGCCGTCCGGGGCGCGGCGCCCGCCCGTCCGCCAGTGCCGGGCGGGCACCAAGACTTCATGTGGGGGAGATCATGTGGGCACGGTGTCGAGCCGCAGGGGCGCCCGCCGCGCCGTCCAGCCGCGCCGCGTCCGGACGGCCCCCGCCGCCCGGCACGCCCCGTACAGGAGGAACGAGATCGTCGTCACGTACGGGCTGACGGGGATGCTGGACCCGGCCGACAGCAGGATCCCGCCGACCACCGACACCGTCGCGAGCACCGCGCTCAGCACCGGCACGAGCACCGGCGACGCGCTGACCCGCACCGCCGCCGCGGCCGGCGTGCAGATCAGCGCCAGCACCAGCAGGGCCCCGACGATCTGCATCGACACGGCCACCGCGAGGGCGAGCACCAGCATGAAGGCGGGCGACAGCGCCCGCACCGGCACGCCCCGCGCCGCCGCCACCTCCGGGTCGAGGCTCGCGAACGCCAGCGGACGCCACATCACCGCCAGGCACGCCAGCACCACGGCCGACGTCGCCAGCAGCCACGACAGCTTCGGCGTGTCGATCGCGACGATCTGCCCGGTGAGGAGCCCGAACTTGTTCGCGGATCGTCCCTCATAAAGCGACAGGAACAGGACGCCGAGCCCGAGCCCGAACGGCATCAGCACCCCGATGACCGACCCCCGGTCCCGCGCCCGGGAGCCCAGGACCCCGATCAGCGCGGCCGCCACCAGCGCCCCGGCGATCGAGCCGCCCGCGACGCCCGTCCCGAGCAGCAGCGCCGCCGCCGCGCCCGCGAACGACAGCTCGCTGATGCCGTGCACGGCGAACGCCAGGTCGCGCATGATGACGAACGTCCCGGCGAGCCCGCCGACCAGCCCGAGCACCGCCCCCGCGATGATCGAGTTCTGGATCAGCCCGAGCAGCGCCCCGTAGTCCTCGAAGTTGACGATGTCGTGCCAGTTCATGCCGCGGCCTCGCCCATGTCCAGGACCCGGTCGGCCAGCGGCAGCACGGGGTCGACCTCATGGGTGACGAACACGACGGTCGTGCCGTGGTCGCGCCGCCGCCGGTCGACCAGCCCGGCGACGATGCGCTGGTGCTCGGCGTCCAGCGACAGCAGCGGCTCGTCGCACAGCAGGATGCACGGGTCCGCCGCCAGCGCCTGCGCGACCCGGACCCGCTGCAGCTCGCCGCCCGACAGCAGGTCGAGGGGGACGTCCGCGAACGAGGCGGCGCCGACGTCCCGCAGCGCGGCCTCGACGCGGCGGCGCGCCTCGGGACGCGGCCGCCCCGGCCCCCAGCGGTGCCCGTCGATCCCGAGCCGCACCAGGTCGCGGGCCCGCAGCGGCGTGTGCGGGACGACGGTCCGGTGCTGCGGGACGTACCCGACGAGGTCGCTCCCGCGCCGCGGGGCGCGCCCGTTCACGGTGACCGTCCCGGCGGTCAGCCGCCGCAGCCCGAGCAGCACCTTCAGCAGGCTGGTCTTCCCCGACCCGTTCGGCCCGACGACGACCAGGAACTCGCCCGCCGCGACGTCGAGGTCGAGCCGCCACAGCCGCCGGTCCCCGTACGCCAGGACGGCGCCGCGGAGCGAGATCACGACAGCGCCTTCCGCAGCGCGGCGATGTTGCCGTCCATCCAGGAGACGTAGTTCTGACCCGCCGGAAGGGTCTCGGTGACGGGGACGACGGGCACGCCGCCGTCCTTGGCCGCCTTCTCCAGCCTTTCGGTGTTCGGCCCGCTGGTCTGCGCGTTGTAGACGAGCGCCTCGACCTTCTTCTCCGTGATCAGCGCCAGCGTCTCCCGCAGGACGCGGGGCGGCACGTCGTCGCCCTCCTCGATCGCCTCGCTGAACTCCTCGGGCGTCCGGTTCTCCAGCCCGGCGGCCGCCAGCAGGTGGCCGGGCACGGGCTCGGTGATCGCGACGCTCTCTCCCGCGTGCGCGGCCTTCAGCTCCGCGAGCCTGCCTTCGAGGGTCTTCAGCTCGGCCTTGAACGCGGCGGCGTTCGCCGAGAACGTCGCCGCGTCGCCGGGGTCGGCCTTGGCGAGCGCCGCCGAGATCCGGTCGGCCAGGAGCGCCATCGACGGCAGGTCGTACCAGACGTGCTCGTTCAGCTCCCCGCCCGCGGGCGCGGTCTTCCCCGAGATCCGGACGGCGTTCAGCACCTCCGCCTTGGACCCGGACCCCTTGAGCAGCGTGCCGACGAAGTCGTCGTAGCCGCCGCCGTTCTCGATCACGACCTTGGCCTTGGCGAGCGCGAGCCGGCTGCGCGTCCCCGCCTCGAAGGAGTGCGGGTCCTGCCCGGGATCGCTGATGAACGACGTCACGCTCACCTCGCCGCCGCCGATCCGCCGCGCGATGTCGCCGTACACGTTGGTGGAGGCCACGACGGAGACGGTGTCGCCCCCGGCGTCGCCGTCGCGTCGGTGGACGATCCGCAGCCGGCGCTCAGCAGCGCGGCCGCGCCGAGCGCCGCGCCCGTCCCGAGCATCCGGGCGCGCAGAACACAGGACATGAGGACTCCCGAGAATGAAAACGGTTTTCACTGCAACCTAACACGGGACGTCCGATATGTCTGCGCTGCATATGCGCCACCGCCATGGACGTGTGACGCCCATGGCGGTGGGTGCTGACTCGGTGGTCGGCCCTAGCCCTCTAGGGCCGGACGGTCAGTGGGGTACGTGGCCGGGTGCGGTCAGTTCGTCGACCGTGCCCACGTACTTCTCCCAGGAGTCCGAGTCGTGCCGGGCGTGGCGCGGGCTGCGCGACGCGGGCTTCGCCTTGTACCTCGGACGGGGTTCCGGCCTGCTCTCTTCCGGGCGTTCGTCGCCGCGCGGAGGCCGGGCGGCGGAATCGTCCGGTTTCGCCGCGCGGGGGCGGCCGGGCGGAGCGTCCGCTTCTGCCAGGTCGTGATCGGGGGAGTGGTCGGGGAGGCTGTCGGGCGATTTGGGCAATGTGTCGGATGGTGGCGGAATCTGGGGGGTCCGCTGCTTATCTGGCGGTTTATGGGCAGTGCGCTTGTCAGCGCTCATCCGGTCGATCTTCTCGACGAGCTCCTTCACCGAAGTCGACCACTTCTTGTAGGCGGGAGCGCCCGGACGCACCGCGCCCGCGAATTGCCTCTTCCGGCGTGCGTCGAGCTTGTCGATCCTGACCCTCGCGCCGGTATAGGGCGCGTGCAGGTAGCGTCCGCTCCCGACGTAGAGCCCGACATGGTTGCGGCCGCGGAAGAAGACGAGGTCGCCGGGCTTGAGGTCCTTCAGCGACACCTTCCGCTTGACCTGCCGGTACTGCGCGTGGGTGACGCGGGGAAGCTTCACGCCCGCCTTCCGCCACGAGGCCATCGCGAGACCGGAGCAGTCATACCCGCCCGGCCCTTCCGCGCCCCACCGGTACGGCTTGCCGATCTGCTTGCGCGCGAACGCCAGGGCCTTGCTCGCGCCCTCGCGCTGCGACGCCTCACGCGTCCGGTAACGGTCGTACGCCTGGACCTTCTTCAGCGTGGCGGAGTCGAGGTGCAGGCGTTTCAGCACCGCGGGATTGAGCGCCGCCAGCGCCTGCGAGCCCGTCGGGACCGCCAGCGCGAGCCCGGTCACCGTCAGGGTGACCGCCGTCCGGAGCATTCTCTGTTTTCGGACGCCCGCCCGGGCGCGGCCGATATGGCCGACGGCCGATCCGTTTCCGGCTTCGTTTCCGTGTGAGTGGCCTGCGGTGGACATTCGGGTGCTCTCCGTTCCCCCGTCCAGGGGTCGTCGACCGGTTTTCACCGGGACAGGTGATCTCCCTGCCGAGAGTTCGGGTACCCGTTGATCGCACCGTGATTTTCCCGCGCACGCCGATTTTGCATGATCATGACATGGAATTAGCGGCGGCCTTTGGTGTCTTTGATCAAGCGGTCAGATGGGCGAGCGATTTCAGCGGGACCGGCAGCCAGGCCGGACGGTTCCGCGCCTCGTAGCGCACCTCGTACACCGCCTTCTCGAATTCGAAGGCGCGAATGAGCACCGAATGCGCCGCCGGATCGGGACCGCCCGCCGCCGCGTAGCCGCGGCAGAACGCCGCCCGGTTCCGCGCCGCCCAGGCGTGCGCCCGCGTCTCCAGCCGCCCGCCCGGTTCGGGCGGCATCGTCCCGGACTTGGTGATGAGGAACCGGGCCGCGTACTCGAACGAGCGGAGCATCCCGGCGACGTCCCGCAGCGGATGCGCGAGCGCCCGCCGCTCGTGCTGCGTCCGCGCCGGCTCGCCCTCGAAGTCGAGCACCGTCCAGCCGTTCTCGGTGCGCAGGACCTGGCCGAGGTGGTAGTCGCCGTGGACGCGCTGCACGGGCAGCGGCTCCGCCCGCGCCGCGAGGTCGAGGAAGGCCCCGGTGAGCGACTTGGCGTGCGGCGCCAGGCCGGGGACGGCGCGGCACGTCCCGGTCAGCTCGGCGTTCATGCGCGCCGCCATCGCGCGGACCTCGGCGGCGGGCAGCGTCGCCACGCCGAACGCGTCGGCCAGCGCCCGGTGCACCTCGGCGGTCGCCGCGCCGAGCCGCTCCGCCTCGGCCGCGAAGTCGCCGCCGGCGGCGCTCGCGTCCAGCTCGGCCCACTCGCCCTCCCACCCGGCGTCGCGCGGCGGCGGCGTGTGCGCGAACCAGTCCCGGACGCTCGCGATCGCCAGGCTCCAGCCGTCCGCGCCGGTGTGCAGGTAGTCGGACAGGAGCCCGAGCGTGACCGGCCCGCCGCCGGCGACGGGCCCCGGCTCCAGCTCGATCCAGCCGAGGACGGCCGGGACGCGCGCGCAGCCGCCGCGGGTCAGCGCGAGGTTGACCTCCAGGTCGAGGTTGACGCCGTGGCTGAGCCGCCGGAACAGCTTGCAGATGTAGGCGTCGCCGAACAGCAGCGACGTGTTGCTCTGCTCGGCGGTGATGGGGAGGCTCGCCAGGTCCGTCCGGATGCGGGCGCCGTCGGCGTGGCGGAACCGCAGCGGGCCGATGGACGCGTCGGCGGCCAGCTCGTCCAGCAGCGTCCGGGTCAGGTCGGGGTCGTGGGCGGCGTCGTACAGGTGCGGCGTCCGGCCGTCCGTTCCCCTGCTCGCGGGACAGCCGTCCGATCTCGACCGGCCGCAGCGGGTCGGGCAGGTCGCGCCGGACGCCGAGGAGCAGTTGGTAATGGTCGACGGCGCCGTTCTGGTGGACGTCGAGGATGAGGTGGTGCAGTGCGGGGTCGCCGGTGCGGAGTTCGGTGGCGGTGCCGATGGTCAGGTCGTCGATGGGGCCGTCCTTGCCGCCGAACCACCGCTGCCCGGGCAGCCAGCCCGCCAGTAGCCGGACGAGGGAATGGTCGAGCGGCGGCACGGCTACCTCACTCCGATTCCTGGTCGTGCTCTGCGGGCGGCGGCAGCAGGAACCAGTAGAAGCCGTGCCCGGGAAGCGTCAGCAGATAGGGCAGGTCGCCTATGGCCGGGAATTGGACGCCGCCCATGCACTCGATCGGGGTGGAATCCCGGAACCGGCGCAGGTCGAGTTCGACGGGCTGCGGGAAGCGGGAGAGGTTGTTCACGCAGAGGACCGTGTCCATGCCGCCCCATTGATTGACGTCCCCGCCGTTCATCTCGCGGGTGAAGGCGAGGACGGAGGGGTTGGAGGCGGAGAGTTCGACGTAGGAGCCGACGCCGAAGACGGGGTGGCGTTGGCGGATTTCGATCATTTTGCGGGTCCAGTGGAGGAGGGATCCGG
>NZ_JBIRAY010000011.1:0-375954 GCF_044326405.1 Actinomadura sp. 1N219 | reverse complement strand
CTTCAACCGGCTCAAGCAGTTCCGCGCGATCGCCACCCGTTTCGACAAGCTGGCCAGCCGCTACCGCTCCGGACTACTGCTGGCCAGCCTCATCCTCTGGCTCCGCGAATTGTCAGACACGCCCTAGTAGCGCGGCCTTCGGCGGGCGGTGTCGAAGTCGGTGAAATGCAGGTTTTAGAGTGGAGGTCTCCGAGGAAGGGATCTTCACCATGCCGTTGGCCCCCCGCCTGCCGGCCCCGCCCGAGATCTTGGCCGTCCTGGAGGAGTCGTACGAGCGGGTCCTGCGGCGCGACCCGGGCGAGGCGGAGTTCCACCAGGCCGTCCACGAGGTGCTGGAGTCCCTCGGCCCGGTCCTCGCGGCGCGCCCCGGGCTGGGCGCCGCGAAGCTGGTCGAGCGGCTGATCGAGCCCGAGCGGCAGATCATGTTCCGGGTGCCGTGGCAGGACGACCAGGGCCGCGTCCACGTCAACCGCGGGTTCCGCGTGGAGTTCAACGGCGCGCTGGGCCCGTACAAGGGTGGGCTGCGCTTTCATCCCACCGTCAACCTCGGCATCGTGAAGTTCCTCGGCTTCGAGCAGATCTTCAAGAACGCGCTGACCGGGCTCGGCATCGGCGGCGGCAAGGGCGGCAGCGACTTCGACCCGCACGGCCGGTCGGACGAGGAGGTCATGCGGTTCTGCCAGTCGTTCATGACCGAGCTGTACCGGCACGTCGGCGAGCACACCGACGTCCCGGCCGGGGACATCGGCGTCGGCGGCCGCGAGATCGGCTACCTGTTCGGCCAGTACCGGCGGGTCACCAACCGGTGGGAGGCGGGCGTCCTGACCGGCAAGGGCCTGCTGTGGGGCGGCTCCGCGGGCCGGACGGAGGCCACCGGCTACGGCAACGTCCTGTTCACCGCCGAGATGCTCAGGCGGCGCGGCGAGGACCTGGACGGCCAGCAGATCGTCGTGTCCGGGTCGGGCAACGTCGCGATCTACACGATCGAGAAGGCGCAGCAGCTCGGCGCGAACGTGATCACCGTGTCCGACTCGGGCGGCTACGTGGTGGACGAGAAGGGCATCGACCTCGACCTGCTCAAGCACGTCAAGGAGGTCGACCGGGGCCGCGTGTCCGACTACGCCGACCTGCGCGGCGCGTCCGCGCGGTTCGTGCCGGGCGGCCGGGTCTGGGACGTCCCGGCCGACATCGCGCTGCCGTCCGCGACGCAGAACGAGCTGGACGCGGACGCGGCGACGATCCTCGTCCGCAACGGCGTCAAGGCCGTCTCGGAGGGCGCGAACATGCCGGCGACGCCCGAGGCCGTCCACGTCTTCCAGGAGGCGGACGTCGCGTTCGGCCCCGGCAAGGCCGCCAACGCGGGCGGCGTCGCGGTGAGCGCGCTGGAGATGCGCCAGAACGCGGGCCGCGAGGCGTGGACGTTCTCCCGCGTCGAGGAGGAGCTCGCCGGGATCATGACCGACATCCACGACACCTGCTTCGAGACCGCCGAACGCTACGGCGCCGCCGGCGACTACGTCGTCGGCGCCAACATCGCCGGCTTCGAACGCGTCGCCGACGCGATGCTCGCCCAGGGCCTCATCTGATCGGGCGGGCGCGCGGCCTCGAACACGACTGTCCGACGCCGGCGGCAGAATGGCGTCGAAGGCCGGTGACAGGCAGGGGGCCATGTGATGGCGGACGATTCGCAGCGCGACCGGGTGATGGCGGAATGCCTCACCAAGCCGGGATCGGTCGAGGACTATCCGTTCGGTGACGAGGTGGCCGTGTTCAAGGTGGCCGGAAAGATGTTCGCGCTCGTCCCGCTGGGTGCGTCACCGGAGAGCATCAGCCTCAAATGCGACCCCGACCTGGCCGTCGATCTCCGCGGCCGCTATGACGCGATCACTCCGGGCTACCACCTCAACAAGCGGCATTGGAACAGCGTGACCCTCGACGGCACCGTCCCGGAAGAGGAACTGCTGGAGCTGATCGATCACTCCTACGACTTGGTCGTGGCGCGTCTGACCAAGGCCCAGCGCAGCGAACTGCTCCCCTGAAGGTCCGTCAGGTCGTCGTCGTCCAGCTGCGGAGCTTTTCGGGGTTGCGGATTACCCAGATGTGCTTGATCCGGCCGTTCGCGATGCCGAAGGCGTACACCGTCACGGTGACGCCGTCCTGCTGAGCCACAAGGCCCGGCTGGCCGTTGACCGTGCGTTCCAGGAGCGTCATGGTGCCGAGCCTCCGGCCGGCGAGATCGGCCCAGGTGCGCGCGATCTGCTCGCCGCCCTCGATGGGGTGCAGGAAGGTGGCGGCGCGGCCGCCGCCGTCGGCGACGGCCGTGGCGCCGGGGTCGAGCAGGCCGATGAGGGCGTCGATGTCCTTGGCCTCCCAGGCCCGCCTGAAGTCCCGGACGATCCCGGCGCGCTGGGCCGCCGGAGTCGCGGAAGGCTGCGCGGCGCGGATGCGGCGGCGGGCCGAGGAGGCCAGCTGGCGACAAGCCGCCGGGGTGCGGCCGACGATTTCGGCCACCTCGGCGAAGGAATGGCAGAAAACGTCATGCAGGATGAACGCGACGCGCTCGGCCGGGGTCATCGATTCGAGCACGACAAGGAAGGCGAGGTTGAGCGACTCGTCCAGGGTGACCCGGTCGGCCGGGTCGACGGGCGCCCCGCCCGTCCGCCCGCTGATCCACTCCGTGCGCTCGGGCAGCGGCTCGGGGATCCATTCGCCCACGTAGGTCTCGCGCCTGGCTCGGGCGGAGCGGAGCAGGTTGAGGCAGATGCGGCCGGCGACCGTCGTGAGCCAGGCGCCGGGCGACTCGATGGCGTCCTGCTGCCGCCGGGGCATGGCGTACCAGCGGGCGTAGGTCTCCTGGACCGCGTCCTCGGCCTCGGCCAGCGAGCCCAGGAGCCGGTAGGCGAGATTGATCAGCTGCCGCCGCTCGCTCATGATCGCGTCCAGGCCCGGATCGGCCCGGCCGTTTCCCGGCCCGGATCGGGTGGTCATGGTGTGGACGGCCCCCTCGGTCGCGTCTGCCCTCACCCATTCGACACGGCAGCGCTCCGGAATGTGAGGCCGGTGCGTCGCCTCACATTCCGAGGAGGTGTGTTGTCGGACTGTCATGACTACCCGAATGCCGACGACATCGTTCGCCGCCCCGGTGCCCGCGCAACGCCTGGAGCGGGCGGCCGCCGTGCTGACCGCACACGGTTTCACCGTGGAGATCCTCGATGACGCCGCCGCGGCGCGTTCCCGCGTCAAGGATCTGATACCGGACGGCGCGAGCGTGTTCACCGGGGCCAGCGAGACCCTCCGCCTGTCCGGAATCGATGAGGACATCAACGCCGGCGGACGGTACCGGGCCGTCAGGCCGCGCGTCCTCGCCATGGACCGGGCCACCCGGTCGGACGAGATCCGGCGGCTGAGCGCCGCCCCCGACGTCATCGTGGGCAGCGTCCACGCGGTCACCGAGACCGGCTCCCTCGTGATCGCCTCGGGCAGCGGAAGCCAGTTGCCCGGCTACGCCGGCGGCGCCGCCCGCGCGATCTGGGTCGTCGGGGCGCAGAAGGTCGTGCCCGATCTGAGCACCGCGCTGCGCCGCGTCGAAGACCATTGCCTCCCGCTGGAAAGTGCCCGGACCCAGGCGGCCCATGGGTGGCCAAGTGCCGTCAACCGCCTTCTCGTCCTAAACGCAGAACACCTTTCTGGGCGCGGCATCGTCCTGCTACTCCGCGAAGCCATCGGCTTCTGAAGCGCCCTTCTCAGAACGGCGTCAGATTTTCGGCGCGGGTTTCGGGGTCAGAATGTGGCGACCGGGTTGACCGGGCTGCCGGACGTACCGGCGTAGCGGACCGGCGCGACCGCGACGTGGAAGTCCCATTGGTCGAGCTCGGCGGCGGTGGTCGCGCATTCCTCCAGGTCGCAGTTGTCGAGCATCCACAGACCCATCGCGACGAGGCTCACGGCGTGAACCGGCATCAATATGTCCGAGTACCCCGACGGCTGGACGTCCTGCGGGGTGTCGGCGCCGATCAGCGCGACCTCCCGTTCGTGCAGCCACGGCAGGCAGGAGGCGTGCCAGCCCGCCTGCGTGACGCCGGGCGCCGCACCGGCCTCGTGACGGACGCGGCCGTGGCCGGTCCGCAGGAACACCGCATCGCCGGATCGCACCCGAATACCCTGGCGGCGCTCGGCCTCTTCAAGATCGTCGGGGAATACGCCCTGCCCCGGTTCCAGCCACGGCACATCGCGGGCCCTGGCGACGTCCAGCAGGACGCCGCGCGTGGTGATCCCGTTCGCCGCCGCCGTGACGGCCGCCCACGCCGATCCGGTCTCGGCGTCGACCAGCGAGTGCGACCGCCCGTTGTACATCGTGCCGTCCCAGAAGATGTGGCACGGCGAGTCGAGGTGGGTGATGGTGTTGCCGTGGTAGTCGATGGAGATCCGCTCGTTCGAGAAGCCCCAACGCCGGTCGTTGTGGAACTCGGGCACCGGCATGTTCTCGGCTCCCGGCATTTCCGCGGCGCACGGGCATGTCGTCGTCGACCGCTCCATCTCCCCCGGCACGGCGATCTCCCATGCGCACGACACGCTCCTGCCGTGGCGCACGGCCTGCGCCGCGGCCAACCGGACGTCGTCGGTGATGTGGTTCAGCGTGCCGAGTTCGTCGTCGTCGCCCCACCGTCCCCAGTTCGACAGTGTGCTGAAGTAGCCGAGCACGTCGTCCTGTGTGGGGAGCGGTCGCCCTTCGGTCATCCATTCCTCCGTCACGCGGTTCGAGTATCAAGGCTCGCTGATCAGGAGGGCAGCGTACGGCACACCTGTGGTGACTCGGGTGAGACGCTCTCAGGACGGGGTGAGGTGTTTTTCGGTGGGTTCCGGGGTGGGTGGCGTTGTGCGGGATTTCAGGTGTAGGTAGAGCAGGGCTGCGGCGGTCATTGCGGCGGGCCAGATCAGGTAGCGGCCTGTCATCAGGAGTAGGACCGCTACTGCGAATAGTGCGGCGAATGCTGAAGCGCGGGCGAGAGTGCGGCGGGGGAGTAGGCGGATTGCGGACGCGACTCCTATTGCGTAGACGGTGACGAAAGAGCCTGTGGTTAGGAGGACCAAGGGTTCTGGGCCTAGGCCGATGGCGGCTACTACTGCGAGGGCGAGGAATGACATCGCGGACGCGACGGCCAGGCTTCGCCTGGGGACCTGGCCTGCGACGCTGCCGCGTGCCAGCCAGGACGGCAGCGCGCCGTCCCGGCCTAGGGCGGCGCCTAGTTTGGCGGCGCCCGCGTAGTAGGCGTTCATCGTCCCCATGGTGAGGAGGACGGCGGCTGCTGCGGCGGGCCAGCGGGCGCCGCCGCCCAGGCCGCGGGCCATCAGCTCGCCCAGCGGAGCGTCCGCCGTGGCCGCCGCGGAGCCCAGGACGGTGATGATCGCGAACGCGACCAGGAGGTACAGGACGCCGACCACGCAGACGGCGGCGGCGGTGGCGCGGGGCAGGTCGCGGGACGGGTGGCGGAACTCGGCGGCCAGGTGCGTGATCGCCTCCCAGCCCGCGAAGCTCCACACCAGCAGGGCCGCGGCCGATCCGATCGCCGTCCAGCCGTGGGGTGCGAAGGGGGTCAGGTTGTCCCAGCGGGCGTCGGGGAGGGAGAGGGCGACCGAGGCGAGGAGGAGGGTTGTCAGGAGGGCCGCCAGGACGAGTTGGAGCCTTCCCGATACTCGGAGCCCCGCCATGTTTGTGGCCGTCACCACGGCGATCAGTGTGGCGGCCGTGATGAACGTCGTCGCCGTGCCGCCGCCGGTGGCGGCCGCGACGTAGGCGCCGCCGAAGAGGGCCGCGGCGGGGGCGCCCGGCGGGATCGCGAAGTAGAAGCACCAGCCGACCATGGCCGCGGCGCGGTCACCGAACGCCAGGCGCGCGTAGGTGGAGACGCCGCCTGCGTCGGGATAGCGGGCGCCGAGGGCGGCGAACGTGGCCGCCAAAGGGGCTGACATGACCACCAGGGCCAGCCAGGCGAGCAGGGAGGCCGGGCCCGCGGCCTCGGCCGCGAGGGCGGGGAGGGCGATCACGCCCGTGCCCAGGACCGCGCCCACGTACATCGCGGTGCCCTGCCCGAAGGTCAGATGCCCGCCGGAGTTCTCCGTCACGGGATTCAGGTTCGAGGGTGGCGGACGCGATCACTAGCGGCAGAAAAGACGGTGTCCGTAGAATTCCTGCCATGAGGAGACATGTCGTCGGACTGGCGGTGACGTCCGGGACCCCGGTGTTCGAGCTGGCCATCCCGTGCGAGGTCTTCGGCACGGACCGCAGCGACATCGTGGACCCGTGGTACGAGCTGCGGCTCTGCGCCGCTGAACCCGGTCCGCTGGCGTCCAGCGCCGGGGTGAGCCTGCACGCGTCCCACGGCTACACCGACCTGCTGGACGTGGACACCGTCATCGTCGCCGGGCTGGCCCGCTATGCCCAACTCGCCCCGCCGCCGGAGCTGATCGCGGTCTTGCAGGAGGCGTCCCGGCGCGGCAAGCGGATCGTGTCGCTGTGCACGGGTGCTTATGTGCTCGCGGCGGCGGGTCTGCTGGACGGACGCCGCGCCACGACGCACTGGATGAATGCGTCTGATTTCGCGCATCGGTTTCCGCGCGTGCGCCTTGATCCGGCCCCGCTTTATATCGATGACGGCGACATCGTCACCACGGCGGGTTCTGGCGCGGCGATCGACGTCTGCCTGCATCTGGTGCGCGCCGATCACGGCGCCGCCGCGGCCAACGAGATCGCGCGGCGGATGGTCGTGCCGCCGCATCGGGAGGGCGGGCAGGCGCAGTACACCAAGCCCGTCGTCATCGCCGAGAAGAGCGAGGATCTGACCCCGGTGCTGCAATGGGCGCTGGAACGGCTGCATCAGCCGATCACCGTCCCGGAGCTGGCCAAGGTCGCGCATATGAGCGAGCGGACGTTCGCCCGCCGTTTCCGCGACACGCTCGGCATCACGCCTCTGCAATGGCTGCTGCAGCAGCGCGTCAGATTGGCCCAGGAATTGCTGGAGACGACCGACAGCCCGATCGAGGAGATCGCCCGCGGCACCGGGTTCGGGAACGGGGTGAATCTCCGTTATCACTTCGGACGCGTCGCCGGTGTTTCCCCGCAGTCGTACCGGCACGTGTTCCGTTTCCGCGCGGCCCGGCAGCCGGTGTCTAGCGGACGGGGTCTGCCTTGATGTGGCGTCCCTGGGGAGACGGGTCGGTAAGCACACCGTCCTGAACGACGACACGGCCGCCCACCATGACCGTTTCCGGACTGCCCATCAGGGTCATTCCTTCGTACGGGGTGTAGTCGGTCGCCATGTGGAGGTCGGAAGTGGTGATCTGCCATTCTTCGGCGGGATTCCAGATGACGACGTCCGCGTCCGCGCCGGGTAGCAGGGTGCCCTTGCGCGGGTAGAGGCCGTTCGCGCGGGCCGGCGCGGCGGCGACCAGGTCCACGAAGCGCGTGACGGGGAGGCCCCGGCGGACGACGTACTCCGAGAAGATCACCGGGAGGCGGGTCTCGACGCCGGGCAGGCCGTTCGGCATGGCGCGCACGTCGCCGCTGCGCGACTCCTTCTGGACGGTGTCGTAGCAGCAGTGGTCGCTGCCGACGGTGGTGATCTCGCCGGTGAACAGGTGGCGTCCGAGTGCCTCGACGTCGGCGGCGGGACGTAGCGGCGGGCAGCACACGTACCGTTCGGGGTGCTCGCCCGCGTAGGCGGAGTCGTCCAAGACGAGGTGGTGGGCGACTGCCTCGCTGTAGGCGCGGACGCCGCGTCGCCGGGCCGCGGCGACCAGTTCGACGGCCTCGGCCGTCGACTGGTGGACGAAATAGACCGGCGCGCCTACCGATTCGGCGATTGCGAGGACCTCGGCGACGGACGCGGTCTCGGCGAGGCCGGGACGGGTCGCGGCCATGTCGGTGGCGCCGATCCGCCCGGCGTCGGCGCAGCGGCGCTGGGCGTCCCCGACGATGTGGTCGGCCTCGCAGTGGATCACGACCATGCCGCCGAGCCCGGCGAGCGCCGTCATGGTGCGGAGGACGGTGTCCTCGTCGGCCATCGTCTCGCCGCGGTAGGTGGTGAACATCTTGACCGTGGTGATCCCGTCGGCGACCAGGGAAGCGAGCTGGTCGGGGACCGTTTCGTCCCAGGCGACGACGCAGGCGTGCAGGGCGCTGTCGCAGAGTCCTTCGGCGGCCTTGGCGCGCTGGGCGTAGGCGACGTCGGCGGGGTTCTGGCCGGGGCGGGGGATCGCGAAGTCCACGATGGTGGTGGTTCCGCCGTGGACGGCCGCGGTGGTGCACTGGCGGTAGTCGTCCAGCGAGGTGAAGTCGCCGGACGTGAACCCGACGTGGCAGTGCGGGTCGACGCCGCCGGGCATGACCAGGCGCCCGGACGCGTCGACGACGGTCGCGGCGGCCGGCGCCGTGCCGGGTTCGGCCAGGGCCGTGACGCGGCCGTCCCGGATCACCACGTCGGCGGGGCCGGTCCAGGACGCCTCGACCACGGTGCCGCCGCGGACGACCACGTCGGCGCTCACCCCGCGGCCCCCGCCAGGTGGGCGCGCCAGCCGCCGGCGTCGCTGATGTCCACGACGCCGGGCAGGGTCAGCGACTCCGCGCGCATCCGCATGCACAGCGAGCCGGAGCCGTCCGCGAGCTCGATCACGCCGAGTTCCAGCTCGGGCGGCTCGCCCGGCAGGAGGCGGTCGCGGAGGATCTCGTAGGTGACGGCGTACAGCTCGCCGGGCACGGCGCGTCCGCCGGACGGCACCGGGTGCAGGCCCGGGAACTCGTCGCGGACGGAGTAGAAGCGGTACCGGGGCGCCGTCTCGGCCGGGCCGAGGAACTCGGCGCCGCTGAGCGCCGTGTTCAGCGAGCCGCCCGACATGGCCTGGCCGTTGACGAACATTCGGAGGGTTTCCATGGGTCCTTCCTGGGCGCGGGTCAGGGTGTGGTCAGGCGGGCGCGCTCGGCTGCTGGGTCGGGGATGGGGACGGCGTCCAGCAGCGACCGGGTGTAGGGGTGGACGGGGTCGCCGTAGATCTGCTTCCGGGCGCCGATCTCGACGAGGCTTCCCTGGTCGAGCACCGCGACCCGGTCGCACAGGTAGTGCACGACGGCCAGGTCGTGCGCGATGAACAGGATCGACAGGTCGAGGCGTTCGCGCAGGTCGAGGAACAGGTCGAGGACCTGCGCCTGGACGGAGACGTCCAGCGACGACACGACCTCGTCGCAGATCAGCACCTTCGGCTCGACGGCCAGGGCCCGCGCGATCGCGATCCGCTGCCGCTGCCCGCCGGAGAACGAGCGCGGGTGCCGGACGGCGTCCGCCGCCGACAGGCCCACGGTCTCCAGCAGCGCGACGGCCCGCTCGCGGCGTGCGCGGCGGTCGGGTTCGATGCCGTGGACGAGCAGGCCCTCCTCGATCAGCGCGCCCGCCGTCATCCGCGGGTTCAGGGACGAGTACGGGTCCTGGAAGACCATCTGCACGTCGCGGCGGAGCGTCCGCAGACCGCGCCGGGACGCGCCCAGCAGGTCGGCGTCGCCGAGCCTGATCTCCCCGGAATCGGGCCTGGTCAGCCGGGCCACGCAGCGGGCGATCGTGGACTTGCCGGAGCCGGACTCGCCGACGAGGCCGAGCACCTCGCCCGCGTTCAGGTCGAACGAGACGTCCCGCACGACCGGGCGTCCGCCGAAGCTCTTCGTCAGGTTCCGCACGCTCAGCGCGATCATCGTCCGCCTCCTTCCAAGACCTCGGCGGCCGACGGGTCGGCGGCCGGGGCGTCGGCGGCGGGCGCGTCGGCGTCGGCCGCGTCTTCCCGGGTGCTGAGCCGCCGGGACGGGTCGTCGTCGATGCGCGGCACCGACGCGAGCAGCCCGCGCGTGTACGGGTGCTGCGGCCGGGCGTAGATGTCGTCCACCGGGCCGTGCTCGACGGGGACGCCGTCGCGCATGACGACGACCCGGTCGGCGAAGCCCGCCACGATCCCGAGGTCGTGCGTGATGAGCAGCACCGACATCGAGCGCTCGGCCGCCAGCTCCCGCAGCAGCGTCAGGACCTGGGCCTGCACCCGGACGTCGAGCGCGGTGGTGGGCTCGTCCGCGATCAGCAGCGCCGGTTCGGCGATCACCGCGATGGCGATCACGACGCGCTGCCGCATCCCGCCGGAGAACTGGTGCGGGTAGTCGTCGAAGCGGCGGTCGGCGTCGCGGACGCCGAGGCGCCCGAGCAGCTCCACGCCGCGCCGCCGCGCCTCCTTCTTCCGGACGCCCCGGATGAGCAGCGGCTGCATGATCTGCCAGCCGATCGTCATCACCGGGTTGAGGGACGCGAGCGGGTCCTGGAAGACGAGGCCGATCCGGGCGCCCCGCACGTCCCGCATCGCGCGGTCGGGCAGGGCGAGCAGGTCGGTGCCGTCCAGGGCGACGCGGCCTTCGAGGTCGGCGTCGCGGTCCAGGCGCAGGACGGCCCGCGCCGTCACCGACTTCCCGGAGCCGGACTCGCCGACCAGCGCGACCTTCTCCCCGGCCGCGACGTCCAGGTCGACGCCGCGCAGGACCTCCACGGGCCCGTCCGGGCCGGGGAAGCGGGCGCGCAGGCCCCGGAGTTCCAGCAGCGAGGTCATGACAGCCTCCCGCGCAGCGTCGGGTCGTTGCGGACGCGCAGCCAGTCGCCCACGAGGTTGAACGAGACCGCGGTGAGCATGATCGCGAGGCCGGGGAACACGACCGCCCACCAGCCGTTGGTCAGGTTCGCCGCGGAACCGCTGATCATCGCGCCCCATTCGGCGGACGGCACCTGCGCGCCGACCCCGACGAACGACAGGCCGGAGATGACGAGCATGACCGCGGACACGTCCAGCGTCGTCTGCACGTAGAGGGTGTTCAGCGCGTTCGGCAGGACGTGCCGGAACACCAGCCGGGGCGTGGACACGCCGAGCGTCCGGGCGCCCTCCACGTACTCGGCGTCGCGGACGTCCCGGACGAGGGTCCGGACGAGCCGCGCGTACCCCGGCCACCAGGTGAGGCACAGCGCGATCACCGCGGAGCGCAGGCCGGGGCCGAGCGCGGCGGCCAGCCCGAGCGCGAGGATGATCGGCGGCAGCGACAGCCCGATGTCGCAGATCCGCATGAGGACCTCGTCCACGGCGCGGCCGCCGAGCGCGGCGAGCGTCCCGACGAGGGTGCCGATCAGCGTGGCGACTGCGATCACGATGACGGTGGCCAGCAGCGACACCCGCGCCCCGTGCAGGACGCGGCTGAGGATGTCGCGTCCAGTGGCGTCGGTGCCGAACCAGTGCTCCCCGGACGGGCCGTGCAGCGCCTGCGGCAGGTTCACCGCGTAGGGGTCGTGCGGCGCCAGCAGCGGGCCGGCGACCGCGATCAGGACCATCGCCGCCGCGATCCCGATCGCCACCTTGTCCACGACGGTCGACCGGCCCGCGGGTGCGAGGAGGCGGCGGGGCAGGGACCGTCCGGCCGGGCCCTTCGCCATGGGAACCGTTGCGGGCTTCATGTCGCGGCTCCTTCGACGGCCCCTTCAACGGGCACTGCGCGGGCACGGGCGCGGGCGCGGGCGGGCTGCCGCAGGCGCGGGTTGAGCCACAGCTGGACGAGGTCGACGACGATGTTGGCCAGCACGAAGACCACTCCGATCACGAGCACGGTGCCGATCACCGCGTACAGGTCGTTCTGCAGGACGGCGTTGACCGCGTACGCCCCGATCCCCTTGCGTCCGAACACCGACTCGACCAGGACGGTGGAGCCGAGCATCCAGCCGAGCTGCATGCCGAGGATCGTGCTGACCGGGACGAGCGCGTTGCGCAGCCCGTGCCGGATCACGACCCGGCGCTCGGACGCCCCGGTCGCGCGGGCCAGCGTCACGAAGTCCGAGTCCAGCACGGTGATCATGGACGAGCGGACGGTGCGGGCGACGACCGCGATGAACGCCGCCGCGAGCGTGACGGCGGGCAGCAGCAGGTGCGACACCGCGTCCCAGAGCGCGCCCGGGTCGCCGCTCAGCAGCGCGTCCACCGAGGTCATCCCGGTGATGGACGGCACCTCGCGGCCGAAGCCGAGCTGCCCGGTGAGCGGCAGCGCGCCGAGCCGGTCGGCGACGACGAGCTGGAGCATCAGCCCCAGCCAGAACACCGGGACGCCCGCGCCGAACAGCACGATCAGCCGGGCCGCGACGTCGGCGGCGCGGCCCCGCCGGTAGGCGGCGTACACGCCGAGCGGCACCGCGACCAGCACGTTGATCAGCATCGCGGCGAGCACGAGCTCGATGGACGACGGCAGCGCCTGCCCGATGTCGTCCAGCACTGGGCGCTGCGTGAAGACGGACGTGCCGAGGTCGCCGTGGAGCAGGTCCCCGAGGTAGCGCGGGAACTGCTCCCACAGCGGCTTGTCGAGGCCGAGCCGCGCGGACACCGCCGCGACCTGCTCGGCGGTGGCGTTGCGCCCGGCCGCCGCCCTCGCGGGGTCGCCGGGCAGCACCTGGGTCATCAGGAACGTGACGACGCCCAGGCCGAACAGCACGACGACGCTGGTGACGAGCCGTCTCAGCAGGAAACGCGCCATGCCGTGCCTCCCCTCGCTGGAGATTTCCGTGGTGGATGCTGGCCGGCCATGCGGTCAGCCGACCTTGACGCGGTAGACGTCGACGGTCTGGTGGTGCGACGGCTGGTAGGCGTAGCCGCGGACGCCCTCGCGCATGACGGTCACGGTCTGCGGGTTGGACATGTTGACCGACGCGACGTCGGCGGCGATGATCCGCTGCGCCTGGCCGTAGAGGCCGCAGCGTTCGCGCTGGTCGGTGAGGCCCTGGGCCTTCTCCACCAGCGAGTCGACCTGCGGGTTGCGGTAGCCGCCGTTGTTCTGCCCGTTGTTGATGAACTTGGAGTCGAACAGCTGGTAGAGGATCGAGTCGGTGTCGGGGTTGGGTGGGAAGGCGTAGATCATCCCGAGGTCGGGGGTGGTCTGGTTGGTCTTCAGCCGCTGCACGTACTCGGGGAACGTGACGGCCTGCAGCTTCAGGTTCACGCCGATCTTGGCCAGGTCGGACTGGAACAGCGTGGCCGCCAGCTCCATCTCGGCGGTCGCCTTCAGGTACGTCATGGTGAGCGTGACGCCGGAGAGCCCGGCCGCCTTGAGCGTGTTCCTCGCCTTGGCCAGGTCGTAGGCCGGCTGCGGCACGGACGCGTCGAAGCAGTTCATGGTGGACGGCAGCACGCCCACCGCCTTCTTCCCGGCGCCCTTGAGGATCGCGCGGATGTGCTGGTCGTACTGGTAGGCGTAGGTGATCGCCTCGCGCAGCGCCCGGTTCTCCACCGGCGAGTCCTTCATCTTGAAGAACACCGACAGCTGGACGTTGCTGTCGGCCTTGTCGACCTTGAACTCCTTGTTGCTCTCGAACGAGGCCCAGTCGTTGGGGTCGATGTCCATCGCGATGTCGATGTCGCCCGCCAGCAGCGAGCTCTTCTGCGTGGCGGCCTGCGGCAGGTACCGGAAGACGACGTCCTTCGCTTGCCCGGAGAAGCCGCCCCAGTACGCGTCGTACCGGGCGAACTTGGCCTCCTGGTTGGGGGTGTAGCCGGTGACCCGGTACGGGCCGGAGCCCGCGTCGTGGGTGGCGAGCCACTTCTGCCCGTCGTCGCCGCCCTTGTGCGCCTCGACCAGCTTGGAGTTGAGCAGGTAGACGCGGGTCAGCGCCGGGACCATCGGGGCGAACGGGCGGGTCAGCCGGATGGTCAGGTGCGTTTCGCCCTTGACCTCGGTGGACTCGTAGGCGGTCAGCAGCGACGCGACGCCCACCTTCAGCCGCTTGATCCGGTCGAGGCTGTACCGGACGTCGGCCGCGGTGAGGCGGGCGCCGTCGTGGAACCGCACGTCGTCGCGGAGGGTCAGGTCGATGGAGCGGCCGTCCTCGGACACCGTCCACTTGGCGGCGACGGCCGGGACGATCTTGTTGCCCGCGCCGTACGCCACCAGCGTGTCGTAGGCGGGGCGGACGACCTCGTCCACGGTGGAGTTGTCGGCCTGGGCCGGGTCGAACGTCGCGGGCGGCTCGTTCTCGGCGATGATCAGCGTCTGCTTGCGGTCGCCGGTCCCGCCGGTGGCGCCGCCGCAGCCGCCCGCCGCGAGCGCCACGGCGACCACGGCGGCCACGGCCGCGAGCCATGCCGCCCGGCGGCGCCCGGCCGGAGAAGTGGTGTGGAGCACTGGTCGTCTCCCCTTCGTGGACGTGTCCGCGCGGACGGGTCAGGTGTCGTTCCGTCCGGCGCCGTCGCGTGCCCGGCGCCGTCCGGTCCTGGCGGGGGTCTCGTGGTGGGAGCCGTCGGGAGCGACGATCAGGCCGTAGTCGCGCTCGGCGGCCTCGGCGGTGACGTAGCCGTCCAGGACGTCGGCGGCGACGGCGGCCGGGTCGCGGTCGAGCGGGTCGCCGTGGCCGCCGCCGCCCGCCGTCCGGTTGACGAACCGGTCCCCGGCCCGCATCGCGGCCCGGTACATGCCGACGCGCTTCTCGCGGTCGCTGCCGGGCCACAGCGTCATCCCGCTCGGCTCGGGCTCGTGGCCGCCGTGCAGCGCCCACGGCCTGGTCTTGCTCTTCTTCTTCATCGACAGGACCTCGCCGTCGGCCAGGTACCGGACCTCGCGCAGGACGCCGACGCCGCCCCGGTAGCGGCCAGCGCCGCCCGAGTCGGGGATCAGCTCCAGCCGCTCGTGGAACACCGTCGACTTGTGCTCCAGCACCTCGATCGGCGTGTTCCGGACGACGCTCTGCGACGGGTGCTGCTGCGCGTTGGCGCCGTCGCGGTCGCGGCGGGCGCCCCATCCGATGCCCTCGTTGTTGCTGATGACGAAGTCGTCGCCGGTGCGCGGGTCGTGGCCGAGCGCCATGAACCCGGGCTCGTCGCCACCGGACGACGCCGGGATCGAGTCGAGCACCTCCGCCAGCGCCTTGTGGATCAGCTCGAACGCGACGATCCCGCTCCACTGCGTGAACGTCGCCGACGGGTACACCGCGTGGAAGAAGTTGCCCGGATCGGCCTTGACCGTCAGGGCCCGGTAGTGGCCCGCGTTGGACGGCTCGTCCGGCGTCGTCAGCTCCTTGAACGTCGACTTGGCGAGGCTCTCCGTCGCGCCGATCGGCAGGTTCACCGGGCCGAGGACGGCGCCGTCCGAGCCGTTGAAGTCGACCTCCATCCGGTCGCCGTCGACGGTGACCGTGACCTCCATGCGGATCAGGTCGTCGGTGATGCCGTCGTCGTCGCAGTAGTCGGCGGCGGTCCAGGTGCCGTCCGGGAGCGCGGCGACGGCCTTGCGGGCGACGCGCTCGCCGTGCTCGATGATCTGCTTGACGGCCTGGTCGACGACGTCCCCGCCGAACTTCTCCCACACCTGCGCGAGCCGGTTCTCGCCGGTGCGCAGCGCGGCGAGCTGCGCGTGGAAGTCGCCGATGGTGAGGTCGGGCAGCCGCGAGTTGAAGCGGATCAGCTCCACGATGTCGCGGACGACCTCGCCCTGATGCACGATCCGCGTCCCCGGGAAGATCAGCCCTTCCTGGTGCATGTCGGTGGAGTCGAGGACGTACCCGGGGGCCTTCGCGCCGAGATCCATCCAGTGCGCGCGGACGGCCAGGTACGCGGCAGGCTCGGCGCCGCGTCCGTCCGCTCCGTCCCGGAAGACGGGGGCGAACAGCATCGCGTCGTAGGAGTGGGCGCCGCTCCAGTACGGATAGTTGAGCAGGTACACGTCGCCGGGTGCGAGGTTCTCCTTCCCGACGTACTCGACGCCCTTGACGATCGCGTGGTCGTTGGCGCCGAGGAACGAGGTGATCCCCGCGGCCTCCGCCATCAGTTCGAGATCGCCGTCGTAGATCGAGATCCCGAAGTCGAGGACCTCGTAGATCACCGGGTTGAACGCGGCGCGGACCAGCGTCCGGCGCATCTGCTCGCCGACCGACACCAGGTAGTTGCGGATCACCTCGACGGTCGCGCCGTCCAGCTCGCTGCTGCTCATGGGGCCTCCTGCGGGGGTCACTGGGCCGTCTCCGGGCTGCTGACCAGCAGGTGGCCGTGGACGTCCACGGCCAGCCGCTGGTCACTGAAGATCACCGTCGTGGAGGTGCCCTCCTCGACGATCGCGGGGCCCGGCAGCGTGTGGCCGGGCGCGAGGGACGACCGCTCGTACACCGGGAACGGCACGGTCTCCCCGGCGGCGAAGTCGAACGCGGGCCGCTCCCCGACCGGCGCGGGCGTGCCGTCGCCGGCGCCGTCGAGGCGGCGCAGGCCCGGCTTCGGCAGGACGCCGACCGCGCGCACCCGGAGGGTGAGGATCTGGCCGCCGTCCGGCATCGCGTGCCCGTACCGGGCGCGGTGCTGCTCGTGGAAGCGGTCCAGGATCGCGGCCGCGTCGTCGCCGGGCCGCAGGTCGATGCCGAGCGTGTGCTCTTGGCCGTGGTAGCGGACGTCCAGGCGGCGGATCAGCGTGCGGTCCTCCGGCTTGACGCCCTGGACCGACAGCACCTCCTCGCCCTGCGACTCCAGCTCCGCGAACGCCGGTTCGAGGCCGGCGAGCGTCGCGTCGCTCAGCGGCTTGAGGACGGTGGTCGCGAACTCGTACTCCAGGTCCGACATCAGCATCCCGAACGCGGAGAACGCCGCCGGGACCTGCGGGACGACCGTCTCGGTGACGCCCATCTCGCGGGCCAGCATCGGGCCGAGCAGCGGCCCGGCGCCGCCGAACGCCAGCAGCGCGAACTCGCGCGGGTCCAGGGCCCGCTCGACGGTGATCTCGCGGAGCGCGCCGACCGTCCGGGCCAGCAGGACGCGGAAGACGCTCGCCGCGGCCTTCGTCGCGTCGACGCCGAGCGGGCGGGCGAGCTTCTCCTCGACGGCGGCGCGGGCCGCGTCCGCGTCGATGGTCATGTCGCCGCCGAGGAACGCGGCCGGGTCGAGGTAGCCGAGCACCAGCGCCGCGTCCGTCACGGTCGGCTCGGTGCCGCCCGCGCCGTAGGCGACCGGGCCCGGGACGGCGCCCGCGCTGTGCGGGCCGACCTTCAGCAGGCCCTCGTCGATCCAGGCGATGGAGCCGCCGCCCGCGCCGACCGTCCGGATGTCGAAGATCGGGATGAGCAGCGGGAACCCGTCGATCCCGGCCTCGTGCACCTCGCCGGGCGAGCCGTCCTCGATCACGCAGCAGTCCACGCTGGTGCCGCCGACGTCGAACGAGATCAGCTTGTCCCGGCCCAGTTCGCGGGCCAGGAAGGACGCGCCGACCACCCCGCCCGCCGGGCCCGACAGCACGGTCATCAGCGGCGCGCGGCGGGCCAGCTCGGCGGTCATCGCGCCGCCGCCCGACCGCATGATGTGCAGCGGGCGGGTCAGCCCCGCGTCGGCGAGCCGTCCCTCCAGCGCGCCGATGTAGTCGCTGAGGACGGGCCGGATGTAGGCGTCGAGCGTGACGGTGCTCGTCCGCTCGTACTCGCGGTACTCGCGGCTGATGTCGGTGGACGTGGACACCGACACGTCCGGGTACGCCTCGCGCAGGATCCGCGCGGCGCGGCGCTCGTGCGCGGGCTCGGCGTAGGAGTGCAGGAAGCAGATCGCGAGCGAGCGCAGCCCGTGCTCCTCGACGAGGAGGCGGCCCGCCTCGCGGACGGCGTCCTCGTCCAGCGGCTCCACCTCGTTGCCCTGCGCGTCGATCCGGCCGGGCACGCCCGTCCGGTGGCGGCGCGGCACGAGCGGCGGCGGGGGCGCGTACGCGAAGTCGTACATGTGCTGGCCTGGGACGTTCGCGCGGGCGATTTCCAGCAGGTCGCGGAACCCGGCGTTGGTGATGATCCCGACGCCGGCGCCGCGCCGCTGCAGGATCGCGTTCAGGCCGAGCGTGGTGCCGTGCACGAACGCCTCGACGCCGTCCAGCCGGTCCGCGAGGCCGCCGACCGCGTCGAGCACGCCGCGCGCGGGGGCGTCCGGCGTCGTCGGGGCCTTGTGCAGGCGGAGATCGCCGGTGACCTCGTCGTAGGCGATCGCGTCGACGAACGTGCCGCCGATGTCGACCGCGAGCCTGGTACGGGACGGGGCGCTCACGAAACTCCTCCGATAGGGGCGGGTGCGGGCAGGTCGTCGCGGACGATCCGCCCGGCCTGCATGACGAACGGGATGCGGCGCAGCGCGGACACGTCCGACAGCGGGTCCCGGTCGGTGACGATCAGGTCGGCGAGCAGCCCCTCCTCGACCGCGCCGGCCTTCCCGCCGAGCCCGACGAGCCGGGCCGCGTCGCTGGTGCCCGTGCGGAGCGCCTGCGCCGGGTCGAGCCCGGCCTCGGCGAGGAACTCCATCTCGCGGACGGCGACGACGGTGTCCTCGATCGGCTCACCCGGCGGGTAGTCGGTGCCCGCGAGCATGGTGATGCCGGGCCGCTCCGGGTCGCGCGGGTCGGCGATCCCGGCCGCGATCGCGCGGCGGATGCTGGCGAGATGGCCGGGCCCGACCTCCATCGCGCGCTCGATCTGCCACGCGCTGAACGAGTGCTCCGCCATCCAGGACGGGCAGCGGGTCACGCACAGCGTCGGGGTGAGGAACACGCGCCGCTCCGCCATCTCCTTGGCGGTCGCGTCGTCCAACTCGTAGGCGTGCTCGTAGCCGCGGACGCCCGCCGCGAGCGCCTCCCGGATCGCCGAGCCGGAGCCCGCGTGCGCGGTGACGTAGCTGCCGTGCTCCTCCGCCGCCCGGACGACGGCGCGCATCTCGTCCAGCGTCATCTGCGCGCCGGTGAACGACTCGCCCTCGTGCGCGATCCCGCCGGTGATGAACACCTTGATCAGGTCGGCCCCGGCGGCGAGCTCCTCGCGGGCCGCGCGCAGGAAGCCGTCGTGGCCGTCGGCGTAGGAGCAGGCCGAGCCGTGGCCGTGGCCGCCGGTCGTGGACACGGCCCGCCCGGCGCCGACGATGCGCGGCGCGTCCACCCAGCCCTGCTCGGCGCCGGTGCGGATGAGCAGGTCGGCGCGGTGCTGCTCGTGGACGCAGCGGATCGTCGTGACGCCCGCGTGCAGCGCGTCCTGCGCCCGCGACAGGGCCCGCAGCGCGGTCAGGCCAGGGTTCTCGGCCTCGTCGGTGGCGGAGAACGGGTACGTCACCGACAGGTGGGTGTGCACCGAGATCAGGCCGGGCAGCAGGTACCGTCCGCCGAGGTCGACGCGGCGGGCGCCCGGCGGGGGCGGCGCGGCGGTGATCGCCTCGATCCGGCCCGCCGTGACGGCGACGGCGACGTCGCGGCGGATCGTCCCGCCGACGACGTCGACGACGTGCCCGCCGGTCAGCCAGAGGGTCCCGTCCTGCGGCACGGGCCGCCGGGGGGTGATCGTTGTCGGCACCTTTGTCTCCTCTCTCATCGGGCCTGCTCGTACGGCGCGGCGGGCTCGGCGGGCTCCATCAGCCGGCCCGGCCCGAGGTCGTGGACGTCCACCGGCGGCGGCTCGCCCTCGACCAGGCAGCGCAGCGTCTCGCCCCAGAGCG
The DNA here is from genome assembly GCF_044326405.1 of Actinomadura sp. 1N219. Taxonomy (NCBI): domain Bacteria; kingdom Bacillati; phylum Actinomycetota; class Actinomycetes; order Streptosporangiales; family Thermomonosporaceae; genus Actinomadura; species Actinomadura sp. 1N219. The sequence continues at coordinate 356,430 of NZ_JBIRAY010000011.1, read as the reverse complement.
GGGCGAACGTGAAGGCGTAGGTTCCGCCCGCGACCAGGAAGCCGGGCGCGCCCGGCACCTCCCCGATCACCGGCATCTCGTCCGGGGTGGCGGCCAGCGGGCCGGCCCAGGCGCGCAGCAGCCGCAGGTCCCGGACGAACGGCAGGACGCGGGCGGCCTGCGCCACGTTGCCGACCACGCTGTCGAGGCTGATCGGGCTGCGGCCGCCGGGTCCCGGCTCCAGGCGGAGCGCGGGCCAGCCGCCGCCGATCAGCAGGTTCCCCGCCGTGACCTGCTTGACCGACAGGCCCTCGCCGATGTGCTGGACGAGGTGCCGCAGCGTCTCCGGCAGCCGGACGGTCACGTGCATCTGGATCGCGACCGGCGTCATCCTGAGCCGGACGCCCGCCAGCGCGGCGATCTCGCCGAGCCAGGGGCCGGCGACGTCCACGACCCGGGCGGCGTCGATCCGCAGATCGCCCGCCGTGACCCGCCAGCCGGAACCGGAACGTTCCACGCTACGGACGGGGCAGAACGGGTGCACCTCCGCGCCATGCCGCACCGCCGCGGACAGGTAGGCGGGCGTCGTCAGCAGCGGGTTGGCGTAGCCGTCGAGCGGGCACCAGGTGGCGGCGGTGACGGTGGGGCCGAGGAGGGGGAGCGCGGTACGGGCGCCGTCGCCGTCCAGGACCTCGGTGGCGATCCCGGCGCGCTCCTCCCAGGCGTGCTTGGCGATCAGCTCGGCGCGCTGCTCCGGCGTCTCCGCGATCGTGAACCCGCCGCTGCGGCGCAGCTCGACGGAGGCGTCCAGCTCGTCCTCGACCGACTCCCACCGATCGCTCGCGGCCCGCTGCAGCGGCAGGAACCGGGCGCTGTCGAGCGGCACCTTCTGCCCGGGACGGCGCGTGTGCACCGCCTGGACGTGCAGGTTCCCCGCCGTCGTGCCCGATCCCTCGCGTCCGGGCGCGCCGCGGTCGAGCACGATCACGCGGTGCCCCGCCCTGGCGAGGTGGAACGCGGCCGCGGCGCCGAGCACACCGGCGCCGATCACGACCGCGTCGGCCGTCTGCGCGCTCATCCGGCGGCCCCTTCGGCCTGCCCGGCCTGCTCCGCTTGCTCCGCCTGCTCGCCGAGCGCGAGCAGGGTCTCCACGGGCACCGGCCGGACGGGCTGGCGCGCCGGGAACACAGGGACGCCGCACGGTTCCCCGCCGGAGGCGTCGCGGACGATCCCGGCCACCGCGAACCCGCAGAACCGGCCCTGGCACGGCCCCATCCCGGCCCGCGACCAGGACTTGGTCGCGTTCAGGTCGCCACCCGCCCGCTCCACGACGGCGGCGCGGACGTCGGCGGCCGTCACGGACTCGCAGCGGCAGACGATCGTGTCGCCGGTCAGCGCGCGGGACAGGACGTCCTGCAACTGCGCCGGGCTCGGGTACAGCGACTCATTCAGCGAGGTGAACCGGTCGAGCCGGCGAATCTCCGCGGCGAGCCGGCCGATCTCCCCAGGGCTGCTGCCGTTCTCCCGGGCGAGGATGTGCGCGGCGGCCATGAGCCCGCGGGCGCGGGCCAGATGGACGCCGCCGATGCCCGCCGCCTCGCCGATCACGTAGACGCCGGGACGGCTCGTCCGGCCGAAGCGGTCGGTGACGGGCTCGGCGTCGCCGGTCACCGCGTCGGCGCGGATCTCGCAGCCGAGCAGCCGCGCCAGCTCCGGCTGCGGGCGGAACCCGTAGCCGACGCAGACGGCGTCGACGTCGAGCGTCCGGACGGGCCGGGCCGGGTCGGCGGTGGCGGCGAGCGTGACCGAGGAGACCTGGCCGTCGCCGGTGGCCCGCGTCACCACGCGTCCCTGCCAGAGCGGGACGCGGGCGCGGGCCAGCCGAGCCGTGTACCCGGCCAGCTCGCGGAGCCGCGCGGGATGGCGCAGCGAGGCGGCCGCACGAAGCGACGGACGGTACGGGTGCCCGGCCTCCGCGACGCCGACGACCTGGGCGCCCGCGTCCAGCAGCGAGCAGGCGACGGGCAGCAGGAACGGTCCAGACCCGGCCACGAGCACGCGCTCCCCGACCGGGGTTCCGTCGGCGGCGGCGAGGTGCTGGGCGAACCCGGGCGTCGTGACGCCGGGGAGCTGCCAGCCGGGGAACGGGTGGGTCCGCTCGTAGGCGCCGGTGGCGACGATGACATGGCGTCCGCGAAGGCGTACGGGGACGCCGTCGGGGCCGGTGGCGAGGAGCGTCCGGCCGTCGTCGGCCACGCCCCAGACCAGATGGCCCGTCAGGCAGTCGACGCCGAGCCCCCGGACGCGCGCGATCAGCCGCCCGCCCTCCGGACGGTGATCACCCGGCGCGGCGGGCGAGGGCCGCCGGTAGTACTGGCCGCCCAGCTCGGGCTGCTCGTCCACCAGCGCGACGGTGAGCCCGGCGGCGGCCAGCCGCGCGGCGGCCGACAGCCCCGCCGGGCCGCCGCCGACGATCAGCACGTCCCGCGCCATGGTCATCGGGACCCCGTCTCGACGGTCATGCCGGGGACGACCCTGGTCAGGCAGGCGCGCACGCCGGGCCGCCCGTCGACGGTGACCTCGCACTCGAAGCACACGCCCATGCCGCAGAACGGGCCGCGCGGCTCGCCGCTGACCGGGTTGTCGCGCAGCCGCCAGCGGCGCGCCGCGACGAACGCGGCGGTCAGCGAGGACCCGGCGGTCGCGTCCACCGCCTCCCCGTCGACGGTGATCTGAGTGGCGCTCATGACCGCGCCTCGGCGGCGGGTTCGGGCTCGTCCGCGAGAGCCTCGGTCAGGCCGGACTCGTCCAGGACGGCGCGGATCCCCTCCAGCGCCTCGCCCGCGACCGGCAGCAGCGGCGGACGGACGTGCCCGCCCGGCTGCCCGAGCAGCGACATCGCGGCCTTGAGCTGCGGGATCGGCGAGGCGAACACGCCGCTGTAGTCGGGCCTGATCAGCCGCGCCGACAGCGCGCCGTAGCGGTCCGCCCAGGCGCGGGCGGCGGCGCCGTCCCGGCGCGCGACGGCCTCGTAGTAGGGGACGGCGAACGGCGCGCCGAGCCCGCCGCCGTCGATGTTCCCGTCGCCGCCGAGCTCCAGCAGCGCGGCGAGGCCGCGCCGGTGCAGGAAGCTGCCGAAGACGCGGACCCTGGCGGCGACCTCCTCGACCGTGTTCAGCATCCGGAGCCAGTCGCCCGTGCTGTCCTTGATCGCGGCGACCTGCGGCAGGGCGGCGAGCCGCCGGGCCAGGCCCGGGTGGGCGCCGATGTCGGCGGCGACGCCGCGCGGCCAGTTGTAGACCATGAACGGCAGGTCGGTGGCCGAGCTGACCTCGGCGAAGAAGGCGAAGATCTCCTCCGCGCCCGGGTGGACGTAGGGCGGCGGGGTGGCGAGCGCGCCGTCCGCGCCCGCCCCCGCCGCGTGGCGGGCCAGCCCGATCGCCTCGGACGGCGTGTACGCGGTGACGCCGACGACCACCGGGATCCGTCCGGCCACCTCGTCGACGGCGATCTCGGTGACGCGGCGGCGCTCGCCCGGGGTCTGGCTGAACCATTCGCCGGTGCTGCCGTTGACGAGCACGCCGTGGACGCCCTGCCGCAGGTACAGCCTCAGCAGCGCGCGCCAGGCGTCCTCGTCCAGTGCGCCCTCAGCGGTGAACGGCGTGGGCGCCGCGGGCCAGTAGCCGTGCCATGAGACGTCGTCGCGATCCAAGATCTTTCCCCGCACTCCGTAGTGGTCATCACTTCTGGGATCGATTGCACAAGGTTGCGGCAGCAGATTACCCCCTGTCAAGGGGTGACCGCTCCCGAGCTGTGGCATGATTGCTCCACCACTGGGATCGATTGCAGAATCGGAGCACGATGGGCGTCACCCTGAAGGACGTGGCCGCCGCGGCGGGCGTGTCCCGCAGCACCGCCTCCCGGGCGCTGAGCGGCTCGGCGCTGATCGCCGCCGAGACCCGGGCCCTGGTCGAGGACGCCGCGCGCCGGCTCGGCTACCGCCCGAACCGGGCCGCGAGCTCGCTGCGGTCCCGGCAGTCGCACCTGATCGGGCTCGTCGTCGGCAACCTGGTGAACGCCTCGTTCCACACCATCGCCGAGGTGGTGCAGCGCCGGGCCGCCGCCGAGGACTACCAGATGATGCTGTCCATCACCGACGCCGACCCGCGCCGCGAGGAGGGCATCCTGCGGACGCTCGGCGAGCACGGCGTGGACGGCGTCATCCTCATCGGCACCGGGTCGAACGCCGCCGCGTCCAACGCGCTGCTGGCCGGCGGCACCGCGGTCGTGAACCTCATCCGCGGCGCCGCCGAGAGCGCGGCGCCGACCGTGCTCGCGTCCGACCGCGACGGCGCGAGCGACGCGACTCGCCACCTGCTGGAGCTCGGCCACCGCCGCATCGGCTACATCGGCGGCCCGCCCGGCACCAACTCCGGGGACGAGCGGTTCGCGGGGTACGAGCAGGCGCTGCGCGACCACGGCCTCCCGCTGGACGAGCGCCTGATCGAGCGCGGCCCGTTCGAGCCGTCGTTCGGCTCCGACGCGACCGGACGGCTGCTGGCCCGCGTCCCGGGGATGACCGCGCTGTTCGCCGCCAACCACGAGGCCGTGTTCGGGGTGCTGCCCGCGCTCGTCGCCGCCGGCGTCCGCGTCCCGGACGACCTGTCGCTCGTCTGCTACGAGGACATCAGCTGGCTGCGCTGGTGGCGCCCGCCCGTCACGGTCGTCGACAACGGGGCGCGCGAGCTCGGCGAACTCGCCATGGACCTGCTGCTCCAGCAGCTCGAACGCGGCCGCGGCTCCGTGCCCCACGCCAGGAACGGCCGCACCTACCGCGTCGGGGCGCAGCTCGTCCAGCGCGAGTCCAGCGCCAGGCCCCGGGACGTCTAGGCCCCGGGACGTCCAGGCCCGGGACGTCTAGGCCGGGGTGCGTTCGTGCATCGTCCGGACGGATTCGAGGAGTTGGGGGCTCAGGCCGTCCAGCGGGCCGTCGGCGCGCCAGGCCAGGAGCATGACGGCGTTGAGCGGGGTGTCGTGGAGCGGTATGTGCGTTCGCTGGGGTTCGGTGATGTCCGGCCAGTAAGTGAGGGTTATCGCGCCTAATGCGTCGCCCAATGCGATGGCGGCGGAGGCGCTGTTCGCGTAGCTGATGCGCGGACGGATTCCAGCGGTGGTGCAGGCCGTGTGGAAATGGCCGGTCAGCGGCTGGCATTCCGGATACGCGAGGACGACGTGCTCGTTCCCGAGATCGGGCAGGTCGATGGCGGGCCTGGCGGCGAGCGGATGCGTGTCCGGCAGGCAGACATGCGGGAACTGCGACGCGATCGGCTTGTGCCGGACGGTCTCCGGCGGCTCCGGATCGAGTTCCGGGAAATGGCGGAACATCGCGACGTCGATCTCGCCGTTGTCGACGAGCTGGGTGAGGCGCTGGCCGGACTCGTCCACCAGCAGGGACATCGGGGCGATCCCGAGGTCCTCGACGCAGCGCACGAAGGACGTCAGCGTCGGCGCGGGCGCGGCGCCGATCCGGACGGGCGATTTCCCGTTCACGGACGCCAGACACCGGCGCACATCGGTGAACATGCGGTTCAGCGCGGGCAGGACGGTATCGGCGTGGTCGAGGAGAATCGCCCCCGCCGTGGTGAGGGTGATTCCCGTCGGTTGGCGGTGCAGGACCGGCATTCCGACGCTGCGTTCCAGCCGTTGCAGCGCCCGGCTGAGACCGCTCTGGCTCATGCCGAGTTCCTCGGCGGCGCGGTTGATGCTGCCCGCTTCGGCGACCGTGTGCAGAATGCGCAGCTGATGCAGTTCGATGTCCATTCCTAGCCGCCCATTCTGGCCTTGTGGGCCTCTCTGAGTGCGCGGGCGAAATGCGGGATGTGCTGCGCCCAGTGCCCTTCCGGCCGGTACATCAGGACGTGGCGCGACACCCACGGGAGCCCGGCGATCGGCCGCCGGACCGTTCCGGGCGGCGACGGCCGCCACCCCTGCGTCAGCAGGACGCTCCCGTCATGCCGGACGATGTCCTCGTGCGGCCCGTGCAGCGGCAGATGGTGGACGATCGCCGGCGCGAACCCGAACGGGCGGCAGACGCGGTGCAGGAACGCGATGCACCCGTCCGACCCGGCGATCGCGATCCAGCGCTCGTCGCGCAGCTCGGCCATCGTGACGGCGGGCCGCCGGGCGAGCGGATGGTCGCCGCGGATCAGCATCTGCGGGCGCTCGTCGACGATGTGCTGGACGGCGAGCCCGTCCGGCCGGTGGACCGGCCCGTTCGTCGCCTCGTTGACCAGCGCCACGTCGAGCTCGCCGTTGAGGAGCCAGGTCGTCACCTGCCGGACCGAGTCGTCGACGAGCGTCTCGATCCGGGTGGCGGGGAACCGGCGGCGCAGCTCGTCCAGGAGGAGGTCGGCGACGCAGCTCGCCGTCCAGCCGAGCCGGATCGTGCCGGTGTGCCGGTCCCGGTGGCGGGTGAGGTCGTCGTGGATGGCGGCGCAGTCGTCCACGATCCCGGCGGCGTGGTGCAGGACGACGCGTCCGAGGGCCGTCGGCCGGACGCCGTTGTGGTCGCGGTCGAACAGCGAGCCGCCGAACAGGTCCTCCAGCCGCCGGAGCTGGCGGCTCAGGGCGGGCTGCGGCAGGCAGAGCTGCTCGGCCGCCCGGTTGAGGCTGCCGGCCGCGGCGACCGCCTGCAGCGTTCTGAGGTGGTGCAGTTCCAGCTGCATGTCCGCTCCCGATGGGGGGTTGGAACGGCGCAGATTCGAGCATTTTGACACAGGTTCCAGGCGCGGTAACGGGGTCGCGGCGGGATCAGCCGGTCTGCAGCAGCAGGTTCGGCGACCCGGCGCCCGGGTCCTGGACCTTGCCGGAGGCGGCCGCGTCCCGGAGCGCCTTGTCCAGATCGGTGGGCGTGGTGCCGGGGTGTCCGGCGAGGTACATGGCCGCCACGCCCGCCGCGTGGGCGGACGCCATGGACGTCCCACCGGCCTTGCCGTACGCGAGGTCGGACGCGGCGCTCGCGGTCACGATGCCGTCCCCCGGCGCGAACAGGTGGACGCACGTGCCGTGGTTGGCGGTGCCGACGCGCTGGTCGGTCTTGCCGGTGGCGGACGCGGTGATCGCCGTCGTCTGCCGTCCCGGCGTGGCCTCGCAGGCGTCGGCGTTGCCGTTGCCCGCGGCGGCGGTGTAGGCGATGCCGCGTTCCGTCATCCCGTAGAGGGCGAGGTCGAGCACCGACTGGGACGGGCCGGAGAAGCTGAGGTTGAGCAGTGCCGGACGCTCGGCGTGCGCGTCGACCCAGTCGATCGCGGTCATGATCTGCTCGCCGGTGCCCGTCCCGTCGCAGCCGAGCGTCCGGACCGACTCCAGCCGGACGCCCTTGGCCACGCCCGTGAACCGGCCGCCGATCGTCGCGGCGACCTGGGTGCCGTGCCCGTTGCAGTCCTCGCCGCTGCGTCCGGCGGAACCGGTGGCGGGACCGGCGGGGTTCAGGGCGTCGAACGCGGCGTGGGCGCGGCCGCCGAACTCGCGGTGGGACGTCCTGATCCCGGTGTCCAGGACGTAGACGCGCACGCCGCCGCCCTCGTTCGGGTACCGGTAGGTGCGGTCGAGCGGGAGATCGGGCTGGTCGATGCGGTCGAGCCCCCAGGACGGCGGGTACTTCTGCGTCCCGGCGACGCGGAACGACTTGTCCGCGCTGACCGACTGGATGCGGGTGTCGGACAGGTACGCGATGTACTGGTCCATGGTGAGGTCGGCGGAGAAGCCCTGGATCGCGGAGTAGTAGGTGCGCCGCAGCGTGCCGCCGTACTTGCCGGTCATCTCCTTCGCGACCGCGGTCACCTCGTCGCGGTCGGCGGGGACGCCGCGCAGCCAGACGATGTAGACCTTGGTGTCTTCCTGGTGGACGGCCGTCGCGGGACGCGCCAGCGCCGCGGCGGCGGGCTGGACGAGCGGGAGGGCGAGCGACGCGGAGACGAGCGCCGCCAGCCGAACGTGCCTTCTCTTCATGGTGATCCTTCCGGAGTGGGGACGTGCCGGGGCCCGCGGCGCCCCCGCGGGCCCCGGCACGGGGCGTCCGGCTCAGTAGTTGCGGACGACGTTGGTCAGCCAGGCGCGCAGCGCCTCGGGCGAGGACGGGTCGAAGCCCACGAAGCGGCTCCCGTACTCGGTGCCCTTGCGGACGCTGACCAGCGCCGGGATGCCCCGGACGCCGTGCTGGCGCATGATGTCCGGGTTGCGGTCGACGTCCACGCGGGCCCAGACCCAGGCGCCGGCGTCCTCGTCGTGGTAGCGCTGCAGGTACGGCTTCTGCACCTGGCACCAGTGGCACCAGCCGGCGGTGAAGTTCAGCACGACCGGTTTCGTGTTGGACATCTCCATGACCTGGGCGTAGTTGGCCGACGTGACGTCGATGATCGTCTCGTCCGCGATGGAGGCGGACGCCGGCGGGCGGGGAGCGGCGGGGGCGGCGGAGGCGGGGACGGCGGTGGCGGCGGCGAGCGCGCCGGCCAGGGACACCGTTCCGGTGAGAAGCGCGATGCTGCGTTTCACGGGGGTTCTACCTTCCTTCTGTGGGGGTCGAGGACTCGGTGGGGAGCCCGGCGGCGACCCAGTCCTCGATTCCTTCGCGGTACTTGCGGACGTCGGGGTAGCCGAGTTCGAGCAGCCGCGCGCCGACGAGCCCGCTGTTGCGGCACGGCACGTTGGCGCAGTAGACGACGACCGCCGCGGACTTGTCGGGCAGCACGCGCGGCGCGTGCTCGTCGGTGAACTCGGCGGCCTGCTCGTAGGGGAAGCCGGGGATGTTGCGGGCGCCGGGGAGGTGCTCCTTCTCGTAGTAGGCGGCCGGCATCGTGTCGACCAGGACGACCGTGCCGTCCTCCAGGGCGGCGGCGAGTTCGTCGCGGGTGATCAGCGGGAGCACGTCAGGGTCCTTTCGGGCTCGTGGCGGGGACGGGCGACGGCGGGGGTTCGGGAGACGGCGGGGGTTCGGGAGACGGGGAGGGCTCGGGAGACGGGGAGGGCTCGGCCGCCGCCGCGGCCCCGCGCCCGGCGGTCAGGCGGCCGAGGACGGCGTGCACGGCGAACGCGACGGCGACCGAGGTCAGGGCGGCGCTGCCGAGGCCGGCGACGGCGGCGGCGGTGCCCGCGGCCCAGCTGACGAGCGCGCGCGGCATCCAGTCCGCGGGGTCGGGCGGCGGCGCGCCGGTGCGGCGGGCGCGGTCCAGCGCCGGGCGGCAGGACCGGACGAGGTAGTACTCGGCGATGATGATCCCGGCGACGGGCGGCGCGAGCATCCCGATCGCGGTGAGGAACCCGCTGAAGGCGTGCACGATGCCGAGCGCCGACAGCAGCGTCCCGGCGGCGCCGAGCGCGACGGTGACCGGCACCCGGCCTACGCGGCGGCCGGTGAGCACGTGGATCGAGTTGACCAGGCCGAGCGACGACGAGTACAGGTTCCAGTCGTTGATCTTCAGGATGGCGGTGGCGAGCACCAGCGTGCCGAGCAGCCCGGACGACGAGGTGACGATCCCGACGACGTCGTCGGTGCGGGCGGCGTGCGCGAGCAGCACCCCGATCAGCCCGATCAGGTACTCGCCGAGCGTGACCGAGATCAGCGTCTGCTTCACCACGTCCGCGGGGCGGCGGTTGAACCGGGTCATGTCCGGCGTCATGATCGCGCCGAGGATGAACGCGCCGGACACCAGCGTGACGCCCGCGCCGAGCGTCAGCGGCTCGCCCGGCGGGTCGGACGCGATCAGCTCGCCGAGCGAGTGGCGCCGCAGCGCGTCCACGATGGACACGAGCGCGAGCAGCAGGAACGCCGGGACGGTCAGGTAGCCGACCCACGCCATCGTCCGGAACCCGTACGTCGTGACGGCCGTGATGGCGGCGCCGCCGAGCACCGCCCACGCCCACTCCGGCGGGCTGCCGGCGAGGTCGTGCATGCCCTGCGCGAACACGCCGTTCTGGACGCCGAACCAGCCCGCCAGGCTGATCGCGACGAGCATCCCGACCAGCGCGGACCCGCGCCGCCCGAACCCGGCCCACCGCGCCAGGACGGACGTGGACAGCCCCTCCCGGACCCCGGCGACGCCGAGCAGGATCGTGATCGCCTCAAGGAGCACCGAGCCGATCGTGATGGCGAGGACGGCGTCCCAGAACGTCATGCCGTATCCGAGAATCGCGCCGACCATGAACTGCTGGAATGACGACACCTGGCCGAAACGCTGGACGGCCACGGAAATCCAGGAGCGACGCGCGGAATCGGGGACGCGGACGAGCGAGTAGTCGTCGTGTCCTACGGCGGGCCTGGACGCGGGGTGGGTTTTCATGATCGTGCCGCCTATCGGGTATTGCCGAGCGGCGAAAGCGTCCTTTCGGCCGCGGCCTCGCGGACGACCAGGAATCCCTGCCCGTCCCGCGGGCGCCACTCCAGCTCGCGGTCGAAGAACCTTTCAAGAAAGCGCACCCGCTGGTGGTAGGCGAACATCGAGTTCGATGCCCCGACGATGTACCCGGACCCGGCGAACAGCGGAAGCTCGGCCAGGAAATAGCGCACGCCCAGGCGCAGCTGGTCGAGCGAGGCGGCCTGCCCGTCCGGCAGCTTGGGCTCGACGACCCAGCGGGTGGCCTCCAGGCACGCGTCCCGGAACGCCTCGCTTTCGGTGTAAAGCACCAGCGCCTCGTCGAACAGCTCCTGGTAGCGGCGGTTCGCGTGCAGCCGCACCATGCTCAGCACACGCTCGTCCGGGTTCGGCACCGACAGGCTGGTCAGCGCCGACCGGATCTTGTTGTGCGTGTACCGGGACTGCCGGTGCGCCTTCTGCCGCGCCCGGCCCGGGGAGTAGCCCAGCGCCTCGAACGTGTACGCGGTGATCTCGTCCGGGACGAAGAAGTGGAAATCGGCGAAAGCGGCGGTCGCCCACCTGGCCAGGCTCGTCAGGCGTTCAGCGCTGAAGTAGCTGTTGAATGGGCTGACCCCGATGCACACATGATCGGAATTCCGTAGCGCCTTCACGCATTCATCGGAGAGCGGTTCGATCTCGTATGCCGTCATGACATCCTCCGGTCATATTTTCGGATGTCTGGGAGTGTCCGTGCCGCCCCCCGCCCCCGCTAATGCCAGCGGGGTATACCTCGAATGCATAACCCCCGGAGAAGAATGATCTGGTCCCTACGATGGCGGCGTCCGCCAATTACCCGAGACGAGGTCCAGCGTGAAAACAGATCATGACGTCCGGAATCTGATCGTCATCGGTTCGGGCCCGGCCGGATACACCGCCGCCGTGTACGCCGCCCGCGCGAACCTCGACCCGCTGGTGATCGAGGGCGCCGAGTTCGGCGGCGCGCTGATGACGACGACGGACGTGGAGAACTTCCCCGGCTTCCCCGACGGGATCATGGGCCCCGACCTGATGGACCGCATGCGCAAGCAGGCCGGCCGGTTCGGCGCGGAGCTGCTCGCCGACGACGCCCTCCACACCGAGCTGGCGGGCGACACGAAGCGCGTGTGCGCGGGCGACCGCGAGTACCGGGCCCGCGCGGTGATCCTGGCGACCGGGTCGGCGTGGCGGCCGCTGGGCGTCCCGGGGGAGCGGGAGCTGCTCGGACGCGGCGTGTCGTCCTGCGCGACGTGCGACGGCTTCTTCTTCCGCGGCCGGCACGTCGCGGTCGTCGGCGGCGGCGACTCCGCGATGGAGGAGGCGATGTTCCTCACCCGGTACGCGGAGAGCGTCACGATCGTCCACCGCCGGGGCGAGTTCCGGGCCAGCAAGATCATGGCCGACCGGGCGCTGGCGCATCCGAAGATCACCGTCCTGTGGCACACGGTCGTCGCGGCCGTGGACGGCACGGGCGAGGTCACCGGGGTGTTCATCCGCGACACCCGGACCGGCGAGACCGGGAGGCTCGACGTCACCGGCCTGTTCGTCGCGATCGGCCACGACCCGCGCAGCGGCCTGTTCGCCGGCCAGGTGGACGTGGACGAGCAGGGATACGTCAAGACGCAGGCGCCGGGCAGCCGGACGAGCCTGCCCGGCGTGTTCGCCTGCGGAGACGTCGTCGACCACACCTATAGGCAGGCCGTCACCGCCGCGGGCAGCGGCTGCGTCGCCGCCATGGACGCCGAACGCCACCTCGCCGCCGCCGCGGCCCCGGCCGCCCGGTGATCAGTTGGTGGGGACGGGAAGGGTGCGGGGGCGCGCGTCGGGGTGCTGGCCGAGCCACTCCAGCATTCCGGTGTTGCGCTCGACGACCGGCTTGTACAGCTCGTGGAACGTCCGGTGCAGGATGTCGATCTCGCTTGTCGGCATGGTGGCGGTGCGCCAGCGCAGCACCCGGTAGGCGTCGGTGGCGCGGCCGGCGAGCGCGACGACGGTGATGCCCTCGCCGGGCACCCAGGTCGGCGACGCGAGCGTGATCGCGAACCCGGCGGCGACGAACCCGACCATGCTGTTGAAGTCGACCCCCGCGTACCGGAACCGGGGCGTGAACCCGGCGGCCTCGCAGGCGGCGCGGAGCATGGCGGTGCCGCCGTCGTCGCCGCCCTGCGGTGGTATCCACGTCTCTCCCGCGAGGTCGGTCAGGCTGACCCGGCCCCGCGCCGCGAGCGGATGGCTGGACGCGAGCGCGATGCCGCAGGGCTCGATGGTGATGACGCGCTCGGTCGTCCCGGGCGGGCACGGCGGCGCGTGGTGGTCGGCGACCCGTCCCATGAACACCACGTCGACCTGGTCGTTGGCGAGGAGCTGGGTGAGGACGGCCCCGGAGTAGTCGAGGCTGGTGCCGACGGTGCGGTGCGGCATCTCGTTCTCCAGCTTGCGCAGCCACTCGCCCAGCAGGACGTGGGGGTGGGTGCCGAGCCGGATGCCGGTGCGGGTGCCGCCGCCGGGGACGGTGGCGAGCAGGTCGTCCATGTCGGCCAGCACGCCGCGGGCGCGGGCCAGGACGTGCCGTCCCAGCGGGGTGGGCGTGATGCCCTGCGAGTCGCGGGCGAACAGCGGCCCCCCGAAGGCCTTCTCTATACGGCGCAGCTGGTTGCTGAGCGTCGGCTGGGAGACGCCCAGGTTCGCCGCGGCACGCGTGATGCTGCCTGTCTCCGCGAGCTGACAGAGCACCCTTAAATGCCGCAGTTCCACCTGCATAGCCGTGAAGCTATGCCCAAGTGGAAGGGTCCGCAACCGATCTGCAGATGTCACTCTCATTTTCGCAAGGCACGACAAACCGTCCACCCGCTCCTGGCGCCCCCGCCCTCCTGAATCTCCTGCCCCCTGCCCGATCGTTCCTTCTGCCCCAAACCGAGCGCCCGAGCATGTAGCAGGCGTGCCCCCGCTGGCGGTGGACGGCATCGCCGTGCCTGCGGCCGCCCGTCCCCCCGCGGTGCGGTCTCCCCCCTCAGTGGAGGCATGCGGAAGTGAAACGCAAACACCTTGTGGCGACCCTTGTGGCCGCCACACTCGGGATCGGCGGCCTGGTGCCGGTGGCCCTGAGAACGACCCCGAGCGCGGAAGGGTCGACCCCCGATCCGAAGACCGCGGCCGTCGTGTCGGCGGAACGCCTGATCGCCGGACGAGTAGCGGACCTGCACCCGAGCAAGGGCGACAAGTACGTCCGGACGCAGGTCACCGGCACCCCGTGGAACCTGTACTACGTCGCCTACGAGCGCACGTACCGGGACCTTCCCGTCGTCGGCGGCGACTTCGTCGTCGCCACGGACGAGAAGGGCCACGTGCGCAACCTGTCGGTGGCGCAGAAGAAGCAGATCGCCATCGGCGTCGCGCCGAAGGTCGCCAAGGCGGAGGCCGCGCGGAAGTCGCGCGGCGCGCTGTCCAAGCCGGACGCCAAGACGCTCGCGCCGCGCCTGGTGGTGCACGCCCTGGCGAAGCCGAGGCTCGCGTGGGAGACGGTCGTCACCGGACGTGACGGCGCGCACCCGAGCCAGAAGAAGGTCTACGTCGACGCCCTGACCGGCAAGCGGTTCGCCGAGCAGGAACTCGTCGTCGCGGGCACCGGGACCGGCATCTGGGGAGGGCCGAACCTGCAGTTCGGAACGACCCAATCCGGCGGCCAGTACACGATGCGGGACCCCGAGCGTCCCGGCATGAGCTGCGCCGACTACAGCAGCAAGGCGGTCTTCTCCGGTCCTGACGACGTGTGGGGCAGCACGTCCAAGACCAGCAAGGAAGCCGGCTGCGTCGACGTCATGTACGCCTCCAAGGGCCACTGGGACCTGCTGAAGTCGTTCGGGCGTACCGGCCTGACCAGCGGCGGCCAGTGGGCTCCGGCGTTCGTCGGCCTGAACGCCGTCAACGCCTACTGGCAGAGCGGCCAGGCCCAGTTCGGCTACAACCAGCAGAACCAGTGGATCACCGGCACGGACGTCGTGGCGCACGAGTTCGGTCACGGGCTCGACAGCTACACGCCCGGCGGGATCTCCGGCGGCAACACGCAGGAGTTCGTCGGGGACGTGTGGGGAGCGGCCGTCGAGGCCTTCCTCAACAACCCCGAGGACGTCCCGGACTACACGGTCGGCGAGGAGATCAACCTCACCGGCAACGGCCCGATCCGCAACATGTACAACCCCTCCCTGGTCAGCAACGACCCGAACTGCTACTCCAGCTCGGTGCCGAACATGGAGGTCCACAAGGCGGCCGGGCCGGGGAACCACTGGTTCTACCTGCTGGCCGAGGGCAACAACCCGGGCGGCGGCAAGCCGACCAGCCCGACCTGCAACAACAGCAGCATGACCGGCATCGGCATCATGGCCGCGACGAAGATCTTCTACAACGCGATGATGCTGAAGACGTCCGGGACCAACTACCCCCGGTACCGGGTGCTGACGCTGCAGGCCGCGAAGAACCTCGACCCGTCCTGCACCTACTACAACAAGGTCAAGGCCGCGTGGGACGCGGTCACGATGCCGGCCCAGTCCGGCGAGCCGACCTGCCAGCCGACCGGTGGCAACGACTTCTCGATGTCGGTGTCGCCGAACAACGGCACGGTGAAGCCGGGCGCTTCGGCGCAGGCGACGGTCGCCACGACCGTCACCGAGGGCGCCTCGGAGGCGGTCGACCTGACCGCGGCCGTGTCGCCGGCCAACAGCGGGCTGACCGCTAGCTTCAGCCCGGCGCGCGTCCAGTCCGGCAACACCTCGACGATGACCATCACCGCGAGCGACACGGCGCAGACCGGGCCGTTCACGGTCACCGTCACCGGCAGGTCCGCGTCGAAGACCAAGACCGCGACGTACTCGCTCAACGTCGACGGCGGCGGACCGGGCACGACCGACCCGCCGAACGTCAACGTCGCGAACGTCCAGGCGCACCTGCAGCAGTTCCAGAACTTCGCCACACAGAACGGCGGCAACCGCTACGCCGCGGGCGCGGGATACACCGCCTCGGTCGCCTATGTGGAGCAGAAGCTGCAGGCCGCGGGGTTCACCGTGACGCGGCAGGCGTGCACCTCCGGGTGCACCGCGGGCTCCGGGCCCAACCTGATCGCCGAATGGCCGGGCGGTGACGCCAACAGCGTCTACATGTTCGGCGCGCACCTCGACGGCGTCCGGGCCGGACCCGGCAGCAACGACAACGCCACCGGCTCCGCCGCGCTGCTCGAGACCGCGCTGACGCTGGCGCAGACCAAGCCGACCATGCTCAACAAGGTCCGCTTCGGCTGGTGGACGGACGAGGAGCAGGGCCTCAACGGCTCCGAGTTCTACGTCGCCCGCCTCGCGCAGACCGAGCGGTCGAAGATCAAGGGTTACTTCAACTTCGACATGGTCGGCAGCCCGAACGCCGGCTACTTCATCGACAACCTCAACTCGTCGCTGTCGGCGAACCTGAAGGGATACTTCGACTCGATCAACCTCGTCCCGGACGAGATGGGCGAGTGCTGCAGTGACGACGGCCCGTTCCGCAACGCGGGGATCGCGACGTCGTTCCTGTCCACCGGCGCGTCCGCGACGAAGTCGTCCGCGCAGGCGCAGAAGTGGGGCGGCACGGCCGGACAGGCGTTCGACCGCTGCTACCACCAGGCCTGCGACGCCTACCCGAGCAACATCAACACGACCGCGCTCGACCGGAGCGCGGACGCCATCGCCTGGGCGCTGTGGAAGACGTCGGTGGGTCAGTCGAACCCGTCGAACGACTTCTCCATGACGGCCAGTCCCACGTCCGGAAGCGTCCAAGCAGGACAGTCGGCCACGGCCACCATCAACACCGCCGTGACCGAGGGCGCCGCCCAGCCGATCAACCTGACGGCCACGGTGTCCCCGGGCGGGCCGAGCGTCAGCTTCAGCCCCGCCACCGTCCAGGCCGGCGGCTCGTCCACGATGACCGTCGCCACCACGTCGGCCACCGCGGCGGGCGACTACGTCGTGACGGTCACCGGAGCCGGGCAGTCCGCCACGCACACCGCGAGCTACACCCTGCGGGTGCAAGGCGACGGAACCGACGACTTCTCGGTTTCGGTGGACCCGTCCAACGGGACCGTCGAGGCCGGAAGTTCGACGCAGGCCACCGTCCGCACCGCCCTCACCCAGGGGACGGCGCAGCAGGTGGCGCTGTCGGCGACGGTCTCTCCGGGCGGCCCGACGGCCACCATCAACCCCGGTGAGGTCAAGGCCGGCGGAACCGCTTCCCTGACGCTGGCCACCACCGCGAGCACGCCCGAGGGCAGCTACACGGTGACGGTCACCGGACGGGGCTCGGTCACCCGGACGGCCACCTACACCCTGACGGTGACCAAGACACCGCCGGACGACCGCACGTTCACCAGCGAGACCGACTACCCGATCCGCGACTACACCTGGACGGTCAGCCCGATCCCGGTCGCGATCGAGGGCCAGGCGGCGACGACGGTGAGCCTGTCGATCGACGCGACGCACACCTGCGCCGAGGACCTCGGCATCTGGCTGCGCTCGCCCACCGGCGGGGACTACGTGGTCAAGCGGCAGGGGACCGGCCAGTACCAGTGCACGCCGTGGAACGGCGAACGGACCTTCCAGGTCCCGGGCGTCAACTCGACGGCGAGCGGAAACTGGCAGGTGTACATCTACGACTACGGGCCCCAGGACATCGGGACCCTTAGGGGCTGGAGCGTCACGCTCTAGCCGCAGGCGGTAAGTGTCCGGTCCGGTCTTCTCCTCGGGATGGGGGTGGAGGCCGGGCCGGACATCCACATATTCCCCCCATCCCGCCAAGCGCAGCTCGACCCCCAGAGGAGGTGCGCAAATGTCCAGAAGGTCACGCTTCCTGGCAGCGGTGATCCCGCTCGCCGTGACCCTGATCCTGCCCGCCGCCGCGGCGTCGGCCACTCCCGTGCGGAGCGGCGATGCCGCCAGGCAGGCCCAATCCCGCCAACCCGCCCTACCCGCCCCCAAGCCCGATGCGGCCGGAGAGAAGAAGGCCGCGAACTCCGAGCTCCGGTACTCGCCTGACAGCCGAACCACCCAGGTGACCGTCCGCCAGCCCGGCTCCAGTTACGTCAAGGTGCATTTCGCGTCCGTGAGGCTGCTTCCCGGTGACCGCGTCACCGTCGCCTCGCCGTCCGGCCGCGAAGTGCACACCTACTACGGCGACCCGACCGTCCGTAAGCAGCGCGGCGACTCCCCCTTCACCGTCCACGGTGGGACGGGGTTCGCCGCTATGTCGATCGACGGGGACGCCGCCGTCGTCACCCTGCACTCGTCCGCGAAGCGCGGGAACGCCGCGGCGCTGACCCGGCAGGGGTTCGGCGCCCGGATCGACTCCTATTTCCGCGGCTTCAGCCAGGCCGAGTACACGGCGACCAATCCCCGTCCGTTCAGCGTCTGCGGAACCGACGGTCGCCGCGACGTGACCTGCTACAAGGAGAGCCATCCCACCGAGTACGCCCGCTCCCGCTCGGTGGCCCGCCAGCTCCTGAACGGCCTCGGCCACTGCACCGCGTGGCGTGTCGGCGACACCAACACGATGCTCACCAACCAGCACTGCATGGAGAGCGAGGCCGACCTGCGGGGCAGCGAGTTCCAGTTCGACTACGACTGCGCCACGTGCGGCGGCCGCAACCCGGGGGCCGGCACGAAGGTCAGCGGAGCGCAACTGCTCAAGCTGAGCCCGCTGAGCGCCCTCGACTACGCGCTGTTCTCGGTGAACAACTTCGAGAGCATCCAGCAGTTCGGGACGCTCTACCTGGAGACCCGCGAGCCCACCGCGGGTGAGCGGATCTACATCCCCGGCCACGGCGACGTGCTGCCGAAGCGGCTGTCGGTCGTCGAGGACGGCGGCGGCAACTGCGTCATCCGGACGCCGTCGTCCGGGGTGAACACCGGGTACATGTGCGACACGTCGGGCGGGAACTCCGGTTCGCCGGTCCTCGCCGGGTCCTCGCACAAGGTGATCGCGCTGCACCACCTCGGCGGCTGCCCGAACTGGGGCACCCGGATCAGCCTCGTCTACAAGGAGATCTCCAGCCTGATCGACAACGAGCCGGGAACCCCCGACTCCCGCGTCCTGAGCGGCTGAACGGCTGAGCGGTCGATCCGCTGATCCGCTGATCCGCGCAGGTGAATGACCTCTCGTCCGGGACGTTCTCCTCCCGTGGGTCCCGGCCGGGAGCGCTGTCCGGCGATCCCTTGGCGGGGAGGACGCCGGATGCCCGCCGGTACCGCACCGGCCGTGACCTGGCCCATGAGCCGGTGCGGTACCGCGACGGGACACCCCGCCGTCCGGCCGCCCTTCGGCCGGCTGCCGTCCGGCCCGGGTTCCGGTCATCGGGACCGGTGCTCGACCGGGCGGCGCGCGGGCCTCTACTATCGCCGCACCCATTCAGGTCGCCCTCGCGGCGGCGCCGATCGGGCCAGGCGCGGGCCCCTCACGAGTGGTCGCCCGGCCATGCCGCCCGCTCAGGGCCCCCGGCCGTCGGCGTCTGCTGGGAGGAACATATGGACCGGACCGCTGACTACGTCGTCGTGGGCGCCGGCAGCGCGGGATGCGTGCTGGCGCGGCGCCTGGCCGAGTCGGGCGCGGACGTCGTCCTGGTCGAGGCCGGCGGCCCGGACCGGACGCCGCTGGTGCGCAAGCCGGGCCTGATCGCCGTCTTCCACAACGTCCCGCAGCTGAAGAAGAAGCTGGACTGGGGCTTCTACAGCACCCCGCAGAAGAGCGCCCTCGACCGGAGGATCCCGCAGACGAAGGGGCGCGTGCTCGGCGGCTCCGGGTCGATCAACGGGATGCTGTTCGTGCGCGGCAACCGGCGGAACTACGACGACTGGGCGGCGGACGGCTGCACCGGCTGGGGCCACGACGACGTCCTGGACAGCTTCAAGCGGATGGAGAACTGGGAGGACGGCGCCACCGCCCTGCGCGGCGCGGGCGGGCCGATCCAGGTGACGCGGCAGCGGGACCTCACCCCGGCGTCGGAGGCGTTCATCGAGGCCGTGATCGAGACGGCGGGCGTGAAGCGGAACGACGACTACAACGGCGAGGTCCAGGACGGCGCCGGGATCTTCCAGCAGAGCGTGCACGAGGGCCTGCGGTACAGCTCGTCCGTCGGGTACCTCGACGATCACGGCCTGCCGAACCTGACGATCGTGACGGGCGCGATGGTGGAACGCGTCGTCGTCCGCGACGGGCGCGCCACCGGGATCGACGTCGTCACGAAGAAGGGGCGCGGGACCGTGCGCGCGTCCCGCGAGGTGATCCTGGCGGCCGGGACGTTCGGTTCGCCGCAGCTCCTCATGCTGTCGGGCGTCGGCCCGTCCGCGCACCTGCGGGAACACGGCATCGACGTGCACGCCGACCTGCCCGTCGGGGACAACCTGCACGACCACATGTTCGTCCCGATGACGTACGTCATGGACAGCGCCCGGCACCGGGGCACCGCGCCGTACTTCGCGTCCGGCGTCGTCAGGGAATGGACGAAGGGCGGGACGTGGGTCGCGCGCAGCGTGTTCGAGGCGGTCGGCTTCGTCCGCACCGGGCAGGCCGGTCCCGGCGACATCCCCGACCTGCAGCTCCACGCGCTGCCGTGGTCGTATCCGTTCCCGAACCAGGACGCGCCCGTCCGGCACAAGGTGGACAAGCGCTCCGCCCTCACGATCATGCCGACGCTGATCTACCCGAAGAGCCGCGGGACGCTGCGGCTGGCGTCCGCCGACCCGTACGCCGCGCCGCTCATCGACCCGGCCTACCTCACCGATCCCGACGACGCGCGCCTGCTGCTGGACGGCATCGAACTCGTCCGCGACGTGATGGCGAACAAGGCCGTCGCCGGGGACGTCGAGGAGGAGCTGTCACCGGGCCCCGGCTTCCCGGACCGGGACGCGCTGGCCAGGGAGCTGCCGAACCGCGCGACGACCGTCTACCACCCGGTCGGCACCTGCCGGATGGGCGCGGACGAGCGGGCCGTGGTCGACCCGGAACTGCGGGTCCGCGGCGTCGAGGGCCTGCGGGTCGCGGACGCGTCGATCATGCCGTCCATCACGGGCGGGAACACCAACGCGCCGAGCATGATGATCGGCGAACACGCCGCGAAACTGATCCTCAGCGACTGGCCGTAGCCGGGAAGGCGGCCACCCACCGGCGCTGCCACGGTGTCTCGACGGCGCGCGGATGATGATGTTCGCGCGCCCAAGCCACGGCTTCGGACGGCTCCACCCCGGACAGGACGGCCAAGCACGCGATGACCGTTCCGGTGCGTCCGACACCGCCTCCGCAGGCGACCTCGACCGCCGCACCGGAACGGGCCCGCTCATACAGGGCACGGATGTCCCGGACGGCCGCGTCCCGGTCGCGAGGCAGCAGAAAGTCGGGCCATTCGATCCATACGGCGGGCCAGCTCAGCGCCGCCTCATGACGTCGGCGGAGACGTCCCGAGCCCAGGTAGAGCCCGAAGTCGGGCACGGGCCCGTCCGGCAGCGGCCTGCGCAGCCCCCGCCCCCTGACCCACACCCCGTCGGGAAGTCGCAGCGCGCCCGTCAGCGGAGACGTCATCGCGCCAGCCTACGTCGCCGGTTCCTTCGTGGTGACGTGGAAGTCGAGGCCGTCGCTCACGGCGGAGACCTCGACGTGGCTGCCGTGCCGCAGGTCGCCGGCGAGGAGGAGGTCGGAGAGCCGGTCGTCCACCTGCCGCTGGATCGTGCGGCGCAGCGGCCGGGCGCCGAACTCGGGCTGGTAGCCGCGCCGCGCCAGCCAGTCCACCGCCTCGGTGGTGAAGGACACGTCGACGTCCTGCGCGCGGAGGCGGCGGCGCGTCTCGTCCAGCAGCAGGTCGGTGATCTGCCGGAGCTGGCCCTCCTCCAGCCGCTGGAACACGATGATCTCGTCGATCCGGTTGAGGAACTCGGGCCGGAACGACTCGCGCAGCCGCCGCATGATCCGGTCGCTGAGCGCGCTGCCTGGACCGCCGCCGTCCGGCCCGGCGCCGGGCGTGCCGAACCCGACCTCCGTCCGGCCGGTGATCAGCTCCGAGCCGAGGTTGCTGGTCATGATCACCACGGTGTTGCGGAAGTCGACCGTGCGGCCCTGCGCGTCCGTCAGCCGCCCGTCGTCCAGCAGCTGCAGGAGGACGTTGAACACGTCCTGGTGCGCCTTCTCGATCTCGTCCAGCAGGATCACCGCGTAATGCTGCCGCTTGACGGCGTCGGTGAGCTGCCCTGCCTCCTCGTAGCCGACGTATCCGGGCGGCGCGCCCATCAGCCGGCTCACCGTGTGCCGCTCCTGGAACTCGCTCATGTCGAACCGGATCAGCCGGTCGCGGCTGCCGAACAGTGCCTCCGCGAGCGCCTTCGCCAGCTCCGTCTTCCCGACGCCGGTCGGGCCGAGGAACAGGAACCCGCCGATCGGACGGTCCGGGTCGCCCATCCCGGCCCGGGACCGCCGGACGGCCCGCGCCACCGCCGCCACCGCGTCCTCCTGCCCGATCACCCGCTGGTGCAGGTGCTCCTCAAGCCGGGACAGCCGCTCCCGCTCCGCCTGCGTGAGCTGCGTGACGGGCACGCCGGAGATCCGCGACACGACCTCGGCGATGTCGTCCGTGTGGACGCACGGGACGGCGTTCGGCGCGTCGTCCTCACGCGTCTCCGCCAGGTCCTTCTCCAGCCGGACGATCTCGTCGCGCAGCTCGGACGCCTTCTCGTAGTCCTCGTCCGCGACGGCCTGGTCCTTCTCCCGGCGGCGCCGGTCGAGCCGCCGCTCCATCTCGCGGCGGCCGCCGTCCCGCGTCCCGGACCGCAGCCGGACCCGCGCGCCCGCCTGGTCGATCAGGTCGATCGCCTTGTCCGGCAGGAACCGGTCGGTCAGGTACCGGCTCGACAGGTCGACGGCCGCGAGCAGCGCCTCGTCGGTGAACCGCACCTGGTGGTGCGCCTCGTACCGGTCCCGCAGGCCGCGCAGGATCTCGATGCTGTCGTCCGGGCTCGGCTCCGGCACCAGGATCGGCTGGAACCTGCGCTCCAGCGCCGCGTCCTTCTCGATGTTCCTGCGGTACTCGTCGATGGTCGTCGCCCCGACGACGTGCAACTCGCCGCGCGACAGCGGCGGCTTCAGCATGTTCCCCGCGGACATGGCGCCCTCCGCGCCGCCCGCGCCCACGATCGTGTGGATCTCGTCGATGAACACCACGAGGTCGTCGCTGTGCTCGCGGATCTCGTCCACGACCTTCTTCAGCCGCTCCTCGAAGTCGCCGCGATACCGCGTCCCCGCGACGATCCCGCCGAGATCCAACTGCACGATCCGCTTCCCGCGCAGGGTCTCCGGCACATCGTCGTCCACGATCCTCTGCGCGAGCCCTTCGGCGATCGCGGTCTTCCCGACGCCCGGATCACCGATCAGCACCGGATTGTTCTTGGTGCGCCGCGACAACACCTCGACGGTCTGCTCGATCTCGTCCTCGCGCCCGATCACCGGGTCGACACGGCCTTCCCGGGCCAGAGCGGTCAGGTCGCGGCCGAACTCGTCCAGCGTCGGGGTGCCGGTCGCCTGCCCGCCGCCGGCCCCGCTCGGCGGCTGCTGGCCCCCGCCGGTCGCCGCCTGCTGCAGCGTGTCGGGCGTCACATGCTCATGGTCGAGAATGCGTCCCGCGCTGGACCCGCGATCCAGCGCCAGCGCGAACAGCAGATGCTCGGGCCCGATATAGGACGACCCGAGCGCCCGCGAAACCTGGTGCGAATCCAGCAGCGCCCGCTTCGCCGACGGCGTCAGCTCCGGCGGGACGTCCCGCGGCTCTCCCCGCCGGGCGTGCTCCTCGATCTCACCCTTGATCTTGTCCGGGTCGGCCCCGGCCCGCGCCATCCACTGCCGCGTGCCCTGCTGCCGCGTCGCCGCCCACAGCAGATGATCGGTGTCCAGATCGTCGCTGCCCCACTGCGCCGCCTGCGCCGCCGCGTCCCGCACCAGCTCCCGCGCGGGCTCGCTCATCAGCCGCGCGATGCTGATCCGCTCCATCGGCCGGCGCTGCGCCCGCGCGCCGAAGAACCGGGCGAGCATCTCCTCGAACGGGTCCATGCCGCCGGATCCGTACCACTCCGAGGTCATCTCCGAAACCCCCCTGCCCCCGTTGAAGACGCCTTATCGCAACGGTCAGGGACCTGCCCGTGGCAAGCCCCGGAAAACCCCAGCCCCAAGCGGGCCCGCACCCCGCCCAAAAGCCCCGCGCCCGAGGCTACGCGCGTTCCACCGCCCCCCGCGGGAAGTCCGCTACGGAGCAGCCCTCAGCGACAGGCAGAACTCGTTCCCCTCGGGATCGGCCAACACGACGTTGTCCGGATACCGAGCCTGGACGGTCGCACCAAGAGCGGTCAGGCGCTGGATCTCCGCCTCCGGGTCCGCAGCGGCCAAATCCACGTGCACGCGATTCTTCACACGCTTGGCCTCTGGGACGAGCTGAAAGAACAGCCGAGGCCCGCCGTCCACCGGCTCGACGAGCACGGTCGGATCGTCCTCGACGCTGTTGATCCCCAGCGAGCGCAGCCGTGCCAGCTCCGCGTCGTCGTACGGTGCGACGGAATAGCCGTCCAGGACCGCGGCCCAGAACCGCGCCGTGGCCGCCGGGTGAGCGCAGTCGAGGACGATGTCACGAAGTCGCGCCATCCCCCCATGACACCAGACGCGGACAGACCACCTTACGACCCAAGCCTCATCGGTTAGCGATCTGTAAGGTGCGCGGGGGGTCAGTGTGAATGGGTGTCCGTGCTTCGGGTCTTTCGTTCTACGCCGCGGCGCATGGCCTCCAGGAGGACCTTCGCGACGAGGCCGAGAATGACGAGGTCGCCGAGCATCTGCAGCGACGTCAGGGCGCGTGCCGCCTGGGAGCGGGGGACGATGTCGCCGAAGCCGACCGACGAGAACACGGTCAGGGTGAAGTACAGGGCGTCGACGTGCGTCAGCGGCTCGGAGAAGTCGCGTCCGGCCCCCTGGCTCATGAGGCAGTAGGACGCGGCGAACAGCAGCAGGAACAGCGGGACCAGCGTCGCCAGCGCCTCGACGGTACGGAGCCGCGGTGACGGCGACCGCACGATGGCGCGGGCCTGCCAGGCGATGAGCAGGCCCAGCGCCGCGAGCGCAGCGACCAATGCCACAGCGGCCATCGGCGTGAACGATCTGTTCAGCGGAGCCACGAAATACAAGGCCAGCAGGCACGCCGTGGTCAGCGCCGTGCGCAGCAGCAGCGTCAGTGTGAGCCGGCGGGTGGCCCGGCGCGAGCTGATCTCCACGACCCATCCATGCCCCGAACCCGCCGCGGAGCACGCGCCTCGCCCGCGGTGCTTGGCCCAGCGACGCGATCGGCCGTCACAGAGAGACCACGCTGGGGGCGGTCGCACGGCCGAGGATTCGGCACAGGACGTTGATCAGGGTGGCGGCGGGGTCGTCGCCGGTGGTCTTCGACCGCCAGGCGACCATGAGGTCCGGGCGGACCAGCAGGGCGCCGTCCTCGTCGATCTCGGAGATGTCGGCGAAGTCGCCGTAGGCGTCCTCGTAGTCGCAGCCGCGGCCGACGCCGCGCACCGCCAGCGGGACGCCGAGCTCGGCGGCGGCGCGCTCGGCGGCGTCCCGCCAGGCCGTGCCCCGGATCCGGGTGATCAGGGTGAACTCGCCCCTGCCGCAGAGGTCGAGTGTCGAGACGCGGCGCTGGTCCCTGGTGAGCCACACGTGCGGGAGGTGGCGGCCCGGCGCGGTGGTGGCGAAATGGTGGATCTCCTCGTCGCGCGGGGCCTGCGGCTCGGGTAGGCCGTCGCCGACGATCGCGGCGGACCGGTAGTGCTGGTTGGTCTCCACGCCGTGCGCGTTGAAGCAGATCAGTGTCCCCTGCAGCGCCTTCTGCAGCGCCTCGCGGCGGTCGGCGGCCGCGGCGACCGGGGCCTCCAGCTCGTCCAAGGCCCGGTTCAGGTCGTCCGCGCCGGGGGTCGGCGGGAGCTGGAGCGCCTGGAAGATCGGGCCCAGGGTCGCGTTGCTCCGGCTCGCCCGCTCCACGATCTGCCGGGCCACCGGGAGCCTCTCCTCGCGGTAGGTGTCCAGTCTTCCCGCGCGCACGTCGGGGATCAGTGCCGGTGGCCCCAGATGTCGGGGCCCGGGATCTCGGTGACCTCCCAGGTCTCATCGTCGATGAGAACGCCGCCGCACCCGAATTCGGTGTGCACTCCGACCGGAGACTCGGCGTAGAAGGAGAACATCTTGTCGTTGCTGTGACGGCCGAGCGACATCGTCACCGGAACATTCCGATCGAGGACGAGATCGTAGGTGAGACCGACCTCGTCCAGGTCCGTGACCTCCAGCATGAAATGGTGAAGGAATGGCTGGTCGACGCCGAAGAAAGGGCCGTCCACGAAGGCGATGCTGTGATGGCGGGGATTCGTGTGCAGGAAGGACGCCTGGAATGGCCTGCGCATCGTGTCGCTGATTTTGAACCCGAGGACGTCGGTGTAGAACTCCTGCTGGGCGGCGACGTCCGGGCTCGCGAGCACCACGTGACCGAGACCGAGATCGCCGGTCACGAAGGCGCTGATGTCGCGGGCCGAGGTGAACGCGCCGTCACCCGAGGACGCCCCGTGATAGAGCTCCACCCGATTACCGGCCGGGTCGGTCAGATGGGCCATGCCCCCGACTCGGCGGATTTCCAGCTCCCGCGAGGTGGCCTGCCGGAATGCGATGCCCCGGTCGCTCAATTCGTCGAGTGCGGCCGACAGGGCGGCGGCGTCCTCCAGTTCCCAGCCGTAGTAGGCGCCGCCGTCCCGGTCGGCCTGCTCGACGGTGATCCGGTGATGGACGTCGTCCATCCGGAAATGGGTCGTGCCGTCCTCGCCGTCCACCCGCTGGAGGCCGAGGATTCCGGTGGCGTATTCGGTGAACGCCGCGGGCTCGCGCGCGTCCAGTCCGAGATAGCCCAGTTGCTTGATTTCCATCAATGCATTCCCTTCGGGGCCGAAAGGCGGGGCGTCAGGCCCCGCGCCGGTCCAGGAAGTCCAGCGTGACCTGCGAGAACAGCTCGGGATATTCGATCATCGCCCAGTGCCCGCAGTGCGGCAGCACGAAGCCGGTGGAGTTCTCGATGAGCTCCAGGAAGCGGTACGCGTGCTTGATCGGCGCGACCAGATCGTTCTTCCCGTTGACGACGAGGGTGCGGGCCTTGACGGAGGAGATCTCACTTTCGGAGTACGCCATCCCCACCTCGCGGACCCACCGCATCGTGGCCACGTAGGCGGCGCGGGTGTCCGGTTCGATCGAGGACCGGTATCGGTAGTCGATCTGCTCCTCGGTCGGCACGTACGACGGGTTGGTGAGCGCGGTGATGACCCGGCGCATGCCCTCGAAGGTGAAGTCGTAGTTCAGGATCGGGCCCAGCGCGGGGCTGAGCTCGTTGCTCGCTCCCGCACTCCCCATCAGCACCAGATCGGCCACCAGATCGGGACGCTGCATCGCGACGCCGAGCGACATGGCACCGCCCATCGAGTTGCCGACGAGGCTGACCCGCTCCAGGCCGAGCGCCTCGATGAAGTCGATGAGCTGCCGGATCCTGTCGGGCTGGCCGTAGCCGAACCCGGCCGGGTCCGGCTTCCCGGAGCGGCCGAACCCGACCATGTCGATGACGATCGTGCGCCGCCGGGCGCTGAAGTACGGCAGGCAGTCACGCCAGTTGGACAGGCCGTCGGCCCCCGCCCCGCCGCCGTGGACGAGGATCACCGGGTCCCCTTCGCCGGCCTCGAAGTAGTGGGTCTGGAAGCCGCCGGTGGCCACCATCCGTCCGTCGATCGTCATGCGGGGGCTCCTCAGCTCTCTCTGGTGCGTTGGATGGATTGTTATACGATCCATCGAAACTTCGTCAAGCCCGCCCGGTATCAGTCGACTGTATTCCATCTGAGCTGTGCATACACTGCTTTCCAGATCAGCTAATGATCGTGGTCAGCGTGAGATTGCGAGCCGCGGGCGTCGAAGGGGAGACTGAGCACGTGACGACCTGCACGCTGAGCCTGGAGCGCCGTTGACGCCCGCCGCGAGGAGCGCGGGTTCGGCGAGCGACCGGGCGCACGACGCGATCCTGACCAACCTTCGCGACGGCGTGTACCTCGCTGGCGAGCGGCTCACCGAATCGCGGCTGACGGACGAGATCGGCGTGAGCCGGGTGCCCCTGCGCGAGGCGCTCAAGAGACTCGACGCCGAAGGTGTGCTGGACCTGCATCCGCACCGCGGTGCCGTGGTCCGCGTCCTCGAACGACGGGACATCGCCGAGTTCTTCCAGGTACGGATCCTGCTGGAGGGCTTCGCGAGCAGGCTGGCCGCACAGCGGATCCACGAGGACGACAACCTCGACTTCTTCAGCGGCCTCCTCGACCTCACGCAGCGGGCCGCGTCAGGCGACGAGGCGGCCGAGTTCCAGACGCAGAATGACCTCGTGCACGGCGGCGTCGTCCGCCGAAGCGGCAACCGGCTGCTCGTGCGGCAGTGGGAGACGATGCAGCTCCCGTTGCATCGCCTGCGGCATTTCGCGAGCTCGTCGACCCGGAGCTACGACGCGTCCACCGATGACCATGCCCAGATCCTGCGCGCGGTGGTGGTGGGCGACGGACCCGAAGCCCAGGCCCGCATGGAGGCACACCTGCGGCACGTCGTCGGCACTGTCATGGAGCTGAACCGCACCGAGTTCGACAACGTCTTCAACCCCGGCCTGCACTGAGAGGCCGAGCGCCAACGAAAGACCCCGACGCCTGGACGCGCGCCGGGGCCTTCGAGAGGAACTGGTCAGAGCGGGGGTTGCAGGTCGAGGTCGCCGTCTTTGATCTGGCTAATGAGCGTCGCTAGCTCGCCCTGCCTAAGAGCCAGCTGCGGTCCGTCCGGGTCTTTGGAGTCCCGAATCAGGGAGGTCGAGGTGTTCGTAGAGATCTCGACGCACTCACCGTGGCCGCCTTGGCTGTGGCTGCTCTTACGCCACTGGATCATCCTGGATCGTCTCCATCGTCTTCCGGATCAGCGCCCGCGTGTCTCTTTCGGACAATGCATGGCATCTGATCTCGTCGAACTGGATCCCCAGCAGAGTGACCTCCGCCGGGTCTTCGATCAGTCTTCCACCGAATTGGGCCTCTACGTACCCAACGTGGCTTCGGTCCGCCTTGGTGAGGAGGACCATTGCGCCATCGAGCCCAGGGTGCCACCCATCGGTGATCCGGACTGCCTGGATGTGTATGTGAGGTGCTTCTCCAACGTCGAGGAGGTGCTGGAGTTGCTCTCGCATGACATTCGCGTCACGCCAACGGCGAAGGACGGCGGCGTGGTCGAGGACGACGAAGAGGTGAGGCGGGTTCGTGTCCCGCGTGAGGATGTCCCGCCGTGACAGGCGCTGAGCGATGAATTGCTCGTCCTTCTCCCTCGGAGGAGTGGTCGCCCTCATGTAGCCCTCGGTCTGGAGGAGGCCGGGGATGTAGAGGGGCTGGAAGGTGCGGATCTCCGTGGCCTCGGTCTCGTGGACGACGTACGCCTCGAACCATTCGTTGAGGTGTTCGCGCTGGGCGTGGAACCAGAGGCCCTGGAACATCTCGCCGGTGTTGAAGAACTCGTCCAGCCTCTTGCAGAAGTCCTCGTCGGGGTGGTTCCGGCGGCCTTCGTATGCCGCAATTGTCTCGCGTGTCGTATATAGCTCCTTTGCCAGGTCGTTCTGGCTCATGTTCTTGATTTCGCGCATCAGCCTCAGCGTGTATGCGAGCTGGGCCCTCATGCTCTGGCGGGGGTCAATTGGGACAGATGGGGGCATTTGCGATCCTCCACGGATGGTATGTCGCGAAGTATCACTCCGTTCTGTAGCCACCATAAGTCATTGGCGTCAATCTTGGGAGTCAGAAGGGACAAAGACGCGAGCGGAAGTGAAATCGATGAACGCGAGCCCGCAGGAAAACAAGATCGAGGCATTCGAGCCACTGCCGGCGGTCGGGGAGGCGGCGTCCGGGCGCTGGGCCGCCCCGTACCTGGCCCAGCAGACCAGTCTCTGGACCGTTCACGTCCGGCGCCCGCTGACGCACCGGCAGGTCGACGCCGGATTGGCGGACACGGTCTGCGCCTCGACGCTGGACGCGCTGGAGACGGCCATGACACGCCAGGACGAAATGGCGCGAGAGCTGAGTGCGCGTCCGAATTCGGTGCCGACCTGGTCGCGGGAGGCGTGACGCATGGCGATCGAACTCGGACCCATTCTGTTCTGGCTGCTGCTGTACGGCGCGGCATGCGCGATGTTCGGGGTCGGCGTGGCCTGGCTGATATGGCCCTGGATTCACCGCCGTGGAATTCACCGCAAGGGCGCCGCCACCCGCGCTTCCGCGTCCAGGACGCGTCCGTCCCGCCACAGCGCCGCCTCGACCGGCAGGCGCTATTCCCCGCCGCCCGGCAGACGGACCGGATACACCGGATAGCCGCTCCACCCGAAGACGCCTCCGGACGATGGTGAGCGAGCATCCCCCCGCCACTCCGCCGTCCGGAGGAGCAGCTAACCCCCGGCAGAAGGAAGGTGGTCTATGTAACCAATCTTTTGGGCGGCTCCTGGCCCCGGTGGTATCCGTGCGAGCATCACACCACCGGGGCCTTCACCGTCATCGCAGAGCAGTCGGCGATGTCGTGAGTCTCAGGCGTCAGGCCCAGTCGACGTGGTCGATGATGTCGTCGTGGGGCGGCAGGTCCTCCAGCCTCTGGCCGGGAGCGAGCCGCTGGGTGTGGCCGGTGCGCTCGTCGGTCAGCACGGCGGTGGCGTGGGTGTTGTTCTGCCAGGACGAGATGCTGTTGGCCGCCGTCCCGCCGTCCATCGGCAGGTCCTTGAGGGCGACCCGGTAGCGGGCGAAGATTCCGTAGGCCGGTCCCTTGTGCCTGAAGAACCTGTACAGGCAGAGCATCGCCTTGGGGCAGGTTGCGCTGGGAGCGAGCTTGACGACGCCGGGCGGCAGGCCCCCTCCGCGCGGGACGGGTCCGGCGTGGGCCGTCCCTGGGGCGGCGGCCGTGGTGGTGAAGGCGGCCATGGCGACCGCAGTGATGATCAGGCGTGATTTCCGGTTGGCCATCGAGGTGCTCCGTTCGTAGTTCGGCTGTGGCGAGCGGTGTCGCACAGAGCTCAACACGCGTTTCAGGTCAGGCGCCGGGGTGTCAGGCGCCGTCCGGCCGGAGGTGGGTGTCCGGCCGGACGGCGGTAAGGCGAGGGGTTGTTAGGCCCAGTCGACCTGGTCGACGGTGTCGTTGTACGGCGGCGGCTCCTCCAGCTGCTGGCGCGGGAAGAGCGGCCGGGCTGTGCCGGTGTCCTCGTCGATCAGGACGGCCAGGGTGTCGGTGTTGTTGACCCAGGACGAGACGTTGTTGGCGGCGGTGCCGCCGTTCATGGGCAGTTCCCTGAGGTCGACCTGGTAGCCCGCGCCGATTCCGTAGGCCGGTCCCCGCCGGTTGTAGTGCTGGTAGAGGCACAGGGTCGCCATGGGGCAGCGCTCGGAGTCGTTGAGCTTGATGACGCCCGGCGGCAGGTCCAGCCGCGCCGGGGCGGCGGCGGCCGAGGCGGCGGGGGTGGCCGTGGTGGCGAGGGCGGCCAGGGCCACCACGGTGAGGGTCAGACGGGATCTGCGGGCCATGAAGGCTTCTCCGTTTCGTGTGACTGGAATGTGTCCGCGAGAGCGACCTCGCGGCATGAGATTCACACGGAGAGTGATGCCCGGGTCAGGCAATGAGAGTGACTCTATGTGGTCAAGTGACTGCACAGTGTAACGACGTGGGTCGTGTGGGTTAGCGGTAGCCGCGTTTGAGTAGGTATTTGGCTCCTGCCTCGAAGCCCTTGGGGCTGAGTTGTGCGAAGCCGAAGGCGTCGGCTAGGCGGTCGGTGATGTTGAAGGCGGTGCAGACCGCTAGTGCGTCCTGGATCTGTTGGGGTGTGGCACCGGTGGCCAGCACGTCGCGCATGTCCTGGGCGCTGACGGTTCCCTCTCGCGTCAGCTTGCCGAGCATTCGCAGTGTCGCTCGCAGCGGCTCCTCGATGGGCGCCGATTCGAGGTCGGCCAGTGCCGCCGCGACTCGTGGTGCGTCCTGGTAGGCGCGCGTGGCGGTGGCGGTGTGCGCGGCGATGCAGAATGCGGTCTCGTTCACTTTCGACACGTAAGCCGCCATTAGCTCCCGGTCGCCCACCGTCCAGGCGGACGGTCCGCGCATCGCCTCGTGGGTGAACTCCTTGGCGCTGGCTCCGTAGAAATCGGGGCGGTAGAACGTCACCTTTGCGGCGTCCGGTACCGGGTGGCCGGAGAACAGCCGGATCATGGCGAACAGCAGCTTGGTTCCGGGGCGGTAGCCGTTGTTGAGGATGTCAAGTCGCATGGTCCGACCTCGCTTCGGCCAGGGCCGCCAATCCGGCTTCGTAGAGGCGGGTGGATTGGCCTACCGCCGCGCATACCACCAGCTCGAAGAGCTTGTCTTCGGTGCAGCCGCACGCCTTCGCTGAGGCCAGGTCCGCTTCGGTGACCTGCGCTGGAGCGTCCGAGATCTTGGCGACCAGCGCGTCCAGGGGTGGGGAGAGGCCCTCGTTGTTGAATGCGCGCGCTCGTTGCTCTGTGGATGCCTTGCCCTCTGCTGTCAGCACGCGATCCACCAGGGCTCGGTGCGCTGCTTGCTTCTTGTCCTCGTCCGGCATGGCGCCTCCTCTATCTCCTTACGTACAAGACGATTGGCGCGCGGCCGGATACGACACGCAGCTCAGAAAGCGACCTGCGCAGGCGCGGTAGGGTCTGGCGGGTGGACGGGACGGCGGGGCTTCCGGATGTTGAGGGCATGGATCCCCGGCGGGTCCACGCCGCGTTGAGCCTGCTGGCGGACGGCCGGTGGTGGTCGATGGCCGCTCTCATCCGGGCGAGCGCGGCGCCCCGGAGGTCGGTGGAGGCGCTGCTGGCCGGGCTCGCGGTGGAGCGCGAGGACGATCGGTTCCGGCTGGACGCCGAGCAGGCCCGGGAGATCGGCGAGCTGCTGGAAAGCGCGCTTCGGCCGTTCGTCCCGGCCGATCCCGTCGGACATCTGCTGCCGGAGCATCGGGCCGTTGTCGAGCGGCTGGCGGATTTCATCGCGCGGGCGCCGCGGGGGCGGCATGTTCTCGATCATGTGGCGGCGACGCCGGAGACGGTGGTGCGGCGGGCGCTGCTGCTGGGGGCGCGGTTCTGGCTGGGGGACGCGCGGCTGCTCTGCGTCGGCGATCATGACCTGACCTCGCTCGCGGTCGGGATGATCCATCCGCAGGTCGAGACCCTGGTGGTCGACATCGATGAGCGGATTCTCGCCTATATCGACGAGCGGGCGGCGGAGCTGGGGTTGAGTGTTCGGACGCGGTGGGCCGATTTGCGGCTTGGGCTTCCGGGGTCGGCTGTGGAGTTCGCTGATTTGGTGGTCACGGATCCGCCTTATACGGCGGACGGGGTCGGGTTGTTCGTGGCGCGGGGCATTCAAGGGCTGCGTGAGCAGGCGCGTGGGCGGATGCTGCTTGCTTATGGGGCCAGTGAGCGGACGCCGATGCTGGCCTTGAAGGTGCAGAATGCGTTGCGGGATTTGAACTTGGTGTCCGAGGCCATTTACCCGGACTTCAATCGGTATTACGGGGCTGAGGCCATCGGGTCTGCTGCTGATTTGTATGTGCTTCGTCCTACGTCCAAGAGTCTTCCGGCGGCTAGTGCGCGTGCGGAACGGTTCAGTGCCGCCATTTATACGCAGGGGCCGCAGGCGGTTGAGGCGCGGGAGCAGTTGAAGGTTTCCGCCGAGGATCTGGGGGACGTTCGGCCGGACGTGCTGGTGGGGGCCTGGCCGAAGGACGTGCTGCCCGGGGTGGCGCGTGTGCGGTTGAGCACCTGGTTGGCCAAGCCTTACGCGGCCAAGGTGCGGCAGGTCGGTGTGGCGTTGCCCGCCGGGATGGAGGCGACGGCGGTGCGCGTGCTTTTGGCTACGCGGGCCGAGCGGGTGCGGGTCGTGTCGGACGAGGCGGTTGAGTTGGGCGAGCTTCCCGCGATTCTGCAGCCGGTTTACGAACTGAGTGGGGATGGGCGTGGGATTGAGGCCGTCCGCAGGGATGAGCCTCGTGATGATCCGGCGTTGCGCATTCTGCGGGCGGTGATGGATCGGGCGCATGGGAAGGTGGCCAACACCTGGCGGGACGCGTTGATCGACGTCCGTGGTGATCTGACGAAGCGGCAGGCGCGTGCGGTGGTCGCCGAGGCTGCGCCATGGGCGGCCGATGTGACCTTGCTTGAGTTGCCCATGCATCGGCTGCGGGAATTGCCGGGTGCTATTCAGGAATGCCTAGGTAGTGGCGGCGCGCCGGGCTAGTTCCTCCTGGAGGATGGGGATGCCCACTTCCATTGTTTGGACGCCGATCGTGCTTGCGATCTCCAATACGGTGGCGATCTCGTCCGGTGTCGCGCCGTGGCCGATGGCGTTGTCGATGTGGACTTTCAGGCCGTCCGTGAACAGGTGCGTGGCCGACGCGTCGATCGCGATGTAGATGAGTTCCTTGACCTTGGGCTCCAGGACGCCTCTGTTCCAAGGGATCGCGGAGAAGTTCAGGTAGGCGGCGAAGAAGGCGGGGGCGCGCTGGAGGACGTCCTCCCACGCGGTGTCCCAATAGCCGCGGCGCCGGACGAATTCGGCTTTGATGCTCTCGCGGTCGATGTCGTCGCTCGGAGGCGGAGGGAGGTCGCGTAGGAGTGGGAAGCCGGTGCTCGCCGCGTGGATGCCGAGAACGGCCGTGAGCTGGAACGTCTCCATGATCTCTTCGCGGGTCGCGCCGTGGTCCAGGGCGGCGCGGACGTGCCGCCGGATGCCGGGCTCGTGCAGGTGGGTGACCGCCGCGTTGACCGCCAGGGCGATCAGCTCCCGGGTTTTGGCGTCCAGTGCGGAATGTCGGTGTGGGACGTCCAGCAGTTCGACACAGGCCGCGTAGAACTCGGGGTCTGTGGCGCGGAGTGCTTCTAGGGCCTTCATCGCACTTCGATGAAGCCGACATACGGCAGCGTCTTGGTCAGCAGGTAGTACTCGCCGTGCGGCTTCGGCCATTGCGTGACGTTCCGTCCGGACTCGGCGTGGTAGTAGTTCGTGCAGTTCGCCCCCATCGCGGACGCGTGCTTGACGAGCTGCCGGTCCACCCACCGCACCCACCGCTCGGTGGCGGACGGACGAGTGTCCACGACCCGCAGCCCCTTACGGCGCATCCGCGAGATCGTCCGCACCGCTACCTCGGCCTGGCGTTCGAGCTGCGCCAGGACGGAGAAGCCGCCGTTCGTGTTAGGGCCGTACAGCATGAAGAAGTTCGGATAGCCGGGGACCGTTATGCCGAGGAAGGCTCTCGGGTCGTTCTTCCACGTGTCGTGAATGGAGACGCCGCCGGTGCCGCGCACGTCCAGCGATGCCAGGAACTTCGTCGCGTGGAAGCCGGTCGCCATGACGAGGACGTCGATTTCGCGTTCGGTGCCGGTGGCGTCCACGATGCCCTTGGGTGTGACCCGCGTGACCGCGTGAGGGACGAGTTCGACGTTCGGCCGGTTCAGCGCCGGATAGAATCCGGTCGCCAATACCGGGCGTTTGCAGCCCCACGGATAGTCGGGCGTCAACTGGGCGCGCAGGTCCGGGTCGTCCACCGTGGATCGGATGTATTCGCGGCATTGCCGAAGGTTGCGCTGCTGCCGTTTACCGTGAAGATCGTATCCCTTGAACATGACCCGGAACTGGTAGAACAGCCGCAGGCGGCGCAACTTCTGGACGACCGGCAGCCGCCTGAAAACGGCCCGTTCGCGTGGCGTGTAGTCGCGTTCGCCCTTAGGGAGGATCCAGCCCGGCTGCCGCTGGAAGACGTAGAGCTGCTCGACCTTTCCGGCGATGGCCGGGACGACCTGGGTGGCGGTCGAGCCGGTGCCGACGACGGCGACGCGCTTGCCGGACAGGTCGTGCGAAGGCTCCCAGCGGGCGGTGTGGAACTTCGGGCCCTCGAAGTCGTCCAGGCCGGGCCAGTCGGGGTGGCGCGGCCGGCTGAGCAGGCCGAGGCAGCTGATCACGACGTCGAACGGCTCCGTCTCGCCGGACGCGAGCCGCACGTCGTAGCGCGCCTCGTCCGCGTCCCAGGTGGCCGATTCGACGCGGACGCCGAAGCGGCAGTGCCGCCGGACGTCGAACCGGTCGAGGACGTGCTCGGCGTACTGCTGCAATTCCGCCTGCCCGGCGTGGGTGCGCGTCCAGTCGTAGGTCAGGAACGAGAAAGAATAGGCATGGGACGCGATGTCGACCTCGCAGCCGGGATACCGGTTGTCCCACCATGTGCCGCCCGGACCGTCCGACTGCTCGAAGACGGTGAAGTTCGTCAGGCCCTTCTTCTTGAGCTTCACCGCGGTGGCGATGCCGCCGAACCCGCAGCCGATGATCGCCACCCTGGGCCCTCGTGTACGGCTCATAGGGATATCAGTCTTTCCATGACTCGCACGCCGAATTCGAGGGAGTCCACGGGAACGCGTTCGTCCACGCCGTGGAACATCGCGGGATAGTCGTAACCCGCGGGCAGCAGCATCGGCGTGAAGCCGTACGTCTCCATGCCGAGCGTCCGGAACCATTTGTTGTCGGTGCCGCCGCTGAACACGAACGGCGCTACCTCGCAGCCGGGGCTGACCTGCCGCAGCGCCTCGGTGAGCAGGCCGAACCATTCGCTCTCGTGGTCGGAAAGGACGGACGGGCTTCGCCGCAGCAACGACACCTCGGTCCCGGAACCGGCGGCGGACGTGAGCTGCTCGTCCACGCCGTCCTCATGACCGGGGACGTAGCGGCAGTCGAACCGCGCCCACGCCTCGCCGGGGATGACGTTCTCCTTGTATCCGGCGCCGATCCGCGTCACGTTGACGGTGGTGCGGATTCCGGCGGCGAACATCCGGCCGAACGGGCCGGTCTGATTGGCGAGCACGTCCGCGACTTCGCCGGGGTCGGTGACGGGACGTCCGGCGACCCGGGACGCCAGCAGCCGCATCGGCTCGGTGATCGTGTACGGCTGCGCGGACGACACCAGCCGCAGCGTCGTCTCCGCCAGCCGCGGGATCGGGTTGTCGTCCGGGAGCATGCTGCCGTGCCCGGCGACGCCCTTCTCCACCACCTCGTACCAGCGCAGGCCCTTGTCGGCGACCGACACCGCGAACAGCGGGGCGGCGGCGGAAGGGACGGGAACGTTGAAGCCCCCCACTTCGCCGATCGCCGCACCGCACCCCTCGAACAGGTCCGGATGCTCGGTGACCAGGTGCCCGGCGCCCAGCTTCCCGCCGGTCTCCTCGTCCGCGAGGAACGCCAGCACGAGGTCGCGGCGCGGGCGGCGGCCACCGGCGAGCGCGCCGCCGACCGCGGCGAGGGTCATCGCGACCGCGTTCTTCATGTCGACGGCGCCGCGGCCCCAGACGCAGCCGTCCGCGATGTCGCCGCTGAGCGGGTGCCGCGACCAGGCGGCGGCGTCCGCCGGGACGGTGTCGAGATGCCCCTGGACGAGCAGCGCCGGCAGGCCAGATTCCGCCCCCTCGATCCGCGCGACGACGTTCGTCCGTCCCGGCTCCGCCTCGATGACCTGCGGCTCCAGGCCCATTCCGGACAGCAGCGCGGCGACGTACTCGGCCGCCTTCCGTTCC
This sequence comes from Actinomadura sp. 1N219, assembly GCF_044326405.1. Classification (NCBI taxonomy): domain Bacteria; kingdom Bacillati; phylum Actinomycetota; class Actinomycetes; order Streptosporangiales; family Thermomonosporaceae; genus Actinomadura; species Actinomadura sp. 1N219. Next base: position 319,346 of record NZ_JBIRAY010000011.1, on the reverse strand, counting down.
GTTCCGCCGGGGTTGGTGGTGTCGAACCTGATGAGGTCCGAGCAGATCTCCGCGACCGGCGCGACCGCGACCGCGCCGTCAGGCATTGCCGCCGCCCAGGGTGAGGGCCGCGACCGCGTACGTCCGGACGGCGGCCAAATACTCCTCGACCGCGACCCACTCGTCGTCCCAGTAGCAGTCCATCGAGCCGGGGCCGTAGGTGACGGCCTTGATGCCCGACTCCCAGAAGATCGGCGTGTCCGGCCACGCGGGATGCACGTCGTGCGCGGCGGCCTCGCCGGTGCTGCGGCGGTGCGCGGCGGCGACGTCGGCGAGGAGGCGTTCGCCGGACGGCACCCGCAGCGAGCTGCGCGGATTCTTCAGGCAGGTCGCCTCAAGCTCGACGTCCACCGGGAATTCGGTGAGGCGGTCGACGGCGCGTTCCACGGCGGCGCGGACGTCCCGCAGCACGTCGTCCTGCGTCTGCGTCGCGGGGAACCGGAAGTCGAACGTGATCTCGCAGCGCTCCGGGACGAGGTTGTGCGCCACCCCGCCCGAGATCTGCGCCGCGTTGCAGATCTTGACGTCGTCCAGCATCTCCCCGGACGCGCGCGTGATCGGCATCGCGAGCACCTCGCGGACGATCTCCGCGGCCCGCGCGATGGCGTTCACGCCGATGTCGAGCGCGGTCGTGTGCGCTGCCCGGCCGCGCACGGTCACGGTGACGTAGGCGATGCCGCGCTGGCCGGTGAGGACGCGCAGGCCGCTCGGCTCGCAGTTGATCGCGTATGCGCCGCGCAGCCCGTCCCGCAGCGCCTGCCGGGTGCCTTCGCCGCCCTCGAAATGGTTCGGGATGGCGAGCACGACGACGTCGCGCGGGAGCGGCACGCCGGAGCGGGCCAGCATCGCCGTGGCCATCGTCATCGCGGCCGTCCCGGCCTTCATGTCCGCGACGCCGACGCCGTAGACGCGGCCGCCGTCGATCTCGCCGCCGAACGGGTCCCGCCGCCACGATTGCGACGGCGGGTACACCTCCATGTGGCCGTTGAAGATGAGCGCGTCCCCCGGATCGCGGCCGCTGGACGCGCGGGCCAGGACGTTCGGCATCCCGTCCGTGCCCGAGCCGGGCAGCTCGACCGCGAGACCGGCGTCGGCGAGCGGCGCCGCGAGATGCTCGGCCGCGGCCGTCAGCGCCGGGCCGTCGCCCCAGACGCTCGGGATGCGGAGCAGGTCGCGGAGGAAGGCGACGATCTCCGGCTCGTGCCGGTCGATGAGGCCGAGCACCCGGGCCGTGCGGTCTTCCGTCGAAGTCGAAACGGTCGTCATCGTGGTCGCCCTTCAGTCGGAGAGCCGCCGCCCAGCTCCGGCCACAGGCCGTCCGGGCCGAACACTCGCGCGTGGAAACGTTCGCCGATGCGGCGGTAGCCGTCCGCGTTCGGGTGGAGGCCGTCGTAGAGGTCGTCCGCGTCCGCCGGGCCGAACAGGGCCCGTCCGTCGAGGTGGCGGAGGTGCGGGTCGCGTTCGGCGCGCGTTTCGACGATCTCCTCGATCAGCGTCCGGATGCGGGTGAGGGTCAGGCCGGACGACGGGCCGCCCGTCGCGTGGTAGCGGCCGGTCTCGTCCTGGACGGTCGGCCCGGCGCGGTCCTCGGCGGTGGGGCAGATGATCGGCGACACCACGAGCAGCGGCGTCCGCGGATGCCCGTCGCGGATCGTGTCGAGGAACCCGTGCAGCGCCGGGACGAACGTCCGCTCCTTGAGCGAGTCGAGGTTCTGCACGTTGATGCCGACCTTGAGCGTGACGACGTCGGCGGGCACGTCCCGGATCGTCCGGGCGGCGAACGGGTCGAGATGGCAGTTCCCGGCGAACGCCAGCGACGTCAGGTCGAGCCCCGCCTGCCGCGCCACCCATGTCGGCCAGGCGCTGGTCGGGCTCCCCGCCTCCGCGCAGTGGCTGATCGAGCTGCCGTAGTGCACCCAGCGGCGGCCGGGGAGCTTGCCGGGCGCGACGATGCCGTCCGCGCGCAGTTCCCGAAGCTCCACGATCGCGGCCTGGGGTAGCCAGATCTCGACGTCCTTCCAGGACGTGCCGAGCCCCTCGAACCGGATCGTCTCCGGCTTGCCCCGCTCGGTCTCGACCACTTGACCAGCGCGGACGACGCAGACGTCGCCGCCGCGCACCTCCTCGGAGAGCACCCGGCACCAGCTCGCGACCGCGTCGAACGCGACGGGGAAGAGCGGGAAGTGGGCGTTGCGGAACCGGGTGACGAAGACGTCCAGCTCGACGTTGTCGGCCTCGGTGCGGAACACGAGCCGCACCCCGGCGGGCCTCGGCACCATCAGCCGCAGGTACGGGTCGGTGAGCTGCGGGCGGGTCCAGGCGGGCAGCCGCCGGGGGATCAGCCCGGTGGACGTGCGCTCCACGTCGAGCGCGCCCGCGATCGTGACGGGGCCGTTCTCAAGGTCGATCTTCAGCACGTTCTGCTCCCTCCGGACGGGGCGGGATCCGCGGCTCCTCTGTGAGCCAGGCCGCGAGCATGTGGTCGTGCTGGCCGGGCGCGGGCGCCGGGCGGAACTCCTCGACGCCGCCCGCCATGCGGACGGCGCCCGCGAGGGTGCGGAAGCCGTCCGGTTCGTCCCGCACCAGGCCGCGGGCCAGCGTGTGCGGGTGGGACAGCGCCTCCCGGACGTCGAGGACCGGCCCGCACGGCACCCCCGCCGCGCCCAGCCGGTCGAGGACGTCCGCGCGGGTCAGATCCGCGAGCGCCGCCTCGACCTCCGCCTGGAGTTCCTCGCGGTGGCGGCCGCGGTCGGCGTCGGTCGTGTAGCGGTCGTCGGTGAGCCAGCCGGGCCGGTCGAGGACGTCTGCGAGCCGCGCGAACAGGACGTCGCTCGCCACCGCGATCGCGACCGGGCCGTCCTTCGCCTCGAACGTCCCGTAGGGCGCGCTGATCGCGTGGTGGCCGCCGGTCGGGTGCATGTCCTCGTCCGTGTGGAGCGCCCGCATCGCCACCGATTCCAGAACGGAGACGAGCCCGTCGAACATGGACACGTCGATGTGCTGGCCGCGTCCGGTGCGATCCCGCTGGTACAGCGCCGACAGGACAGCCACCACCCCGTACAGCGCGGGCACGATGTCGCCGATGCTCACGCCGACGCGCACGCCGGGCCCGCCGTCCGGGCCCGTCACCGACATCAGCCCGGACATCGCCTGCACGATCAGGTCGTAGGCCGGACGGTCGGCGAGCGGGCCCGTCTGGCCGAAGCCGCTGATGCTGACCGCGACGAGGGCCGGGTTGAGGCGCAGCAGCTCCTCGGGAGGGAAGCCCAGGCGGCCGATGACGCCGGGACGGAAGTTCTCGATCAGGACGTCCGAGCGGGCGACGAGCCGGGCGAACCGCTCGCGGTCGTCCGGGTCCTTCAGGTCGAGGGTGATGCCGAACTTGTTGCGGTTCATGAGGCGGTGGAAGCTGCTGCCGCCGTCCACGAACGGGCCGAACCGGCGGCCGTCGTCGCCCGCCGGCGACTCGACCTTGATGACCTCCGCGCCCAGGTCGGCGAGGATCCGGCCGCACAGCGGGCCGGACAGGACGCGGCTCAGATCAAGAACCCGGACGCCGTCCAGCGCGGCCCGTTCCCCGATCCGTTCCCCGGCCCGCTCCCCGGTCACCCGAACCATCGCAGGCCGCTCGCGCGGACGGCGTCGGCCGCCGTCTCGTACCCGGCGTCCGCGTAGCGCATGATGCCGATGCCGGTGTCGGCGGTGAGCGCCGCCGTGATCCGCTCGTCCGCGGCGGCGGTGCCGTCCGCGACGAGCGTGACCCCGGCGCTCTGCATGTAGCCCGCGTAGCCGCCGCCACCGGCGTGGATCGCCACGAGGTCGGCGCCCGAACCGGCCGTGAGCAGCGCGTTCAGCAGCGGCCAGTCGGACACGGCGTCGGAGCCGTCCGGCATGTTCTCGGTCTCGCGGAGCGGCTGCGCGACGCCGCCAGCGTCGAGGTGGTCGCGGGTGAACGCGACCGGGCCGTGCAGCTCGCCGCTCCGCACCGCCTCGTTGACCAGTAGCGCGAGCTTGGCCCGCTCGCCGTGCGCGAGCCACGAGATGCGGGACGGCAGCCCGGCCTGCCGCACGTACTTCTGCGCGATCGGGATCCACCGCTGGACGAGCGCGTTCCCGGGGAACTCCCGCACCACCATCGTGTCGATGAGGTCGATGTCGGCCTGCTCGCCGGACGTCGCCACCCACCGGAACGGGCCGAGGCCCCGGCAGAACAGCGGCCTGATGTACCGCTCGATGAAGATCGGGATGCGGAACGCGTCGACGCCGTTCTCCGCCGCCTGCGCCCGCAGGTTGTTGCCGTATTCGAAGACGACGGCGCCCGCGTCCTGCCAGGCGAGCATGCACTCCACGTGGGTCGCGATGGAGGCGCGGGCGCGGCGGGTCAGCTCGTCCGGGTCGCTTTCGCGGAGGGCCGCGGCCTCGGCGGGCGTCATGCCGGACGGCACGTACCCGTACATCAGGTCGTGCGCCGCCGTCTGGTCGGTGACGACGTCCGGGACGAGGCCGCGTTCGCGCAGCTCGGGAAGCACGTCGGCGGCGTTCCCGAGCAGCCCGATGGACGCGGCCGTCCGGGACGCGACCGCCTCCCGCGCCCAGGCAACCGCCTCGTCGACCGACTCGGTGGCGCGTTCCAGGTAGCCGCTGGCGATCCGCTTCTCGATCCGTTCGGGGTCGACCTCGACGCAGAGCGCGACGCCGTCCGCCATGACGGTCGCGAGCGGCTGCGCGCCGCCCATGCCGCCGAGCCCGGCGGTCACGACGAGCCGTCCGGCCAGGTCGCCGCCGAAATGCTCGTCGGCGACGGCGGTGAGCGTCTGGTACGTCCCCTGGACGATGCCCTGCGACCCGATGTACTGCCAGTCGCCCGCCGTGTACCCGCCCCAGGCGATCAGGCCGCGCCGCTCCAGCTCGTAGAAATGCTCGCTGGTCGCCCAGCGGCCGACCAGGTTGCTGTTGGCCATCAGGACCAGCGGCGCCCGCGTCCCGGTCGGGAACACCCCGATCGGCTTGCCGGACTGGACGACGAGCGTCTCGTGCTCCTCCAGCGTCAGCAGCGCCTCGGTCATGAGCTTCAGGGCGGCGTGGTCGCGGGCTGCCTTCGCGAGGCCCGCGTACACGATGAGGTCGTCCGGGCGTTCCGCGTGCGTGAGGGTGTTCTCCAGCATCCGCAGGAGCGTCTCCTGGCGCGGTCCCCGGCAGCGTAGTCCTCGGTGGGCGATGTCGGCGATCACCATGTGCGTCCCCTTCTCGCCCGCTTCGGGCGCCGTGCAGTTGTCAGTCCGGGTGGGGCCCCTCGTGCCCGCCGGGCAGCCGCGTGCGGCCCAGCGCGCCGCGCACGCCCGAGTCGCGGACGTCGTGCCAGAACGACAGGCACGCCTCCTCGATCCGGACGCCGAGGACGAGCGGCGCCACCCGTTTCTCCAGGTCGGGGACGTCGACCAGGCGTTCCAGCATCTTCTGGAACTCGTCCAGCCGGCCCTGGTGGTAGCGGACCTGCGCCTCGGCGAGCCGCTCCGCCGTGCCCTCGTCGCCGAGCTCGCTGAAGAACAGCTTCAGCTCGGCCTCGTTGCGGACCTGGAAGACCTCGGTGTCGGGGTCCCGGAGCCATTCGCGCAGTACTTCGCGGCCCGCGGGTGTGAGCGAGTACGTCCGGCGGCGGCGTCCCTCGGTCTCGGCGGACTCTTCCAGCAGCCCGGCCTCCGCCAGCCGCCGCGGCTCCACGTAGAGCTGGCTGTGCGGGAACGGCCAGAAGTAGCCGACCGAGCGCTCGACGGCCCGCTTGAGCTGGTACGACGAGCTGGGCCCGCGCAGGCCGATCAGCCCCAGCACGAGGTAGGAGCTGGACGAGAGGTTGATCGCCATGTTGTGAACTGTACCATCCATTCTGGACGGTCATCGGGCACGGCTCCTCTCACCATCGGACGAACGGGGATTCGGTCAGCCCAGCAGCTGCTGGCGTCCGGCGCGGCGCTTCATCGGGGCCAGCGCCGTCAGGTCGATCTCGATCAGGTACGGCCCGGCGCCGCGTTCGACCGAGCGGGCGAACGCGCGGTCGAACGCGGCGGCGTCCGCCACCTTCTCGCCGGGCACGCCCATCGCGGCGGCGAGCGCGACGAAGTCGGGAGTGTGCAGGTCGACGTCGTTGCGGGCGCCGTCGAACGTCGCGTGCTGGACGTCGCGCAGCACGCCGTACCCGCGGTCGTTGAACACGCAGACCGTGACGGGCGCGTCCGCCTGCGCGAGGGTCGACAGCTCGCCGATCGACAGCATGATGCCGCCGTCGCCGTGGACGACGACGGTGCGCTCCCCGCTGCCGAGCGCGGCGCCGATCGCCAGCGGCAGGCCGGGGCCGATCGCGGCGGACGCCGGGTGCAGCGACGTGCGCGGCTCCAGGACCGGCAGCAGCCGGTCGCCCCACGCGTACGCCGGGACGGTCGAGTCGCGGACGATCACGCCTGCCCGCGGCAGCGACCGGCGGATCGCGGCCACGATCGCCCGATGATCCGGACCGAGGGATTCCAGCGAGTTCTCGCGCGCCTCGGCGGCGGCCTTCCGGCCGGTCACAGCCCATTCCCCAGTGGCGGCGGTGGCGGTGACGTGCTCGTCGAGCGCGCGCAGCGTCTCGCGGGCGTCGCCGTGCAGCGCGACGGTGGGCGGGTAGGTGCGGCCGAACACGCTCGTGTCGGCGTCGGCGTGGATCAGCGCGCCGGTGAGCCGCAGTCGCCACGCGTCGGTCGTGTACATCTGGAAGCGGGCGCCCACGGCGAGGACGACGTCGGCGTCCTCGACCACGTCGCGCAACGGCGGCGTCGTGACCAGGGCGCCTAGGCACAGCGGGTGGTCTTCGGGGAGCGCGCCGCGTCCCTGCACCGAGGTGACGACGGGGATCTCCAGGCGCTCGACCAGGCGGCGCAGCTCGGGCCAGGCGCCCGCGCTGAGCACGCCGCCACCGGCCCAGATCAGCGGACGGCGGGCGTCCGCCAGCAGGTCCGCCGCCGCGCGCACCCTCTCGGCGGGCGGCGCGGCGCGCGGCATCGGAGCCGCCTCCGGAACCCGCGACGAAGCCGGGACCTGCGCGTACTGCAGGTCGACCGGGATCTCCACGGCCGTCGGACGCGGCCATCCGCGACCCGTCTCGCGGCCCGCCGCCACGACCGTTTCGGCGATGTCCTCGGCGCGGCGCACCGTCCACGCCTCGCGCGTCAGCGTGCGCAGCATGGCGAGCTGCTGCTCCGCCTCGTGCAGATAGCCCTTGGAACGGCCCAGGAAACGGCTCTCCACCTGGCCCGTGATTAGCAGGACGCGGGACCCCGCGAACTGCGCCTCGAACAGACCGCCCATCGTGTTCGCCGTGCCGGGGCCGGTCGAGGCTAGGGCCACGCCGAGCCGTCCGGTGACGCGTGCGTAGCCGTCCGCCGCGTGCACCGCCGCCTGCTCGTGCCGGACGTTCACGACCGTGATCCCGCCGTCCCGCCGGACGGCGTCCAGGATCGGCAGGTTGTGGACGCTCGCCACCCCGAACAGCATCTCCACGCCGAGCGCCCGCAACGCCTCGACGACCAGGTCGCCACCGGTGCGATCAGTCATCGCGCACCGTCCTCCAGCCCCCGCCCACCACCATTCAAAGGACGAGCTTCGCTCGGCCCCTTCGTGGTGTGCCGCTGGATCGCCTTCAGCTCGGTGAACTGGGTGATGCCGAACGCGCCCAGCTCCCGCCCGTACCCGGACTGCTTGTAGCCGCCGAACGGCGCGAGCCCGTTGAACGGCGCGCCGTTGATCTCGATGCTGCCCGCCTCCATCCGCTCCGCGAACCGCAGCGCGTGCTCCTCGTCCGCCGACCAGACCGCGCCCGCCAGCCCGTACGGGGTGCCGTTGGCGATCGACACGGCCTCGTCCTCGTCCACGTACGGGATCACGGCGAGGACCGGGCCGAACACCTCCTGCTGGGCGAGCGCGATGCGAGGGTCGTTGACCGTGAACGCGGTGGGGCTGGTGAAGTAGCCGTCGCGCGGCAGCTCGGCGTCCGGGAAGGACCAGATCGTCCGGCCGCCGTCGACGAGGGCGCGCTCGGTGGCCTCGGTCACCCGGTGCTTCTGGTTCCAGCTCGCCAGCGGGCCGACGTCGGCGTCCGGGTCGCCGGACGGACCGACCCGGTACGTCGCCATCGCCGCCGCCACGAGCTGCTCCGCCTCCGGCAGCGACTGGAACGGCACGAGCAGCCGGCTCAGCGCCGTGCACGTCTGCCCGGTGTTGATCAGGACGGTCCGGACCACCCGCTCGACGGCCGCCGCCAGGTCGCCGTCCGGCAGCACGACCGCCGCGGACTTGCCGCCGAGCTCCAGCGTCACCCGCTTGATCGACCCGGCGGCGACCTCGGCGACACGGCGGCCCGCGCGGGTCGAGCCGGTCAGCGACACCATCGCGGTGCCGGGGTGGCGGGCCAGGTACTCGCCGACGTGCAGCCCGTTGCCGAACAGCAGGTTGAACGACCCGGGCGGGGCGCCCGCCGCGTCGAACGCCTCCGCCAGGACGAACGCGTCCAGCGGCGCCACCTCGCTCGGCTTCAGCACGACGGGGCAGCCGGCGGCGAGCGCCGGGCCGATCTTCGCGGCGGTCTGCAGCAGCGGGAAGTTCCACGGGGTCATAGCGGCGACGACCCCGACCGGCTCGCGCAGGACGGTCGAGCCGCCGGACGGCGCCGGGCCGTCCAGCGGCGCGGCGAAGTCGACGTCGGCGACGGCCCGCGCGGTGTTCCGGAACGTTCCGACGGCGGTGCGCACCTGGTAGTTCGCGCAGTGCTTGCGCGGCATGCCCATCTCGCTGGAGATCAGCGCCGCGATCTCGTCCAGCCGGTTCTCCAGGTGGTCCGCGACGCGTTCCAGCAGGCCGGCGCGGTCGGCGGGCTCCATCGCGCGCAGGACGGGACGCGCCCGGCGGGCGGCCTCGACGGCCCGGTCCATGTCCTCGGTCGCCGACTCGCGGACCGTGGCCACGCACTGCCCGGTCGAGGGATCGATGACGGCGATGACGTCCTCGCCGTTGTTCTCGACCCACGTCCCGTCGATGTATGTGTCCGCACGATGGTCCATGTCGCTCCGCTCACACCGGTCTTTGGGCGATTGGACCGAAGCCTAGAATCATCCGCTCGGAATGGGTTGGGGCTGGACCACCAAAGAAATCCGATGGTCATTATGTGTCCCGCACATGGCGGGCCGGATGGCGGGCATCGGGTCAGGCGAACAAGCGGGCGCGCAGATCCGTCCTGGCCTCTTCGCGGTCGCGGCGCATCTGGATCGCGTCGTAGGCCATCAGCGCGACATTGAGATCGCCGATGTCGGTGATGCGGCGCATATCCCGTCCGGTCAGCGTCGCGATCTGCCGCAATCTGTAGGCGACCGTGTTCGGATGGACGAGGAGTTCCTCCGCCGTCCGCTGCAGCGCCATATCGCAGGTGATGTAGACGCGGAGCGTGTCCAGCAGATGCGGCTTCTCGACGAGCTGCCCGATGCGGGTCTCGATCAGCCGGTTCGACACCCACCGGTTGTGCGCGAGCAGCACTTCGAGGATCACGTCCGTGCACTGGGTGACCTGGCCGCGCTGGTCGCGGTAGATGCTGATCTCCAGCGCGGACAGCGCCTGCCGGCAGCTGTGCCCGGCGGCCGACAGCGACTTGCCCGGCTCGCCCGCCGACACGAACAGCGACCGGCCCGGCTCGCCGTCCAGCATCTCGGTCAGCAGCGGGACCAGCCCGGGGCCCGGCCGGTCGAGCGGCACCAGGGCGAGCAGCACGCCGCGCCGCTCCCGCAGGAGGATCTCGCGGCGCGGGTCGTGCCGCCACAGCACCTCCAGGATCCGGCGGCGGACGCGCGCCCACTGCTGCGCCGTCGGCGCCGGTTCGTGGTAGGCCGCGACCGCGCGGAACGGCTGGTGCGGGTTGATGTTCAGCATCCTGGCCTGGTCGTTCACCGTGCTCGCGTCGACGGCGGGACCGGCGATCAGGCAGCTCAGCAGGTCCGTGCTGACCCGGGCCTGCCAGCCCGCCAGCTCGTTGTAGGTGCTGGTGAACGACTCCAGCTCGCGGGTGCAGAGCACGTCGAACAGCTCGGCGAGGCGCCCGAGGACGGCGCGGACGCCGTCCATCGCGATGCCGCCGGAGCCCGCGCCCGAGTGGGCGAGGACGTGGTCGGTGACGACCCGTTCCAGCAGCCGCAGCCACTCGACCGCCTCCACCACGGACCGGCCCTGCAGCGCGACGCGCGCTCCGCGCCCGGACGGCAGCTCGCCGACCGGCCCGTCGCTGGCGAGACCCGACGAGCACACGCCGATGACGCTCACCGCCATGTCGAACGCCTCGACGGGCGCCTGGCGGTCGACGGTTCCGGACTCGGCCGCCGAGACGTACTGCCGGACGAATTCGTTCGCGAGCGCGGTCGACGCTGATTCGAGTTTCCGGGCCACGATCGCCAGCGGCTCGGCGACGACGGCGGACGTGTCGGACGGTGCCATGTCACCCCCCAGTCCGGGGGCCAGGAGCGACCTGCGTGACGCACCTGGCCCAGGTTGTGGAGATGTATCACGCGATTTCATCCCACGTCAACGGCATGGTCGCCGAGGCGGGCGGGCGCGGAAGCCGGCGAACTGTGCCGCTCACACAGGCCGCCTCAGCGACTTTTGTGACCCGGCCCTCATGACATATGGCGGGCCGTAACCGTTGACTGGTCGGCATGCGGCAACGGAGGGACGGTGAATCGTGACGGCGAGTACCTCCGCGACGAGGCTGCCACCGGCCGGTGACGTCCCCGGCGCGCCCCCGCCCAGGCGGCGGCGCCCGCGGCGTCCGGACTTCGTCGCGATGGCGCTCGGCCTGCCGGTCGCCTTCATGGCGATCGTGTACGCCTATCCGGTCGGCGCGATGCTGCTGAAAAGCTTCACCGAGCCGGAGCCTGGCTTCGGGAACTTCACCAAGGCGTTCACCGACGACGCCATCTGGGACGTCCTCGTGATAACCGTCCGGCTGTCCGCCGAGGTGGCCGTGCTGACCGTTCTGCTCGGCTTTCCGGTGGCCTATTTCCTGGCCCGGACGTCGAAACGCAAGGCGCGTTTCCTGGTGCTTCTCGTCATCATTCCGTTCTGGACGAGCATCCTCGTCCGGTCGTTCTCCTGGATCGTCCTGCTCGGCGACAACGGGCTGGTGACCACGATTCTGGAACCGCTGACCGGCGACTCGCAGGGAATGCTGTACAGCGAAAGCGCGGTGATCATCGCGATGACGCACATTCTGCTGCCGTTCCCGATTCTCATCATCAAGGGGACGCTGGACCAGATCGACACCTCGCTTCCGCCCGCCGCGCGCTCGCTCGGCGCCGGACCGCTGCGCGCGTTCGCGCACGTGTACCTGCCGCTGGCGCTGCCGGCCATCGTCAGCAGCGGGATGCTCGTGTTCGTCATCGCGCTCGGCTTCTACGTCACGCCCGCGCTGGTCGGCGGCCCGAAGCAGAGCACGATCGCCGTGGTCATCGCGCAGGCCGTCCAGGTCAACTTCGACTGGGGGATGGCGGCGACGCTCGCGACGATGCTGCTGGTGGTCGCCACCGCGCTGACGATGATCGTGCGGCGGCTCACCAAGGTGAAGGGCCTGGTGGCGCTGTGAGCACCGTCGACACGGCCGCGGCGCGGGAGGAAGCGGCCAGGCCCGCGCCGCCGCCCGGCGCCCGCCGCGGCCGCAGGTCGCCCGCGACGCCGATGGAACGGGTGCTGCGCTGGGTCCTGCGGGGCGTGGTCGCGCTGGTCCTGGGCTTCCTCGTGACGCCGATCGTGATCGTCGTCCTGGAGTCGTTCAACAGCGTCGACTACCTGTCGTTCCCGCTGGAGGGCTGGTCGCTGACCCACTACCGGCGGTTCTTCGCCGACTCGGCATGGGTGGACGCGTCCCTGCTCAGCGCCAAGATCGCACTGCTCGCCGCGCTGATCGCGACCGTGGTCGGCACGATCGCGGCCTGGGGCCTCGCGCGCAGCCAGGCCCGCGCGAAGGGCTTCGTCTTCGCGCTGCTGTACTCGCCGCTGCTGATCCCGATCATCGTGCTGGCGATGAGCTACTACTTCACGTTCGCCGACCTGAAGGTGATCGGGCACTGGCAGCTGATCTCCGTCGCGTACTCGGTGATGGGCATCCCGTACGTCCTCGTCGCGGTGTCGAACGCGCTGCAGCAGTTCGACCCCGAGCTGGAGAACGCCGCCAGGACGCTCGGCGCCGGCATGACCCGGACCCTGCTGCGGATCACGCTGCCGTCGCTGACCTCCGCGATCTCGGCGGGCGCGCTGTTCGCGTTCGTGATCGCCTTCGACGAGGCGGTGATCATCCTGTTCGTGTCCGGCAGCGGCTCCGTCACGCTCCCGCGCAAGCTGTGGGACAGCGTCCGCTACGACCTCACGCCCACGCTCGCGGTCGCCGGCACGATCCTCATCGCCGTCTGCCTCGGGCTGTTCCTCCTCTCCGAGCTGATCAAGATCCTCCGTGAACGGCGGGAGCGCCGATGACCGAGCAAGCGCCGATGACCGACGAGCGGCCCGGCCGGCGGCCCGCCGGAGGGCCCGCCGGGCAGGCCGCCGCCCTCGCGACCGACCGGCAGGTGGTCTTCGACGGCGTCCACAAGTGGTACGGCGACGCGCCCGCCGTCCACGACTTCAACCTCGCGATCGCGAAGGGCGAGTTCGTCACCCTGCTCGGACCGAGCGGCTCGGGCAAGACGACGAACCTGCGCATCCTCGCGGGCCTCGAATCGGCCACCGCCGGAGAGGTCTACCTGGCCGGACGCGCCGTCACCGACGACGTCCCGGAGAAGCGCAACATCGGCCTGGTGTTCCAGAACTACGCGCTGTTCCCGCACATGACCGTCGCGCAGAACATCGCGTTCCCGCTGCGGATGCGCCGGATGAAGAAGGCGGACGCGCAGCGCGAGATCGACCGCGTGCTGACGATGACGCAGCTCACCGAGTACAGGGACCGCTACCCGCGGCAGCTGTCCGGCGGGCAGCAGCAGCGCGTCGCGCTCGCCCGCGCGTTCGTGTTCGACCCGAGTGTCCTGCTGATGGACGAGCCGCTCGGCGCCCTCGACCGCAACCTGCGCGACCACATGCGGCTTGAGCTGAAGAACCTGCGGAAGCGGATCGGCGCGACCGTCCTGTACGTCACGCACGACCAGGACGAGGCGCTCGCGCTGTCCGACCGGATCGGCGTGATGCACCGGGGCGTCCTGCAGCAGACCGCGCCGCCGGACGAGCTGTACGAGGAGCCGGTCAACTCGTTCGTCGCGAAGTTCCTCGGCCAGTCGATCTGCCTGCCCGCCACGCGGGTGGACGAGGACGCCCGGCACACCGTCGTGGACGTGGCCGGAATGTCCGGGCGGATCCTGGTCGACAAGGCCAACGACGTCTCGGCGGACCCGGCCGGGGAGTTCATGATCCGTCCGGAGCGGGTCCGGATCGGCGCGGACAAGCCGGACGCCGCCGCCGGACGCAACGCCGTGGCCTGCACCGTCGTCACCCACGTGTATCTCGGCCCCCAGCTCGAGGTGCACCTGCGCACCGCGGACGGCGCCGAGCTGCAGGTGGTGGTGCCGTCCGAGGCGCGGGCCGACTACACCGAGGGCTCGTCGCACTGGCTGAGCTGGGGCGCGGCCGACTGCCGCTTCCTGGCCCACGTGACCTGACCGCACCGCACCCACCGGAACGCGCCTCCCGCCACGACCTCTATTCGGCATGCCCTCGATTCGCACGGATTCGCACGGAAGGGACGTAATGGAACTCCCGGCACTCAAGTGCTGCACCTGGCACATGGACGGCGACGTCGGTGTGCTCACCCTGAACCGGCCGGAACGGCTCAACGCGATCGCCAACACCGACATCGACGAGCTGGACCGCGTCGTCATGCGGGCCGGCAAGGAGCCGTCCGTCCGGGCCATGGTGATCACCGGCGCGGGGCGCGGCTTCTGCTCCGGCGCGGACGTCAAGGAGTGGGCCGCGCACGCCGACGCGGACGAGGAGTCGTGGCCCGCGAAGATGCACCGCACGATCGCGCGGCTCTACTGGCTGCCGATCCCGGTGATCGCGGCGGTGAACGGCGTCGCGGCCGGGTCCGGGTTCGACATCGCGCTCACCGCCGACATGCGGTTCGGCTCGACGGCCGCCCGGTTCGGCCAGGTGTACGCCCAGCGCGGCATCTGCCCGGACGCGGGCGGCTCCTACCTGCTGCCGCGCCTCGTCGGCGAGGCCCGCGCGGCCGAGCTGATCTACACCGGCCGGATCATCGACGCGGACGAGGCGCTGCGCATCGGCGTGCTGTCCGAGGTCGTCGAGCCGGACCGGCTGATGGAGCGCGCGCTGGAGCAGTCGCGGATCTTCGCCGCCGGGCCGACGATCGCGATCGGCGAGGCGAAGCGGAACATCCGGTCAGGCCACACGCTGAGCATCGAGGAGGCGCTGCGGAACGAGCAGCGCGGCGCCCGGATCTGCGTCCCCACCGAGGACAAGGCCGAGGGGCTGGCCGCGGCGATCGAGAAGCGCCGTCCGGTCTTCGTGGGGCGATGATGACCGCCCGGCAGTTCGCGACGGACGGCCACCGCCTCGACCGGCTGTTCCGTCCGGCGAGCGTCGCGGTCGTCGGCGCGTCCCCGAAGGGCGGCTATGGGCTGCGGACGCTGCGCAACATGCGCGGCGTCGGGTTCGCGGGACGCCTGTACGCCGTCCACCCGACCCATACGGAGGTCGGCGGGGTCCGGGCCTACCCGTCGCTGAGCGACCTGCCCGAGGCGCCGGACGCGGTGGCCGCCGCGATCCCGGCGCCCGGCGTCCCGGCGCTCGCGGCGGAGGCGGCCGGGCTCGGCGCGGGCGGCATGGTCGTGTTCGGCGCTGGGTTCGCCGAGCGCGACGCGGACGGACGCCGCCGCCAGGACGACCTCGTCGCCGCCGCGGGCGACCGGCTGCCGCTGATCGGGCCGAACTGCCTGGGCGTCGCCAGCTACCGGGGCCGTGCCGCGCTCTGGGGCATCGAGATGCCGTACGTCCACGCGGACGCGGACGGCGTCGTCGCGCTGGCCGCGCAGAGCGGGAACATGGCGCTGACGATGATGCTGTCGGGCCGCCTGCCCGCGGTCGCCTACGGCGTGTCGGCCGGGAACCAGGCCGTCCTCGACCTGGCCGACTGCCTGGAGTACTTCCTCACCGACCCCGGCGTGAAGGTCGTCTGCCTGGTCATGGAGGGGTTGGCGGACGTCCCGAGATTCCGCGCGCTCGCGGAGCGGGCCGCGTCGCTCGACGTGTCGGTCGTCGTCCTGAAGATGGGCCGGTCGGCGGTCGGCGAGGCCGCGACGGTCGCGCACACCGGCACGCTCGCCGGACGGGACGCGTCCTACGACGCGCTGTTCCGGCAGACCGGCGTGCACCGCGTCCACGACCTGGACGAGCTGATCGCGCTCGCCACGCTGCTGGCCGCTCCCCGCAGGCCGCGCGGCGGCAGGGTGGGCGTCTTCGCCAGCTCCGGCGGCGAATGCGGCCTGATCGCCGACCTCGCGGACGACGCCGGCGTCCGGCTGGCCGAGCTGGACCCAGCCGCCGAGGCCGCGATCGCCGCGGTGCTGCCGCCGTACATGGGGATTCGCAACCCGCTCGATCTCGGCGCGAACGCCTGGGGCGACCAGGACGTGTACCGCGCCGCCGCCCGCGCGATGGGGGAGTGCCCGGACGTCGACGTCGTCGCGTTCCTGGGCGACGCGCCCGCCCTCGCCGACCCGCTGGACGAGATCGGCTGGACGGAGATGATCGTCGGCGCGGGCGAGGCCGCCGCCGAGCTGGACGTCCCGGTCGTCATGATGACGACCACCACCGATCTCACCCCCGGCCTGACCGACCTGGCCGGGCGGAACGGGGTCGTCCTCCTCGCCGGGACGCGCCCCGCCCTGCGCGCCATCGCGCTCGCCGGCGAGCCGCGTCCGGCGGCGAGCGCGATGGTCTCCACCCCGGCCACCGCCCCGGAGACGCGCCGCCACGCCGCAGCGCTGCTCAAAGGAACGCTGCCCGAGGCCGAAGCGAAACGACTGCTGTCGGTCTACGGCGTGGTGTCCCCGCCCGGCGAGGTGGCGGCCGACGCCGACGCCGCCGCCGAGATCGCCGGACGGATCGGCTACCCGGTGGTCTGCAAGGTCCACGCCGCCGGGCTCGCGCACAAGTCCGACATCGGCGGCGTCGAGATCGGGCTGGCCGACGAGAAGGCGCTGCGCGAGGCCGTCCACCGCATCGAGGAGCGCACCGGCAGGGCGAACGAGGTGCTGGTCGAGCGCATGGCCGGGCCGGGCGTCGAGCTGATCGTCGGCGGACGCAACGACGCCGCCGGTTCGCTGGTGGTCATCGGCGCGGGCGGCGTCCTCACCGAGTTGCTGGACGACGCGGTCCCGCTGCTCTGGCCGTTCGGCCCCGACGACGTCCGCGCCGTCCTCCGCCGCCTGAAGATCGGCGCCCTGCTGGGCGGCCTCCGCGGCGCCGGGCCCGCCGACCTCGACGCGCTCGCCGGCACGGCCGTCCAGGTCGGACGGCTGCTGGCCGACTTCCCCGAGATCGCCGAGATCGACGTCAACCCGCTGCTCTGCCGCCCCGACGGCTGCCAGGCGCTCGACGCGCTCATCGTCCTTGCGAGAGGAAACTGATGGACTTCGCGATTCCCGGCCATCTCGTGGAATTCCGCGAGACGGTCCGCCGGTTCACCGAGACCGAGCTGATCCCGCACGAGGACTACGTCGAGGAGCACGACGGCCTTCCCGAGGACGTCGAGCGGCGCATCCGCGAGCAGGCCGTCGCCATCGGACTGAATTCGATGGGCATGCCCGAAGAGGTCGGCGGCGGCGGAATGGACGTCCTCAGCCAGGTCCTCGTCACCGAGGTGCTGTTCCGCGCGGCGGGCGGCGTCGCCGAGACCGTGCCGACCACACCGAGCGTCCTGCTGGCCTGCGACGACGAGCAGCGCGAGCGGTTCCTGGTCCCATGCGTCCGTGGCGATATCCAGTGGTGTTTCGCGCTGACCGAACCCGACACCGGATCGGACGCGGCGGGAATCCGCACCCGCGCCGAATTCCGCGACGACTCCTGGGTCATCAACGGCCGCAAACGCTTCATCAGCCACGGCGACACGGCCGACTTCGCCATCGTCTTCGCCCTCACCCACCCCGACCGCGACGAAGACCGCATCACCGCCTTTCTCGTCGAGAAGGGCACGCCCGGTTTCAGCGTCGGCCAACTCCACAAGACGATGGGGCATCGCGGCTACCGGCAAGCGGAGCTGGTGTTCGACGACTGCGCCGTCCCCACGGCGAATGTGCTCGGCGAGCCCGGCCGCGGTTTCAGCCTCGGCCACGGCGCGCTCAGCAGCGGACGCATCATGACGGCCGCGCGCTGCCTCGGCCCGATGGCCCGGCTCATCGACGACGGCATCGAGTGGGCGAAGCAGCGCGTGCAGTTCGGCCGTCCGATCGCCGACTACCAGGCCATCCAGTTCATGCTCGCCGACTGCGCCACCGACCTGCACGCGTCGCGCCTGATGACGTACGAGGCGGCGTGGTCGGCCGACCGCGGCGCGGCGCCCAAGATCGTCCACGCCAAGTCGGCCGCGGCGAAGCTGTTCGCCACCGAGGCCCTCGGCCGGGTCGCCGACCGCGTCCTGCAGATCTTCGGCGGCACCGGCTACATGAACGAGACGTACGTCGAACGCGCCTACCGCAACGCCCGCATCGAGCGGATCTGGGAAGGCACGTCCGAGATCCAGCGCGTCATCATCGCCCGCAACCTGCTCAAACGAGGAATGTTCCGCTGAGGTCACCCCCGCCCTGAACCCGCGCCCCACCCCCGAAGAAGGACGATTCCCATGAAGATCCCCGGAAGATCACAGAGTTCCCCGCTCGCGCGCCGCGACGTCCTGCGCGGCGGTGTCCTGCTGGCGGGCGGCATCGCCGCCGCCCCGCTGCTCAGCGCCTGCGGCGGCTCCGGCGGGGGCGGCGGCAGCAAGAAGGTCGTCGTCGCCGACTGGGGCGGCGCGCTCGTCGAGGCGGAGAAGAAGTACATCTTCGAGCCGTTCAGCAAGGAGACCGGGATCGAGGTCGTGGTGGCCGGCCCGCCGACCCCCGCCAAGATCAAGGCGATGGTCGAGACCGGCAACATCGAATGGGACCTGATCGCCGGCGGCCCCAGCACGGTCCTGCCGATCGGCCGCAAGTACTTCGAGCCGCTGCCGGACAAGCTGCTCAGCATTCCCGGCATCGACCCGTCCTACGTCGACAAGAACTGGCTCACCTACTACCTGTTCTCGATCGTCATGGCCTGGAACACCTCGGTCGTCGGCGCCGGGAAGAAAATGGAGGGCTGGGGCGACTTCTGGGACACCGGCAAATTCCCCGGCCGCCGCTCGCTCCGCGGCGCCGACAACGGCGTCCCGCCGGACATGGAGTTCGCGGTCCTCGGCGACGGCGTCGACATGAAATCGGTGTACCCGATCGACGTCGACCGCGCCTTCCGCAGCTTCGGCAAGCTCAAGCCCAACGTGCCGCAGTGGTGGACGTCCGGCGCCCAGCCGGGCCAGATGCTCGTCAGCAAGCAGGTCGGCGCGTCCAGCATCTTCTCCGGACGCATCGGCGAGCTGAAGAAGAAGGGCGCGCCGCTCGACTTCACCTGGAACGGCGGCATGTTCCAGCTCGCCGCCTGGTCGGTCGTCAAGGACGCGCCGAACAAGGAGAACGCCTTCAAGCTGATGGAGTTCTCCGTCCGTCCCGACATCCAGGCGAGCGTGTGGAGCAAGTACCCGAACGGCCCGTCGAACTCCAAGGCCCTCGACCTCATGGACAAGGAGTTCGCGAAGACGCTGCCGTCCCACCCCCAGAACGTGGAGGTGCAGTTCCTCCAGGACGCCGAATGGTGGGGGACGAACCGCGACGCCGTCCTGAAGCGCTTCCAGGAATTCGCGAAGTCCTGACCGCCCCGACGGCCTGACCGCCCCGACGGCCTGACGCCCCCCCCGACGCACCCGAGGAGAACAATGGAATCACTGGCAGGCCGCGCCTACCTGGTCACCGGAGGCGGCACCGGCATAGGCGCGGCCACCGCCCTCCATCTCGCCGGGCAGGGTGCGTCGGTGACCGTGATCGGGCGCCGCAAGGAACCTCTGGAGAAGATCGCGGCCGAGGTGAAGCGCCAGGGCGGCGGCGACGCCCTGGCGCACCCCGCGGACGTCCGCGACCCGGACGCCGTCGACGCCGCCGTCCAGACCACCCTCGATCGCTTCGGCCGGATCGACGGCCTGGTCAACAACGCCGCGGGCAATTTCGTCACCCCGGCGGAGAAGCTGTCGCCGAACGGCTGGCGGGCGGTGGTCGACATCGTCCTCAACGGCACCTGGAACTGCACGTCCGCCGTGGCCCGCCACATGATCGGCGCGGACCGTCCCGGCTCGATCGTCAGCGTGATCGCCACCTACGCCTGGACGGGCCATCCCGGCACCGTCCACAGCGCCGCCGCCAAAGCCGGAGTGGTGGCCATGACCCGCACCCTGGCCGTCGAATGGGCCCGCTACGGAATCCGCCTGAATTGCATTGCTCCCGGCCCGACAGAAACCGAAGGCGCAGGCAACGCCCTTTGGGCCACGCCCGAAGACCGGGACCGAGTGCTGTCGTCCGTCCCCCTGAACCGCTTCGCGACCGCCCCCGAGATAGGCGACCTGATCGCCCTCCTCCTCAGCGACCGCACCGCCTACATGACCGGCACGACCCTCACCGCGGACGGCGCCCAATCCCTGGGCCCCCAGATCTACGGCCCGCCCCTCACCACGAGCTCATCACGTGCTTGACGCGGGTGTAGTCCTCAAAGCCGTACATCGACAGGTCCTTGCCGTGGCCGGAGTGCTTGAACCCGCCGTGCGGCATTTCGGCGACCAGCGGGATGTGGGTGTTGATCCACACGCAGCCGAAGTCGAGCTTGGCCGACATGCGCATCGCCGTCGCGTGGTCGCGGGTCCACACCGATGAGGCGAGGCCGTGCTCGACATCGTTGGCGGACCGGACGGCCTCGTCCTCGCCGGTGAAGGTCTGGACGGTGATGACCGGGCCGAAGATCTCGGTCTGGCTGGCCTCGTCGTGCTGGCGCAGGCCGGACACCACGGTCGGCGCGTAGAAGTAGCCGCGGTCGCCGACCCGGGCCCCGCCGTGGTGGACGGTCGCGCGCCCGGGAAGCCGGTCGACCATTCCGGCCACGCGCGCCAGCTGGTCGGCGTTGTTGAGCGGGCCGTAGGCGGCGCCGGGGTCGGTCGGCCCGGCGGTGCGGGTCGCGCGTGCCTGCTCGGTCAGCGCGGCGACGAGCTCGTCATGCACTTCGGCGGCGACCAGGACGCGGCTGGCGGCGGTGCAGTCCTGTCCCGCGTTGAAGAACGCGGCGCCCGCGATGCCCTCGGCCGCGGCGGCGATGTCGGCGTCGGCGAACACGACGACCGGCGCCTTGCCGCCGAGTTCGAGGTGGGTGCGCTTGAGCCCGGCGGCGGAGGCGACCTCCATGCCCGCGCGGATGGAGCCGGTGATCGACACCATGTCGGGCCTGGGGTGGGCGACCAGGGCGCGGCCGGTGTCGCGGTCCCCGCAGACCACGTTCAGCACCCCGGGCGGCAGGGCCTCGGCGCAGATCTCGGCCAGGAGCGTGGTGGAGGCCGGGGTGGTGTCGGACGGCTTGAGCACGACCGTGTTGCCGGCGGCCAGCGCGGGCGCGATCTTCCACACGGCCATCATCAGCGGGTAGTTCCAGGGGGTGACCTGCGCGCACACGCCGACCGGCTCGCGGCGCACGAAGGAGGTGTGCCCCGCCATGTACTCGCCGGCCGAGCGGCCTTCCAGAATGCGCGCCGCTCCGGCGAAGAAGCGGAGCTGGTCGGCGCACAGCGGGATCTCTTCGGTGGCGGTGAGGGCCCGGGGCTTGCCGGTGTCGGCGCACTCGACGTCGACCAGTTCGTCGAGCCGCTCGTCGACGGCGTCGGCGATCTTGAGCAGGGCGCGCTGCCGCTCGGCGGGCGCCGTCCAGCGCCAGGACTCGAAGGCCCGCGCGGCGGCGTCCATGGCGGCGTCGATGTCGGCCTGCCCGGACAGCGGCGAGGTCGCGTAGACCTCTTCGGTGACCGGGTCGATGATGTCGAGCGTCCGTCCGTCCGCGGCGGCGCGCCGCCTGCCGTCCACGACGTTGGCGAAGGTCGTCACGGGCGTTCCCTTCATGATCCGCGATGTGCGGTTTCCGTCGTTGAGTGCGCTACAGACTATGAGATGAGTCATCAGATCTGTCAATGGCGACTAATATCGTGACGATGCGCCGCGTCGACGCCGGGCGTCACCCGGGGTTGGACGGTCCCTGCGATGATGCGGTCATGAGCAGGAAGAGCGCGACCATGCCAGAGCTCGACGAGATCTCCTGGCAGATCATCGAGCAGTTGCAGGAGGACGGGCGGCGGTCCTACGGGGCCATCGCCAAGGTGGTCGGGCTCTCGGAGGCGGCCGTCCGCCAGCGGGTGCAACGCATGACGGAGACCGGCGTGATGAAGATCGTCGCCGTCGCCGATCCGATGCGGGTCGGCGGGCGGCGGCAGGCGATGGTCGGCGTGAAGGTCAGCGGGACGCTGGAGCCGGTCGCCGCCGCCCTGTCGGAGATGCCCGAGTCGGTCTACGTGGTGGTCTGCGCGGGCACTTACGACATCCTCTGCGAGGTCGTGTGCGAGGACGACGCGCATCTGGTCGAGGTGCTGTCGACCCGCATCAGGTCGATCCCCGGCGTGGCGAGCACGGACACCTTCGTCTACCTCGAACTGCGCAAGGAGAGCTACCAGTGGCGGGCTCAGGGCTGACCGCATCGGCCACAGCTACTGATCTAGTTGCACAAGGGCGAGATCGCCACTAATTCACTTGCCTCACGGCCTGATGATGTGCGATAACGGACGCATGTCCGACAACGTGTTCCAGGCCGCCGGTGCGCCGGCGCGGCTCCCCGACGACACCTCCGCGCCCTCGATCGGGCACCTGTGGCTGCACTTCACCCGCCACTCCGCCGCGGACGACGCCGCGGTCCCGGTGATCGTGCGCGGCGAGGGCGCCTACGTGTGGGACGTCCAGGGCAGGCGCTACCTCGACGGCCTGGCCGGCCTGTTCGCCGTCCAGGTGGGACACGGCAGGGAGGAACTGGCCCAGGCTGCGGCCGAGCAGACGCGGCGGCTGGCCTACTTCCCGCTGTGGTCCCACGCCCATCCCAGCGCGATCGAGCTGGCCGACCGGCTCGCCGCCGACGCGCCAGGCGACCTGAACCGGGTCTTCTTCACCGTCAGCGGCGGTGAGTCGGTGGAGACCGCGTGGAAGCTGGCCAAGCAGTACTTCAAGCTGACCGGCAGGCCCCGCAAGCACAAGGTGATCAGCCGGTCGCTGGCCTACCACGGCACCTCGCAGGGCGCCCTGTCCATCACCGGAATCCCCGGCGCCAAGCAGGACTTCGAGCCGCTCGTGCCCAGCACGATCCGGGTCCCGAACACCAACTTCTACCGGGCGCCCGAGCACGCCGGCGACCACGAGGCGTTCGGACGGTGGGCCGCCGACCAGATCGAGCAGGCCATCGAGTTCGAGGGCCCCGACACCGTCGCCGCCGTCTTCCTGGAGCCGATGCAGAACACCGGCGGCTGCTTCCCGCCGCCGCCCGGCTACTTCGACCGCGTCCGCGAGATCTGCGACCGGCACGACGTGCTGCTGATCTCCGACGAGGTGATCTGCGCGTTCGGCCGGCTCGGGCACGCCTTCGGCGCCGAACGCTACCGCTACCGGCCCGACATGATCACCACGGCCAAGGGCCTGACCTCCGGCTACGCCCCGCTCGGGGCCGTCCTGGTGGACGAGCGGCTGATGGAGCCCTTCCGCCGCGACGGCGCGGTCTTCATGCACGGATCGACCTACGGCGGGCACCCCGTCTCCTGCGCGGTGGCGCTGGCCAACCTCGACGTCCTCGAACGCGAGGACCTCTACGGGCACGTCCGCGCCACCGAGTCCGCGTTCCGCGCCACCCTGGACAAGCTCACCGACCTGCCCATCGTCGGCGACGTCCGCGGCGGAGGCTTCTTCTACGGGATCGAGCTCGTCAAGGACAAGGCCACCCGCGAGACGTTCACCGCGCAGGAATCCAAGCGGATCCTGCAAGACCACGTGTCCACGAGGTTGTTCGAGGGCGGGCTCTACTGCCGCGCGGACGACCGCGCGGAACCGGTCGTCCAGCTCGCGCCCCCGCTGATCTGCGGCCAAGCCGAATTCGACGAGATGGAACAGATCCTGCGCGACGCGCTCACCAGCGCGTCGCGGCTGCTGTAACGCAGCCGAAGGCCCTAGCCGTCGGCGATGTGGGTGAGGCGGCCGTCGACCATGGTGAGGCGGACGGGAGCGTCGATCAGTTCGTCCGAGGTGGCCCGCAGGGGGTTCAAGGCGAAGGCCGTGAGGTCGGCCCGGGAACCCGGGGTGATGCGTCCCGGCCGGTACGGGTCACCCGCCGCCAGGGCCGCGTGAGTGGTCATTCCCTCAAGGGCCATGCGCGGGGTCAGGGCCTGGGCCGGGTTGACGGGAGCGGCGCCGGAGCCGGGGAGCGTCCGGATACGGGCGGCGACGAGCGTCTCCCGCGCGTCGTAGTGAGCGACCGGCCAGTCCGAACCGAGCACGAGCACCGCGCCCGCGTCGCGCAGGTCGCGGCAGCGCCAGGCGCGCCTGGCCCGCTCGGGACCGAGCCGCCGCGACCACGCGTCGGTCTGGTCGGCGCGGGCGTAGGTGCAGTGGCCGGGTTGCATGGACGCCACGACACCGAGCGATGCGAAACGGTCGATCTGCGCCCTGGTGACCGTCTCGATGTGCTCGATCCGGTGCCGGACGGACGAGGGTCCGGCGGTCTCCAGGGCGTCCAGCGCGTGTTTGACGGCCGCGTCGCCGATGGCGTGCGTGACGGTCTGGATCCCCTCTCCGGCCAGCTTGTGCACGGCGCGCGTGTACTCGGCCGGGTCACGCCAGAAGGAGTCGGCGTTCTCGCCGTGGCAGTCCGGTTCCTCCAGCCAGGCGGTACCGCCCTCGACCGTCCCGTCGATGAAGAACTTGACGGCCCCGACCGACCACCGGCGGCCGTGCTCGCGCTGGAGCGCCCGGACCTCGTCGAGGTCGTCGCCGGGCATGCACCAGGGGGCGAACCGCAGCCGCAGCGGCAGGTCCTCGTCCGCCTCGATCTCGGCGACGAGGGCCAGGGCGTCGGGCTGCCCGTCCATCACGTGGCCGCCGGTGAGGCCGGTCGCGGCCATCGAGGTGAGCAGGTCGAGCAGCCGGCGGCGGCGGACGTGCCGGTCGGGCGGCGGCACGAGCCGCTGCACCAGCTCCATCGCCGCGTGCTCCAGGAGATGGCCGGTCGGGCGTCCGTCGTCGTCGCAGACCACGGCGGCGCGCTGGTCGAAGGCGCGCGGCCCGGTGATTCCGGCCGCCTCCAGGGCGGCGGTGCCGGCCAGCGCGGAATGCGCGTCGTAGAGGCGCAGGAAGGCCGGTACTCCGCCGAGGACGTCGTCGATGAGGTCGCGGCTGATGCGCTGACCGCCGAACACGTTGTGATCCAGGGAATGGCCCTCCACCCAGCCCCCGCGGCCGATGCCGCGGACCGCGGTCGCCAGGACGGCGCGGAGGTCGTCGACCGTCCGGCAGCCCGACAGGTCGACGCCGCCCGCCGCGTCGATGCCGAGCACGGGATGCATGTGACCGTCGACGAGTCCGGGCGTCAGCGTGGCGCCGTCCAGGTCGAGCACCGTGGTGCGCGGGCCGCGCCGGTCGCAGGCCTCGGCGGCCTCGCCCACCCACGAGATCGTCCCGTTCTTGATCGCGAGCGCGGTGGCGTAGGGCCGGGCGGAGTCGAGCGTCACCACCCGCCCGCCGACGAGCAGCGTATCGGCGATGGTCATGGGGAGGTCCTCCTCAGCGGGTCGTCTCGGGCATGGCGGCGGCCGGATCGGCGGGGTCGGCGGGGTCGGCGTCGTCCTGGCCGAACCGCTCGTACACCTGGGGACGCGCCCGCCGCAGCCAGGCCGCGAGCGCGAACCCGGCGACCAGGACGACGGGGACGATCCCGATGATCGTCGCGTTCACCCGGGGCGACGCGTTCGTCAGCAGCGTGGCCTTGTCGATCACCAGGTACAGCGCGACCGCCAGCAGCAGGGCCGCCAGGCCGGGGGCCCAGAGCGTGCGCACCGTCCCCTCGCGGTGGGAGACGCGGCGGAAGAACAGCGGGATCGCGACCGCCACCATCACCTGGAGCAGGATGAGCCCGACGAGGCCGGGCGTGTTGACCCAGATCAGCAGCTGCGTGGTCGGGTCGGCGTCGGTGAGCGCGAAGGCGCCGACGACCAGCACGCTGAGCAGGGTCTGGACGGCCCCGGCCCGGTACGGCGAGCCCGTGCGCGGATGGGTCGCGCCGAGCCGCGCGGGCAGCAGCCCGTCCCGGGAGATCGCGAGGGAGTAGCGGTTGATGGCGTTGTGGAAGGCCAGCAGCGAGGCGATGAGGCTCGTCACGATCAGCACGTGCATCACGTCGGCGGCCCACGAGCCGAGGTAGGTGGTGGTGGCGCCGAAGAACAGCCCTTCCGGGTCCCCGGCGATCGCCGCGACGATCTCGCCGGGACCGTACGCCTGGACGATCATCCAGACGACGAAGCCGTAGAAGATCCCGAGGAAGCCGACCGCGGCGAAGGTGGCCCGCGGGATGGTCCGGCGGGGGTCGCGGGCCTCGGCCCGGTAGAGCACGGTGGACTCGAAGCCGATGAACGCGGCGAAGGCGAAGGGCAGCGCGGCGCTCGTCCCGGAGTCCAGCACGTTGGACGGCGCGAACGGCTCGGCACCCAGCCCGTGCGCTCCGCCGTCGAGCAGGACGGCCGCGCTCAGCACGACGAGGACGGCGGTCTCGGCCAGCAGCAGGACCCCCAGCACCTTGGCCCCGAACTCGACGCTGTGGAACCCCGCGTACCAGACGATCGCGATCCCGGCCATCGCGTAGACGGGCCAGGGCAGGTCGACGCCCGTCAGCGAGTCGACGGTGCTCCGCGTGGCCGCGCCGAGCAGGCCGTACATGCCGATCTGGAGGGCGTTGTAGGACATCAGCGCGAGCACGGCCGCCGCCACGCCCGCCGGACGTCCCAGCCCGCGGGTGACGTAGGTGTAGAACGCGCCCGGACGCGTGACGTACCGCGACATGGTGGTGAAGCCGACCGCGAAGACGGCCAGGACGACCCCGGCCGCCGGATACGCCGCCGCGGCCCCGATCCCCCCGGCCAGCAGCGCGAACGGCGCCAGCCCGGCCATGATCATCAGTGGCGCCGCGGCGGACACCACGTAGTAGGTGATGGCGCCGGTGCCCAGCACCCCGTGTCGAAGCTCTGTCTCCGGCCCCGCTGACCTCGTCATGGGACTCACCTCCACAGTGTAACCTAAACCTATTAGGTTTAGGTTTTTGGCATGCTAGACCGGATGACCCGCGTCACACCAGACGGTTCACATCACGGATGGATGAAGGGAGGTGGGATGGCGCGCCCCCGCAAACCCCTGCTCGACCAGGACCGGATCGCCACCGCCGCGCTGGAACTGGTCGACGAGGACGGCGAATTCACCATGCCCGCGCTGGCCCGGCGGCTCGGCGTCCAGACGCCGTCGATCTACCACCACGTGGACGGCCGGGCCGGAGTCATCGAACTGCTCCGAGCCAAGATCGACGAGGAGATCGACTCCGCGCTGCTCGACCTGCGCCCCTGGGACCGCGCCCTGGACGCCTACGCCCGCTCCTACCGGGCCGCGTTCGCCGCCCACCCGCACGTCATACCGCTGCTGGCGACGAGCACCGTCCAGGCGCCCCGCGTCGTGGTGGTCTACGACATGATCGCCGCGGTGCTCATCGAGGGCGGCTTCGCCCCGGAGCAGGTCATGCCGTCCTACACCGCCCTGGAGAACTTCCTGCTCGGCTCCGCGCTGGACCGGGCCGCCCCGGAGGTCATGTGGGAGGTCCCGCCCGGCGTCGAGGCCCCGCACCTGTCCCGGGCCCTGGCGGCCCAGACCACCTCCCCGACCCGTTCCGACCAGGCGTTCGAGTTCGGCCTCGCCGCCCTGCTCGACGCACTCAGAGCGATGAACGCGTCGCCCTGACCCGGGGCCCGGCTCAGCCGGGGAGGTCGCTCGTCTCGGGGTCCGTGCGGTCCACCTCCAGGGTGTCGGCGAGGAGGGCGCGGGTGTAGGGGTGCTGGGGCTCGGTGAGCACCGACTCGACCGCGCCCGACTCCACGACGTGGCCCTGGCTCAGGACGACGACGCGGTCGCCGATGCTGCGGACGACGGCGAGGTTGTGGGTAATGAAGATCATGCTCAGGCCGTCGTCCTGCAGCGTCCGGAGCAGCTCGACGACGGACGCCTGGACGGAGACGTCGAGGCCCGAGGTGACCTCGTCGCAGATCAGCAGCGTGGGGTCGCAGGCGAGGGCGCGGGCGATGGCGACCCGCTGGCGCTGACCGCCCGACAGCTCGGCGGGGTAGCGGTCCGCGAGCCGCCACGGGATCTCGACGCGCTCCAAAGCCTCCTTGGCCTTCGCGCGGGCGGCCTTTCCCCGCACTCCGTAGAAGTGCCTCAGCGGCACCGTCACCGCGGTCGCGACGGTCTCGCGGGGGTTCAGCGAACCGTAGGGATTCTGGAAGACGTACTGCATCTGCTGCTTGACGGCCTTCGTCCGGTCCCGCAGCCGGGGCGGGAGCGGCTTCCCGTCCATCTCGAAGGTGCCGGACTGGTCCTCGTGGAGCCCGATCAGGCAGCGGGACATGGTCGTCTTGCCGCTGCCCGATTCGCCCACGACCGCCAGGCATTCGCCGGGGGCGACGTCGAAGGACATGCCGAACAGGACCTGGGTCCGGCCGTAAGAGGCGTTCAGGTCCCGGACGCTCAGGACGGACGCGTCGCCCTGCGCGCTCTCGGCACGCCGCAAGGGCTCCTTAACCAGCACTGTCTGGTTCTCCCGGACGTGCTCGACGCGGACGCAGCGCACCGCCCCGCCCGCGGACGTGGCGACCAGCGGCGGCGCGGAGTCGCGGCAGCGGTCCTCGGCGAACGCGCAGCGGTCGGCGAACACGCAGCCGTCGAACTCGGCTCCGGGCGCAGGCGCCCGCCCGGGGATGGAGACGAGCGGCAGCCGCTGGCGCGTCGACGGGACCGACTCCAGCAGCGCGATCGAGT
Source organism: Actinomadura sp. 1N219 (assembly GCF_044326405.1). Lineage (NCBI taxonomy): Bacteria > Bacillati > Actinomycetota > Actinomycetes > Streptosporangiales > Thermomonosporaceae > Actinomadura > Actinomadura sp. 1N219. Next base: position 290,991 of record NZ_JBIRAY010000011.1, on the reverse strand, counting down.
AGGGGTGCGCGGCGGAGAGCAGGACCTCCTCGCGCGACCCGGTCTCCAGCACCTGCCCGGCGTACATCACGGTCACCAGGTCGCCGACGGCGCCGACGACCGCGAGGTCGTGCGAGACGAACACGGCGGCCATGCCGCTGTCCGCGCAGAGGCGGGCGACCATCTCCAGGACCCTCGCCTGGGTGGAGACGTCCAGGCCGGTGGTGGGCTCGTCGAAGACGATCAGCTCCGGGCCCTTCGCCACGGCCATCGCGATCGCCACCCGCTGCTGCTGGCCGCCCGAGAGCTCCTGGGGGTGGCGCCGCAGGAAGGCGTCGTCCGAGGGCAGGCCGACCGTTTCGAGGACCTGCCGGATCCTCGGCAGGACCTCCTTCCTGGCGCCGACCATTCCCTCGGTGAGCTGGGTGCCGATCCGCATCGCCGGGTTGAGCGCCGTCGCGGGGTCCTGCGGCACGAAGCCGATGAGCTTCTTGCGCGCCTCGCGCAGGTCGTTCGGCGCGAGCGCGAGCAGGTCGACGCCGCCCACCACGACCTTGCCGCCGGTGATGTTCGCGCCCTTCTTGGCGAAGCCGAGCAGCGCGAGCGCGACCGTGCTCTTCCCCGAGCCCGACTCGCCGACGAGCCCCATGACCTGGCCGCTCTCCAGGCCGAACGACACGTCGTCGGCGATCACGCTGCCGTCGTCGAGGGCGACGGTGAGGCCGGTGACTTCGACCGCCTTCATGAACGAGCCCCTTCGGTGCGGCCGATCACGCGCGCGGCGCCCTCGGCGAACAGATTGCCCCCGATGGTGAACAGGGCGACGCAGGCGGCGGGGATGACGACGGCGAGCGGCTGGATGGCGAGGCCGTCCTTGTTCTCGCTGACCATGAGCCCCCAGTCGGACGCGGGCGGCTGGACGCCGAAGCCGAGGAAGCTCAGCGAGGCGAGCCCGACGACCGACCACATGAGCCTGAGCCCGATCTCCACCATGAGCGGGGACGTCACGCTCGGCAGCACCTCCCGCATGAGGATGTGGCGGGACGAGAGCCCGACCGTCCGCGCCCACATCACGTGCTCGCGCCTCATCACCGGACGCGCCGCGCCGCGCATCACCCGCGCCATCCCGGGCGTGAGCCCGATCGCCACCAGGACCACCAGGATCACCCGGTTCGGCCCGAGCATCGAGATGAACAGGATCGCCATGATGATCGTCGGGAACGTCAGCAGCACGTCGACGAGCCGCATCAGCAGCGTGTCGACGACCCCGCCCGCGAACGCCGCGACCAGCCCGATGGCGGTGCCGAGGATCACGCCGCCGGACGTGGCGACGATCGCCATCCAGGTCAGGTTGGCTCCGCCGCTGAGGATGCGCGACACGATGTCCCTGCCCAGCGAGTCGGCGCCGAGCAGCAGGCCGTCGCCGGGCGGCGCGTACGGCTTGGCGAGGACCGCGGTCGGCGAGTGCGGCGCGAGGAACGGGCCGACCAGCGCGAAGGCGATCATGGTCAGCAGCATGATCAGGCCGAGCCGGGTCTGCCTGGACGTCAGGACGCGGCGGGTGAGGTTCGCGGGCGGAGCCTGGACCCCCTGCTCCCCGGGTCGCGTTCGGATCATGGCCGGACGCTCCTTCTTCTGTCAGCGGACTCGTCTGTCGGCGGGATTCGTTCAGCGGGACTCGTCCGTCAGCGGGACTTGTTCAGGGTTCCGAGCACGTCGGCGAGCTGGTTGAAGCAGAAGAACGCGAACGCCATCAGCATGATGATGGCCTGGATCATCGGCAGGTCGTGGCCGGCGACGGCGTCCACGAGCGCCGAGCCGATGCCCGGATACGCGAACAGGTACTCGATCACGACCGAGCCGGCGATGGTGTAGGCGGCCATGATGCTCGCCGCCGGGATGCTGGGCGCGAGGGCGTTCGGCAGCGCGTGCCGGAACAGGATCCGCCGCATCGACAGGCCCTTGATGATCGCGAGCTGCACGTACTCGCTCTCCAGCACGTCGATGAAGGACACCCGCACGAGGCGCGAGAGGTAGGTGACCCCGACGAGCACCATGACGGCGAGCGGCATCACGAGCTCCCGCGGATGCTCCCAGGGCACGTCCCCCGGCGGAATGATCGAGACCGGGGGGAGCACCTTGAAGACGACGGTGCCGAACAGCGCGATCACGAGGCTGCCGATGACGAAGTCCGGCGTCGCCGTCACGATGAGCGAGGTGCCCAGGTAGGACCTGTCCAGCAGCTTGTCCCTGAAGACGGCCGCGAGCAGGCCGACCAGCAGGGACAGCGGCAGGATGAGCACCATCGCGATGACGGTCAGCGTCGCGGAGTTGAAGATCCGCTCGGCGAGCAGCTCGGACACGGCCTGCCCGCTGACCAGCGAGTTCCCCATGTCGCCGGTGAGGACGTTGCTCAGCCAGTCCCAGTACTGGCTGAGCAACGGCTGGTCGAGACCCAGGTTCTGGTTCAGCTGGGCCACCTGCTCGGCGGACGCCCCGGGCCCGAGGATGATGTGCGCGACGTCGCCGGGCATCGCCTGCGTCGCCACGAAGACGATGACGGAGATGCACCACAGGGTCACCAGGCCCGTCAGCGCACGCCGCCCGATCTGCCACGCGAGGGCGGACCGCCGGGAACGACTCGGGGCCGGGGCGTCCTTGACCGTGTTGCCGGTCGTCGTATCAATAACCGTCACCGCGACACCGCCCTACCTGCTCATTGGTCGAGGCCGACCTTGGTGAAGTCGTACAGGTTCCCCGAGGGGAATTCCGGGATGAGGCCGCTCACCTTCGAGGAGTACACGCTCACCGTGGGGTTCGTCGCGGTGAGGATGCTCGCGCCGCGCTCGTGCTCGATCTTCTTCATCTGCTTCTGGATCTCGCACTGCTCCTGGACGTCGGCGGTGGCGTAGAGCTTCTTGGCCAGCGACTTGAACTCCGAGTCGTCCCAGTGGTTGTGGTTGAGCACCGCGTCGCCGCTGATCATCTCGGGCACGCCCTCAAGGTAGGGACGCGTGTCGTAGCCGGTGTAGAACGTCCAGTCGCCCCACTTCTCCAGGTAGGCGCCCAGCTCCATCTTCTGCACCTTGATGGTCACGCCGATCTTCTTGGCGTCCTCGGCCAGGATCTGGACGAGCTGGAGCATGCCGGGCTTGTTCGCGGCGGTCCGCAGGTCGATGGTGAGGTTCGACTTGCCCGCGTCCGCCAGCAGCTTCTTGGCCTGGTCGAGGTTCTGCTCCCGCTGGGGGACGGCCGGCACGCACTTGTCGAACCCCGAGTGGTCGTTCGCGACCTCGCCGAGCCCGTCGAAGGCGTTGGTGAGCGCGAGCTTGCGGTTGACGATCAGCCGCATCGCCTGCCGGACGCGCACGTCGTTGAAGGGCGGGCTGTCGGCGCGCATGCCGATGGAGACCTTCAGGTTCACGTCGCTCTTCATGACCTTCAGGCCCGGCGTCTTCTCGATCGTCGGCAGCGAGGTCTGGAGGATGTTGGAGCTCGCGTCGATCTGCCGGCCGATCAGCGCGTTGGTCGACGCCTCCGCCGTCTTGAAGCTGATGATCTTGACCTGGTCGAGCTTGGGCTTCGCGCCCCAGTAGCCGTCGAACCGCTTGACGAGCGTCTCCCGCCCGGGGGCGAACGAGACGAGCCTGAACGGGCCCGTGCCCATCGCCTGCTCGGGCTTGGACCCCTTCTTGTAGAAGATGATGTTGCTGTTGGTGACGGCGAACTCGAACGGCCCGTACGGCTTGGGCAGCTTGAACTTCACCGTCAGGTCGTCGACCTTCTCGATGCCCTTCGGGTCGATGAAGTCGATGTAGTTGCGCTCGATGAGCGCGTTCTTCTTGTCCAGGACCCGCTGGAAGACGGCGATGACGTCGTCCGCGCTGAACGCGCTCCCGTCATGGAACTTGACGTTCGGACGGAGCTTGACCGTCCACTCGGTGTTGTCCTTGTTGTGCGTGATGCCGGTGGCGAGGGCCCACTGGTAGCCGCCGTCCTTCGTCCGGTGGGCGAGCGGCTCGAACATCGAGGCGTTGCGGACGTAGAAGTCCTGCGACCTGAGGTTGGAGTAGGCGTCGAGGGTGGAGATGGTGCTGGCGACCACGCCGACACGGAGCATGCCCCCGGACGCACCCTGCCCCTCCGACGAGCCCGTGGAGCATGCGGCCGCGAGGCTGACGAGCATCGCGGAGGCCACCACGGGCGCGAGTATCGGGGGACGTCTCCTGTGCCCCTTGCCGACCAATCGACTCAACATCCTTCCTCCTTAAGGGAAGACGCTGGTGCGGGTGCGTTGGGAGCGCTTGTAGTTTGTATGACGTACGAAAGCAGACGTACTACGCCGCGTCAATAACGAAGGTGGACCTGGTCTGCGGAAAAGCCCGCGCTGCTGCCGCTGGCCAGTGAATAGAACGCACGGCTACCGTGCCGCCACTCCCGGTGGAGGTTGACCGACCCTCGGACGTATGACTAACTTACGTCATACAAAAATCGAGGAGAGGGCATGTCAGAGACCGGACCGGACCTGCGGATCGACCGCCCCGCGGAGACCGTTCCGCAGCTCGTCGTGCGCAGGGTCCGGCAGGCCATCCTCGAAGGCACGCTGTCGCCGGGACGCCGCCTCACCGAGCGCGAGCTGATGGAGCTCACCGGCGTGAGCCGCACCTCGATCCGCGAGGCCGTCCGCCACCTCCAGGCGCTGGGGCTCGTCGAGATGTCGGGCCGGAAGGGCGTCCGGGTGGCGGTGCTCGGCAGCGACGACGTCCGGCAGCTCTACGAGGTGCGCGCGGCGCTGGAGTCCGAGGCCGCGTCGCTCTTCGTCCAGCGCGCCACCGACACCGAGATCCTGGAACTGGTCAAGCTCACCCGGCCGGGCAAGAGCGACGACGACCAGCTCTCCTCGATCTACCATTTCGACGAGCTGCTGCTGGCGGGGGCGCGGAACGCCCTGCTGGCGTCCACCCTCGCGCCGCTCCACGCGCGCATCCACGCGCTGCGCCGGCTGTCGCTCACCATTCCCGGACGCCGGGAGAGATCCGAGCAGGAGTACCGCGACCTCGTCGCGGCCATCACCGACCGGGACGCCGACCGCGCCGCCCAGCTCGCCCGGCACCACGTGGACGCCGCGAAGGACGCGGCGCTCGCGGCCATCGCGAAGCTGGAAGAAGAACGAGCCTCCGGAGCATGACCGCCCAAGCCGGGCTCGAATGAGCGCCGCCGCCCCCCAGGAGGCCGCCGCATGAACGCGCACGCACCCTTCTCGAACAGGTTCCTGTACTGGATCGCTCTCGACTTCGCCGCCTCCGACCCGGCGGACGTCGCGCGGTTCAACCGGTTCTACGACGAGACGCACGTCCCCGAGGTCTTCGCGAGGCATCCGGGCTTCGTCGCCGCGCACCGCTACGTCCTCCAACTGCCGGACTCGCGGGGCGACCTCGGCGGGACGTACCTGGCGGCCTACGAGGTCGAGAGCGAGGAGGCGGCCGACGCGTACGTCGCCGGAACGACCGGGAGAACCGCCGGCGACGGAGCCCGTCCCGGCTACACCGACGACCCGCCGCTGTGGCCCGACCTGCTCACCCACCGATGGCGGGTGGTCTACGAGAAGGTCGCGGAGACCTCGCCCTCGACGGGCGCCCCGGGCGGGATCTACATCATCGGCATCGACCCGCCCGCGGACGTCGGCGACGAGCTGGCCGAGTTCGAGGAGTTCTACACCAAGATCCACGTGCCCGAGGCGGTGTCCATCGGCGGCTTCCGCCGGGGGACCAGGTACGCGCTGCGGCACGCGCTCGAGCATCCGGAACCCGGCTGCCCGCGCTACCTCGCCGTCTACGAGCTGGACGACGCCAGCGACGAGAGCGTCCTCGCGACGCTGCGCACGCTGCTGAAGGCGAAGACCTGGACCCCGGGCCCCGCCTCGTGGGCCAGGCACGCGACGCCGTGGCGGCTCTGGTACCGGAACATCTCGTTCATTCCACGGGCGACGTTCACTCCAGGGGCCACGCCGCCGGACGGAGCGACCGTCCGGCGACCTTGATGAGGGGGAGTCATGTTCATCCTGGACACCCAGATCCATATGTTCCTGCCGAACACTCCGGACCGGCCCTGGCCGGACATCGGCGAGACCTACACCGGGAAGCCGGAGTCCACGCCGGAGCAGATCCTGCCCAGGATGGACGAGCTCGGCGTCGACGCCGTCGCGATCGTCCCGGCCATCTGGGCGGGGGACGACAACTCGCCGCAGCTCGCCTGGGCCGCGGAGCACCCGGGCCGGTTCGGCGTGATGGGCCGGTTCAACCTCTGGGACCCCGACCGGGAGCGCATCGAGCGCTGGTTCGACGACCCGTGGATGCGCGGCATCCGGATGAGCTACCCGGACTTCCGCGGCCGCGACTGGATCGACGTCGACACGTTCCCGTGGTTCTGGGAGGCCGCGGAGCGGCTCGGCATCCCGCTGATGCTGCTGATCTACGGCCCCGAGGTCCGCAAGGTCGCCGCGATCGCGGAGCGGCACCCCGATCTCCGGCTGATCGTCGACCATATGGGCCTGATCATCGGCGACCCGGACACGCAGGACCTCTGGGCGCACATCGACGACATCTTCCCGCTGGTGAAGTACCCGAACGTCTACATGAAGTACTCCGCGATCCCCGACTACACGTCCGAGCCGTACCCCTACCCGTCGCTGACCCCGACGCTGCGCCGCGTCTACGACGCGTACGGTCCGCAGCGGCTCATGTGGGCCTCGGACACGACGCGGGTGCGCGGCGCGACCTGGCGGGAGAACCTCGACCACGTGCGGTACACGCTCGACTTCCTAAGTGAGGAGGACAAGGTCTGGATGCTCGGCCGGACGGCGGCCACGGTGCTGAACTGGCCCCGTCCCGAGGGCGGCTGGGAATGGGAGCACACGAAAGGATCGTCATGACAATTGCCACGCCTTCGGGCGCCGACTTCTTCGGATCCTGGATCGACGGATCGTGGCGCGAGAGCGACACGGGGTACCCGGCGATGAACCCCGCCGAGGGACGGCCGTTCACCGAGCTGGCGGCGGCGTCGACGGGCGATGTGGACGCCGCCGTCGCCAGCGCCGGGGCGGCCTTCCGCAAGACCCGCGACGCTCGTCCCGCCACCCGCGCCGAATGGTGCCGCTCGGCCGCCCAGGCGCTGCTCGCTTCGCACGAGGAACTCGCCCAGGTGCTCTCCACCGAGCACGGCAAGCCGGTCGCCGAGGCACGCGGCGAGATACTCTTCGCCGTTCGCGGGCTGGAGATGGCGGCGGAGTCCGTCCTCGCCGCGGGCGGCGAGACGCCGCACGTGCAGGACGCGAACAAGCGGGCGATCGTGCGCCGTGAGGGCCTGGGCGTGTGGGCGGTCATCACCCCGTGGAACTTCCCGGTGAACATCCCGGTCGAGTACATCGGCCCGGCACTCGCGTCCGGCAACGCCATCGTGTGGAAGCCGGCTCCCACCACGGCCGTCGTGGCGGCGAAATTCCGCGAGATCCTCCTCTCGGCAGACTTCCCGCAGGAATTGCTGCAATTGGTGGTCACGAACGAGGTCGCGGTCGCGAGCCACCTCGTGACGCACCCGGGAATCGCCGCTGTCGGTTTCACCGGCGGCAGCGGGACGGGCCAGTCCATCGCCAAATCGGCCTGGGACAAGAAACTCCTGCTCGAACTGGGCGGAAACTCGCCCATCGTCGTCCTCGGCGACGCCGACCTGGACATCGCCGCGACGGCGATCTCGAACGCGGCGTTCTGGAACGCGGGCCAGGTGTGCAGCGCCGCCGGCAAGGTCCTGGTGGCGGCGTCGTGCGCGGACGAGCTCACCCGGCTGCTCGCGAAGCAGGCCACGGACACGGTTCTGGGGTCCCCGCTGGACCCCGAGGTCACGATGGGACCGGTCCACCTGGAGTCCGGCATCGCCCGCTACGACCGGCTGATCCAGGACGCCCGGGAGCGCGGCGCGGACGTCGTGACCGGCGGCGAGCGGCTCCAGGACGAGGACGGCTTCTACTTCCCGCCCACCGTCATCACCTCCGTCGGCCGCGACGCCGCCCTCTTCGCCGAGGAGACCTTCGGCCCGATCGCCTCGCTGTCGGTCTTCGACGACGAGGAGGACATGGTCGCCGCCGCGAACGACGGCGACTTCGGGCTCGTCGGCTCGCTGTTCACGTCCGACGTCTCCAAGGCGTTCCGGCTGGGCGAGCGCATCGACTGCGGGCTGGTGGTGGTGAACGACACGTCCAACTACTGGGAGTACAGCCTGCCCTTCGGCGGCGCGGCCGGGCGCCGGTCCGGCCGGGGCCGGCTCGGCGGCCGCTGGGTCGTCGACGAGTTCAGCCAGGTCAAGACCCTCGCGATCGACGTCCGGTGACGCACCGGAATCCGGCCGCCGGCCGACTCCCGGCCTATCGGGTGCGGGGGAAGGTGGGGAGGCCGGGTTCCGGCTGGACGTTGACCGTGTTGAGCATCGCGGCGACCGTCCAGTAGCGGCCGATGACGGCGATGAGGTCCAGGAGCTGGGCCTCGTCGTAGGTCTTGGCGAGCGCCGTCCAGGTCGGGTCGGTCAGGCGGGTGTGGGCGTGCATCTCGTCGACCGCCCGGAGGAGGATCGACTGGAACTCCGTCCAGCCGTCGGCGGCGGGCCCCTGCGGGACGCGCTCGATCTCCTCGGGGGCCAGGCCGGCGGCGGCGCCCATCCGGACGTGCTGGCCGAAGGCGTACTCGCAGCGGCTCAGCCAGGTGACGCGCAGGATGACCAGCTCGCGGTCGCGGGCGGGGAGCGGCGACTGGCCGAGCAGGTAATTCTGCAGGGGGCGCTGCGCCCTCGTCAGGCCGGGGCTGTGCGCCCAGGTGCGGGACACGTGGGCGTCGCCGGTCAGCGCGTCGTCGCCGAACAGCTCGCGTTCGAGCCGGTGGTAGGCGTCCACGTCGACCGGGTCGATGCGGGGATCGGCAGAGCTCATGTCGCGTCCTCCATGTCGTGGGTTGCGGTGCTCCGCGCGCGGCCGTCCGGGGCGTGGCCGACGCTGACCACGGTGGGGACGGGGAAGTGCGGGGCGAGGATCTTCGCGTTCCGGTCGGCGGCGAGGGCCGCGAGCCGCTTGCGGCTGCGTATCGATTCCGAGGGTTCGTACTCGACGGACGGGAGCCAGCACGGATGGTCCACGTGCGCGGGGTGGTGCAGGACGTCACCGGCCAGGATCGCGGCCGCGCCGCCGTCCGCGACCAGCACCGACACGTGGCCGGGGGTGTGGCCGTGCGTCGGCAGGACGGTCATCGCGTCGGACAGGCGGAGCTCGCCGCCGAAGGTGTGGAGGAGCCCGGCGTCCTCGACGGCGCGGAGGCGGGCGCGGGCCTCGCCGGCCCCATCGCGGTTGAACGCGATGGCGTCGACCTCGTCGCTCGTCCAGTAGGCGTGCTCGCGCTCGTTGACGAGCACGGTCGCGTTCGGGAACGTGAGGGCGCCCTCGTCGTCCTTGGTCAGCCAGCCGCAGTGGTCGGCGTGGAGGTGGGTCAGGACGACCTGGTCGACTTCCTCCGGTCCGATGCCGAGCGCGGTCATGGCGGACGGCATCCCGCCCCCGCCCGCCAGGCCGGGGATCTCGTGTGCGCGGTGGCCGTAGCCCGCGTCCACGACCGTGACGTGGCCGTCGCCCGTGACGACGAATCCGCCGAAGGTCACGGTGAACAGCGCGTCGGGGTCCGTGACGCCGGCCGCGGGCATCCAGTCGGCCGGATCGGCGCCGGTGAACCAGTACTTGCGCGGTCCCCTGGCCACTCCGTCGCTGACGTGCGACACCCGCGTCCTGCCGACCTTGATCGTCGCCGAGGTCATCCGGGTCCTCTCCGTTCAGGCCGCTCGCCGGTACTTCGCCCGCCAGCCGACCTGGCGTTCCTCCCACGCGCGCGGGCCCGGGGTGAGCGGCGGTACGCCGGGCGGCCTAGGTTCCGGGTCTTCCGCCTCGTAGACCGCGTTGTAGCGGGGGCAGCCCGGCGCGGGGTGCGTGAACTCGTGCCAGAGCAGGAAGCGGGTGCCCCGGTCGTATCCGAGGCCGGAGACGATCTCGGGAAGGTGGGTTCGCGTGTAGAAGTCGTCGAAGGCGGCGGTCTCTGCGTCGGTGGCGTCCGCGGCGGGATCCATGCCGATCATCGCCATCTTGCCGGGGGTCAGCTCTCGTGCTCCGACCGAACCGGAGCTCTCCCAGATCATCCGCCACACGACCGCGGCGCGGTAGAACGAGGGCGGGCCGGTCGTGTAGACCGGCCGCTGCCTGCTGACGAACGCGCTCGCGGATTCCTCGCCGTCGATGCCGTAGACCGCCAGCCAGGACGGGACCGTCTCGTCGTCGAGGGGTTCGGTCAGCTCGTACCGCGCGCCGCTCACGAACCCCTCGTTGAGCCGGACGACCTCCGCGAGATGGACGGTGTCGTAGAAGTCGGCGAGCGCGCGCAGCTCCGCCTCGGACTCGTCCGGAGCGGGCCTGAGCCCCACCGCAAGGAACAACGGACAGCTCAGCGGTTGCCTCCCCATGAACCCTGCCACCCCTCCGCTCGGAACAGTTCACTACAAACCATACATTTCAGACGGTGCCGTCCGAACCTCGGGGGTGGCGCAGGGCGTCCGGGACGCCGCGGCTGAGCCGGACGCGGTGGAACGCGGGTGGAACGCGGCAACACCGTCCCGCCGGGCGGCGCCATTTGTGCAGGTCATAATGCATTTCGCGCGTCGAATTCGGCGAACATCGCCAATCAGGCGCCAGCCGATCAGGGGATTCTGACAATTCTTTGGAGCGGTCGAGCGTGGTTCAGTTCTCGGCCTGCGCTGGTCATGCGCGCGCGAACGGGCCGTTCTCATCGAGGTCTTGCCCGCAATCGGACGGAACGTTAACGTTCAGCTACCCGATAGGAAAGTTTCCTATCAGATGGAGTCCCGCATGCCCCGCTCTCCTCCATCGCCCCGATGGACGCGGCCGTGCCGCTCCGGCAGAAGCGGCTCGTCTCCCCGGCCCGAGGCCGACTCCCCGGCCTCGCACGCCGTCCGGTCCCGTCCACGCCATGCCATCACCACCCCCAAGGCAAGGACCCCCCGCATGAAGAAGTCACAACGCAGGCTCGCCGCCGCCGCGGCGGGCGTCGGAATCGCCCCTCTCATCGCAGTGATCCCGGCGACCTCGGCTTTCGCGCACGGGTACGTCTCGGCGCCGATGAGCCGGCAGGCGCAGTGCGCCAAGGGAATCGTCCAGTGCGGAGCGATCAAGTACGAGCCGCAGAGCGTCGAGGGGCCCAAGGGCCTGCGCAGCTGCAGCGGCGGCAACGCCGGATTCCGCGAGCTGGACGACGACAACAAGGGCTGGCAGGTCTCCAATGTCGGCCAGTCCGTGACGTTCACCTGGACGTTCACCGCCCGGCACAGCACGAGGAACTACGAGTACTACGTCGGCGGCCAGAAGGTCGCGGACATCCCCGGCAACAACAAGCAGCCGCCGGCCACCATCTCCCACAACGTCAACCTCGGCGGCGTGAGCGGACGGCAGAAGATCCTCGCGATCTGGAACATCGCCGACACCGCCAACGCCTTCTACGCCTGCATCGACGTGAACGTGCAGTAACTCGCGGCGGCACATCGGCGGCTGGAAATGGCCGGCTCGCTCCGCACCCCTGTGGCGGGCCGCACCGCGTGAAATCGCAAAGGATGTGAAGTGGTGCAACGCAAGATGACGCTGCTCGGCGCCGCGCTGCTCGCGGCGGGAGCGCTGTCGGCCATTCAGCCGATGTCGTCGGCCGCCGCCGCGGACTGCGCGACGGCCTGGGACGCCTCCAAGGTCTACACCGGCGGCGCGGTCGCGTCGCACGGCGGGCACAACTGGACGGCGAAATGGTGGACGCTGAACGAGTCACCCGGAAACACGATCGTCTGGGCAGACCAGGGGAACTGCGGTGGTCCCAGCGGTCCCACCGACCCGCCCGGCAGCAGTGCCTTCGTGGTGACCGAAGCGCAGTTCAACCAGATGTTCCCGAGCCGCAATTCCTTCTACACCTACACCGGCCTGACCGCCGCCATGTCGGCCTACCCCGCCTTCGCCAACACCGGCAGCGACACGGTCAAGAAGCAGGAGGCGGCCGCCTTTCTCGCCAACGTCAACCATGAGACCGGCGGGCTCGTCCACATCGTCGAGCAGAACAAGGACAACTACCCGCACTACTGCGACAAGAGCCAGCCCTACGGATGTCCCGCGGGGCAGGCCGCCTATTACGGCCGCGGGCCCATCCAGCTGAGCTGGAACTTCAACTACAAGGCTGCGGGCGACGCCCTCGGCATCGACCTGCTGAACAACCCGTGGCAGGTGGAGCGGGACGCGGCCACGGCCTGGAAGACCGCCATCTGGTACTGGATGACGCAGAACGGCCCGGGGACCATGACCCCGCACAACGCGATGGTCAACGGACGCGGATTCGGCGAGACGATCCGCAGCATCAACGGCAGCCTGGAATGCAACGGCGGCAATCCGTCCCAGGTGCAGAGCCGGGTGAACGCCTACAAGCGGTTCACCCAGCTACTGGGTGTCCCCACCGGTGACAACCTGACCTGCTGACGGAAAACATATAAATCCGATCGCGGATCGACCCCCTCGCGCGATCGCCCCGCATTCGACCCGCGTCCGGCCGCCACCGGACGCGGGTCGTCCGGTTCCGTCACCTCTCGCGGGCGGGAATGTAGAGGCGGATGTCGTCGACGTGCGCCGAACCCTCGTAGTAGTTCAGGTGCGGGTCGCCGATGATGAATGAGTCGGGGTAGGCCGAGCCCTTCGGCCAGGAATGCTCGGTCGTGAACGTCCCGGCGGGGCCGGTGTGCTTCAGTTCGCGGTCGAACCGGCCGTCGTATTCGCCCGGGGTCTGGTTGTAGTGCCAGATCGGACGGCCGTCCTCCACGAAATCGTGGCGGACGCGCAGCGTCGTCTGCCCGGTGTTGAGGAACGGGCCGCTCATCTCGAGCGTGTATCCGGTGCGGTCGCGTTCGATGGCGAACGTGTAGGACGCCTTCGGCAGCAGTTCCGGCCGCAGTTCGGCGCTGGTGAGATGCTGGCGGAACTTGCCGCCCGGCCCGTACGGCTTGTCCATGGACACGTTCCCGCAGGCCGTCTTGATGTAGTACTCGTTGCTGATGTTGTTGTTGGACGCCTCGCGGAACTTGTCGCCGCGGACGAACAGCGCGTTGACCCCGTTGAAGGTGCCGTCGAACGTCCGGTAGATCTCGCCGGTCTTCGGATTGCAGGTCCCGGCGCTCTTCCAGCGCTCGTCGTCGCTGTAGTAGCCGTCCATGATGACCTTGCGCCGGTAGTGGATGCCGGGGTTGCCGTGCGGCGCCGGGGTCGCGTAGTCGAGGATCGTCAGGTAGTAGAACCCGTTCTCCCTCGTCACGTCGGGATAGTCGCAGCGCGACTTGCCGGGCAGCGCGCCCTGGAACGTCCACGGGTACCGGGTCTTGCAGGGTTCGCGCGTGTAGCCGTTGTGCTTGCCGCCGTAGTCGAACGTGCCGCCGCGCTCGCCGCCGAAGTCGATGCCGCGCAGCGTCATCTCCACGCGGTAGCGCGGCGGGAGCGGGCGCGTGGGCCGGATGAGGACCCCGGCGTCCCAGCTCGGCTCGGAGATCCGCGCGGCCTTCTGCCCGCCCGGCAGGGACGCGGTCGACAGGCCTGGACGCGAGTCCGGCCGGCCGTCGCGGTCCTTGTCGACGGCCGCGACCTCGGCGGTCAGCCAGCCGCCGCGGCCGAACGCGACGCGCTTGCGGAAGACGTTCAGGGTGGCGAGCTGCCGCGCGAACAGCGGTCCGCTGATCTTCTTCCAGGCGTCGCCGTCGTCGTCGAACGCGTCGACGTGCCACGGGCTGTCCGGACCCTGCGGGTCGAGGCGCCACGGCGCCCCGTCGACCTGCAGCGGACGGTCGAAGCCCTCATGATCGACCAGCACCCAGCGTCCGCCGCCCGCAAGCCCGCCCGCAGGCCCGGCCGCGGTGCCGGACGCGTCGGCGGCACCGCCCGGCCAGGCCGCCGCCGGGACGATCGTCGCCGCCGCCGTCGCTCCCGCGGCCAGCAGCGTGACCTTCCGTGATCTCCTCAAGACGAGCCCCCTCTCTCGCGGGGACCCTACGGTCGCCGACAACCGCTCCTGGCAGTACGCCGCGGGGTCTTGCCCTCCCATGGGCACCCCTTGGCCGACTCGGTGGACCTCTCTTGCAATAAAGTTGCATTTGCGGCTTAGATGCACCAAGTGCCCCGATGTGCGAAGAGGTGATGTGCGGCGTGGCGAGCGGGACTACGCGGCGTGGGTTTCTCGGGCTGGCGGGAGGGCTGGCGGGAGCGGGCGGGGCGGTCCTGCTGAGCTCGTGCTCGTCCGGAACAACCGCCTCCGGCGCGCCCCGCAAGGGCGGGACGCTGCGAGCGGTGTTCCCCGGGTCCGGCGCCAAGGAGACCATGGACCCGCACGCCCAGCGCCAGTTCGTCGACATCGCCCGGCACAAGGCGGTCTTCGACAAGCTGGTCGACCTCGGCCCGGCGCTGCGTCCGGTGCCGCGCCTCGCCCAGCGCTGGGAGACCAACGACGACGCCACGGTCTGGCGGTTCCACCTGCGCGCCGCCACGTTCCATGACGGCCACGTGCTGGACGCCGACGACGTCCTCTACACGCTCGCCCGAATCCTCGACCCCAAGGGCGTCGACCGCCGGGCGCGGGCCTCGCTGTCGAGCATCGATCTGCGGAAGTCGCGGGCGGTCGGCAAGCAGGTCGTGGAGATCGTGCTGACGCGTCCGAACGCCGAGCTGCCGTCGCTGCTGGCCATGACCGGGACGGCCGTCGTGCGGCGCGGCTACGACGACCCGTCCAGGCCGGTCGGCACTGGACCGTTCCGATTCCAGTCGTTCACGGCCGGACGCTCGTTCACCGCCCGCCGGTTCGACGACCACTGGGACGGCCCCGCGCACCTGGACGAGCTGCGCATCCTGTCCGCCGAGACCGAGGCGCGGGCCAACGCCGTCCAGGCCGGGGAGGTCGAGTACGCGCATGAGATGACGCCCACGTTCGCCCGCGTCGTGAAGGCGAACCGGAAGGTGCGGATCATCGCCGCGCCCCGCAGCGGCGCCGAAGGCATCGTGATGAAGACCGACCGGCCGCCGTTCGACGACCCCGACGCAGCCATGGCCCTCAAGCTCCTCGCCGACCGCGCCCGCCTGGTCGAGGTCGTCTTCGGCGGACGCGGCGCCGTCGGCAACGACATGTACGGCAAGGGTTTCGCCTACTACCCCGGGGACGTCCCGCAGCGCGAGCGGAACGTCGAAGAGGCCCGCGCGCTCCTCCGCAAGACGGGCCTGATCAACAAGGAGGTCGATTTCTACACGTCCACGGCCGCCAACGGGTTCGTGGACGCGGCGCACCTGTTCGCCCAGCAGGCGGGCGAGGCCGGGCTGCGCGTGAAGGTCGTCACCGGGCCGCCGGAGAGCTACTACACGGATCAGCTCAAGACGGGCCTGCTGGGCAGCCACCGCTGCGGGGCCATGCCGATCCCGACCTACATCAGCGACAGGCTCCTCACCGGCTCCCCGCAGAACGCCAGCGCCTGGGAGCGCGACGACTTCGACAAGCAGTTCCGCCAAGCCCAGTCGATCGTGGACGAGGAGCAGCGCACGCGGCGCTACGGCGTCCTCCAGCAGCGCATCCACAACGAAGGGGGCCTGCTGATCTGGGGCCACCCCGACTGGCTGAACGCCGTGTCCACTCGCCTGCACGGGGTCAAGGCCGCCCAGCCCAACACCGTCGACTGGGCCCGGTTCGACAACGTGTGGCTGGTCTGAGCGGTGCTGCGTCATGCCGCGCGACGGGTGGGGCTGGCTGTCGTCCAGCTCGCGTGCCTCGCCGTTCTGATCTTCCTGCTGACCTCGC
Organism: Actinomadura sp. 1N219; assembly: GCF_044326405.1. Taxonomy (NCBI): domain Bacteria; kingdom Bacillati; phylum Actinomycetota; class Actinomycetes; order Streptosporangiales; family Thermomonosporaceae; genus Actinomadura; species Actinomadura sp. 1N219. The sequence goes on along the minus strand of NZ_JBIRAY010000011.1, from coordinate 275,068 downwards.
TGCTGCCCGGGGACGCCGCCGAGGTCCAGTTCAACGAGCAGACGGGGCTGGGGGAGGTCGCCCACCTGCGCGAGCAGCTCGGCCTGGACCGGCCGCTCGACGAGCGGTTCCTCGACTGGGCGGGCGCGCTGCTCTCCGGCGATCTCGGCACGTCGCTGGTCGGCGGGACGCCGGTGACCGAGATCGTCACCGGCTCGCTCACCGCGACCGTGCTCCTCGCCGCCGTGACGGTCGTGCTGCTCGTGCCGCTCGCGATGCTGCTCGGCCTGGCGGCGGGGCTACGCGCGGGCGGACGCCTCGACCGCACGATCACGGCGGTCACGCTGGCGCTCAACTCCATTCCCGACTTCGTCCTCGCGCTGGCGCTGGTCGCGGTGTTCTCGCTGCAGCTGGGCTGGCTGCCGTCCACCTGGCTGGGCGCGGAAGGCGGGCAGCTGCTGAGCCAGCCCGGCCTGCTGGTGCTGCCGGTGGCGGTGCTGCTCGCCCGGACGGTCTGCACGCTGTCCCGGCAGATCAGGGCGGGCACGATCGCCGCGCTGGAGGCGGGCTACACCGTCCAGGCGCGGCGGCTGGGGGTGCCGCGCGGCCGGCTGGTGCTGCGGCATGTGCTGCCGAACGCCGCCGTGCCGGGCGTCCAGGAACTGGCGCGGACGGGCGACCAGCTCCTCGGCGGGGTGCTGATCGTCGAGGCGGTGTTCGCGATCCCCGGCACCGCCACGGCGCTGATCGAGGCGGTGCAGAGCCGGGACGTGCCGACCGTCCAGGCGCTGACGCTGCTGCTGGCGGCGGTGGCGCTGACGCTCAACATCGCCGCCGACCTGGTCTGCGAGCGTCTCGCGCCCCGCGCGGAGGTGCTGCGATGACCCGCCGCTTCTCCGCGCTGACGCTGGTAGCGGTGCTGCTCCTGGCCGTGCCCGTCCTGGTCGCGGTGCTCGGACCCGTCCTCGCCCCGGCGATCACCCCGGACGACGGCGCCCCCTACATCAGAGGCGACGGGCACCTGCTCGGCACCGACGGGACGGGACGCGACGTCCTCGGCCTTCTCCTGCGCGGCGGGCCCAGCGCCCTGGGCGTCGCCTGCTGCGCGGTCGCGCTCGCCTACGTCCTCGGCGGGACGCTCGGGCTCGCCGCCGCCACCACCCGGCGCCGCTGGCTGGACGAGCTGGCGATGCGTCCGGTGGAGCTGATCCTGCCGATCCCGTCGCTGCTGATCATCAGCGTGGTCGGGGTCGGGTGGCGCGGGCGTCCGGAGGCCGTCGCGCTCGCGGTCGCGGCGATCAACGTCCCGGCGGTGGCGCGGCTGGTGCGGGCGGCGGCGCTGGACGCGGCGAGCGGCCCGGTCGCCGAGGCGATGCGGATGCAGGGCGAGTCGCGCGCCCGCGTCCTGTTCGGCCACATCGGACGGACCGTCCTGCCCGTCGCCGCCGCCGACGCCGGGACCCGCGTCTCGCTGGCCGTCTTCACCGTCGCCGCCGCCAACTTCCTCGGCCTCGGCCTGGACCCGAACTCGCCGGACTGGGGCGTCGCCATCGCCGCGAGCCGGGAGGCGCTGCTCGTCCAGCCGTGGGCGGTGTGCGCGCCCGCCGCGATGCTCGTCATGTTCACGGTCGGGCTCAACCTCCTCGCCGACCGGCTCCTGAGCGGCCGCGCCCGGGAGCGGTCGCGCAGTGCGAAGGCGGCACGATGATCGAGGTCAGCGGGCTGACGGCGCGCACCGGGACGTCCGAGATCCTGCGCGGAGTCGACCTCGGCGTGCGGGCGGGCGGGGTGACGGCGCTGGTCGGGCCGTCCGGCAGCGGCAAGACGACGACCGCGCTCGCGCTGCTCGGCGAATCCGCGCCGGGCGTGGAACTGCGCGGGACGGTCAAGGTAGGCGGCGTGCCAGTGGTGGACGAGCGCGGCGTCACGCCCGAGGCCGCCAGCCTGCGCGGAGGGACGATCGCCTACCTGCCGCAGCATCCCGGCAGCGCCCTCAACCCCGCGCGCCGGACCGGTGCCGTCATCAAAGAACTGGCGCGGCTGCACGGAAAGACGACCGTCGCCGACGCCATCAGCAAGGCCCAGCTGTCACCGGACAAATCCGTGCTGCGCCGCTTCCCGCACCAGTTCTCCGGAGGGCAGCGGCAGCGCGTCGCCCTCGCGCAAGTGCTGGCCTGCGGCCCCAAGGCGCTCATCCTGGACGAACCCAGCACGGGCCTCGACACCGTGACGCGCATGCGGCTCGTCCAGGAACTCTCCGCCCTCGCCGCCGACGGAATGGCGCTCCTGCTGCTCAGCCACGACCACGAACTTGTCGGTGCCTTGGCCGACCATGTCGTCATGCTGGACGACGGCCGCGTCACCGGCCAGGGCACGCCCCAGGACGTCCTGCCCGCAGCGGCGACACCGGCACGCCCCCGCAAGCCCGCGCCCGATGCACCAACGCGTCTGGAAATTCAGAATCTGACCGCCTGGCTGCGCGCGGGAGGACGCGGCGAAGTCCTGCACGACGTCTCCTTGTCGCTGCCACCGGGAGGCTGCCTGGGCGTCGCCGGGCCTTCGGGCGGTGGCAAGACGACCCTGGCCCGATGCATAGCGGGCCTCCACGAACGGCATCGGGGGAGCGTCCTCCTGGACGGGACGCCCCTGCCGCCGCTCCGCCGCCGTGATCGGACGCAGAAGCGCCGCGTCCAGTACGTGTGGCAGGAGGTCCGCGGCTCGTTCGCCGAGCGCCGCACCGTGCTCGACCAGGTGGCCAGAACCGCCGTCAAGCTCCGCGCATCACCACCGGGGAAGGCAGCAGTGGAGGCCGCCGACCTCCTCGCCCGCCTGGGCGTCGAACCGGACACCGCACGCCGCTCCCCGTCCGCCCTCTCCGGCGGAGAACTCCAGCGGGCGGCGTTCGCCCGCGCCGCGCTGGCCCGTCCCGACGTGCTGATCTGCGACGAGATCACCACGGCGCTCGACGCCGCCGCCACCGCCCGCGTCCTGGACGAGATCGCACGCCTGCGCGCGGACGGCACGTCCGTCCTGTGGATCGGCCACGACCTGGCCCTGCTCTCCGGCGTCGCGGACGAGCTGATCGTCCTCGACGGCGGCCGCGTGGTCGACGGCGGCGACCTCGGCCACGTCCTCGAAACACCCGAGTCCGGCACGACCCGCCTGCTGATCCGGGCGGCCCGACCCCAACGGAGGGAACCATGACCGAAACCGCCGCCTGGCAGGAATGGCAGGAAAGCTGGGACCGCCAGCAGGAGTGGTACATGCCCGACCGCGAGGAGCGCTTCCGCGTCATGCTCGACACGGTCGAGGCGGTCGCGGGCCCCGAGCCGTCCGTCCTCGACCTCGCCTGCGGGACGGGCACCATCACCGACCGGCTGCTGAGGCGCTTCCCCGGCGCCCGCGCCACGGGCGTCGACATCGACCCGGCCCTGCTCACCATCGCGGGCGGCCACTTCGCAGGCGATGACCGGGTGGAGCTGGTGACCGCCGACCTGACCGACCCGTCCTGGACGGACGCCCTGCCGCACCGCTCGTACGACGCCGTCCTCACCGCCACCGCCCTGCACTGGCTGGACACCGAACCGCTGCGCGTCCTGTACGGGCGCGTCCACGGCGTGCTCAGGGACGGCGGCGTGTTCCTCAACGCCGACCACATGACCGACGAGTCCACGCCCCGCCTCAACGCTGCGGCCGAGGCGTTCCACGCGACCCGGCAGGAACGCGAGCGGGCCGGGGGCGCGCTCGACTGGCCGAACTGGTGGACGAAGGTCGCCGCCGACCCCGTCCTCGCCGAGCCGGCCCGCCGCCGGTTCGCGATGCTCGGCGACCCCCGCAGCCCGGACGGCGCGCACCGGGCCGACCGTCCGACCACCACCCGATGGCACCTGGACGCCCTCCGCGAACAGGGCTTCGCGGAAGCCCGGCAGGTCTGGTGCTCGCACAGCGACGCCCTGGTCGCGGCCCTGCGCTAGGCCGACCCGCGCGAGGGGTCAGGTGGCGGGGCTCGGCTCGGGGCCCGGACGCCGCGGGGTGCTGACGGCGAAGTACAGCAGCACCATGCCCGCGATCTGAGCGAGGTGGTACACCGACGTCGGGTCCAGCGCGACGCGGCCGGTGACGTCCGGGTCGAGCGCCTTGGTCCCGGCGGCGGCCCCGCTGGCGGCCAGCGCGATGATCATCGGGCCCGCCATCGGGTCGCGGCGGCGGGCCGCAACTCCCCACAGGATCAGGATGCTGACCATCGTCAGGCTCTCGCAGGCCAGCAGCGCGGTGACGCCCGCGTGCCCGGTGACGGCCAGGCCCGCGTAGGCCACGATCCCGACCGAGCGCAGCAGCCAGAACGTCTTGTGGTGGCGGGGGCCGAGCACCTCGGCGACGGTCGCGGCCAGCAGGTACGACACCGCGACGACGACCATGGCGCTGATGACGGCCCAGCTCGGCTCGTCCCACCGGTCCGAGAACTTCACGAAGCCGTGGTGGACGAACCCGGCCAGCGCCGCGATCCCCGCCCACCAGAAGGACGTGCGCCAGTGCCGGTTGACGGTCGGCGCGCGTCCCAGCCGGACGGCGAGCGCCACCACGACCAGTCCCAGCGCGAGGTCGCTCAGCGCGGGCGCGGGTTCGGCGAGCATACGTGCACGGTACCGGGCAAATTACTCACTATGCGTGGCCGCCGTGCGTATAACATGAACGGTGATTTCGCCAGGGGCGCACCGCGGGGGGCGGGAGCGCCCGCCGCCTCCCCGCCCGCGCCGTGGAGTCCGCGTCCATGAGCTCTGCCTCACACTCGCACCGGAGGGTCCACAGGGCGATCATCTGCGTCGACATCGAGCGGTTCACCCGCCCCGGGCTCAACGACCTGCAGCGGGCGGACATGCGCGGAGGTCTCTACGAAGCCCTGGAGCGGGCCTTCACCTGGGCGGGGATCGGCTCGGACGACCGCTACCACGAGGACCGCGGGGACGGCGCGTTCTTCCTCGTCCCGACGGAGGGCCCGCAGGCCAGGCTCGTCGACCCGCTGCCGTTCCACCTGGCCGGTGAGCTCGGCCGGCACAACCGGGACGTGGACCCCGACACCCGCATCCGGCTCCGCGTCGCGCTGCACGCCGGGTACGTCCACCACGACCCGAAGGGCGTCGTCGGCACGGCGCTGAACGAGGCGTTCCGGCTGCTGGACGCCCCCGAGGTGAAGCGGGCGCTGGAGGACGCGTCCGGCGACCTGGCGTTCATCGCCTCGGCGCAGTTCCACCACGACGTCATCCGGACGCGCCGCGTGTTCGACTCGTCCGCCGACCGCGAGGTGCGGACGACGGGCAAGGAACCGCACGTCGAGGCGTGGCTCTGCGAGTTCGCCGAGCAGGTCCGCGCGGGCCGGGAGTTCTGCGCGTCGCTGGCCCGGATCCGGGACGCCCTCGCCTCCGTCGACGCGACGCTCCAGAAGACCCGGGAGGTCAGGGAGGAGACGGCCGAGAAGGTGTCCTCCCCGGTCCCGGACGTCTCCGACCCGGCGGCCGGGCTGCCCGAGCGCCTCGCCGCGCTCGGCGAGCCGCGCCCGGGGCACCGCTGGTCGCGGCTCCTCGCCGCCGCGTCGGAACTGGAACGGGACGCCGCCGCCGCGCTGGAGCAGGCGGGGTCGGCGCTCGCCGTCGTCCAGGCGCCGCTCGACGTGCGCGAGGAACTCCGCGGCCGGCTGGCGTCGCTGCAGGTGATGGCGCGGAACCTGGGCCGCGCCGAAGATCCCCGCCTCGACGAGCCGTACCGGACGGCCCACGACCTGCTCTGGACCGCGCCGTGCGACCTGGAGGCCGCCGAATCGGCCGTGCTGCGCTACCTGCGGGAGATCCAGGAGGGGTAGCCCATGAGCTCCATGAGCTCCACGAGCCAGTGCGTCCACTGCCGCAGGGGCGTCGTCCGGTCCGGGTTCTGCGACTTCTGCGGGATGGCGCCGCCGGCGTCCGCGCCGCCCCCGAAGGGGCCGGAGCGGCCGGAGCGGCCGCCGACCGAGCCGTGGTCCGGGCCGACGGAGCCGTGGCAGGGGCCCGCGGGGCAGACCCCGTCCAGGCGCATCACGCCCTACGGCCTGCTGGACATGGCGGGTGTGCCGCCCGTCCCGTACCGCGACCCCGAGACGGCCGTCCTGGCGGACGTTCCCGCCGACGAGCCCGTCCCGCAGCTCCGCCCCGGCGAGATGGTCGGCGGCCAGTACGAGGTCCAGGGCTGCCTGACGCACGGCGGCCAGGGCCGGATCTACCTCGCGCACGACAACAACGTCGGCCACTGGGTGGTCCTGAAGGGCCTCCTGGACGCGGGCCCGGACGTGTCCGACGTGCCGGAGTCGGAACGGGCCGCGCTCGCCGCGGTGAGCCACCCCAACATCGTCAAGATCCACAACTTCGTCCGGCACCCGGCCGGAACGGCGCGCCCGAGCCGGGCGGGCGTCCAGCGCTACATCGTGATGGAGTACGTCGGCGGCCGCTCGCTCCAGGAGCTGCTGAACGACAAGCGCCGCGACGAGGGCCCGCACGCCGTGCTCCCCGTCGACCACGTCATCGCCTACGGGATCGAGATGCTCTGGGCGCTCGACTACCTGCACACCCGCCGCATCCTCTACTGCGACCTCAAGCCCGCCAACGTCATGCAGTGCGAGCAGCGGATCACGCTCATCGACCTCGGCGCGACCTGGCGGATCGACGGCAGCCCGCCGGGCGCGCCCATCTACGGCACCCGCGGCTTCGGGGCGCCCGAGCTGCCCGAGCGGAGCCCGTCGATCAGCTCCGACCTCTACACCGTCGGCCGGACGATGGCGGTGCTCAGCTTCGACTTCGACTACACGGGCGAGTTCGAGACGACCCTGCCGGGCCGCGACGACGTCCCGCTGCTGCAGCGGTTCGACTCCTACGACCGGCTGCTGCGCCGCGCCACCCACCGGGACCCGGCCCGGCGGTTCCGCGGCGCGGCGGAGATGGCGGAGCAGCTGTTCGGCGTCCTGCGGGAGGTCATGTCCGCGCCGCGCAACGCCGATCCGTGGCCGGTGCCGTCCACGCTGTTCGGGCGGGAGCGGCTCGCGGTCGGCACCGAGATCGCCGCGTCCGACCGGGCGGTCGCGTCCGGCCGGGACGGGCCGGTGCTCGGCTCCCTCACCGCGGACGCCGCCGCGGCGGCCCTGCCGGTGCCCGTGATGGACGAGCCGGACGAGGCCGCCGGCCTCGCGGAGCTGACCGCGCGGGGGCCCGCGGAGATCGTCGAGACGCTGACCGCCCGCGCCGCCCGCCAGCCCCCGGCACTGGAGGAGCGGCTCGCCCTGATCCAGGCCCGCCTGGACCTCGGGCAGCGGGCGGAGGCCGACGCGGCTCTCGCGGAGCATCCGCCGTCCGACCAGGACGACGTCGACTGGCGCGTCCCCTGGTACCGGGGCGTCAGCGCGCTGATGGCGGGCGAGTACACCGAGGCGCAGAGCCTGTTCGACGGCCTGTACGACCGGATGCCCGGCGAGGCCGCGCCGAAGCTGGCGCTGGCGTTCTGCTGCGAAGGGTCCGGCGAGATGGCGGAGGCCGCCCGCCGCTACGAGAGCGTCTGGCGGACCGACCGCGGCTACCTCAGCGCGGCGTTCGGGCTGGCCCGCGTCCGGCTGGCGATGTCGGACCGCTCCGGCGCGGTGGACGCCCTGGACGAGGTCCCCTCGCTGTCCAGGCACTACGGCGCCGCCCAGCTCGCCGCGATGGCCGCGACGCTGCGCGGCCGCCCGTCCGACCAGCTGTCCAAGGAGCACCTGCAGAAGGCGGCGGCCCGGCTCGACCACGCGCGGGTCGACGGCGAACGGCGCCGCCAGCTCGTCGCCGAGCTGCTGGAGGCCGCGCTGGCCTGGGCCGAGGCCAAGGGCGAGGAGAACCCCGACACGACGCTGATCAACGCGCGGCTCACCCGCGACGGCCTGCGGAAGGAGCTCGAACGGACGTACCGGGCGCTGGCCCACGTCGCCGACGACAGAGAGACCCGGCACGCGCTGGTGAACAAGGCCAACGCGGTGCGCCCGAGGACGTTCCTCGGCCCCTGACCCCGCCCCCGACCCCTCGCCCCCCGACCCTCCGCCCCTGCACCCCGGCCCCCAGGAAGGTGATCGATGAGTGACCGCCCCGACTTCGCGGTCGAGATCCACCAGAACCCCTACCTCCCGGCGGACGGCACGCAGGTCCACGCCATCGTGCGCGTCGCGGCCCGGACCGGCAGGCCGCCGCTGCGCGCGCCGTCGTCGTCCGCGCCGCGGCCGTCCTCGGCGGCGGAGGTCATCATCGTCGACACCTCGGCGTCCATGGCGGGCGAGCGGCTGGTCGAGGCGCAGCAGGCGGCGAAGGCGGCGGTGGACGCGCTGCGCGAGGACGTCGACTTCGCCATCGTCGCCGGGGCCCGCGACGCCCGCATGGTCTACCCGCGCAACGTGCTGCTGGCTCCCGCGACCGACCGCTGCAAGGACGACGCCAAGATCGCCGTCTCCGCGCTGACGGCCGCGGGCGGCACCCGGATCGGCCGGTGGCTGCGGCTGGCCGCCGAGCTGTTCGACGGCTCCCGGCACGGCATCCGGCACGCCGTCCTGCTGACCGACGGCCGGAACGAGCACGAGACCCCGGCGGAGCTGGACGCGGCGCTGACCGGCTGCGCGGGCCGCTTCGTCTGCGACTGCCGCGGCGTCGGCGACGACTGGGACCCCGCCGAGCTGCGCGAGGTGGCCACCCGGCTGCTCGGCCGGTTCGCGGTCGTGGCCGATCCGCGGCACCTCACCGCCGACTTCACCGAGATGATCGGACGGGCGATGGGCAAGGCCGTCGCCGACGTCGCGCTGCGGGTCTGGACGCCCGACAAGGTCTCGCTGCGGTTCCTCAAGCAGGTGTACCCGGCGCGCCGCGACCTGACCGGCAAGCGGGTCGAGGTGGACCCGCACGCGGAGGGCCCGGCGACGGGCGACTACCCGACCGGCATCTGGGGGACGGAGAAGCGCGACTACCACCTGTGCGTCACGGTCCCCGTCGGGCAGCCGTACCAGCGGATGCAGGCGGCACGGGTATCGGTGGTGGTGCCGGGCCCCGGCGGCGAGCCGGACGAGTGCCTCGCCGAGGCCATGATCCTGGCCGAATGGACGGACGACAAAGCGCAGTCGACCGGACGGCACCCGTCCGTCGAGCACTACTCCCGGCAGGAGGAGATCGCCGACTCCGTCAGCGAGGGGCTGGCCGCGTACAAGAAGGGCGACGACGAGACCGCCGGCAGCAAGCTCCGGCAGGCGCACGAGCTGGCCGAGCGGACCGGCGACGCGGGGACGTCCCAGCGGCTCGACAAGGTCGTCGCGAGGGAGACCGGCGAGGTCCGGCCAAGGCATGACGTCAACGCCGCCGACCTCATCGCCCTCGACACCGAATCAAGCGAATCGACTAGCCGCCCCCCAGACGAGCCCGAGCCCGAGGCCGAAGGCAAGCCTGACGACGAGGGCGAGGGCTGAGCGTGTCCGGCAGACTGTTCCGGCTGTTCCGGCTGCACACCGTCCCGCGCCGCGTCCAGGCGCTGACGGCCGTCGTCCTGCTGGCGATCTTCGTGCTGTTCACCGTCACCGGCGTCGCGCTCCTGGACGCGCGGGCCGCCCTGCGCGCCATCGGCCACGACGAAGGCCCGATGGTGGTCGCCACCAACGACGTCTACCTCGCGCTCAGCGACATGGACGCCCAGGTCACCAACGTCCTGCTGACCGGCGCCGAGGACGAATGGCTCTGCGACGTCGACATGGACGGCGGCCCGTCCTGCGCGCGGAGCCTGCCCCGCTACTTCTACGACATCCGCCGCGAGGACGCCCAGCGGGCGGCGCTGCAGGCCGCGCGCCTCGCCGAGGACGACCCGGTCCGGCTGCGGACCGTCCAGTCCGTGCTGGACGGCCTGCACCTGTACGACCAGCGCGTCCAGGCGGCGATGGAGCGGGGCCGCGCCGCCGACCACGCGTTCGGGCGGCTCCCCGAGGACGCGGCCGCGGAGTACCGCGCGGCCACCAAGATCATGACCGAGGACCTGCTGCCCAAGGCCAACAACCTCACCCTGGCCGGCGCGGCGGACGTGGAGGCGTCCTACGGCGACCCGCTCTCCCGGATGAAGTCCGGCCGGATCTGGGTGCTGGTGCTCGGCCTTACGGTGCTCGTCGCGCTCGCCGGGCTGCAGGTCTACCTCGCCAAGCGCTTCAGGCGGGTGATCAGCCTGTTCCTGGTCGCCGCCGCCCTGGGCACGACGGCCCTGACCGCGGCGGCCGCGTCCCTGCTGGCGACCGAGGCCGACTACGTGCAGATGGCCAAGGAGGACGGCTTCGACCCCGTCCTCCGGCTGTCGAGGACAAGGGCGACCGGCAAGAGCCTGAACGCCGACCGCATCCGCGCCCTGCTCGACCCGGCCGACGCCGACCGCTACGACCAGACCTATTTCGAGAAGTCGCAGGCCATGCTCTACATCCGCGAGGCCCGCGACCTGGAGTCCTACTACGCCATGCTGGACGCGCGGGTCGCGCGCTACGGCGGCGACCCGCACCCGGTGTCCTTCGGCGGCTACTACGGCGTCGAGGCGACCGAGGCCGCGGGCCGCGGGCAGCAGGCGCCCGTCGACACGCTGCTGACGCGCTACCGCGCCTACCAGCAGAACGACCGCCGCGTCCGCGAACTCGCCCGTGCCGGCAAGCTCGAGGACGCCGCCAGGACCCACGTCGACCCGCGCTGGCATTTCCTGTCCCATCCCGCCTTCCGGCAGCACGACGCCGTTCTCGACGCCCGGGTCGTCCGCCATCAGCTCGTCGTCGACCGCATGGTGCGGGACGGGGAGGGCGCGCTGGCGCCCTGGGCGTGGCTGCTGCCGGCGTCCGCCCTGGTCATCGGCGCGCTGGTGGTGGGCGGCGTGTGGCCGCGGCTGGTGGAGTACCGCTGATGGGACGGCGGATCATCGCGACTGGAGGGAGCCGACCGTGCGTGCACTGCGCAACGCCGTGATCGTGATCGTGGCCGTCCTGCTCGTCGGCGTGGCGCTGGTCGCCTACCGCGCCGGCGGCGGCGACGCGTCCGCGTCGATCATCGGCAAGAAGAGCCTGCGGATCGGGGTCAAGTCCGATCAGCCGCGGCTGGGCCTGCTGATGTGGGACGGCACGTACAAGGGCTTCGACGTCGACGTCGCCACCTATGTCGCGGGCCGGCTCGGCGTCGAGCCCGACGACCTCACGTTCGTCGAGCTGACCTCGAACGAGCGGGAAGAGGCCCTGAGCGGCGGCGTCGTCGACATGGTGTTCGCCACCTACTCGATCACCCCGGAGCGCAAGGAGAAGGTCACCTTCGGCGGCCCGTACTACGTCGCGCACCAGGACATCCTCGTCCGCGCGGGCAACCGGTCGATCAGGAACGTGAGCGATCTGCGGGGCAAGCGGCTCTGCCAGGCCGCCGGGTCGAACTCGTGGCGCCGGGTCACCGAGGAGCGGAAGGTGGACGCGACGCTGGTCCCCGCGGGCAACTACAGCGAGTGCGTCACCGCGCTCAAGGAGGGCCGCATGGACGCCGTGTCCACCGACGACCTGATCCTCGCCGGCTTCGCCGCGGCGAACGGCTCGGGCACGACGATGGTCAAGGCGCCGTTCACCAACGAGAAGTACGGGGTCGGCATCAAGAAGGGGGACGTGGCGGGCTGCCAGGCCGTCAACCGGTACCTGACCGAGATGTACCAGAACGGCGCCGCGAAGACCCTGCTCACCGAGTGGTTCGGGTCGGTGGACTTCGCCGTCGGCACCAGCGTCCCGGAGTTCGAGGGCTGCGCCTGACCCCGGCCGGACGCGCAGCACCCGGCCGGACGCGCAGCACCCCGGCCGGACATGCAGCGGCGGGCGCCCCCCGAAGGGGACGCCCGCCGCGTTGCTAGCTCAGGGTCAGGCGGGAACGATGTTCTCCGCCTGCAGGCCCTTCTGGCCCTGGGTGACGTCGAACGTCACCTTCTGGCCCTCCTGGAGCTCGCGAAAGCCCTGGGCAGCGATGTTGGTGTAGTGGGCGAAGACGTCGGCGCCGCCGCCGTCCTGCTCGATGAAGCCGAAGCCCTTTTCGGCGTTGAACCACTTGACCGTGCCGGTGGCCATGGTCATCTCCTCTGGTCGGTCACGACCGCACACCTTGTCCGGCCGAGAACGCCGCGATGGCCCATCCGGAAGATCCAGAACAACAAAAATGCGCCTGAGGTTCAGATCCAACAGGCGCACGAACATGTCTATGGGAACCGCAACTACTCGCACAGTACCACACGAATCGGGGGCCCGAACAAGGCCCCCCGGGAGCGCCGCCGTCCGGCGCGGCTGTGAATTTCCTGTCGGGCGCGGGAGAGTTCCCTGCACAGGCCCGTTGGGCGCATAATGCGGTAATGAAGCGCTCCGGACCCGCCAGGCGGCGACATCTCCCCACCAGCCCCTTCAAACCCCCGCCCGCTGCCCCACCCGCCAAGGAGTTCGCGCTCCAGGACCAGGTCACGCACGACAAGTACGGGCTCGGGCGGATCCTGGAGGTGGAGCCGGGACGGGCCGTCCTGGTCGACTTCGGGACGCGGCGGGTCAGGATTCTCGCCCCGTACGAAAAACTCTTCAAGCTCTGAAACCCCTTGCCGGTCGGACGTGGAACGTGTCATCGAACGATCGGCCGGTGTTCTATTTCGTAAAAAATCGGTGACACTTCAGTCGCGGCGTGGAAAAGCATCACCGGGACGTCAGTCGGTGGTGATGGAGTCCGTCCGCCACCAGGTGAACCGGTGGACGTACCGCGCGCCCGCACCGCGCCGGCCGGGCCTGCGGCCGTAGGTGATGACGATGATGCCGCGCCCGCCCGCGCCTCCCTCGGCCTGATCGCCGGCCCCAGGACGCGCGGGCAGCGGATGGATCTCGCCGAGCAGCATCCGGGCGGACGCCCGCAGCTCCAGCCGGAGGTCGATCGCCCCGCGTCCCCGCATGGGGCTGCGGGCGAGGACGTCCTGGACCAGCGCGGTCAGCTGGTCGGCGAGCTCGTCGGCGGCCGAGCCCAGCCCCCATCGCCGCAGCGCGCGGCGGTACGCCCGGCGGGCCCGCCGGCCCGTCGCGCGGCCGGTCGGGAGCTGCCAGCGGCCGGTGCGCAGCGCGGGCCGGGGGGTTTCGGCGCTGTCTCTCGTTGACGTGGACACAGATATTCTCCGGGTTGCGACAGCCGGGTCCGGGAGGCACCGCGCGGCCGACGCCGCCAGTCCCGGCGCGGTCTGGTTGCGTCACGGGCTCTTGTGCCCGGCATTCGACCGCTCATGCGACCGGCCCGCGAACACGATGCCGTCCAATTCTTGACTGATTCCAGAAAGTGGGCCAGCCTGTGGGCGTGGCCATGGCCTTGGACTTCCGGCAGATGCTGCGCGGCGCCGCGCTGCGCGTGACCCGCCCCCGGTTGGCGGTGCTCGAAGCGGTGCACGCGCACCCGCACGCCGACACGGACTCGATCATCGGCGCCGTGCGCGCGGATCTCCCGGCGGTGTCCCACCAGGCCGTGTACGACTCGCTGCGCACCCTGACGACGGCCGGTCTGGTCCGGCGGATCCAGCCGGCCGGGTTCGTGGCGCGCTACGAGTCGCGGGTGGGCGACAACCACCACCACGTCGTGTGCCGGTCGTGCGGGGTCATCGCCGACGCCGACTGCGCCGTCGGCGAGGCGCCCTGCCTGACCGCCTCCGACGACCGGGGCTTCGAGATCGACGAGGCCGAGGTCGTCTACTGGGGCCTGTGTCCCGACTGTTCCACCACTGAGAGCTCCTGATTCGCCGCGCATAGCCCTGGGAGGATTCACATGTCCGAAAACAACGAGAACTTCGCTTACGACACCAACGCGGGGAGCGAGGGCGGCTGTCCGGTCGCCCACGGCCGCGCCCCCCACCCCACGCAGGGCGGCGGCAACCGCGGCTGGTGGCCGAACCGGCTCAACCTGAAGCTCCTCGCCAAGAACCCCGACGTGGCGAACCCCCTCGACGAGGGCTTCGACTACGCCACGGCGTTCGGCGGCCTTGACCTCCCCGCCGTCAAGCGGGACATCGCCGAGGTGCTCACCACCTCGAAGGACTGGTGGCCGGCGGACTTCGGCCACTACGGCCCGTTCATGATCCGGATGGCGTGGCACAGCGCCGGGACGTACCGCGTCCACGACGGCCGGGGCGGCGCCGGGTCCGGCCAGCAGCGCTTCGCGCCGCTCAACAGCTGGCCCGACAACGCGAGCCTCGACAAGGCCCGCCGCCTGCTGTGGCCGGTGAAGAAGAAGTACGGCCAGCAGATCTCCTGGGCCGACCTGCTGGTCCTGACCGGCAACGTCGCCCTGGAGACGATGGGCTTCAAGACGTTCGGCTTCGCCGGCGGCCGCGAGGACGCGTGGGAGGCCGAGGAGGACGTCTACTGGGGCCCCGAGACCACCTGGCTCGGCGACGAGCGCTACACCGGCGACCGCGAGCTGGAGAACCCGCTGGGCGCCGTCCAGATGGGCCTCATCTACGTCAACCCGGAGGGCCCGAACGGCAACCCGGACCCGATCGCCGCGGCCCGCGACATCCGCGAGACGTTCCGCCGGATGGCGATGAACGACGAGGAGACCGTCGCGCTGATCGCCGGCGGCCACACCTTCGGCAAGACGCACGGCGCGGGCCCCGCCGACCACGTCGGCCCCGAGCCGGAGGCCGCCCCGCTGGAGCAGCAGGGCCTCGGCTGGAAGAGCACCTACGGCACCGGCGTCGGCGCGGACGCGATCACCAGCGGCCTTGAGGGCATCTGGACGCCCACCCCGACGACCTGGGACAACTCGTTCTTCGAGACGCTGTTCCGCTACGACTGGGAGCTGTTCAAGAGCCCCGCCGGGGCGAACCAGTGGCGGCCGAAGGACGGCGCGGGCGCGGGCACCGTCCCGGACGCGCACGACCCGTCCAAGCGCACCCACCCGACCATGCTCACCACCGACCTGTCGCTCCGGTTCGACCCGATCTACGAGCCGATCTCGCGCCGGTTCCTGGAGAACCCGGAGGCGTTCGCGGAGGCGTTCGCCCGCGCGTGGTTCAAGCTGACCCACCGCGACATGGGCCCGATCGCGCGCTACCTCGGCCCGGAGGTCCCGGCCGAGACGCTCGTGTGGCAGGACCCCGTGCCCGAGGTCGACCACGAGCTCGTCGACGACGCGGACATCGCGGCGCTCAAGCAGCAGATCCTCGGCTCGGGCCTGTCGGTCGCGCAGCTGGTCGCCACCGCGTGGGCGTCGGCCGCGTCGTTCCGCGGCACCGACAAGCGCGGCGGCGCCAACGGCGCCCGCGTCCGCCTCGAACCGCAGAACGGCTGGGACGTCAACGACCCGGACCAGCTGCGGATGGTGCTGCGCAGCCTGGAGGGGATCAAGGAGTCCTTCGACTCCGCCCAGACCGGCGGCAAGCGGATCTCGCTCGCCGACCTGATCGTCCTCGGCGGCTGCGCGGCCGTGGAGCAGGCCGCCAAGGCCGCCGGGCACACCGTCACGGTCCCGTTCACCCCGGGCCGGACGGACGCGTCGCAGGAGCAGACCGACGTCGAGTCCTTCGAGGAGATGGAGCCGTCCGTCGACGGGTTCCGCAACTTCGTCGGGAAGGGCAACCGGCTCCCGGCCGAGTACCTGCTGCTCGACCGGGCGAACCTGCTCACGCTGAGCGCGCCGGAGATGACCGTCCTCATCGGCGGGCTCCGGGTGCTGGGCGCGAACCACCAGGGGTCGTCGCTGGGCGTCTTCACCGCGTCGCCGGGGACGCTGACGAACGACTTCTTCGTCAACCTGCTCGACCTCGACACCACGTGGCAGCCGACCTCCGATGACGCGGAGACCTTCGAGGGCCGCGACGCCGCGGGCGCGGTCAGGTGGACCGGCAGCCGCGTCGACCTCGTCTTCGGCTCGCACGCCGAGCTGCGCGCCCTCGCCGAGGTCTACGCGAGCGACGGCTCGGCGACGAAGTTCGTGAACGACTTCGTCGCGGCCTGGGACAAGGTCATGAACCTCGACCGGTTCGAGCTTCGCTGACAGACGGCGTCCGGGCCGGCCAGCATTTGCGCTGGCCGGCCCGGACGTTTTCATGTCGTGATCAGCCGGGCTTGATCAGGTGGGCTTGGGGCGGCACTTGGGGCAGAGGCCCCAGAACGTGACGTCGGCCTCGTCGATCAGGTATCCGGCGTCGTCGACCGGGTCCAGGCAGGGCGGGTGGCCGACGGCGCAGTCGACGTCCTTGACCGAGCCGCAATTGCGGCACACCAGGTGGTGGTGGTTGTCGCCGACGCGTCCCTCGAACCGGGCCGGGCTCCCGGCGGGTTCGATGCGGCGCACCAGCCCGGCGGCGGTGAGCGCGTGGAGCGCCTCGTACACGGCCTGCAGCGAGATGTGGCCGACCCGGTCGCGCACCCCGGACGCGAGCGCCTCGACGCCGAGGTGGTCGCCCTCCCGGACGGTCTCCAGCAGCGCGACCCGGGCGGCCGTCACCCGCAGGCCGGCCCCGCGCAGCTCCTCGGCGGTGGTCGGGGGGGATGCGGTCATGGCGCCGAACCTAACCTCGGGGACGCGAAAAACTTCGGACAGCGAACGATGCAAGTCTAATCGGACATTCGGCGATCGACGCGCTCGCGGGCGAGCGGCCGGCCGGCGGTCGGGGAGGACCGCCGACCGGCACGCACAACGGACGGACGCCCGTGGCCGGACGGACGCCCGCGGCCGGCCGGGGTGGCCGGGCGGGGTGGCCGGGCGGGACGCCGTCAGCGGACGCGGATCAGGCCCCACAGCCCCTCGGCCAGCGCCCAGCGGAACGCGCCCGTCCGGTAGGCGTAGTCCCCGGGCTCCCCGGCCCTGAACGTCAGGCTGCGGAGGGTCCCGTTGGTCAGCCCGCCGATCGCGCCCATGCGCGGGGTGTCGAGGTGCTCCTCCATAGGCCAGGTCTGCCCGTGGATCTGGAAGGAGTGGTTGCGCGGACGGTCGGCCCCCACCACCAGATGGACCTGGACGAGATCGCCCGGACGGCACCGCAGCATCGGAGTGCCCGGATCGTCCAGCGCCAGGGACGGACGGTGCGGGAACAGATGGGCGCTCCGGTAGTTGAACGCCTTCTGCCCCGAGTCCTCGGGCTCGTCCTCCAGGTCGGTCACCGGCTGGGTGGGGTCGCCGTGGTGGTACTGGCGCACGCCGTCCTGGAGGATCAGGACCAGCTCGTGGACGTCCTCGCCGCCAGGGCGGCGGATGACCGCCTGGTGGCCCGTCCACGCCCCGCCTACCGGAGTGGCGTCGGACGGCTCCACCACCAGGGCGCCCACCAGACCGCGGTGGCGGTGGGTGCGGAGGTCGGCGCGGTCCTCCAGGAGGATCACGCCGGGGGTGTCCGCGTACCAGCGGTAGGTGACGTCCGCGCCCGGCTTGACCGTGCCGTCCTCGTTGCGGCCGGCGAACGCGCCGTCGCTGTCGCGGACGTCGTAGCGCAGCGGCCCGACCGGATGCAGCGACACCCGCGCCGACACCTCCCGGTCGCCCGGCTCGTCCAGGGCCGGGAGCGGCGGGTCGTACGGCGTCGGCTCGGGCGGGACGTCCACCTCGTTCGAGAGCGTCAGCTCCACCCACTCGCCCGCCCGGCACCGCAGGACGAGCGGCTCGCCCTCCGGCGCCCCGTCCACGGTGTAGACCAGGCCGAACGGGTCGCTGCGCCGGTCGCTGTAGTGGATCTCGCGGGCGACCGCCCGGACGTGGTAGCGCCGGACATTGCCCGCGTCGGGGCGCTCGTCGAACGGCGGCGGCCCGTCGTCGCCGAACGCGTCCGGAAGCGGCGGGAGGTCGTCCTGCTCCTCCTCGTGGAGGCGGAACAGGCCCCAGCAGCCCAGCCACGTGTCGTCGATGGCCGAGAACGCCCACATATGGTCGCCGGGGCTGTGCGTCGGGTCCATGTGCAGGCTGAACGCCTCGGAGATGCCGAGGGTCTGCTGCGTGCGCAGCGGCGAGCGCGGATCGTCCCGCCAGGCGTGCCAGCGCATGCCGTGGACGGTGAATCCGTGCTGCTCCTCGTGCGATCCCTGGTAGAGGCGGACGCGGAGCTGCTCGCCGGGGTATGCGCGCAGTAATGGCGTCTGCGGGTCGCCGTGCACTGCGCTGGAGAACCAGTCGGCCGGGTCGCCGGGACGCTCGTGGAGCGGCTCGCAGCGGTATCCGACGGCCATCGTGCCCTGGTCGTCGAGGGCGCCGGGGAAGTCCGGCGGGTTGATCGGCTCGCCGTGCTCCCCGGCGCCGTGCTTGATCAGCGGGACGAAGTCGGCGACCGGGACCACCTGCTCGCGGAAGGCGCTCCCGTCCGGCAGCTTCACCACGGCCTGCGCCGCGTTGCGGACCTCCCGGTCGTGGTCGTGCGGGTCGACCCAGACGGCGCCCTCCGGTTCGGCGATCATGGAGCCGAACAGGCCGTGCCGCTGCCGCTCGTTGGCCAGCAGGTGGTCGTGGAAGAAGACGACGCCGAACTCCTCGTCGCAGTACCACCGGTACATCCAGGAGCGGTACCGCTCGTGGTCCTCCGGGCCGGCGTCGGCGGTGGTCGTCCCGGACAGGTAGTTCCAGCCGACGCTGGCGCCGTCCGACACCAGCGGGTCGAACTTCACCAGGTGGACGTGCAGCCCGCACTCCGGCTGGAACGGCAGGACGGCGTCGAACGCCGTCTCCTCGTGGCAGCCCGGCGGGAGCGCGTTGGTCAGGGTGAACTCGATGATCTCGCCCTTGCGGCCGCGGATCGCGATCGGCTCGATCTTCCGGGTGCCCTTGGCGAGCTCCTTCCGGAAGTTCTCGATCCCGCCCGCGGCGTCGATCTCCTCCTGGAGGACGAAGAACACGCCGCGATGATCATGCCAGGTCTCTTTGTGATCACCGCCGCCGCCGTGGCCGCCCCCGTGGTCGCCGCCGTGGCCGCCGCCGTCGTCGCCCCCGTGGTGGTGGCTCTCGAAGTAGTGCAGCGTGCCCTGCATGACGACGAGGTGGTAGCGGCGGACGGGCGCGTCCGGGTCCAGCGTGATCTTGGTGAACGCCTCGCCCGGTTGCGGGTCGGGGACGAACGCCGCCCGCTCCAGCGCGGTCGGCTCCCTTCCCATCCCCGCCGGCATCGCGGGCGTGCGCGGCGGGCGCGGCGACTTCTGCGGGAACGTCCCGTCGATGAACGCCGGGAAGCCCGGACGCTCGGCGCTGGCGGCGGGCGGTTCAGCGCGTCCGGGCAGCGGGCGGAGCGGCGCGATGGGCGTGCCGTCCGGGTAGCGTCCGGCGCCGTCCTGGAGGACGTCGAAGACCCGCCACATGCCCCACATGCCGGAGTGGAAATGGGGATAGAGGTGGCAGTGGAAGATGATGTCGCCGGTCGCCGCCTGCACCGAGCCCGCGCCGCCGATCGGCTCGATCGTGAACGCCTGCTGCGGGCTGATCGTGACGGAGTCGATGATGGGCGACGCGCCGTTCCCCGGCACGGCCCGCCACTGGTGCAGGTGGAGGTGGAAGACGTGCGTCTCCTTCACCCCGGCGTGCACCAGCCTGATCTTGGACGGGTCGCCGCCGTAGGCGCGGAAGATTGGCGTCTGCGGGTCGCCGAACAACCAGGAGCTGTGGTGCTGCTCCTCGCCGACGATCGCGTCCCGCGCCGGGTCGATCTCGCCCGCTTCGAGCATCCGCTCGTAGGCGAGGGAGCGCCAGCCCATCGGCTCGGTGCGGTAGCTCATGAGCATCATCGAGGCGGCGTGGTCGTTCTGCGGGTGCTCGCTGCCGTGCCCGCCCCCGTGGTCGTCGTCGTGCTCTGGGAACAGGACGGGCGCCAGCCGTTCCCCGCCCGCCGCGGGCGCGTGCGTGTGCGGCCGGGGCCGCTCGCACTCGTAGAGCGGGTGCGGCGGCAGGACGGGGTTGTCGTTGGGCGACTCGTCCTGCATGAACAGCGCGTACTCGCGGAAGCTCTCCTGCCCCGGGACGTGGACGTCGGCGTACAGGCCGTCCAGCAGCGGGCCGCCGGTGACCGGGTCGGTCCAGGTGGCGCCCTCCGGCTCGACGATCAGCGCGCCGAACAGGCCGTGGGCCTGGGAGCCGTCCTCGCCGCCGCGGAGGTCGGCGAGGTCGCCGAGGAAGAACACGCCCTCGTCCGCGGCGTCCCACTCGTAGACGATCGAGCCGCCCGGCGCGACGGCCGAGTCCGGGTTCCGGCCGACGGCGCCTCCGTCGGCGGTCACGACCCGGTGCCCGACGCCCTTGGCGTGGATTCCGGCCCGCTGCCGCAGCTCGTTGCGGAACCGGACGACGACCCGCTCGCCCACCCGGGCCCGCAGCACCAGCGGGCGGACGAGCGGGTGCGGGTCGGGGAGCAGCTCCGGATGCTCCAGCGGGTCGGGGAAGGGCGTGGGAAAGCTCTCCCGGACCTCCTTGAGCTCGGTCTCGTGGTCGGCCAGCGTGAAGATCATCCCGTTGCGGTCGTGGTCCCCGTGCGCGTCGAAGACGATGGGAACGTGCAGCGCGACGACGTCGTACACCCTCTTCACGGGCATCTATGAATCCCCCTGGAACTCCCGTTGTGTCGGCGGCCGTCCCTCTGGTGACGGCGGCCCGGCCTGCGCGGGGTATGCGAGGTGCGCGGGGTATGCGGGGTTCGCGGGGTGCTCGGCGCGCGATGCGCGGGTCGCGGTGTGCGCGCGGGATGTTGACAAGTATGACGAACTCGGCAGTCAAGTTGTTCCCGCCGAATCCGGTCAGTGCCCGCGCGGCGCCCGCGGGCCGTCCAAGCGCGTGCCGTAAACGCGGTAAACGGCATCCTTAAAGAGCGCAACAAACGCAATGTTAATTGTTAATAAGGCGCAAAGGCAAAGTGTTGACCAAGTCGGCGCAACCGGAATACCCTCTCGGATGATTCTCCAGACCGAGAGGATCGCCATTGACGTGTTGACGTCAAAGTCCTCCGTAAATACGCCGGTAACGGCCGGTGCGGCGCGGGTGCGGCGAAGGCGTCAACCCACAAACCCCCTGAGAGATACGACCCATGAAGAACGCCACACGTACGGCGATCGCGGTGGGCGCTGCCCTGCTCCTCCCCACGCTGGCGACCGCCACCGCCGCCTCCGCCTCGATCGACCCCCCCGCCGCCGACGCCCCGCCCGTGCCCAGCAAGGTCACCATCGGCGTCGAGACCATCAACGGCTCCGGCTGCCCGGCCGGCACCACGAAGGTCACCCCCTCGCACGGCAACACCGCCTTCACCGTCACCTACGACAAGTACGTGGCCTGGGCGGGCGGTGACGCGCCGTCCACGGACTTCCGGAAGAACTGCCAGCTCAGCGTGCAGGTCGACGCGCCCGAGGGGTACACCTTCGCGGTCGTCGGGATCGAGTCCCGCGGCTACGCCCACCTGGAGGCCGGCGCCACCGCGGTGCGCCGCACGAACTACTACTTCCAGGGCAACTCGGAGTCGCAGTCGGTCACCCACACGCTCAAGGGCCCGTTCGACGACGACTGGAAGTTCGCCGACAAGACCGACGCCCAGGGCCGGATCTTCAAGCCCTGCGGCAAGGACCGCAACCTGAACATCAACACCGAACTGCGGGTGGACGCGGGCGACTCGGCCAAGTCCAGTTTCATCGCAATGGAATCCGCGCGCGGGAACTCCGTCTACCACCTCGTGTGGAAAAGCTGCGCCTGATTCGCGCATTGCGTGACGCGATCCCCGCAAAGGGTGAGCGCCGCGCGGCCGGAACAGGGCGTGCCTGATCGGATGGTCGCCGTCCGATCACGCAACGTCGCCTGATTCGGACAGATCTTCAACCGCAGGGGGAGGCGTCCGCGCCTCCCCCTGCGGCCGTCTTGACTCGCACCGCGCGTGCCGGCACGCGAACGCCCCCGCGCGTGCCGCACGCGAACGCCCGGCCGGGACGCACCCGGCCGGGCGTTGCGGTGTTTTCGGTACCCAGAGGTTCTTCGGGTCCTAGAGGTTCTTCGGTCGGTACGCCTTGTACTCGCTGCCCGAGTCCAGGCCGTAGTCGCGCGTCCGGTGGTCGGTGCCGTACCGGCCGCGCTGCTCGTACGCCCAGTAGGACGTGCGGTCGCTGTTCGCCCACTTCTCGAAGATGACGACGTGGCGGGTGGTGTTGGTGCCCTCCGCGTCCATGACGAGGTCGCCCTTCTTCAGCTCGTCCATCGAGATGCGCTCGGTGTACCGCGACGAGGTGAGGCCCTGGGTGTTCGGGCCGGGCTTGTCCAGCCCCAGCGTCATCGAGACGTAGCCGGAGCAGTCGGCGCGGTACCCGTTGTGGCTGCGGACCTGGCTGTAGCGGACCCGGTCGTCCGTGCCCGGGTTCCAGGTCTTGGCCCGCGCGATCACTTCGGAGCGGGCGTCCGACTTGGCGGACTTCGTGGTGTCGGCCTTCTCGCCGGACGCGTCCGGCACGGCCCGCTTGGACTTCTTGTGGGGGAAGACCTGTGCTGCGGCGACCTTGTCGCCGGAGCCCGAGCCCGAGCCGGAGCCGGGGTCGGACAGGTCCGACGCGTGCGCGGTGCCCGCGACCACGCCGAAGAAGGCGAGGCCGAACAGGGCGCCGGTCGTACGCGGGCCTAGGGGAAAGCGGTTTTTGGCGTGCTTGCCTTGCAAGGGGTCTCCTTGGCTTCCAGACGCCTACCGGGTTAGCTGACGGGTTCGGACGTGGAAGTCGCCCTACGGCCTGGGGGCAGGCCGATTCACCCCAGTGCGATGTGGGTCCCCGGCTCCGCGCGGCGGCGGACTCGGCGTTGCCGCTGCGATCCTGATCAGGGCATGACGGCCCATCCGCGGGACCCTTGTGTCCCGCGTGCGAAAGAGCGGCGCTGATGTGGTGGCGCCCCAGGGAGGGACGCCGCTCTGTGAACCGGTCCTGGCTTCGCTCAGCGCCGCACGTCGGCGTGCGCATGGCCGGGCTGAGAACGGGTCTCGGGGAGACCGCGCGGCAGGACCGTCACCAGACGACGCGTGGGTCGCGCCGCCGCCACCCCCGTCCGGCGGCGCCGTCCGGGGGACCGTGTCCGGACGGACACGGTGGGGCAAAACGCCTGGCGAGCGCCTTGGTGAGCGACAAGCTACTCGCTACGCCAAAGGAAGGCAAACTCGGACAAAATCAACAACGCTGCAGCTCAGCGCCCTCAGCGGCGGCAGGCTAGGGGACGGGAGGCGCCATCGCGGTGATGCCGCGGGCCTGCGCCACCGCGTGCGCGGCCCACGCGCTCGTCTGCGGGCCCGGCGGGAACTGGGCGGTGTGGTGGAAGCCGGGACCGGTCACGGAGATGGTCACGAAGCCGAGGTAGCGGCGCTCCTTCATCAGCAGGAAGAGCAGCCCCAGCAGGCAGAACCAGACGAAGATGATCGTCAGGACGATGGCCACCGTCGGGATGCCCTCGGTGACCTGGGTGGAGTCCTGGATGATCCAGGTCGCGCCGTGCAGCGGGTAACGCCCGTACGGGAGGAGGACGTGCGCGCTCGTCAGGGAGATATCGCCGATCTGCAGCAGGACGGGTTCGGCTCCGCCGGGCGGAATCGGGTACATCCACTCACCTCTGTTCGCATGAACCGTCCGCTGATGCGAGGGATGTCCCCATCTTATTGCGTTACGCAAGAGGGGTCCCGGCTTGATCACGTTTGAGTTGCGGAGCGATCAGCCGTCCTTGTCGGAATTGGGGTGATTTCATAGATTTCCGGCAACGGGGGCCCTGTTCCTCGCGGCGCCGTCGTCCGTTACCGGCTCGAAATCCGGGCACGGGACGGGTATGCGCCCAGATCTCCCCGAGGAGACGTCCATGTCCGAGGTCAATCGCCGCGACCTGCTCGCCGGAGCCGCGGCCTTCGCCGGATTCGCGACCGTCGGCCTGCTGCCCGGCACCGCCGCCGCCGCGACCCGGCAGCGCCCCGGCGCCCTGCTGCCGCCCTCCCTCACCACCGGCGACAAGGCCGTCGTCGCGCGCATCGACACCCGCCGGGCGCTGCGGCACCTGAAGGCGCTCAGCGACGGGATCGGCTGGCGCATCGCCGGGACCGAGTCCGAGCATCGCGCCGCCCGCTACATCGCCGGGGTCCTGCGCGACCTCGGCTACAAGGTCGAGCTTCAGCCCTTCCCAGTCGCCGACAAGAATTTGGCTGAGATCCGCGCCAAGGGCGAACGGCTCTGGCAGGCCAGCGCCTCGCTGCAGGGCGCGACCGACTCCGTGCGCGGAACGGTGCTGGACGTCGGCAAGGTCTTCGAGGTCCCGGACGACGCTGACGGCAAGCTGGTGGTGTTCGACCGCATCCTCGGCCGGGAGACCGACCAGGCCAAGGCCGCCGCGGCCGCCGGCGCCAAGGCGGCGCTCATCGTCAACGCGCGCTCGGACTCCTTCCCCGAGCGCAAGGCCGCCTCGTTCGCCCCGGCCCTGAACGAGAAGGTCGCCATCCCGGTGCTCGGCCTGGCCGGATACCACGGCGAGCGGATCCGCGCGGGAGCCCGGCGGCTGTCGTTCGACATCACCGAGCACACCGGGATGACGTCGTACAACGTCCTGGCGGAGCGGAAGGCGACGCTGCCCAACCCCGACGGCAAGGCCGTCATCGTCAGCGCCCACTACGACAGCGTCCCCGGCTCGCCCGGCGCCAACGACGACGGCAGCGGGACGGTGCTGTGCCTGGAGCTGGCGCGCGTCCTCAAGCGGCTGCCCACCCAGCAGGCGATCCGCATCTACCTGTGGGGCGCGGAGGAGAACGGCCTGATCGGCTCCCGGCACTACGTGAAGGGGCTCGACGACGCGGGCGTCAAGCGGATCAGCGGCTGCTTCCAGAACGACATGGTCGCCACCAGCCACCCGCCCGCGGAGACGTACTGGCTGCTGTCCGTGGACGGCAAGGACAACACCACCACCGCCGCGGTGAACGCCGCCGCGCGCCGGCTCGGCTACGTCGACCAGGTCCAGGGCCCCACCGCCCGCGGCTCCAGCGACCACGAGGCCTTCTACGAGCGCGGCATCGCCGCGGGCAACTTCAGCTGGCGCGGCAACGAGGCGCCGAGCCAGCTCGAACCGATCTACCACACCCCCGAGGACACGATCGCGCAGAACATCAGCCTGAAGCGGCTCCAGGTCTCGATGGAGATCATCGGCTGCGCCGCGTACGAGGTGGCGCGCCACAAGTAGCGGCGGGAGGGCCGCCCGCGTCTTCTGCACGCCCCGTCCGGCATCGTCCAGGCTCGCCCGGTCTCGTCCGGCCTCGTACCGGTCTGTAACGCATTGCCGGACGGTGGCGCTGTAGGTCACGTCGGCGGTCCCCCGTAATGCACGGCCGCCGACGGGCCGCCGCATCGTGGGAGTGGTGCGGTGCGGCCCGGCCCCGCCCCCGTTTCCGCTCAGGTCACGTTGGGGCGGGGCCCCGCCGCCCCGACCGCCACCACCGCGCCGAGCCCGGCCATGAACGTGATCGGCAGGTTCATCAGCACCGAGAAGGTCGCGGCGAGCACCAGCCCGGCGCTGGTGATGACGCCGCCGGTGGTGGTCAGCCTGTAGTCGATGCCGAGCGCGACCAGGAAGATGAAGCCCAGCAGCACGGGCGCGGCGACCGCGCGCAGCAGCAGGATGAGGATCATCAGGACGACCAGCAGCACCAGCGGGATCACCAGCAGGCGGTCGCGGGACGCGCCCTCGGAACTGTCGAGCGCCTCAGCGGCCGGAGGGCGGCGCGGGGGGCTGGAAAACGCAAAAAGCGGGCCCTTCCCCAGTGGAGGTCTGGGGAAGGGCCCGAGGGAGACAGTGCACCCAGAAGCCGGTTTCTGGGGCGCTGATCACGGGTGCCTGGCGGCTCCCGTCATCAAACCTGCTCCCACAGAGCCGGCACATTGGCCGGGGTCCAACCAGGCTGGGCCTGGTGGGCCTGGATGCAGCGGTACTGCACACCGTTGTAGGTCACGGTGCTGCCGACCTGGTAGACGGTCCCGGCGGCCCAGGTGCCCGTGGGCGGGTCCGGGTCGCCCGGGTCACCGGGGCCGGGGCCGCCGGTGCCGGTGTGGAGCGTCAGGCCGTACACCTGGAGGATCTCGTTGATCGGCTGGTAGAACGTCGTCCCGCCGCTGGAGCAGTTGCCCGAGCCGCCGGACGTCACGCCCTGCGCCTGGGAACCGGAGATGTACGAGCCGCCGGAGTCACCGGGCTCGGCGCACACGGTCGTCCGGGTCACCCCGGTGATGGTGCCCTCGGGGTAGGTGACGCTGGTGTTGTGCTGCGAGATCGTCCCGCAGTGCCAGCCGGTCGTGGAGCCGGAGCGGCACACGGGCTGGCCGACCTGGGTGACCGTGGAGCCGGCGACGGTCGGGTCGGCGACCCTGCCGTAGCCGTTCACCTTGTTGGTCGAGGTCCACTGGCTGTTGGCCGAGACCCAGGCGTAGTCGTTGCCCGGGAAGCTGGAGCCCTGGAAGCTGCCCAGCGCGACACGGTTGTGCCCCTGGACGGCCGTGCCCGCGCGGCCGCAGTGTCCTGCGGTGGCGAAGCCGTGCGTCCCGCTGCGCGTGATCGGGAAGCCGACCGAGCAGCGTCCGCCCATGTAGTAGGCGTCGCCGCCGCGGATGTCGTAGTACGTGCGCGGCTTGACGTCGGACCGCTGGATGGCGACCTTGTCGAGGCTGACCCCGACCGCCTTGACGAGAGCGCGTGCCTTGGCGGGAGAGGAGCTCTGGAGCACGACCTTGTTGCTGCGGACGTCCACGAACCAGACCGGGGTGTGGGCCGGTCCGTTGTTCTGCATGGCACGATCCAGCTGGGCCTTCGCGGCGTCGAGCTCGGCGAGGCTGTGCTCGACGACCACGGCGCGGGCGCCGTGCGCCGCGATCTCGGCCGCCTTGGCGGGGTTGGTGGTGGCGACGTTGAGCGTGCCGCCGGTCTTGCCGGTCACGTAGCTGCCGGAGTAGCTGCCGGCCAGGCGGACCTGGAGCTTCCCGGCCTTGGCGCCGGTGTCGACCTGGTTGGCGAGCGCCTGCTTGGCCTGGGCCTGGGTGAGCCCGAGGTCGCGCTGCATCGCCTTCAGCAGGTCAGCCGAGGCGGTCGCGGCATTGGCCGCCGCCAACGGCTTGGTGTAGGAGCCGGGGGGTTTCTGGTAGGAGCCGGGCGGCTGGGCCGTCGCGGTGCCCTGGATGCCGGCGAGGCCCAGCGCGCCGACGGCGATTACGGCGACCCGAAGGCCGCGTCTGTGAGACATCGTCTCTCCTTGTGTGGGGGTGCGGCAAAGGTAGATTGCCTTTGTGCAGGTGAGAAAGCCTCTCCCCGGCTGTGTTCTGGCGAGTTGTCGCCGGTGTCGATCTTCGCCACCAATCCCACTTGCCCGGCCCGGCCAATCGGGCGGAAAATCAAAGAACTCCATTTGAGCGTGCGAAGATCACGCGCGCGGTGGAAAATGTGCGGCCGCCGCAGCCGCTGAGGCAAGAATTTGCGGGTTTCGGACGCGAGCTGGGCCCTCCTTGGACGGGTCGGATGGCCGCGTTCCGCGTGGATAGTGCTCAGAGGCTTGGCTGCCCCACGCCTTTGCTGGATAATCCGTCCATGTCTCCCGCGTCCGCTGCAACCGACGAGAATCCATTCGCGGCTCTCGGTATCACCACTCTGCAGCAGTCCCTTTACAGCACGTTGCTGCATCACCCCGGAACCACATTCGGTGAACTGGCCGAGTTGTCGGACGAACCCCGGCCGCGGCTGGCCGGGCTCCTGAAAGAACTCGAAGCGCTCGGCATGGTCGGCATCGACGCGTCCACCGACCCGAAGTACTTCCCCTACCCGCCCGACGCCGTCGTCGAGACGCTGATCCGCCAGCGGGAGACGGAGTTCATCCGCGCGCGCATCGAGGCCAAACGCCTCAGCGGCGACCTGCTCGCCGCCGAGCAGCGCACGAATCCGCAGAAACTCGTCGAGATCATCGACGGGATGGAGGCGGTGGTCCAGCGCTACGAGCAGGTCCAGCGCAGCGCGGTCAAGCACGTCAAGGCCATCGACAAGCCGCCCTACGCCGTCGACCCGAAGGCCCCGAACGAGGTCGAGCGCGAGCAGATCGGCCACGGCGTGGAGTACCGCGTCATCTTCACCCCGGACGCGCTCGCCATTCCCGAGAAGCTGGAAATGGCCCGGCAGGACGCCATCATCGGGGAACGCGCCCGGGTGCTGGAGAGCGCGCCGACGAAACTCATCATCGTGGACGACGAAATGGCGCTCATGCCGCTGCGGGGCGACGACCCCGGAATCAGCGCCGTGATCCGTCCCTCGACGCTTCTCGACATTCTCATCAATGTGTTCAACACCTGCTGGGAGCAGGCCACCCCGCTGCAGGGCGACAACGAGTCGGGGGACGTCTGGCCGCGGCTTTCCGAGGCCGACCGGCACCTGCTGACGCTGCTCGCCGCCGGGCTCAAGGACGAGGCGGTGGCCCGCCACACCGGAATGGGCGCGCGTACCGTGAGCAGGCACGTCGCCCGCCTGCTCCGCACGCTCAACGCCCGCACCCGGTTCCAGGCGGGCGTCCACGCCGCCCGCCGCGACCTGGTCTGACGGCGGAATCGCGCCGGACGCGCCGCCCGGGCTGGCGGCGGACGCCCGACCCGAATGTCAGAGGCGCACCTCGCGGCGGGAGGTGACGTTGAGCTTGCGCAGGATGTTCGCGACGTGCTCCTCGACCGTCCGGCGCGACAGGAACAGCGCCTGCGCGATCTCGCGGTTGGTGCGCCCGCCCGCCAGCAGCCGGGCCACGTCCCGCTCGCGGGGCGACAGTTCGTTGCCGTAGCCGCGGCGGCCCCGGCGGGACGGGGTGGCGGCGCCGGTGCCGCGGACGAGGTGGCGGCAGCGGGCGGCGTCGATGGGGGCGCCGAGCTTCTCGTAGGAACGTGCCAGCTCGCCGAGCACGTCGGCGTCGGCCGGCTCGCCGCGGGCGGCCTGCTCGGTGAGCCGGGCCGTCAGGTAGGGCAGGCCGAGGCGCTCGTAGCGGCGGATCGCGGACGCGAAGAGGCGGGCGGCGGCGGGGTCCCCGGCGGCGCGGGCGAGCTGGGCGCGGCAGGCGTCCAGGGCCGCGGCGGCGAGCGGGGCGTGCAGGCCGTCGAGCCCCGCGCGCAGGTCCGCCACGAGGGTGCGCGCGTCGTCGTGGCGTCCGCCCGCCAGGAACGCCTCGACGGCCTGCGGCGCCAGATCGCCCGCCCACACCCACAGGCCCTTCCGGCGGAGCAGCGCGGCCCCGCGGCCGGCGTGCGCGCAGGCGGCGGCGACGTCGCCGCGGTCCAGCAGCATCCTGACCATGCCGCCGGTCGCGGCGTTCGCGACGGGGATGATGGCGGAGTCGGGCTGGGACATGCGGGTGGCCTGGTAGCAGGCTTCGGCCCGGTCCCAGTCGCCGCGGACCGTGGCCAGCCAGCCGAGGACGAGCTGCAGCTCGCTGGCGACGGGCAGCAGGTAGGTGTAGGTCTGCGCCATCCCCTCGGCGCGCTCCTCCAGCCCGTCCCACGCGCCCGCGAGCCAGTCCAGCCGGATCTGGGTGGTCTTGGCGGTGCCGGTCACGTACGGGGCGCCGGCCTGCGTCGCGAGGGTGAGGCCGATGTGTAGGTGCTCCCACGCGTGCGGGTAGTCCCCGATCCACGAGCACGAGTCGGCCAGGTTGCAGTGCGACCGCGCCAGCTCCCGCGTCCGCTCGGCGTCGCCGGGCTCCGACGGCGCGGGCAGCAGCGCGATGCGGTCCCTGGCCCGCGGGTCGCCGGCGATCAGCCGGGCGCCGACGGTGTTGGCGAGCAGCGACGTGCGGAGCGCGCCCTGCGGGAGCTCGCCGAGCGCGTCGTCGACCTCGTCCAGCCAGGCGCGGCTCTCGGCGATCGGCGTCGTGCCGAGGTAGGGCAGGGCGAGGACGGCCATCCCGCGCAGCCGCCGCGCTGGATGGTCGCGCAGCGAGCCGATGGCCAGCTCGATGTGCGCGCGGCCCCGGTCCATCTCGCCCGTCCGGCGGACGAGCAGCAGCCCGAGCCACAGCCGCACCTCGCCGCGGACCGCGTCGGTCAGCCGGGGGTCCGACAGCAGCCGCTCGATCTGGGTGATCACCCCGTCGTGGTGCAGGCCGGTGAGGGCGTGCTGGCACAGCTTGGTGGCCAGCCGGTTCACGTCCGCGGCCGGGACGGACGGATCCGCGACCGTCGCGCAGAGCAGGTCGATCGCCGTCGAGGCGTCCCCGGCCGCCACCGAGGCGTCGGCGGCGTCCTCGCTGTGCCGGAGCCAATCGGCGAGCAGCCCGGCGTGCTTGGCATGCGCGGCGAGCCGCACCAGCGGCGGCGGGTCGCGCCGCGCCAGCGCCCGCAGCGCGCGCAGGTGCAGGTCCTGGCGGTACGGGCCGGGCAGCGCGTCGTACACGGCGCGCTGGGCCAGCGCGTGCCGGTAGCCGTACTCGTTCTCGGCGGTCTCGACCAGCACCGCGCCGTCGAGCAGCCGGGTGACCTGCTCGTGGTCCCCGGTCCCCGCGACCTCGCGCAGCAGCGCCGCCGTCGCCGGGACGCCGAGAACGGCCGCCGCCTCCGCGAGCGACCGGGCGGCGGCGGGCAGCGCGTGCATGCGCTCGGCCATCGCCTCCCGCAGCAGCGCGGGCACCTCGACGTTGTCGAGCAGCCGCCGGGCCGCGGCGCCGTCGAAGCGGACGCCGCCGTCGAGGTCGCGCAGCGAGTACGTCATCTCCTCGACGACGAACGGGATGCCCGCGGTGCGCTGCCGCAGGATCTCGGCGAACCCGGCGGGCACCGTCCGCCCGCCGAGGATGGCCCCGACCAGCCCGCGGACGGCCTCGGTGTCCAGCGGCCCGAGGACGAGGTGCGCGGCGGTGGTGCCGGGCGGCGGCCGGAACGCCCGGCCCAGCGGCGCGTCCGCGGGCAGGTCCTCGCGGCGGAAGGTCACCACGAGCGACAGGCCGGGCGGCGGGTTCGACATCACGAACCGCAGCAGCTGGCGGGTGCCGTCGTCGGCCCAGTGGACGTCCTCGATCACCAGCACCGCGCGGCCGAGCGCGGCGAGCAGGTCGCGGACCGCGCGGAACAGCCGGTGCCGCTCGGCGGCCGGATCGCCGAGCGGGTCGGGCGGGGGAGGGAGCCGGTCGGCCAGCTCGGGCAGGTAGGGGCGCAGCGCGCCCGTGACCGCGCTCGGCTCGGTGAGCCGGTCGCCGCAGGCGCGCAGGCACTCGAAGATGACGCCGTACGGGAACGGGTCGCGCAGCGGCTGGCAGTACCCGACCGCGATCCACGCGTCGTCGCCCGCGTCGCCCTCGTCACCCGCGTCGCCCGTGCGCAGGCCGTTGACCAGCTCGGCGACCAGCCGGGTCTTGCCGACGCCCGCCTCGCCCTCGACGAACGCGACGGACGGGAAACCGGCGATCGCGGTCGCGAGCGTGTCCAGCTCCGCCGCACGCCCGATCAGCACGGGCGAGCCGGTGCGGACGGAAACGGTCGACCGCCCGGACCGTCCGCGCCCGTTCACGCGTCCACCGTCGTCGGTCATTCTTCGCTCCCCGCCGGAAATGCCACGCGCGAGGTGACTGCGCCCCGAGCACCAGCGTGGATTCCAGAGGATAAGCGTCACTGTGCGTTTCCGGAACCCCGTGAATCGTGATTCTTAATCCCGTATCT
This sequence comes from Actinomadura sp. 1N219, assembly GCF_044326405.1. Lineage (NCBI taxonomy): Bacteria > Bacillati > Actinomycetota > Actinomycetes > Streptosporangiales > Thermomonosporaceae > Actinomadura > Actinomadura sp. 1N219. Next base: position 243,408 of record NZ_JBIRAY010000011.1, on the reverse strand, counting down.
CTACGGGGCGTTGCCACGGTTGTTCAGCGCTGATCGGCGGCGGATTGTAGCCGCCGAGTGGCCGCCCGCTCCCCAACCCCCACCTGAATGGCCACTCGTCCGGACGGCCGGAAACCGTTCGGATCAGGACGAAGGAGTGGTCATGCCAGCCACATGGCGAATTCCGGCGCGAACCGAAGGGAGGACCATGCGCGGCGCACCGCTGGCCGCGGTCCTCATGGCCTTCGCGTGCGTCGCCGCGCTGCCGGGCGGCACCGCCGCCGCGGACGAGCCGGAGGGCACGGTGACGCGGGCGGACAGGCCCGTCGCCGGCCAGTACATCGTGGTCCTCCGCGACGGCGCCCCGGCGGCCGCCCAAGGACAGGCCGCCACGCTGACCAGGCGTTACGGCGGGCTCGTCCGCGCCACCTACACGGTCACGCTCAACGGGTTCGCGGTACGGAACATGTCCGCGAAGCAGGCGCGGCGGCTGGCGGCCGACCCGTCCGTCAAGGCCGTGTACGAGGACGGAACCGCGCGTGCGGCGGGCGAGCAGCCGAACCCGCCGTCCTGGGGTCTCGACCAGATCGACCAGAAGACGACCAGCCTGGACAAGAAGTACACCTATCCGAACACCGCCGACGGCGTCACCGCCTACGTGATCGATTCCGGGGTGAACAAGGGCCACGCCGAGTTCGAGGGGCGGGCGTCCTACGGCTACGACTTCGTGGACGACGACGCCGACGCGTCCGACTGCTTCTGGCACGGCACCCACGTCGCCGGGACGATCGCCGGCAAGACCGTCGGCGTCGCGAAGAAGGCGAAGGTCGTCGCGGTCCGCTCGCTCGGCTGCGGCGGCAGCGCGCCGGACTCGGCGACGGTGAGCGCGATGGAGTGGGTCGCCGCCAACGGCAAGACCCCGGCCGTGGTGAACATGAGCCTCGGCATGGACACGGTCGGCGTCGGCGACGAGCAGGTGAAGGCGCTGGTGGCGAAGGGGTTCGTGGTCGCGGTGGCCGGCGGCAACAACGGCCAGGACGCGTGTGGCACCAGCCCCGCCCGGGTGCCCGAGGCGATCACCGTCGGGTGGATCAACCAGGGCGGCAGCCGCAGCGGCAACTACGGCACGTGCCTCGACCTGTTCGCGCCGGGCGGCAACATCTACTCGTCCGACCACACCGGCGGCTTCCGCACGGGCAGCGGCACGTCGATGGCGACGCCGCACGTCGCCGGCGCTGCGGCCATGTACCTCCAGGCCAACGGCGGCGCCACGCCCGCGCAGGTGGAGGACGCGCTCGTCGACAACGCCACCCCCGGCCTCGTCACGAACCCCGGGAGCGGCTCGCCGAACAAGCTGCTGTGGACGGGCTTCATCGGCGGCGGCACGACGGCGTGCGGCACCAAGGCCAGCGACGAGGACGTCGACATCCCGGACCCGGCCCCGGACGGCACCCCGCGCGCGGCGGTCGGCAGCACGATCGTCCAGGACGGATGCGAGGGCGCGGCGCCCGCCGCGCTGCCGGTGAAGGTGGACATCGACCACGGCTACACCGGCGACCTGGTGATCGACCTCGTCGCCCCGAGCGGCGCCGTCCACAGCCTCAAGAAGGCGGGCGGCGTCTCCGAGTCCGGCGGGCTGCACAAGACCTACACCGTGAACGCGTCCGGTGAGAAGGCCAACGGCGCCTGGAAGCTGCAGGTCCAGGACGTGTACCGGTTCGACACCGGCAAGCTCACGGGCTGGTCCATCACCTTCTGATGATCACTCCCGTTCCCGTCACCCCCATCAGCAGAGGGAACCCGAAGGAGAACTCCCGAATGAGAGCACCCCGAATGAGGGCACCGCGGCTGATCGCGCCGCTGGCCGTCGTGCTGGCCGCGTCGATCCTGCCCCTGACCGGCCCGGCCGCGGCGGACCAGCCGCGCCCGCGCAGCGCCGCGGCCATCCCCACCGACCAGCTCCAGCCCGGCACGACCCCCGCCCCGGGCATCGTCAACGGCCAGCGCGCCTCGTACAAGGACCACCCGTCGATCATCGCCGGGCTTCGGGTCGGCGGCGGCGGGCCGCAGGGCGCGTCCTGCACGGCCTCTGTCGTCGGGAAGCGGACGATCCTGACCGCCGCGCACTGCATGATCGACGTCACCGGCGCGAAGAGCTACGTGTACGGCGACGACGACCTGAACAGCTCGGGCGACGAGGTCTTCCGCACGAAGGTGGCGAAGTTCGTCACGCACCCGCAGTACCAGCAGCCGAACGACTGGCGGAAGGGGTACGACGTCGCGGTCGTCACGACGGAGGACGACATCCCGGTGCCGCAGAGCCAGTGGGCGAAGGTCGCCGGGTCGGGCGACAGCGAGCTCACCCAGCCGGGCAAGTCCGGTGTCGTGCTCGGGTTCGGCAAGCACCAGCCGGGCGAGCTGTACAAGACCACGCTGCCGGTCAACGACCCGAACGGCTGCCAGGTCTTCGACGTCCGGGTCAACGGCGACGTCATGCTGTGCACCGGGTACGACGACGGCCACACGGGGATCTGCTCCGGTGACAGCGGCGGCCCGTTCACCGTGGACGGCGTCGTCGTCGGCGTCGTGTCGTGGGGTGCGGGCACCTGCGACCGCTACGGGATCATGGCCCGGCTGACCAACGAGATGGGCGACTGGGCGAAGAAGACCATCGGCACCGAGCCCGGCGACGGGACGTTCGGCGTCGGCGTCAGCCCGGCGTCCGGCAAGGTCGAGCCCGGCAAGCACGTCTCCACGACGGTCACCAGCCAGCCCGGCACGCAGGGCGCGGAGAAGCTCGACCTGTCCGCGTCGGGGCTGCCCGCCGGTGCGACGGCGACGTTCCAGCCGTCCGCGATCGAGGCCGGCGGGACCGCCAAGCTGACCGTCCAGACGGCGGCGGACACCCCCGAGGGCACCTACAAGATCACCATCGGCGCGAAGGGGGCGTCCGGGACGAAGACCTCCGACTACACGCTGACCGTCGGCGCGGGCGGCGACACCGCGGGCCCGCAGGTGGCGATCTCGCCGGCGTCCGGCACCGTGCAGCGCGGCGGGTTCGCCAATGCGGCGATCACCGTCACCGGCGGGACGGGCGCGAGCCGCCTGAGCGGGTCCGGGACGGGCCTGTTCCTCGCGCCGTTCTTCAACCCGCCGTCCGTCGAACCGGGCGGGACCTCGCAGGTCACCGTCATCGCCCCGTTCACGCCGGGCACCTACAAGATCAACATCACGGCCACGGACGGCGCGTCGAGAACCGGCGGCGGCGTCTACACCCTCACCGTCCAGTGACCCCGGATCGGTGAGCCTGCGGGCTGGGGCCGCAGGCCGGCGGGCCGCGCTCTCCTGACCCGCGGCCCGCCGGACTGACCCCGCGGCCCGCTGCGCCGCGACCCCGCGACCCGCCTGGCCGCCCGGTGTGGGGGACGGCCCGGTGGGTCGCGGCCGGGCCCGGTGCCAGCCCTCACCGGGCCCGGCCGCATGTCACTCGTCAGGCCGCATGCCAACCGTCAGGCCGCATGCCAACCGTCAGGCCGCCGTGGCGGCCGGGGTGTAGTGGGACGCGTCGTCGCCCTCCACCAGGTAGCTGCGCTGCCCGTCGACACCGGCCGGGACGTCGCCCGCGACGGTGACGCGGTGCAGCAGGCGCGGCAGGTCGCCGTAATCGTCGGGCGCGTAGTGCTGCGTGATCCGGTTGTCGAACACGATCAGGTCGCCCGGCGCCCACACCCAGCGCAGGATGTTCTCCGGGCGGGTGACGTAGGACTGCAGGATGTCGAGGATGGCACGTCCCTCGCGCTGGGACGACAGCCCGACGATGTTCTGCGCGAACCCGCCGATGAACAGGTTCCGCTCGTCCGACTCGGGGTGCACGCGCACCACCGGGTGGGCGGTCTTCCATGTGCGGGACACGAACGCCTTGCGGTGCTCGGCCGCCTTGGCGGGGTCGACGCCGCTCTTGCCGGGCTTGACGTAGTCGTAGTCGTTGGTGTGGACGGCCCAGAGCCGGTCGGCGAGCTCGCGCAGCTCGTCGGGCAGGTCGCGGTAGGCGGCGGCGGTGTTGGCGATGAGGGTGTTGCCGCCGTAGGGCGGGATGACCAGGCCGCGCAGCGTGCTGATCTTGGGCGGGGTGCGGACGAAGGTGACGTCGGTGTGCCAGTGGTTGGCCCGTCCCGACTCGCTGTCGACGGGCAGGATCTCGGGACGCCCGTCCACGGCGGGGACGGTGGGGTGGGCGCCGGTGAGCGCGCCGAAGCGCGAGGCGAAGGCGACCTGGTCGTCGTCGGTGAGGTCCTGGCGGCGGAAGCCGAGGACCTTGTGCTCCAGGAGCGCGGCGTGGATCTCGCCGAAGATCGAGTCCGACAGTTCGCGGACGTCGACGCCCGTGATCTCCGCTCCGATGCGCCCGCCGATCCTGCGGATGTCGAAGTCGGACATGCATGCACCTCTTTCTCGTCGTGGGGGAGGTTCTCGTGGTGGGGAAGGAGGAACGCGCTGTCCCTAGAGCGAAGCACGGCCCCGAGGTATAGTCAACAATTCCTATCGTTTGAGTGGGAAATAGGTGAGGCTCTTGACCTCGACGGCCAGAACGGGCGGCACGGGAACGACACGACGACGATTCATCTCCACGCTCGCGGTGGCGGCCGCCGCCGTCCCGGTCACCGCGGCCTGCGGGGGCGCGGCGGGAAGCGCCCGGCGCACGAGCACCCTGCGCTACCAGGGCTGGACGGGCCAGGTCACGCTGCCGGAACTCGCCGCCGACCTCGGCCACCTGGGCGACGTGCGGCTGAAATGGATCGGCAACACGATCAGCGGGCCGCAGGACGTCCAGTCCGCGGCCACGGGCCAGGTCGACTTCGGCGGCGCGTTCAACGGCGCGGTCGTCAAGCTGCAGGAGGCCGGGGCGCCGATCACGGCCGTCATCGGCTACTACGGCACCGACGAGCTGTCCTACAACGGCTTCTTCGTCCTGGCCGACAGCCCGATCAGGTCCCCCCGCGACCTGATCGGGAAGAAGGTCGGGATGAACACGCTGGGCGGCCACTCGCAGGCCGTCCAGGACCTCTACCTGCGCCGCAACGGGCTGTCCGGCGGCGACATCGCGAAGGTGGAGGCGCTGGCGGTGCCGCCGGTCACCATGGAGCAGTCGCTGCGGCAGGGGCAGTTGGACGTCGCCGCGCTCAACGGGATCTTCCGCGACAAGGCGATCGCGTCCGGCGGCGTCCGCACGCTGTTCAAGGACCTCGACTTCCTCGGCGAGTTCACCGCGGGTTCCTACGTCTTCCGCGACGACTTCGTCGAGCGCAACCCCGACACCGTCCGCGCCTTCACGGCCGGGGTCGCCAGGACCATCGAATGGTCGCGGGAACGGCCGCGCGCCGAGGTGGTCGACCGCATGACCAAGATCCTCCGGTCGCGGGGACGCAACGAGAACGCCGACGCGCTCCGGCACTGGAAGTCGTGGGGCGTGGCGGGCGCGGGCGGCGTGATGACCGACCGGGAGTTCGACACCTGGCGGGCGTGGCTGGAGGACGTCGGCCAGATCAAGAAGGGCGAGGTCAAGGTCGCCGACCTGTACACCAACGAGTTCAACCCGTACGCGGGCGGGAAGGGCGGACGATGACCCCGAAGGCCCCGAAGACCTCGAAGACCTCGAAGACCTCGAAGATCAGCGTCGCCGGTGTCGGGAAGGCGTTCGCCGTCCGGGGCGGCGGCGAGGTCACCGCGCTCCACGACGTCCGGCTGGACGTGGCGGACGGCGAGTTCCTCGTCGTGGTCGGCCCGTCCGGGTGCGGCAAGTCCACGCTGCTCGATCTGATCGGCGGGCTGGCCGCGCCGACGTCCGGGCGGATCCTCATCGACGGGACGGAGGTCACCGGCCCCGCCCTCGACCGGGGCATCGTGTTCCAGCAGTACGCCCTGCTCCCGTGGCGGACGGCGCTCCGCAACGTCGAGTTCGGACTGGAGGCGGCGGCGTCCCGGACCGGGCTCCGCCGCCGCGAGCGGGCCGAGATCGCCCGCGAGCACCTCGACCTCGTCGGCCTGTCCGGGTTCGCGGACCGCTACCCGCACGAGCTGTCCGGCGGCATGAAGCAGCGGGTCGCGATCGCCCGCAGCCTCGCCTACGACCCCGACGTGCTGCTCATGGACGAGCCGTTCGCCGCTCTCGACGCGCAGACCCGCGAGTCCCTCCAGGACGAACTGCTGCGCATCTGGGCCCGGACGGGCAAGACCGTCGTGTTCATCACCCACGGCATAGACGAGGCCGTCTACCTGGGCGGACGTGTCGCCGTGCTGACGGCGCGGCCCGGCACCGTGAAGGAGATCGTCGGCATCGACCTCGGACCCCGCGACGACGACGCGGACGTCCGGTCGAGCCCCGAGTTCGCGGCGCACCGCCACGAGGTGTGGTCGCTGCTGCGCGACGAGGTCCAGACGGCACAGCGGCTGACCGTCCCGGCGCCGCGGAAGGAGGAGGTCCACCATGGTTAGCACCGCGAAGGCGCCCGCGCTCACCGAGCCCGAAGCCGCGCTGCCCCCGACTCGGTCGCGCCGCCCGGCGATCCCGCGAGCCGTCGCGACGACGACCACGGTCCTCCGGCGGACGGTCGCGCTCGTCGCGTTCTTCGCCGGCTGGGAGCTGGCCCCGCGCGCCGGCCTGGTCGACCCGATCTTCCTGCCGCCGGTGTCGGAGGTCGTCCCGGCGCTGTGGGACCTGGCCGAAGGCGGCCAGCTGTGGAGCAACGCCCGGACGAGCCTCGTCCGCTCGCTGTCCGGGTTCGGGCTGGCGATCGCTCTGGCGGTGCCGCTCGGCCTGCTGATCGGCTGGTACCGGCCGGTCGCGGAGCTGCTGAACCCGCTGCTCGAACTGTTCCGCAACACCGCCGCGATCGCGCTGCTGCCGGTGTTCATCCTGATCCTCGGCATCGGCGAGACGTCGAAGGTGGCCATCGTCCTGTACGCGTGCACGTGGCCGATCCTGCTCAACACGATCAGCGCCGTCCGGACCGTGGACCCGACGCTGGTGAAGTCCGCGCGGTCGCTGGGGCTGCCCGCGCCGCGCATCTTCCAGAAGGTCATCCTGCCCGCCGCCGTCCCGACGATCTTCACGGGTATCCGGCTGGCCGGGGCCACCGCCGTGCTGGTGATGATCGTCGCGGAGATGGTGGGCGCGAAGGAGGGGCTCGGGTTCCTGATCAACTCGTCCCAGCAGAATTTCGCGATCGCCGACATGTACGCCGGGATCGTCGCGATCTCCGCGCTCGGGCTGCTGTTCAACCATCTGCTCGTCCTGATCGAGCGCCGTTTCACGCGCTGGCGCACCGAAACCGGGCGCTAAGCCGACTCTTACCTCCAAGTCATGTGTTGACGCCGCCGTCCGTCTGTATCATTCTTTCTCGACCAAACATGTATAGAAAGTAGGGGAGGGCTGCAATGTCCGGACGCAGGGCGGCGTCGGCACTGGGGCTGGCGGCCATCGTCGTGGGGGCGGCGGCGGGATGCGGCGGATCGGCCGGGGCCGGGGGCGGGAAGGTCCGGCTGTCGCTGGTGGCCTACTCCACGCCGCAGGCGGCGTACGAGGCGATCATCAAGGAGTACCAGAAGACCCCCGAGGGGAAGGGCGTCACGTTCACCAAGTCCTACGGCTCGTCCGGCGAGCAGAGCCGGGCGGTGGCGTCCGGGCTGAAGGCCGACGTCGTCGCGCTGTCCCTGGAGCCGGACATGACGCGGCTGGTCGACGGCGGCCTCGTCGCCGGCGACTGGAACACCGGGCCGGAGAAGGGGATGGTCACCGACTCGGTCGTCGTCCTGGCGACCCGCAAGGGCAACCCGAAGAACGTCAAGTCCTGGGACGACCTCGTCAAGCCGGGCGTCGAGGTCATCACGCCCAACCCGTTCACCTCCGGCGGGGCGCGCTGGAACGTGCTGGCGGGCTACGGCGCCAAGGCGAACAAGGGCACCGACAAGGCGGCCGGTACCGCCTACCTGCACGTGCTGTTCAAGAACGTCCCCGTCCAGGACTCCAGCGCCCGCAAGTCGCTGCAGACGTTCGCGGGCGGCAAGGGCGACGTGCTGCTCGCCTACGAGAACGAGGCCATCTTCGCCAAGCAGAGCAACCAGCCGCTCGACTACACCGTGCCCGACTCGACGATCCTGATCGAGAACCCGGTCGCGGTGACGAAGAAGAGCGCCCACCCGGCCGAGGCCCGCGCCTTCCTGAAGTTCCTGTACGGCAAGAAGGCGCAGGAGATCTTCGTCAAGAACGGCTACCGGCCGGTGGCGGACGGCGTCCCCGGCGCCGAGCAGTTCCCGCGTCCGGCGGGGCTGTTCACCATCAACGACCTGGGCGGGTGGAAGACCGTCTCGGACGAGTTCTTCGACCCCAAGGGCAGCATCATGGCCGACGTCGAAAAGGGCATCGGCGTCTCGGTGGAGGGCTAGGGCTCCTCCGATGAGCGAGACGACGAAGAGCCCCACGGCCGTGGTGGACGAGAAAGTCGAGACGGCCGGCCCGGACTCCCCACCGGGGAGGAAGGGCCGGTCGGCCGGCCTGAGCGGGGCGGGCGGCACCGCGCTCGGCGTCGGCACGGCGACCATCTTCCTGAGCGCGGTGGTCCTGATCCCGCTGGCCGCCGTGATCTGGAAGGGCGCCTCGCAGGGCCCCGGCGGGTTCTGGGACGCGATCACCACCCCCGACGCCTGGGCCGCGCTGAAGCTGACCGTCATCGCCTCCCTGGTGGTGGCGCTGGTGAACCTGGTCATGGGCACGCTGATCGCCTGGGTGCTGGTGCGCGACTCCTTCCCGGGGAAGGGCCTGCTCGACCTGCTGATCGACCTCCCGTTCGCGCTGCCCACGATCGTCGCGGGCCTGGTCCTGCTGACGCTGTACGGGACCGACAGCCCGCTCGGCGTCTCGCTGGCCTACACCCGGACGGGCGTCGTCGTGGCGCTGCTGTTCGTGACGCTGCCGTTCGTGGTCCGGACCGTCCAGCCGGTCCTGCTGGAGCTGGACAAGGAGATGGAGCAGGCCGCCGCGTCGCTCGGCGCCGGCAACTGGACGATCTTCCGGCGGATCATCCTGCCGAACCTCGTCCCGGCCATGCTGGCGGGCACCGCGCTGGCCTTCACCCGCGCCGTCGCGGAGTTCGGCTCGACGGTGCTGATCTCCGGGAACGTCCCGTTCAAGACGCAGGTCGCGGCCGTGCACATCTTCGGGCAGATCGAGAGCGACAACACCGCCGCCGCCGCGGCGACGTCGACGGCCCTGCTCGTGCTTTCGCTGCTGGTCCTGCTGTCGATCGACCTGCTGCGCCGATGGGGGGCCCGCCGTGGCTAAGCACGGACTGCGCGTGATCGTCCTGGCTTACCTGCTGTTCCTGCTGATCCTGCCGGTCGGGCTGATCGGCTGGCGGACGTTCGGCGACGGCCCGGGCCCGTTCATCGACGCGCTCACCTCGCATTCGGCGCTGCACGCCTTCCAGGTGACGCTCGTCGTCGCGGGCTGGGCCGTCGTGCTGAACACGCTGTTCGGGGTGCTGGCGGCGCTGCTGCTCGTCCGGCACACCTTCCCGGGGAAGCGCCTGCTCAGCGCGCTGATCGACCTGCCGCTCGCGGTGTCCCCGGTCGTCGTCGGGCTGGCGCTGATCCTGGTGTACGGCGCGTTCAGCCCGGCGGGCGGCTTCCTGGAGGGGCGCGGCATCCAGATCATCTTCTCCACGCCCGGGATGGTGCTGGCGACGGTGTTCGTCTGCCTGCCGCTCGTGGTGCGCGCGATCGTCCCGGTCCTGGAGGAGATGGGCGACGAGCAGGAGCAGGCCGCGCAGACGCTCGGGGCGGGCGGGTGGCAGACGTTCCGCCGCATCACCCTCCCGAGCATCCGGGCGGCGCTCGGCTACGGCATCGTCCTCTCGCTGGCCCGCGCGCTGGGGGAGTACGGCGCGGTCGCCGTCGTCTCCGGCCGGACGGTCGACGAGACCCAGACCCTGACGCTGTTCGTCGAGGAGCGCTTCGAGAACTTCGACGTGCAGGCGTCCTACGCCGCCGCGCTGGCGCTGGCGGTGATCGCGGTCGCCAGCCTCCTGGCGACCAAGCTCCTGCGACCGAAGGACGGCACCTGATGGCGATCGAGATCCGAGATGTGAACAAGTCGTTCGGCGAGGCCGCCGTCCTGAAGGACGTGTCGGTGGACGTGGCGTCCGGCTCGCTGACCGCGCTGCTCGGCCCGAGCGGCGGCGGCAAGTCGACCCTGCTGCGCGTGATCGCGGGACTGGAGAGACCCGACTCGGGTCAGGTGCTGATCTCCGGCAAGGACGCGACCCGGCTGCCGCCGCAGCGGCGCGGCGTCGGGTTCGTGTTCCAGCACTACGCGGCGTTCAAGCACCTGACGGTCTTCGAGAACGTCGCGTTCGGGTTGAAGATCCGCAAGCGTCCGAAGGAGGAGATCAGGAAGCGGGTGGGGGAGCTGCTGGAGCTCGTCCATCTCGACCAGTTCGCGGCCCGGTACCCGGCCCAGCTGTCGGGCGGGCAGCGCCAGCGCATGGCCCTGGCCAGGGCGCTGGCCGTCGACCCGGAGGTGCTGCTGCTGGACGAGCCGTTCGGCGCCCTCGACGCCCAGGTCCGCAAGGAGCTGCGGACGTGGCTGCGCCGCCTGCACGACGAGGTGCACGTCACGACCGTGTTCGTCACCCACGACCAGGAGGAGGCGATCGAGGTCGCCGACACGATCGTGGTGCTGGCGGACGGCGTCGTCCAGCAGGCCGGGGCGCCGGGCGACATCTACGACAACCCGGCGAGCCCGTTCGTGATGAAGTTCCTCGGGCCCGTCACCGAGATCGGCGGGCGGCTGCTGCGGCCGCACGACGTCGAGCTGTCCGCCGAGCCCGGGCCGGGGACGAGACCGGCGGTGATCACGCGGGTGGTGCGGCTCGGGTTCGAGACGCGGGTGGAGTTCCGGGTGCGCGAACCAGGTGAGCCGGGAGAGTCCGCCCAGGAAAGTCCCGCGTGGGCGCAGATGACGAGGGAGTCGGCCAGGCGGCTGTCGGCGGAGGCCGGGGCCGAGGTGCATGTACGGCCGTCCGCCCGGGCCGCCACGGTTCCAGCGAGCTGATGCGACCTGGGACCGGGGAGCATCACCTTGTACGTCACCGCCCGCACCAATTACGCGATGCGCGCCCTGCTGGCCATGGCGGCCGCGGGGCCGGAGCCGATCAGCGCCCCCGCTCTTGCCGAGGCCGAGCAGATGCCGTTCACCTTCCTGCAGACGATTCTCGGGGAGCTGCGGCGGTCGCGGCTCGTGGTCAGCCAGCGGGGGCACGACGGCGGATACCGGCTGGCGAGGCCTGCGACGCAGATCACGGTCGGGGAGGTGGTGCGGGCCATGGACACCACCTTCGTGTCCGCGGACGACACCGCGCATCCACCCGGCCAGCGCCCGGCGTCAGGTGCCGCGGCGCACTTGGAGCAGCTCTGGCGCGCCGCGGACACCGCGCTGCGGCGCGTCCTGGACGAGACCACCCTGGACGACCTCACCCAAGGCCGGCTGCCCGCCCACGTGCGGGCCCTTGCCGACCCGGCTCCCCAAACGACTATCCAGATTGATTAAGTAGGAAATACCTGGGATGCTGGTCCCATGAGTTCCCGGGCCTCGCTCTGGTCCCGGCGGCACGTCGACCTCGGACGGCTGGCCGCCGGGCTGTGTCGCCGCGCCTGACCGCCGGCAGACCGAACGTCCAGAGACCGTCGAAGGTCCAGAAACCCAGGGAACGAAGCACATGACCATCAGCACGACGACCGCATCGCGGGGATCCGGCCTGGCCGGCACAGTCGCCGACCTGGCCGGACGGTGCGACGAGTGGCTGCCGCGGGTCCGGCTGGACCCGCGCGGCCGCTGGTACGAGCGCCTGCACCGGGACGCCGGGCAGGAGATCTGGCTGATCAGCTGGCTGCCCGGCCAGAGCACCGGCCTGCACGACCACGGCGGATCGCGCGGCGCGTTCGCCGTCGCGCTCGGCAGCCTGGAGGAGCAGGACCTGAGCGGCGTCCGGGAGGTCACGCCCGGACGGGCCCGCGCGTTCGGCTCCGACTACATCCACGAGGTGCGCAACGTCTCGACCGCGCCCGCCGTGAGCGTCCACGTCTACTCGCCGCCGCTGTCGACCATGAACCGCTACGACCTCGTCGGCGACCGGCTGGTCCGGCTGGCCACGGAGGAGGCCGCGCAATGGTGAGCCGGGCGGTGGTGACGCGCGCAGGGGTGACACGGCCGGCGCGCACGATCGACGAGGTCCTCGCCGACGCCCGTGCCCGGCTCCAGAGGGTGACCCCGGAGGCGGCGCATGCCCGGTGGCGGGAGGGCGCTCTGCTGGTCGACATCCGTCCGGCCGCCCAGCGCGCGGACGAGGGCGAGGTGCCGGGCGCGCTCGTGATCGAGCGCAACGTCCTGGAATGGCGGCTGGACCCGGCCTCCGACGCGCGCATCCCGCAGGCCACCGGGCACGACGTGCGCGTGATCGTCCTGTGCTCGGAGGGCTACACGTCCAGCCTGGCGGCCGCCGCGCTGCAGGACCTGGGCCTGGCGCACGCGACCGACGTGGCCGGGGGCTTCCACGCCTGGCGGGCCGCGGGCCTGCCCGCCACCACCGCTTAGAACGGCGTCAGGCCGCCGCGGCCTCTTCGACTTCGGTGGCGGTCTTCTCGGCCGTAGCGGCCTGGCGGCGGTGCTCCCGGATCGAATGGGCGAGGGCAGTGGCCCACAGCAGGTAGACGGCGGCGTACACCGGATAGCGGACGGCGCCGGGCGCCTCGACCCAGTCGCTGGTGAGCAGCGTGCGCGCGTTCGTCAGGATGATCAGCCCGCCGACCGCCGAGCCGAGGACGCGCGGCGGCAGGTGCCGGACGAGCCACGCCGCGATCGGCGCGGCGACGACCCCGCCCGCCAGCAGCGCGCCGGCCCAGGCCAGGTCGATCCCGGCGGTGCCGAGGCCGGTCAGGAAGCCCACGCTGGCGGCGACGGCCACCAGGAACTCGCTGGTGTCGATGGAGCCGATGACCTTGCGGGGCTCCAGCCGCCCGCTCGCCAGGATGGCGGGGGTGCCGACCGGGCCCCAGCCGCCGCCCCCGGTGGAGTCGACGAACCCGGCGACCAGGCCCAGCGGGGAGAGGAAGCGCCTGCGCAGCGGCTTGTCCAGGTTCCCGGTCGGCAGCCCGGCGAAGGTGAAGCGGGCCAGGACGTAGGCGCCGAGCCCGAGCAGGATGATCGCCATCAGCGGCCCGGCCACCTCCGTCGAGATCCAGGACAGGAAGGTCGCGCCCGCGAAGGCCCCGACCGCGCCGGGCAGGCCGATGCGGGCGACGACGCGCCAGTCCACGTTGCCGAAGCGCCAGTGGGCGGTGCCGGAGACCAGCGTGGTGCCGATCTCCGCGAGGTGGACGGTGGCGGACGCGGCGGCCGGATTGGTGCCCGTGGCCAGCAGCAGGGTCGTGGAGGTGACGCCGTAGGCCATGCCCAGGCTGCCGTCGACGAGCTGGGCGCCGAGGCCGACCAGCGCGAGCACGAGCAGAGACCGCATCTACCCTCCAATGTGGACTTCACATACTAAACAAGTATGGATTACCTGTATAGCAGACTCGTCCGCCCTCGCGTCAACCGTCGTATTTCCTATCTAACTGGTTGACTTAGGTGGAAATATGACGGACGATTGGGCGCGTGAATCAAGGTGAAGTCCTCGTCGCGCGGCTGCACGTCGATCTGCGACGGCAGGCCGGCGCGCTGTGTTACGGCCGCTGACCCGCATCCCCACCGGTTCTGACGGCTGACCCGAGGACTCATCATGACGATCATCAACAGCACCGATCCGTCCGATCGCGGCCCGCGCGACCGCGTCATCGACCTCCGCCACCTCGACGACCTCCGCTTCGACGACGTCGAGGTGTACCTGCGCGACCCCGAGCCCGAGGTGCGCGACGCCGCCCTCGGCGCCCTGATCAAGAGCGCCCGCGCCGGCCGCGCCCCGCACGGCGCCGGCGACGCGCTGGCGTGGGCGCTGGCCGACGAGCACGAGGACGTCCGGCGCAGCGCCGCCGGCGCCCTGCGCGACCTGCCCGAGCTCTACCTCGCCGACGACGGCGTCAAGGCGCTGATGCTGGCCGCCGCGCGCGGGCGGGAGCCGTTCGTCCGCGAGATCGCCGCCGAACTGCTCACCGGCCTGACCGAGGCGGCGGCGGACCTGTATGCCCACGGCCTGGACGACGGCGAGGCCCATGTCCGCGTCCAGGCCGTGACCGGTCTCATCGCGCTGCACGCCGTCGGCCGGGTGGTCGAGGCCGCCGACGACCCGGCCCGCGAGGTCCGGGTGGCCGTGGCCGAGGGGCTGGCGCGGCTCGCGCGGCCCGAGGGGCTGCCCGCGCTGGCGTACCTGCTCACCGACCACGACCCGGTCGTCCGCATGGCCGCGCTGGACGCCGCCGCCGAGCTCGGCGTCCCGGAGGACCTGGAGCTCCGGGTGGTGGCCGCCCTCCTCGACGACACGAGCCGGCAGGTGCGCCGGACCGCCGCCGTCGCGCTGGCGCAGGGCGACCCGGACGGCGCCGTCCCGCCGCTCATCAGGGCCCTGCGCGACCGGACGGTGGACGTCCGGCGGGCCGCGGTCCGGTCGCTGGAGCAGTGGGCGGCCGAGCGCCCGGAGGTCCTCGCCGCGCTGACCGAGGCTCTGGCCGATCCGGACCCGGGCGTCCGCACGCAGATCCGCTGGGCACTCGCCTGACGCCTGCCGCCTGACGCTTGACGACACCGAATGGCAACAGCCCAGCTCGTCACGCCGTTTTCATACTTTTCCAATCTGGTTAATCGAGTAAGGAAGGTGCACGGAATGGGAGAACGGCGTGACGCCGGCGGGGCGGGTCTCAGCAGGAGGGAACTAGCCGCGGCCGGGGCCGTGGCGGCCGGGGTCGCGGCGGGCGCGGCGCTGCCGGGCGGCACCGCCTCGGCACAGGCGGCCGAGCGGGAGTTCCGGGCCGACCCCGGCCGCGGCCGGCCCGCCCGGCCCAACATCCTGGTCGTCATCGGCGACGACCTGGGCTGGGCCGATCTGAGCAGCTACGGCTCGCCCCACATCAGGACGCCCCATCTCGACCGGCTGGCCCGCGAGGGCGTGCGCTTCACCCAGGGCTACTCGGCGGCGGCCGTCTGCTCGCCCACCCGGTTCGCGCTCTACACCGGCCGCTATCCGGGACGGCTCCGCGGCGGCCTGGAAGAACCCATCGCCCGTCCGGACAAGCTCACCGGGATCCCGCCCGAGCATCCCACCCTGGGGTCGCTGCTGAAGGGCGCCGGATACGCCACAGCCATGTTCGGCAAATGGCACTGCGGCTTCCTGCCCTGGTACAGCCCCGTCAAGTCCGGCTGGGACGTGTTCTTCGGCAACCTCTCCGGAGCCGTCGACTACTACTCCAAGGTCTCCGGCACGGGCGTGGACCTGTACGAGGGGGAGGTGCCCGCCGAATCGCTCGACTACTACACCGACACCCTCGCCGACCGCGCCGCCGACTTCATCCGCCGCGACCACGACGGGCCGTGGCTGCTGAACCTCAACTTCACCGCCGCGCACTGGCCGTGGGAGGCGCCCGGCGACCGGGAGGTGAGCGCGCAGATCACCGCACGCGTCAAGGCGGGCGACTCGCGGGCGCTGTGGCACGACGACGGCGGCTCCCTGGACACCTACCGCAAGATGGTCGAGAGCCTGGACGGCGCAGTAGGGCGCGTCCTGCGCGCCCTCCGCGCCACGGGTCAGGACAGGGACACGATCGTCCTGTTCAGCAGCGACAACGGCGGCGAGCGCTTCTCCTACCAGTGGCCGCTGTCCGGCGGGAAGGGCGGGCTGAACGAGGGCGGCATCCGGGTCCCGAACATCCTGCGCTGGCCCGCCGCGATCCGTCCTGGCCAGGTCAGCCACGTGCCCGTCATCACCCACGACTGGACCGCCACCCTGCTGGACGCCGCCGGCGTGCGTCCGGGCGACGGGCATCCGCTCGACGGGCACAGCCTCGTCCCGTACCTGCGGCAGGGGGCCGGGCCGCCGCGGCGCGACCTGTTCTGGCGGACCAAGGAGGAGCGGGCGCTGCGCCGCGGCGACTGGAAGTACCTGCGCACCGCCTCCGGCGAGACGCTTCACAACCTGGCCGCCGACCCCCGCGAACAGGCCGACCTCGCCCGGCGGCACCCTTCCGTCCTCGCCGAGCTGCGCGCCTCCTGGGAGAACATCGACAGCGGCCTGCTGCCCTACCCCTAGTAGTAGCCCTCGCCCGCCAGGAGCACGCTGCTGAAGAAGGCGGCCCTGCCGACGTCGTCGACCCGGTCATGGTGTTCCCCGGCCCGCGAGAACTCCATGAACAGATCGGGCGCGATCACGGAATCGCCGTGCGCGTCCACCTCGGTCCCGGCGGTGAGCGTCTCGATGACGTCCTGGGCCGGGGTGCTGAAGACGTCGAGCCCGGAGTAGGCGACGGTGTCCCGCGCCTCTCCGGGCGCGTGGCGCGGATTGGGGTTGGCGATCTCGATCGCCACGACGCGTCCGTCCTCGTCGGCGTAGACGAACCCGGAGAGCCGTCCGGCGGGGCCGTTGAAGAACAGTGCGCCGGGCTCGTCGGGGGCGCGCCGGAAATCCTCCACGTCGAGGAAGCCCAGGCCCTGGAGCGCCGATCGAGTTTCCGCCAGGGTCGCTCCCAGCAACATGGGAGGAACCCCCTGTTCGGGACGCAGTTCGAACTCCATCGTGCTCCCCCTGTGGTCGAAGTCAAGAGCGTGGACGGGGCTCACGATAAACCGCCGCCGGTCCACGCGTGGCCTTCTTGGCGACAACCATTTCGAAACCGCCCCCACTCGCTCTGACCAGGCATTTCAAATCTCGGGCCCGGTATGGAACGGTCCTTGTCAAAAACGCGCATTGACCTGTGGTGATCAACGATTGACAGTGCTCGGGGGCGCGGTTACCATCCGGTCAGATGGTGATCTTCGTCCATTGAGCGGGCCGGAAAGGATCGGATCCGGGGCGCTCGCCTCTTTGGTCGCTCCCAATCCCCTAAGAGGAATTCGCATGCGCAAGGGCAGCGCAATTTCCGCCTTGGGTGCCGCAGCGCTCGCCGTCCTGGCCGCGGTGTCCCCCGCAGCCGCGTCCGCGCCGGGGCCCGTCCCCGGCCCCGACCCCATCTGGATCGAGATCGTGGCCATGAACGGCCCTGGCTGCCTGCCCGGTACCGCCAAGGCCGTCCTCTCGGACGACGTTGACGCCTTCACCATCACCTACGCGGACTTCACCGCCCGGGCGGGTGGCGCGTCGGCGCCGGCCGACGCACGCAAGATCTGCGCGCTGTCCCTGAAGATGAACGTCTCGCTGCGCTTCACCTACGCGATCTCGCGGACGGACTACCGGCTGGGCGCCGACCTGCAGCGTGGCGCGAAGGCCACCCAGAAGGCGGGCCGCTACTTCCATGGCTCCTCGTGGCCCTACGTCACCACGTTCGACCTGGCCGGCCCCCGGGACGGCGAGTTCCAGGTCACCGACCTGGTGCCGGAGGACCAGCTCGTGTGGAAGCCCTGCCACGTGGAGCGGAATCTCGGCATCACCACCGAGTTGCGCGTCGACCTCGGAACCTCGGACCCGTCGAAGGTCAGCTCCATCTCCATGAACGCCGACGGCGGCAGCAGGACGACGTACCACCTCGCCTGGAAGCTGTGCCCCGAGCGGCCATAGCGGCCGCCCGCGAGTAATTGGTTTGTGCCCGACGCGCTGATCACAAGCTTTTCCGCATACCTATCAGCGCTGAACACGGACCGTTGCGGCGCCAAGTCGCGGTCGGTCCCGGGACGCACGGCCACCACCCGGACGAGGTTATCCATCGGGTGGCGAAGGGCCATGTGTTCACCATGTGCATTCCGAGCCTGAACGGTCTGTTGGGGCGAATGGGTCGAGCGGGAACGGGATTCCGTCTAAGATCAAGCCGGTGTGCAGGCGGGCGGCGGATTCGCGAGTGGCGGCGGCCGGGTTCGATTGCGCGAGCCGCCGGCGGCGACCCGCGTCCACATCGGAGAACGGCCCGCTGACCAGGGATCCTTCCGTTCCCGGAGCCGGTTTAGGGGCCGGTTCGGAGGCCCCGGCACCCCGCTGGCCTGCCGGTTTGGCACGATGCAGAAAAGTTCGCGGGGCCGTGGGAGTGCGCAGGTCAATGAGGTGAAACAGTTTTCATCTGGGCTAACGGTAAGCCAGATGTTCCTTGCGCGTGGTGACCGGGCGATTAACTATGGCCTAGTCGTCCCAGAGGGAAGGGTTCCGGAGGTGGTCGACGGCTCGATCCCGCACTGGTGAATCGACATCGGCGTGCTCTTGATCGCCGGATCCTGACGACTTCCCCCGCAGTGCCAGGCCGACCTGTGAGAGCGGACACCATGACGAATGATCTCCTGTCCCTGTCGACGAACGAATTCATCGGCGGTATCGAGACGGTCGCCCCTCGATTCGATTCCGCGAGCTACCCTCAGCAGAACCTTCCCGCCGACGACTGGACGCTGCTCACGAAGGCCGGCGTGCTGCTGCCGACCCTGCCCAAGAAGTACGGCGGCCGGGACGATCACGCCGAGATGTGCGATGTCGTGGAGACCCTCTCCGAATGGAACCTGGCGCTCGGCGTCTACGTGATAGTGAACACGGCCTTGGCGCTCCTGCCCGTCGTGAAGTGGGCCGGAGAGGAGGTCAAACAGGAGATGCTGCCGCTGTTCGCCGGCAGCGATCCGATGAAGGCCGGGCTCGCCGCCACCGAACCGGGGGCCGGCTCGGCCCTGTCCGCCATGACGACCACGTTCGAGGAGGTCGACGGCGGCTACCGGATCCGCGGCCGCAAGCACTGGCAGGCCCTCAGCTCGTCCGCGCACTGGTGGCTGGTCGTCGCGAAGAACGCGCACCGCCACGAGTACGGCTACTTCGTCGTCAAGCGCAGCGAGGGGTTCCGCACCGTCGAGCTGTACGAGGCGCTCGGCCTGAAGCTGCTCGACTACGGGGTCAACGACATCGACGTGGTCGTCCCCCGGCATCGGCGGATCAACGCCGAGGAGGCGGGCCTGTCCTCCGTCGACCTGTTCATGGTGTCGCGGGCGCTGCTGGCGGCCGCGGGGTCGGGGTTCCTGCGCCGCATCAGCCGCGAGGCGCACGCCTACGCCGAGGGCCGCCGGATCGGGCGGAAGGCGCAGTCCAAGATCGGGTTCGTCGGGTACCGGCTCGCGGCCATCGACACCTCCGCCACCATCTGCGAGGCGCTCAACCACCACGTCCGGACGGCGCTGAACTTCAAGGCCGACATGACCCCCGCGTTCCCGGCGGTGCAGGCCCTCAAGACCGTCGCCACCGAGCGGATGGTCAGCGCGGCGCAGCACTACCAGCAACTGACCGGCGGCGAGGGGTACCGCTGCGGATCGCCCACCAACATCGCAGGTCAGGCCTTCCTGGACTCACGGGTCTTCACCGTTTTCGACGGCAACAACGACATGCTCAGCCAGCAGCTCGCCGCGTACTGCCTGACCCGGCGGGCCGGCCGCCCCCTCAGCGGATTCCTGGCCGAATGGCCGCTCACGGCGGCCGGCGTCGCGGCGCTCCGGGTGGACCTGCGCTTCCTCGACCAGCGCCTGGCCCAGGAACACCAGGTCCTGGCCGGCCGCGCCATCGCCTACCTGTTCGCGATCACCCGCGTCCTCGACTGGGCCGCGGCGACCGGCGCGGACCCGGGCCGGGTCTGGCCCGCCGTCGAGTTCCTCCGGAACGACATCGCCGGCGTCGCCGCGGAGTTCCGCCTGCTGGCCACCGGAATTCTCGACACCGGCGGCAACGGCGGCGGCACCGGCGGCACGGCGCGGTCGGCCGCCAACGGGCACGGCGCTCCGTCCAGGTTCCCGTTCCGGCGCGGCCAGGGCTGGGGCGAGGCGGCGGCCGCCGCCGTCGACTGACGGCGCGCCGCGCTACTGGCCCGGCAGGCCGTCGCGGAGATGGATCCGGTCGACCAGGTCGGCCGCCCGCCGCTTCATGAGGTCCAGCCCGGCCTTGCCCCACGGGCGCGGTTCGCTGTCCACGATGCAGATCGTGCCGAGAACCGTGCCCGTGCGGTCCGTCAGCGGGGCCCCGGCGTAGCTCCGGACCATGAGCTTGTCGACGATCGGGTTGCCGGCGAAACGCGGATAGTCGAGAACGTCGTCGAGGATCAGCGCCTTGCGCCGGACGACGACATGCGGGCAGTAACCGGCGTTGAGGGGGATCCGCGCCCCGAGGACCCCTTCCACGAGCGCCGCCGCGGCCGGGGGCGTGTACACGCCGCCGATGAACTGGTCGTCCCCGACGAGGTTCACGAAGGCCACCGGCGCGCTGGCCAGCCCGGCGAGTTCCTGCGCGTCCAGCGCGACCGCGTGGGCGAACTCGTCGAACTCGCTTTCCCGCGCCTGACCCAGACCGAGCTCTCGCAATCGCGCCGCGCGCTGGGGCGCCTCCTGGTCGGGCGGTACCAGGGAACGGGCGGGGAGCTCGTATGCCTGGTCACTGTACTGATACGTCACGGGGACCTCCCGGTATGGACGAGCGTGCGATGGCGAGCGTGAGCATTAGTGCGGTTCTGCGTCAGACGGAGTTGGAGGCGGCGGACGTGGCAGCGGCGGTGAGAAGGTGCCGCACCAGGGAGCGCAGCACCCTGATGGCGGAGGAGCGGTCCCGCGCGTCGCACAGCACGATCGGCACGCGCGGGTCGAGGCCGAGAGCGGAGCGCACCTCGTCGGAGTCGTAGCGGAAGGCGGCGTCGAACTCGTTCACGGCGACGAGGAAATGGGTGCCGCGGTTCTCGAAGAAGTCGACCGCCTCGAAGCAGTCTTCGAGGCGGCGGGTGTCGGCGAGCACGACGGCGCCCAGCGCGCCCGCGGACAGCTCGTTCCACAGGAACCAGAAACGCCGCTGACCGGGCGTCCCGAACAGGTAGAGGACGATCCCGTGCTGGTCGAACGTGATCCGGCCGAAGTCCAGCGCCACGGTGGTGGTGGTCTTCTCCGCCACGCCGCCCAGGTCGTCGATGCCGACGCTGGCCGAGGTGATGAGCTCCTCGGTGCTCAGCGGCTCGATCTCGCTCACCGCGCCGACGAACGTCGTCTTCCCGACGCCGAACCCGCCCGCGATGAGGATCTTGACCTGGGTGGAAGGCGCCACAGGCTCGTCGTAGGCCGGCTCGGGCTCGTTGTAGGCCGTCTCAGGCTCGTTGTAGGCCATCGAGCAGTTTCTCCAAAAGGGCTCGGTCGGTGGGATCTGCCGCGGTGTGCGCCGCCTGTCTGGTCATCGCCCGGTGGTCCATCAGATCGGCGAGCAGGATCTTGGTGACCGCGACGGGGAGCCGCAGATGCGCCGCGACCTCGGCGACGGACGTGGGGGTGCGGCACAGCTTCAGCGCCTCGGCGTGCTCCGGGTCGAGGGCCGGGGGGAGGACGCCGTCCGCCACCACCAGGGACAGCAGGTCCAGCTCGACGGTCGGGCGGGTGCGGCCGTCGGTCACCGTGTACGGGCGTACCAGCGGGCCGGCGTTGTCGTCGACCCATACCTCCTCGTCGCCCGCCGTCATGGCATTCGGTTCCGGTCGCCCGGCACGGTCGCCGCCGACCGCGCGGCGGTGTGCAGGAAGGGCCGGACGGCCTTGATCAGCCGCGCCATCTCGAAGCCGACGACGGACGGGTCGGCGTCCGCTCTCGCCAGCACCGCCAGCACCGAATTGAATCCGGCCCAGGAGATGAACAGCTGGCTGGACTTGAGCTCCGCCACCACCTGCCGCACCTCGTTGCTGTCGTCGAACTTCATTCCGGTGCTCCGCGCGATCGAGAAGAATCCCGACGCGAGCGCGGACAGCTGCTCCGCGCTGGCCCGGTCGAAGCCGTGGGCGGCTTTCAGCAGGCCATCGGAGGACAGCAGCACGCTGCCGCGTATGACCGGAACCTCCTCGCTCAGCCCCCGCAACAGCCAAGCAAGATCTTGAGCCTGGTTCGGGGAGACAGCACTCAATGGACGCTCCTTACCATTCGTGATGATTCGTCAGCTCGCGCTGTCCTGGCCGTCCGCAGTGCCGTCGTCCTCCTGGACGCTGCGGATGCCCTTCTGGAACGCCGCCATCAACCCGGGGTTGTGCTCGACTTCATCGTCCGGGTCGTCCTGCTGGAAGACCGGGGCGTCCGCCAGTTCGGGCGGGAGGTGCGTCTGCGCCTGCCGCCGCGGCAACGGCGGCCGCGCCCCGCCGTTCCCCGGAGCGGCGGGCTCGGCGGCGGCCGGAGTGGAGGCGGCCGGAGTGGGGGCGGCTGGAGTGGAGGCGGCGGGTCCGGTGGCGGTCGGTCCTGACGCGCCGGGGCCCGACTCGACGGCCGGGAGCGGGCCGGTCGAGGCGTCCGGCAGGTTCGGCACGTCCGACGCGTCCGGGGTGGGCGTGGACGGCCGCGCGTGCGCGGGACGGTGCGGGCGGCGGACCTGGCCGTCCACGGCGACCGGTCCGACCCCGAGGACGTCCCGGTCGTTCAGCGCCAGTTGCGGCCCGGTCCCTGCGCTCTGCAAGGAGCCGGCGCTCTGCGCGGTCCCGGCGTTCTGCATGGAGCCGGCGGCGGGCGCCGCCGCCCGCGCCGGAGTCGTGGCGGCCGGCGGGCGGGCGGCCCGCGCCCTCGCCGCCTCCGCCCGGCGCTGCTCCTCGGCGGCGGCCTCCTCGGCCTCGGCCGCCTCGGCCTGGCTGCCCTCCAGCTCATTGGGCACGACGACGACGGCCTGCGTCCCGCCGTAGACGTTGCCCTGGAGCTGGACGCGGACCTTGTGGCGGCGGGCGAGCGCGGACACCACGAGGAGCCCGATGCGCCCGTCCTTCAGCAGCTCGTCGGTGTCGGCGCGCTCCTGGTCGGCGAGCAGCTCGTTCAGCCGGCGCTGGTCCCCGCGCGGGATGCCGATGCCGCGGTCCTCGACCTCGATGGCCAGGCCGGCGCTGACCATCTCGACGCGGATCAGCACCTGCGTGTTCGGCGGGGAGAACTTGGTGGCGTTCTCGATGAGCTCGGCCAGCAGGTGGACGACGTCCGCGACGGCGCTGCCGTGCAGGCTGCCCTCGATGGGCGGCACGACCTTGACCCGGTTGTAGTGCTCCACCTCGGCGATGGACGAGCGCAGCACCTCGTAGACGCTCACCGGCTTCGTCCAGCGGCGGCGGGACGCGGCGCCGCCGATGACGGCGAGGCTCTCGGCCTGGCGGCGCGTCCGGGTGGTGAGGTGGTCGACCTTGAACAGGCCCTTGAGGAGGTCCGGGTCCTCGACCTGGTTCTCCAGCTCGTCCAGCCCCTGGATGGCGCGGTGCGACAGCGACTGCATCCGGCGGGCGAGGTTGACGAAGACGCCGACGCGCTGCCCGGCGCTGCCGGCGGGCTCGCGGGCCGCGGCGGCGACCACGGCGTTCCACGCCTCGCTCTGCGCCTTCCGCAGCTCGTACGCGAGCAGGATGACGGGATCGCCGGTGTCGGGCGCCGGGTAGTCCTCGCCGCGCGGCGCCGCCTTCTCGCCCGCGCTGAGCCCGGCGGAGAGTTTCTGCAGGTCACGTCGGCCGTGGGCGACCAGGGAGCCGAGCTCGCCCAGCCGCCACAGCACGTTGTCGCGGTCGCGGACGGCCGACTGCGCGTACTGCCGGTGCACCCGCCGGGTGGTGGCGTCGGCCGCCACGACGGCGGCCCCGATGGTGATCGCGGCCCCCACCGCCGCCGCGGCCAGCACCAGCCGTGTCTGCTCGGACACGGTGTGACCGCTGTACAGGACGATCACGGCGGCGACCCCGAGCAGCCCCACAATGGTCGCGGGAAGCACGGAAATGGACAGGTGATAGGTGCGTATACTTCCCTGCCGACGCGTGCCACGGGTCATTGACCTGCCGTTTTGCCGGGCACCTCGGTGCTCGGCGTCGGCAGCTGGTTCGAAGTAGTCAGGCATCGGCGTCCTCAGTGCCTCGACGGTGAAGATCACGCTACTGAGTAATACGTACTCGGATGGGTACAGTTCGTGTCTTAGGCTGGCACAACGCCTCAACCTGGAAGCGTGGATTGCAGAGATTCCCGCGACCCGAGGACGCTATCAGGGCGTCCATCCCGATATGTCCCATTCCTGGCCTATTCGCGTAAGTTGATCGTCAACACGCGTTCACCTGAGCCGGACATCAGAACTCTCTGAAAGATCCATGAGAAACGCCGGCCGGTGGTCAGGGCGCTGACCAGCGGTGCTTACGGTGAGCGCATGGAGTCTGGCATGCCGGGGCCGCCGCCCGCGCGGATACTGATCGTGGACGACGAGCCGGCCGTCCGCGAGTCGCTGGCCGGCAGCCTGGAGTTCGAGGGCTACCGCGTCACCGCCGCCGCCGACGGCGCCATGGCCCTGGAGCAGGTCGAGCGGGAGCCGCCCGACCTGGTCGTGCTGGACGTCCTCATGCCGCGGCTGGACGGCCTGACCACCTGCCGGCGGCTGCGCGCCCTCGGCGCCACCATGCCGGTCCTCATGCTCACCGCCCGCGACATGGTCGGCGACCGCGTCACCGGCCTGGACGCGGGCGCCGACGACTACCTCGCCAAGCCCTTCGACCTGGACGAGCTCCTCGCCCGCGTCCGGGCCCTGCTGCGCCGCGGCGCCATGACCGCCGCCGCGGCGTCCCGGCACGGCGAGGACGTGCTGGCCTTCGACGACCTGTCCATGAACACCCGCACCCGCGAGGTCACCCGCGCCGGCAAGCCCCTGGAACTGACCCGGACCGAGTACATGCTGCTGGAGATGTTCCTGGCCCACCCGCGCCAGGTCCTCACCCGCGAGCAGATCCTGGAGACGGTGTGGGGGTTCGACTTCGAGCCCGCCTCCAACTCCCTGGACGTCTACGTGATGTACCTGCGGCGCAAGACCGAGGCGGGCGGGCTGCCGAGGGTCGTGCACACCGTCCGCGGCGTCGGGTACGTCCTGCGGACGGCCTCCCCGTGACCGGCGCCCGGCCGTCGTCGGCGCCCGCGGCGCCCGCCGCCAGGGCGCCGGTGACCCGGCGGCTGACGCTGCGGGCCCGGCTGGCGCTGCTGACCGCGGCGGCCGTCGCGCTCGCCGTCGCCGCCTGCGCCCTCGCGAGCTGGTACCTCACCCGCGACCAGCTCTACCAGGAGCTCGACCGCCGTCTCGCCGCCCTGTCCAGCGGCCCGCCCGGCCCGGCGGACGGCGGCCCGGAGGGCGACCGGCCGCCCGGCGGCCCGTGGATGGCGCGGGAGGTCCAGGACGCGCTGGCCGCCTGCTCGCCCACCCCCACCGCCGACTACCAGAGCGTGCCGCCGCTGCCCTTCGAGATCTTTCAGGTCGTCAGCGCGCAGGGCCGGGCCTGCACCATTCCCGGCGCCGGCGTCCTCGACGTCACCGCCGAGGACGCCGCGGTGGCCCGGGGCGAACGCGACCGCGTCTCCCGCGACGGCACCGGCGTCACCGCCCGCGGGCAGGACGATCGCGTCCGCGTCCTCACCCGCTCCTTCCGCACCCGCGACGGCACCCGCGTGGCCCTGTCGTTCGCGATCTCCCTGGACGAGGTCGAGGGGCCGCTGGACAACCTCACCCTGCTGCTGGTCGCCGTCACCGCAGTCGGCGTCCTGGTCTCCGCCGGGGCGGGGCTCATGATCGCCCGCGCCGGGCTGCGCCCGGTGGACGAGCTGACCGGCGCCGTCGAGCACGTCGCCCGCACCGAGGACCTCGGCACCCGCATCCCGGAAGAGGGCACGGACGAGATCGCCCGGCTCAGCAGGTCCTTCAACAGCATGACCGCCGCGCTGGCCGCGTCCCGCGAGCGCCAGCGGCAGCTCATCGCCGACGCCGGGCACGAGCTGCGCACCCCGCTGACCAGCCTGCGCACCAACATCGACCTGCTGCTGCGCTCGGAGGCCGCCGGGCGCGACCTGCCCGAGGCCACCCACCGCAATCTGCTGGCGGGCGTCAAGGCGCAGATGCTGGAGCTGTCCACCCTGGTCGGCGACCTGCTGGAGCTCGCCCGCCCCGCCGACGCCGAACCGGTCCGCGAGACGGTCGCGCTGCACGACGTCGTCACCCGCGCCGTGGAGCGCGCCAGGCTCCGCGGCCCCGGCCTGACCGTCGAGGCCGCGACCGAACCCTGGTACGTGGAGGGCGACCCCGCGTCCCTGGAACGCGCGGTCGTGAACCTCCTCGACAACGCCGTCAAGTTCAGCCCGTCCGGCGGGACCGTCGCCGTCCGGCTCGCGGACGGCGAGCTCACCGTCCGCGACCACGGCCCCGGCATCACGCCCGAGGACCTCCCGCACGTCTTCGAGCGGTTCTGGCGGTCGCCGTCCGCGCGCAGCCTGCCGGGTTCCGGGCTCGGGCTGTCCATCGTCGCGCGGGTCGTCGCCGAATGCGGCGGACGTGTCGGCCTGGAGCCCGCTCCCGGCGGCGGCGCCCTCGCCCGCGTCCGCCTCCCCGGAACCCCGGCGCCCCGCGACTGAACCCCGCCGCATCCCGCCGCCCCGATTCTCATGCGGCGTTCATCGTCGGCTCAGGGCCCTCCCACGGACGCCGCCGAACGTCGTCACCATGAGTCACCTCACCACCGAACGGGGTGCGGGCGGCGCGCCGCCCCCGTCCCGCCCGCGGGGCCGGCTCGTCGAGGTCGTGGTCCCCGTCCACAACGAGGAACGCGTCCTGGCGGCGAGCACGGAACGCCTGCACGCCTACCTCGCCGGCACCTTCCCCTACCGGTTCAGGATCACCATCGCCGACAACGCCAGCACCGACGCGACCTGGCCGATCGCCGAGGAGCTGGCGGCGCGGCTGCCCGGCGTCCGCGCCGTCCACCTGGACGGCAAGGGGCGCGGCCGGGCGCTGCGGCACGTCTGGGGCGGCAGCGACGCCGACGTCGTCGCCTACATGGACGCCGACCTGTCCACCGACCTGGACGCGTTCCTGCCGCTGGTCGCGCCGCTGATCTCCGGGCACAGCGACCTGGCCATCGGGTCCCGGCTCACCCGCGGCTCCGCCGTCGTCCGCGGGCCGCGCCGCGAGGTCGTCTCCCGCTGCTACAACCTGCTGCTGCGCGCCGCGCTCGCCGCCCGGTTCACCGACGCGCAGTGCGGCTTCAAGGCCGCCCGCACCGAGGTCGTCCAGGCGCTGCTGCCGTCGGTCGAGGACGAGGAATGGTTCTTCGACACCGAGCTGCTGCTGCTCGCGGAGCACGGCGGGCTGCGCATCCACGAGGTCCCCGTCGACTGGGTGGACGACCCCGACAGCCGCGTCGACGTGCTGCGGACCGCTCTCGACGATCTGCGCGGCATGGCCCGCGTCGCGCGCCGCATGCTCACCGGCGCGTTCCGCGCCCCTGTCGGCGGACGGCCCCGGCCGCGGCTGCCCGCCGGGATGGCCCGGCAGCTCCCCGCGTTCGCCGTCATCGGCGCCGTCAGCACGGCCGCGCAGCTCGTCCTGTTCGTCCTGCTGCGCCTGGTCATGGGGCCGCTGTGGGCGAACGCGCTGTCCCTGGTGGTCACCACAGTCGGCAACACCGCCGCCAACCGCCGCTTCACCTTCGGCGTCACCGGCGCCCGCCACGCGTTCCGCCACCAGGTCGAGGGCGGCGCCGCGTTCCTGCTCGGCCTCGCCCTCAGCACCGGCGGCCTGGCCCTGCTGGACGCCGCCGCGCCCGGCGCCGGACGCGCCGTCGAGATCGCCGCGCTCGTCACCGCCAACGCGCTCGCCACCCTGCTGCGGTTCCTGCTGATGCGCGCGTGGATCTTCCACCCGCGCCGCGTCCCGGCGGCCGGGGAGACGGGAGGGACGCCGTCATGACCACCGTCACCGCGCCCGCCGGAACCCACCGTCCCGCCGCCCGCGACGGACGTGCCCGGCGGCTCCTCCTCGGCCCCGCCGACGATCCTCGCTGGGCCCGTCCCGCACTGTGGGCGATCATGGCCGCCGCGTGCGCCCTGTACGCGTGGGCGCTGCCGGACGCCGGACACGCCAATTCCTATTACTCCGCCGCCGTCAAGAGCGGCACCCAGAGCTGGACGGCGCTCTTCTTCGGCTCCCTGGACGCCGGGAACTACATCACCGTCGACAAGCCCCCGATGTCGCTGTGGGCGATGGGCCTGTTCGCCCGCGTCCTCGGGTTCAACAGCTGGAGCCTGCTGCTTCCGCAGGTCGTCGCGGGTGTCGCCGCCGTCGCCGTCCTGTATTCGACGGTCCGGTCGGCGTTCGGGCATGCGGCCGCGCTCATCGCGGCCGGTGTCCTCGCTCTCACCCCGATCACGGTCGCGATCAACCGCGACAACAACCCCGACACCCTGCTGGTCCTGCTGCTGGTCGCCGCCGCGTGGGCGGCCCAGCGCGCCATCGCCACCGGACGGCTGCGGCCGCTGCTGCTCGCCGCGTTCCTCGTCGGCTGCGGCTTCAACACGAAGATGCTGCAGGCGTTCCTGGCCGTCCCCGCGCTGGCCTTGGCCTACCTCATCGCCGCCCCGCCCCCGCTCGCGCGGCGCATCGGACACCTGCTCGCCGCGGGTGCCGTCCTCGCCGCGTCGTCGCTGTGGTGGGTGCTGGCCGTGGACGCGATCCCCGCCCGCGCCCGCCCCTACGTCGGCGGCAGCACCGACGGCACCGCCTGGGACCTGGTCATCGGCTACAACGGCCTCGGCCGCGTCTTCGGCGAGACC
Source organism: Actinomadura sp. 1N219 (assembly GCF_044326405.1). Taxonomy (NCBI): domain Bacteria; kingdom Bacillati; phylum Actinomycetota; class Actinomycetes; order Streptosporangiales; family Thermomonosporaceae; genus Actinomadura; species Actinomadura sp. 1N219. The sequence goes on along the minus strand of NZ_JBIRAY010000011.1, from coordinate 214,688 downwards.
GGCGGCGGACCAGGCGGCCCCGGCGGCGGACCCGGCGGCGGACCCGGCGGCGGGCCGGGCGGGGCGGGCGGCTCTGGCGGCGGACCGGGCGGCCCCGGTGGCGGCGGCGGGTTCGGCGGGCAGCCCGGCGCGGGACGGCTGTTCAACGACGTCCTCGGCGGCCAGATCTCCTGGCTCGTCCCCGCCGCCGTCATCGCCCTCGCCGCGGGCCTGCTCCTGCTGCGGCGACGTCCCCGCGCCGACGCCGCACGCGCCGCCCTGCTGCTGTGGGGTGGATGGCTCGCCGTCCACTACGCCGTCTTCAGCTTCGCCCAGGGCATCTTCCACCCCTACTACTCCACCGCCCTGGCACCGGCGATCGCCGCGCTCATCGGCGCCGGAGCCGTCCTGCTGTACGGGGCGTACCGGCGCTCGGCGGCATGGTCGTGGGCGCCGCCCGCCGCCGTCTCCGTCACCGGGGCGTGGGCGTTCGTCCTGCTGGACCGCACCCCGTCCTGGCATCCGTGGCTGCGGTGGGTGATCGCCGCCGCCACCGTCGCAGCCGTCGCCGCCCTGCTGGGCGGACGGTTCGTCCGCCGCGCCGGTGCCCCCGCCGTCATCGCGGGGCTCGTACTCACGGCCGTCGCCGCGCTCGCCGGGCCGGGCGCCTATGCGGTCTCGGCCGCGTCCACCACGTCCAACCCCACCAACCCCCTCGCCGGACCCGCGGCGGCCCAGCGCGGCGGACCGCCCGGCATGCAGGCCCGTCCCGGCGCCATGCCGCCCTCCGCCAGGCTCGCGCCCCCGCCCGGAACCGCACCCGGCGGAGACCAGGACGGACGCGGGCGACGGCCCACCGGCCGGTCCGGACCCGGCGGCCGGGTCGACGCTCGGCTGATCTCCTACCTGGAGAAGAACCAGGGTGGGGCGACGTGGCTGGTCGCCGTTCCCAGCGCGATGTCCGCGGGCTCGATCATCCTGGAGACCGGACGTCCCGTCATCGCCATGGGCGGCTTCACCGGAGGCGACCCGGCGATGACCGTCGCCAAGCTCCAGCGCTATGTCGCGGAGGGCAAGCTCCGCCACATCCTCATCGAGGCAGGAGGCCGCATGGGGCCCGGCCGCACCGACGCGGGCGTCACCGCCTGGGTCCAGCGGAACGGGACGCCCGTCAACGCGCGCGAGTACGGCGGCTCCTCCTCCGGCTCCCTGCTCTACAGGCTCGGGTGAACAAGTATTAAGGGCCGTCAGACCGGTCGGTCTGACGGCCCTTTTCGGCCGGTTCATGGTCAGGACTTGTTGTAGGTCCGCTTGGCCCAGAGGTAGGACGCGACGCCGATGCCGGCGCACCAGGCGATGGCGATGACGGCGTTGTTGTCGATCGGGGTGCCGAGCATGAGGCCGCGGACGGTCTGCATGATCGGGGTGAAGGGCTGGTACTCGGCGAACCAGCGCAGGGCGGTGGGCATGGAGTCGGTGGGGACGAAGCCGCTGCCCAGGAAGGGCAGGAAGACCAGGGGCATCGGGGCGTTGCTCGCGGCCTCGGGCGTCGGGGACTTCAGGCCGAGCGCGACCGACAGCCAGGTGATGGCGACGACGAACAGGGTGAGCAGCCCGGCGGCGGCCAGCCACTCGACGGCCGTCGCGTTGGGGCGGAAGCCCATCGCCAGCGCGACGCCGACGACGACGGCCATGCTGAGCAGCTGCTGGACGACGCTGGCGACGACGTGCCCGGTCAGGACCGAGGCCCGGGAGATCCGCATGGTCCGGAACCGGGCGATGATCCCCTCGGTCATGTCGGTGGCGACCATGACGGCGGTTCCGGTCGCGGCCGTGGTCGCGGCCATCAGCAGGATGCCGGGGACGACGTAGTTCACATAGGTGCCGCGGTCGCCGCCGATGCCCGCGCCGAGGGTGCTGCCGAAGACGTAGACGAACAGGAACAGGAAGATCACGGGCATGGCGACCAGCTGCACGGTCATGGACGGGTAGCGGACCAGCCGCTTGAGCTGGCGCCGGACCATGGTGGAGGAGTCGCGGGCGTCGAGGGCGAGGGTGTTGGCGCTCATCGGGGGGTCTCCGTGTTCTGGTCGGCGGCGGTGTTCTGGCCGGTGAGGGTGAGGAAGACGTCGTCGAGGTCGGGGGTGTGGACGCCGAGGTCGGCGGGTTCGACGCCCGCCGCGTCCAGCCGGGCGAGCAGGTCGCGCAGTGCCGCGACGCCGCCGTCGGACGGGACCTGCAGCGTGAGCCGGTCGTCGTCGGACGGGTCCAGGAAGCCCTGGCCGAGGGCGGCGAGCGCGGTCTTGAGCGCGTCGTCGTCGGTGAACCGGAGGGAGACGTGGCCGCCGGGGATGAGCCGCTTGAGCTCGTCGGCGGTGCCTTCGGCGATCAGCCGTCCGTGGTCGAGGAGGGCGATGTGGTCGGCGAGCTGGTCGGCCTCCTCCAGGTACTGGGTGGTGAGGAAGATCGTGGTGCCGGCGGCGACGAGGTCGCGGACGATGCCCCACATGGTGCGGCGGCTGCGCGGGTCGAGTCCGGTGGTGGGCTCGTCCAGGAAGATCAGGCGGGGGTCGCCGACCAGCGTCATCGCGAGGTCGAGCCGCCGCTGCATCCCGCCGGAGTAGGTGCCGGCCGGCTTGCGGGCCGCGTCGACCAGGTCGAAGCGCTCCAGCAACTCGGCGGCCTTGCGCTTGCCCGCCCGCCGGGGCAGGTGCTTGAGGTCGGCCATGAGGAGCAGGTTCTCCTCGCCGGTGAGCAGCTTGTCGACGGCCGAGTACTGCCCGGTGACACCGATCGCGCCGCGCACGTCGTCGGCCTGGCGGTTCAGGTCGTGTCCCGCGACCCGGACCTCGCCGCCGTCGGCGCCGATCAGGGTGGACAGGATCTGGACGGTGGTCGTCTTGCCGGCGCCGTTGGGCCCCAGCAGCGAGAAGATCGTTCCTTCGGGGACGGCCAGGTCGATGCCGTCGAGCACGACCTTGTCGCCGTCCTTGCCGGGATAGGACTTGCGCAGCCCGGTCGCCGCGATGGCCAGGTTCGTCATGGTTCTGCTCCTTCAGAGGCTGCGGGCGGTGATGTCGCCGTGGGAGGTGGTGGCGCGGATGTCGAGGTCGTTGGCGCCGTCGTTCTTGAGGGCGTTGCTGACGCGTCCGTGGAAGGTGCCGGCGTCCAGGGCGGCCGAGACGCCCGCGGCGGCGGCGACCGAGATGTCGCCGGACTGGGTGCGCAGGACGATCGTCCCGCCCGTGGCCTCGGCGATCTGGATGTCGCCCCGCTGGGTGCTGATGTCCGCGGGGCCGTCCAGGCGGCCGATCTCGACGTCGCCGTCCATCGCGGTGAGGCGGACGCCCGCGGCCTCGTCGATCTTGATGTTGCGGTAGGCGCCGGCGAAGGCGACCTCGCCGAGGCGGCCGACGGTCCGGAGCTCGGCGCCGGACGTGGTCGCCTCGCCCCGGGAGCCGGCGGGCAGCTTGACCGTCACCGCGACGGCCCCGGACGGGCCGAAGGGTCCGCTCCCGGGCGGCGTCGTGATCCGCAGGACGCCGTCGCCGTAGTGGACCGCGGTCTGCTCCGCCGCCTTCACGTCGCGGCCCTTGGCGGCGTTCGCGGGCCGGACCTCGACCGCGGTGTCGGCCCGGTCCGCGGCGATGATCTCGACGCGTCCGGCGGGGATGTCCACGACGGCGGAGATCGGGGCCGGGGTGGGGAAGGTCTGCATCGTGCTCTCCTTTGCGTTCACTGTTTCTGACATTCGAAACGCTACGTTGCTTTCCAAATCTCTGCAACAAGTACGTTGCACTGGAGCAGCATCTACGCAGGTGAAAGCAGATAAATCATTGCAACGGTCTTCGCGAGTAATGCAACGACTGATGCTCACACATTGCAATGAAGGGAGGTCAACGCTATGGTGGGACGGGTCGCACACCGCCACGAGGACCATCGAGGAGATCGCGAATGCCCGGAGGCAGGCTCACCCAGCAGGACCGGAGGCAGATCGCGCTGGGGCTGGCCGACAACCTCCCCTACGCGGAGATCGCCCGCCGCCTCGACCGTCCGACCTCGACGATCACGCGCGAGGTGATGCGCAACGGGGGCCCGGTCGGGTACCGCGCCGACCTGGCCCACCGCACCACCGAACAGCGCGCCCACCGGCGGCGGCAGGCCGCCCCCCGCGGGGTGGAGGCGGAGCCGCAGCCCTACGGGCGCGACGCCGAGGCCGTGCGCGAGGCCGCGGAGAAGCTGACCACCGTCCTCATGGTCGGGGGGTTGCCCAAGATGATGGCCCGGGTGCTGGCCTGCCTGTACACCACCGACTCGGGCAGCCTCACCGCGTCCGAACTCGCGCAGCGGCTGCAGGTGAGCCCGGCCTCCATCTCCAAGGCGATCACGTACCTGGAGGGCCTGGAGCTCGTCCGCCGGCAGCGGGACGAACGCCGCCGCGAGCGCTACGTCGTCGACGACGACCTGTGGTACCAGTCGATGATCCGCAGCGTCCGCTCCAACGAGGAGTTCGCGCAGGCCGCGCGCCAGGGCGTCGCGGCCCTCCGGCCCGGCACCCCGGCCGCCGCCCGCCTTGAGAACGCCGCCCGCTTTCTCGACTTCGTCGGCGAGAGCCTCCTCCGCGCCGCCGAGCAGGCCCGCGACGTCCTCTACACCCCCACCGAGACCACCTCGGAAGCCACCGCCGAACCACCTCCCGCCCCCCAATAGCCAGCCGCCCACGCTTCGCCGCCGCTCAGGCGTCGTGGCTCAGGGGTCGTGGCTCAGGCGTCGCGGAGGAGGTTCGCGATCTCGGTCTGGCCCTTGCGCTCGGCGTGCCGCAGCGGCGTCACGCCCTCGCGGTCGGCGAGGGCGGGGTCGGCGCCCGCTTCGAGGAGGAGGGCGACGACCCGCTGGTGGTCCGCGCCGCCGTCGCCGAGGATGACCGCCTCCAGCAGCGCGGTCCAGCCGAGGTCGTTGACGTGGTCGACCTTGACGGACGTCGTCCGCAGCACCTCCCGCACGTACGCGGCGTGCCCGCGCTCGGCGGCCGGGATCAGGGACGTCCCGCCGAACCGGTTCACCACCGTGTAGTCGGGCTTCGCCGGGATCAGGATCCGGGCCATCTCGACGCTGCCGGTGACTCCGGTCACGAGCCAGGCGCTGTCCTTGGTGTCGTCCTGGGCGTCCGGGTCCGCGCCCGCCTTGACCAGGACCTTCGCGGCTTCGACGTGGTCGCCGCGTGCCGCGAGGAGCAGCGGGGTGCGGCCCTGACCGTCCCGCACGGACGGGACGGCCCCGGCGGCGAGCGCGGCCTTTACCGCCGTCGCGTCACCCCGTCCGGCGGCGTCCAGCAGATCCTTCCCCGCGCGGGATGTGCCGGCCGGGGCCGCCGGCGCCGACGCCGAACCGGACGGTGAGCCGGACGCCTTGGGCGGCGGGCCGGAGCCGCAGGCCGTCGCCACCGCCAGGCCCACGAGAAGGACGGCGGCCGCCGCACCCCGTCCGCCCCCGAGACCGTTCATGCTCTCCTCCTCGCCGATGGCCGTCGGATTCGCTCAGCCGAGCTGCCCCTGGACGGCGCGCAGCCCGGCCTGCGCGATGCTCTCGTCGATGTCGCCCTGCGGTGCGCCGCCGACGCCGATCCCCGCGATCGGCGAGCCGCCGGAGGCGACCGGGACCCCGCCCGCGAGGAACAGCGTGCCCGGGATGTCGCGGACGGTGGGCCCGTTGCCGGTCGCCCCGCCGGTGAGCCTGGACGTCGGCTGCCCGAACGACACCGCCGTGAACGCCTTGCGCTTGGCCGACTCCACGGTCTGCGGCCCGGCGCCGTCGCCCTTGACCAGGACGCGCAGGTCACCGGAGCGGTCCACGATCGCCACCGCGACGCGCTGCTTCTGCTTGGCGGCCTCCTTCTGCGCGGCGTCCGCGATGGCGGTCGCGGCGGCGGTGTTCAACGTCCGGACCTCCTGGACGGCCTGCGGCGCACGCCCCGCGGCCGAGGCGTCCGGGGCGGCGGACGCGGTGCCTGCCGAGAAGGCGACCGCCCCCGCGACCACGGCGAGCCCGGCCGCCGTCCCTGCGACCGTGCGAACCCGGATCCTCGGCCTGCGCTGCATGTCGTTCATCGTGTTCCTTCCCTGGTGATCGCCGATGTCTTCAAGCCTCGCGGGGGACGCGGCCCGCGCCATCGCGGGAGCGGTTGAGCCGGGCGAATCCATCGATGGACGGCCGGATCAACCGATCGGGCGATGCGCGGCGCGCCGGTGCGAGGAAGGCTTGCGCCGATGCGGTGAGGGGAGACAGCAGACGTGACCAGGACCGAAGGCCGGATCCGCCTGGCGATGCACGCGGGGTTCTTCCTGCTGCTCGCCGCGTCGGCGTCCCGCCTGGTGGTCAGGCACGGGCTGGACGGTTCGACCCCGGCGCTGCTCGCGCTGTGCGGGGTGCTCGGCGTCGGCTACGCGGTGGGCGTCGTCCTGTGGGACGTGCTCGGCCGCCGCGGCCGCCTCGCCTGGCTGGCCGCCGTGGTCGTGTGCTGGCTGGCCCTGGTGATCGCCGCCCCGAGCTTCGCCTGGTGCGCGGTGCCGCTGTTCTTCGTCGCGCTGCGGCTGCTGTCGCCGCGCGCCGCGCTCGCCGCCGTCGTGGTGCTCACCGGCGCGGTGATCTTCGCGGGCGTCTACCTGGCGGACCGGGTGGACCCGAGCCTGGTGCTCGCCCCCATCGCGGTCGCCGCGATGGCGGCCGTCATCTTCCTGGAGCTGCAGCGACTGATCGACGAGCTGGTCCGCACCCGCGGCGAGCTGGCGGACACGCAGCGCGCGGCCGGGGTGCTGGAGGAGCGCGAACGGCTGTCCCGCGAGATCCACGACACGCTCGCGCAGGGCCTGACCAGCATGGGGATCCTGCTCCAGGCGGCCGACCGGCAGTGGGACGCGGCGCCGGACGATGCCCGCCGCCATCTGCGGCAGGCCGCCGACGCCGCCGCGGCGAACCTCGACGAGGCGCGCCATTTCGTCCGGGCGCTGGCCCCTCCCGCGCTGGCGTCCGGGTCCCTGCCCGCGGCGCTCGCGGACCTGGCGGGCGAGGAGGCCGAGGGCCCGCGGGTACGGTTCCGGACGGAGGGGGACGAGTTCCCGGTGGACGCCGACGCACAGGCGGCGCTGCTCCGCGTCGCGCAGGCCGCCGTCGCCAACGCGCGCGAGCACGCCGCCGCGGCCACGGTGATGATCACGCTGACCTATCTCGACGACGCCGTGTCCCTGGACGTGGCCGACGACGGCTCCGGCTTCGACCCCGGGACCGCCACGTCCGCCCAAGGACGCGGGTACGGGCTCCGCGCCATGCAAGACCGGCTGGCCGAGGTCGGCGGCTCCCTCGCGGTCGAGAGCGCCCAGGGGTCCGGGACCGTCGTCGCCGCCACGGTCCCCCGGGAGACGGCGCCCGCGCCGGGGCCGGAGGACGGGAGGTGACCGTGGTACGCGTGACGATCGTGGACGACCATCCCGTCGTCCGGGCCGGGCTGCGCGCCCTGCTCGGCGGCGAGCCGGACATCGAGGTGGTCGCCGAGGCGGTGGACGGCGAGGACGCGGTCCGGCGGGTCGGGCTCGTCCCGACCGACCTCGTCCTGATGGACCTGCAGCTCGGCGAGGGCATCGACGGCGTCGAGGCCACCCGGCGGATCCTCGCGCTGCCGGACCCGCCGCGCGTCCTCGTCCTCACCACCTACGACTCCGACGCCGACATCTCCCGCGCGGTCGCGGCCGGCGCGGCCGGCTATCTGCTCAAGGCCGGCCCGCCGGACGAGCTGTTCCGCGGCATCCGCTCGGCCGCGCGCGGCGAGACGGCGCTGTCGCCGCGCGTCGCCACCCGCCTGATGGACCGGATGCGCGAGCCCGCCCCCGCGCTCAGCCCCCGGGAGATCGAGATCCTCGAACTGCTCGCCGAGGGCCTGTCCAACCAGCGGATCGCGCGGCGCCTGTTCATCAGCGAGGCCACCGTGAAGACCCATCTGGTGCACATCTTCGCCAAGCTCGGCGTCGACACCCGCACGGCCGCCGTCACCGCGGCCGTCGAGCGCCGCCTCATCCGCCTCCCCGGCTGACCCGGTCAGTCGCGTCCCCCGGCTGACCCGGCCGACCGCCTCGACGGCTGACCCGATCAACCGCCTCGACGGCTGACCCGGTCGACCGGCTCGACGGCGATGGTGACGCGGAGGCCGAGGACGTCCGCGACGCGTTCCAGCGCCGGCAGCGGCGGCAGCCGGGAGCCGGACTCCAGCCGGGAGATCACCGGCTGCTTCAGCCCGGTCAGCTCGGCCAGCCCGGCCTGCGTGAGCCCGAGGGCGCGGCGGCGGACGCGGATCGCCGCCCCGATCGTCTCGTCCACGGAACACCTCCTTCCACCTCACACGGTCGCCGCGCACCGCCCGCGTCCCATCGGCCGATCGTCGCGAAAGGACGCGCCGTCCGGCCGACCCCCGCATCAACCCATCGGTTGATGCCGCAGACCCGGCGCATGAGAACGGCGGCCCGCGAACCCCGTGCACGCCACGGAAAGCAGGCCGTCGGCCGCTCGCCTTACGCATAATTTATTTGCCATTCTGATTTGCCGCCGCTCATTTCCTGTGTTTAGTCTCCGCTGCACCGGTCGAAATCCGGCCGGACGCCGAATCCCCGAAAAGGGGAGCCGGGGACCCAGGTTCGTTAGGGGTGAATCCGCTGGACGCCAGCGGTAGGGCCGTCTCCTGGCCCGAACCCGTCAGCTAACCCGGCAGGCGAAAAAGGAGAGGTGGACGCCGGTGCGAACGGGCATCCAGAAAACGATCAGAACGCGCGGCCGCCGGAGAACGCTGCTGGTGGGCACGGTGGTCGCCGCCGGGGTGATCACACCCCTGGCCGTCACCGCCGGGACCGCGGACGCGCCCGAGACCAAGACCCCGGCCAGGACCGCCGCCGCGCCGGTGATCGAGAAGGCGCCCGCGGCCGAGGCGCCGCCCGCGGCCAAGTCCCGCCCCTACGGGGTGGACGTCTCGCACCACGACCGCGGCTTCGACTGGAGCCAGCGGAAGCTCGGCTTCGGCATCGCCAAGGCCACCGAGGGCACCGAGCACAAGGACACGACCTTCATCCGCAACTGGACGCAGATCAAGCAGAACGGCCTGGTCAGGGGCGCCTACCACTACGGGCGTCCGGAGAACGATCCCGTCCGGGAGGCCGACCACTACCTCCGGGTGGTGACGTCCGCCGGGCTGCAGAAGGGCGACCTGCTCATCCTCGACCTGGAGACCACCGACGGCCGCTCGACAGACCAGGTGAACGACTGGGCCAAGCGCTGGCTGGAACGCGTCCAGCAAAAGACCGGCGTCAAGCCGTTCTTCTACAGTTCGCGTTCATTCGCGGAGGAGCACGGCAAGGGCCTTGGCGAATATCCGCTGTGGGTCGCGCATTACGGAAGGGCCCCTGGCAAGGTAAGCGCGCCTTCGCCGTGGAAGCAGTGGGCCATTCACCAGTACGCGTCCACCGACCATGACCACAACGTGGCCCGCCTGTCGGGAGACCAGCTCCGCCGGCTCGGCTACAACGCCGCCTGAGCCTCTGAGGATGGACGCGGGCGGGGCTCGACTCACCGGACCAGTGGGCGCCTTCCCCGGGGTAGAGCCCCGCCGTCCTCCTCTTCGGCGGCCGTTGTCTGGAGGAGGCGGTAGCGGCCCGGCGGTTCGCCGTACTCGCGGCGGAACGCCTTGGCGAACGCGAAGTCCGAGGCGTAGCCGACCCGGTCCGCGACGGAGCGCAGCGGCAGGTCGGTGGTGCGCAGCAGCCGTGCCGCGCTGGTCATCCGCCACCAGGTCAAGTAGGACAGCGGCGGGGTTCCGGCGAGTTCGGCGAACCGGCGCGCGAACGCCGCGCGGGACAGCTGCGCCAGATCGGCCAGGGACTGGACGGTCCACGGCCGTTCCGGCTCGTGGTGGATGCCGCGCAGCGCCGCCGCGACGGCCGGATCCCGGAGCGCCGCCGTCCAGCCGGTCGCCTCGCCGGAGGGCCGGTCGTCGAACCAGGCGCGCAGCGTGTAGAGGAGCAGGATGTCCAGCAGGGCGGGCAGCGCCGCGCCGAAACCCGGCCGCTGCCCCGCGCCGAGTTCCCGTTCGAGCAGCTCGACCGCGCCGCGCAGGGACGGGTGCCCGCCGCCTCGCGCCGGGATGTGCACGACGTCCGGAAGCTCGGCGAGCAGCGGATGGGACCGTGACCGGTCGAGCAGATAAGCGCCGCAGAGCATGTCCGCGCGCCTGCCGTCCATGCACGGGTCGGTGCCGTCGCTCAGGACGTCCTGGAGCGGGAAGCGCGCGGCGGTCAACGATCTGTGCGGGACGTCGGCGACGCCATGGCTCATTCCGCGCGGCAGGAGCACCACGTCCCCGGTGTCGAGGACGACGGGCGTCCCGCCGGAGGGGATCAGCCAGCACGAGCCTCGCAGGATCATGTGGAGGCCCGCGCCCGGAAACGCGGGGAAACGGAGGCCGAACGGCGCCTCCAGGACGGTGCGGGACGAGTAGGGCCGCCCGAGCCGGACGCTGGCGATCGCGTCGCTCAGCACGTCCAGCGACCCCGGCCCCGGCCCCGGCGACGGCGACGGCGACGGAGACGGGGGCGCCCCGCTGAGGGACGCCCCCATGCCGGTCCGGTCTAGAGAAATGTGCATGGATGTGAGACAGGTGAGCGGCCGGAATCGTGACCGGAATCCGGGGTCTTCGGTCAGGTCGTACCGGACACGTGATGGCTGCAATCCAGGATCGTCCGCGGGTTCCAGATACCGGTGCAGACCTGCAGGTCGACCTTCAGCCCTTCGGGGAAGTCGAGGTACGAGGTATGTGAGGTACCGCTTCCGTTGAGGGCCCACGACTGGTAGAGCCTGCCGTTGACTCCGAGAAAGGCAACCACGGCCTTGCCGTCGGGGTAGCCGTCATAGGCCGTCAGGTTGTCGCCGTTCGTCCAGAATCGCGCCGAGCCGACCTGGTGGTCGTAGTTGTCCCAGATGTGGGTCACGGCGTCGGCCATCGCGGTGCCCATGGACGCCCCGAGCATCACGGTGGCGGCGGCCGCCACGGTCGCCGCCCGGCGTGCTGACTTCCAGCGCATCAAGCTCCTCCAGAATTCAGATGATCTTCCAGGTCACGGTAGGAGCGGGGCGTGCGGGCCTGCCATGTCCGAGAATCCACCCGCCATGTCCATCCGTCTCAACAGCCCCGGCGGCGTACTGCGATTTGAGTAGTCGGGTGTCAGCAGGCGCACGACGACGGGGACCGGGCGGAGGGACGAGGGTTGGGGGGAACCGATCCCGATGTGGAGGCCCTGTCCCGTGGCTCTGTTTCTCTACCGCCTAGGTCGCCTCGCCGCCCGGCTGCGCTGGTGGGTCGTCGTGGCGTGGGTGGCCGTCCTGTGCGGGGTGGGCTTCGCGTCGACGACCGCGTCCGCGCTGCCGGAGGACTCCGGGGCCATGCCCGGCATCGAGGCGAGCGACGCGCTGAACCTCATGGAGCAGCGGTTCCCGGGCGGCGCGGAGAACGCGACCGCACGGATCGTGTTCGTCGCGGACGACGGGCAGCGCGTCACCGATGCCGGCAACCGCGCGATCATCGACCGGCTGGTCGGCGAGGCGTCGAAGGGCGACCAGGTCGCCGCCGCGGTCGGGCCGTTCATGTCGAAGGCGGTGAGCAAGGACGGCTCCACCGCGTATGCGACCGTCCAGTACACGGCGTCGAAGAACGACCTCTCCGACGCCGCCAAGCAGGATCTGCGGGCGGCCGTCGGCAAGGCCCGGTCGGCGGGGCTGACGGTGGAGGTCGGCGGCCCGGTGCTGGCCGACAAGCCCAAGGTCGGTGGGCCGAGCGAGGTCGTCGGCGTCGGGCTCGCCGCGCTGGTGCTGCTGATCACGTTCGGTTCGCTGGTGGCCGCCGGGCTGCCGCTGCTGACCGCGATCCTCGGCGTCGGCATCAGCATGCTGGCGATCCTCACGGTCGGCGAGGGCTTCGGGCTGTCCACCACCAGCAGCACTCTGGCGATCATGCTCGGGCTCGCGGTCGGCATCGACTACGCCCTGTTCGTCGTGTCCCGCTATCGCGAGGAACGGGGCAAGGGGCATCCGGCCGACGAGGCCGCGGGCCTGGCCGTTGGGACGGCGGGCTCGGCGGTGGTCGTCGCCGGGCTGACCGTGGTGATCACGCTGGCCGGGCTCACGCTGGTCGGCATCCCGACGGCGGCGCGGATGGGCCTGAGCGCCGCCGGGGCGGTCGTGGTCGCCGTGCTCATCGCGTTGACCCTGGTACCCGCGCTCCTCGCCTTCTGCCCGGACGCCGTGCTCGCCCGCCGGGTGCGGCGTCCGAAAGTCCCGGCTGACCCGGCCGGGGCGGAGGAGGCGCCGGACAACGCGGGGACGCGGTGGGCACGGTTCGTCCGGCGGCGTCCGGTGGTGGTGCTGGTCGCCTCGGTCGCCTGCCTGGTGGTGCTCGCCGTCCCCGTGGCGAGCCTGCGGCTGGGCATGCCGGGCGACGAGGCCAAGTCCACCGAGACGACCGAGCGCCGCGCCTACGACGCGCTCGCCGAGGGCTTCGGGCCCGGCTTCAACGGCCCGTTGACGATCATCGTGGACGCCCGCGGCGCGGCCGATCCGCGGACGGCGGTGAAGACCATCGCGGGCCGGATCCGCGCGACGCCCGGAGTGGTGGCCGTGTCCCCGCCCCGGTTCAACCCGGCGCGGGACACCGCGCTGTTCACCGCGACGCCGTCCACCGCTCCCACGAGTGAGGAGACCAAGGACCTCGTCGGGCACATCCGGGACGGACGGTCCGCGACGCAGGCCGGCACCGGGGCGGCGTTCCTGGTCAGCGGGACCACGGCGGTGGACATCGACGTCGCGCAGAAGGTGCCGGGCGCGCTCATCCCGTATCTCGGGGTCGTGCTCGGCCTGGCCTTCCTGCTCCTTCTGGTGATCTTCCGTTCGCTGCTCGTGCCGCTCAAGGCCGTGTTCGGCTTCCTGCTGTCCGTCCTCGCCTCGCTCGGCGCGGTCGTCGCCGTGTTCCAGTGGGGCTGGGCCGCCGACCTGATCGGCCTCCAGCAGACCGGCCCGATCATCAGCATGATGCCGATCGTGCTGGTCGGCATCATCTTCGGACTGGCCATGGACTACGAGGTGTTCCTGGTCTCCCGGATGCGGGAGGCGCACACCCACGGCGAGTCCGCCGGGGACGCGGTCGTCACCGGCTTCCGGCACAGCGCCCGGGTCGTGGTCGCCGCCGCGCTGATCATGATGGCGGTGTTCGCCGGGTTCGTCGGCGCCGACCTGGCCATGATCAAGATGATCGGGTTCAGCCTGACGGCCGCCGTCCTCTTCGACGCCTTCGTCGTCCGCATGGCCCTCGTGCCGGCCTTCCTCGCCCTGCTCGGTGAGCGGGCGTGGTCGCTGCCGCGCTGGCTGGACCGGCTGCTGCCGCGCCTCGATCTCGAAGGCGAGGCCCTCACACGTCGGCACCACGGTATCGCTGCCCCCGTAGGTACCGTGGTGCCGACCGCCGGTCGACGGACGGGATGACGCCGCGACGCCCCGGAGCGTGCCATGACGATCAGCTGGCGCCACTACGCCAAGGACCACCCCGGCATCGTCGACGCGGCGATCACCCTCCTGATGATCTGCGCCGCGTCCGGCCCGGCGATGCTCAACAGCGACCTGTCCGACACCGACGCGCTGAGCTGGCGGTCGGCCGTCCCGCTGACGGTGGTCGGCGCGCTGGCGCTGCTGTGGCGGCGCAGCCATCCCCGCACCGTGGTCGTGCTCACGGTCGTCGGCGCGAGCGCGGCGGGCGGGTTCGGTTACCTCATCACGCCGGTGCTCCTCGCCCCGGTCATGGTCGCGCTCTACGAACTGGCCGTACGGGTGCCCGGGACGACGACCCGCGTGTACTACGCGGCGGCCACGGCGGCGGTCGCCGTGTCGGCCCTGGTCGGGGACGAGTACGGCTATCCGTGGCCGCTGGCCGTCCTGAACCCCGTCCTGTTCCTCCTGCTGCCGGTCGCGCTGGCCGAGTACACCCGCCTCCGGCACGACTACCTGGCCGCCGTTACGGCACGCGCGGAGTACGCCGAGCGGCACCGCGAGGAGGTGGCCCGCCAGCGCGTCACCGAGGAGCGCGCACGCATCGCCCGGGAACTGCACGACGTCGTCGCGCACCACATGTCCCTGGCCAACGCCCAGGCGGGGGCGGCCGCCTACCTGGCACGCGGCCATCATGACGATCTGGTCCAGAAGATCCTCGCCGACCTGACCGGCACGACGTCCGCCGCGTTGCGCGAGCTCAAGGCCACCGTCGGCCTCCTGCGGCAGCCCGACGACACGAACTCCCCGCTCGAACCGACCCCCGGGCTGGCGCGGCTGCCGGAGCTCACCGCCGCGTTCGCCTCCGCCGGGCTGGACGTCGACGTCACCGTCGAAGGAGAGGAGCGGCAGCTTTCACCGGGCGTGGACCTGACGGCGTTCCGCATCCTGCAAGAGGCCCTCACCAACGTCACCAAGCACGCCACCACTGGCAACGCCTCCGTCCGGCTCGCCTACGGCGAGGACCGGCTGACCATCACCGTCACCAACGCCGCCGGGCCCACGACGCCGGCCCCCAAGAGCCCGGACGACGGCTTCGGTATCGTCGGCATGCGGGAGCGCGCCCGGTCCGCCGGCGGCCGGTTCCACGCCGGGCCCCTCCCCGAAGGCGGGTTCACCGTCGTCGCCGAACTGCCGATCCGGCTCTGACCTCCGATCGAGAGCGACCGTGACCATCCGCATCCTCCTCGCCGACGATCAGGAGCTGCTGCGCGCGACCTTCCGGATGCTCATCGAGGCCAACCCGGACATGGAGGTGGTCGGCGAGGCCGCCGACGGCGACGAGGCGGTCGAGCTGACCCGCGCCCACAACCCCACGCTCGTCCTCATGGACATCCGGATGCCCCGCACCAACGGCCTCGACGCCACGACCGCCATCTGCGCCGATCCGGAATTGTCCGCCACCCGCGTCCTCATCCTCACGACCTTCGAGACCGATGAATACGTGGCCAGGGCGCTACGCGCGGGCGCCAGCGGGTTCCTCGGCAAGGACGTCTCCGCGGACGCGCTGCTCGACGGCATCCGCACCATCGCGGCCGGCGACGCGCTCCTGTCGCCCACGGCCACCCGCGCGCTGATCACCCGGTTCCTCGCCACCGCGGAACCCGACGTGCCCGCCGAGGACGTCGCGCGGCTGGACGCCCTCACCGCACGGGAACGCGAGGTCATGGTGCTGGCGGCCGAGGGCAGGTCCAACGCGGAGATCGCCCGCGAGCTGGTCATCAGCCCGCTGACCGCGCGCACCCACGTCCAGCGCGCCATGACCAAGCTGCAAGCCCGGGACCGCGCGCAGCTGGTCGTGATCGCCTACCAGACCGGGCTCGTCCGGCCCCGGCCGTCGTCCGCGTACTGACGGCCGTCAGGTGGCGGCCGTCAGGTGGCGGCCCGCGCTTCGGCGAGGGCGTCGATGTGGCCGGTCGTGTGCGTCGCCGAACGGAACTCGGGGGAGTCGATCAGCTCGTCGAGGAACCCGGCCGTGGTGTGGACGCCGTCGCCCCGCGCCGACGTCTCGCCCAGGGCGCGGCGCATGCGGGCGATCGCGGTGTCCCGGTCGGGCGCCCAGGAAATGATCTTGGCGATCATCGAGTCGTACTCGGGGGCGATCAGGTATCCGGGGTGGGCGTGCGTGTCGACCCGGACGAACGGGCCCGCGGGCAGGCTCAGCTCGGTGAGGACGCCGGGCGTCGGGGCGAACTGGCGGCGCGGGTCCTCGGCGTTGATGCGGCACTCGATCGCCGTCCCGTTCAGGACGACGTCCCGCTGGGTCAGGCGCAGCCGCTCGCCCGCCGCGACGCGGATCTGCTCCGCGACGAGGTCGATGCCGGTGACCATCTCCGTCACCGGATGCTCGACCTGGATCCGGCAGTTGACCTCCATGAAGTAGAACTCGCTCGCCTCCCCGGCGCTTTCCACGAGGAACTCGAACGTGCCCGCGCCCTCGTAGCCGGCGGCGCGCGCGCCCGTGACGGCGGCGTCCCGGATCCGGGCGACGAGGCCGTCCGGCAGCGCGGGCGCCGGGGACTCCTCGACGAGCTTCTGGTGGCGGCGCTGCAGGCTGCAGTCCCGCTCCCCGAGGTGCAGGACGTTCCCGTGCCGGTCGGCCAGGACCTGGACCTCGACGTGGCGGGCGCGGGTGAGGTAGCGCTCCGCGTAGACCCTCGGGTCGCCGAACAGCGTGGCGGCGGCGGCCTGCGTGGAGCGGAAGACGTCCGGCAGCGCGCCGGCGTTCCAGGCCACGCCCATGCCTCGTCCGCCGCCCCCGGCCGCCGCCTTGATCAGCAGCGGGAAGCCGATGCGCTCGCCGAGTTCGGCGGCGGCGGCCAGGTCGAGCGGCTCGGTGGCGCCCGGCAGCAGCGGCAGCCCGGCGTCCGACATGAGCCTCCGGGCGCTGACCTTGCTGCCGAGCACGGCCATGACGTCGGCCGGGGGGCCGATGAGGGTGATTCCGGTGGATCGGCATGCGTCGGCGAAGTCGGCGTCCTCGGAGAGGAAGCCGTAGCCGGGATGGACGGCCTGCGCGCCCGTGCCGACGGCGGCCTGCAAGATCGCCGCGGCGTTCAGGTAGCTGCGCCTGGCCGCGGGCGGTCCGACGCACACCGTCTCGTCGGCGAGCCGCGCCGGGAGGCTGTCGGCGTCGCGGGCCGAGTGCGCCAGGACGGTGCGGACGCCGAGGTCGCGGCAGGCACGGATCACCCGCAGCGCGATCTCGCCCCGGTTGGCGATGAGGATCTTGTCGAACACGCTCAGGCCTCCGGGTCGATCCCGAAGAGGGCCTGGCCGTACTCGACGGGCTGCCCGTCGTCGGCCAGCACCTCGGTGATCACCCCGTCGTGGTCGGCCTCGACGGGGATCATCAGCTTCATCACCTCGAGGATCGCCACCTGCTGACCGGGCTTCACCCGGTCGCCCACCTGGACGAACGGCTCCGCTCCCGGTTCGGGGGAGCGGTAGAACGTCCCGACGGTGGGCGCGGTGACGCGGGCACCGGCGGACGCCCCACTGTCGGCGGCGTTGCTGGATTCGGCCGGGTTCGCTCCGGGGCCGTACGGGGGCGGCCCCGGAGCAGGCGCGGGAGGAGCGGGGGACGGCGAGGCCCAGTCCAGCTCCAGTTCGATGTCCCCGGCCCTGATCCGCAGCCGTTCCGGGGCGCCGGGCAGATCGGCGAGGAGCGTCGCGACGGCGTCCCGCACCTGCTCAAGCCGAATGATTTCGCTGGGGCCGGGGCCGGGGTGGACGGTGGTCACGACGCCTCCCATTCCGGGGTGTACTCATCGGCGGAGGTGACGAACTCGCTCCCGTAGCGGGAGAAACGCGCGTGGCGGTCGGCGCGCAGCTTGGCGTCCCCGAGTCCGTCCAGGTCGTCGAGGAATGCCGAGATCGCGAGCCCGAGCCTCCGCGCGGCCTCCACCGGATCGGCGTCGACGCCGCCGGACGGTTCGAGCAGGACGCCGTCCACCACGCCGTGCTCCAGCAGATCCCGCGACCGCAGCTTGAGCGCCGCCGCCGCGCGTCCCGCTGCGGCGGGGTCCTGCCACAGGATCGCCGCGCACCCCTCGGGGCTGATCACGGAGTAGACCGCGTCCTGCCACATCAGGACCCGGTTGGCCACGGCGAGGGCGAGCGCGCCGCCGCTGCCGCCCTCACCGGTGACCACGGCGATCATCGGCACCGGCAGCTGCGCCATCAGCTTGAGGTTCTCCGCGATGGCGGTGGCCTGCCCCTGCTCTTCGGCCTGCCTGCCGGGATAGGCGCCGGGCGTGTCGATCAGCGTGACCACTGGCACGCGCAGCTTGGCGGCGAGCCGCATCAGCCGGGCCGCCTTGCGGTAGCCCGCCGGGAGCGGCATGCCGTAGTTCCGGCGGGCCAGCTCGGCCGGATCGTGGCCCTTCTGGTGGCCGATCAGCATGACGGGGCGTCCGTGGAGACGTCCGAGGCCGCCGACGATGGCCGGGCAGTCGCCGGACACCCGGTCGCCCGCCAGCTCGCGGAACTCGTCCAGCAGCAGGGCGGCGTAGTCCAGCGTGGTGGGCCTTTCGATCCGCCTGGCGCGCCGGACCATGCCGTGCGGGTCCTCGTCGGGCAGCCGCGCCGGGTCACGCACGACGAAACCGTCGATCTCGTGCGGGTCGCTCCTGTGGGCGCGCAGCCGCACCGGCTCCGGCCCGCGAGGACGTCCGGATCGCCCGGACCTCAGCAGCTTCGCCAGCTCGGCGCGGAGCGCGTCGCGCGGGGTGATGAGATCGACGAAGCCGCGCTCCAGCAGGAACTCCGCCGTCTGGAAGTTGGACGGCAGGGTCTCCTTGATGGTCTGCTCGATGACCCGGCGGCCCGCGAATCCCAGCCGGGCGCGCGGCTCGGCGATGGTGACGTCGCACAGCGTGGCGAACGAGGCCGCCACCCCGCCGAACGTCGGATCGGTGATCAGGGAGATCGTCAGGAGGCCGGCCTCGTCCAGCCGGGCGAGCATCGCGCTGGTCTTGGCCATCTGCATCAGGGACAGCGCGCCCTCCTGCATCCGCGCTCCGCCGGACGTGGTGACCAGCAGCAACGGTGTGCGGCGGGCCAGCGCGACGTCCCCGATCCTGGTGATGACCTCGCCGACGACCGAGCCGAGGCTGCCGCCGAGGAACCGGAAGTCCATGCACGCGACCACCACCGGGCCGCCGTCGATCTCACCGGCCGCGCCCACCACCGCCTCCGGCAGTCCCGTGCGGGTCCGGGCGTCGGACAGCCGGCGGCCGTAGGGCTTGCTGTCGGAGAAGCCGAGCGGGTCGGCCGGTGTGATCGTGAAGCGCAGCGGTTCGATCGAACCCGGGTCCAGCAGGAACCGCAGCCGCTCCATCGCGGTGAGGGTGTCGTGGCGGCCGCATTCCAGGCAGCATTTGAAGTTCCGCAGCCAGCGTTTCCCGTAGGTCGTCGCGCCGCAGCCGCTGCACGCCACCCATTCCGGAGCCGTCGCCTCCGGGATCGTGGCGGGGTAGGTGGCATTCTCGTGTGGCATTGCCGGCATCTCGTCGATACTCCCTGTCTCCTGCGGCCCCGGGGCGGTCAATTCGGCAGGCCCGCCTCCAGGAGGTGCAGGTAGGAGTTCACCGGCTGCATGTTCACGACCTTCAGCCCGGCGCGGCGCACCACCGCGGTGATGGTCTCCGTCGTGTGCTTCCTGCCGTCGGAGTTCAGCAGGAACAGCAGGTCCGTCCCGGTGGTGAACTTGATCTCCGGACTGCCGTCGATCATGTTGGTGATGATGAATATCCGGCTGTCCTTCCGGCCCGCCTTGGCGGCGTTCCGCAGCGCGGTCACGGATTTCTCGTCCGCCCATTCGAGAATGTTCTTGAAGAGGTAGACGTCGGCCTCGACGGGGATCTCGCGAAGGCAGTCTCCGCCGATGACCCGGGTCCGCGAGGCCAGCGATCCGCCGACCCGGAGGCGGCTGTCGGCCTCGGCGACGACGGGTGGCAGATCGAGCAGGATTCCCTGCAAATCCGGGTTCTTTTCCAGAAGGGTCGCCAGGGTGAAGCCGTGGCCGCCGGCGACGTCCGCGAGCGTGCCGACTCCCCGCAGATCGAGCGCCTCGGCCACCGCGTTCGTGGCCAATCGGCTCAGCTCGGTCTGCGCCCTGTTGAACACCTCCGCCGACTCCGGCCACACCTTGTGCAGGTGCGTGAAGAAGTCGGCGCCGTACTTCTCCTCGAATTTACCGCTCCCGTCCCGGGCGGCCTCGTCGAGGTTCGGCCACAGCTCCCAGGTCCACGGCTCGGTGACCCACAGGACGTAGTGCTTGAGGCTGTTGGGGTCGTCCTCCCTGAGCAGCCGGGACGTGGACGTGTGCGCGTGCCCCTCAGGCGCCGGGGTGAAGACGCCGTGCTGCGCGAGCGCGCGCATCAGCCGTCCCAGCACCTCCGCGTCGACCTTGAGCGCGCGGGCCAGCTCCTCCGTCGGCACCGGCCGGTCGCCGATCTCCTCGGCGATCCCGAGGCGCACCGCGGCCCGGAGCGCCGAGGCGCCCGCCGCGCTGAGGGCGAGCTCGCGCACACCGATGACCGCGTCATGATCGGCGATATCCTTTTCTTGAATCGTCATCGATAGCTCCGTTCAGGACGAGTTGGACAATTAGCGGCCGAGTTCGACGGCTACCAGGCTCAAGGTAGAGGTCCGGCTCTTGAGAACCGGTTGAGAAACTTTTGAGCAGTCGGCTTGAGACGCCTTCCACGATTGTTCGAGGCGCCGACCGGACGATTGACAGTCATGAGCCCGCGAAAGGCTCGCCGGCGGTTCTGAAGTCTTCTCGCGCCGAGCCGGCTCATGGGAATCGTCAACACGTTCGGAGGACGGGATGTCAAAGGAGCACGGCCGGGTCGCGCTGATCACGGGCGGGACGAGTGGAATCGGGCTCGCCTCGGCGGAACGCCTGGCCCGCAGCGGTCACCGGGTGTTCATCTGCGGCCGCGACCTCTCGGCGGTCGAGAAGACGGTGGAGGGTCTCCGGAGCGCGGGCCATCAGGCCGACGGCACCGGCTGCGACGTTTCCGACGTCGCGCAGATCGAGCACCTGGTGAATACGGTGAAGGACCGTTTCGGCCCCATCTCGGTTCTGGTCAACAATGCCGGACGCAGCGGCGGCGGCATCACCGCGGAGATTCCGGACGAGCTGTGGCTCGACGTCATCAACGTCAATCTCAACAGCGTTTTCCTGGTGACCAAGCGCGTCCTGTCGGACGGTGGAATGCTCGGCCTGGGCCACGGGCGCGTCATCAACATCGCGTCGACCGGCGGCAAGCAGGGCGTGGTTCTCGGCGCCCCGTACTCCGCGTCGAAACACGGCGTCGTCGGGTTCACGAAAGCGCTCGGGCTTGAGCTGGCGAAGACCGGTGTCACCGTCAACGCCGTCTGTCCCGGATATGTCGAGACCCCGATGGCGCAGCGGGTGCGCGAGACCTACGCGAACATCTGGAAGATGTCCGAGGACGAGGTGCTCGCCAAGTTCAACACGAAGATTCCGATGGGCCGCTACGGCAATCCCGAAGAGGTCGCCGCGATGGTGGACTATCTGGCGAGCGACGACGCGGCCGTGGTGACCGCTCAGGCGATGAACGTCTGCGGCGGGCTCGGCAACTACTAGCGTCGCAGGGAGAAAGACTGCCTTTGCGGCCGCGCCCGCAAAGGCAGTCGTCCCTGGGGAGACAGGCTCCGGTGTTCCTGGTGGACGTTGGTTTCGTCAGCATGGCCGCCGTGTGGTCGCCCGCCCGGCGCGCGGGGCCGACCGTGGTCTCGTGATGTCTGCGAGGGAGCGAGAAAGGGAGCGGTCGAGGACGGCATGCGGAGAAACTTTACGGCCACCCGGATCAGTACGGGCTCATCGGACGCTCATCGAACGCCGGTGGCCCGGCTCACCACGCGGCGAATTCGATCGATTGGAAATTCCTGAATGAGTCGCGCTGGCCGGCGGTTTCCTCTTCCCTGGCACTGGCCGTCCAACCGCCGCTGAGTTCGTCGAGCTCGGGAGCTCCGGTGAGCAGGGCATGGTGTAACTGCTGCAGGCGGGGGGACGGCTCGATTCCCAATTCTTCGATCATCCACGCGCGCAGCTCGCGGTAGATTTCCAGCGCCTTGCTCCGAAGGCCGGAACGGTAGAGCGCGAGCATGTAAAGCGCGTGCAGGTTCTCGTTGTAGCTGTAACGCGCGGTGAGCGACGTCAGCTCGCTCAGCGATTCGCGGTGCCGGCCGCGCCGCAGCTCCGCCTCGAGGCGGGACTCCACGATCGTCAGCCGGGACCGTTCGAGCCTCGCGACCTCGGGCTCCAGCACGCGGCCGAGCTCGACGTCGGCGAGCGCCCGGCCCCGCCACAACGCGAGGGCCTGGTCGAAGACGCGGACCGCCTGCTCGTCGTCCCGCATCTCCAGGGCGGTCATGCCGGCCCGCTCCAGCGACCTGTACTCGTACAGGTCGACGGTCGCGCCGTGCAGTTCGAGCGTGTACCCGCCGTTCCGGGTGATGAGGACCTCGCCGGCGATCTCGGCGGCGGGAGTCCGGAGCGCCCGCGAAAGGTGCTTGCGCACCTGCATCACATAGGTCTGCAATGTGGTCTGCACGCTTTTCGGCGGCCGGGTGTCCCAGATCTCGCTGATCAGCGCGTCCGTCGACACCACCTCGCCCTCGCTCAGCAGTAATGCCGAGAGCACTTGTCGCGGTTTCCGGGCCGATGGCACGGCGGTACGGTCGCGATGCGTCACCGCCAGCGGTCCCAGAATTCGGATGTCCATTCATGCTCCCCTAACTCGTGTGCGGGATCGAACCTTTCCTGCCGGAGGACGGCAGCCTCCTCGATTCGTCGAACGGAGAAAGGCGAGCAGGCCGCCGCCGCGGGGCGGCGAAGGCCGGCTCGACGTCAGGAGCTCACCTGGACAGAGTTGCCCCAAGAGTTCGCATAAGGACCTGATTCCCCCGGTTCTTGATCACTGTATTCGCGCCGTTGTGCGACCGTTCGCTGCTTGGAGCGGAGGGACGGTCGGCCCCGTTGGGTGGCCGCGTGGGGCCACGGTCGGCCAGATGCGTCGGAGCGGCGGAGAGGGGCGCCATAGCGGCGCCGGCCCTCTTGGCCGCAATCCCCGTCAACGCTGAAGATCTTGCCTTGAGATTCTCGAAACCCCCGTTTCGATCAATAGCCCTCAGTCACGACCATATCATCAGATCCACCGATGGATTTCACATAACAATACTTTTACCCGGCCGACTCGGAGGGGCGTCTCCGCCCTTCGCCGGAGGGACTCCTTCGGCCTTCGCGGGAGAGGCGCCCTCGCCCTTCGCGGGAGAGGCGCCCTCGCCCTTCGCGGGAGGGACGTTGAGGTTGCAGCGGAACATGTTCTCGGGATCGTGAACGGCCTTCAGCGCGGCCAGCCTGTCGAAGGTGGCCGGTGCGTAGTACTCCCGGGCTTGTGCGCCGGCGTCCCGCTCGCCTTGCAGGAAACTCGGCGAGCGACCCAGCGCCCACGGGGCCACGGTCTCCGTCACTGTTCGCGCGGTCTCGTGAGCCACATCACGGTCGGGCCCCTGGGGGAGCGTCACGACGCGCAGCACGTGGGAGGCGTCCCGGTGGTCCACGGCGTTCGGTGTCGCGGGCGGCCGCGCCAGCGCCGCGCCAAGGTGGTTGAACTGCACCACCGCGAACACGTCGGCGCCGGGCCCGACCAGGTCGAGCACGGCGCCCGGGACCGACGCGTCGAACTTGCCCATCATCGCGTTCGCGCAGTAGAAGTTGCGCGGCTGCTTCGGTTCGTTGTGGATCGTTCCCGATGCCGTATAGGGCATCTCGCCGACGTTCTCGACCAGACGCGGTCCCAGCGCCCGCAGCGGAGCGACCAGCTCCTCGCCGCTCTCGACCGTGCCGGCATAGGCGATGCGGACATGTGCGACGTGCCGCCCGCGCAGCGGCGCCGGCACGGCGGGCACGTCCGGCAGCGGGATCAGCCCGATGCTGGAGGACATCCGGTCCGGGACGGTCTCGGTCCACTCCCGGTAGGTCTCCAGGACGGACGGGATCAGGTCGGTGTCGAAGTACAGGCCGCCGCCGTAAAACCGGGCGACCGGGAACAGGTCGAACTCCAGCCCGGTGACGACGCCGAAGTTCCCGCCGGCACCGCGCAGGGCCCAGAAGAGATCGCGATGGCCGCCATCGTCGTCCGGCGTCACGGAACGGAACTCGCCGTCGGCGGTGACCAGGTCCACCCGCCGCACGTGGTCCGCGGCGAAGCCGAACGTCCGGCTCAGCAGCCCGAGCCCGCCGCTGAGGGTGTAGCCGACCACGCCGACGTCGGGGGACGACCCGCTCAGCGGCGCCAGGCCGTGCTCGGCCGCGGCGGCGATCACCTGCTCCCACCGCGTCCCCGCCGCCGCCCAGGCCGTGCGGGACGCCGGGTCCACGCGGACGCTCGCCATCGGCGTCGTGTCGATCAGCACTCCGCCCTCGGTGGGCGCGTTCAGGCCGTGTCCCGTGGCCTGCACCGCGACGGCGTGGCCGTGCTCGGCGGCGTACCGGACCGCGAGCCGCACGTCCTCCACCCCGCCGGCCCGCACCGCCACGGACGGCTCGTGCAGGTAGGCGCGCTGGACGCCGCTCCGGGCCTCCTCGTAACCGGCGTCCCCGGGACGCACCGCCACGCCGTCCAACCGCGCCGCCAGCGTCTGGAAGGAAGTCGTGCGCGTCACGACTTCGCCAGGAGGTCGTCGCGCGTGACGGTGCGGTGCCGCACCAGCAGGCCGTCGTCCGAACTGACCAGCTCGTCGCGCATGACGGTGCTCGTGGTGAGGTTCGTCACGCCGTCGATGGTGTCGAAAACCGGGACATAGCACGTCGTGCGCAGCACGCCTTCCGACGACGGCTCGACGATGACGTTGAACACGAAATGGCGGCGGATGGCGCCCTGGTCGTTGAGCCGCGCCACCGTCTTCTCGCCCAGTTCCGTCAACTCCTCCCTGCCCTCGACCGGGTCCGGGAGGCCGTTGGACGCGAAGACCCCGTCGGCGGTGAAGGTCTCGGCCCATATGGCGATATCGCCGTCATCCAGCGCCTGCATCTGCATCGCATAGAACTGGTCGACACGGCTGTAGATCTCTGCCGGCACGGCCGAACCCGCGGAGGTGACCGTTTTCCCCATGACTCTCTCCCTCTCTCATCTGTTTTCTCATCTGTGTTCTCTCAGCCGACCGGAAGGCTCGACATCTCGGTGTTCAGCCGGCCGAGGTCGTCGCGTTCTATCTCGCGGGATATCACCCGCCAGGTCGTCCCCGACCTCCGCAGCACGTCGTAGATCATCGCGGCCGACTGCAGGCAGGCGCCGCGCTCGGCGTCGATGACCAGGAAGAGCCCGTAGAACCTCGCGTGGACCAGGCCGCCGCGGGCGGTGAAGGTGAAACCGTGCACGCAATGGCGGCGCTGGATTCCCTTCTCCTGGAAGGAGGCGTCCAGTTTCCAGACCGCGGGCTCGAAGTCCGCCTTCTTCACCGGCGAACCGTGACCGAGCACCTTGGTCGTCATCGTCGCGTCCTCGTCGAAGACGTCCAGCCATTCCTGGGTGCGGCCCCGGTCGCGGGCGTCCAGCTGATCCAGGTAGAACCTTCTCAGCTCGTAATACCTCGCCGGGGACACCGTGCGCTCCTGCCGGGAGTCGACCGGCATCATCGTTCCCCTTCCTCGGAATACTGGGTTCAGGCTCGTCATTTCCCGGCTACGCCAGGCAGTCCGGCAGGCGCCCGCCGTTGAACTCGACCATTTCTCCGAACACGCCGGGAACGTCCATCTCCGCGCCGAGCGGCAGCTCAGGACGCTCGATCTCCAGATAGGCCCGGTGCAGGTTCCCGACCAGCCGCTCGGGGTCGAGCAGGCCGCCGAAGTCGCCGAGCCCGTGGGAGCGGGCGGTCTGGAGCGGGGAGATCCCCGCGGCGACGCCGTCGCGGGCAAGGTCGAGGATCCGCCGCAGGTAGCGCTCCGTCTCGTCGAAGACCTCGGGCCCGCTGACCTCGCCGTGCCCGCCCACGACGGTCTCCGCCCCGAAGGCGCGGAGCCGGTCCAGCGCCGCGAGGGAGCCGCGCACCGAGCCCATCAGGCAGAACGGGGTGCAGCCGGGGAGCGCCACGTCGCCGGTGAAGAGCACCCGCGCGTCCGGCACCCACACCACGACGTCGCCGGTGCTGTGCGCGGGGCCGACGTGGTGCAGCTCGACGGGCCGGTCGCCGAGCAGCAGCGTCATGCTCCGCGCGAACGTGACCGTCGGCGGCCGCAGGGTCAGCTCGCCCCACTCGACGTCCGGCCACAGCGACTGCAGCCCCATGCCGACCGCCGTCATCTCCGGCCCGGTCAGCTCGTGGGCGATGATCGTGGCGGACGGATCGAAGACGCAGTTCCCGAAGACGTGGTCGCCGTGGCTGTGGGTGTTGATCACGGTCCTGACCGGTCCCCGTCCGAGCCCCTCGGCCGCGGCCCGCAGCGCCTCGGCGCGCGACCTGGTCGCGGCCGTGTCCACCAGGACCGGTCCGTCGGGCCCGACGATCGCGCCGGCGTTGCTGAGGCACCAGCCGCCCGGCGGCTGGAGGAACGCGTGCACGCCGTCCGCCACCTCGTGGAGCCGCCCCAGCGGGGCCCGGAGCGCGCCGGCCCGGAGCGCGGCGGTGCTCACCGGGGCGCGCTGATCGACGCGGCGTGGCGGGACGCGTGCTCCATCGTGACCCGGCTGTTGGCCGACAGCGCGGCGCGGATGCGGTCCGCCGCCTCGTCCGGCTGGACGGACGGGCCGTACACGTCCGCCACCCCGGCGGGGTCCATCAGGAACGTGTGCGTGGACCGGATCGACGACCCCGACTGGTCGGCGTGGAACGCCCAGGAGCCGCTGTGCCCGAGCAGCACCCGGGGCGGCCGGGTCTGCTTGTAGACGATCGAGCCGTCGGGCATCGGCACCCGGATCGACCGCGTGGTGTGGGTCGAACCGTCCGGCGCGCGCGTCCGCATGGTCATGTCCTGCGTGCCGCCCGTCCCCTTGACCAGGTCGAGGCCGGCGACGTGGGGGAGGCGCTCCGGCCAGCGGTCCGCGTCCCAGATGAAGTCGCGTGCGGCCTCCGCCGGCCCCTCCAGCTCGATCGACT
The DNA here is from genome assembly GCF_044326405.1 of Actinomadura sp. 1N219. Lineage (NCBI taxonomy): Bacteria > Bacillati > Actinomycetota > Actinomycetes > Streptosporangiales > Thermomonosporaceae > Actinomadura > Actinomadura sp. 1N219. The sequence goes on along the minus strand of NZ_JBIRAY010000011.1, from coordinate 187,952 downwards.
CGGTGAACGTCCGCAGCCAGGCGCGCACGCCGCCGGGGAGGGCCGCGACGGTCCGCAGCGCCTCCAGCTCCGCCGCCCCGTTGTGGTCCAGCTCCCGGGCGATCCGCTCGCGCGCGCCGGCCTGGTCCGGCGGCGGGTTGAAGCGGTGTTCGAGCACCACCCTCGTCCGGCCGCCGTCGAGCGGGTGGAAGGTCCAGCCGCCGCCCATCAGGCCGAACAGCGGGTTGTCGTGGTCCTGCCTGAACGAGACCCGCAGGCCGGCCGCGTCGAACTCGCGGCGGGACCGCCAGGTGTTCACCTCGCCGTCGGACACGGTCGCCCAGATGTGGAAGCGATCGCCCTCCGCCGAGCGCTCCAGCACCCGCGTGTGGACCGTGGGACGGAAGATCACCGGCCACAGCGAGACGTCCGTGATCAGCTCGTGAACCGTCGACGGCGGCGCGTCCACCACCGTCTCGTGATGGGCGTGAATCTCCGACGATGCCGTTCCCATCAGGCGGTCGCCTCGGTCGCCTCGGCCGCCTCGCTCGTGGAGTTCACGCGGTCGAGGATGTGGCGAAGGGTGCGCAGATCGGTCACCTCTTCGTCCGGGATGTCGACGTCGAACTGCTCCTTGATGCGCGCCGCCATCTCCATCAACGCGAGCGAGTCGTATCCGAGGTCGTACAGATCGGCGTCGATGATCTCCTGCCCGTCGTCCAGCTGCTGCACCGAGCCGGCCGCCTGGACGAGAATCGACTGCAGATCACCGTATTTCATTCGGTCGCCCATGATCTCCCCTCTTTCTCTCTACTGGGACACTGTCGGTGTATCGGCGTCAGGACGGCACGGCCACGACGACGCTCGACGGCGACGCCAGGCCGACCGTTTCGCTCAGCCGCAGACCGGCCTTTTCGAAGACCTCGACGAATTCCTCTTCCGTGCGGTCCCGGCCCTCGCTCAGCGCCATCATCGTGATGTCCATGAACTTCCCGGGATGGGGCGCGTCGCCCTCCGGGAGCAGCGGGTCGATCACCAGGACCCGGCCGGACGGGGACATCGCGCGGCGGACGTTCGTCAGCACGGTGATCGCGTCGGCGTCGCTCAGCTGATGCAGGACGTGGGAGATCGTGTAGACGTCCCCGCCCGCGGGCACCGACCGCCGGTAGTCGCCGCCGACGAGCTCGGCCCGGTCGAGGACGCCCGCGTCCTGGAGCACCTGCTCAGCGCCGGGCACCACGTGGGGCTGGTCGAACACCACGCCCTTCATGTCGGGGTACTTGGTCAGGATCGACGCGAGCAGATGCCCGTGCGCGCCGCCGATGTCGACCAGCTTGCGCGCCCCGGTGAGGTCGTATGCCTCGATGGCGGCCTGCTGCGTCTGCCCGGCCGCGTTCCCCATCGCACCGCTGAACAGTTCGTTCATTTCCGGATGCCGGGACAGATAGGTGAACAGCTCCTCACCGTTCACGTAGTCGAAAGCGGGCTTCCCGGTGCGAATGGAGTAGCCGATCTCCGCGTAGGCGTTCCGCATGAACGACTTGCCTTGCAGGCGGAACACGTCGCGTAGCGAATTCGACGTGTCCGACCGCAGGATCTCCGCCAGCGGGGTGAGCCCGAAAGTGCGTCGGGACGTCTCGGTGAAGACGCCCTTGCTCGCCATCGCCCGCAGGACCCTGTACAGGCCGCTCGGGTCGCTTCCGGTGCGCTGCGCCAATTCGTCGACGGAAAGGGGGCCGTCCACCAGTTCGTCGGCGATGCCGATCTCCGCGATCGCGGAGAGCATGAAGCCCATGCGCAATCCGCTGTGGAAGTCCCACATCTTGCTCAGCACGGCGTCCTCGCCATCGGCCCCGGCCGTGCCGCTCGCTGTCTTCTCGGGCATGTTCGATCCGTTCCGCTGCAGGGGGGAGATCGGCGAATCCGACCTTCGCCGATCACCTTCCGCGCCAGGTCGGTGGCGTCTTCCTCAGGCCGGCGTCGCGACGACCACGGCCGACGGCAACGCGCGTCCGTGCACGGCGTCCTGCCGCAGCCCGGCCTTCTCCAGGAGCCGGCCGAGCTCGGCCTCCGTCCGGTCCCTGATCGGGCCGAGCAGGAGCATGGTGGCGTCCAGGACCTTCGCCAGATGCGGGACGTCGCCCTCCGGCAGCACCGGGTCGATGATCAGCACCCGTCCGGTCGGCGGCATCACCCGCCGGATGCTCGTCAGCAGGGCGATCGCCTCCTCGTCCCCGATCCGGTGGAGGACCTGGGGGAGCAGGTACACGTCGGCGTCGCCCGGCAGTTCCGACTCCAGGTAGTTCGCGCCGACCAGCTCGGCCCTGTCGGCGACGCCGGCCTCGCCCAGCACCTGCTCCGCGCGCGGGACGATGAACGGCTGGTCGACGTACACGCCCTGCATTTCCGGGTACTTGCTCAGAATGGTCGCCAGCAGACGGCCGTGCATCTCCCCGATGTCGACCAGCTTGCGCACCCCGGTCAGGTCGTAACCCTCCAGGGCCGCGTGCTGCATTCGCCGGGCCGCCGTACCCGTGAAGCTCTCGAAAAGGTCCTTGGTCTCAGGACGGTGCGCGAAGTACTGGAACAGCGGCATGCCGTTCGCGTACTCGAACGCCGGTGTGCCGGTGCGCAGCGTGTGCCCGACCTCCGCGAAGGTGTCCCGCATGCACTTCTGGCCGTGCATCCGGAAGGCGTCGCGCAGCGAGTTCGGCAGGTCGGACCGCAGGATCTGCGCGAGCTGGGTGAGGCCGAACGTGCGGTGCGACGTCTCGGTGAACACGCCGCGGGTCGCCACGGCGCGGAGCATCCGGTAAAGGGCGTCCGGGTTGCTTCCGGTGCGCTCCGCCAGTTCGTCCACGGAGAGCGGGCCGTCCACCAGCTCGTCGGCGACGCCGATCTCGGCGATCGCCTGCAGCATGGCCGCGAGCGGCATGCCGCTGAGCAGCCAGATCATCTCGCTGAACAGCGAGTCGCTGTGCAGCTCCGCCCTGGCGCTCATCGTCGCCTGCCCCTGGACGCCGCCGGGAATGGTGCCCGTTGCCTGATCAGTCATGATGGTCCTCCATTTCCTGTCTGATTCGTCGCTGGTACCGAATGGCAGTGGCCCGTCGAAAAGCAGTGACCCGTCGAAAAGCAGTGCCCTGCCGATTAGGCGGTGACCTGTCGATTAGGCGGTGACCACCAATGCCGAATTGAAGCCGCCGCGGCCGCGCGCCAGCACGAGCGCGACGCCGACCTTCGCCTCCCGCGGTTCCGTGACCACGTCGACGGCGTACTCGTCCGGGACGGCCCGGGTGTGCGGGGTCGGCGGGATCACGCCGTCCCGAATGCTCAGCAGCGCGGTGACGACGTCCAGCGGCCCGCCGCCTGCGAGCAGCCGTCCGACTCCCGACTTGGGCACGGTGACGGGGACGCCCTTCGGGCCGAAGACCTCCGCGATGCCGTCCGCCTCGCTCCGGTCCTTCTCGGGGACGCCCGCGCCGTCGGCGAACACGACGTCCACCTGGCCGGGCTCGACCCCGGCGTCGGCGAGCGCGAGCCGGATGGCCCGCGCCAGGTTGGACGGACGCCCGCTGCCCGGCGGCGGATCGAACGTCGAGGCGTGCCCGGCCACCCGTCCGTACCGCGCGGCGGGCGGACGCTCCGGGTCGCCGTGTTCGAGCACCAGCATCGCGCCGCCCTCACCGGGCACGTAGCCGCGGGCGGCGGCGTCGAAGGGCAGGTAGGCGTCCGACACGTCCTCGGCGGTGCTCACCTCGCCGCCGGAGACGTGCGAGAGCCACCCCCACGGATCGAACGCCGAGTCGAGGCCGCCGGTCACCATCAGCTTGGCGCCGCGGCGCAGATTCCGCCGCGCCTGGCCGATCGCGTCCAGGCCGCCCGCCTGGTCGGCCACCAGGACCCCGCTGGCGGCGCGCATGCCGTTGCGAATGGATATCTGCCCGGTGTTCGCCGCGTAGAACCAGGCGAACGACTCGTACACGCTGACCTGAGAGGGTCCCTGCGTCCACAGTTTCTTGAACTCGTGGTGCGTGAATTCCCAGCCGGCCGACGCGTTGGACGTGACGACGCCCATCTCGAAATCGTCGTAATCGCGATCGGCGATTCCGGCGTCCGCCAGCGCTTCGTCACCCGCGACGAGCGCAAGCTGCGTCACCCTGTCCGTCTGCGGAATGAGGCGGCTCGGCAGATGCTTCGAGACATCGAAGCCGACGATCTGCCCGGCCAATTGCGCGCTGTAGCGGGACGCGTCGTACCGCTGGATCGGACGGATCCACGTGCAGCCGTCGAGAACGGCTTTCCAATGCGCTTCCACGCCGGCGCCGTCCCCCGCCATGACCCCGATTCCGGTCACGATGGGGGCGACCCGAGCCCCCCGGTTCGCTTCGCTCATGCCGCGACCTCGGGCGCCCGCAGCACAACGGCACTCTGGAATCCGCCGAACCCGCTGCCGACCGACAGGACATTGTTCACCCGGAGTTCGCGCGCCTCGTTCGGGACGTAGTCCAGATCGCATTCGGGGTCAGGCTCGTGCAGGTTCGCCGTCGGCGGCACCACGTTGTTGTCGATCGCCAAGGCGCACGCGGCCACCTCGATCGAGCCGATGGCGCCCAGCGAATGGCCGACCATGGATTTGATCGAACTGACCGGAACGCGATATGCGTGCTCGCCGAGCGCGTCCTTGAACGCGGCGGTCTCGTGGCGGTCGTTCTGCCGCGTTCCAGAACCGTGCGCGTTGACGTAGTCGATGGACTCGGGCGCGCACCTGGCGTCCGCCAGCGCGTGCCGGATCGCCTCGGCCATCTCGCGGCCGTCCGGCCGCAGACCCGTCATGTGGTACGCGTTGCAGCGGGTGGCGTGCGCCGCGACCTCGGCGTAGATCCGCGCGCCGCGCGCCATGGCGTGCTCGCGCTCCTCCAGCACCATCATCGCGGCGCCCTCGGCCAGGACGAACCCGTTCCGCGTCCCGTCGAAGGGGCGGGACGCGTGCTCCGGGTCGTCGTTCCGCGGGGTCGTCGCCTTGATCGCGTCGAAGCACGCCACCACGATCGGCGAGACGGGAGCGTCGGTGGCGCCGGCGAACATCACGTCGGCGTCGCCGTCCATGATCTTCTCGTAGGCGCGTCCGACCGCGTCCAGGCCGGCCGTGCAGCCGGTCGCGACCAGCGAGACCGGCCCCTCGGCGCCGGTCCGCCACGCGACCTCCGCGGCCGCCGCGCTGGGCACCATGTAGTCGTACATGTGCGGCGAGAGGTGCCGCTCGTCCATGAACCACTCGCGCCCGCTGTCGGACAGCACGAGATATTCGCGCTCGATGCTGGTGGTCGCCCCGACCGCGCTTCCCAGGCTCACTCCCACGCGGCCGGGATCGACGCCGTCCAGGTCGAGTCCGCTGTCGGCGAGCGAGCCCTTGGCGCACGTCACGGCGAACTGCGTCGCCCGGTCCATGCGCCGGATCTCGCGCGGCTGCAGGCCGACGGCGGCCGGATTGAAATCACATTCACCGGCTATGCGCGAACGAAAAGGACTTGCGTCGAAAAAGGAAATGTGCCTGGTCGCAGTGCGCCCCGCGGTGAGCAGATTCCAAAATTCCTTCCTACCTGCACCCCCTGGCGCGATCACATCGATACCAGTGATCACCACACCCCGTTGCACAACGTCTCCCCTAGGGTCTGTCGAGCCAGTCGCCGCTCTATCGAAGGCAATACTTCAACAGCGGGCTTGAGAGGCCCTTGAACGAGACTCGCGCTCAGTACCAGACGGTGCGCACGCACTTCATCGACGGGCTGCGCAGGCAGTTCGCCGCACCCAGAGAACGGTATCGCCCCTGTACAAGCGAACAGTTAGCCGAGCCGCTCCCGGCATACAACATGGCGCCCGATTGATCATTCGCCATTGGATCGGCAGTATTTCAGTTTCCGCAAAGAGAAGATTATCGGCGCCCACGCTCGGACGATGAACGGCGGGAACGCCTGCTCAACCAGTACGGCTACACCAGAGGATTCGATGGCCGGTGGTCGGCGCGTGGCGGCCGCCGTCCAGCGGTCGGGATCCTGGACGGCGGCGAGCCGGCGGCGAAGTCGGCGGACGGCGGCGTCATCAGCCAGTCGACGACGAACAGGCGCGGCACCCGCGCCGTGCCGCTCGTCCGCTCGTCCGGTTGTCGGGTGTCGGGTGTCGGGTGTCGGTTGTCGGGTGTCGGGTGTCGGGACGTGGGGCTGGGCCGGTCAGGAGTCGCGGGGGCCGAACGCCTGGTCGAGGACGTCGCGGGCGACGGTCGCGCCCAGCTGCTTTCCGTCGATAGAGGCGAAGCGGTAGTGCACTCCGGCCCAGACTCTGGCGTTGAGCAGTTCGGCCAGGGCCTTGGAGAGGCTGTCGTAGTGGCGGGTCGTGCCGGAGTCGGCGCTGGAGGCGCTGAACGAGAGGTCGTCGCGACCGAAGAACGTCCGCAGGCCCGTCGTGACCGCCGTGGTGAAGCAGGCGTGGCCGGACGGGTACTCCGCCGACGGAGCGGTGATCCGCAGCGGCGCCCAGTCCGGATCGCCGTGGGTGGCCGGGTTGCCGTCGTCGTCCGCCAGCGGGATCGCCGTCACCGGACGCCAGAAACGCCAGCGCTTCTTCTCCTTGTAGCAGGCGATCAGCGAGTCGGCGGCCGCGATGTCCACCATCGCGAACATGCGGGCCGTCTGCAGGGCGCTGAGCCGGTGGGTCTCGGCGAGCTGGCGGACGATGGCCCACTCCACCAGGCGCGGGTCGTCCCACCAGGTCGCCGCCTCGGTCTGCTCGGGCGTGCGCACGGTGCTGGTCGCCGAGCCGAGGGCCTTGACCTCGTTCAGGCCGCGGGCGTAGGCGGGGCCGGCAAGGGCCGGCGGGCCCGGGGAGCGGTAGTCGCCGAGGTCGCGGACGACGAACGGCTTCAGGGTGGCGAACCAGGCGCCGACCTGGAGGTGGTCCGGCGGGGTCGGCCGCCACTGCCCCGGCGCAGTGCCGACGGGCCATTTCGCGTCGGAGAACGCGCCGTCGTCTCGGCGGGCGTCGATCATGGCCGCGGCCGTGGCCTCGCCGACGGCGACGCCGCCGCGCTTGGAGCGGCCGTCCGGGATCGCGTCGAGCGACTCGCGGTATTGCGCGCGCAGGGAGTCGGCCTGTTTCGGGAACAGCCAGAGGAGCACGCGGTGGGCAGCGGTGGCGACGGCCGCGGGGGTCGAGTCGTCTCGCCGGGCGCGCGGGGCGACCAGGTACGGCTCGTACGGGGCGCCGGCGATCGCGTTGACCGCGTCGTACACGGCGCCCTGCACTATCGCGAAGCTGCGCGCGGCCGTGGTCGGCGACTGCCGGCCGACCTCGTAAATGGCGGTCTGGGCGTGGACGTCCCAGGTGATCACGGCGTTGGACGAGACGACCGGCCGTGCCTGCGCCTGCGCCGCGGTGGTCGTGGACACCGCCGGCAGGGTGAGAGTGAACGCGGTCATGATCGCTACGCCGCGCAATCTTCCAGATTTACGTGCATGGTGTTTCAAGGCATCCCCCAACAGCGCATCGGTTCCGGCTCACACGAGAAGATTCCAGTGTCCGTCCACGGTGGAGGCCGGGCAACGAGGTGATCTGACCGAATTACGCCGATGGCCGTGTTCAAAATGGGGCTCGATGAGTGCGGTCAGGCAACATGTTCAAGGTGCGCGGCTGAAATCTATGCGGTAAATTTCGATGTTGCGGCCCCGCCAGGCCAGAATGGGCCATTCATGGAGTTGGGTAAACCATCTCTTGGACATATGCGTCGTCGAACACCTCGGAGCCGCTGTAACAGCCCGGCACCGCCCTCGAACGGCTGGTAGCCGGAAACCCTGATTCAGCAAGTCAGCGACCCGCCCACAGCTTGCAGGCACGGCGACCGGATCATCCACCTAGGTGCCGGAATCGGCCATCCGGCCTTCGGGTGCCGGATCCCGTCCACGTCGAGGACGTCCCTGTTCACAGGCGGACTGGCCGGTTGCGGCGCGCCTACGGCCGCCCTGACAAGCGCCTGGACCACTGGCCCACACCCTGACCTGCCCAGGCATACCCGGTTGCGACCAGGCCCGCCGGGATCGCGGCCGGCGACTTTAAAGAGCGATTCAAAAGCGATGTGAATTGTGAATAAATGGGCAATGGCAGAGTGTTGACGGTAAGCGGGGTGAAGAATAGCCTCCGAAACGGATTCTCCAAACCGAGAGGATCGCCATTCAGCCCCGGCCGTCGAAGTCTCCGTGAGCCCGCCGGTCACGGCCGGCGGATTTGCGCGCGACGACAGGCCGCGGCCACCCCCTCCTGAGAGACCCGACCATGATGAACACCAGACGTCTGGGGATCGTGGTAGGTGCCGCCGTGCTCCTGCCCGCCCTGGCGACGGCCACCTACGCCGCCGCCTCCGCCTCCGAGACCAACCCCGAGACAGGCACCGAGTCCCAGTCGGTCCAGCCGCCCGACGGGGTCGGCATGGAGGTCGTGACCGTCCTCGGCTCGGGCTGCCCGGCCGGCTCGGCCAAGGTCACCCCGTCCGACGACGGCGAAGGGTTCACCGTCACCTTCGACAAGTACCTGGCCTGGGGCGGCGGCGACGCCCCGCCGACCGAATTCCGGAAGAACTGCCAGCTCAACGTGCGGGTCAAGCACCCGGAGAACTATACGTACGCCGTCGTCGGGATCTCGTCCCGCGGCTTCGCCCACGTGGAGGCCGGAGCCAGCGCGGTGCGGCGGACGAGCTACTACTTCCAGGGCAGCTCCGAGACGCGGTCGGTGACGCACACGATCGAGGGGCCGTCCAACCGGAGCTGGCGGCTCAACGACCGGATCCCCCGGGACGAGCGCGTCTACAAGCCGTGCGGCGAGGACCGCAACCTGAACATCAACACCGAGGTGCGAGTGAGCGCGGGCGACTCCGAACAGCCCAGTTTCATCGCGGTGGAATCCGCCAACGCCAACGCCGCCTACCACCTGGCCTGGCGACGTTGCTGATGCGTTGACCACGAACGTCCACCGGGCCTCACCACGCGAACTCGTGGCGGGGCCCGGCCCCTGCCCGCTGCCACCCACTCCGGGCGGACGCGTTAACGACGCTCGGACGTCCCACACCGGCTAACGCCACACCGAAGTCCGGCCACCCGGCCCAAGGCTTGGGTTGCCCGACGCGTTGGTTCTGCTCCTTACACCGGCTGTCTCGGATCGCGACCAACCGATGCCTGAAGGCGCTGCGGCCGGCCAACCGGTCGGGGTGTTCGGGAAGTCTCTCTTGAGGTATTCCTACTTAAAAGGTAGGATTTACATGAAATCGAACGGGAGGAGGCCGTCGACATGCCGTATGCGTCTGAAGGGCCGCGCCTCACCGTCCGGCGGCATGTCGACCTGGTCCGGGTGGCCAGCGCGGTCTGTCGCGTGCGGAGCCCCCTCGTCCGGCCAACTCCCTGAGCCGGGGCCGCCCCGACGATCCTGAGCGGCGCCCCGGCCCCCAGCGGCACGCCTCGTCGCACACCGGGTCCGCGGACCCGTGCCTCGCCGTGCCGCCAGGTGTCCGACTCCTGCAGGAGGCGACCATGCATCCACGACTCCCCGGCCGCGCGTTCACGGCGTTCGGCGCGGCGCTGACACTGCTGGCAACGCTGGGCATCACCGCGGCCTGCGGCGGTTCCGGTGTGGACCGCGCGGGCGAAGGCGGGCTCGCGCTGACCGCCGCGCTGCCCAAACGGGTCCCCGACAATGCCAAGCTGGTCATCGGCGATCCGAAAACGCAGCGAGCGCTTGAGCTGTCCGGCCTGATCGACGACCTGCCCTTCGAGGTCGAATGGGCGAACATCTCCGGCGGACCCAAGACGTCCCAGGCCTTCCGCGCCGGCGCGCTCGACGTGGGAGCCGTCGCGGACATCCCGCCGCTGCACGCCCGCTGGACGGGCCTCAAGGTCCGCATCGTGGCGGCGGCGGGCCGCGAAGACCCCGTCCGGCACCCCATCTACGAGTTCGGCGTCGCGCCGGGCGTGAACATCAAGCAACTGCCGGACCTGCGCGGCAAGCGCATCGCCTACAGCCCCGGACAGGCGCAGGGCGCGCTGGTGCTGCAGGCGCTCAAGAAGGCGGGTCTGCGGAAGAACGACGTGACCCTTGTGGAAATGGCCAGCACTGACGACGACTACGTCAACGCGCTGGCCGGCAAGCAGGTGGACGCCGCGCCCCTCGGCGGAGTGCTCATCAAGCGGTACCTCACCAAGTTCGGACGGGACGGCGCGACCACCGTCCCGCACGGGCTCCGGGACGACCCGTCCCACCTGTACGTGGCCGAGTCGAGCCTCAGCAGTCCCGCCAAGGCCGCGGCGATCCGCGCCTACGTGGAGTTGTGGGCGCGCGCGTCCCGCTGGATCAACGAGCACCCGCGCGAGTGGGCCAAGGGCTTCTTCGTCGAGCACGAGCGGCTGAGCCCGGCGGACGCCGCGTTCCTCGTCCGCCGCGACGGCCGGATCGCGATCCCGGCCACGTGGAACGAGGTCATCGCGCGGCACCAGGAGACCGCCGACCTGCTCGCCAGGGAGCAGGGGCACCCGAAGGTGGACGTCCGCGCCGAGCTCTACGACCTGCGGTTCGAGTCGGTCGGAGGGGCGGCGTTCGCATCCGGAGGGGCGGCGGTCGCGTCCGGGGAGGGATCGTGAGCATCGAAACCGGAATCCGGGGCATCGGCGCCGAACGTCCGGCGGAAACGCCTCCGGACGGCTCCGGTAGGACGGCGGGGAAGCCGCCGGGCCGGTGGTCCGGAGGTCCCGCCGGCGGCGCCGCGCGCGCGAAGCGGCTCGGACCCGGCGACAAGATCCCCTTCGGGCTGGCGATCGGCCCGGCACTGCTCCTGCTGACCTGGAGCGTGGGGGCGGCCCTGGGCTGGATCGACCCGCGGGTGCTGTCGGCCCCGTGGACGGTCGTCGGCACCGCCCGGGACCTGATCGCCGGGGGCGAGCTCCAGAACCACCTGGTCACCTCCGCGACCCGCGCGCTGCTCGGCCTGGTGACCGGTGTCGCCGCGGGCCTGGTGCTGGCGGTGGTGGCGGGGCTGAGCAGGGTGGGGGAGGGGCTGGTCGACGGGCCGATGCAGATCAACCGGGCCGTGCCCAACCTCGCGCTGCTCCCGTTGCTGATCCTGTGGTTCGGCATCGGCGAGCAGATGAAGGTCATCACGATCGCGCTGGCGGTGGTGGTGCCCATCTACATGCACACCCACAACGGGCTGCGTGCGATCGACAAGCGCTACGTCGAGCTGGCCGAGACGCTGCGCGCCGGGCGGGCGGAGTTCCTGCGGCGGGTCGTGCTGCCCGGTGCGCTGCCGGGGTTCCTGCTGGGCATGCGGTTCGCCGTCATGTCGGCCTGGCTGTCGCTGGTCGTGGTGGAGCAGGTCAACGCCACCAGCGGGATCGGCTACATGATGACGCTGGCCGGCACCTACGGGCAGACGGACGTGATCATCGTCGGGCTGGTGGTCTACGCGGCGCTCGGCCTGCTCCTCGATGGAACGGTCCGGCTGGTGCAGAGGAGGGCGCTGTCATGGCGGCTGACACTGGACGACTGACACCCGGCCCGGCGCCGTCCGGCCCGGCGGTCGGCGCGGCGCAGGGCGTGCCGCGTATCGGGGCCGCGGTCGAGGTTCGCGGTCTCAGCAGGAGCTTCGCCGGACACCGGGTCCTGGACGGCGTCGACCTCGCCATCGCCGAGGGCGAGTTCGTCGCCCTGCTCGGGCGCAGCGGTTCGGGGAAGAGCACACTGCTGCGCGCGCTCGCCGGGCTCGACCACGGGGTGGACGGCTCGGGCACGCTGGTCAAGCCGGACCGGATCTCGATGGTCTTCCAGGACTCCCGGCTCCTGCCCTGGCAGCGGCTGCTCGCCAACGTCACGTTCGGGCTGCGTTCGCGCGACGGCCGCGCGCGGGGGTCGGCCGCGCTGCGGGAGGTGGGGCTCGGCGGGCGGGAGTGCGCCTGGCCCCACGAGCTGTCCGGCGGCGAGCAGCAGCGCGTCTCCCTGGCGCGCTCGCTGGTCGGCGAACCCGAACTGCTGCTCGCCGACGAGCCGTTCGGCGCCCTGGACGCCCTCACCCGGATCCGGATGCACGCGCTGCTGCGGCGGCTGTGCGAGCGGCACCGTCCGGCGGTCCTGCTGGTGACCCACGACGTCGACGAGGCGATCACGCTGGCCGACCGGGTGCTCGTCCTCGACGAGGGCGTCATCCGCACTGACCTCGCCGTCGATCTGCCGTCCCCGCGCAAGGTCACCGACCCCCGATTCGCCCGGATCAGAAGCACGCTCCTGACCGACCTCGGTCTCGCCGAGGTCGGCCAGGACGACGAACGACTCCCCGACGCCGAACGACTCCCTGACAAGGAAGGAGCGGGCGGACGATGACCACGCGACGGCTGCACCTCAACGCCTTCTTGATGAGCAACGGACACCACGAGGCGGCATGGCGGCTCCCGGGCGCCGACCCCTTCGTCAACCACGACGCCGCGTACTTCACCCGGCTCGCGCGGACCGCCGAGCGCGGCTTGCTGGACTCGGTGTTCTTCGCCGACAGCCCCTCGATCATGGGGAACGTGGGACGGCGCCCGTCGAGCGTCCTGGAGCCGACCGTCCTGCTGGCGGCGATGGCGACCGCGACCACCCGCATCGGGCTCATCGCGACGGCGTCCACCACCTACAACGACCCGTACAACCTGGCCCGCAGGTTCGCCTCGCTGGACCACGTCAGCGGCGGCAGGGCCGGCTGGAACATCGTGACCACCGCGACGCTGGACGCCGCCCGCAACTTCGGCCTCGACGAGCTGCCCGCGCACCGGGACCGCTACGAGCGCGCGGCCGAGTTCGTCGACGTCGCGCGCAAGCTGTGGGACAGCTGGCGGGACGACGCCCCCATCGGCGACAAGGCGTCCGGCACGTGGGCGGTCCAGGACCGGGTGCGGGCGATCGAGCACTCCGGGCGCCACTACCGGGTGCACGGGCCGCTGAACACCGCGCGCTCTCCGCAGGGGCATCCGCTGCTCGTCCAGGCGGGCTCGTCGGAGCACGGCCGGGACTTCGCCGCCCGCCACGCCGAGGCGATCTTCACCGCGCAGCAGACCCTGGCAGGCGCGCAGGCGTTCTACGCCGACGTCAAGCGCCGCGGCGCCGCGGCGGGACGGGACCCCGCGCAGATCAAGGTGCTGCCGGGGATCGTCCCGGTGATCGGGAGCACCGAACGGGAGGCGCGGGCGCTCGACGAGGAGCTGGACCGGCTCATCCTCCCCGAGTACGCGCGGGCGCAGCTGGCCAGGACGCTGCGGCTGGACCCCGAGCGGCTGCCGCTGGACGCGCCGCTCCCGGCCGACCTGCCCGCCGAGGACGAGATCGAGGGCGCCAAGAGCCGGTACACGCTGATCGTCAAGCTGGCCCGGGACGAGAACCTCACGGTGCGCCAGCTCATCGGCAGGCTCGGCGGCGGCCGCGGGCACCGCACGTTCACCGGCACGCCCGAGCAGGTCGCCGGGACCATCGAGCACTGGTTCGCCGCCGGCGCCGCCGACGGCTTCAACGTCATGCCGGCGGTGCTGCCGTCGGGGCTGGAGGCGTTCGTGGACCACGTCGTCCCGCTGCTGCAGGCACGGGGCCTCTTCCGGACCGAGTACAGCGGCACCACGCTCCGCGAGCACTACGGCCTGTCCCGTCCCGCGGACGGCCGGACGCGCACCGCACCTCTCCCCGGCGACCGCCACGCGACGGCCCTGACCAGCGGAAAGGCGGGTCGATGAGCGGCGACCGGCAGCTGCACCTGAATCTGTTCATCTACCCGGCCGGCCACCACGAGGCGGCCTGGCGGCACCCGCGGTCGTCGCCCGAGCGCGTCCTGGACATCGGCTACTACCAGGACCTGGCCCGCCGGGCCGAGGACGCCGCGTTCGACGCGATCTTCCTCGCGGACGGGCCGTCGCTCGCCGACAACATCCGCTACGCGGCGCGGTTCCGGCTGGAGCCGTTCACCTGGCTGTCCGCGATCGCGGCGGCCACCGAACGGATCGGCCTCATCGCGACGGCGTCCACGACCTACACCGAGCCCTACAACCTGGCCCGGCTGTTCGCCTCGCTGGACCACCTGAGCCGCGGCCGCGCGGGCTGGAACATCGTCACGACCGGAGCCCCGGGCGCGGCCCGCAACTTCGGGCTCGACGCGCACCCCGTGCACGCCCACCGGTACCGCCGCGCGCACGAGTTCGTGGACGTCGTCACCCGCCTCTGGGACAGCTGGGAGGACGGCGCCCTTGTCTCCGACGCCGGCAGCGGGGTGTTCGCCGACACCGGCCGCATCCACCCGATCGCGCACGCCGGTGAGCATTTCCGGGTGGACGGCCCGCTGAACACGCCGCGCTCGCCGCAGGGCAGGCCCGTGTACGTGCAGGCGGGGTCGTCCGAGGACGGCAGGGGCTTCGCCGCCCGCCACGCCGAAGCGATCTTCACCGCGCACCAGACCCTGGAGAACGCCAAAGAGTTCTACGCCGACGTCCGCGCTCGCGCCCGCGCGCTCGGCCGCGCCCCCGACGGCATCAGGATCCTGCCCGGCCTCAGCCCGTTCATCGGGTCGACCACCAAGGAGGCGAAGGAACTGGAGGACGAGTTCAACGCGCTGACCCAGCCCGAGTACTCGCTGGAGCAACTCCACCGGCTCCTCGGCATCGACCTGTCCGGGCACGACCTCGACGCCCCGTTCCCGGCCGACCTCCTCAAGCGTGAACCGGCGCCCGACAGCAGCCGCGCCCTGCTCGTCCTGGACATCGTGGAGCGGGAGCGGCCGACGATCCGGCGCCTCCTGCACCGGCTGGCCGGCGCGCGGGGCCACCGCGTCGTCGCCGGGACCCCCGAGCGGATCGCCGACGAGATGCAGCGCTGGTTCGAGGACGGCGCCGCGGACGGGTTCAACATCATGCCCCCGTACCTCACCGGCGGCTTCGACGACTTCGCCGAGCACGTCGTCCCGATCCTGCGCAAGCGGAACCTGTTCCGCACGGACTACAGCGGCAGCACGCTGCGCGACCACTACGGCCTCCCGCGCCCGCCGAGCCGGTACGCGGAGCCGAGCCGGTACGTGGAGCCGAGCCGGTACGCGGAGCCGAGCCGGTACGCGGAGCCGGGCCGCACGGAAGGAGGATCACCGTCGTGACCGCCCCGCACGTCGCCGCGCCGCGGCACGCCCTCGCCCCCGTCGGACCCGACCTGTTCAGGGAGGCGCTGGGACGTCACGCGTCCGGCGTGGTGGCGATCACCGCCATGGCCGGCGGCACCCCCGTCGGCCTGACCGCCACGTCGTTCACCAGCGTCAGCCTCGCCCCGCCGCTGATCTCCTTCTACATCGCGGACTCGTCCACGACCTGGCCCGGACTTCGCCGGGCCCCGCTCTTCGGCGTCCATCTCCTCGCGGCCGGGCAGTCGGACCTGGCCGCCCGCTTCGCCGCCCGGGGAGCCGACAGGTTCGCCCCGCCCACGTCGTGGCGGCCGAGCGAGGAGAACGTCCCGCTGATCGACGGCGCCGCCGCCCACCTCATCTGCGACCGCCACGAGACCCGCGCCATCGGCGATCACTGGCTCGTCGTCGGACACGTCAGGCGAGCCCTGCTGAACCGCCGGAGACCACCGCTGCTCTACCACGGGGGCGCGTTCGGCGGCTTCGCCCGCCTCCCCTGACACCCCGGCTCCGGAGGAGCGTCGTTCGAGGGATCGGTGCTCGCGGGAGACGTCCGTCCCTGAGACGAGACGAGTCGGCCCGCGCGCGGTGGTCGCCGCGCGCGGGCCGAGGGGCGGAGTCCGGTCAGCAGGTCAGGTTGGCGCCTGGCGGCACGCCGAGCAGGGTGGTGAACCGCTTGTAGGCGTCCACCCGGCTCTGCACCTGGGACGGGTTACCGCCGTTGCATTCCAGGCTGCCGTTGATGCTGCGGATCGTCTCGCCGAACCCGCGGCTGTTGACCATGGCGTCGTGCCCGGTCATAGTGCCCGGGCCCTTCTGGGTCATCCAGTACCACAGGGCGGATTTCCATGCCACCGCCGCGTTCCGCTCAACCTGCCAGGGGTCGTTGAGCAGGTTGATGCCGAGCGCGTCGCCGGCGGCCTTGTAGTTGAAGTTCCAGCTGAGCTGGATGGGCCCGCGGCCGTAGTAGGCCGCCTGGCCCGCCGGGCATCCGTAGGGCTGGGTCGCGTCGCAGTAATGCGGGTAGTTGTCCTTGTTCTGCTCCACGATGTGGACCAGCCCGCCGGTCTCATGGTTGACGTTGGCCAGGAAGGCGGCCGCCTCCTGCTTCATGATGGTGTCGCCTCCCGTGTTCGCGAACGCGGGGTAGGCGGACATTGCCTCGGTCAGACCCTGGTAGGTGTAGAAGGAGTTCCGGCTCGGGAACATCTGCCCGAACTGTGCCTCGCTCACCACGAAAGCGGAGTTCCCGGGGTCGCCGGGCTCGTCCGGAGGATCGCCGGCGCCGCATGTTCCCTGGTCGGCCCAGACGATCGTGCTGCCCGGAGCTTCGTTTTGCGTCCACCATTTCGCCGACCAGTTGTGCCCCCCATGGGAGACCTGGGCGCCACCGGTGTAGACGGACGAGGCGCTCCAGGCCGCCGAGCACTCGGCGGCGGCGGCGGACGACATCGGCAGGACGGCGGGCACCGCGCCCGCCGTCAGCAGCGCGGCCCCGAGCAGCGTGAGGATTCGGCGCGTCACGAGATGTTGACGTCGATGCAGGCGTAGAAGGCGTTGGGAGTGTCGCCGATGTTCCAGACGGCCAGGATCTTCTGGCGGCCGGACGCGCTGCCGAGGTTGACGTTGTGGGTCACGGTGGCCGGGGGCTGCTGCATGTTGCCGTCGACGGTGGCGACCTTCTGGCCGCCGACGTAGTACTCGTAGTTGAGGGTGCGGTGCCGGGCGGTGAACGTCCAGGTGAACGAGAGCGAGCGGCCGACGTTGGTGACCCTCCAGCCCTTGCTGTCGTTGTCGAGCTCGGCGAACCCGGCGTTGCCGCCGCTGCAGCTGCGCAGGCCCTTGGGGCCCTCGACGCTCTGCGGCTCGTACTTGATCGCTCCGCACTGGACGACGCCCTGCGCGCACTGCGCCTGGCGGCTCGGCGGCGCCGAGACGTAGCCGTGCGCGAGCGCGGCGGTCGCGGGGAGCACGACGGCGACGAGCGGGGCGATCGCGACGCCTGCGGTCGCGGCGGCGAGCTTGCGTCCTGTCTTCTTCATGCGGGGGGTCCTCGCGTTCTGGGGTGGGCTTGTGTGATCGCGGTCGGCGGCCGTGCGGGAGGGGGTCTGCCGGCTGTGCGGCTGCGGAAGTCGGCCCGGCGGGCGCCGGAGCCGGGGAGCGCCGCGGCTGCCGGACGGCACGGCCGCTTGCACGGGCGATGGAGGGGAGCGGGCCATATGTCACTCCATCTAACAGGAAACTTTCCTGTCTGGTGGCGGAACGTTAACCCCAAGCCCCGAGCCTGGGCAAGGCTTGCCGGGATTCCGGCCGTTCGTACGTCATAGAACGCGATTAGACCGTGTCATGTCACCGCAGGCCGGAAGGTGAACCGGTCCAAAGAATCCAGCGAAATTGGCAATTTCACCCGATTTTGCTGCGCACTACTGGGCAACATTCGCTCGATAGAGGCTGGCGCCGCCGACCGTGGGGGGTCAGGCCGGTGCCGTGATCGGGCGGCGGCGGTACTCGTACACCAGGTGTGTGGTGATCGACTGCACCGATTTCGCCGACGTCACCTTGGCCCAGGCGAAGGTGCGGAGATGCTCGGCCGACGGTACGGCGACGCGCAGCAGCACGTCGATCTCGCCGGACACGACGGTGGCGTCGAGCACGCAGGAATCATCCATCACCACGCTCAGGAAGCGCTCCACCACGTCCTCGCTCTGGGGACGCAGCCGGACGGCGATCATGGCCTGCATCGGCCGGCCGAGCGCGGCCGGGTCGATCTCCGCGGTGAACCGCTTGATCACGCCGCCGCGGACCAGGCGCCGGACGCGTTCGTGCGTCGTCGACTCGGCGGCGCCGATCCGCTTGGCCAGCTCGCGGTTGGTCAGCCGAGAGTTCTCCTGCAGAGCGACGATAATCTCCAGGTCAGCCCGTGACAGTTCCATACATCACCTGCTTTTCCCGAGAGAGTTTCGGATGATCACAGATGGCGGCGAAGGTACCGTAGCTTTCGCCGTATGCACCCGATCATCGCCTGGGACGAGCCCGGCGCCGCGCGTGAACGCTTTCACCGCGACGGGTTCGTCGTCATGGAACCCGTCTTCACGCCCGACCAGTGCCGATGGGCGCGCGACCGCCTCGCGGGGCTCTTCGCGGGCCGCTTCCCGACCGGGATCTATCCGGACGAGTGGTATTGGCGGGAAGGGCTGAGTCTCCCCGACGCGACGCGTCACATGGCCAACGCATGGAAGTCCGACCAGGTCATCGCGTCGATCGTCCAGGCGCCCTGGGTCGGCGATTGGATCGCCTACGTCACCGGATGGCCCGGGACGCGCCTGGGCCAGGACACGATCTGGATCAAACCCCCGCTCGCGCGGGCGTCGGCGCTGCACCAGGACAACTCCTTCGTCGGCTTCCTGGCGCCGGCGACGATGAGCACCTGCTGGATGACGTTCGACGACACCCGCGCCGACGCGGCGACGATCGAGTACGTTCCCGGCTCCCACCGCTGGCCGACCGTCCCGCTGCCGGCCGACTTCCACGATCCCGGCGACCACCGCGCACGGATGCGGGCGTCCGCCGCCGCCGCGGGAGTCGCGGATCCCGCCGTCGTCCAGCTCGAAGTGCCCGCGGGCACGATCGTCTTTCACGACGGCAACGTGTGGCACGGGGCGGCCGCCTCTCAGCGGGCCGGGACGGCGTGGCGCCATACCTTGGCGGCGCACGTCCTGCCCGTGGACGCGCGCTTCACCACCGCATCGGGCGGCTACATCTACCGCCGCTACCAGCTACCCGATGACGATTCGCTCCACGACGCCTTCTTCCCGCCCTATCCACGACCGGATCCCCGGCCAGGCCGCCCCTGGCTCCCGGCGCTCGCGTCCACGTCCTGAACGGCTGATTCCGGTGCGCCCGCCGAAGGGCCGTCACCCGGCCGGACCCGCCAGAGGGCCGGCGGACGGGAACGCGCGGCGGCCAGCCGGGCGAGAAGCGCCGGCTTGACGGTCGGCCATTCGGCGGCGATCACCGCGAACATGGCCGAGTCGCGGACCTCGCCCTCCTCAGCCGCCGCGCACCCACGACACGGACCAGGCGCGCAGGACGCCCTCGAACGGGATGCCGAGTCGCTCCAGGGCGCGGCGGCTGCGGTGGTTGCGAGCGTCGGTCTTCAGGTCGACGCGGGTGACGCCGAGCGTCTCGAACGCGTGCGACAGCAGCAGCAGCTTCGCCTCGGCGTTGATCCCGGTGCCCTGCGCCGAGGCGGCCAGCCAGGTGAAGCCGATCTCGATCGCCCGCAGTTCCGGCCGATCCGGCCACGTGCGCGGATCCCACAGGCCGGTGCATCCCACCGCCTTCCCGTCGGCGGTCCGGACCTGCGCGAACGGGGTCAGCCCGTCGCGCGCGAGCTGGGCCGCGAGGTAGTCCGGCACCTCGGCGCCGCGAGGCACCAGCGTGAAGCCGCAGGACGACCGGTCCTCCTCGGCCGCCGCCGCGAGATCCGGCGCGTGCCGCATCGCCAGCGGCTCCAGCCGCACCAGATCACCGGCAAGAACGGGCACGTCAAGCCGGACGTTCATCAGCTTCCCCTTCGTCAGCGGGATGGCCTTGCCGTGCTGCCAGGCCAGGCCCCCGAAGACCGTCCTGGACGCTCGTGGCGATGATCGCTCCGGTTCGCCGGAGGTAAGTTCTCTAGAGAGACTCACCCTAGGACAGTCAGTTCAGTACGGCAACTAACATGGGGGCATGCGCCGTACCCGCTTCGACACCTGGCACTGCTCGATCGCTCGCACCGTCGATCTCGCCGGCGACTGGTGGACTCCCCTGGTCATGCGCGAGGCGTTCTACGGCGCCCGCCGTTTCGAGGAGTTCCAGCAGCGGCTCGGCCTGAGCCGCAACGTCCTCACCCAGCGCCTGGAGCGCCTCGTCGAGGAGGACATGCTCGACCGCGTCCCCTACCAGGAACGCCCGGTCCGGCACGAGTACCGGCTGACGGAGAAGGGCCGCGACTTCTTCACGGTGCTCGCCGCGATGATCCGCTGGGGCGACCGCTGGCTCTCCGATCCCAACGGACCGCCCATCGAACTGCACGACCGCGCGACGGGCCGTCCGATCGACATCGAGGTGGTCGACGCGAGAACGGGCCGTCCGGTCGACGTCCGCCAGATCGTCGCGACGCCAGGCCCGGGCCTCCCCGACGACCTGGCGAAACTCCTCCGCGAAAGAATGCAGTGAATCACCGGCGGCCGCCTCACCGCTGATCGAGGTGGACGTGCGCGCGAGTTCCCTGAACGGGGTGTCCTTCACGCGTTGCGGGGGCGGTCGAGCAGCAGGTCGGCGGCGTGGGCGAGAACCTGGGCCCGGGTACGGCCGCCGTGGTCGGCGGCGAGGAAGTGCTCGCCGATCGCCGCGCAGAACGCGAGCAGGCTGCGGGCCTCGACCTCGTCGGCGTCGGCGCAGAAGGCGCCGATCACCTCGCGCAGCAGCGCCATGCGCCGGTTGTCGACCCGCCGCAGGCGCGCGGCGACCGCCGTGTCGCGCCGCGCCCAGTCCCGGATCGCGAGGTCGATGGGCAGCAGGCGGTCGCTGGAGAAGGTGAGCCCGCCCGCACGCTGGATCTTGGTCTTCGGGTCGCCGCCCTCGCGCTCGACGCGGTCGATCACGTCGTCGACGCTCTCCCGCTCCCAGCCGTCCAGCATCGCCTCCAGCAGCGCGTCGCGGTCGGCGAAATACCCGTAGAACCCGCCTTTGGTGACACCGAGCCGCTTTGCCAGCACCTCGACGCGGACGGAGTCCGGACCGCCGGCGGCCAGCGCCCGCAGCCCCTCCTCGATCCACCTGTCACGCGGCGTGCGAGTCGCGCCCACGATGTGCCCCACCTCACCTCTCCACCGCATATACGCCACCGTATATATCGCCTAACCTCTATCTATACGCTACCGTATACATGAATGGAGACCGTGAAATGGCCGCCGGCCTGGTCGACAGAACTGTGGGGACGGACGACGTCCCGCGCCCCGTCCGCGCTCTCAGCTCGTTGTCCGACATCGACTACGTCGATTTGTTCACCCTCACCACCGACAGGGACGCGCCGCCGGAGCAGTGGGCCCGGACGATGTTCGGCGACACTCCCACCCTCGCGGAACGATTCATCTGGCGCGTCCTGCTCGGCCTGCGGCTCGCCAAGGGGCGATCACCGGACACCGTGGCCGGATGGCAGATCACCGGACGCGGCGAGAACTGGATCCGGCTCGAGGCCGCTTCCCGGTCCCTGACCGGCAACCTTCTCGTCCAGGCGGCCGACGGTCGCGTTTCGCTGGCGACCTTCATCCGCTACGACCGGCTCCCCGGCCGTCTCCTGTGGTCACCGCTGTCCGCCGTCCACCGCCGACTGGCCCCCGGCCTGCTCCATGAAGCGGCGGCAAAGATCCGCCCGCCTCAATAGCGCCAGGCTACGGCAGCTTCCAGAACGAGCCTGTGAGGCCGCATTCATCGAGAAGACGCTGGTTGTGCTCGCGGCTGTGCGGTCGGAACTCTGGGTCCAGGCGGTCGCCGTACCACGGCTCTGCCAGTCGCCAGACGGTCGTCGCGTCAGCGACATAGCCGCGGCCCGGCGCGTTGTTCGTCGTCCATTGCCCGGCGTGCCCGCGGTCACAGAACATGCGGATCATCGTGCAAGTGCTGACCACGTCGTCCCACCACTCCTGAGCGGGCCGCGGAAAGCGGACCGCGAGCTCCCGTGGAGGCGGAATCTCCGGGCCGGCCTGAAAACTGATCGGGGTTCCGCACTGCGGACATGCCGTGTCAACACGGACGTCCAGATGAAGAGCGGCGCTGATGCCGAACGAATCCCACGCGCATCCGCCCCACCAGCGGCGGTCGTCATACCCGTCCAGCGGAGTCACCGTGAACGCCATGGGCGCCGACGTGAACGGGTGCGCCATCCGCACCGCATCCCCATCAGGCGTCAAGACCAGAGCATGGGCCTCCGCCAGGTCGCGCAAGGCCCCCTGAACTGCGTCGACACTGCTCCGCGTCCTGCGCGCCAGCTCGGCCGCCGACGGCGCGCGCCCCTCCGAAGCGAACGTCCCATAGACAAGCTCGCGCACCCTCCGCGAATCCGTCGGCGTAACCAATGGCGTCTCCTCCTGTTGTGCTCGATTTCCACACTAATCGTGAGCCGCGCCGACGCCCTGTCGCAGCGACCTCAAGCCCCGAACTAGGCCCAGCATCGCCGAAGCCCTGTCGTCGTTGGTGTCAGGGACGCGTTAAAAAGCGGGGGCGGGGCGTTAAGAAACCGTCAAAGGGGCTTATAGCGGCAGCTAGCAGGCGTTTTACTCCTGTTGGTCTCGTGAACGGGGCCGTGCGATGTCGGGGAGGGGGTGTGATGAGTCGTCTGGAGCAGATCGCGTTTCCGCTGGCCGGCGGGGCGCTGTGCGTGTTCGTCGGCGCGGTCGTTCTCAAGGACGCGCCTTGGCAGGCCGGGTTCGTGGCGGTCGCGGTCGCGGTGGTCGGCTGGGGGCTGCGTGCACCGGTCGTGGTCGGCGGTGTGCTGGGGACGGTGGCCTGGGCCATGGTGACCGGATTCGACGTCGTGAAGACGGGAAGTCTCGCGCTGACCGGGCCGGACGACGCGCTCCGCGCGGGGCTGCTGGTGGGGTGCGGGCTGATGGCACGTCCCACCCTGCACGTCATGGGCGGTCAGAGTTGCCGTCCTTGGGTGACGCCGCGCTCGGTGCCGCCCGCGCGTGGTCTCCGGCCGGCGGTGCGGTCGCGGGCCGTCTCGGCACGCGGCCATTCGGTGAATGAAGGAAAAGGCGATGTCTGACGCGATTTTCGTCCTGCTGACGCTGACGGTGTTCGTCCTGCTCGGCCTATTGGTGAAGGGCGTGGGAAAACTGTGACCGCCGAGAACGTGGTGGGTCTGGTTCTGGCATTCGGGCTGATCGTCTTCTTGGTCGTCGCCCTTCTCTATCCGGAGCGATTCTAGTGAGTTCGACTGTCGCGGGGATCCTGTTCATCGGGTCCCTCGTCGCCGTGCTGGCGGTGGTCTACCGCCCGTTCGGGGATTACATGTACCGCGTCTACAGCGGCCGTTCGCATTGGCGGGTGGAGCGCGGGGTCTACAGGCTGGTGGGCGTCCGGGCGGACGCCGAGCAGAGCTGGGCGGCCTACGCCCGCAGCGTGCTGGCGTTCTCGGTGGTCGGCATCCTGTTCCTGTACCTGCTGCAGCGCCTGCAGAACAGGCTGCTGCTGTCGATCGGCATGGAGCCGGTGAAGTCGGACGGCGCCTGGAACACCGCGGTCAGCTTCGTCACCAACACGAACTGGCAGTGGTATTCGGGCGAGTCCACGATGAGCCATCTGACGCAGATGGCCGGACTGGCGGTGCAGAACTTCGTATCGGCCGCGGTCGGGATGGCGGTGGCCATCGCGCTGGTGCGCGGGTTCGCGCGCAGGAAGAGCGATCACCTGGGCAATTTCTGGGTCGATCTGACCCGCGGCAGCGTGCGGATTCTGCTGCCGATCGCGTTCGTCGGGGCGGTGCTGCTGATCGCGGGCGGCCTGGTGCAGAACTTCTGGGACCCGGGCGACCACGTGGTCGAGACCCTCGTCGGCGGGCAGCAGACGATCACCGGCGGGCCGGTGGCGAGCCAGGAGGCCATCAAGGAGCTGGGGACCAACGGCGGCGGGTTCTACAACGCCAACTCCTCGCACCCGTTCGAGAACGGCACCGCCTGGACCAACTGGATCGAGATCTTCCTCATCCTGCTGATCCCGTTCTCGCTGCCCCGCGCCTTCGGCCGGATGGTGGGCCAGAACCGGCAGGGCTACGCGATCGTGTCGGTGATGGCGGTGATCGCCGTGGCGAGCATGGTGGTGACGCAGGTCTTCCAGCTCATGCACCACGGGACCGTCCCGACCGCGGCCGGCGCGGCCATGGAGGGCGTCGAGACCCGCTTCGGGGTGTCGAACTCGGGCGCGTTCGCCTCGGCGACGACGCTGACCTCGACCGGGGCGGTCGACTCGTTCCACGACTCCTACACCAGCATCGGCGGCGGGATGCTGCTGTTCAACATGATGCTGGGCGAGGTCGCGCCCGGCGGTGTCGGCGCGGGCCTGTACGGGATGCTGGTGCTGGCGGTGATCACGGTGTTCGTCGCCGGGCTGATGGTCGGCCGGACCCCGGAGTACCTGGGCAAGAAGATCGGCGCCCGTGAGATCAAGCTGGCGTCGATGTACTTCCTCGTCACCCCGGCCCTGGTGCTGGCGGGCTCGGCCGTGGCGGTCGCCACCGGCTGGGGCCGCGAGGGGATGGCGAACACCGGCGCGCACGGGCTGAGCGAGGTGCTGTACGCGTTCACCTCGGCGTCCAACAACAACGGGTCGGCGTTCGCCGGGCTCACGGTCAGCTCGGTGGAGTACAACACCGCGCTCGGGCTGTGCATGGCGTTCGGCCGGTTCATCCCGATCATCCTGGTGCTCGCGCTGGCGGGCTCGCTGGCGCGGCAGGGCACGGCGCCCGAGTCGGACGGCACCCTGCCCACCCACAAGCCGCAGTTCGTCGGGCTCGTCGTCGGGGTGACGTTCATCCTGGTCGCGCTCACCTTCCTCCCGGCGCTCGCGCTCGGGCCGCTCGCCGAAGGAATCCACTGATGCCCACCCAGACGCTTCAGGCGCCCAGTTCGGCGCCGCAGCCGCCCGCGAAGAAGGACGGTCGCGCGCAGGGCGGCCTGTTCGACCCGGCGATGCTGGCCCGGTCGCTGCCGGACGCGGCCCGCAAGCTGGACCCGCGCACCCTGTGGCGCAACCCCGTCATGCTGATCGTCGAGGTCGGCGCGGTGTGGACCACGGTGCTCGCGGCGCTGGACTCCAGCGTGTTCGCCTGGCTGATCACGGCCTGGCTGTGGCTGACGGTGCTGTTCGCCAACCTGGCGGAGGCGGTGGCCGAGGGCCGCGGCAAGGCCCAGGCCGACTCGCTGCGCAAGGCCAAGACCGACGCGGTCGCGCGCCGCGTGCTCGGCTGGACGCCGGGCCAGGCCAGGCCGCGCGAGGAGAACGTCGGCGCGACCGAGCTGCGGCAGGGCGACCACGTGGTCGTCGAGGCCGGGCAGATCATTCCCGGCGACGGGGACGTCGTCGAGGGCATCGCCAGCGTGGACGAGTCCGCGATCACCGGCGAGTCCGCCCCGGTCATCCGGGAGTCGGGCGGCGACCGGTCCGCGGTCACCGGCGGGACGAAGGTGCTGTCGGACCGGATCGTCGTGAAGATCACCCAGCGGCCGGGCGAGTCGTTCATCGACCGGATGATCGCGCTGGTGGAGGGGTCGAGCCGGCAGAAGACGCCGAACGAGATCGCGCTGAACATCCTGCTCGCCGCGCTGACGGTCATCTTCCTGCTGGCGGTCGCGACGCTGCAGCCCATGGCGATCTACTCCAAGGCCGGCAACCCCGGCGTCGCCGACTCGCTCGCCCTCGACGGCGCGGGCGTCACCGGCATCGTGCTGGTGTCGCTGCTGGTGTGCCTGATCCCGACGACGATCGGCGCGCTGCTGAGCGCGATCGGCATCGCGGGGATGGACCGGCTCGTCCAGCGCAACGTGCTCGCCATGAGCGGGCGTGCGGTGGAGGCCGCCGGCGACGTGAACACGCTGCTGCTGGACAAGACCGGCACCATCACGCTGGGCAACCGGCAGGCGGCGGAGTTCCTCCCGGTGAGCGGCGTGGCGGAGGCGGAGCTGGCCGACGCGGCGCAGCTGTCCAGCCTGGCCGACGAGACGCCCGAGGGGCGCTCGGTCGTGGTGTTCGCCAAGGAGCGGTACGGGCTGCGCGAGCGCACTCCGGGCGAGCTGTCGCACGCGACCTGGGTGCCGTTCACCGCGCAGACCCGGATGAGCGGCGTCGACCTGGACGAACTCGGCGACGGCGTCCCGGATCGGCTGCCTGTGGGGGGACGACCCCCCACACCCCCCGGAACCGACCGCTGGCTGCGCAAGGGCGCGGCCGCTGCCGTGGCGGACTGGGTCAGGGAGCGCGGCGGGAACGTTCCGGCCGAGCTGAGCCAGATCGTGGACGGGGTGTCTGCTTCGGGCGGCACACCCCTCGTGGTCGGCGAGCAGTCCGGGGAGACCGCGCGCGTGCTGGGCGTCATCCACCTCAAGGACGTCGTGAAGGCCGGGATGCGGGAGCGGTTCGACGAGATGCGCCGGATGGGCATCCGCACCGTGATGATCACCGGCGACAACCCGCTCACCGCCAAGGCCATCGCGGACGAGGCCGGGGTGGACGACTTCCTCGCCGAGGCCAAGCCCGAGGACAAGCTCGCGCTGATCAAACGCGAGCAGGACGGCGGCCGGCTCGTCGCGATGACCGGCGACGGCACCAACGACGCGCCCGCCCTCGCGCAGGCCGACGTCGGCGTCGCCATGAACACCGGCACCTCGGCCGCCAAGGAGGCCGGGAACATGGTCGACCTGGACTCCGACCCGACCAAGCTCATCGAGATCGTCGAGATCGGCAAGCAGCTGCTCATCACGCGGGGCGCGCTGACCACGTTCTCCATCGCCAACGACATCGCCAAGTACTTCGCGATCATCCCGGCGCTGTTCGTCTCGCTGTTCCCCGGGCTGGACGCGCTGAACGTCATGCGGCTGCACAGCCCGCAGTCGGCGATCCTGTCCGCGGTGATCTTCAACGCGCTGGTCATCGTCGCGCTGATCCCGCTCGCGCTGCGCGGGGTGAAGTACCGGCCGTCCGGCGCCTCGGCGCTGCTGAGCCGCAACCTGTCCGTCTACGGCCTGGGCGGGATCATCGCCCCGTTCATCGGCATCAAGCTCATCGACCTGCTCGTCCAGTTCCTTCCGGGGATGGGGATGTCCTGACATGCGTGTTCCGAATTGGTTCCGGCAGCACCTGGCCGCGCTTCGCGCGCTCCTGGTCTTCACGGTGCTGCTCGGCGTCGTCTACCCGCTCGCCGTCTTCGCGGTCGGACGCCTGCCCGGCCTGCACGACGACGCCGACGGCTCGCTGCTCAAGGTCGACGGGAAGACCGTCGGGTCGTCGATCATCGGCCAGTCGTTCACCGACGAGAACGGGGACCCGCTCAAGCAGTACTTCCAGAGCCGTCCGTCCAACGCGGGCGACGGCTACGACCCGACCGCGACGGCGGCGAGCAACCTCGGCCCCGAGGACATCGTCGACGTCCTCCCCGACCCGAAGCTCACCGCGGCGGGTAAGGACGACGAGAACGCCAAGCAGAGCCTGCTCACGCAGGTCTGCGAGCGCGGCAGGTCGGTCGGCGAGTTGGAAGGCGTGGACGGCTCCCGGCCCTTCTGCACCGGCGGCGGCGTGGGCGCGGTGCTGGCCGTCTTCGGCGACCGCACCACCGACGGCAGGGTCCCGCACCCGACCCGGGTGGTCAGCGTGAACGAGCAGGAAGGCGTGGTCAAGGCGCCCTTCGTCCCGTCCTACAACGGTGTGCGGGTCGAGCTGGCGAAGTACGGCGCGGACTACGGCAAGGGGCTGATCGTGCCCGTCAAGGGCGGCGCGCCGACCACGCCGGCCGTCCCGCCCGACGCGGTCACGGCCAGCGGCAGCGGACTGGACCCGCACATCTCACCCGAGTACGCGGCGATCCAGGTGGGTCGCGTCGCCGAGACCCGCGGGATCACCGCCGGTCAGGTCACCGAACTGGTCGAGGCCAGCACGACCGGCCGGGCGCTCGGGTTCATGGGGGAGCGTGCGGTCAACGTCCTGGAACTGAACGTCGCGCTCGACCAGCGGTACCCCGTCCGCCGCTGACCTCGACGAGGCGCACGATGAACGGTGCCGGACCGCCCCGTACACGACGGGGCAGTCCGGCACCGCTAGCGGCCCCGGTGGGCGCACGCGGAAGAAAGGTGTGATGGGCCGAGGACGGTTGCGGGTGTATCTCGGGGCGGCGCCCGGGGGCGGCAAGACCTACGCCATGCTCGCCGAGGGCGGCCGCCGCGCCGCGCGGGGGACCGACGTGGTCATCGGCTACGTGGAGACCCACAACCGGCCCAAGACCGCCGCGCTCATCGAGGGCCTGGAAACGGTTCCGCGCAGGACGCTGAGCTACCGCGAGACCACCTTCACCGAGCTGGACGTGGACGCGGTCATCGCGCGGGCGCCGCAGGTGGCGCTGGTGGACGAGCTCGCCCACACCAACGTCCCCGGCAGCCGCAACGCCAAGCGCTGGCAGGACGTCGACGAGATCCTCGACGCCGGCATCGACGTCATCACCACCGTCAACGTCCAGCATCTGGACTCGGTCAACGACGTCGTCGAGCAGATCACCGGCGTCCCGCAGCGCGAGACCGTCCCCGACGAGGTGGTGCGCCGCGCCGAGCAGATCGAGCTGATCGACATGACGCCGGAGGCGCTGCGGCGGCGGATGGCGCACGGCAACGTCTACGCCCCCGAGAAGATCGACGCCGCGCTCGGCAACTACTTCCGGATCGGCAACCTCACCGCGCTGCGCGAGCTGGCGCTGCTGTGGCTGGCCGACAAGGTCGACGACCAGCTCGACCGCTACCGCGCCGACCACGACATCCACCGGACGTGGGAGGCGCGGGAACGGGTCGTCGTCGCCCTCACCGGCGGTCCCGAGGGCGAGACGCTGATCCGCCGCGCCGCCCGCATCGCCGACCGCACCAAGGGCGCCGACGTGCTGGCCGTGCACGTCACCCGCAGCGACGGCCTCACCGACGCCGACCCCGCCAACCTCACCCGGCAGCGGGACCTGGTGGAGAGCCTGGGCGGCAGCTACCACCAGGTCGTCGGCACCAACGTGCCCGACGCCGTGCTCGACTTCGCGGGCGGGGTCAACGCCACCCAGCTCGTGCTGGGCGCCTCCCGCCGCGGCCGGCTGGCGCAGCTGTTCTCCCGCGGCGTCGGCGTCACCGTCACCGCGCGGTCCGGGCCGATCGACGTCCACCTGGTCACCCACGAGGAGGCGAACCAGGGCCACCGCTGGAAGGCGCTGCGGGAGAGCTGGGGCGTCCCGGCCCGGCGGCGCAACCTCGGCTTCGCCGCGGCCGTGACCGTCCTGCCGCTGCTGGCGCTCCTGCTGGACCGGCTGGACGACACGGTCTCCCTCACCACCGAGATCCTGGTGTTCCAGGCCGGGGTGGTCGTGGTCGCCCTCATCGGCGGCCTGCTCCCGGCGCTGTTCGCCGCCATCGCGGGCACCCTGCTGCTCAACTACTACTTCACCGACCCCCGGCACACGTTCATGATCAGCGACCCGGAGGTGATCTTCCAGCTCGGGGTCTACGTGGTGGTCGGGGTGATGGTCAGCACGATCGTCGACCGCGCCGCCCACCGCGCCCGGGAGGCGGCCCGCGCCCGCGCCGACGCCCAGGCGCTGTCCACCCTGGCCGGGGACATCCTGCGCGGCGACGGGACGGACCCGCGTCCGGACGGCCGCCGTGCCCCGGGCACCGCCCCGGGCGCCCTGGACGGCATCCTCGAACGGCTCCGGGAGACCTACGCGCTCACCGTCCGTGACCCTGCTCGAACGCGACCCGGACGAGCCCGACACCCCCGTCACCAAACGCGACCCGGACGCCTGGAACGTCGTCGCCAACGTCGGCGGCGAACCCTGTACGTCCCCGGCCGCCGGCGAGACCGACATCCTCGTCGACGACACGCTCGCCCTCGTCCTGCACGGCCGTACGCTTCCCGCGTCCGACCGGCGCGTGCTGGAGGCGTTCGCCGCCCAGGCCGCCGTCGCGCTGCGGCAGCGGCGGCTGGCCGAGACCGCCGAGCAGGTCCGGCCCCTGGCCGCCGCAGACAAGATGCGCACCGCCCTGCTGAACGCCGTCAGCCACGACCTGCGCACCCCGCTCGCCTCCGCCAAGGCCGTCGTGGACAGCCTGCGCAGCCCCGACGTGACCTGGAGCCCGCAAGATCGGGAGGAGCTGCTCGAAACCGCCGCGCAGTCCCTGGACCGGCTCGACCGGCTCGTCGCCAACCTCCTCGACATGAGCCGCCTTCAGGCCGGGTCGCTGGGCATCTCGCTCCGCAAGGTCGCCGCCGAGGACATCGTGCCGCGCGTCCTGGCCGACATGGGCCCGGCCGAGGTCCAGATCGGCATTCCCGAAGGACTGCCGGAGATGACGGCCGACCCGGCCCTCCTGGAACGGGTGCTGGCCAACCTGCTCACCAACGCCGTCCGCTACAACCCGCCGGGCGAACCGCTGCTGGTCACCGCCAGCGCCCACGCCGACCGGATCCAGCTGCGCGTCATCGACCGCGGCCCCGGCATCCCGCCCGAGAACCGCGACCGCGTCTTCGAGCCCTTCCAGCGGCTCGGCGACCGCGACAACACCACCGGCGTCGGCCTCGGCCTCGCGCTGGCCCGCGGACTCGCCGAGGCCATGGACGGCTCCATCGCCATCGAGGAGACCCCGGGCGGCGGGCTCACCATGGTCCTCGACATGCCCGCCTCCCGCGCGACGCCTCCCGCCGGCCGGTCCCCGTCCGGCGAGCACGACGTCGACCCCGCGATGCTCGACCAGGTCGCCGCCTGGCGGGACCGCCTCGGCGACCACGGCGAAGGGCAGCAGGAGCGGCCATGCTACGAACCCTGACCCGGGGCAGGGCCGCCGCCGCAGTCAGCGGCCGCGTTCAGCGGCCGCGGTCGTGCGCATCGCGGCGGGAGTCCGGGTGGCCGGTCCGCCGTCCGAGCGCCGCGACGCCGCTCGCCGCCGCGACGACCAGCAGGATCACGGTGAGCAGCACGCCCGCCCCGCAGAGCGCGGCGGTGACCGGCGCCGGGGGCCCGGTGAGCAGCGCGGCGGCGAACAGCAGGTCGGCCATCCCCGCGGCGAGGACCCAGGGACCCGCCGCCTGGTGCGCGACGTGCCAGGCGGCCGGGTCGGCCAGGGTGCGGCGGGTCCGGATGCCGAGGAGGTGGTTGGGCGGCAGCCGTCCGGTGAGGGTGAGCCATCCGGTGGCCAGCAGCAGCCCGGCCGTCCACGTCATCAGCACGGCGGGCAGGTGGTTCATCGCCATGACCGGGCCTCGATCAGCGGGATCGCCTCGAAGGCGGCGTCGGTGAGCCCGGCGAAGACATGCCTGGGCGCCGGCGACGGGGGCCCGGCGGTGCTCGCCACGTTCCAGATGTAGGACGGGACGGCGGCGGGCAGCGCGTCCACGGGGCTGCCCGCGTCCCAGGCGGAGCCGTCGGGCTCGTCGGTGATGACGGCGACGCGGTCGTGCCCGCGGTAGCAGGCGTCGACCACCGCGGCGGCGTTGCCGTCGCCCATCTCCCGGAACCGCGCCGCGACCTCGGCCGGACCTTCTCCGCGCCTGAAGGGCACCCGGGTGTGCGCCGTGCCGAACTGCACCAGGTCGGCGTGTTCGGCCCGCAGCGCGATCGCGGCTCCGAACGCGGCGGCCTGGTCGGCGACGGTCACCGAGGAGTCCCGGGTCACCTGGGTGAACATGGACGCCGAACGGTCGACGAGGATCAGCGTGCGGCCCGGCAGCGCGGGGACCCGGTTCAGCGCGGTCCCGGCGGCCCGCTCCAGCGCCCCGTCCCAGCGGCGGGACCGGGTCGCCCGCGCTGCGGCCAGGATTTCCAGCGGCAGCACGCCGGCCCGCGCGGCCAGGTCCTCGTCGGCGAGCCCGGCCGCCACCGTCGCGGCCGTGTGGTCGTCCAGTCCGGCCTCGTCGAAGGCGCGCAGGGCGCGCAGCCGGTCCCGGTAGCCCATGAGGGGGAGGACAGCGGCCCAGGCGTCGGCGTCCAGCGGGCGGCCCAGCCACCCGGCGATCCTGTCCCAGGTCATCGCGGCGCGCTCCAGCACGTCCAGCGCGCCGGGCCCGCGCAGGACCCGCGCCCGCTCCTCCTGCGGCAGCCGGTACAGAGCGGCCTGCGCGCCGAGCGTCGGCAGCGACGCCGGGACGTCGACCGCCGACCGGCGGCGGGAGAGCAGGATGTGCCGGAACAGATCCGCCTGAGCCGCGTTGGCCGGGGCAGGGTGCGTCATCTTCAGGACGTCGGCGAAGCGAACCCCGCCACCCCGCCCGTCGTGCGCGATCACCGCGCCCCCGTCGTGGACGATCATCGCGCGCTCGTCGTACAGGTCGCGGACGGCGTCGGCGATCCCGCGCTTGACCGGCTTGGGGACGGACCGGCCGTAGCGGCGGAACCAGTACCCGAGCATGCGGCCGGGCTCGTCCGCCCGCCGCAGCACGCCGCTGATCACCTGCCGGTTGCCGCCCGAGGTGAACAGCCCCGCGGCGAGCCGCGCCCGCACCAGCTCGACGGCGGCGACGAGGGCGACCGATCGCAGGCCGTCGTCCCGTTCCGCCGTCCAGTCGATGAGGCCGCAGAGCCAGCCGTCGTCGTCCAGCGCCACCCGCGCGGCGCGCTCGGCGAACCCGTCGCCGGCGGTCTCGGGGAACTGGTCGCGCGCGGTCAGCCCGTGGACGGCCAGCAGGAACAGTTCCGCTTTGTCGTCCCTGCCCGACTCGGTCAGAGCCGGCAGGGCGACCCCCTGACGGGGCTTGCTCATGGTCAACACTTCCTTCTGCGGCCGAAGCGCGCTGTGTGTTGCCGTGGCAAGTGGAGGTCCTCCCGAGAAATGGCCACGACCAACTCGTGACCGCCCCATCGGCGTCAATCGCCGGGCTCGCACCGGGAGGAGCCGCCGTCCCAGGCCACGGCAGGGGGATACCGGCCTAGGGGACGGGATTTCGGTGGCAGCGGGCAAGCGGTGACGAGAAATGAGACACCGTCACCGCCCCCTTGTTTTGAATGCAGCTTGCCACCGACCACTCTGCGGCGCCGGACCGGACGGCGCAAGAGAATTGACGAGACATTAACGCGCTAAGAAACCGTCACGGCCATTGGCGCCCTTGTGTGGATGGGTTGGTGTTAAGAACGCGTTGAAATTCGCCGGTGCCGCGTATGGATGGCGTATAAGGCGTTCCAGTGAAGCGGCCTCCGGCGCGACGATGGCGCCATGCGCACGAACGAGACCCGCCCCGCCCTTCTCCGGGACGCGCGGCGGAACCCGCAAGAGCCTCCCGACCGCGTCGCCGCCCTCACGGTCACCGCACTCAGGATCTTCGCGTTCCTGTCACTGGTCGCGATGCTGACGATGGTGCTGGTGCAGTCCATCGGGGGAGAGGGATGAGTACGGCACCGGACGACCGGGACACCAGAGCCACCCTTCTGCGCCTGCTCGCCGACGGCGTCGAACGCGGCATCGACTGGTACGCGCCAGAGGACGACCGGTTCGCCGACCTGGTGGCCCGGCTGGCCGTCACCGACGGCCCCTGGATCCTGCGCTGCATCACCTGGATGCGTGCTCACCAGGCGCTGGCGCCCGCCGCGATCGTCGCGGCGGCCGAGGTCGTGCGGGCACTCCTGCGGGAGGGAGGGACGGGCACCGGCGTCAACCGCCGGCTCATCGCCCTCGTCCTGAACCGCGCCGACGAACCCGGGGCCATGCTCGGCTACTGCCTGACCCGCTACGGCCCCCTGCCCAAACCGATCCAGCGCGGGATCGCCGACGCCGCCGGGAAGCTCTACACCGAGGAATCGGCCGCCGAATTCGACGTCCCAGGCCGAGGACCGCGGTTCGGCGACGTCCTTTCCATCACCCATGCCCGGCCCGACAGCAACCAGCAGGCTGCCCTGTTCCGCCGGCTGCGAGAGCACCGCGGCGAGCTGACACAGCCGGTCTCCTCCTCGCCTCCGCCCGCGGATCCCGAACTGGCGAAGCTCCTCACCAACGCAGCACAGACCACCCACCTCCCGCCGCCCGACCCGCCGCCCGACCCGTCGCCCAGCCCGTCGTCCGGTCGGTCGCCCGGCCCGCCGTCTGGCCCGTCGGACGGCCCTTCGCCCGGCCCTTCGCCTGGCCCTTCGCCTGGCCCGTCGGCCGGTGCGGACGGCCATCGCGCCGCGATTAGGCGGCGGTCGGCCGCGAGCGGGTGAGCGGAGGCGACCGGGCGCGGAGTGGGCGATGATGCGGGTGCTGCTGGTCAGCGGTTCGCCGCGGACCCTGACGACGCTCCGTCCCGACCTGCGCGCCGGGCACTACGACGTGCACGTCGTACCGGACACCGGGCAGGGCGCCGGCCGCCCCGCCGACTGGCGTCCCGACGTGGTCCTGCTCGACTTGGGACCGTCCGGCGTCGACGGGGTCGAGTCGGTCCGCGGGCTGCGCGACTGGACCGAGGCCGCGATCATCGTCCTGTCCGGCTGGGCGCGCAGCCGGGACAAGGCGGCCGCCCTCGACGCCGGCGCCGACGACTATGTCACCGAGCCGTACGGCGTGGACGAACTGCTGGCCAGGATCCGCGCCATCAGCCGCCGGACGTCCGCCGCACCGACGACCCGGACCGTCCGGCTGGGGCCGTGGCTCGTCGACCTCGTCCGCAAGACCGTCACCGGTGACGACGGGCGGAAGGCGCACCTCACCCCGACCGAATGGAGCATCCTCGAACTGCTGCTCCGCAAGCCCGGCGAACTCGTCCCGCACCGCATGCTGCTGACCGAGATCTGGGGAGCCGACCATGCCGATCGCACCGTCTACCTCCGGGTCTACCTCCGGACGCTGCGCCGCAAGCTGGAGGCGGCCCCGTCCAGCCCACGACACCTGATCAACGAACCGGGCCTGGGATACCGCTTCGACCCGTAACCGCCGAGCGCCGAGCGCCGAGCCTTCCGCCCGCTGGCCGAACACCGAAAATGGTGCTGATGAATGGTCCTGCTTCATTCCGTCGCGGGGACGGTCAAGGGCCTCGGGCATCGTGCCGCACGGGGTCGGGACGGTCGCGGGGCAGCCGCAATGGCCGTCCGGGCCGAGCCGAGGGCTTCCGCCCCAAATGCGGGGCCGCCTATTCCTGCACGCCGAACCTGAGGCTGGGGGCGCTCATTGAATCCGCCCGCGTTCTCTGGCCTTTCTGAACATCTACGGAAGCAGCGCCGCTCTCGGGCGTCGGACGGGTGGCGCGTCAGGATGGCGTCAATATTTCGGGTGACGGCGTAGAGAACGCGTATACGACCACCACCCCAGCTGAATTCTCACCTTACGGTGAGGCTGTGGATGTGTTCGAGGAGCGCGCATCCGCAGCACCTGAAACCGCGGCCCGATAAGCCGCCGAAATGCGGAGGCTCCCAATGGATCACTTGGAATCGGCCGCATGGCGGGGCGGACGTCCATGACCCGGGTCCTGGTGGTGGACGACTCGCCGCAGCTGCTGGCGACACTCCGGCTCAACCTGCGGGCCCGCGACTACGAGGTCGAGGTCGCGCCGAACGGGAACCGAGCCCTCACCGGCGCCGCGGAGTGGCGCCCGGACGTGGTGATCCTCGACCTCGGGCTGCCCGACCTGGACGGCATCGACGTCATCCACGGCCTGCGCGGCTGGTCTGCGGTGCCGATCATCGTGCTGTCCGGCCGGACCGGCAGCCGCGACAAGGTCGCCGCCCTGGACGCCGGCGCCGACGACTACGTCACCAAGCCGTTCGGCATCGACGAACTGCTCGCCCGGATCCGCGCGATCACCCGCTGGGCGCCCGCCGAGGAGGCGCCGCCGACGGTGGACGTCGGCCGCCACTCCGTCGACCTGGCCGGGAAGATCGTCCATGGCCCGGACGGCACGCGGGTCCACCTCACCCCGACCGAATGGGGCCTGCTGGAGGTCCTGGTGCGCAACCCCGGCAAGCTGATCACGCACCGGCGGCTGCTCGCCGAGGTCTGGGGCCCGAAGCACGTCAGCGAGACCAACTACCTGCGCGTCTACCTGGCCACGCTGCGCCGCAAGCTGGAGGACGACCCCGCACGCCCAAGGCATCTGGTCACCGAACCCGGCATGGGCTACCGCTTCGACCCCTGACCCCCGGACCCCGGCCCCCTGTCCCCTGACCCCTGGACCTCTGCCCCCTGACCCCCGGACCCCTGACGCCCGGGCCTCTGCCCCTTGGCGCCCTGCCCGGCGCCCCCGACCCCTGGCGCCTCGCTCAGAACCCGTTTGACCCTCAGGAGAACGAATGAGAATCCCCCTCGTCCGCGGCGATGAGCCCGCAAAGGACGCCGCAGAGGAACCCCCTGATGCCGGGGAACGGCACCGGCTGAGCGTCGTAGGCGGGCTGGCCGCCCTGTCCCTGGACGCGATGGCGTCGGTGGCCTACGGGCCGGAGGCCATCGTGCTGGTGCTGGCGCTCGCCGGGGGCGCGGGCATGGGCTTCACGCTGCCGGTCACGCTCACGATCGCGGCGCTGCTGACCGTCCTGACCCTGTCCTACCGCCAGGTGATCGCGGCGTTCCCCGAGGGCGGCGGCGCCTACGGTGTCGCCGGACGGTATCTGGGCCGCCGCGCCTCACTCGTCGCCGCCGCCTCGCTGATCATCGACTACGTGCTCAACGTGGCGGTCTCCGTCGCCGCCGGGGTCGCCGCCCTGACCTCGGCCTTCCCCGAGCTGCTGCCGCACACCCCGTGGTTGTGCCCGGCCGTGCTGGCATTGATCACCTTCATCAACTACCGCGGCATCGCCTACAGCGCGCGGATCTTCATCGCCCCCACGGTCGTCTACGTCGGCGCGATCGTCCTGGTCATCGTGATCGGACTGCTGCGCGAACAGCCGGTCACGTCCGAGCACGCGGCTGCCGCGCAGGCGGACGGGCTGCAGACGGTCGGCGTGCTGCTGTTGCTCAAGGCGTTCGCCAACGGCTGTGCCGCGCTCACCGGGGTGGAGGCCATCGCCAACGCCGTCCCGTCCTTCCGCAGGCCGCGGGTCAAACGGGCGCAGCGCGCCGAGGTCGCCCTGGGCGCGCTCCTGGCGGTGATGCTGATCGGCATCGCGCTGCTGATCGAGCGGTTCTCCATCCGCCCCGTGGAGGGCGTGACAGTGCTGTCGCAGGTCACCGAAGGGGCCGTCGGACACGGCGCCGGGTTCTACGTGGTGCAGTTCGCCACCGTGGCCCTGCTCGCGCTGGCCGCGAACACCTCCTTCGGAGGGTTGCCCGTCCTGGCCCGGCTGCTGGCCGCCGACCACCACCTGCCGCACCTGTTCGCGCTACGCGCCGAACGGCAGGTCCACCGCTACGGGATCGGCTTCCTGGCCGTCACCTCGGCGCTGCTGCTGGTGGCCGCGCGCGGCGACATGAACACCCTGGTCCCGCTGTTCGCGATCGGGGTTTTCGTCGGGTTCACCCTGTCGCAGACCGGGATGGTGCGGCACTGGCTGGCGGACCGGCCGCGCGGCTGGCGGCACCGGGCCCTGCTCAACGGGTTCGGCGCGCTGCTCACCGGTGTCGCCGCGGTCGTGGTGACGATCTCCAAGTTCACCGAGGGCGGCTGGCTGATCCTGGTCGCGCTGCCCGCGCTGGTCGTCCTCATGGAACGGATCGGCCGCGCCTACGGGCGGATCGGAGACCGGCTCGAACTCGGCCGCACGCCCCGTCCGCCCCGGCCGCGCAGGTCCGTGGTCGTCGTGCCGATCGGCGGGGTCAGCGACCTCACCCGCCAGGCCCTCGCCGCCGCGCTCAGCCTCGGCGACCGGGTGGTCGCCGTGCGGGTCGTCCACCCCGAGGACGCCGACGACCAGCGGCGGTTCCTGACCGAATGGGAGGCATGGTCGCCGGGCGTGGAACTCGTCCTGCTGCACGACGACCGGCTGCGGCTGGTCGAACCGATCGTGCGGTACGTCCGGGACGCAAGCCAGCAGCACGTATTCGTGGTCATTCCCGAACTGGAGCCCGAGCACCTCTGGCAGCGCGTCCTGCAGAACCAGCGCGGCGCCGTCCTCGCCCACGCGCTCCGCCGCGACACCGACGCCGTGGTCTGCCGCTTCCGCTTCCGCCTCGCGCCACTCACCGAACCAGTGCCCGCCCACCAGTCGGCGACCACGTGAACTACCGCGACGAGACCGCGGTCTGGTCGACGTCATGTTCCCTTGTCGCGTCGTCCGGGGCCGCGCCGTCCTTATTCCTCGCCATCTTGAACGCCTACCGGATCTGGTCCCGCAGGTCCTCCAGCGCCACGTTCGACACCTCCATGAGCGTCGCCGATCCGGTCTTTGGCGCGGGCATCGATGCGGAGGGACCGCGGAATATGGCGAAGTTCAGGATCTAGCAATAGGCGTCACGTAGGGGCCTGATTGGTGCTGTCTGGTTACGGTGTGAGACCGATTTGTTGGGCGTGGTGGGTGAGTTTGCGGAGTCCGCGGTAGGCGGCGGTGCGGATGGCGCCGGGTTCTTTGCCGAGGATGTGGCCGGCTTCGATCGTGCTGAAGCCCAGGACGTTGCGTAGGAGGACGGCTTCGGCTTCGCTGCGGGGCAGCGTGGTGATGAGGAGTAATGCCGATTGCCAGGCGATGCGGTTGAGGACGTCGGTTTCCGTGTCGTGGTGGGTGGAGTGTTCGGTGAGTTCGTGGATTGGGATGTGGGTTTGGGGTTGTCGTTGTTGGTGGCGGAGGTGGTCGAGGGCGCGGTTCCGGGCGATGGTGACGGCCCAGGAGCGCCATTTGTGCCAGGTGCCGTGGAAGGTGGGCAGGTCGCGTCCGATTTGGAGCCAGGTTTCTGAGGCGATGTCTTCAGCGTCGGTTCGGACGAGTGTGCGCAGGTAGCGCAGGAGGCGGGGGTTGAGGTCGTCGTAGAGGAGCTTGAATGCGTGCTGGTCTCCTTGCCGGGCTGATTTCAGTGCCCAGGTGAGGTCTGGGCGGTCGGGTGAGTGGTCGGGTTCGTCGCAGACGGGGCTCGTGATCACCGCGCGGTGTGGGGGTCGCGCGTGCCCGGTCGCGGTGGGTGCTGGGACGTGGCGGCCTGCTGTCCAAGGGTCAACGGGCATGGTGCGGAGCAGCCTTGCTGCGGGGGAGGGCGGACGGCTAGCGAGTTAGAGCGCGATGAGCGGTGCCGTTGGTGGTCCGTGGCGCGGTGGTGGCGCTGAGGTGGTGGCTGCCGCCGTATCTGGCGTTTCGCCTTCGCGGTCGGCGGTGATGTCGCGGCGTGCCGAATGCGTCGCCGGGACGGAGCCGCTGATGACCTGGGGCTTTCCTGGTGGAGGACGACGGCCCGCACGCAGCCGGCCCACCCAACCGACGACTTCGGCTACGACGGCAACCAGGTTCTCGTCGGCGGATTGACCGCCGCCGCTAACGGACGAGCCGAGGCCAAGCTCCGTCTGCGGCACCGCCCCAGAGCGGTGACTGTGTTTATCGACAGGGTCGAGGAGGCCGGCCGTGAGTGCGGTGGTCATCACCGTGGTCGGCAGGCGAGACCTCACGTTCGTGTCCTCCCGTTGAGTTGGGCAACGGCCGGTCATTCGATGCGCCCACTTTCCCTGAATCGAAAAGTTGACCTGTCCGGGCAACCGGTACGTCCAGGTTTTAACACGGGACTCTGACTTTGATCTATTGCCGGATTGGCCCGATTGTCCGGCCGGTTCTGATGCGGGGATCCGGTCCAAGCGGTCTAGGCCGAGGCCGCAGGCACGAAGGGTAGCTATAGCCCGCTCTGTTTTGGCATGTCAGGGCACTTCTCAAGAAATCTCTCAGAATCGACGTGACGTTCACCCATGGGGTGTCGCTTACCTATGCAGACGATCGCGCGATCACAGTGGCCGATGTCGGCATCCCTGGTGACAGGGGTTGACAGAGATTATCCGACCGTGCGTCGTCTCACCGGG
Source organism: Actinomadura sp. 1N219 (assembly GCF_044326405.1). NCBI lineage: Bacteria > Bacillati > Actinomycetota > Actinomycetes > Streptosporangiales > Thermomonosporaceae > Actinomadura > Actinomadura sp. 1N219. The sequence continues at coordinate 148,105 of NZ_JBIRAY010000011.1, read as the reverse complement.
AGTCGTCGCTTTCGGTGGCACCTTGTGATGTGCCCGGGGGAGCGCGTCCTTCAGTGCTGTATTGGAGGTTGGATGAGCTTCCCCGACAGTTCCTGACTACCTGCTAAACGGCGATTCTGCCCGTCTTCTCGTTGTAGCTGCACCGCCGTGCGGTGGTGCCGTCACGTCTGAATCCAAGGTCTTCGTGTGCGTGTTTGTGCTGCCCGGAGATCTGCCTTGCTGTGCGTTTCTCCGGATTGCGGCCGTCGAACGTCGTGCTCGGTGGCCGGGCGAGAAGGGACCTTTAAGGTGAGCAGGTTTCGCAGGCTCCTGGCAGGAATCATGGTTGTGGTTCTGGCGCTCGCGTTGGCGCCGCCGGCAAGAGCCGAGCAGCGCCCGGCCAATGCTGAGGCGTCCGCGCCTGGGGACGGGTGGAAACCGGAGAGCAAGCGCAACGCATGGGACCGGTTCAAGGGTCTGTTCGGTGATGACGAGCCCAAGTCGCGCAAGCTGGCGGCCGTGGGCGTGCCACGCAACGACCCGATGCCGCCCAGCGCAAAGGCGGCACCGGCCAAGCGGGTCAAGGAGCTGACGGGCCGCCGGACGGCGAACGCCAAGGTGTTCGAGTTGTCGGACGGGCGGCTGCAGAAGGAGCTGTCGGCGGTCCCGAGGCACTACCGCGGCAAGGACGGCGACTGGCACGACATCGACCCGCGGGTCAAATCCACCGACCGCAAGGGTTTCGTCTACGGCAACCAGACCAACACCTTCAGCAGCTTCTTCGGCACCCGCCCCGATGAGCTGGTCACTTTTGACGCAGACGGGGCGAGCCTGACGCTCGGCACCCCGCAGACCAACCAGGCCAAGTCGGCCAAGCCGAAGGCCGATGGCAACGCGGTCAATTACCAGGATCTGCTCGGCGGCGGTGCGGACCTGTCGTATGAGGTCGTCCAGGACGCGCTGAAGGAGAAGATCGTCCTTGCCGCGCCGCCTAGCAACGGCAGCTATGCCTTCACGGTTAAGCCGGACGGGGTGCGGGCCTGGCAGCGTCCAGACGGGGCGATCGCGTTCTACAAGGGCGATTTCGACGGCCGTCCGGTGTTCGTGATGCCCAAGCCGTTCATGTACGACTCGGCGCCGGACGCCTCATCCCCCTACGGGGCGGCGTGGTCCCCAAAGGTCACCCAGTCGATGCGGTGGGACGCCAAAACCGGCCTGCTGCACATCACCGTCCAGGCCGACAAGACCTGGTTGAACGACGCCAAGCGCAAGTACCCGGTGGTGATCGACCCCACCATCAAGATCGCGCCGACCCCGACCCAGTCGCAGGACACCATGATCTCCTCCGACGGCCCGGACCAGAATTACGACGACAACTGGCGGTTGTCGGTCGGCACGACCAACTCCGGCAAGTCCCGCGCGCTGCTGAAGTTCCCCCTCGGCGAGATCCCAGCCGGGACCAGGATCGACTCGGCACAGCTGCAGCTGTACTACGACCAGAACCACACCAGCAGCACCAACCCGGTCACCCTGGAGGCGCGCCGAGCCACCCAAGCATGGGACGAGACGACCGCGACGTGGAACAGCGCCAACGGGATCGTCGGTGAGCTGAGCGGTAACACCGAGCAGGTCGACGACGGCGACCCGGGCAAGACCGCCGCGACCGGGTCCTGGCCGTATTCGGGCAACCCCACCACCACCCAGGCCGCGATCAACCACGACTACCCCTACAACAACGACGCGGCCGCCGGGGACAAGTACACCTGGGTGCCCACGCTGACCGAAAACGGCACCTACCGCGTCGAAGCCCACTACGTCGAGGCGGCCGACCGCGCCACCAACGCCCCCTACACCGTCACCTACAACGGCGGCACCCAGACCTACCCGATCAGCCAGTACCACGCCACCGAGACCAAGGGCGTGTGGAAGACGCTGGGCAGCCGCCCCTTCACCGCCGGCACTACCGGCAAGGTCACCCGGGGGACGTGGCAGGCAAGGCCGTCGTCGCCGACGCGGTCCGGCTGTTCAAAGAAGGCACCGCCGTCCGTCCGGCCAACGATGGCGCCTCGCGCTGGCATGCGTTCTCCGTCCGGGACACCGTCCAGCATTGGCTGGACGGCTCTCAGCCCAACCACGGGTTCGTGGTCAAGGCCCGCGACGAGAACACCCTCGGACAAGGCGGCCCACGCTACGAGGGCAGCCTGTTCTTCTACAACGGCGAGACCGCGACCTACCCCAGACTGACGGTCACCTACGGTCGTCCGGGCGTCGAGGTCGCCGCGCCGACCACCATCCACGCCACCGGCGCCGAACTGGCCTGGCCCGCCTACACCGACCCGTCGACCTCCGGCGACGACGACATCGTCGAGTACCAGGTGCACCGCTCGGTGTGGCAGACCTTCACCCCGTCCCAAGCCACCCTCATCGCCCCGGTGCCGTCCGGTACCCGGTCCTATACCGACACCACCGCGGAGCCGACACCGGCCGCCAGCAGCGACCCGTTCGGCAACTCCTACTACTACATGGTCGCCGTCAAGACCCGCGACGGGAAGATCACCCCGGGCCCGACCCAGCTCGCGCGGCTGCCCAAGGCCGGACGCGCCTACCGGATCTACCAGTCCGGCGTCACCGACACCACCCTCACCGCCTCCCGGCCGGACGAGAACCAGGACGTGCTGGCCGGCGAGCCGTGGCTGATGGCCGGCAACAACAGCGGCACCTACGGCAGGGCACGCGCGGTGCTGAAGTTCCCCGACCTGTCCGACATCCCCTCCACCGCCCGGGTGCTGGACGCGCAGCTGCGGTTGTGGAGCGTGGGCGTCGACCCGGGCGGAGCGGCCACTTACGAACTGCGGGGCCTGACCCGCGCCTTCAACGAAACCACCGCCACCTGGAACAAGGCCGACGCCGCCACCTCCTGGACCACCCCCGGCGGAGACATGGACGCCACCGCCGCCGGGACCGGCGGGAACTGGAGCAACGACCCGCAACAACGCGTACTGAACGCCACCTCGCTCGCGCAGAGATGGGTCGCCGATCCCGCGTCCAACAAGGGCGCGATCGTCAAGCTCGCCAACGAGACGACCCCGGCCGAGCGTGCGATCTTCGTCTCCAGCGAGGGCCGCGAACCCCAGCTGCGCCCCCAGCTGGTGGTCACCTACCTGGAGACCACGCCGGAGAACACCTACTACGTCCCGGCGACGCCGGCGGCGGTGGCGCCCGATTCCACCCAGCCCATCGAGGTCACCCTCACCAACACCACCACCGAGACCTGGAATCTGGCCGACTGGGTGCTGTCGTATCGGTGGAGCCGCCCCGACGGGTCCCCGGTGACCGTCACCCAGCTGCACACCGCGTTGCCCAAGAACCTGGTGCCCGGCGACACCGTCACCGTCCAGGCTCAGGTCAAGGCTCCGGCGTCGTCCACCGAAGGCAACAAACGCGTCGACCACGTCCTGGAATGGGACTTGTGGAACAAGACCACCAGCACCTGGCTCTCCCAACAACCCGCCGCGGCCGGGGCCCGCGCCGCTGCAGCGGTCAACCGGGTCGGCGCGCTCAAACAAAGTCTGGCCGTCGAGGAATCCACCTCCGACCAGGTCGGCCTGGAGAAGTTCTACGCCTACGCCGGAAAGAACACCGGCGCCGGCTCCGCGGTGATGAACAACCTTCACGCCGGCAACGCCGTCTGGCAGTACAACGCCTTCACCAACCCTTCCCGTGGACTGGCGACCTTCCTGCGCCTGGCCTACAACTCCAAGGACACCTCCGACAGCGTCGCCGGCTACGGCTGGTCCATTCAGGCGTCCTCGCTGATGCGGCTCGGCTCCCCGATCGACCCGCACCCCAACACCCACGGACGCACCGTCTCCCTCACCGACGGCGACGGCACCACCCACACCTTCACCCTGAACGATAAAGACAACAGCGATCCGGCCGACGACGAATACACCGCCCCCGCCGGCGTGCACTACTACCTGCAACGCCTCGCCGAATGCAAACCCAAGGACGAACTGTCCCGCGCCTGGGTGATGACTCGCCCCGACCGCACCCAGTTCTTCTTCGACTGCACCGGCTACCTGTCCTCCATCGAGGACAACAACGGCAACCGGATGGACTTCACCTACGAAGTCCGCAAATCCCAGAACAAGCCGACCAAGTTCCTGCGCTACATCACCGACCCGGCCGGTCGGCAGACCCTCACCATCGACTACTGGGCCAAAGGCCAGGACTACTCCTACATCGATGACACCACCTGGGAGAAGAAGACCGGCACTGGCCTGACCAATCCCCACATCATCGACCACGTCAAATCGATCAAAGACATCTCCGGCCGCACCCTCACCCTCACCTACACCGACAAAGGCCTGCTCGGAGAACTCATCGACGGCGCCGCCTCGTCCCAGCCCAAGGTGTTCGGGTTCCGCTACGACGCCACCCAGGGCAACAAGAACGTCAAACTCGTCAAGGTCACCGACCCCCGCGGCCACGCCACCGACCTGGCCTACTACGACACCCCCGAAGACGACCCCAAATTCAAATGGTCGCTCAAGACCATCACCGACCGCCTCGGACACCCCACCACCTACGCCTACACCGACCCCGACGGCACCACCGGCCAACAGATCCGCACCGCCGTCACCGACGCCGAAAACCACGCCACCACCTACCTGATGGACGGCAAAGGCCGCCCCATCCAAACCACCAACGCCAAGAACCAGACCACCAAACTCGGCTGGGACGACGACAACAACGTCACCCGCCTCGAAGAACCCCCCGCCACCACCGGAGCCACCCCAGCGGTATCGACCTGGGCCTACGACCCCAACACCGGCTATCCCACCGAAATCAAGGACGCCGAAGCGGTCAAGAACGGCTGGTCAGGCACCACCCTCACCTACCAGACCGGCCTCAACGGCCACATCGCCGACCTGATCTCCAAGCGTAGCTCTGAAGGCCGCACCTCCACCTTCGGATACACACCCGAGGGCGACCTGTCCACGGTCACCGACCCACTCGGCAACGCCACGGGAACCGGCGGCGACTACACCACCACCTACACCTACGACACCTGGGGCCAACTCCAAACCGCCAAAGACGCCAACGGCCACACCACCACTAACACCGACTTCGACCCCAACGGCTACCCGCGCACCATCACCGACCCGCTACAAAAGCAGACCAAGTTCCTCTACGACGAACGCGGCCAGGTCACCAAGGTCACCGACGCTCTCAACCACCACTCCACCCAGACCTACGACACCTACGGCCGTCCACTCGAAAGCACCACCCCCAAGGAACAGGCGGCGGGCGACGTTATCACGACCCCCGCCCCGGAATACGACGCCAACGACAACGCCGTTAAGGTCTACGCCCCCAATGGCACGGTCGCCACAGCCAACTACGACGATGCGGACCAGCTAGCCGCCTCTTACGCGCCCCGCGATGAATCCGGCGACCCTGAGCGCAAGACGACTTTCACCTACGACAAGGTCGGCAACCTCACATCCCAGACCGACCCCAAGGGCAATCTGACGGCCGCCGAGAACGATTTCACGGTGACCAGTGTCTATGACGAGCTCAATCGGCTCGCCGAGGTCGTCAACGTCAAGGGCGAGAAGATCACCAACACCTACGACAACGTAGGGAACCTGGTCAAGGTCGTCGACCCGCGGAAGAACGCCACCACCGACACCGGCGACTTCACCACCAAGTACACCTTCGACCTGAACCACCGGACCAAGTCGACCACCGATGCCATCGGGAAATCGACGTCGACGAATTACGACCGCGACGGCCTGCCGATCGAAACGATCGACCAGGAGAACAACAAGACCATCGTCTCCTTCGACGCCCGCGGCAAGCCCTACGAAGTGAAAGTGCCGCACGAGGACGACGGCGGGATCGTCTACAACACCACCCGGTACGAATACGACCAGGTCGGCAACCAGACCAAGACGGTCACTCCTCGCGGAGTGGCGACGGCCGCGGCCGGTGACTTCACCTACGAGACCGTCTATGACGAGTTGAACCGGGTCAAGGAGCAACTGACCGCCTACGACCCGGCCGACCCTCGCTACAACACGCCCGACCGCACTCTGGTCGAGTACGACCCGGTCGGCCGGATGACCAAGGTCTCGGCACCCCCGTCGGCGGGCCAGAGCGTCCGCAACGACACGACCTACACCTACTTCGACAACGGCTGGACGCGCACCAGCACCGACCCCTGGGACATCGCGACCAAGTACGACTACAACCTGCTCGGCCAGCAGATCTCCAGCACCCTCACCTCCGCCGGAGGGTCGTCATCGCGGACGCTGGGCTGGGAGTTCTACCCCTCCGGCAATCTCAAGGCCCGCACCGACACCGGAACCCCCGTCGGGCAGCAGGTCGTGCTGGTCGACGACTCCGACTACAACAACACCGCCGAAGCCCCGAGCGGAGGCTGGACGTCGGCGACCGCGCAGCAGCAGTACGGCTACTCGGTCCACACCCGCCCTGCCGGTGACGGCACTGGCCTGTTCGTGTGGCAGCTCTCCATTCCCCAGGACGGCACATACGAGGTCTTCGCCCGCCATCCCAGCACGACGGGCGCGGCCCCCAACGCCCAGATGACCGTCACCCACACCGCCGGCGACACCACCAAGACCGTGGATCAGACCGCCGGCGCGGGCGAATGGCAGAGCCTCGGCTCCTACGACTTCACCGAGAACGGCCCGCACAAGATCACCCTGTCGGACAGGGCCACCGCGGGCACGACCGTGATCGCCGACGCGGTGAAACTCGTCCGCGACAACACCGGTGAAGCCGACACCGAGAACAAAGCCTTCACCTACCGCTACGACCCCAACGGCAACCTGACCGAGGTCGGCGACAACTCACCCGCCGCGAAGATCGACACTTACGCCACCACCTACGACGAGGTGAACCGTGTCGCCAAGGTGGAGGAGAAGACCGGGACCGGCGTCGTCAACTCCACCGCCTACACCTACGACCCCAACGGCAACCCCCTCACCCGGACCCACGACGACACCTGGTCGAAGTTCGACTACAACACCCTCGACCTGATCGAGAAGATCACCAACGCCCCCTCCGCGACCGCCGCGGACCCGCGGGTTTCGACCTTCACCTACACCCCGCGGCAGCAACTGGCCGCCCAGACCAAGCCGAACGGCAACACGGTCGCCTTCACCTACACCCTCGACGGGCTCATCGGTCACCAAGTCGAGAAGAAGACCGGCGGCGGCGTGGTCGCCGAACACACCCTCGAATACACCCCCAACGGGCACATCGCCAACGACGTCGCCCGGCTGATGAACGCCGACAACCCCGGCTCCCTGCTGGACACCACCTACGCCTTCACCTACGACCCGCAGGACCGGATCGCCCAGGTCGCCAAGACCGGACACTCCGCCGGCACCGAGGCCTACGCCTACGACGGCAACAACAACGTCGTCACCCAGACCGTCGCCGGAACCACCACCACGCACAACTACGACCGCAACCGGCTGCTGACCTCCTCGGCCAACGGCATCACGTCCACCTACAACTACGACCCGCTCGGGCGTCTCGACACCACCTCCACCGGCGGACAGGTCACCGGGAAGTACCGCTACGACGGCTTCGACCGCATCGCCTCACACACCACCGGCACCGGCAGCACGGCAAAGACGACCACCTACACCTACGACCCCTTCGACCGGACCACCTCCACCACCGAGGGCACCGAACGCACCGACTTCACCTACCTGGCCACCGGCCCCGACGTCCTCACCGAAGAAGTCGCGGGCAAGGTCACCAAGTCCTACGAGTACTCCGCCTGGGGCAGCAAGCTCACCCAGCTCAAACACACCGACTCCCGCCAGGAGATCTCCCAGTACACCTACCACCCGCGCGGCGACGTCGAGGCGATCACCAGGGAGAACGGCGACACCCGCGCCACTTACGGCTACACCGCCTACGGCGACAACGACTCTCCATTCTTCACCGGTGCGGACAAACCTGATCCCCAACAGCCCGACGCCGAGCCTTACAACTCCTACCGGTTCAACGCCCACCGCTGGGACCAGGGCTCAGGCACCTACGACATGGGGTTCCGCAACTACGACCCCGGCTTGAACCGGTTCCTCACCCGCGACATGTACGGCGGCGCCCTGGACGACATGGGCCTGGCCACCGACCCGTTCACCATGAACCGCTACGCCTTCGCCGGCGGCAACCCCATCAGCAACATCGAACTCGACGGCCACTTCGGCTGGAAAGACCTCGGCAACGGCCTCGCCGGCGCCGCCACCTCCGCGATCGGCACCGTCGCACTCACCAACCCACTCACCGGGACGATCGAGATGGCCGGCTGGGCGGGGATCGGCCCCGGCATCTCCGGCGGCTACCGGGACAGCCTGGAGCAGTTCGGCGTCGACTCCGGCTCCGGCGCATTCAAGGTCGGCTTCTGGGGCACCGAGATCGCCTCAGTATTCCTCGAGGGCGCCGGTGCCTACAAAATGGGAGGGAAGTTCGCGATCCGCGGCGGCGCGCGCCTCATTCGTCACCTCCTGTCGCGGGGTGGGGACGAAGCGGCCACCGCCGTCAGCCGGCTCGGCGGCGACGCGGCCGCGGCCGCCAAGGCCGCGTCCTCTGCCGCCGACTCCCTCCCCTCCAAGGCCGGTTCCGGCGCCAAAGCGGCACGCCCCAGGTCCGGACCGGCCCCTGCCGCCCAAGCCCCCAAGTGCAGCTTCCTGGCAGGAACCAGCGTTCTGATGGCCGACGGGTCGCAGCAGAACATCGAACAGATCCAAGCCGGTGACCAGGTCATCGCCACCGACCCCGAAACCGGTGACACTCGCCCCCGCACAGTGGTCGAGCCCTTGACAGAGAAGGGCAAGAAGACCCTCGTCACGATCACCATCGACGTCGACGGAAACCACGGCTCCCAGACCGCCGAAATCACCGCGACCGACAACCATCCCTTCTGGCTTCCCGACTACGGCCGCTGGACCGACGCCGACGATCTCAAAGCCGGAATGTGGCTGCGCACCAGCGCCGGCACCTGGGTCCAGATCAAGGCCATCGCGCGGAAGATCGTCCGAGACCAGCGGGTCCATAACCTCCTCGTCGCCGGAACGCATTCCTTCTACGTGCTGGTGGACGGCACCCCGGTACTCGTACACAACTGCGGCGGGAAGATCAAATATGGAACCGGTATCAGCCGGCTCGCCATCGACGCCAGGAAAGCGAACAATTGGCTCACGGGCGGGCGAAACGTAGCGGCGATCGTATTCAGTGACGGGAGTGGCGCCACGCGCACCGCTGTCGCGCGCAGCTGGGGTCGGCACGCGGAGAAACGAGCTTGGGACAAGGCTCAGAAAATGGGGGCGACCGTTGACGACGTCGACCACATCTACACCGAACTCGCTCCCTGTGACTATGCGGGATGCGACGTGTGGCTCGCCACCACGTTCAGGGAGGCGAGCGTGTGGTGGAGCTTCAACTACACCCACGGTCGTGGCCTTGCGGGCTACTATGGCCGGCGGGCCGGCATGAACGCTCTTAAAAAGGCGATCGCAGGCATCCGCCGAGGAGATTTCGGGTGATGAGTTGATGGGGGGAAATGTGGCTGATAGCATTCCCGAAGTCATCTGATGCCGGGAGAAGTCACCATGCCGTACGCGCCGAAATGGCTCTCAATGGAATCATGGCAAGGGGTCGGAAAGATGGACCTTTCGCCAGCGGCGATCGAATCCGCGGGCGTGCCGGCCGACGCGGCTCTCGCCCTCAGGGAATTCGGGCTCCCCCGGGAGATCGAGGGCATGTTCTATCCGTGCGAGAATCACCGTCCGTTGGAGCCGGTCGCCTTGCCCGACGGAAGACGGGCCTTCGTGCTCGGGCAGAATGAAACCGGTGTTCCGGGTCTGTACTGCGTGGATGCCGCAGGCACGGTCGTGCATTGCCTCGAGGAGGACATTCGAATCGTCAATACCTCGCTGCTGGCATTTCTCGACGCGTTGGCGGCGTGGCAGACCTTCCTCGAAGCATTCCCGGAAGAAGACGAAGCTGAGGACGAAGACTACGAGAAGAGCAGGACCTCGTACGGCAAGAAGTTGGCCAAGAGCGTAAAAAAGGCTGACAGCGAAGCTTATCGTCAGCGTGGCTCTTGGTGGTCGAGAGTCTATGAAGACGTCAAACGAGGCATTCTCTAAGCAGTCGAGAGGGCCGGGTCACGGGCGAGCGAACCGCTGGCTGTCAGTAGGCAGATACCGCGTCCGGCAATGACCTTACGTGAGGTGACGGTCGAACCTGGTCATGTCCGAGCCCAGCGAAGAACCAGAGGGGCCGCCCCCACGGGTCGCTTGGTTGATGAACGAAGGGGCAGCCAGATAGTGAGATTCCCCGCTGCGCGGACACCGGCGGTGAGGTCACTCGTGGATGTCTTAGGGCAGGGTGAGCCCTTCGAACGTGACGGGGCTGTGCATTCCGATACTGGAATGGCGTCCATGGGGATTGTTCCAGCATTCGATCCATTCGAAGACCGTGCCAGCCGACTCTTCCCTGGCTTTCTGTGTCCGAGTGACATGCCCGATAAACCCACACCGCACCGCCGCTGGTGCGTTATCGGTGCGTGCTAGGTGAGGCGCGGTTGTGTTGCAGAGTGGGGTCTGTGGAGGCATCGGGTGTGAAGCAGTTCTCGGGGCTGGCGAGAATGTGGTGGTCAGGCGGAGTTTGCAGGCGGGGGCTCGGATTCTGGGCCTGCGGTTTGAGGGCCGCTGTCCGGTAGGGCGGCGAGTTCGTTGAGCAGGAGTGCTTCGGCTAGGCAGGCGTGCTCGAAGTCGGCCAGGTGCAGGCTCTCGTCGGTGCTGTGGGCCCGGCAGGCGGGGTCGCCTCCCGGGCTGGTCACCAGGATGGTCGATTCGGGGAATGTTTCGGCGAATTCGGCGACGAATGGGATGGCGCCGCCGCCCCCGATGTCGATGACGTCGCGGCCGTAGGCGAGCCGGTAGGCGCGGCGCGCGGCGTCGTAGACGGGGCCGTGCGGGTCGATGGCGTGTGGCTGGGCGAGGTCGGACTCGGTGACCTGGACCCGTACGCCCCAGGGGGCGTGGTCTAGGAGGTGGCGGGCCAGCGCCGCCCGCGCCCGCGGTGCGTCGTCGCCGGGCGCGAGCCGCAGGCTCACCTTGGCGCGGGCCGCCGGGACTAGGGCGTTGGGGGCGCCGGCGACCGCGGGTGCGTCGATCGCCAGCACGGTCGCCGCGGGCTTGGCCCAGATCCGGTCGGCGACGCCGCCGGTGCCCACGAGGGGCACGCCGTCGAGGACGGAGGCTTCGGCGCGGAACCGTTCCTCGGGGTATTCGACCGTTGGACGCGGGGCGGTGACGAGTCCCTCCACCGCGACGTCGCCGTTGTCGTCGTGGAGGGTGGCGAGCAGGCGGCACAGTGCGGTCAGCGCGTCGGGCGCGGCGCCGCCGTAGGTTCCGGAGTGCACGCCCGTTTCGAGGGTCCGCACCTCGACGACGCATGCGGCCAGACCGCGCAGCGTGGTGGTGAACGCCGGTACGCCGACGGCGAAGTTCTCGGAGTCGGCCAGCACGATGGCGTCCGCGGCGAGGCTGTCGCGGTGGCGGGCGAGGAAGCCGCCCAGCGTCGGGGAGCCGATCTCCTCCTCGCCCTCGACGAGGATCGTGACCCCGACAGGTGGACGGCCGCCGAACGCCCGGACGGCCGCCAGGTGCGCGGCGATCCCGGCCTTGTCGTCGGCGGACCCGCGGCCGTACAGGCGCCCGCCGGTGATCTCGGGTTCGAACGGCGGGGTCGTCCACGCGCCGGGATCGCCGGCGGGCTGGACGTCGTGGTGCGCGTAGAGCAGGACGGTCGGCCGCCCCGCGGGCGCGGGAAAGCGGGCGAGGACCGCCGGCCGGCCCGTTCCCGCGTCGTCCAGGATCTCGGTCCGGTGCGCGCCCGCGGCGGCGAAGAGGCCGGCGGTCATCTCGGCGCTGCGGCGCAGTTGCGGTGCGGCGCCGGGGTCGGCGCTCACCGACTGGACGCGGATCAGGTCCTTCAGATCGGACAGGACGCCGGGCAGGACGCGGTGCACGGCCCGTCGAAGATCGTCACTCATGGGTCGCTCCTCCGGTGATCCTTCGGTCGGTCCAGGTTGGGACGAGCGCGGCGAGCAGCACGGCGGCGGTCAGCAGGAAGCCGGCCGGGTATCCGGCCAGCCCGGCCACCAGCCCGAACCCGACGGCGCCGACGCCCATACCGCCGTCATAGGCGAGGTTCCACAGCGCGCTGACCTGGCCGAACCGTGACCTGGACGTGCGCTGGAACATCAGCGTCAACGTGACGTTCTGGGCGGCTCCGAACCCCGCTCCGAAGAGCGCCGCGGCGGCGATCGTGATCCACGGGTCGTGCGGCCAGGCGAGCCCGGCGGTGCCGGCGGCGGCCGCCAGCACCGCGGGGAGGAGCAGGCGTCCGGGGTCGCGGCGGTCTCCGTAGCGGCCCGCGAGCCAGCGGGCGAGCGGCATGGTCGAAGCCTGGGCCAGCAGGGCCAGCGAGGCCGTCCCGCGTGACGCGGCGGGTACGGCGAGGGGCAGGAAGGTCAGCAGGATTCCCGCCGCCAGCGTGACGGCGGCAAAGATCATCGTGGGCCGGGCGAGCCCGCCGTCGCGAAGCCCGCCCAGGACGCCCCTGTGCTGTTCGACCCGGCCCCGCGCCGAGGGCAGGCCGATCACGGTGGCGAGCGTGCCCAGCGAGACGACCGCTCCGGCGGTGAACACGAACCCGTACCCGAGCTGCTCGCTCAGCCACAGGCCCAGCGGCAGGGCCGCGACGGCGGGAACCCCGACCGCGACGCCGTACACGCCCAGCGCCTCACCCCGGCGCCTGCTCGGCACCAGTTCGGCGACCAGCGCGGGACCGGCCACCACGATGATCCCCAGCCCCGCCCCGCGCACCGCGCAGGCCGCCAGGACGAGCGGCAGCGCGGGCGACACCGCCAGCACGGCGGACGGCGCGCCCAGCAGGAGCAGGCCGGCGGCGATGCTGAGGCGATAGCCGCATCGCCCCAGGACGGCCGGTACGGCGAGTTCCATCAGCACGGTGGCCGCCATCATCACGCCGGTCGCCAGGCCCGCGCCGGTATCGCCCGCCCCGCCCGTCGCCGCGTACAGCGGGACGACGGGGACCAGCAGATAAAAGCCGGTCAGCGCGCCGAGCGACGCCGTCAGCAAGCAGATCATCTGGCGGTTCGGCATCGCCTCGCGCCGTTCCGCCGCCACGTCCAGATCGGTCACCGGAGCAGTGTCCTGCAGCGGCCGGTATGCGCGGATCGGGCAGTCGCCCTATCCGGTATGCCTGAGTTTTTCGGTTCGGAATCCCCATCTGGGAGTCTGGGGACGTGAACGCGCGCCCGGCAACCTCCGTGTTCGTTGGCCGAGACCAGGAGCTCGCGGTGCTCGCGGACGCCTTCGCCCAAGGCGAGAAGGGCTCGCCTGCCGCGCTGCTCATCGGCGGTGAGGCGGGTGCGGGCAAGTCCCGGCTGGTGGCCGAGTTCACCGCGGGGCTTTCCGGCCGGGCGCTCGTCCTCCATGGAGGATGCGTGGAACTCGGCGCGAGCGGACTCGCGTTCGCGCCGTTCACGGCCGTGCTGCGCGGCCTGGTGCGGAGGCTCGGCGCGGCCGGGGTCTCCGGCCTGCTGCCCCATGGCGAGGTGCGGGAGCTCGGACGGCTGCTCCCGGCCCTCGGTCCCGCCGCCGACGACCACCCCGGCATGGCGCGGGCGCGGCTCTTCGAGGAGTTCCTGACGCTCTTCGCCGCCCTGGCCGAGCGGCGGCCCGTCGTGCTGGTCGTCGAGGACGCGCACTGGGCGGACGGATCGAGCCGCGAACTGCTCGGCTTCCTCGTCCGCAACCAGTACACCGTTCCGGGCCTGCTGGTCATCGTCGTCCACCGCACCGACCAGCTCCACCGGGCCCACCCGCTGCGCGGGCTCCTGTCCGAGCTGGACCGGCTGGCATGGGTGACGCGGTTCGAACTGGACCGGCTGGCCAGGAACGACGTCGTCGCCCTGCTGCACGGTCTCCTCGGCCGCCGGCCGGACGCGCCGCTCGCCGAGAAGGTGATCCGGCGCAGCGCCGGGAACCCGCTGTTCGTGGAGGTCCTGTCGGCCGGGGCGGACGCTCCGGTGCCCGACACCATCCGCGACCTGCTGGTCGCACCGCTCGAACGGCTGCCTGACCGGACCAGGCGCGTCGTGCGCGCCGCGGCCGCCGGGGGCGTTCGCGTCGACCACACGCTGCTGTGCGCGGTCACCGGCCTGGGCGACGCGGGGCTGACGGACGCGTTGCGTCCAGCGGTGCGTTCCAACCTCGTACTGACCGTGGAGAACGCGTACACGTTCCAGCACGCGCTCGTTCAGGAGGTCGTGTACGAGGACACGCTGCCCGGAGACCGGACCCTGCTGCACCTGCGGTACGCCGAGGTGATCGAGAACGATCCCGTTCTCGTCCAGGACGGCCGCGCGGAGGTCGAGGCGGCGCACCACTGGTACGCGTCCAGACGCCGTCCGGCCCGGGCGCTTGCGGCCTCGTGGCGCGCCGCCGCCCAAGCCCGGGCCGCACTGGCCTACGCCGAGCAGCTGCACATGCTCCGCCGGGTCCTTGAGCTGTGGGAGCAGGTCCAGGACGCCGAACACCTGATCGCGACGCCCCGCGCCCAGGCGGTCGACGAGGCGATCCGTGCGGCCATGTCGGCCGGCGAGGCGACCCAGGCCATGGACCTGATCGACGCCGCCCTCGCAGAGAACCGGGGCGCCGCCCTCGCGGGGAACCAGGGCGCCGCCCGCGCGGAAAACCAGGGCGCCGCCCGCGCGGAGAACCAGGAGGCCGCTCGCGCGGGCCGGCTGCTCTCCTGCCGCGGGGAACTGCGGTTCGTTCTCGGCCGGCCGGGCGATCTGGCGGACCTGCGGGAGGCGGCGACGCTCATGCCGTCCGGTGACGGCGCCCGCGCGTCCGTCCTCAACACGCTGACCGGCCGCCTCCTGGCCATCCCGCGCGACGAGGAGGCCCGCGAGGTCGCGCGGGAGGCGTTCGCGGCGGCGCAGCAGGGCGCCGAGCGCGGCCCGCAGCTCACGGCCGCGGTCAATCTCGCCTACGCCCAGGGCCGGGCGGGCGACATCGACGGGCAACTGTCCCGCATCGCCGCCGCACGGACCGAGGCCGGCGATGTCGGCGACCACGACGCCCTCATGCACGCCCTCCGCTGCGAGGCGGACCTGCTCCAAGGATTCGGCCGGTACGGGCAGGCCGCCACCGCCGCCCGGCAAGGGCTGCGCGCCGCGGTCGAGGCCGGGCTGGCCCGCACCTCCGGCCCCGCGCACGCCGGCAACCTCGCCGAGGCGCTCATCGCGCTGGGCCACTGGGACGAGGCGAACGAGACGATCGACCACGCGCTCGACCACGCGCCGAACCCCAGCCTGCATGCCTACCTGCTGGTACTCCAAGGGACGATCGCCCTGCCCAGAGGCGACCTCCCACTCGCGCGAAGCTGCGCCGGCCATGCACGGGAGATCTTCACACGCGGCACCCGCCACGCCCAGGACTACCTGCCGCTGGTCCACCTCGAGGTGGAACTCCAACTCGCCCAGGACCACCTTCCCGAGGCCGCGAGCCTCGTCGGGCAGGCGCTGGAGACGGCGGAGACCGGGGCGAGCTCACGCTACCTCTGGCCGCTGATCGAGGCCGGGGCCCGCGCCGGGGTGCCCGGTCTGGACGAAGCGTCCTCCCAGCCGCCGGTCATCGGCCCCGTCCAGAGCGCTCACCGGCTCACCGTCACCGCGCAGACCCGAAGGCCCGACCTGTGGGACCGCGTCGCACGCGCCTGGGCCGACCTGGACCAGCCGCACCCCGAAGGGCTGGCCCTTCTGCGGGCGGCGGAGGCGGCCATCGAAGCCGGAGCACGGGACCGGGCCGCCGCACACCTGCGCCGCGCCGCCGCCCTGGCGGAACGGCTGTCCGCCCGTCCGCTGCGCGCCCGGATCGACCGGCTGGCGAGACTGGCCCGCATCTCCCCAGGCCCGGCCGACGCGGCGCCTGCCGGGCACGGGCGGGAGGACTTCGGCCTCACCCCGCGCGAACGCCAGGTCCTCGACCTGCTCGCCGCCGGACGAACCAACCGCCAGATCGCCGCGGAACTGTTCATCTCGGCCAAGACCGCGGGCACCCACGTCTCCAACATCCTCGCCAAACTCGGCGTCACCGGACGTCTCCAAGCCGCCACCACCGCGTACCGCCACCATCTCGTCCGAAACGACGAACCACGATGACGGGCCGACCAGTGGTGGGGGGTGTGCTCAGGTTGTTATGACCCCTTGAGGCGTTTGGGGCGTCGTATCACTCACGAGGACTATGAGTGAGCGAGGAGACGATGGCCCAGCTGGAACCGGACGACCCGCGGGAGATCGGCGGGTACCGGCTGCTCGGTCGCCTGGGCGAGGGCGGAATGGGTCAGGTGTTCCTCGGTCGCTCGGCGTCGGGGCTGCTGGTCGCCGTCAAGGTGATCCACGCGCGGTATGCCGACGACAAGAGCTTCCGGGCGCGGTTCCGCCGGGAGGTCGGCACGGCGCGCGCGGTCAGCGGGGCGTTCACCGCCCCGGTGATCGACGCCGACGCGGACGCGCCGAGCCCGTGGCTGGTCACCACGTTCCTTGAGGGCAGGCCGCTGAACGAGGCGGTCGCCGAGCACGGGCCGCTGCCCCCGCCCGCCGTGGCCGCGCTGGGCGCCGGGCTCGCCGAGGCGCTGATCTCGATCCACCGCGCGGGGATCGTGCACCGCGACCTCAAACCGCACAACGTCATGCTCAGCCCGGACGGCCCGCGGGTCATCGACTTCGGGATCGCGCGCGCCGCGGACGTCAGCGCCATCACCAGGACGGGCGCGGTCATCGGCTCGCCCGGCTACATGTCGCCGGAGCAGGCGCGCGGGAACGACACCGGCCCGCCCGGAGACGTCTTCTCGCTCGGCGCGGTGCTGGCGTTCGCCGCGACCGGCACGGGCCCGTTCGGCCGGGCGCAGATGCAGATCATGGTGTACCGGGTCGTCCACGAGGACCCCGATCTCAGCGGTGTCACCGATCCCCGGCTGCGGTCGATCATCGCCGCCTGCCTCGACAAGGACCCGTCGCGGCGGCCCGCTCCGCGGCTCCTGCTGGACTGGCTCGGGACGGCCGCTCCGCAGGGCGTGGCGTGGCTGCCGCCGCGGATGGCCGCGAGCATCGCGCAGGCCACCACCCAGGTCGCCGTGGGACGCAGGCCGATCGGACGGCGCGTCCTGCTGTTCGGCGGCGCCGGGACGGTCGCCCTCGCCGCCACCGGCGCCGTGGCCGCCACCGCACTGGACGCGCCGAAGAGGACGGCGCCGCAGGGGCGGCTCGTCCGGACGTTCGCCACCGGCGGCGCGGTCTCCGCCGACCCGATCGTCGCCGACGCGGGCCGGCGGGTCATCGTCGGCAGTGACGCGGGCCGGCTCTTCGCGTTCGACACCCGGAACGGGAACCGGATCTGGAGCTACCCGGAGACGGCCGACCGGCAGGCGCCCTTCAACGCCGCGCCGTCCTCGGCGGGGCCGACCCTGTACGCCGTCAGCGGCGACGGCAGGCTGCACGCCGTGGACGCGGCCTCGGGACGCGGGCAGTGGAGGACCACGAACGCCGACCATGTTCCGGGCACGATCCCGGTGCTCGGCGACCGGCTCATCTTCGTCCTCACCGGAAGCACCACCGAGAACAAGGCCGTGAACGTCTATGACCTGGAGGGCAGGGTCAAGGGGAGGATCCCGAACGTCCTGGGCGCGCCCGTCGCCGGAACGGGGAACGACGGCGAAGCGCTCGTCTACATGTCCGTACTCGGCGGCGTGGCGGCCTACGACCCCGGGACGGGCGCGCACAAGGCGTCGTTGCAGGCGCCGATCAGCTCCGTCCTCCTCAAGGCCGGCAACGGACTCCTGTACGGGATCGACATCCAAGGGCGGATCTGGGCGCACTCCCCGCGTGACGGCAGCCGGGTCTGGACGCCCCGGCGTCCGGGCGGCTCCGACCGGGCTCTCCCGTCCGGGCTTCCTGAGATCAGCGGTTCCGACGCCTACGTCACCGACAAGGACGGCTTCCTCTACGCGGTGGACGCCGGCAGCGAGTGGAAGGCGCCCAAGTGGACCTTCAGAACCGACGCGCCCTTCGACGTCGCTCCCCGTTCGGACGGGAGACTCGTCTACGCCGTGAGCACCGACGGCTACCTGCACGCCGTCGACCGGACCGACGGTGAAGAGGTGTGGCGCCTCCGCGCCCAAGGCAACGGCAGGGCCCGTCCCGCGGTCCACGGCGGCACCGTCTACGTGGGCGGCGCGAACGGCCTCCACGCGATCCGCCCGCCCGCCTGACCCGTCCGCCTGACCTGCCCGCTTGACCGACCGCTTCACCGACCGTCCACCCGAGCGACTGGAGACCGGATGGAACCCCTGCACGCCGACGACCCGGCGGGATTCGGCCCGTACCAGCTGCTGGCCCGCCTCGGCTCCGGCGGGATGGGCCGCGTCTACCTGGGACGCTCGCCCAGCGGCCGGACGGTGGCCGTCAAGGTGGTGCACGCGGAACTGGCGAAGGAGCCGGACTTCCGAGCGCGGTTCCGCCGCGAGGTCGCGGCGGCGAGCGCGGTCAGCGGGGCCTTCACCGCACCGGTGGTCGACGCCGACCCGGACGCGCCGAGCCCCTGGCTGGTCACGGCGTTCCTGCCCGGCCTGTCCCTGCAGGCGGCGGTGGAGCGGCACGGTCCCCTCCCGCCGCACGCCGTCGCCGCGCTGGGCATGTCGCTGGCCGACGGGCTCGCGGCCGTGCACCGCGCCGGGGTCGTGCACCGCGACCTCAAGCCGTCGAACGTCCTGATCACGCCGGACGGCCCGCGCGTCATCGACTTCGGCATCGCACGCGCCGCCGAGGGCGGCGCCGTCACCCAGTCGGGCATGGTCGTGGGCTCCCCCGGGTTCATGCCGCCCGAGCAGGCGGGCGGGCACGAGTCGGGGCCGCCCGGAGACGTGTACTCGCTGGGCGCGGTCCTGACGTTCGCCGCCACCGGGTCCGGGCCGTTCGGCGAGGCCCCGATGCACGCCATGGTCTACCGCGTCCTGCACGAGAACCCCGACCTCGGACGGGTGCCCGAACCACGGCTCCGCGCGGTCATCGGCGCCTGCCTGAACCGGGACCAGGCGGAGCGTCCCGCGCTGCCGACCCTCATGCACTGGCTCTCCCAGCTCGTCCCCGAGGACACCTCGCCGCAGAGCACCGGATGGCTGCCCGCCCCCGTCGCCGCGGAGATCACTTCGCTCACCCGGCAGGTCCCCCAGGGGCCGGTCAGGATGACGGGGACCGTCCCGGCCGCCGCCGCCCAGGCCCGCCCGGTCGGACGACGCAGGGCCCTGGCCGTCGGGCTGTCGCTGGCAGGGGCGGCCGGGCTGGCGGCGGCCGGCGGCGGCGCCGGCTGGTGGCTGCTGAACCGCGACGACTACCGATGGACGTGGGAGACCGAGTGGGGCGACGTCATCGACGGCCCGGCGGTCATGGGCGGCGTCGCGGTGCTCGACCAGGAGTGGGACAACGAGAACACCGTCTACGGGCTCGACGCCGACACGGGCGAGGAACGCTGGAAACGCAAGCTCGACGGCCGCGTCATCGGCTTCGCCGGCGTTCAGGACGGTGCCGTCTTCCTCTACAGCGGGGTGAGGCAGCTCATCGTCCTCAACGCGGCCGACGGGAAGGAGACCCTGCGGCTGCCCATCACCGAGGCCGGCGGGGGCGTCGTCACCGGCGGCGGCCTGATCTTCATGCGGCGCGGCGACCCGGAGACCGGGAAGGACGGGCTCGCCGCGATCTCCCTCGCCACCGGGGCCCTCCGCTGGCACGTTCCCATCGGGGACGCGGTGTCCTCCCCGCCGGTGTACGCGAACGGCGCCCTCTACTTCACCGCCGACCGCAGCCTGATCGCCGTCGACGCCGCCACCGGAAAGCCCCGCTGGACCAGCCCGGGCGAAACGAAGCTCATCGGCACCCCCGCCGTGGCCGGGGACACGGTGTACGTCTCCAGCGAGGCCGGGCTCAACGCGATGAGCACCACCGACGGCAAGCCGCGCTGGGCGTTCCCCAACACCGCGCCCAAGGGCGTCAGCTACGGCTGGATCCCGACCATCGCCGACCGGCTCGTCTTCATCCCGTCGAGCGGCGGCGACCTCAACGCCATCGACATCGCCGGCCCGGGACCGCGGGCCAGACCGCGCTGGACGTTCCCGACCGGCGGCGACGTCGAACTCGGCCCGACCAAGGAGCGCCTGCTCTCACCGGTGATCCACGGCGGCGTCGCGTGCGTCTTCAACGGACGGGACCGCCTGTCCGGCGTCGATGTCGCCACCGGCCGCCGCCTGTGGGAGCACCGGGCCGCCGCCTTCCAGGACGAGCTCCCGGTGATCGCCAAGGGCGGGGTTCACCTGGCCACCAAGGACGACGGCATCCTGTCCGTGGAGCCGAAGTCCGGGAAGGTCCTCGGCCGGATCGAGGGCCTCAAGACATCCCGCCTGTCGGCGGTCGGCGACCGCCTCTACTTCGCCGCAGGCCCCGTCGACCGCACCAAGCCCGACCGCGCTTCCGCCCTGGACCCGCCGACCCCATGAGCCAACCCCAACCGACCCAACTCAGACCACCAGCGCCTCCGTCGATCCCGGTGCACTGGAGGCTGATCGAAGCGCTCTGATCAGTCGACGTTCGGGGCAGCCACGAGGGCTTCTTTCCTGGGCCCGTCCTTCTCGAAGGCGGACTCCGTTCAGAGGGTGGCGAGCAGCTTTGGGGTGAGCAGGTCGCTCGTTGTGCCGATGCCGGCGACGATGTCGAAGTAGATCGAGGTGAGCTCGGGGTCGTCCTGGACGGCGCGCAGCAGCGCGAGGCGCTGGTCCGGGGGCGGAGCCAGCCGCGCGACGTCCAAGGTGGCCTGGTATCCGGGAGTGAGCGCGGTGTCCCGGTCGCGGGCGTACCGCCGCAGCGCGTCGTCGAGCAGGGCCGGGTCGCCGGTGAGCGGGTCGTTCACGTGCCGGACGAGGGACTCGGCCTGGGTGAAGGCGTCGCTGATGCCGCGGGCGGTGATGGAGTCCTTGTGATGCCCCGCGTCGCCCGCCAGCGTCCAGCCGGGGCCGACCGCCTGCCGGAAGAAGTTCGCCTGGTCGCCGGTGCCGCGGAGCCGCTCCACCTGGTGTCCGTCGAGGAGGCGTTCCCCTAGTTCCGGCGCCGTCGCGTGGACCTGGCACAGGTGGGCGCGGCCGGCGTCGGCACGGATACGCCGGAAGTCGTCCTGCGGGAAATAGGTCAGGACGAGCGTGGCGTCGTCATGGGTGGGCACGGCGGCGACCCAGGCGCCGGCCCGCTCGTGGAGTTCGAGGCCGGCGACGGGGACGTCCGTCCAGTACGAGTAGTACGCGCAGGTCAGTTTCGGGTCGTGGACGGTGTAGGGGGCGCCGGCGAGCCGTGCGACGGTCGAGCGCATGCCGTCCGCGCCGATCACCAGCCGGGCCGTCTCGGTGAAGGGCCGGCCCTGGTGGTCGCCTTCGACGCCGATGACGCGTCCGGTGTCGTCGCGGAGCAGGCCGGTGATCCGGGAGTGCTCGCGCAGTTCCGCACCGGCGGCCGTCGCGGCCCGGACGAGGAGGGTGTCCAGGACGTGGCGGCGGGGGGCGTAGGCGGCGCGCTGCCCGTCCACGCCTCGGGCGCGGCCGTCGAGGCGGACGTCGGCGACCCGGTACCGCACGCGCTCCACCGGCGGGCAGCCGGAGGAGCGCACGGCGTCCAGCAGGCCCCAGCGGGCCAGGGCCGCGACGCCCGGCTGGTGGATGAGGTGGGTGGACAGGGTGTCGGAGGGGAACGCGGCCCGGTCGAGCAGGAGCACCCGGTGCCCCGCGCGGGCGAGCAGCATGGCGGTGGGGGACCCGGCGCACCGGGCCCCGACCACGATGGCGTCGTACACGATGGGCCTCGGAATCAGCGGGGGCCGGCGGCGGTGCCGGCGAGGGCGGAGAGCAGGGAGCGGCGGTCGATCTTGCCTCTGGGGGTGAGCGGCAGCCGGTCCAGGACGGTGATCCGCCGCGGCAGCATGTAGGCCGGGAGCCGCTCGCTGAGCGCGGTGAACAGCTGCTCGGCGCTGCTCCGCTCGCCGGTCACGGCGGCGGCCAGCTCCGGCTCTGCGTCCGCCGCGGCTCCGGTGGCCGCCCCGGCTCCGGTGGCCGGCACCGCCAGGACGGTCGCGTCGCGGACGCCGGGCATCGCGCGGAGCACGGCCTCGATCTCGCCCAGCTCGATCCGGTGACCGCGGATCTTGACCTGGTGGTCGGTCCGGCCCAGGTGGACGAGGACGCCGTCCTGCCGGCCCACCCTGTCCCCGGTGCGGTACCAGCGGCCGGACTCCCCGCCGGACTCCGCACCGGCCTCCCCACCAAGCTCCCCGCCGGACTCCCCGTCTGCGGGCAGGAACCGCCCGGCGTCGGCGGCGGGATCGAGATAGCCGGGGAAGAGCTGCGGGCCCCGGACGCACAACTCCCCGCTCTCGGCCGGGTTCCCGTGCTCGTCCACCGTCGTCCACTCGAGGGAGGGGAAGCATGTCCCGATGGGGACGGTTCCGTTCGCGGTGCCGGGCCAGTCGCGGGCGGAGTCCGGCAACCGGTACGCGCTGCAGGCGACCGTGAGCTCGGTCGGGCCGTACAGCACCTCGATCCGGCTGCCGGGGGCGGCGGTCTTCCAGCGCCGCGCCGCGTCGAGGGTGAGCGCCTCGCCGCCGAACAGGCTCCACCGCAGCGTCGGCATGCCGCCCGGCCGGAGCGTGCCGAGGCGGTCGGCGAACGAGATCAGCGACGGCACCGAGAACCAGTGGGTGAGCCGCAGGTCGTTGACCGTCCGCACCGGCGACAGCAGCGCGTCGCGCTGCGGCACCACCAGCGTCCCGCCGCGCGCCCACGTCACGAACAGGTCGTGCACCGACCCGTCGAAGGTGAGATCGAAGTTCCCCGAGACCCTGCTGCCCGGCTCGATCTCGTAGCGAGCCGCGACCTGCGCCAGGTAGGCGCCGAGATTCCGGTGAGTGATCGGCACTCCCTTGGAGCCCCGGTCGAGCCGGACGTGAAGATGACGTAGGCGACGTCATCCGGCTCGGCCTCCCGGTATCGGGCCGTCGGCCCCGCGCCACCGTCCGCCGCGCCGTCGCTGTCCGCCGCGTCGCCGCCCGTCGTGGCGGCGGTCGTGGCGGCGGTCGTGGCGGCGGTCGCCGTGAGAGCGGGGACGCCGAGGTCGAGGCCCGCGTGCGCGTCGTCGGTCAGGACCAGGTCGATGCCGCCGGCTTCGACGATGCCCCGCAGGCGGTGCGCCGGGTGCTCGGGATTCAGCGGGACGACGGTGCCGCCCGCGCGCAGGACGGCCAGGTAGCCCGCGTAGGCGCCCGCCGTCCGTCCGGCCAGGAGCCCGACCCGGCGCGGCACGGTTCCGCCGGCTGCTCCGGCCGCTCCGGCTGCTCCGGCCGCTCCGGCCAGGCGGTCGGCGAGGCGGGCGGCCAGGCGCTCGGCCGACCTTCGCAGCCCGGCGTAGGTCAGCCGTTCCCCGTCGACCTCCAGGGCGGTCCAGTCCTCGCCGAGGGCCTCGGCCGTCCGGCGGAACCATGCGTAGGCGTTCGGCGGCTCGTCCCGTGGATCGTTCCAGCTGGTCATGCCGCGGCCTCCAGCTCCTCGGTCCAGCGGCGTAGGTCGTCCACGGTGCGCAGCCGGCCGAGGACCGCGGGGTCCACCTCCAGCCCGGTCTTCTTCTGCAGCTCGACGATCAGCTGCAGCTTGGCCAGCGAGTCGATGCCGATGTCGGCCAGCATCGCCTCGGCGTGCACCTGGCTGCGCGCGTGCCGGCTCAGGATCCAGGTGGCCAGGCCGTCCCCGTTCTCCTCCGCTTCGCCGGGCCAGTACCGCCGGGTCTGCCACGGGTAGGTGGGCAGGGGGACGTAGCGGTAGTCCGAGCCGAACACGGCCTCCGTGTCGACCGCCTCACCGGCGCGGTAACGCACCGCGGTCTCGGTTATGTCGGGGAAGCCGTCCAGCGTCGCCTGGAGCGCGGCCACCAACTCCTCATGGGAGGCCCCGACGACGGCCGAGCGGTGCTCCAGATGCTGACGGCGCAGCGCGGCGCTGTGGCAGATGTCCCGCACGGAGTGCCCGGCGCCCCGGCCGTCCGGGCCCAGGTGGTCGATGTACGCCTGGGTCAGGTCGCGAAGAGCCTCGGGGGAGCGCGCCGAAAGCATCAGCGGGTACGGCTTGCCGTCGCCCTTGTCCGGCTTGTCCGGCTTGTCCGGCGCTGTGGCGGACGGAGCCTGCCGCAGCACCACGTGTGCGTTGAGGGACGACGACCCCTGCGCCGAGACTCCCGCGATAGCCGACCTCCCGCCGGGTGCGAGGTCCGTGAGGGCTGCCGGGATCTCCAGCGGCAGCGCGTCCCAGTCGACGTCCGGACGCCGGGGCTCCGCGTGCAGGCTGGCCGGGACCCGCCCGTGCTCCAGGCAGAGCACGGCCTTGATCAGCCCGGCCAGGCCGCCCGCCGCCTCCGCGTGGCCGATGTTCGACTTGACCGAGCCGACCAGCAGCGGCCGGTCAGGGCGGCGTCCCTCCCCGAGGACCCGTCCGAGAGCGGTGAGCTCCAGCGGGTCGGACGCGGGGGAGCCGGCGCCGTGCGCCTCCACGTAGTCGACATCGGACGGGTCCACCCCGGCGTCCCGGTACACCGAGCGCAGCACCTCGACCTGCCCGGTGAGCGACGGGTTCAGCACCGAGTCGGAGGTGCGGCCGTCGTTGCCGATCGCGCTGCCGGCGATGACCGCGCGGATCCGGTCGCCGGCGGCGAGCGCCGCCTCCAGCGGCTTCAGCACGACCACCGCCACCCCGTCGCCCGGCGCGTGCCCGTCGGCGGACGCGCTCGCGAACTTGCTGCAGCCGTCGCGCGCGAGCACCCCGGCCTGCGTCATCATCACGCCCTCGTCCGGACGCAGGGGGAGGTTCACTCCCGCAGCCAGCGCGACCGGGCACTCGCCCGAGCGCAGGCTCTGCACCGCCTGGTGGACGGCGACCAGCGACGACGAGCAGCCCGTGTCGATCGACACGCTGGGGCCGCGCACGTCGAGCACGTACGAGAGCCGGGCCGGCAGCAGCGAGCGCATGTTTCCGATCTGCCCGGCGGTGAGCGCGTCCAGCCCCCGCCGGGACGCGTTCTCCAGGTAGTCGGCGCGCGAGTTTCCGACGAAGACGCCCGTCCGGGAGCCTGCCAGCCGGTCGGCGGGCTGGCCCGCGTCCTCCAGCGCCTCCCAGGCCGTCATCAGCAGCAGCCGCTGCTGCGGGTCCAGCTCGACGGCCTCCGCCGCCGACATGCCGAAGAACCCGGCGTCGAAGTCGGCCATCCCCGTCACGTAGCCGCCGCGGCGGCCGGTCATCCTTCCCGGCGCCGAGCGCGGCTCGTACAGCTCGTCCGGGTCGTAGCGATCGGCCGGCGTCGGCCCGGTCGCGTCGCCTTCACCGGCCAGCAGCTCCCACAGCGCGGCGGGATCCGCCGCGCCGGGCAGCCTGCAGGCCATCCCCACCACCGCCACGGACCGTGCGTCCGTCGCACCAACGCTCATCTGTTCACTCCCCTGGTGACCATCGCCGTCCGCGCAGCGCGCGGCTACCCCGTGGTAAGTAACCATACGATCGGTCGTATGGACGATGCAATATGACTTTGGCCGAAAAATTACGACCCGTCTCCGTGGTGATGCGCACGGCGACGGGTCGTGGGGGAGATCAGGAGAGCGGCACGAGGAGACCGTCGACCACCCGGCGGGCCTTGCGCACGGCGTCGTCGTCGCCGACGCGCACGGCGGAGTTCGCGGCGGCGAGCACGGCGGCGATCTGGAAGGCCGCGAGTTCGGCGTCCACCTCGGCGATCTGACCGGCGTCGATGGCGTAGCGCAACTCGCCCGCGATCAGGTCGAGCCAGTCGCGGTGCTGGGCGAACAGCGCGTCGCGCACCCGCCCCGGACGGCTGTCGAACTCCGGCAGGTTCTGCGACCAGAAGCAGCCCCCGACGAACAGCGGCGTCGTGGCGTAGGTGATCCAGTTCTCGATCAGCGCCCGCACCCGGGCCGCTCCCTCGGGCTCGGCCATCGCGGGCTGCACCACGGCCTCGCCGAACTGCTCCTCCGCCGACTCGACGACGGCGAGCTGCAGGTTCTCCTTCGTGCCGAACAGCGACTGCACGCCGCTCTTGCTCAGCCCGATCTCGCCGGCCAACCGCCCGATGCTGAGCGCATGGAGCCCTTCGACGGACGCGATGTCGACGGCACGCCTGGTGATATTCCGTCTGGATCGTTCGCCACGGACAAGACGCTGGTCGACCTTCGACTCGCCGGCGGACGACTGCGAACGCTCACTCATCCATCCCATGATGTCACAAACTGACCGTCCGGTCGTACACCCAAACGAGACCGCGAGCCCCGGATCACCCGGACAACGGCATGCCGCATGCATGTCGTCCACGGAACATCGACGTCCTGCTGACGCGTCCACGCTCGGACTCCTGCCCAGTCCTCCGTGACGCCGATGATCGTCTTGCCGAAGGCGCGGACGCCAGGGGCGAACGACGAGAGCGCCCCGGCAAGGGCCACACCGCACCGACGATCGGCTAGAGCCGACCGCCCCTTACCCCCGCGGCAAGGCCCGGTGAGCTGTGCGCGCTCGGACCCGGCCCGGACCGGGCCGGGCGGTAGGTCGTGGGCGGGCCGGGCTGCGCTGGCTGGACGTGGACCTGGAGCACGGCACCGCGACCAGTACCCAACAGTTGCAGCGGCGGCATAGACGGCTGGAACCCTGCCCGCCTAAGACCGCGCACAGCGCTCGCGTCATCGCGCTCGACCGCACCACGATCGCCGCGCTGCGGGCGCACTGGGATCGGCAGCAGGCTGAGGCCGCGTAAGGGGACCGGTACCGCGACAGCGGGTATGTGTTCGCCAGCCTCAACGGCGACCCCGTCTCCCCGGGACGGCTCAGACACGGGTTCCAAGGGCTGCTGGCCGAGCACCGGCTGCCGCCGGTGCTGCTGCACGACCTGCGGCACGGCGCGGCCACGCTGGCGCCGGCCGCGGGTGAAGTTGAAGGTGGTGCAAGACGTGCTCGAGCACTCCAGCTCGTGCTGACCGCCGACACCTACACCAGCGTGCTCCCCAAACTCGCGCACACCGCCGCCGAGCAGGCCGCCACGTACGTGCTGCGGGCCGGGTGGCGTGTGCCCGCACCCGATGGCGCCGACGACCGGCGGGAGGGGGTGTTTGCCCTGGGCAGGGGTGGTGTGGGTCGCGTGGGACTCAAGCCCACAGCCACGGATTGAACGTCCGAATGCTTGATTACGGCCTGGCTATTTTGCTGTCGCTCGATGTCGTTCCGTCCTCGTCCAGGCCCATTTCAGTGCCAGGCGAGGCCGCTGCGTGCCAGCCCCGTACCAATGCCGCCGAGCCGACAACGAGCCAACATGGCGGTCGATCGTCGTGCCCAATGAACCTGCTCCGAACTGTACGTCTAGAAGAAGCGTATACGTTGAGGGCTGCGCCACCACTGGATGTAATAATGCGAAACACATGGGTGTACCGGTATCGGTCGTGTGAGCCGGTCCTGGTTGGCGTTGGCTTCGGCGCATCGGAGAAGGCGTTGCCGCCCTCGTCCTCTTCAGGTCGTCCCCAGGCATGATCAACTGCGGGCTGTCGAAGCCGCGTTTGCTCACGCTTGTGGCGAGGATGTGTCGTAGAGTGTTCGTCGATGCTCTAGGGCTTTGGGAGGACAGGCATGTGCGGCTGGCCTGGGAGAATCCGCTGATGTTTCAAATGCCTTGGATGGCGGCGCCCGAGAAACCCGGTCTCGATAACCCGATTCTCGCGGTCGTTGGCATGGTGGCGCTCGTCATCTTTCTTATCGGCTGTGTCGTGGCCGGGGTCCTTGCCTTCAGCGGGCGGTGGCGTTCCTGGTATCCCATCAAGTTGAACACGACGACCTCCCCACTGGTGTTCCCATGGATGGCCGGTGCCATGCTCCTTATGCTGCTCGCGGTGGGGCTGCATTACCTTCTCGATCCTATTCCGCTGTGGCTGGGAGGTTTCCTGGCCTGCTGTTCTGGGCTTCTGTGCCTCATCGGTGGGATCTATATCGTTCTGCCCCGCCGGCTGTTGCCTAGCTGGATGCGGGACCTCGAGTGATCGAGAGAATTGGGTGTTCAACTTCGGAGCGCTCGATTTCAGCCACCAGACCTCGCTCGATCAGGCCTTCGCCGCTCTGCGCACCCGGGCCCGCAACACCAACCGCAAACTCGCCGACCTCGCCCAGGCCGTCATCGACGACGACCCCGCCGTGGTGAGTTCCCTGCGCCCGCCCCACGAACCCAGCCGCCGCGCCGACCAAACATGACCGCGAACGTTAACGGAGAAGGCGCCGAAGAGTGCGCGGACGGGCCGTCTCCGTGCGCCTCCTTAGTGTGCTCACCCGCGCCGCCTGGGCCGCGACACCCGGCCATGGGGGAGGCGACCATCGTGGCGCGTTGGGCGCTGTTTCAGATCACCGTGCCGTTTCGCGACCATGAAGATCTTGCGCCAAGTGGCCGACGCGCCCTGGGTCGGCGCCGCCGCTGCGGCGGTGGGGCTAGGCGATGGACTCTCGGACGGGGTCGTGGTCGGTTTCACGGCGCCGTCCGGCGATGCGGGCCTGAGTGGGCCAGCGGACGGCGTGTGCCCAGCCGAGCTTCTCCAGCCACCGGATGACCCGGGCCGAGGGGTCGATCTGTCCCGGCAGCATGCCGTGCCGGGCGCAGGTGGGATCGGCGTGGTGCCCGTTGTGCCAGCTCTCGCCGAACGACAGGATCGCCAGCGGCCAGAAGTTGGTGGCGCGGTCCCGGGTGGTCAGCGGCCGGTCGCCGAACACGTGGCAGACCGAGTTGATCGACCAGGTGACGTGGTGCAGCAGGGCGATCCGGACCAGGGTCCCCCAGAAGAACGCGGTCGCGGCGCCCGTCCAGGTCCCGGTGATCAGCAGCCCCGCCGCCGGTGGCGTCAGCAGCGACACCCTGGCCAGGACCGGGAACCACCGGTCCACGCGGCGAATCGCGGGGTCGGCGAGCAGGTCCTTGGCGAACCGCGCCCGGTTGGTGAAATCGCGGTTGAACATCCAGCCGACGTGCGCGAACACCATGCCCTTGGCCAGGCCGCGGACGCTGTGCCCGAACCGCCACGGCGAGTGCGGGTCACCCTCGCGGTCGGCGAAGGCGTGGTGACGGCGGTGGTCGGCCACCCATCCGATCACCGGCCCTTCCACGGACAGGCTTCCGGCCACCGCCAGGGCCACGCGCAGCGGCCGGCCGGTCTTGAACGACCCGTGCGTGAGGTAGCGGTGGAACCCGACGGTGACGCCGAGCCCGGCGATCACATAACCGGTCATCGCGATGAGCACGTCGAGCGGGCTCAACCCCCAGCCCCACGCCACCGGCACGGCCGCGGCCAACGCGGCGAACGGCACCACCACCATTACCCACATCACCACCACGGCCGTGGTGGACTTGCGTCCCTCCGTCAAGGCCGGTGCGGGCCGGCCACGCGCTCTCGGCCGGTCCACGGTCAGCCCCGGTGAGGTCATCGAGGTCATGACCTTCGCCTCCTCCTTCGCTGGGTAGATCTACGGTTGTCTCCGGTTCTGGAGCGCACCGCATACCCGAGCACGCCGCACCCATGCCTCCACGCAGCCTCCCGCTCACCCGATCTTGCCTCTGAGGAGGTCTCTCACCAGGCCAAACCGTCCACCTGCGGGCTCAGTTGTCGCGGACGCCTTCCGGGACGGGCAGGTCGCGGTGTGCGTTCACACCGGCCAGCAGGCCGAGCAGTTCGCCGACGGTCGGCTGATGGCCGATCACGTCGTGCAAGGGCAGGTGCTCCTGGATGCGGTACCGGTTGCGGCGGCCGGCCTTGTCCTTGACCACGTACCCGGCCGTGACGAGGTCGGCGACGATCTCATGGGCGCTGCGCTCCGTGATGCCGACCAGGCCGGCGATGTCGCGCAGCCGTACGCCTGGGTCGTCAGCGATGCACAGCAGGACACGAGCGTGGTTGGTGAGGAAGCTCCACCGGCGCATGCCTACATTGTATCAGTAGAATTCTAGAATTTTATTGCATGTTTCTTACTTCAGGCATAGGCTGAGGGCACAGCCCGAAACGTTGATCCGTCGTCGACGGATCACTGCCCGGGCATGAGGGGGACACCATGGGAACAGCGGGAATCCAACTGGTCCGCGGCATCGACCCGGCCGATCTGGCCGACGACCTCGATCGCCTCTACTGCTACGAGCAGGTGGCGGTCGCGTGGGCCCGGGCCCTGGACAACCGGCTCACCGGGCTGGCCGAGATCATGCTCGAAGAGCCGGCGCGAGAGCATGCCGCACTGGCCGAGCGGCACGCCGCCCGGCTCGCCGCACGCGTCGCGCAACTCGGCGGCGCCATCACCGCCGACCCGACCCGGTTCGCCGAACGAGCCCAGGTGGACGTCATCGATCTGCCCGATGAGGTCGGCGACCTGGCCCCGCTCGGCTACGCGCTGGTTCAGGAGCAGAAGATCATCGGCCGGTACGGTCAGCTCATCGACCGGGTCCGCGGCGCCGACGACGTGACCGAGCGGCTCCTGGTCTCGATCCTGTCCGCCAAGGTCGCGCAGGAGGACGAGCTGGAGTCCGGCGTCGCCGCCGGGCAGTCCGCGGTTTGACCGTCCGCCAGGCACCGGTGAGGCGAGCCCTCGGCCGCCCGCCGGTCCGTCCGCTGGACTGCCCGCCGGTCCCGCCGGTCCGGCCGTCCCGCCGGGGCGGGGAGATCCGATGAACCTGGCCCTCGTGCGCCGCCGGCGATGGTTGATCCTGGCCGTGCTGTGCGTGAGCGAGTTCATGGTCGTCGTCGACAACACCATCGTCAACGTCGCGCTGCCCACGCTCAGCCGGGACCTGGGCGCCACCACCAGCCAGCTGCAATGGATCGTGGACTCCTACAGCCTGGTCTTCGCCGGCCTGCTGCTGGCCGGCGGCAGCCTCGGCGACCGCTTCGGACGCAAGGGCGCACTGCAACTCGGCCTCGCGTTGTTCGCGGTCACCTCGGTGCTGGCCACCTTGGCCGGCTCACCCGGCCAGCTGATCGCCGCACGGGCGGCGATGGGCATCGGCGGAGCGCTGATCTTCCCGGCCACGCTGGCGATCCTGACCAACGTGTTCCATGACGCGGCCGGACGGGCCAAGGCCATCGGCATCTGGGCCGGCATCTCCGGCCTGGCGGTCGCGCTGGGCCCCGTCGCAGGCGGCTGGCTGCTCGAACACTTCTGGTGGGGTTCGATCTTCCTGGTGAACGTCCCGATCGTGATCGTCGCCCTGGTCGCCGGCCAGATCCTGCTCCCCGCCTCACGCGACCCGCGCGCCGGACGCTTCGACCTGCCCGGCCTCGGCCTGTCGGTGGTGACCGTGACCACGCTGGTCTACACGGTCATCGAGGGCCCGCACCACGGGTGGACCTCGCCGATGACCCTCGGCGGCTTCGCGCTGGCCGCACTCCTGCTGGGCGTCTTCATCGCCTGGGAACGGCACCGCGTCGACCCGATGCTGGACGTGCGGATCTTCCGCAACGCCCGGTTCAGCGCCGCCGCCGCGGCGATCTCCATCGCGTTCTTCGCGCTGTTCGGGTTCATCTTCCTGATCACTCAGTACTTCCAGTTCGTCCGCGGCTACTCCACGCTCAGCGCCGGCCTGCACACGCTGCCATTCGCAGTGGCCGCCGGGGCGGTCGCGGTGCTGTCACCGTGGCTGGCGCAGCGCCTCGGCTCGACCCGGGTCGTCGCCGCCGGGCTGGCGTTCATGGCGGCCGGCTTCGTCGTCGCGGCGACACTCAGCGCCTCCAGCGGCTACTGGGGGCCGGTCATCGCGTCCATGGTCCTGATCGCCGCCGGGCTCAGCCTGACCACCGCACCGGCCACCGAGGCCATCATGGGGGCACTGCCCCGCGCCAAGGCCGGCGTCGGCTCCGCCGTCAACGACACCACCCGCGAACTCGGCGGCACCCTCGGCGTCGCCGTGGTCGGCTCCGCGTTCTCCTCCGTCTACGGCCCCCAGCTGATCGACGGGCTGCACGGGGTCGCCGTCCCCGCCCCCGCCCTCACCGCCGCCGAGGGGTCCGTCGCCGCCGCCACCGACCTGGCCGACCAGGCACCCGCGGCGACCCAACCGGTGATCACCGAGGCCCTCCAGACCGCCTTCATGAGCGGCCTCACCGCCGGCTCCCTCATCGCCGCCATCGCCGCCGCCCTCGGCGCCATCGCCGTGCTCAGATTCCTGCCCGCCCGAGGCGCGCAACCGGCACCACCACCCACCGGCCACGAACCGCCGGACAACCAACCGGCGCCCCCGCCACCTCCCGTCGGCGTTGGAGGCCGACCACAATCACCGGCACCCGGGACGACGACGATGAACTGACCGCACAGGCCGTATGCCGGGACGGACGGTGCGATGCGTGCTCGGCATGCCGAGCCGTGTGGTGGTCACGCTGGGCTGCACAGCGCCTTCAACGCGTCCGCCGGCTCCGTGTGCAGGGTGAGGACGTCGTCGATGCCGGTCAGGCGAAGGATGCGGTCGACCCGGCCCGTGGCTCCGGCCAGCTCCAGAACCAGGTGCATGCTCTCAGCATGTTTGAATGCCTCGACCAGGGCAGCGATACCGGTGGCGTCGCAGAACCTGACGCGCGTGAGGTCGATGATCACACCACCGCTCGGCGCGGCGCCGGCGTGGCCGGTGGACGCGCTGGTGATCATGGCGCTGAGCCGGACGGTCAGCCAGCCGCTGTTGGAGGCGTCGATCTCGCCGGCGAGTGCCAGCAGCATCGCCGGCGGCTCGGCGGCGCAGTCGAGGTCCGTCCGCCGGAGACTGACCTGCGACCCGGGTCGGACGCGGTCGCCGGTCGTGGTGTCCAGCCGCGTCCGCACCGCCAGTGGAACGGAGGATGGGGGCGAGGGTTCGAATGCCGTCATGACAGCCCTTCCCTGGAGCGTGTGCACACACGCCGCCAGGGTCTGGAGCGGCCCGACAGACGACTGCCGCCGTCGCACGTAGCGTAGGCCGCTCACGACCTGCGGTCTAACCCCCGCGACCCGTTCAATGCACAGCGCCAGCGGCGCGCCTGCTGCTTCAGCCGTGCCACTGGTTCGTGGTGCCCGACCTGGCAGAGGGGAGGCCGCCCGGCCCGTGGCCAGTACGGGAGGCGGCGAACAGACCGCGCCGGGGACCGGAAGCGGCGCGTATTCACGCGGCGCCCCATGCACAACCCATCACTCGCGCTGATAACCCGTCGGCTCAACCGGAATCGGCTGAAATGGAGCGGATTTCTCGCGCTCCAGTGTCGACGGCCCCTATGTGTGAGCGAATCACCCAGAAACAATTTCTGTTTCCCCGTCTCTCCCAGCACACCTCATCGGCGTCGCCCCGGACACAGGCGGTCTCAGAACAGCTCATCACCTGGCGTGATGCGCCGCACGCGCGGCGGCGGACCGAGCCGGACCGAGGGCGGCCGGCCCTGGGGAACTCTCATGCGCATCGACGCCCGGCTCATCGGCCGTGCAAGGGGCCGGGCAGGCCGCGCCGTGGGCGGCACCAGGCAAGTCGGTGAGCCGGCCAAAGACGCGGCGAGGAAGGGCCGCAGGGTTTCCGCCGTTGACCTGGGGCTCAACGCCCCCGGCCACCACGTGGCCCGACCGCCCAGCGAGGGAAACAGCCGAGCCTCGAACGGCCTTTCGCCGTAGGCGATGACCGCCCCGGGCTGTGGCGCCCGTCCCAGCGAGGCGATCAGCCCTGGTGATGACCTGTGCGCAGATTGCCTGTGTCCGCTGCCGCTCCGCCGGTCTTGCCTGGAAGGTGGCCGGCCACTGCTGGTGACCGTGTCGATATCCCAGGGCCGTCCGCCGCTCACCGGGCCGCAACTCACCGAGCCGGACGGTCCTGGACCACCAGGGTGCAGCGACACGTGCTCGGAGGCGCGGGCCGTTTTGAGGGTTGGCACGGCCTAGGTGGCTTGCGTCCCCAAGGCCTGCGACGTCAGCAACCTTCGCGAATGGGACGGTCGTGCCGACGTGAAGGCGTCGAGGTCGGAGGCTCGGTCATGTCGGTCAATCTCACCGCGAGCCAGTTCCGCCGTAACCCGGCCTGGTGCATCGCCCGTCGGTGCAGATGTTCGCGGGTTATGCGGGCTCCAGCGAGTCTGGCTTTCGCGCCGAGGTCGAAAGCGAACAGGACTTCGCCCGTGGCGAGCATTTGATCGAGCTGGCCGACACCCCCCGGCCAAACCGGCTTGGCCGGGCCAGGGCCTACGAGGCGGTCCGAAGGCTGGAAGCGATCTGCCTGCAGACCGACGGTTTCGCCCGGCGCGGTCATCACCGATGAACGCCGGTCGAAGCGGATGATCCAGCGGCAGGATTGCGCGGTTGACTCGCCTGCCCCCCGCTCGTACGCGGCACGGCAGGCAGTTCAGGGGTTGTGCTGGTTGGTTGGTGGGCAGCAGGTGTGCAGGTAGGTCTGGAGTTCGGTGAGTGAGCGCTCTACGGCGGCGGTGTCGATGCGGTAGTGCACTTGTTTGCCTTGCTTGCGGGAGATGAGCAGGCCGCCGCGGCGCAGGAGGGCGAGTTGCTGGGAGGCGGTCGGCTGGGCGATGCCCAGGCGTTCGGCGACGGTGCCGACGGTGAGTTCGATCCCGCCGGTGAAAAGTTCGAGCATCTGCTGGCGCTGCTCGCTGGCCAGCGCCCGGAGGAACTCCCGCGCCTGCGAACCGAGCTGCACGGGCTCTGTGGCGCCGCATCCCGGCGTGTCCGCATCCGGGCCGCAGGCCGTCCCCGCCGCCTGGTCGATCACCGGATCGCTCATGACACCTCCCGCGCCGTGTCCACGATCCTAGGCCACACATTGTTACATTGGCATATTGCGTAATAGCAATATATTGAACCCATGGACTCCACCACCTCACCCATCGTCATCATCGGAGGCGGCCAGTCGGGGCTGGCCGCCGCACGCGCCGTGACCGCCGCAGGCCTGCGGCCGGTGGTCCTCGAAGCCTCCGGCCGCGCCGCCGGGTCATGGCCGGACTACTACGACAGCCTCACCCTCTTCTCCCCGGCGCGTTACAGCGCGATGCCCGGCCTGCCGTTCCCCGGCGACCCCGACCACTATCCGCATCGGGACGAGGTCGTGGCCTACCTGGAGCAGTACGCCGCGCTGGTCGCCGAGCAGGACGCCGATATCCGGCCGAACACCCGGGTCGCCGCCGTCCGGGCCGATGGGGCCGGTTTCGTGGTCCAGGGTGATGGCGGGGAGGAGATCGCGGCCTCGGGTGTGGTGGCGGCCTCGGGGGCCCGTCCCCTGATCCCGTCGCTTCCCGGCGCGGACGCCTTCACCGGCGAGCTGGAGCACGTCGCCGCCTACCGCAACCCCAAGCCGTATGCGGGACGGCGGGTGGTGCTGGTCGGCGCGGGCAACTCGGCGGTGCAGATCGGCTACGAGCTGGCCGAGGTCGCCGATGTCACGCTCGCCTCGCGGCAGCCGGTGCGGTTGATGCCGAGCCGTCTCCACGGGCAGGACGTCCACCACTGGGCGGTCACGACCGGGTTCGATCGCCTGCCGCCCGCGTGGCTGGCCCGGCTGGTGTCGGGCCGGCTGGTCAACGATCCGGGTGCCTACGCTCAGGCGGTGCAGGACGAGACGCTGCGGCGCCGCCCCATGTTCACCGCCCTGGACGGCGACCGCATCATCTGGGACGACGGCACCTCAGAACACGTCGACGCGGTCTTGATGGCCACCGGATACGTGCCGAATCTGGACTACCTGGCGGGTCTGGGAGCGCTGGACGAGACGGGCACGCCGCTGCACGACGGCGGGCTGTCGCTCACCCACCCGGGGCTGGTCTACCTGGGGGTGGAGTTCCAGCGCTCCTACGCCTCCAACACCCTGCGCGGCGTCGCCGCCGACGCCGACCACGTCATCGCCGCCCTGGCCGCCTACGCCGGCGGCGCGGTCGCCGCCCTCGGACTGTGACCGGCGTGCGGCGGGTCGGGCGGCGGGTCAGGCGGGGGCGAGAGCGGGCAGGGCGACCACGTCATCGCGGCCGACACCGTCGTGGCGGCCACCGGTTTCCGGCCCGACCTGGACATGCTCCGGGAGGTCCGCCTCGACCTCGACCCCGCGACCGAGGCGCCGGCCAAGCTCGCCCCGCTGATCGACCCGAACTTCCATTCCTGCGGGACCGTCCCGCTGCACGGCGAGCGCAACCTCGCCCACCCTGAAGCCGGGTTCTACCTGGCCGTGATGAAGAGCTACGGACGCGCCCCCACCCTCCTGATGGCCACCGGGTACGAGCAGGTCCGCTCGATCGCCGCCGCGCTCGCCGGGGACCGCGAGGCCGCCGACACCGTCCAGCTCGACCTGCCCGAGACCGGCGTGTGCTCCACCAACTTGGTCAGCGAAGACCAACTACCAGGCTCCACCGCCCGCCGCCGGTACCCGGTCGGCACGTGACCGCGCCCGGCGGGCCCTGCACGGCCCGCTGGCCGCGCTGTGCGTCACCGAGATCACCAGCTGGGGCGTGCTGTTCTACGCCTTTCCCGTGCTGGCCCCGGCCATCACCCGCGACACCGGCTGGTCCACCGGCGCGGTCACGGCCGCGTTCTCCGCCGGGCTGATCGTGGCCGCGCTGGGCGGGATCCCGGTCGGCCGCGCGCTGGACCGGCGGGGCCCGCACGCCCTGATGACCGGCGGCTCGCTGCTCGCCGTGCTGGCCGCCGCCGCCGTGGCCGCCGCACCGAATCTGTGGTGCTTCGCCGCCGCCTGGCTGCTCGCCGGTGTGGCGATGTCCGCCGTGCTCTACCAGCCCGCCTTCGCCGCGCTCACCCGCTACTACGCGCCCCACCACGTCGCCGCGCTGACGACCCTCACGCTGGTCGCCGGGCTGGCCAGCACCGTGTTCGCGCCGCTCACCGACGCATTGACGGCCCACCTTTCGTGGCGCGGCGTATACCTGGTGCTGGCAGCGGTGACCGTCCCGCTGCACTTTGTGGCGCTGCGGCGCCCCTGGCCCCCGCCGCGCGACGGAGCGGCAGACGGGAACGAGCACGACCAAGCCCGTGCGCGGTCAGGCGCGGCCGTGTGGGGGACGGTGCGCAGCACCCCGTTCGTCCTGCTCACCATCGCGCTCACCCTGTCGGCCTTCACGATGTACGCGGTCCTGATCAACCTGATCCCGCTGCTCACCTCCCGCGGCCGCAGGCTGAACCCTGTCCACGATCCGGCTCGCCACCCTGACCGGCAGATTCACTCAACTACCCCAGATGACCATCGCAGGCGCGGTCGGTCGCGGCGGGACACCGCTACCGACCGCTCAGCTTCCCAGACCGAGATCGCTTCTGATGTTCAGGGGGTGAAGTGGATGACCTTTTCGGGCTCCACGCGGACGATCAACCTGACCTCGCCGGGCTCGGGCTTCGGCGGGTCCTCGCCGAGGTATCTCTGTGAGAGCTCATGCGGCAACCGCTTGTCTTCGTCGAGGGTCAGTTCAGCGGCGCCGCGAATCTCCACCGAGTCATAAGGGTTGGCCAAGTCGAAGATTGAGACGCTGACACGGGGGTCGACGGCGAGGTTCTTGGCCTTCTGCCGGCCCTTGGTGGTGGAGAACAAAATCGTGTCGCCGTCTCGCTTGATCCAGACGACGGACGCCTGGGGTGAGCCGTCGGGCCCCACGGTCGCGACGGTGGCGAAGTTCTTCCCGTCCAGGATCCTTCGCACAGGTTCTTCCAGGATCGTCATACACCCTCCTCGGCAGTAACATATGAGACCTTAGCATATAATCCGCAAGCAGATTATATGCTAAGGTCTCATATCCCTCAGATGAGCCGCCTCGCACCCGTGCGGCACCCGCGAGCCAAAGCCCAGCCGCTTCGGCGACGGCCCCGTCCGGTTTCCACGGACAGGCCACGGGTGAGACCTTCACCGGGAGGGGCAAGTCCGACATCCTGCTGCGGTGGATCACCGCCGACGACCAGGCCAAAGCCTCCTTCGCCGGGCTCGTCGGCACCGCGGGCTATGACGCGGCCGACCCCGGCACCGACATCGACCGGTTCGGCTTCCTGCTCGGTCCCAACGACGGAGAGCACCTGCTCGCATAGGTCCTCACCCGACGGCCATCACTGGCAGACCTTCACCGACCGCCGTCCCGGCACCGCATGGATCAACGCCATGGCCGACGGCGCCCTGCGCTGGGCCGACCACCGAGGCCTCGCCATCACTCGATGAACCGGGCAAGACCGCGGATCACCTTCACCTACGTGCCTAATGGGGGTTGAAGGAGGTGTGCGGCGACCGTGAACGCCTTCTACGTGCCGGGCTTGGATGCCTCGTGTAAGACCGGCGAAGTGGGCTCCGCACACCCCCTTCAGCGCGTGAGCGAAGTCGGCGACGGTGAACGCCTTCCCGTTACCCGGTGTAGACACCTCGAAAAAGACCGGCGAAGCGGTACCGGCCTCCGCTCGTGACAGCTCGCTGCCCGCCACGACCTGTGACACCTCTGGCCAGCAGGCCTCGTGCAAGACCGGCCGTGGGCAGTGTGGCCGGTGGGTGGTGGAATTTTGCCGCCACCCACCGGCGTCTTCCGGTTCGATCGGGTCCGTGATCTCAGCCCGCCAGCACGGAACATCCCTCGCTCAGTCCGGGCCTGGAGCCCTCATCAAAGACAGGGAGCCGTGACGGTTGCTGGGGCCACGGACGGCTAATCGGATGTCAGGCCGACGAGCCTTTCCATTAGGGTGCCGTGTGGTCCCTCCAGGGCTGTGACCAGCACCAACACTGGGAGGGCAAGCTTGAAGATCACCTGTGGTATCGACTGGAGCGAACGCCACCACGACATCGCTCTGGTCGATGAACACGGCGACCTGGTCGCCAAACGCCGCATCCCCGAGAACGTGGACGGCTTCGGCGAACTGCTCACCATGCTGGCCGAGGCGGGCGACACCCCCGAGAACCCGATCCCCGTCGCGATCGAGACACCCCGTGGGCTGTTGGTCGCCGCGCTCCGCGCCACCGGCCGCACGATCTACCCGATCAACCCGATGGCCGTCGCCCGCTACCGCGAGCGCTACTCGCCCTCGGGCAAGAAGTCCGACCACTTGGACGCCATGGTCCTGGCCAACATCCTGCGCACCGATGCCCGGCTCCACCGGCCCCTGCCCGACGACAGCGAGCTGGTGCGCTCCATCGCAGTGCTGGCCCGCGCCTGCCAGGACGCCACCTGGCGCCGCACCCGCGCCTCCAACGAACTGCGCTCGCTGCTGCGCGAGTACTACCCGGCCATGCTGGAGGCCGCCGCGCTGCGCAGCGGCAGCCTGACCAGCACGACCGCGCGCGCCCTGCTGCAGCTCGCTCCCACCCCGACCGCGGCCGCCAAACTCTCCAAGGCCAGGATCACCGCCGCGCTGCGGCGAATCGGCCGCAAACGTGAGGTCGAGGAGTTCGCCAACGAGCTCCAGGCCGCGCTGCGCCAACCACACCTGCGCCAAGACCCGCTGGTCGAGGACGCGATGGGCGTCCAGGCGCTCCGGCTGCTGGCCACCCTCAACGCCGAGTGCGACAGCGTCGACCAGCTCGCCACCGCCACCGAGGATGCCTTCCGCCGGCATCCCGACCACCATGTCATCACTAGCTTTCCCGGCCTGGGCGACCAGAGCGGCGCCCGCCTCCTGGGCGAGATCGGCGACGACCGGGCCCGCTTCTCCGACGCCCGCAGCCTCAAGGCGTTCGCCGGATCAGCCCCGGTCACCCGCGCTTCTGGCCGCAGCCAGGTCATCACCCACCGGCGCGTCAAGAACGACCGGCTCGCCGGCGTCGGATTCACCTGGGCCTTCGCAGCCCTGACGGCATCACCAGGAGCCCGCATCCACTACGACCGCCGCCGCCAACACGCCAACGATCGCCACGCCGCCGCCCTCCGCCACCTGTTCAACCGCTTCCTCGGCTGCCTCTACCACTGCCTCCAACACGGCATCCCCTTCGACGAAACCACCGCCTTCCCCACACCAGCCACCGCAGTCACTTGACGCCCACGACCCATCGGATGTCTTACATGGCTGACAGGCCACCAAGCACCTGACCGGCAGGTTCACTCAACTACCCCAGATAACGATGGGTCCCGCCCGGCACCTCACTGGCGGGCTGAGCTGCCGGAAGTTAGGTGAGTTAGGTGGTCGGGCCGGGTTAGGTGAGGGGTGGCAGGGCCTTGCTTGAACCACTCGCGGGGACGCTCGGCGACCTAACTAACTCACCCCGAATGCCCGCAGGACTGCTGCTGCAGGCAGTCGGGCCCACGAACGGAGGGTGTGCTCACGCGCTGACCTGCGATGGCTGGCGGTGGTGGGCGTTCTTGTCATAGGCGGAACCCCGTTGGCGGAACGCCGGGCTGCGGGCAGCCGCCCCGGTGACGTCACCCGCCCCAATACTAACTTAGTGTCACATCATCAAAACTAAGAGTAGTTGGGAGTAGCGATATGAGAGGTCGTACCGCCGCCGCGTTCCGCGGTGCCGTCGCCACTGCCGGCGCGGCGCTGGTGCTGGGCCTGCCCGGCGCCGCCCACGCCGCCACCGGCAACTTCTACTACCACACCCTGCCCGGAAGCCAATACAAGGAGGTTCTGCAGGACCCCGCCGACGACACCTGCCACAACATCACCGGCATCGGGGAAGTGAACAACGACACCGACCGCACCGCCGTGCTGTACACCCCTGACTGCTTCCAGGAGCTCAGCCGCATCGCCCCAGGGCAGTCCGAGGCGCACGTCACGTTCGGCAGCGTGAAGTTCGTGCGCTGACACCCGCCCCACGCGGCGGGTCCTGGGTGATCGCGCGCATCGGTCGGCGACGCACGGGCGGCGCACGAGCAAGGTCTGGACCCGAGGTGGGCGTTGGGGTGCCGGGACGCCCGGACTGTGGACAACCGCCCCGGTGACGCCAACCGCACCAATGCTAACTTAGTGTCACATTGTCAACACTAAGAGTAGTTAGGAGTAGTGCTATGCGAGGTCGTACCGCCATCGCGTTCGCCGGTGCCGTCGCCGGCGCGGCGCTGTGCCTGCCCGGCGCCGCGCACGCCGCCACCGGCACCTTCACTTACCACACCCAGCCCGGAAACGTGCCGCACGTTCTGCGGGACCCCGCCGACGGCCGCTGCTACGACGTCGGCGCCGACGGGGCGGTGCGCAACGACACCGACGCCATCGCCGTGCTGTACGCCATCCGCGGCTGCCGCATAACGGTCGGCGTCATCGAGCCAGAGGAATCCAGGGAGCACGCCGAGTTCGGCAGCGTGAAGTTCGTGCCCGACCAGGGGCGTTAGCCCGGAAGCAAGATATGCGTTATGCCTGACCTACCGCTGGTCAGGGGCCCGGGCGGGGCGCGGAGGGTTCCGGGATAAAGGCGCCTATCCCCGCTGTGACCTGGCCGTGGTGCGCACAGATGGCCCGATCCGCTGGTTATCGGCCGCCGCCGAGGAGGGCGGCGAGGCGGTAGATGCCGTGGCCGTCTAGGCGGCGGGTGCCGCGGTCGTAGCGCTGGGTGGTGGCGGGGGAGGCGTGCGCGAGGAGTTGCTGGACGACCTCCACCGGGACACCGGCGTCCAGTAGCAGCGTGGCGGCGGTGGCGCGGAGCACGTGCGGGGTGAGCCCGGCGGGGTCGACGCCGCCGGCGCGGGCCGCGCGGCGCAGCGCGGTGGTCAGCCGCCACCGGTCGAACGGGCGGCCGTCCTCACGCTGCAGGACGAGCTCGTGCCCGTCCCGGCCGTCGACGAGCGGCTCGATCAGCGCGCAGACCCGGGCGGGGAGCGGCACGGCCACGGTCTTGCCGCCCTTGATCCGGACCCGGATCACCCGGTGCCCGGCGTCGTCGACGACCGCGGCGACGGTCAGCGCGGTGGCCTCGGCCGCGCGCATCCCGGTGGCCACCAGCAGCGCGGCCGCCGCGGCGTCGGCCGGGTGGCGGGCGGCGATCGCCTCGGCCCCGTCCAGCAGCGCGGCGGCCTCCTCGAGGGGCCGGGCCGGGGTGGCGCCGTCCCCGGACACCTCCGGGCGGGCCACATGCTCGGCCGGGGACGCCGGAAGCACGTGCCGCCGGACCGCGTAGGCGTACAGGCCCGACAGGGACGACAGCCGCCGCGCTACGCTCGCCGGCGCCAGCGCCCGCCCGCCGCGGTTCAGCGCCGCGGCCGCGCCGGTCCCGGTGCCGATCTGGTCCCGGTAGGCGATCAGGGTGTCCTCGGTGACCGTCCACAGGGTGGTGCCGGGCGTGGCCGCCGCCAGCCACCGCAGGAACGCCGTGGCGTCGGCGAGCCGGGCGCG
Source organism: Actinomadura sp. 1N219 (assembly GCF_044326405.1). Lineage (NCBI taxonomy): Bacteria > Bacillati > Actinomycetota > Actinomycetes > Streptosporangiales > Thermomonosporaceae > Actinomadura > Actinomadura sp. 1N219. The sequence continues at coordinate 105,601 of NZ_JBIRAY010000011.1, read as the reverse complement.
GCGGGTGGTGACCGCGCGGGCCGCCTGCAGCCAGCCCGCCACGGTCGGCCAGGCGGCGGCCGGGCCGGTGCGGGGCAGCGCGTCGATCAGGTCGACGTCCGCCGCCGGCACCTCGCCGGTGGTGGGCCCGCCGTCCCCGCGGCGTCGCCGTGGCGTCAGGCCGGGGATGTCCCCGACCGAGTCCAGCAGCGGCGCGGGCCGCACCACGGCGCCCGGGCCGGGCGTCAGTACCGGCGTCGACACCGTCGTCGGCCGGGCCGGGGAGGGAGCGTCCGAAGGTGCGGTCATCGGGGGACCCAGGGCCGTTTGAAGGTGAAGGAGTACGAGTATTGGCCGGCGGCGTGGCTGACGAGTTCCCAGCCGTCGGCGGAGTAGGCGGCCAGCATCTGGTTGATCTCCTCGGGGTATCCGCGGTACGTGAGGAAGGCGTGCTCCCAGCGCTGCGCGGACGGTGGGGCGGGCTGCGGTGTGGTCATCGCGGCGGGGTCCTTCCGGGGCCGGTGTCGGGGCGCGGGCCCTCGAATTTTCTCACATAACTGAAATTATGTGAGACTTACGCCTACGGCCGGGGCACCGCGTGCGGGGCCGACTCACCAGGACGCCGGCCGGTTTCGCGGACTGCGGAACCATCCCCGCGCGTGCGGGGCCGACCGCCTACGGCGTCGTGTGGGCCGCTGAACGCCTGAACCATCCCCGCGCGAAACACAACAACCGCTACTCCACCGACCGCAACCTCGCCCACCACCCACTCCCGGGCCTACTGAACGGCTTCGGCCAGATCCTGGCCGGCAGCGCCAGCCTGCTACGGCCCCGAGGCGTGATCGCGGTGACCGTCCGTCCCATCCGCGTCCAAGGTGAGCTGATCGACCTGCCCGGCCAGGTCATCGACACCGCGAACAACAACGGTCTGGTCCTCGTTGGGCGGTGCGCCGCCCTGTTGGCGGGCTTGCGTGACGGTGGCTTGGTCAACCGGGTGTCTTTCTTTCAGATGCTCGAAACCCGCCGGGCTCGTGACCGCGGCATCCCCGCCTGCGCCATCGCACACGAAGACCTCCTGCTCCTCCGGCCCGTCACCGACCGGCCGGAGGCGAACCGATGACCGCGAACCGACACGGCGAGCGTGTCGGACGCAACCGGGTGCTGGAGATGCTGGCCATCCTCCAGACCGGCCTGTGCGGACGGTGCGGACGCGCCCGCTACGCCACCCGCCGCAACGCCCGGCACGCCGCCCGCATCGCCGCGCCCGGCACTCGGTTGCGCGCCTACCGATGTGGTGACGCCTGGCACCTAACCACCCCGCCAGGCCGACCCCAGTTCATCGCGCCGCCCGTCACGGTGCCCCGCACCCGACCCTGGATCAGGCTTGACCTCCACGGCCGAGACCAGCGTCGATACCGGAACCGTCACCGTCCCCGCAGCGGCCGCACCCCAGGGCACACGCGCCGCGTGGGTGCCGGATCTGCTGCGGGACGACGGTGACCGGCAACGGCAGGAAGTTGCACCTGGTCGCGCCAGACCAGCCTCCACGGCTTACCCCCGGCGCGGCCAAGGTGCTGCTGCTGATTCTGCTCAAAGCCGCCGACAACCCATCAAGAGCTGAGAAGGAGTCAGGCAAGAAATGATCAAGTTCGCGATCAGTAGCCGAATGAGCTCGAGAGCGCCTCGCTCTCCGGTGCACTCCATCACCGAAGGGAGCGCGTCGTCGTGACTGAGAAGGACATCGATCCGCAGCACCGGACCGCGCGGGACGACGCCAGCAGGCCCTCCGCACCAGCAGAGGCTGGCGCTGCAGCGGTGAGACCCGCGGCTGCGGCCCCGTCGAGCCTTCGGTTCGCGTTCTAGGGGCGGGTCTCGACCGAGGACAACCAGGACCCCGAGGCTTCGCGTGCCTGGCAGCTTCGCCGCGCCCGCGGGCTCATCGAGCCCAAGGACGGGGTGATCGTCGCCGAGTTCTTCGACGTCGACAAGTCCCGCTCGATTCCCTGGCCGCGACGTCCGCACGCCTCGCTGCCGATAGAGGAACTCAAAGACCTCCGGCGGAGCTTCGACGCGGTGGTGATCGGTGAGCCGCACCGTGCCTTCTACGGCAACCAGTACTCCCTGACCTTCCCGATCTTCGAACACTTCAAGGTCCCACTCTGGGTACCCGAAGTCGGCGGTCCCATCGACCCCGGTAACGAAGCCCACGACATGATCACGGGCGTGTTCGGGGGTCTGTCCAAGGGTGAGCGGAACCGGATCAAGATCCGGGTGCGGTCCGCGATGGCCGCTATCACGGCCACTGAGGGCCGCTACCTCGGTGGGCGTCCGCCCTACGGCTACCAACTCGTGGACGCAGGTCCACACCCCAACCCGGGCCAAGGCAGCCGATGGCAAGCGACTCAAGCGGCTGGAGGCGCACCCGGTCCACACCCTGGTGATGAAGTGGATCTTCGCGCAGTACATCAAGCAACAAGGGCGCGGGCTGCTGGACATCGCCGAGGAACTGACCCGGCAGGGCATCCCCTGCCCCTCCGCCAGCGACCCGGCGCGCAACCCGCACCGCAACCAGCTCGCCTGGTCCAAGTCGGCCATCCGGACGATCATCAACAACCCCCGGTACACCGGCCGGGAAATCTGGAACAAGCAACGCAAAAGACGAAGTCCTCGTCGACGTCGATGCCGTCGCCCTCGGGCACACCACCAAGATGCGCTGGAACGACCGCTCCGACTGCATCTGGTCCGAATACAAAGTCCACGACGCCCTCATCAGCGCCGAGGACTTCGAAGGAGCCCAGCAATTCCGGCAATCACGAGCCCGTGGAACCTACTCCAAGAAAGGGAACCTGACCCCGCGGCCCTATGTTTTCCGCGGGTGCCTCTCGTGCGGCTACTGCACACGCAAGATGCAGGGGAACTGGAACAACCAACAGGCGTACTACCGGTACCGGTTCCCCACCGAATACGCCGTCGTCAATGAGCTGAACCATCCCAAGGTGGTCTACCTGCGCGAAGCGGAAATCCTCGGCGACGTCGACGGGTGGCTGGCGACCGCGTTCACGCCGGACCGGATTGCATCGGTCATCGACATGATGGCCGACCAGCTGACCGACCCCGACGCGCAGAAGGCTGCCGACCTACCTTGCCCAGTACCGGGCGGCGCTGGACGCCGGAGCCGACCCCGTGGAAGTCACCAACTGGATCAACGACGTTAAGCAAGAACGCGCCCGACTGGAACACGCCGTGAAGACCACCCTACGCGGATCAGGCATCTCCCGAGAAGAAATCGCCGATCTGCTCCAGCGAACCGGGGACCTGGCACAATTGGCCATCAACGCCAATCCCGAAGACAAGGCCGACCTCTACCAGCAGCTGGGCCTGACGATGACCTACTATCCCCAGAAACACGTAGTGGAGGCCCGTGTGATCCCGGAGCCCCCCCACATGTGCGGTCGGTGCGTGTCCGAGGGGGGACTTGAACCCCCATGCCCCGTGAAGGGCACTAGCACCTCAAGCTAGCGCGTCTGCCTATTCCGCCACCCGGACCGGTTGCAGGCCGCAGCGGGCTGCGGCGGGCTTCACCATACCAAAGGTGGCGAGTCGCGGCGAAGTCGATCGGCGGGCACCATGGACGGGTACGCGACTACGCGAGGTGAGCACTGTGGCCCAGCAGCCGACCGCTGAGGACGAGGTCGTCCGGCTCTGTCAGGAGCTGATCCGGATCGACACCAGCAACCCGGGAGATCATTCGGGACCGGGGGAGCGGGTGGCGGCGGAGTATGTCGCGGAGCGGCTCGCGGAGGTCGGGCTGGAGTCGCGGATCTTCGAGTCGCATCCGGGGCGGGCGAGCCTGGTGGCGAGGGTCGAGGGGGAGGACCCGGAGCGGGACGCGTTGTTGTTGCACGGGCATCTGGACGTGGTGCCCGCGCGTAAGGAGGACTGGACGCGGGATCCGTTCGGCGGGGAGATCGCGGACGGATGCGTCTGGGGTCGCGGGGCCGTGGACATGAAGGACATGGACGCGATGATCCTCGCGGTGGTGCGGCAGCGGCTGCGGGAGGGGCGGCGGCCGCCGCGGGACGTGGTGCTCGCGTTTCTGGCCGATGAGGAGGCCGGGGGCAAGTGGGGGGCGCAGTGGCTGGTCAAGGAGCATCCGGAGCTGTTCGAGGGGTGCACCGAGGCCGTGGGGGAGGTCGGCGGGTTCAGCCTGACGGTGCCCGGGGACCGGCGGATGTACCTCATCGAGACGGCGGAGAAGGGCATCGCGTGGATGAACCTGACCGCCAAGGGGACGGCGGGCCACGGGTCGATGGTGCATCCCGACAACGCGGTGACGGCCGTGGCGGCGGCGGTCGGGAGGCTGGGGTCGTACGAGTTCCCGGTGCGGTTGACGAAGTCGGTGCGGGCGTTCCTGGAGCGGGCGTGCATGGCGTACGGGGTGGAGTTCGATCCGGAGCGGCCGGAGAAGTGCCTGGAGCAGATCGGTCCGCTGGCGCGCATGATCGGCGCGACCCTGAAGAATACGCTCAATCCGACCCGGCTGGACGCCGGATATAAGACGAATGTCATTCCGCAGACGGCTTCCGCGCAGGTGGACGGACGCTTCCTTCCCGGGCATGAGGATGAATTCTTCGCGGTAGTAGACGAACTTCTCGGTCCGGACGTCCAGCGGGATTTCGTCCACCATGACCACGCGCTCGAGACGGATTATGAAGGGGCGCTCGTCGCGGCGATGGAGGCGGCGCTGACCTCGGAGGACGCGGGCGCGCTGCCGGTTCCCTACTGCCTGAGCGGCGGGACGGACGCCAAGGCGTTCGCCCGGCTGGGAATGCGATGCTACGGATTCGCGCCGCTGAAACTGCCCCCAGAGTTGGACTTTTCCGGAATGTTCCACGGGGTCGACGAGCGCGTTCCCGTGGACGGTCTTCGCTTCGGCGTGCGGGTACTCGACACATTCCTTGATCGGTCCTGAATTTGCCAACTCCAATGCGCTCCGTGGTGCTATCGTCACCATTCGTTGAGGACGATCTGGTCGCGACGGAGGTTGATCGGTGGCACGTGACGCGGCGCGCGCCGGGGCGGTCGCCGTCCCGCCGTGCCGCGACATGGTCGCCGTCCCGCCGCGCCGTGTCGCGGTGGTCGGCCGGGCCGTCCGGCGGCTGCTCGTCCTCGCCGGGCTGCTGATCGCGGGCTGGCTCCTCGGGTGCGCCGCGCAGTCGGCCCACGCCGACGAGGGCCCCGCGGCGGACGCGCACGTGGTCGCGGAGGCGCCCGTGCTGGGACACGCGGTCGAGGCCGCGACCGACCGCCGGCCCGTCCCGGACGTGGTGCAGACCGTGGTGGAGAATCCGCCGCCGATCGAAGCGGCGAACGAACCGGTGGCGCACGATGCGGTGCCCCTACCAAAGGTCTCCGAGAGCGTTCACGAAGTCGGCGACGCGTCCGTGACGGATGGCGCGATGACCGCGTCGCAGCCGCATCGGTGGACGCACAAGGCCGTGTCGGGCCGGTCGACTGAGACGGACGACGGCCAGGCCGCGCAGCGGACCGTCCGCCATCATCCGGTGCCGATGCAGGCGCCGGAGCGGCCCGACGATCACTCTGTCGCCGGTGGCCTCGCCATGCCCGGCGTCACCGCGGGCTTTCCCAGCGCCGCCGCCTGGGCGCCGGCTCCCGCGCGAGCGCCGTCGGGCCGCCTTCCCGGCGCGCTGCCCCCGGCCGTCCGCACCGCCGCGGACGAGCCGTCCTTCGCGCCCGACTGATCACTGATCACTGACTCCGGACAGGGGCCCGGTCCGGCATGCCCGGGCCCGCTCTGTCCGGGACGTGCCGTGCCCTCCGCGCGGCATGTCGCCCCCCCCACGAGACCCACATGACCGTGCGTCTCGATCCCCCCATTTCACTGAACGGAGCATCATGCGAACGTGGGCAAAGGGCACATCTCGTGCCGCGGTGCTCACCGCGGGCTTTGTCGCCCTCGGTGTCAGCGCCATCCCCGCCAACGCCTACGCCGACATCACGGACGGCAGCGGCAGCGTCCTCGGCGGCAACCAGGTCGCCGCGCCGATCTCCGCGCCGGTCGACGTGAGCGGCAACGCCGCGTCCCTGCTCGGCGCCTCGTCCGCCGGGTCCGTGGGCGGCGCCAAGGTCCACGACCACGGCGACGGCGGCGGGCAGCTGACGTCCGGCGCGGGCGGCATCGCTTCCGGAAACCAGGTCACCGCGCCCATCTCCGCGCCGGTGAACGCCTGCGGCAACGCCGTCGCCGTGCTCGGGCACGCGGACGCGGGCTGCGAGGGCGGCGCCGAGGTCGCGGGCGGCGGCGCCGGCGGCCAGGTCACCGACAGGACGGGCGGCGTGCTGTCCGGCAACCAGGCGAACGCGCCGATCTCCGTCCCCGCCGACGTGTGCGGCAACGCCGTGGCGATCGCCGGTTTCGCGGTCGCCGGCTGCGAGGGCGGCTCCGCCGTCGGGGGCGGCTCCCACATCATGGACGGCGGACGGAGCGGATCCGGACAGGAGACGTCCGGCCTGTTCGGCACCGGCAGCGGCAACCAGGCCGGACTGCCGGTCAGCGCGCCCGCCGACGTCTGCGGGAACGCGGTCGGCGACGCGGCGGCGTTCTGCGAGGGCGGCGCGTCCACCGGCGACGGCGGTCACGGGACGGGCGGCCAGGTCACCGACGGGACGGGCGGCGTCCTCTCCGGCAACCAGGGCAGTGCCCCGATCAGCATCGCCGCGACCGTCTGCGGCAACGCCGTCGCGGTGCTCGGCCAGGCCGTGGCGTTCTGCGAGGGCGGCGCCCAGGCGGGCGGCGGCTCCGGAGGCGGCCAGTCCACGTCCGGGGTCGGGGGCGTCCTGTCCGGCAACCAGGGAAACGTGCCGGTCACGCCCTCCGCGGACGTGTGCGGCAACGCCGCCGCCGTCATCGGCTTCGCCGTCGCGATGTGCGACGGCGGCCCCGGCCACGACGACGGCTACCCCCACCACCGGACGGCCCGCGCCGGTGAGCCGCTCCCGCCGAAGGACCTCCCGAAGGTGGACGGCCTGCTCAAGGGGCGCGGCCTGCCGAAGACGGACGGCGTTCCCCCGACGGGCCGCCAGTCCCCGACGACCACCCTCCCCAAGCCCGACGCTCTGCCCAAGCCCGACGCTCTGCCCAAGGCCGATGGTCTGCCCAAGGCGCTGCCCAAGACGGGTGTCCTGCCCAAGGCGAACGGGCTGTCGTCCGGTCAGCGGAGCGGGAGTATCGCTCTGCTGGACGGCGGGTCGCGGCAGGCGCACGGGGTCGAGGCGCCGAAGACGCTGCCGGCGTCGCAGAGGATCCCCGGTGTGCCGGGTGGGGACGTCCTGCCCGCGAAGCCGGTCGTCCCGAAGCTCAAGACGGTGACCGAGAAGCTGCCGGAACCCGCCGGAGCGGTCGGCGGCGGGCAGGTGTCCGAGGTCGTCCCGGGGACGCGTGAGCTCGGGCCGGTGCAGAAGGTCGCGGCGGAGGAGGCGATCACGGACGGCGCCGACGCCGGATCGACGTGGACGCTGGCCGTGGCCGGAATGTTGGCCGCCGCGGCCGGTGCGCTCACGCTGTCCCGGCGCGTCCGCGCGGGCCGCCGCTGAGAGCGCTTCGCCCGTCCCGGAAGGCGCGGTCCGGGACGGGTGAAGCCCCGCGTGTGGATCACCGTCCGTCAAGGGGATCGTACGTAGTGCTACACTCCCGGACGGACCGCCGGTATCGGTCGGGCGGAGCTCGTCATCCGATCGATGGCGGGCGGGGCCGGAGGACGGTCGGAACGTGCGGTCGAGCGGCCGGAATCCGCGGCCGGCCGGTCAGAACGTGCGGACGGCGCGGATGACCTTGCGGCGGAGTTGAATACGGCGGCGGCCGTCCGGGTAGAGGCGCAACCGATCGATTTCCCAGCCGCCGCGCTCTGCGTGCTCGGTCATGATCTGCCGGGCGGTATCACGCGTGGTGCCGCGCGGCAGTGACAGGACGAGGTAGGTGTACTCCGCCATCGCGACCATTATTACTTGGTCTACCGGGGGCCGGGCACCGTACCGTGGCGACCCCGTCCGCACGGCGGTCGGGGGCATGTCATCCTGTCTGGGGCGTGCGGCGGTGAGAATCCCGTTCGTCCGCGAGGGCGGAGCGATGATCGTGGGACGGTCGGGAGCGGCCCGCGGGCATGAACGCGCCGTCCCGCGACGTTGTACGAAGTCTGTAAGGAAGAGCCTGTTCAAGAGGACCAAGACAGCGAGGTTGGAGCGACTGTGCCAGCCAAGAACGGCACCGCGAGCAGTGGCCGGAGCAACGGCGCCGGTACCCGTCTGGTGATCGTCGAGTCGCCCGCGAAGGCGAAGACGATCGCGGGTTACCTGGGGCGCGGCTACATCGTGGAGTCCAGTATCGGCCATATCCGGGACCTCCCGGGCAGCGCCTCCGAGGTGCCGGCCAAGTACAAGGGCGAGTCGTGGGCCAAGCTCGGCGTGAACGTGGAGCGCGAGTTCGAGCCGCTGTACGTCGTCAACTCCGACAAGCGGCAGCAGGTCCAGAAGCTGAAGAAGCTGCTCGCCGAGGCCGACGAGCTCTACCTCGCGACGGACGAGGACCGGGAGGGCGAGGCGATCGCCTGGCACCTCCAGGACGTCCTCAAGCCGAAGGTCCCCGTGCACCGGATGGTCTTCAACGAGATCACCAAGGACGCGATCCAGCGCGCCGCCGCGAACCCGCGGGAGCTGAACATGCGCCTGGTGGACGCGCAGGAGACGCGCCGCATCCTGGACCGCCTCTACGGGTACGAGGTCAGCCCCGTCCTGTGGAAGAAGGTCATGCCGAAGCTGTCGGCGGGCCGCGTGCAGTCGGTGGCGACGCGCCTGGTGGTCGAGCGGGAGCGGGAGCGGATCGCGTTCGTCCCGGCCCATTACTGGGACATCGCAGCCCAGTTCGACACCGGCAAGGACGAGGAGCCGAAGGTCTTCAAGGCCGGGCTCGTGTCCGTGGACGGCAAGCGCGTCGCGCAGGGCCGGGACTTCGCGTCCGACGGCACCCTGAAGACGAGGGACGCGCTGCACCTCGACGAGCCCGCCGCGCGCGCTCTGGCCGAGCGGCTCCGGGACAGGCCGTACGAGGTCAAGTCCGTCGAGCGCAAGCCCTACACGCGCCGCCCGTACCCCCCGTTTCGGACGACGACCCTCCAGCAGGAGGCGAGCCGGAAGCTGAACTACTCCGCCAAGTACACGATGTCGGTGGCGCAGAAGCTGTACGAGAACGGCTTCATCACGTACATGCGAACCGACTCGATCACGCTGTCGGAGACGGCGATCACGGCGGCGCGGCGGCAGGCGGCGTCGCTGTTCGGCGGCGAGTACGTGCCGGACAAGCCGCGCGTCTACGCGTCCAAGGTGAAGAACGCGCAGGAGGCGCACGAGGCGATCCGCCCGGCGGGCGAGACGTTCCGCACGCCGGCGGAGACGGGCCTGTCCGGCGACCAGTTCCGGCTGTACGAGCTGATCTGGAAGCGGACGATCGCGTCCCAGATGAAGGACGCGACGGGCCAGTCCGTGTCGATCCGCGTGACCGGGCTGTCGACGCGGAACGAGCGGGCGGAGTTCGGCGCGACCGGTAAGACGATCACGTTCTACGGGTTCCTCAAGGCGTACGTGGAGAGCGCGGACGACCCGTCCACCGACCGGGACGACCAGGAGCGGCGGCTGCCGAACCTGGCCGAGGGCGACCCGCTGACCGCCGCGGCGGTCGACGCGGAGGGCCATTCGACCCGTCCGCCGGCGCGCTACACCGAGGCGAGCCTGGTGAAGGAGCTGGAGGAGCGGGAGATCGGGCGGCCGTCCACCTACGCCTCGATCATCGGGACGATCCTGGCCCGCGAGTACGTGTTCAAGAAGGGCACGGCGCTCGTCCCGTCGTTCCTGGCGTTCGCCGTGGTCAACCTGCTGGAGCAGCACTTCGGCAACCTGGTCGACTACGACTTCACGGCGCACATGGAGGACGGTCTCGACGAGATCGCCCGCGGCGAGGCGGAGCGCGTCCGCTGGCTGACGCGGTTCTACTTCGGCGCCGAGGGCGAGGAGGGCCTGAAGGAGCTGGTCGGCGACATCGGCGACATCGACGCCAAGGGCGTCAGCTCGTTCCCGATCAAGGGCTCCGACATCATGGTGCGGGTCGGCCGGTACGGGTCGTACCTCGACCGGGACGGCGAGCGCGCCAACATCCCGGACGACTTCGCGCCCGACGAGCTGACCGCCGAGAAGGCCGCGGAGCTGCTCGCGCAGCCGTCCGGTGACCGGGAGCTCGGCACGGACCCGGAGACCGGGCACACGATCGTCGCGAAGTCGGGACGGTTCGGCCCGTACGTCACCGAGATCCTCCCTGAGCCGGCCCCGCCCGCCGAAGGCGAGAAGAAGAAGCGGACGAAGAAGGCGGACACCCCCAAGCCGCGCACCGGTTCCCTCTTCAAGTCGATGTCGCTCGACACGATCACGCTCGACGACGCGCTGAAGCTGCTGTCGCTGCCGCGCACGCTCGGTGAGCTGGACGGCGAGCCGGTGACCGCGCAGAACGGACGTTTCGGCCCGTACATCAAGAGGGCCTCCGACAGCCGCTCGCTCTCCTCGGAGGACGAGCTGTTCACCGTCACGCTGGAGCAGGCGAAGGAGCTGTTCGCGCAGCCGAAGCAGCGGGGGCGCCGGTCCGCGTCGGCCGCGCCGCTGCGCGAGCTGGGCAAGGACCCGGCGAGCGAGAAGCCGGTGGTGGTGAAGGAGGGGCGTTTCGGCCCGTACGTCACCGACGGCGAGACGAACGCGAGCCTGCGCAAGGGCGACGAGGTCGAGTCCATCACGATCCAGCGCGCCGCGGAGCTGCTGGCGGAGCGCCGTGAGAAGGTGGCCGCGGACGGCGGTAAGAAGAAGCCGGCAACCCGCCGTCGAACCTCCGCAAAGTCCGGCTCCTAGGGACATCTACGCCGATACCCTGACCGACATGACCAGAACGGGCGCATCCCGGCCGCACCCCGCAGCGTCACCGCCGCCGGGCGTTTCGTCTCTATCGTCGAGCGGGCCGTTCCGGCGGCTGCGGTCCGCGCTGTCGCTGTCCGGCCTCGGCCTGTGGTTGAGCGTCCCGGCGCTGACCGCGATGGCCGCGGCGCTGACCAGCGACGACGACGCGGCCGCGCAGGCGCAGGCGGTCGGCGCCGTGCTCGCGCTGATGCTGCTGCCCGCGGTGCTGCTCGCGCCGCTCGCCGGGATGATCGCCGCCCGCGTCGACCGGCGGCTCATGCTGCTGATCGCGGACGTGCTGCGGCTGGTGATCCTCGCAACGGTCCCGCTCGTCGGCACGCTGCCGTGGACGATGGCCGCCGCGTTCCTCGTCGCCTTCCTGGGCCTGCTGTGGACGCCGGCGGCGCGCGCGTCGCTGCCCGCGCTCGTCCCGGACGAGGATCGGCGGGCCCGCGCCCGCCGGTCGGCGACCCGCGTCGTGTTCGGCCCGGCCCCCGTCGCGGCGCTGCTGTTCGCGGTCCTCGCCCTGATCGCGGACGGGACGCTCGGCCGCGACTCCCGCGCTGACCTCGCCCTGTACGTGACGGCCGCCGTGTTCCTGGCGTCGGCCGCCGTCGTCGCCGCGATCCGCGACATCCCGGCCTCGGTGCCGATCCACGTCGCGTCGCCGCTGAAGCTGCTCTTCCAGGGCCCCGGGACAGGCCACGGGAGCGGCCACGGAACGGGCCACGGGACGGGCAACGGGACGGGCGCCGTGCGCGGCCTCGGCCTGGCCGTCACGGCGGCGTCCCTCATGGCCTGCGCGGTCGTCGCGGTCGCCCGCGTCCACACGGGTGAGCTGGGCGGCGGTGACGCGGGCTACGGCACCGTCCTCGCCGGTCTCGCGTTGGGCGTCGGCTCCGGGCTGTTCCTGGGGCCGCGCGTGCTCGTCCCGTTCAGCCGCCGCCGGCTCCTGGGCCTTGCCGTCCTCGCCGCTGCGGTCACGCTCGTGGTGCTGGCGCTCGTCCAGAACCTCGTGGTCGTCGTGTTCGCCACGGGCCTGCTGGGCGTCTTCGCCGGGGCAGCCTGGACGACGGGCTCCACCGCCCTCAACGACCCGGACGGGCTCGCCGACCCCGACGCGCCGGACGATTCCCGTCCGTCCGCCTACCTGCGCTCGGTCGCCCTCGTCACCGCCGTGGTCGCGTTCGCCGCCGTCCCGCTGATCGCCGGTGCGGTCGGCTCGCACCGCCTCGAACTCGGCGGCGGCGTGTACGACGTCACCGGCACGGGCGCCGCGCTCCTCATCGCCGCCGTGGTGGCCCTGCTCGCGGGCGCCGTCGCGTACAAGCGGCTCGACGATCGGCGCGGCATCCCGCTCCTCCCCGACCTGCGCGCCGCCCTGCACGGCGAGGTCTACACGCCGCCGGAGCAGGCCGCCGCCGCTGCCGCCGCCGCGCAGCCCGTCCACCGGGGGCAGCGCGGCGTGTTCGTCGCGTTCGAGGGCGGGGAGGGCGCCGGGAAGACCACCCAGGCGCGGCTCGCCGCGATCTGGCTCCGCGACCACGGTTACGACGTCGTCACCACGCAGGAGCCCGGCGCCACCAAGATCGGGATGCGGCTGCGCGCGATGCTGCTCGACCGCGACACCACGGGCCTGTCGGTCCGCGCCGAGACGCTGCTGTACGCCGCCGACCGCGCCGACCACATCGCGAACGTCATCAAGCCCGCGATGGAGCGGGGCGCGATCGTCGTCAGCGACCGCTACGTCGACTCGTCCCTCGCCTACCAGGGCTTCGGACGGCAGCAGCGAGTCGAGGACATCGCCCGCGTCAACGCCTGGGCCACCGGCGGCCTCGTCCCGGACCTGACCGTCCTGCTGGAGATCCCGCCGCGCGCCGGGCTCGACCGGCTGTCGGCGCCCGCCGACCGGATCGAGTCCGAGTCGCACGACTTCCACGAGCGCGTCCGCGCCGGGTTCCGCGCCCTCGCCGAGGCCGACCCGGACCGCTACCTGATCCTGGACGCGAGCCGCCCGCAGGCCGAGCTGAGCCGCGAGATCCAGTACCGCATCCGCGAGATCCTCCCCGACCCGGTCCCGGCCGGGACCGAGGACGTCACGAGCACGTTCCCGGTCATCACCGACCTCTGACCCGGCTAGCCTCGTACCCATGAGCGTCTGGGACGACCTGGTGGGGCAGGAGCCCGTCGTCGCGCAGCTGTCGTCGGCCGCGGAGAACGACGGCGGCCTCGCCCACGCCTGGCTCTTCACCGGCCCGCCCGGCGCCGGGCGTGTCACGGCGGCGCGGGCGTTCGCGGCGGCGTTGCAGTGCGAAGAGGCCCCGCGCGGATGCGGGCACTGTCCGTCCTGCCACCAGGTGCTCCAGGGCACGCACGCGGACATCGAGGTCGTCCGTCCGGCGGGGCTGTCCTACGGCGCGGCGGAGGCCCGGCGGCTGGTGCTGCGCGCGTCGTCGTCGCCGAGCGGCGGCCGCTGGCAGATCGTGCTCTTCGAGGACGCCGACCGCGCGACGGAATCGGCGGCGAACGTGCTGCTGAAGGCGATCGAGGAGCCCCCGGCCCGGACGCTCTGGCTGCTGTGCACCCCGTCGCCGGACGACCTGCTGGTGACGATCAAGTCCCGCTGCCGGGTCGTGACGCTGCGCACCCCGCCGGTCGCGGCGGTCGCGGACGTGCTCGTCCTGCGGGACGGCATCGACCGGGACATGGCGGAGACGGCGGCGCGCGCGGCGCAGGGCCACATCGGCCAGGCGCGACGCCTCGCCACGAACCCCGAAGCGCGGGAGCGGCGCGCGGCGGTGATGTCCGTGCCGCGCCGGCTGACCTCGGTGGGTCCGGCGGTCGCGGCGGCTGAGGCCATCGTGAAGGCCGCCGAGGCGGAGGCGAAGGTCCGGACCGAGGAACTGGACGACGTGGAGACGTCCGCGATGCGCAAGGCGCTGGGGGAGAGCGAGAAGGGCCGCATGCCGCGCGGGACCGCGGGCGCCCTCAAGGACCTGGCGGACCGCCAGAAGTCGCGTGCGACGCGCGCGAAGCGCGACGCCCTGGACCGGACGCTCCTCGACCTCGCGTCCTACTACCGGGACGTCCTGACGCTCCAGCTCGGCACCGGCAGCGAGCTGCTCAACGTCGATCTCGCCCCTGAGCTGCGGACATCGGCGGCGGACGGACGTCCCGAGGACACGCTCAGGCGGCTGGACGCGATCATGGCGTGCCGGGAGCGGCTGGAGCTGAACGTCAACCCGCTGCTCGCCGTCGAGGCGCTCACGCTGGCCCTGCGCACCGGCTGAGCACTTCCCGAGCACTGCCGAGTACCGCCCGAGTTCGCTCGGATGGACGTCCGAAACCCCTGCCTTACAAGAGATCTCCCTTATCGTTATATAACTGTTCGCATCTCTCAACGGGAACATACGTACCTTGCTCCTCGCTTGGGCCCCGATCCCCGGGCCGCTCCCCCACTGCCAGGAGGTCTGCTTTGCGGCGAGCCTTGATTTCCGCCGCGTGCGCCGTCACGACCGTGACGGCCCTCGCGTTCCCAGCCTCAGCGGCTCCGAACCCAGCGCAGGCGAAGGGTGAGGTTTCGGAATACGTCGTCCTCTACAAGGAGGGCGCGTCCTCCAGCAGTGCCCGTCGTGCGGTGCGGGAGGCCGGAGGCGACATCGTCCACGAGAACCGGGACGTGGGCGTCGCGACCGTCCGGTCCGACAACCCGGCGTTCATCCAGGACGCCATGGAAGAGCGGGCCCTGGAGGGCGCCGCGCACAACCGCGTCATCGGCCAGGCGCCGAAGACGGCGAAGAAGAAGTCCGCGAAGGTCGAGCAGCTGGTCGGCACGAAGAACGCGGTGGCCCTGGACGGCAGGCCGTCCAAGGACAAGGAGCCGCTGGCCGACCTGCAGTGGGACATGAAGCAGATCCACGCGACGGCGGACGGCTCGTACAAGAAGGAGCCGGGCGACAAGCGCGTGCTGGTCGGCGTCCTCGACACCGGCGTGGACGGCGACCACCCGGACATCAAGGCGAACTTCAACCGCCAGCTCAGCCGCAACTTCACCACCGACATCCCGACCGACGCCAACGGCGCCGAGGTCGACGGCCCGTGCGAGTTCAAGGGCTGCGTCGACCCCGACGACTGGGACGACAACGACCACGGCACGCACGTCGCGTCCACCATCGCCTCGCCGCGCAACGGGCTCGGCATGTCCGGCGTCGCGCCGAACGTGTCGCTCGTCAACCTGCGCGTCGGCCAGGACTCCGGCTACTTCTTCCTCCAGCCGACCGTGGACGGCCTGACGTACGCGGCCAAGAACGGCATCGACGTCGTCAACATGTCCTACTACGTGGACCCGTGGCTCTGGAACTGCGGCAACAACCCGGCCGACAGCCCCCAGGACCAGCTGGAGCAGCGCACGATCGTCACGGCCGTGCAGCGCGCGCTGGACTTCGCGCACGAGCGGGACGTCACGCTGGTCGCCGCCGCCGGCAACGAGCGCGTCGACTACACCAAGACGAACGTGGACGACACCAGCCCTGACTTCCCGTCCGTCCCCGGTGAGAAGCCGTACGAGCGGACGATCCCGGCGAGCTGCATCTCGATGCCGTCCGAGGGCAAGAACGTCATCCCGGTCTCCTCGACCGGGCCGAGCACCCGCAAGTCGTACTTCAGCAGCTACGGCAACGGGTACGTCGCGGTGGCCGCGCCTGGCGGCGACAAGGTCGACACGGCGGACCAGCGTCCGGACGACCGCGCCGGCATCTGGGCCGCCTACCCCGAGCGTCTCGCGAAGGAGCGCGGCGAGCTGAACCCGGACGGCACGCCGAAGGTGCCGAACATCATCCGCAGCTGCAAGGGCGACGACTGCGCCTACTACCAGTCGATCCAGGGCACCTCGATGGCGTCGCCGCACGCCGTCGGCGTCGCCGCCCTGATCGTCAGCAAGTACGGGCAGCGGGACCGCGGCCGCGGCGGGCTCACCCTCGACCCGCGCGCTGTGGAATGGGCGCTGCGCGGCACCGCGACCGAGAAGGAATGCCCGAGCCCGCGGGCCTTCGAGTACGTCTGGTACACGCTGCAGGACGGCAAGTGGGTGAAGAACACGTCGACGCAGACCTGTGAGGGCTCGAAGGGCCAGAACGGGTTCTTCGGCAGCGGCATCGTGGACGCGCTGAACGCCGTCAGCCACTGACACCGTCAGCGTCGCCGGCTCGTCTCGTATAGCGAAGCGGCCCAGGACCGAGACCGGTCCTGGGCCGCTTCGTTAACTTGGCTGATTCCGCTATCTGACGAGGGAGCGCCAGTGGACGGACCCGAGGAACGCCCGGCGGACGCGGCGAAGGACGCCGAGGAGCCCGTCCGTCCTGCGGCCCGGCCTGGGGCCCGGCCTGGGAGCGTCCCTCCGCCGCCGTCCACGGCGTTATCGCGCCCGCTGGTCATGGGCGCCTTGATCACCGCGTTCGTCCTGATGATGGCGGGCGTGGCCGTGGGCGGCTATCTGGTCGTCGACCGGACGTTCGGGGAGGGGAAGGCGGCGTCCAGCGAGCGCAGGGTGTCGGTGTTCCTGTGCGCCAAGACGTCCGACGCGCGACGCTGCCGGAAAGAGGACGCCACCGAGCAGCAGAAGGCGGAGATCAAGCGGCGGCTGGACGCGATGCCGCAGGTGCGGCGGGTCGAGTACGAGTCGAGGGAGCAGGCGTACGCGAGTTTCAAGAAGCGGTTCGTCGAGGACAAGGAACTCCTGGAAGGGGTCCGTCCGGGCGACATTCCCGACTCGTTCCGCGTTCGGGTCGCGGATGCCGAGGCCGCGAAGGCGGTGAAGGCCGCGATGGACGGCGTCCCCGGCGTGGACGCCGTCGTCATCGACCCTCGAAAGCCTCGTGCATGATGGAGGGATGCCGTATCGCGTCACGTTCGTCTGCACGGGGAACATCTGCCGCTCGCCGATGGCCGAATGGGTCCTGCGCCACCATGTCGAGGACGAGGGCCTCGACGTCGAGGCGGACAGCTCGGGCACCGGCGGCTGGCACGTCGGCGACGCGGCCGACGAGCGGACGGTCGCGGCGCTGCACCGCGCGGGCTACCGGTCGGCCCACATCGCCCGGCAGTTCGAGGCCGGCTGGTTCGACCGCTACGACCTGATCATCGCGCTGGACGAGGGGCACCGGCGGGCGCTGCGATCGATGGCTCCGGACGACGAGGCCCGCGGCAGGATCCGGCTGCTCCGCGAGTTCGACCCGGACGCCGACGCGTCGGACCTCGACGTCCCCGACCCCTACTACGGTGGGCGCGCCGACTTCGATCTCGTCCTGGAGCAGGTGGAGGCAGCTGTTCCGGGCCTCCTGGAGGAGATCCGCACGGCACTCAAGGAGCGCTGACCCGCGTGCACGCCGATGCGTCCGACGGGCTGTCCAGCGGTGCGTCGGGCGGGCTGTCTGGAGCTGCGTCCGGCGGGGCGTCCGATGCGAGGTCCGCTGCGAGGTCCGCTGCGACGTCCGACCAGGTGCGCGATCGGGTTGAGCGTCTCGTCGGGGTCGGGGTGGACGGCTTGCGCGGCCTCGGGTCGAGCCACTCGTGGACGTTGCATCGCGCGACCCTGGCCGATGGGCGCGAGGTGTTCGTTAAGGCGGCTGCGTCCGAATTCGTCCGGGATGGCCGGGACGGGGGCGTGTTCGCCGCGGAGGCGGCGGGTTTGCGCTGGCTGTCCGAAGCGTCCGCCCAAGAGTCGGGCGTGAGGGTGCCCGTCCCCGAGGTGGTGGCGGCGGATGAGCACATGCTCGTCCTTCCGTGGCTGCCGTCCGGGTCGCCGTCTCCGTCCAGCGCGGAACGGCTCGGACGCGAACTGGCCGCGCTCCACACCACCGCCCGTCCGACCACCTACGGAGCCCCCTGGGACGGCTACATCGCCGACCTCCCGCTCGACAACACCCTGGCGCAGGACGGCCGGGGCTGGGCCGGCTGGTACGCCGAACGCCGCCTTGAACCGTTCCTCCGCCTGGGCGCCCGCCATCTGTCGTCCGCCGACGTCCGCCTGGTCGAACGCGTGATGGCGGACGTCGAGACGCTCGCGGGCCCGCCCGAGCCGCCGAGCCGCATCCACGGAGACCTGTGGTCCGGCAACGTCCTGTGGACGGACGGCCGGGCGCTGCTGATCGACCCCGCGGCCCACGGCGGCCACCGCGAGACCGATCTGGCCATGATGGCGCTGTTCGGGACGCCCCACCTGGAACGGATCCTCGCCGCCTACGACGAGGCCGCGCCGCTCGCGGACGGATGGCGCGCCCGCGTCCCGCTGCATCAGTTGCATCCCCTCCTTGTGCATGTGGCCCTGTTCGGCGCGTCGTATCGTGCGTCCCTGGTAGACGCGGCCCGCACGGCGCTCGGCTGACGCTGCGCTCGGCTGACGCGGCGCTCGCTCCGGTGACGCGGCGCGCCCGGCTGACGCGGCGGAGACACCGGGAATCTGGTTTCGCTTCGATGTGGTAACTCCGCGTTCATGGGTTTTTGTCGCGATGGAGATGAGGTAGAAACGACGGGCGACACGGACGCGACGCAGAGCAGCGGAAAGGCAGGTGCGGGACGACCCGATGGACGGCAGGCGCGAGAACCCACCCTGGAGGGGCCTCATCCCCATCGCCGTCGCCGCCGCCGCGGCGCTGTTCGTCGGCGGCGGGATGGACGTCGTCCACCGGCACCAGCGCGCCGCCGAGAAGGAGCACGAGGCGGCGCCCGCCGCCGAGTCCAGGAAGACCGAGCCCCGGTTCGTCGTCGGGGTCGCCGAGTCGGGCACGGCGCTCATCGTCCGCGACGTCCGCAGCGGCGCCGATGTCGGGCTGCCCGTCGCCGCGCCGCAGGGCCGCCGCTTCCAGCGCGTCGCGGCGCTGAAGGACGGCTCGTACGTCGTCGCGTCCTACGCCGGCCGGGCGGTGACGTTCCACCGCCTCACGCTGCAGGACAACGGACGTCCCAAGGACCTCGGGGACATCCCGAAGGCCGCCGTGCCCGGCGTGTCCACGTCCTGGTCCGACCTCGCCGTGAGCCCGACCGGCGACCGCATCGCCTACGTCACCTACCAGGGCGCCCGCAGCCGCGTGGACGTCGTCGCCGCGGGCACCGGCGTCCACAGGGTGTGGACGACGAAACTGCCCGCCCGCGTGAGCAGCCTCTCCTGGTCTGGCACGACGCTCTCGTTCGTTTGGAGCCCGGTCGTCCGTTCCGCGGGCGGCAAGGTGGTCGAGTCCAAACACCAGCTCCGGACGCTCAACATCGATGGCCCTACGGGCGACCTGAAACTGAGCAAGGCCGTCCTGACTCTCCCCAAGGACGGCACTACGGCGATCCTGAGCCGTGACGGCAAGACCGTATTCGCCGGCATCGTGAAGAACTCCCAGATGTCCGTGCAGGCGCTCAGTGTGGTGGGGGAGCCCACCAAGGTCCTGTGGCACCAGAAGGTGAAGGACGAACTGACCAGCCTCGACACCTCGCACACAGGCAAGGCACTCCTGGCGACCGCCGGGGACCTCTATACGGCGGATGTCGCCGTCCCAGGGGAAGATCTCGCAGACGCCGCCTGGTGAGCCCGGCTTCCGGACGGCCTAAAGTGGGTCGCACGGAATCGGGCGAACGGAGCGAAACCGTGGGCATGGTGATGGCAGTCAGCTTCACCCGTTACGGCCGCCTCTATTACCTGGACCCCGGTTCGCACACCCCGAAGGTGGGCGACAAGGTCCTCGTCCCCACCGACTCCGGCCCCGAGGTCGCCGAGTGCGTCTGGGCGCCGCAGTGGGTCTCCGAGGACATCGGCGGCCTCCCCGAATGCGCAGGCCCCGCCGCCGACGAGCACCTGGCCCGCGACGAGACCAACCGCCGCCGCCGCGCCGAGGGCCGCTCGATCGCCAAGCGCCTCATCCGCAAGCACGAGCTCCCCATGAAGGTCATCGGCGTCGACTTCCTCGACACCGACAACGTCTTCAAGATCTACTTCACCGCGCCGCACCGCGTCGACTTCCGCGCCCTCGTCCGCGACCTGGCCCGCGGCATCAAGGCCCGCGTCGAACTCCGCCAGGTCGGCCCCCGCGACGAGGCCCGGCTCCAGGGCGGCATCGGCCCCTGCGGCCGCGACCTGTGCTGCGCCACTTTCCTCAAGGACTTCGAGCCCGTCTCCGTCCGGATGGCGAAGGAGCAGGACCTTCCCGTCAACCCGCTGCGCATCGCGGGCGCGTGCGGGCGTCTGATGTGCTGCCTGAAGTATGAGCATCCGCTTTACGTCAAGGCGCACGAGAAGATGCCAGCGCTGGGGGCGCGCGTGGACACCCCGAACGGTCCGGGCCAGGTGGTGGGACGCAATGTGCCGTCCGACAAGGTGACCGTCCGTCTGGCGAGCGGCGGGCGCTGCTCCTGCCCGTCCGCCTCGGTCTGTTCTCCGCGCCAGCAACACGACGCCCTGTACGACCAGCCCACCACCGCCGCCGATCCGGCTCCCGCCCCCGCCGCGCCCGATCCAGCTCCCGACCTCGCCGCGCCCGATCCAGCTCCCGATCCCGCCGCCGCCGACCCAGCTTCCGATCCCGCTGCCGAGCCCGATCGCGCCGCCGCTCCCGATCCGGCTGCCGCCCCGGACCCCGACGACGACGGCGCCCCGGCCTGACCAGCCCGCTCCGCGTCCGAATCGGCGGGAGGACGACGGGCGTCCGCATCTCGGCATGGCAGTTGATAGACGGCCACCGCCAAAATTGGCACTTTCGTCCTCTTGTAAGGACCTTCGTTTCTCTGCACTATTCCGGAAAGTCGTCATCTTGGGCGTCCATCCCCCCGCCGCTCCCGCAGGAGGCCCTGTGATACCCCGCCTTTCCATGATCGCCGCGACGGCCACCGCCGCCGTCACCGCGACCGCCACCGCTGCCATGCTCGCCCTCGCTCCCACCGCGACCGCGTCCTCTGCCGCCGATGACCCGCCGAGCGGTCAGGGCGGCCAGGCCGTCTTCGCGAAGGGCGGCGTCCGCTGCACCATCGGCTTCAACGTGCGTAAGTCCGACACCTACTACTTCCTCACCGCGGGCGGCTGCGCCAAGCAGGGGCAGAAGATCTATGCCGATCCGGGACTGACCGTCGAACTCGGTACCGTCGTCTCGGTCATGAACGTCGCCGTCGCGCTCGTCGCCTACGTCGAACCCCACGTGGAGCGGCCCGGCAGCGTGCTCCTCCATCCCGGGTCCCGGGACATCACGGCGGCGGGCAAGGCGTCCGTCGGCGAGCAGGTATGCCGCAGCGGTTCCACCACCGGCACGCGATGCGGCACCGTGACGGGGCTCAATCAGAGCGTGAGCTTCCCCGAAGGGACGATGACCGGCCTGGCGAGGACGAACATCTGCTCGGAGCCCGGTGACAACCCGGGTGCGCCCTACTTCACCGGCACCTTGGCGCTCGGCGTCGGGGTCGGCGGAAGCGGCAACTGCTCCAGCGGCGGGACGTCCTTCTATCAGCCGATCAACGAAATCCTCAGCGCCTACGACGTCAACGTTTACTGAAGTTCGCTCGCCGGGCTCATTCCGTTCCACACCGTAGCCGTGGTTGGTCGTGATTGCAGCCGCGCCCGCTCACAGTAAGTGACGCTGGAGAAACCGGGCGAACATTTGTGCAGGCCTGGCCCGTCCCGGCCGTCCGCCGTTACCTATCGATCTCACTGGCCTTCGCCTTGCATTTGATAGGTGTCCACTCCAAATCTTGGCAGTTTCCACCCTTGTGAGAGACATCGCCTTTTCAGCACTATTCCGGCAAGTCGTCATCCTGGGCCGACCCCCCCTCACCCGCCAACCCCAGGAGGCCCCGTGAGACCAATCCCCCTGACCATGCTGGTGAGCGGTACGGCGATCATCGTCGCCACGGCTCCGTACATGATCACCCAGGCCCCCGATTCCATTTCCGCTCCCGCCCCGGCCCCGGCGCCCGCCCCGGACTCCGAGTCGCTCCCCGACGCCGAGCCGACCCCGGAAACCGACTTCGCGGACGAGTCCGCGCGCGGCTACGGCGCCCGCGCGTCCGGCGCCGACCCGTCCCGCGGCCGCTCCCAAGGCCGCGCCGCCGACGGCCGGTCGGAGGCTGCGTCCGGCGCGTCCGGCGGGACCGTGGTTCAGCCTCCCGTCGTGGCCGCGCCCGCTCCCGGCTCGGCACCCGCGCCCGACCCCGACCCGGGGCCGGACCGGGACCCGAACCCCGCACCGGACGACGACCCACCGCCGAGCCAGGACCCGGCGCCCGACGACGACCCACCGCCGGACCAGGAGCCCCAACCCGATCCGGACGAGCCGCCCCACGGCCTGATGGGTCCCCCGGACCCCGAGGGCGGAGAGTCGATCTTCGCGCCCGGCGGCGTCCGCTGCACCCTGGGCTTCAACGTGCGCAAGGCCGACTCCTACTACTTCCTCACCACGGGCGCCTGCGCCGAAGTCGGTCTGAAGCTCTACGCCGACCCGACGCTGCGCATCAAGCTCGGCACCGTCGTCCAGGTCACGAACGGCACCACCGCGCTCGTCCGCTATGTCAGCCCTCACACAGAGAGGCCCGGCAGCGTGGGCACGCCCACGGGGTCGCAAGACGTCACAGGGACGCAAAGCCCGAGAGTCGGCCAGCGGATCTGCCGCATCAACTCTGACACCGGCACCGAGTGCGGCACCGTAACGGCGCTCAACACAAGCGTCACCTCCCATGAAGGGACGATCCGCGGACTAGCAAGGACGACAATCTGCACAGAGCCCGGCGACACCCCAGGCGCGCCCTACCTCTCCGGCACCTTCGCGCTCGGCATGGGATTCGGCGCTAGCGGGAACTGCAGCAGCGGCGGAACTACCTACATCCAGCCGGTCAGCCAAGTCCTAGACGCCTTCGGCGTCGAGGTCTACTGACCGTCCACCGCCCGTCCTGCCCGCGGGACGACCCGTCCTGCCTGCGGGACGGCCCGTCCTGCCTGCGGGGCGGCTAATTCGGTTGTGCGGTCGGACGCGGCCGATCTAGCGTCCGACCATGGACTCACCGGTGCCGGACGGCCCCGTGCGGCTGCTCGGAATCAACGACCTACCCGCCTGCCAGCGCCTCGCCGAAGACCGTGACTGGGGACGCGAGGACCACAAATGGCGGTTCCTGTTCTCGGTCGGCGACGTCTACGGCATCGACGACGGGAACGGCGAACTGGCCGGCACGGTGATCTCCACGCCGTACGGCAAGGACGTCGCCGCCATCAGCATGGTCCTCGTCGCCCAACGCTACGAGCGACGCGGCCTGGGCGGACGCCTGATGCGGCACGCCATGGACAACACAGCGACGGCGAGCTTCTGCCTAACCGCCACCGACTATGGACGTGCGCTGTACGAGCGTCTGGGATTTCGTTCCGTGGGGCTCTACACCGCGTATACGGGCGTGGCCGAGGGTCTGTCCAAGCGGGGAGTCTCCGTCCCGGTAGAGGCGAGCGACATGCCCGCCGTCCACGCCCTCGATACTGAGGTTTTCGGCGCTGACCGCTCAGCATTGGTCAAGGGCCTGCCGTCCTTCTGCGAATCGTTCCGCGTCGTCCGGAACGGAGGCGGCATCGCAGGCTTCGGCGGCGCCTGGAAGAACGAGGACCGCACCATAATCGGCCCGGTCATCGCGCAAGACACCGAAACCGCCCTAACCCTCGTGGACGAAGCCATCCCACCAGGCCGCCCAGTGCGCCTCGACGTAGACCACCGCCACCCAGAACTGTTCGCCTGGGCAGAAGCACACGGTCTGCGCCCCGCCTTCACCACCACGATCATGGAGTACGGTGCCCCCATCAACGGCGACCCGTCCCGCCTCTACACCCCGGTAGCCCAAGCCCTCGGCTAACCCCGGACGGTCGCCTTCTTGGGCGGGAGGGCGTAGCGGAAGATCTTCTTCCAGGTGCTCGTGACCTGCTTGGACAGCGAACCCGTGTGGTACGGCACCCCGTACTTCTCGCACAGGGCCCGGACGCGCGGCGCGACCTCGGCGTACCGATTGCTCGGCATGTCAGGGAACAGATGGTGCTCGATCTGATGGCTGAGATTGCCGGTCATCAGATGAAAGAAGCTCCCACCAGTGATGTTGCCCGACCCGAGAAGCTGCCGGACGTACCATTCCCCCTTGGTCTCGCCCTCCAGCCGTTCCTCCTCGAACACCTCGATGTCCCCGGGAAAGTGCCCGCAGAAGATGACCGTGTGCGCCCACACGTTGCGCACCACATTGGCGGTGAAGTTGGCGGCGAGCGTGGAGAAGAACTGCGGACCACTCAGCAAGGGGAACGCGACATAGTCCTTGCCCCACTGGCGGAGGATCTTGCGTCCGATCGCGCGCAGCTTCGCCTTCGTCACCTCCTTGTCGTGCGTCCCGTCCTGGATCTCCTCGACCTCCAGGTCGTGCATCGCGACGCCGTACTCGAAGAACATCGCCAGCAGCACGTTGTAGATCGGCTGCGCGAGGTGAGCGCGACTCCACTCCTGCTCCGGCGTGACACGGAGGAGGCCGTAGCCGACGTCCCTGTCCTTGCCGAGGATGTTGGTGAACGTGTGATGGACGAAATTATGGGTGTGTTTCCACTGAGCGGCGGGGGAGACGTTGTCCCATTCCCAGGTCGTCGAATGGATTTTCGGGTCGCGCATCCAGTCCCACTGACCGTGCATGACGTTGTGCCCGATCTCCATGTTCTCCAGGATTTTCGCGAGGGCCAGCGTCGCGGTCCCGGCGATCCAGGCGGGCGGCAGCGAGGACGCCATCAGCAGCGTCCTGCCCCCGATCTCCAGGCCGCGCTGCCAGCGGATCACCCGCCGGATATAGGCCGCGTCGCGCTCACCGAGTCCGGCGAAGATCTCCTCACGGAGCGCGTCCAGCTCGCGCGCGATGGCGTCATAGTCGCCGTCCCTGAGATGCCCGGTCGTTGACACAGTCGTGGCGGTCATCCTCGTGCTCCTTCAGAGTTCGATTTCCACAGGCCCTGCGGCCGCCGAGACACAGGTCTGGACGATGTCGCCTTCCTCACCGTGCACCTCGCCGGTCCGCAGATCCCGGACCTTGCCGGAGCACAGGCGGCCGACGCAGCTGCGGCAGATGCCCATCCGGCACCCGCTCGGCAGCAGCGCACCGGCGTCCTCCCCGGCCACCAGCAGCGGCGTGGCCCCGTCCGCGTCGACCTCGACGCCGCTCTTGCTGAACGTCACACGCCCGCCCCGGCCGCCGCTGCCCGTCCCGCCGCCGTCCAGGACGGTCCGAAAACGCTCAACACGCAATCTGTCCTCAACGTCGGCAGCGCGCCAGTACGCCACCAGGTCGTCCAGCATCTCCCCAGGCCCGCAGGCCCACGACTCCCGCTCCGCCCAATCAGCACAAATCCCGGACAGTTCGGACGGCTTGAGTCGCCCCTCAACGACCGTGTGCCGCTCATACAGCCGCAGCCCCGCCATAGCGCGCAGCTCGGCGCCGAAGATGACATCCCCGGCCGTCCGATCCGAATGGACGAGCACGACATCACGCGACGACTCGCCGAGCCGCCGCAACATGGCCATGACCGGCGTGATCCCGCTCCCCGCCGTAACGAACAGCAGCTTGCGGGGAACCTCCGCGGGCAGGACGAACTCACCGTCCGCCAGCCCAAGCCGCACGATCGCCCCGGGCCGGACCTTCCTGACAAGGTGCGCGGAGACGAACCCGTCCGGCGCGGCCTTGACCGTGATGGTGATGCGCCCGTCCGGCCGTGGCGGGGACGAGAGCGAGAACGTCCGCCAATGCCGGACACCGTCCACATCCACGCCGACCTTGACCCACTGCCCCGGCAGATGCCCGCACCACGCCCGCCCCGGCTTGATCACCAGAGTCGCCACCCCGGGAGCCTCATGCCGGACGGCCTCGACCCGCCCGCGGAGCTCCGCCGTCGACCAAAGCGGGTTCACCATCCCGAGGTAGTCCTCAGGCAAGAGCGGCGTGGTCAGCTGCCGGACGGCCGCCTCAATCCCCCGCCACGTTGCAATGGATCGCCGCGATGCGGTGGCCAAGGTCCCTCCCGAAGGCACGCTAACTTACGATTGCGTAACCTACGAAGCCGTAAGGACGTCCTCAAGACCCCACCCGGAAAACGCGACAGGCATCACACCACCACCCAATGTCCCATCCAACGCTGTAACCCCCGCGCAGCCGCCCCAATCGAGCCCACCCGCGGACCCCACGACCCAACCACGTAGGGCTAGCGCGCGCTCTCCTCAGACAGAACGCCCCCGCCGGCCCCGGACGCAGGCAGTAGGCATCGCCACCCGCCACCTCGTCCAAGGACCTGGCCGCGCGGTGACGGGGCGGCAGCACAACACAGTCCAACGGCCAGCCCGCCTCACACGCTGCGCGCGGTATGCGTCTGTTGCTCCCTCGACACGGCCGCAATCTCTACGAGCGAGCCGCTCTTCGACAGACGACCCGACCCGGCGACCCGCCCTAACCCTCGCCACACGGTTCCGGGCCCTGCCGCCTACGCCACACTTCCCACAGCGTCCACGTACCCGGCTGCTTCCCAACGGCCGCCCCACGGCCACCCCACCTAATGTCCGCCACGGACGGTGAGGCTGGCGCTCTGCCGGTGAACGTATGCGCCGCCGTCGCCTCCTCCACGGCGGACCGGGTCTCCGGCCGCCGCGCACCGCCCAATCGTCGGCGACGCGACAACGACTCGCCTACCGGACAGACGGACGGGGCTGTAGGACGCCGTCGACGAAAATGTCGACCTTCTCGCTGTAGAAGCAGACAAGCCCGGCGATCTTGCGGCTCTCGTCCAGCGGGGTGGAATACGACCACGCCAGATCCTTGTGGACATTCCCGCCCGCGCGCACCGACCAGTACTCCGCAGTGCCCTTGTAAGGGCAGCGCGTCACCGTTTCCGTAGGCTCGAGCAGATCCATCCGGACGTGCGTTTTCGGCAGGTAGTAGCGAACCGGCAGCCCCGTCTCGAAAAGCAACCTTGGGCTGGACGATTCCGCGACCGTCACCCCATCCACCTCGACCCGAACATTCCGTGAAGCCGCCAGCACATCCACGCGCGTGTACGGATCCCGCGGATGGACGAAGATCTCCTCGTCTTCCTCGAACCAGGCGTCCATCGCCTCCCAGTCGAACCGGACGAGACCACGCAGTTCCTCGATCGGCGACTCTGCGTACCGGAGCGCCCCGCCTGGAGCCTCGGCACCGTCCACCTTCACCGTGTAGGCAGCCGCGTCACCCCGACTCGGCGACCGCTTGCCCGGCCCCTCCTCGACGAGTTCGGCCCGCACATCCGCCTCAGGGAAGTAGTAGGTCGGATAGTAGGGGACCTCCCACACCAGGAACGGCCCTGTAGTGTCCGCTACCAGCCGGCCGCCGAGATAAACCCGGACGCGCTTGCCGCTCTTCTCGATCCGAATCCTGGTCTTCTGAGATGTGCTCATGCCTGGGCAACCTCCCCGCTCCATCACCTATTTCGAGAACCTCGCCCAGATCCGGCCACACAAGCCCACGACGAGCCGATCGCCAGCGACTCCTGCCCAACTAGACAAGGCGATCACGGGGATGCGACGACAGACGTCACGACCCACGAAACCGGGCAAGAAGACCGAGGGTCAGGGTGGGCCGGTGGCCGAGCGTACGTCATCGCAACACGCGCAGCCCCGTGACATTGCAGGCACTCTCCACGCTGAGGAGAACGAGCCGGGATACTGGCGCGGCCACGAGCAAGGCAGGTTCAGCGGCTATTCGTCCCCACAGCCGCCCGCCCGGACGTTCGCCGCGCGATTCCTGCACCCACGAACGCGTGCCGGTCACGGATGTGCCGTCCCCAAACAGGTCGTCCTCGAAGAGGGTTCTCATTTAGTCAGTGAGACCTCCTTTGGTCTGCGGGGGACGGCGAGGATTGGGAGGAGGGCGAGGAGCAGGATCGCCGCCGCCCACCAGAACGTTTCGGTGAAGGCGTTCGTCAGGAGGATGGGCGTCTGTGCCGTGTGCCGGGCGGCGGCTTCGGACAGGTTGCCGGACGCGCCGGGGATCTCGTCGCGGATGGCGATCTGCAGGACGACCGCCATCACCGCCGTGCCGAACGAACTCCCCACCCTGACCAGGATGTTCGCGCCGGTGGTCGCCGCGGGCACCGCCTCGCGCGGCAGGCCCTGGTAGGCCATCGACATCAGGCTGGGGGCGATCATGCCGTGGCCGAGCCCGACGACGAACATCGTGCCCATGATCATGCCGCGGCCGGTCCCCGGGTCGAGGGCGGTGAGCGCCAGGGCGCCGGCGAGGACGCACAGGACGCCGCCCACGGCGAACCATCGTCCACCGAACCTGTCGACCAGCCGTCCCGACACCGACATCGTGATCATCGCGCCGACGCCCATCGGGGCCAGCAGCCAGCCCGCGTCCAGGGCCGACTCGCCGCGGACGATCACCGCGAACAGCGGGATGAGGATCATCAGGCCGAACATCGCGCCGCAGTAGAGGAAGAGCCCTCCGGTGGCGGCCGTGAACGCCCGCGTACTCAGTCGGCGCAGGTCGATGAGCGCATCCTGCCCCTTCCGCAGCGCGTGCGCGGTGAACGCGGCGACCAGGACGCCGCCGGCGAAGACGCTGGTGAGGAAGCGCGCGCCCGTGAGGCTCGCCCCGTTCCCGGCTTCCGACAGCCCGTACACCAGGGCCGCCAAGCCGGGGGACAGCAGCAGCATCCCAAGGACGTCCAGCCGGGCGTCCGCGCTGCGGTCGGTGTCGCGCGGCAGCATCCGCACGGCGGCGAACAGCGCGATCGCGCAGAACGGAACATTGACGAAGAACATCCACCGCCAGCTCAGATTGTCGACGATCACGCCGCCGAGAAGCGGTCCGAGCACCGGCGCGAGCATCGCGGGGACCGCGACGACGCTCATCACTCGGCCCATCCGCCCAGGCCCGGCCTCCCGGACGAGCATCGTCTGCCCGACCGGCATCAGCATTCCGCCGCCGAGGCCCTGCAGGACGCGGAACGCGATCAGCGAAGGGATCGACCATGCGAGCCCGCAGAGCAGGGAGCCGCCGATGAACAGTCCCAGCGAGACGAGCCACATCGTCCGGGCGCCGAACCGCTGCACCGACCAGCCGGTCAGTGGGATCGCCATGGACAGGGCGAGGGTGTAGCCGGTCACGACCCACTGGATCGTCGACAACGAGGTGTCGAAGTCCCGGCCCAGCGCCGCGACCGCGACGTTCACGATCGTGGAGTCGAGGACCGTCATGATCGCGCCGAGCAGCACGACGACCGCGAGGTTGCGCAGGTGCGGGTCGATGCGCTCCTCTCCGGCGGGAGGCGCGGTCGTTGCGCTGGTCATCCGGCCGCCTTTCCGAATCCGTACGCCGTATCGATGCCACTGTACACCGTATCTCGAAATCCGTACACCGTATCGATACGGTGTATCGCGTAGGATCTTTGTCGTGGCAGCGAGGTCAGGCGACGTGTGGACGCGTCCGCGCGGCGGGCGTCGCCCGAAGCTGACCCGGGAGGCGATCGTCGAGACCGCGATCAAGGTCGCGGACGCCGACGGCCTGGACGCCGTGTCGATCCGCCGCATCGCGAGCGAACTGGGCGTGCGCGCGATGAGCCTCTACACCCACATCGACGCGAAGGACGACATCTTCGACCTCATGTACGACGAGGTCGCGGAGGAGGCGCTGATCGAGGGCGACCTGCCGGACGACTGGCGCGAGGCGCTCCTCCAGATCACCCACCAGGAACGCGAGACCGGCCTCAGGCATCCCTGGATGTTCGAGCTCGCCCACCGCTCCCCGCGCGTAGGGCCGAACGGCCTGCGTCATGCAGAGCAGTCCCTGGCCGCCGCAGCACTGCTCACCGATGACCCAGAGAACATGGTGGCCATCATCACCACCCTCGACCACTACATGCTGGGTTACACGTTGCGGGAGCAGCACGTCCAAGAAATCGGTGAGAACGGCCTGGAGCGTGCCCACACCAGCCTCCTGGAGCGGGAGTACGTCCGCACGCTCTTGGAGAGCGGTGAGTTCCCGCACCTCAAGCCCGTCTTCGAGCGGGGCCTCTACGGACGCGCGAACTTCGAGCGGGGCCTCAACTGGCTGCTCGACGGCATCGAACACGACTACGGACAGAAGTAGCCCCAGGACGCCGCGTCGACGTAGCGTAGGCGACGGCGTACGTGGCGTTACGACGAGACGGGGTCCCAGTGCGGACATCGAAGTTCATCAGCGTGGCCGCCGTGCTGACGTTGGCGGCGGTCACCGGATGCAGCGACGACGGCGGCGAGAGGGCGACCGCGTCAGCGAGCGTCCCGGTCGGCCTCGGCTCGTTCTACGAGCAGAAACCGTCCTGGAAGGACTGCGGGGACGGATTCCAATGCGCGACCGTCCAGGTACCGCTCGACTACGCCAAACCGTCTGGCGCCAAGGTCGGAATCTCCGTGATCAGGCTCCCCGCCGAGGACGAGTCCGACCGCGTGGGCTCCCTGCTCACCAATCCCGGCGGTCCCGGCGGTTCCGGTACGGACTTCGTCCGCCAGGCAGCCCGGACGTTCGGAAACGACCTGCGCAGCAAGTTCGACATCGTCGGCTTCGACCCTCGTGGCGTCGCTAAGAGCGACCCCGTCCGCTGCAATACCGGCGCCCAGTTGGACGACTTCTTCGCCACCGACTCATCCCCGGACGACCAGAAAGAGACGGACGCCCTCGCCGCCAAGGGCAAACAGTTCGCCCAGAACTGCAAGACCAAGGCGACAACCGAACTCCCACACGTGGGCACCGTCAACGCCGCCCGCGACATGGACGTCCTACGCGCCGCCCTGGGCGACCAGAAGCTCACCTACTACGGCGCCTCCTACGGCACCTACCTGGGCGCCTTCTACGCCGAGCAGTTCCCCAAGAATGTCCGCGCCCTCGTCCTGGACGGTGCCGTCGACCCCAAGCAGTCCTCGACCGACATGCTGATCGAACAGGGCAAAGGCTTCGAGACGGCCCTGCGCGCCTTCGCCGGCGACTGTGTCAAAGCAGGCTTCTGCCGATTCGGCAACTCCGTCGACGCGGTTGTGGCCACCATCTCGTCCTTCCTGGCCAAGACGGACAAGACACCGCTCAAGAACACCCGAGACTCCCGCAAGGTCACCGAGTCCCTGGCCACCATGGGCATAGCCAGAGCCCTCTACGTCAAGGAGTACTGGCCCCTCCTCCGCCAGGCCCTCACCCAGGCCATCCAGAACGCGGACGGCACGATGCTCCTGACGCTCGCGGACGAGATGGTCGAACGCAAACCTGACGGCACTTACAGCACCCAGACCGACGCGAACATGGCCATCAACTGCGTCGACAAGCCCAACCCCCCAGACCTCAAGACCTACGGCAAGTCGGCCACCGAAGCCCAGAAGGCCGCCCCCCGCTTCGGCCCCTTCGTCGTCTGGGGCGGCCTGCCCTGTGTCTACTGGCCCGTCCAGAACGAACAACAGCCGAAACCCATCACCGCCAAGGGCGCCGCACCGATCGTCGTCATCGGAACCATCCGCGACCCCGCGACACCGTACAAGTGGTCCCAGAGCCTCGCCGACCAGCTCTCCAGCGGCGTCCTCCTCACCTTCGACGGCGACGGCCACACCGCCTACCTGCAGGGCGACGACTGCATCACCGATGCCGCCGACAAGTACCTCCTCACCGGCGAGCCGCCCAAGGACGGCACCACCTGCCGCTGAATAACCAGTGCACGCTCACCCCCGGAGACCCGGTAGACTTCAACCGCCGTGTCCCGCACGGCGCGCCGCCTTAGCTCAGTCGGCAGAGCGATTCACTCGTAATGAATAGGTCATCGGTTCGATTCCGATAGGCGGCTCCCACGTCAAAGCCCCCTTCCGATCTTGGAAGGGGGCTGTTTTGCTAACAGGTTTGCTAACAGGCTTGCTAACAGCGACATCTAGGCCGCCTCGTTCATGACCCGCGCGAACACGTCCGCCGCAGCCACCTCTGCCGACCGGATCACGTGCGCGTACACCCGGAGCGTGATCGCCGGATCGGCGTGCGCGAGCCGAGCGGCCACCACATGGACGGGGACGCCAGCCAGGAGCAGCGTGGTCGCGTGAATGTGCCGCAGGTCGTGCACCCGGGCATGGGGCAGTTGCTCAGCCGGACGCGGCCCCTCCTTCGGCGCGTTGTAGGCCCGGATGGTCTTGGTCATGAGCCAGCCGACCGAGTCGGGATGGATCGGGTTGCCCCGTCCGGTCGCGAACACGTAACCGTCTTCCGTGCCCTGCCACTTCTCGCCGACGAGGAGCTTGTCAGCCGCCTGGCCCTTGCTGTGCTCCCGCAGGTTCGTGAGATGACGGTCGTGGATCTTGGTTGTTTGCGCCTCGGACGGTGTTCGAGCAGTGCAGGGTGTCAACGCCTCGGCGCGCATCCGTGCGCGAGTGGCGCGGTGGGACGTCGGACGGGCGTGGGCGGGGCGGGCGCGAGAGGTGAGGGGCCAGATCAGGGTGCTGGTGCCAGGTGCTCGGCGAGGATCTTCAGGTGGGTTTCACGGGCGTCGGCGTGGCATCGGCGGCCCGCGTCGGTGATCTCGACGAAGACGCCGCGGCGGTCGGCTTCGCAAAGGCCGCGCTGCACGTATCCGTGCTTCTCCAGGCGGGCGACGGTGCGGGAGAGGGCGCTCTGGCTGAGGTACATGGCCGCGGCGATTTCCTGCATGCGGCGCTTCTCACAGTTGGCGTCGACGAGGCGGTCGAGCGTCTCGTACTCGCTCATGCTGAGGCCGTGGGCGTCCTGGAGAGCGCGATCGAGGGCGCAGGCCACTGTGTTGTAGCAGGTCGCCAGCTCGCGCCAGCGGCCGACGAGTGCAGCCTCCGCTTTCATGTCGCGCATCCTAGCATGCGCGCGCATCTGATGCATTCGAATTAAATTCTACAGAATTTAGTGCGTGGACATTTGATGCATGCGCATGTACCGTTCTTCGACGTGACTATCGCTGACACCTCACCTGCCTCCGCCGTCCGTGCGCCGGCCGCCGAGAGCGCGCCGGCCGAACAGACCTGGACTCCCCGGCTGTGGGGAGTCCTCGCGGTCCTGTGCGCCGTGTTGTTCCTGGACGGCCTCGACGTCTCGATGGTGGGCGTCGCGCTGCCGTCCATAGGCGCTGAGCTGGGCCTTTCGACCACGTCGCTGCAGTGGATCGTGAACGGTTACGTCCTTGGTTACGGCGGCTTGCTCCTGCTGGGCGGACGCACCGCCGATCTGCTCGGACGCCGGAAGGTCTTCCTCACCGCGCTGGCCGTGTTCGCCCTTGCTTCGCTGGTCGGCGGCCTGGTGGACGACGGCACGTTGTTGATCGCCACCCGTTTCGTCAAGGGGCTCGCCGCCGCGTTCACCGCGCCGACCGCCCTGTCCATCTTGACCACCACGTTCCACGAGGGGCCCGCACGCAACCGGGCGCTCTCCGTCTTCTCGGTGTTCGGTGCCAGCGGATATTCGTCCGGCCTGATCCTCGGCGGTCTGCTGACCAGCTTCGGATGGCGCTGGACGTTCCTGACGCCCGTGCCCCTCGCCGTCCTCGCCCTCATCGCGGGCCTTGCGCTGATCCCGCGAGACAAGCCGGCGGCGGGCGGCGGCCACGACATCGTCGGCGCCGTGACACTCACCGGCGGCATGCTGCTCGCCGTCTACACCGTTGTCTCCGCACCCGAACGGGGCTGGCTCGACCCGGTCACGCTGGGCTCGGTCGTGCTGGCGGCGGCGCTCCTGGCCGCCTTCTTCGTCACCGAGAAGAAGGTGCGGCACCCGCTGATCCGGCTGGGCATCCTGCGGATCGGATCGATCGTCCGGGCCAATCTGAGCATTGTCGCCCTGTTCGGGTCGTACCTGAGCTTCCAGTTCATGATGACGCTCTACCTGCAGGACGTGCTGCGCTGGTCTCCGCTGAAGATGGCCATGGCGTTGCTGCCCGCCGGACTCGTCGTGGCCTTCGGCTCCCCGTTCCTCGGTCGCCTGATCGACCGGTACGGGACGCCCCGTCTGATCATCAGCTCCATGACGTCCCTGACCCTCGGCTACGGATGGTTCCTGGCCACGGCCGGGAACGCTCCGCACTACCTGTTCACGATCCTGCCGACGATGCTCCTGCTGGGCGGCGGGTTCGCGTTCGGGTTCAGCTCGATCATGGGGCAGGCGACGGACGGGATCGACGACTCCGAGCAGGGGCTGGCATCCGGTCTCGTCCAGACGTCGGGACAGGTCGGCGCCGCCCTGGTCTTGGCGGTCGTCACCGCCCTGGTCGCGGGCGGAACGGCCGCCGGTGGCGATGGCTTCGGCGAGTTCAACCCGGGCGTCAACCTGGTCGGCGCCGTCGCCCTAGTCGGCTTGGCGCTGAACCTGGTGCCGCTCCTGCGCCGCTACCGCCCCAAGCACGCCTGACCAAACCGACGACCCATCACGCGGGGACGCACTCACCCAGAGTGCGTCCCCGCACCCTTCCCTACCCTGTGATTAGGTGTTGCGCTTCCAGAAGGGGCGGCGGGGTGCCGGGCCTCCGGTGTAGTCGCTGAGGACCTGGAGTGCGCGGGTCCATAGGTCGTTGACGGTGGTCTCGTTCGGTGTGGGGGGCAGGCGGCGTAGGTCGTCGCGTAGGGCGGTGAGGGACGTGGTGTCGAGCTGCTGTGCCTCCATTCGCTGGATGATCGACTCGAGGATGGGGAGGAGGTCGCTCAGCAGGTGGTGCACGCGCCGATCATGCGTGTCGGGGACCTGGCGGAGGCGGTCGAGCACGTTGTCGAGTTCCTGCTGGAACCCGGTGGCGGCCGGTGCCGAGCGGGCGCGGCGCGGTGACACCGGGCCTCCGCCTGCGGCCGGTTGCTGGTCGACGGGTCGGCTGGTCCCTCGCGTGGGCGGGCCGGCGGGCGGTGCGGCGCCGTACGCGAACGGCGGTGGGGATCCCGGAGCCAAGGGAGGTGCGGCGTCGGCTGTCAGGAGAGCTTCCGGGGCGGCGGCGGAGAAGGCGGCGTGCATCGTTCTCGCCGGGGCTGCGGGCGCCGCCCAACCTCGGGGCGTCTCCACTGGCTGGACGACCTGGTGCGGGCTGTCGCCATCAGTCACGACCCGGCTGTCCACGGCCACGAACGCGGTGAACCGGCACAGGACGCCGAAGCGGAGCGATGTGTCGACGATGCGCTGTTCCAGGTCGTCGAGGCCGCGAGCCGCGTAGCGGTCTTCTAGGTCGCGCAGGTGCGCGCGGGCCCAGATGGACGTGGCGGCCGGGTTCTTGGTGACGGTGCCCGTGGCGTGCTGTTCCCAGGGCTTTCCGCCGGACGCGGTGCCGCGGACGGACAGGGAGCCTGACGGCGCACCGCGGAAACGCCCCGCGATCACCAGCGGCACCTCGGGGAACAGTGCGCCCAGCCGGGCCGGTGCGACGGAGTCGGGGATGATCTCCAGGCCGTCGGGGTGGAGGGAGAGCCCGGTCGCGAGCGGTGCGGCGATCCGGTGGTGGATGTGCTCCATCGCCTCGTCCAGGCGGTCCTCGGACTCGACCAGTTCGCAGCGCCCCTGGCCGATAGCGGCGAGCCGGTTCAGGAAGCCGGCGTTGACCGCCTGGTCGATGCCGACGGCGTGGACGCGCACGCCCGGCAGCCGGGGTTCGAGATGGGCGAGGAGTTGGTCTTCGTTGCCGACCTGGCCGTCGGTGATGAGGACGAGCACCCGGTCGCGCGCGGAGTCGCCGAGCAGGCGGCAGCCCTCGTCGAGCGGGGCCAGCATCTCGGTGCCGCCGCGCGGGGTCAGCGCCGACAGGTGTTCGACTGCGCGGAACCGGTTGCGGTCGGTGCCGTCCACCAAGCCGGTGCCAAGGTCGCGGGGACGTTCGATGACAGTGTCGAAGGACAGGACGGCGAACCGGTCCTCGGTGCGGAACGTGTCGACGATGCGGGCGGCGGCGCGGCGGGCGGCGACCATCTTCCAGCCCTGCATGCTGCCGGAACGGTCGAGGACGAGCACGACGTCGCGGGGGCTCGGGCGGGTCTCCCCGGCCGGGAGCACGGTCAGGCTGAACGTTCCTTCTTCGCCGGATTCGTCCGGGGTCAGGGTGAGAGCCGCGCTCTCGTGCGCGGCGAAGTCGAACCGGAGGATGAAGTCGCGGTCGAGGCGTTCACCCGGCTGCAGCCGCACGGTGGTGCGTTCGCCGTCGCCCTCCTCGGCCACCACGTGCAACGCCGAGCGGATCTGGGTCAGCGGCAGCCCGGCGGGGTCGATGTCGACGGTGACGGCCAGCCGGACCGGATTGGGGAAGCCGGGCAGCAGGACGGGCGGGCTGATCCGGGAGGCGTCCGGCACGGCGTCGGTGTCGTCGGCGACGCCGGACCCGGCACGCTCGCCTTCCAGCGGTGCTCCCGGGATGTAGCGGTGCGCGACGATCAGCGGGAAACGGAACGTCGCGCTGGACGCCGACTCGTGCGGCAGGGGCTGGTCGAGCGCGAGCCTGATCGTCACGCGTTCGCCCGGCAGGATGTTGCCGACCCGCATGGTGAAGACGTCCGGACGGTCCTCCTCCGCGATGGCGGCTCGCTGACCGGCGGCGATCGCGGCGTCGTAGTCCTGCCGAGCCTGGCCGCGCTCCTTCAGCGTCCCTTCGATGACCCGGTCGGCGGCCTCCATTCGCATGGCGGTGACGGCGGCGCGGTCGGGCAGCGGAAAGATGTAGGTGGCCTCCAGCGGGACGTCGTACGGGTTGCGAAAACCCTGGACGACCTCGATGCCGGCGGCGAGCCCGGTGATCGAGGCGTGGACGTCGACGGAGTCGAGCGGCAGGTTGCCCTTGTCGGTGGTGAGCGCGCCCAGCCCGTGGTCTGGCTCGGGTGGCGCGGTCTCGGGCAACGGCAGTATGCGCACGGTCACTGGGACCTCCGAGAGGGATCGGCGGACGGGATCGCGGGGCTTTCGGCGGGGGCGAGAAGACCACGCCGGTGCAGCGTGTCGAGCAACGGGCGCGTGGCGGTCTCGATGGCGGCGAGGTCGTCGCCGTTCAGGGCGGCGGCGTCCAGGAGGAGGGTGACGCCGGGCGCAAGCCGGACCCCCTGGATGACCGTTGGAAGAGCTGCGCCGTAGTCGTCGGCCACGGTCGCCGAGCTGTACGACACGTCGGGACGCGTGTTCCAGAAGGTTCTGCGGGAGGCGTCCCCGCGGTGCCCAGTCGTTTCCTCTCGGTCTGTTGGGATGTCCGGGGCGGCGGCGGTGTCGTTCGCTGCTCCGTCCTTGGAGGTCGTGGGCGCTGCTGCTTCTGAGGCCGGGGAGTTTGTCGAAGCGGTGGTGAAACTGGCCGGCTCGGCATCGGTGAGGTCTGTCGAATCGGTGGTGGAGCCTGGGGGACGGCCGGGGCGACCGTCCGGCGAGGCGGCCGCCGGGGTGGCCGCCGGGGTGGCGTCGGCGGCCTCGAGACCTGCCTGGGCCGCGGGGGCGGCTTGCTCGCCGGCAGGGTCTGCCGGCCTGCCGGGGGCAGGCCCTTGGGCGCGGGGGGCGTGGTTTGCGGAGCGGTTGGGCGCGGACGGTTGGGCGCTCGGACCGTCCGATGGACCTGGACGTTGGAGGGTCTCGCGGGCCGCATCGGACGCCGGGTACGGCGTGCGGCCGGAGGTCGAGACCGGCCGGGACGGAAGAGAGGCGATTCGTTCGAGGGTCGCGTCGGTGGCGGCGGCGAGCTCGATCTGGATCTCGGCGATCGAGCGGCCGATGGCCTGACGGCGCTTCACGGCGACCAGCTGCAGGAGATGGCGCGGCCCGTACAGGGAGGTGCGGCCGCGGCGGCCGAGGGGCGGGTCGACCAGGCCGATCGTGGTGTACCAGCGGATCAGCCGCTGGTTGGGCAGATCGCGCACCCGGCCGCTGACCTGCGCGGACCCGTCCGCGGCGAGGGCCGCGGCGGCGCGTTCCGCCAGCTCGGTGATCGTCCAGGTGTCGTCCATGGCTCAATGATGACACTGTCACGATGACAGTGTCAAGCCAATCTCAAGATCGACTCTGGAAAGTCCTTGCTGGAACCGCTGGGCTGCCGCACGCTTGAGCCTCCAGGTGCGGCTCGGGGGCGAAGGAGAAGGGGCCTTGCGGTGCGCAGCAGCGGTGTCGGCGTTTCGAGCGCCGGGGCCTCGGCCCTGTACCGCTACCGTGCTCTGGCGGCGGAGCATCGCTGGGAACGACGTGCGGTGGGAGCCGTGCTGGCTTGTGGCGCGGGAGTCGTCGCGGTCGGTCTGAGCGTCTGGTGGGTGGGCGTCCTAGCCGCCGTTGTCTTCTTCGTCGCGCATGCCGCGTACCTCAGATACCGGCCGAGCCCCATGGCCAGTTGGCGTCGAGGCGCTTCGGCCGAACGGCGTACCGGACGGAGGCTGTCGCGCCTGGATCCGGCCGGATTTCATGTTCTGCATGACCGGGCCTTCTCGGACGATCCCGCCCCACCGACGAACCTCGATCACCTGGTGGTGGGCTTGTCCGGCATCTACGCGATAGCGAGCAGACGGCTCCGCTGGGGCGCCCGACTGCACGTCGAACAGAACCGTCTATGGGTGGGCTCCAAGCCGGTGACCGGGGCTACCGCAGCAGCGGCGCGCGCTGCCGAAACGGTGGCCGAACTGCTCTCCGAAGAGTTGGACAAGGATGTCCTGGTCACACCGATGGTCGTCGTACACGGGGCACGGGTCGCACGAGACGGCGTACGGCACGGGGACGTGTTTTTCCATGCGGCGAGGAGCATCCCGAGAGCAATTGCAAGGGAGCCGGTCATCTACACCAGCGCGCAAGTGGCCACTATGGCGGCGGCCGCTGAACGGCGCCTACCGCCGATGATGGAAATACTCCTTCC
This sequence comes from Actinomadura sp. 1N219, assembly GCF_044326405.1. Lineage (NCBI taxonomy): Bacteria > Bacillati > Actinomycetota > Actinomycetes > Streptosporangiales > Thermomonosporaceae > Actinomadura > Actinomadura sp. 1N219. Next base: position 66,768 of record NZ_JBIRAY010000011.1, on the reverse strand, counting down.
AGAGTGAATGTCGCATTTCCGAGCCCTTCGCTCTGTGTAGTGCGTCCATCGCTTACCGACATAACGTACTGGTCGTCCATTGATCGCCCCTGTCCAGACAAGCTGGACAAAGTGCCGCGAACTCCACTTCTGCGACACTCTGGAAAAGTATGATCGAAGTGGAGGAATGACGTTCGGTATCCCGGTTTGATCCCTTGAATTGGCCGGTAAATAGTGCTCGCAGCCCTTACCTTCTATGGGATGGACGACCATCTCCTGGTCGAGGCACTGCGTGAGCGCGACGCCGACGCTCCTGCCGCGATGTACGACGCTCATGCCGACCGCCTCTACGCCTACTGCTGGTTTCAGTTGCGTTGCAGGGACGCCGCCCAGGTGGCGCTGCGCGACACGTTCGTTGTGGCCGAGGCGCACATCGGCAGGCTGCGCGACGCGGACCGGTTCGGGCCGTGGCTCTACGCCCTCGCCAGGCTGGAGTGCGCGCGGCGAATGCCGCCCAAGGACCAGGCACCGGACGTGCCGGTGGCCAGCCACGACCAGGAGGACGTAGACCAGCGCATCATGGCCTGGCAGGCGGTTCTGGCGCTGCGGCCCATCTCGCGGGAGATTCTGGAGCTGAGAGTCAGGCACCAACTTTCCGTTCCCGACCTCGCCGCCGTGTTCGACGTGCCGCTGAAGGACGCCCAGACGGCGCTTGAGCGCGCGCACGCCGAGCTGGAAGAGGCGTTGATCGCCGAGATACTCGTGCACCAGGGTCCGTACGGTTGCTCCCAGCGTGCCCGGCTGCTGCGGGAACGGCGCGGCGATTTCAACCATGACCTGAATGGCCGGCTGATGAAGCACGCAGAGGACTGCTCCGTCTGCGGAGCCTTCCGCCCGCGCGCGGTGTCGGCCGCCAAGGTGTATGGGCTGCTGCCGGACGCTGACCTTGCCGCGGAACTCCGGCTCCGGGTCATGAGCTGCTTCCTGGACCCGGAACTCGTCGGCTACAGGCTCTTCGTTGCCACCAGGGTCACCGAATTCACCGCCGACGGATTCCCGATCCAGTCCAGAGAACCGGCGAGGTCGCTCAGGACATCGGGTCCAAGAGGGCTCTTCTGGCTCCGTCGCCTCCGCAGGACGGACTCCCGGCCGATCCGCAGGACGGACTCCCGGCCGAGGGCGCCCCTGCCCGAGGAAAGCGACCCCAGATCGACCGGCCTTGGAGCGTACGCCGTTCGTGTGATCCTGGCGCTCACGGCGATAGCCCTTGTTGCCGGGGGCGGGGTCGCTTCCATCTACGGGCTTTTCGGCACAGGCCGAGGTGACGCGAACAACGTCGCCGGTCCGCGTCCGACCGTGGTTCCCGGGGCTTCGCAGGAGCTGGGCCCAGGACGACCGTCCGCGGACCATCCCGGTGCTTCAGCCCACCTGGACGTCGCTCCCGTGTCCGCCACGTTCCCGTTGGGCTCGCGGGTATCGTCCGCGCCGCCGACCGCACTGCCGACACCGTCGGAGCCGTCCAGCCCCAGCGACGAACAGAGAGGTTCCCCAGCGAAGGGCGCGCTGGCGGCCTCTCCGCTCTTCCTGGACCTGGCAGGAGGCGCGGACGGTGCCGTAGAGCTGCGAGCAGAGGGCGGACCGGTGTCCTGGCAGGCGAAGACCCAAGCACCTCTGCGAGTCGACGCCGTGTCGGGACATCTGGGTGCCGGCCAGAGCGTGATCGTGCGCGTACACGTCTCACGCCAGCCGAACTCCCGTGGGAACGGCACCATCACGTTCTTCCCAGGAAGAAAACAGGTGCACGTCACCTGGCGACCCAACACTCAGGACCCGGGCCCGACACCTTCGCCTACGCCGACGAGTTCCAGCCCTGGGAAACCGTCCACTTCGCCGGGGACTCAGCGGCCGACCAGTCCGCCGCCCTCCAGGCCCAAGCCTCCATCGTCCAAGCCGCCGTCTTCCGGCCCGCCGTCGTCCAAGCCGCCTTCGTCTCCGGAGCCGTCGCCCTCCGTGCCGCCACCCAGCAGCGGACCGGACCCGTCTCCGTCCACGGAACCGTCCTCGCCGAGCAGGTCTGCCGCTCCCAGTACGAGCACGACGTCCAGTTCCTGAACGGCGGGGGTGGGTATACGTACCTGCCATTGCCCGAGTCAACTACTCCCCGTAAGGGATTGTTTGCGCTAAGCAGTGCATACCTGGGGGAGGACGTGCGCATGGCATCTGGCGCAACCAAGCCCCGTCGCGCGATCCCGTCCTCCCTCCGCGGTGCGGGACTGCCGCTGATCGCCTTCTCCGCGAGCCTCGCGCTCGGCATGAGCATGCAGGCACCGGCCGCTCCCGCCCGGGCCACCACCGCCGAGCCCGGCCCCAGCGCGAGCGACGTTGAACGGAGCCAAGACCGGGTCGAGGAAAGGGCCGCCGAGGTCGGACGGACGAAGGCACTGCTCGCCCAAGCGGACGGCGAACTGCACCGGCTCGCAGTCGCCGCAGAGGTCGCGATAGAGCGCTACAACGGAGAGCGGCTCAAACTGCAGCGATCGCAGCAGGCGTACAGGGACACCCAGGCGCGACTGGCCGAAGCAGGCCGAAGGCTAGAGGAGACACGAGCCGAACTGGCGTCGTTCGCTGCGCAGGCCTACCGCAACCACGCCGGCCACAACCAAATGGCAGCGTCGCTTACCGGCAGCGGTGGTCCTCAAGGCGCCATGGATCGCGCCGCGATGGTAGAGATGCTCGCCGAACGACGGGCTGCAATGGTCGAGCGGATGGAGGCGTCCAAGAGGGTCGCCGACGTGTTCCGCCGCCAGGCGCAGGCGGCATTCGCCGAGCAGGCCACGGCGACGAAACGCGCTGACGAGGCTAGGCAGGCCGCGCAGGACGCAGTGGCCAGGCAGCAAGCGTCCGTGCAGCGCATCGAGGCGGAGAAGCGCCGTCTCGAGCGTCGGCTTGGCAGCGCTCAGGCTCACGCTGCGCGAGTCAAGCGCGCGCGGCAACGGGCACTGGAGAAGGCTGAGACACGCAAGGTTCGTTCCGAATTCACCGGTTCAAAACGTCCTGTCGCGGGCCTGTCCTCGACGGCGCGCGGTGCCGTCGTAGTGCGAGCAGCACTCAAGTGGCTCGGCACCCCCTACTCCTGGGGCGGAGGCACCGTGGCGGGCCCAAGTTACGGAGTTGCGCAGGGGGCGGGAACTGTCGGCTTCGACTGCTCGGGCTTGGCGATGTACGCCTGGCACAAGGCCGGTGTACAACTCGACCACTGGACGGGCACACAGTGGACGTCCGGGCCCCATGTCCCCATCAACGAACTGCGTCCCGGTGACCTCGTCTTCTTCGCGACTGACATGTCAGACCCCGGCACCATCCACCACGTGGGCATCTACCTCCGCAAGGGCCGGATGGTCGAGGCGCCCTACACCGGCGCACGGGTGCGCGTATCCAGCATCCACCGTGGCGACCTGATCGGCGCGACCCGTCCCGCCCTCTGAGGCCGCGCCTACGTCCGCTGCCCGCGCCACCACGCAGGGCCTAGCCGAGACTGGTCCGATGGAAGACGAGAACCCTTCCGCAGGGGTTTCCACGCGGAAGGGTTCTCGCAGTCGTGTCACATCGGCGCGGGAGCGGAGTCGGCACCGGTTGACCACGTCCGGCTTGGCGCAGCCGGGTCGGTCTTGGAAGTCGCCAGAAGGAGGCAGCGTGGCGGCGCTCAGTGGCCGCCCTGGTCCGCCGCGCGCTTGAGGGAGCGCTCGATCTCCTGCTCGGCCTCGACGCGCCCCACCCAGCTGGCGCCCTCGACGGACTTGCCGGGCTCCAGGTCCTTGTAGACCTCGAAGAAGTGCTGGATCTCCAAGCGGTCGAACTCGGCCACGTGGTGGATGTCGCGCAGGTGCTCCATGCGGGGGTCGGTCGCGGGGACGCACAGGACCTTGTCGTCACCACCGGCCTCGTCGGTCATCCGGAACATCCCCACCGCGCGGCAGCGGATGAGGCAGCCGGGAAACGTCGGCTCCTGCAGCAGCACCAGCGCGTCCAGGGGGTCGCCGTCCTCGCCGAGGGTGTGTTCCACGAACCCGTAGTCGGCCGGGTACTGCGTCGAGGTGAACAGCATGCGGTCGAGCCGGATGCGCCCGGTCTCGTGGTCCACCTCGTACTTGTTCCGCTGGCCCTTCGGGATCTCAATGGTGACGTCGAAATCCAAGATGTCCTCCGCTCCCTGCGCGCGCGCAGTGAATAGTCTTTCGGGAGCCCGTGGGCGAGGCCGTCCCCACAGGTGAGTGTTTCCCTTATATAAGGATGTCGCACGTTGGTGAGTGCTGAGTGGGAGAGGGGCGGTCACGTCCCTGGACGGGCCCGTGCCCTCGCTGTCCTGTCGCTGTGCCTCCTTAACGTTTTCGCCATCGCCGCCGGGCCGGCAGTGGTGAAACTCACACCTGACCGCCAGCTGACCCCGCAGCCGCCCAGCGTGGCCGTTCGCGACCTCGTGCGCGCGCCCGCGCCGGCGGCGCTCTCCGCGGCCGATCTCGCGGACGGACGGCCTCCGAACACGTCCGCCCTGGCCGGACGGCTCTCGGCGCTGATCGGCGGCCCGCGCGCGAAGCTCAGCGCGGTGGTCATCGACGTGGCGACCCGCCGGCCCCTGTTCGAGTGGCGCGCCGACCGGCCCGCGACACCGGCGTCGACCACGAAACTGGTGACGTCGGTGGCGGCACTGGCCTCGGTCGGGCCCGCGCACAGGATCACCACGCAGGTCGTGCGGGGTACCGGTGGCGGGATCGTACTGGTCGGAGGCGGAGATCCGACATTGACGGTCCTTCCGGCGCGTCCTGACGCGGGCCATCCGCCCTATGCGTCCCTCTTGGACCTGGCCAGGCAGACGGCCACCACGCTGAAGGCGTCCGGCGCAGGACGGGTGCGCGTTGACTACGACACGTCCGCCTACCAGGGGCCTCGTACGGCAGCGGGGTGGAAGCCCAATTACGTGCCTGACGGGGAGGTCGCGCCGGTCACTGCACTGGCAGTTGATGAAGGACGGGTGGCTCCCTCTGACCCGTCCAAGAAGACGCGGGTCTCCGATCCGGCGGCCGCTGCCGCGAAGCAGTTCGCGCGGTTGCTTTCCAAGTACGGGGTCAGCGCGAAGGTCGGGCGCAGCACCGTCGCGCAGAAGGGGGCGGTGCGGCTCGGCGCCGTCCAGTCACCGCCGATGTCCGCGCTGGTGGAGCATTTGCTGACCGAGAGCGACAACGACGTGGCTGAGGCGGTGGCCAGGCAGGTCGCCATGAAGCTGGGCCGCCCGGCGACGTTCGCGGACGCCGCGCAGGCCGTCCAGCAGGTTCTCGCCCAGCTTGGCGTCGCGCAGGGGGTTCTGGTCAACGATGGCAGCGGTTTGTCCACGCGCAACCGCATCTCGCCTATCGCACTGGCCCATCTCGTCTCGATCGCCGCAGGAGAGAAGCACCCGGAACTCCGTTCTGCCATCACCGGCCTGCCGATCGCCGGCTTTTCCGGGACGCTCAGCCCGCCGCGCTACACCGGCGCGACCAGCCGGGCTGGCGCGGGCATGGTGCGCGCCAAGACGGGCACCCTGGCGGGCGTCAGCACGCTCGCCGGGCTTGCGTACGACGTCGACGGCCGGTTGCTCGCCTTCGCCCTCATGGCGGGGGACGGCAAGGGGCCGGTCGATCCAGGAAAGCTCGACCAGCTGGCGGCGGCCATCGCATCCTGCGGCTGCGGCTGACCGCTCTAACGGACACCTGGTGGTTTGGGGCGGAGTGTGGGCGGGTCCGTACGGGAGATAACCAGAACAGTTGTTCGTTGAACGACTGTGCAGGGCGCTCCGGCGCCGCGTCCGAAACGTACGGTGGAGTACATGAGCGCCTCAATGATCGACTGGAACGTGGCGGTCCAGGCCGGGACCCGGCTCGTCAGGCCGGGGCCGCAGGTCAGCCACGCCGAGGCCCGCGAGGTCGTGGCGGAGCTGCGCGAGCTGTCGAAGATCGCCCACGGGCATGTCCGGGACTTCACCGGCATGGCCTCCGAGCTCGATCCCGACCCGGCGACGATCGTGGACAGGCCCGGCTGGATCCGGGCGAACGTCGACGGTTTCCGCGTGGTGCTCGAACCGCTCATGGAGCAGATGTCCGAGCGGCGCACTCCCGGGGCGCTGGGCGGTGCGGGCAACGTCGTCGTCCAGGCCGTGGGCTCCCGCGTCACCGGCATGCAGGTCGGCGCGATCCTCGCCTACATGGCCAGTCGGGTTCTCGGTCAGTATGAGCTGTTCCTGCCGCCCGACCCGTCCGGGCGTGCGCCGACAGGACGGCTGACTCTGGTCGCGCCCAACATCGTGCACGTCGAGCAGGAGCTCGGTGTGGACGCGCATGACTTCCGCCTATGGGTGTGCCTGCACGAGGAGACGCATCGCGCCCAATTCACCGGGGTTTCGTGGCTGCGCGAGTACGTGCAGGACCAGATGACCCAGTTCCTGCTTGCGTCCGACCTAGACCCGGGCGTGATGCTGGACCGTATCCGCGACGCGGCCGAAGCGGTCGCGGACGCCGTGCGCGGCGGCGACGCCAACCTCATCGACGCGATCCAGAGCCCGGAGCAGCGCGCCATCCTCGACCGTCTCACCGCGGTGATGACGCTGGTCGAAGGGCACGGCGACTACGTGATGGACGCCGTCGGCCCAGAGGTCGTGCCGTCGGTACAGCAGATCCGGTCGCGCTTCCAGGGACGGCGTGACGGCGGCTCCAAGCTCGACAAGACGATCCGGCGCCTTCTGGGCATCGACCTGAAGATGAAGCAGTACGCGGAGGGTTCGCGGTTCGTCCGCCGGGTCGTCACCGAAGTCGGCATGAGCGGTTTCAACCAGGTGTGGGAGTCACCGGAGACGCTGCCCACGCACGACGAGATCAAGGAGCCGGCCCTGTGGATGGACCGCGTCGTCGGCCCGCGCGCCCTGGACGCCCCGCCTAAGGCCAACGAAGCCTGACCCTAGAAGCCCTGACCCTGGGAGAGCCGACGACGCTGCTGCGCGCGAGGCCGGGCGCAGAACGCCGCGTGGTGGTAGAGGTTTCTCATGGGGCCTGATCCGGCAGTGGCGGCGGTACGTCTCGCAGTGAGGCGCGCCCTGGCCGACGTTCCACAGGGCACGCTAGTGGTCGCCGCATGCAGCGGCGGTGCCGACTCTCTGGCGCTCGCCGGTGCGCTGGCCTTTGAAGCGCCCAGAGCGGGACGCCTGGCCGCCGGCATCACGATCGACCACGGCCTCCAGGACGGTTCTGCAGAACGCGCCGACGCCGTCGTCCGGACCATGGCGGGCCTTGGCCTTGACCCGTCCGGATCCATCGCGGTGACCGTCGACGGTCCGGGCGGACCGGAGAACGCGGCCCGCGACGCCCGCTACAGAGCGCTGGACGAGGCCGCCGACAGGTTCGGCGCTGCGGCCGTCCTCCTAGGGCACACGCAGGACGACCAGGCCGAAACCGTCCTCCTGGGTTTGGCGCGTGGTTCCGGAGCCCGATCGCTGTCCGGCATGCCAACCGAGTTCCACCACTCTGTCGCCACAGGCAACAGCGAGGGGGAGCGGAGCGTCCGCTACCTGAGGCCCTTGCTTGAGCTTGACCGCGCGACCACGCGCAGGGCCTGCGAAGCGATGGGGCTCGAACCCTGGGACGACCCCCACAACGTCGATCCCGCCTACGCACGCGTGCGCGTACGCCATGAGGCTCTACCGGCGCTGGAGAAGGCTCTCGGCCCCGGCGTGACCGAAGCGCTGGCGCGCACGGCGAAGATGCTGCGCGACGACGCGGACGCCCTAGACGAGCTCGCCGCCCACGCCTACGACGACCTGGAGTCCCCTGAAGACGGCTCCACCGTGGCGCTCCGCCTGGAAGGGCTCGAAGACCTGCCCAGAGCCGTCCGTACTCGTGTAATGCGGATGGCGGCGGTCAAGGCGGGAAGCCCACCAGGTACGCTCGCGGCCGTCCATGTCGATGCAGTCGATCGGCTGGTCACGGCCTGGCACGGCCAGCGGCACGTCGATCTGCCCGGGGGGCTTCGAGCCGTTCGGCGGTATGGGAAGCTGCTGTTCGGCCCGGTTTGACATCGCGCCGTGTGCGAATCGTCACACGAAGCTCGCACGGCGCGCCCGCTGCGTGAACGGCGAAAACGGCTCGCGGCGATGTCCGTCCCACCGGACGGGCGAGGTCTGAGCGATGAGGGTGGGGTAGTGGACGAGAAGGACCTGGGCACGGACCTGGCGAAGGTGCTCATCCCGGAGGCCGACCTGCAGGCCAAGGTGCAGGAGCTCGCGGGGCAGATCGACGCCGACTACGCGGGCAGGGACCTGCTCCTCGTCGGGGTCCTCAAGGGCGCCGTCATGATCATGGCGGATCTGGCGCGGGCGCTGCACTCGCCGGCCTCGATGGACTGGATGGCCGTGTCGTCCTACGGCTCGGGCACGAAGTCGTCGGGCGTCGTGCGCATCCTCAAGGACCTCGACACCGACATCCTCGACCGGCACGTCCTGATCTTGGAGGACATCGTCGACTCGGGTCTTACCCTGTCTTGGCTGGTGAGCAATCTGCTCTCGCGCGGCCCCGCGTCACTGGAGATCTGCGCGCTGCTGCGCAAGCCGGAGGCGGTCCGGACAGACGTCGAGGTCCGGTACGTGGGGTTCGACATCCCGAACGAGTTCGTCATCGGGTACGGGCTCGACTACTCGGAGAAGTACCGGAACCTGCCGTTCGTCGGCACGCTCGCACCGCACGTGTACGGAGGCGGGGCTTAGCACGTCCCAGGGGCCCTCGGGGCTGCTCAGGGAACAAAGGGACCGTGACGAATCGTTGCAAAGGTCGTTGACGGGTATATGGAAGGGATGCAGGAGAACGGCGTCGGCTGCGTCTTCTGCATCCTGCGGTGTACCGTCGTTGTCCCGGGCCCTCGGGTCGGGGAGCCAGACGAGGGACAGCCGCCACGGCGGAACGGGGCCTCTGGGCGCCGGGCCGTTCGTGGGACGCATTGTTGGTCGCCCCGGCGTCCGTCCCCCGGGACGGACGAGGATCGTACGCAGATGTTGGTCAGGAGGGACGGGCCCCGGAGGGGTAACCGGATAAATGGACGTGAAGCGCTATTTTCGCGGGCCGCTGCTGTGGATCCTGCTGTTCGGCCTCTTGGTCGCCCTCGTCATGTGGGGCGTCAACCCCGGCCGTTCCTACGAGAAGGTCGATACCTCCAAGGTCGTCCAGGAGATCAACGCTGGGCAGGTCAAGTCCGCCAAGATCATTGACAAGGACCAGCGGATCGAGCTGACGCTCACCAACGGCAAGCAGCAGCAGGCCTCCTGGGTCGACGGCCAAGGCCTTCGCCTCCAGGAGCAACTGCAGAAGCAGGCCGATGCGGGCAAGCTGTCCGGTGGCTACAACGTCGACGTGCCGAAGCAGAGCTTCTTCCTGAACCTGTTGTTCAGCCTGCTGCCCATCGTCGTCATCGTGCTGATCTTCCTGTTCATCATGAACCAGATGCAGGGCGGCGGCTCGCGGGTGATGAACTTCGGCAAGTCCAAGGCCAAGCTCATCACCAAGGACACCCCGAAGACCACTTTCGCCGACGTGGCCGGGGCCGACGAGGCCCTGGAGGAACTGGAAGAGATCAAGGACTTCCTGCAGAACCCGGCGAAGTTCCAGTCGATCGGCGCCAAAATCCCTAAGGGCGTGCTTCTGTACGGCCCGCCCGGCACGGGTAAAACGCTGCTGGCGCGCGCGGTGGCCGGTGAGGCGGGCGTCCCGTTCTACTCGATCTCCGGCTCGGACTTCGTCGAGATGTTCGTCGGCGTGGGCGCGTCCCGTGTCCGCGACCTGTTCGAGCAGGCCAAGACCAACGCGCCCTCGATCATCTTCATCGACGAGATCGACGCCGTCGGCCGGCACCGCGGCGCGGGTCTGGGCGGTGGCCACGACGAGCGCGAGCAGACCCTGAACCAGCTGCTGGTCGAGATGGACGGGTTCGACGTCAAGGGCGGCGTGATCCTGATCGCCGCGACGAACCGTCCCGACATCCTCGACCCGGCGCTGCTGCGTCCCGGCCGGTTCGACCGCCAGGTCACCGTGGACCGCCCGGACCTGGAGGGCCGCAAGGGCATCCTGCGCGTGCACGGCCGCGGAAAGCCGTTCGCGCCGGACGTCGAGCTGGACATCATCGCGCGCCGCACCCCGGGCTTCACCGGCGCGGACCTGGCCAACGTGATCAACGAGGCGGCGCTGCTCACCGCGCGCTTCGACCGCAAGCTGATCGACATGGACACCCTGGAGGAGTCCATCGACCGCGTCATGGCCGGTCCGGAGCGCAAGACCCGCGTGATGTCGGAGAAGGAAAAGAAGATCATCGCCTATCACGAGGGCGGGCACGCTCTGGTGGCGCACGCGCTGCCTAACTCCGACCCCGTGCACAAGGTGACGATCCTTCCGCGTGGGCGGGCCCTGGGCTACACCATGACCCTCCCCATGGAGGACAAGTTCCTCACGACGCGTTCGGAGATGAACGACCAGCTCGCCATGCTGCTCGGCGGGCGCACGGCAGAGGAACTGGTGTTCCACGAGCCGACGACCGGCGCCGCCAACGACATCGAGAAGGCGAGCTCGATCGCCCGCAACATGGTGACCGAGTACGGCATGAGCGAGCGTCTGGGCGCGCGTAAGTTCGGCACCGGGCAGGGTGAGGTGTTCCTGGGCCGCGACATGGGTCACGAGCGCGACTACTCCGAGGACATCGCGTCCGCGATCGACGACGAGGTCCGCCGCTACATCGAGGCCGCGCACGACACGGCGTGGGAGATCCTCGTGGAGTACCGGGACGTCCTGGACGAGCTCGTCGTCAATCTGATGGAGAAGGAGACCCTCTCCAAGGAAATGGTGCTGCGCATCTTCGAGCCGATCCAGAAGCGGCCGCACCAGAACTCCTACACCGGCTACGGCAAGCGGCTTCCGTCCGACCGTCCGCCCATCATGACCCCCAAGGAACTGGCTCTGCTCGGCCCGCAGGACGTCACCGACCTGACCAAGAACAACGGCCAGGGCGGCGTCGCCTCGGAGGTCGCCGACCCTGCCCAGGGCGAAAGCTGACCGCGTTGGCTCATTCGCGGGACGAAGGACCGGCGCACGGCGAGCCGGGGGACGAGACACCGTCCCCCGGTGACCCGTCCGCGGGCACTGAGCGGGACCGGTGGACGACGGGTGAAAAGACCGTGCGTCAGACGGAGAAGGCCGCGCGTGACGCAGGGCGTGCGTTCGTCGAGGGCGAGGCGCGGATCCTGGAGGAGCCGCCCGGGTTCGACCATGCCCGGATCGAGAAGGCCGTCCGGGAGATCCTGATCGGGATCGGTGAGGACCCCGAGCGCGACGGGCTCCGCGAGACGCCGGCCAGGGTGGCGCGCGCGTACGCCGAGCAGTTCGCGGGCCTGCGGCAGCAGCCGGAGGACGCGCTGACGACGGTGTTCGACGCCGACCACGAAGAGATGGTCCTGGTGAAGGACATCGAGGTGTACTCCGTTTGCGAGCATCACCTGGTGCCCTTCCACGGGGTGGCCCACGTGGGTTACACCCCGAACAAGAAGGGCCAGATCACCGGTCTGTCGAAGCTGGCCCGGCTGGTGGACGTGTACGCGCGTCGCCCGCAGGTTCAGGAACGGTTGACGAGCCAGGTCGCCGACGCGCTGATGAGCGTGCTGGAGCCGCGCGGCGCGATCGTGGTGATCGAGGCCGAGCACCTGTGCATGACCATGCGCGGGGTGCGGAAGCCGGGCGCGAAGACGGTGACGTCGGCGGTCCGCGGCGACTTCCGTGATCATGCCGAGACGCGGTCCGAGGCGATGAGCTTGATTCTCGGGCGTTACTGACCGTCCACTCGGCCCCAGAGGCATCGAACGTGTGAACGGGCCTCAGCGTCGCGCTGAGGCCCGTTCACACGTGTCGGGCGGCGAATGCCGGGCGCGACCGACGGCGGGGAGCCGGGGCGAGGCGGGCGGCGGATGCCGGGCGTCGCGGCCGGAGGTGCCGCCCCGGCCGGGCGGGTTCAAGGCATAGGGTTGGGTGCATGACCATCGCCGCCGTTCCGGGGTTGCCCGCGCCAGGGCGCTGCCTCGTCATGGGCGTGGTCAACGTCACCCCTGATTCGTTCTCGGACGGCGGGGCCTGGTTCGACCCGGAAAAGGCCGTCGCGCATGGGCTGGACCTCGTCGCGGAGGGCGCCGACATCGTCGACGTCGGCGGCGAATCCACGCGGCCCGGAGCGCAGCGCGTGTCGAGGGACGAGGAACTGCGTCGCGTGGTTCCCGTCATAGAAGCGCTCACCGACGAGAACGTGCCGGTCAGTGTCGACACCATGCGCGCCGAAGTGGCGGAGGCGGCCCTCGAAGTAGGCGCCAAGCTGGTGAACGACGTCAGCGGTGGGCTGGCCGATCCGCAGATACCGCAGGTCGTCGCCGCGGCAGGCGTCCCCTACGTCGTGATGCACTGGCGCGGCCACAGCCATGACATGCAGTCGCGCGCCGTCTACGAGGACGTCGTGCGGGAGGTGCGCGACGAACTGCTGAGCAGAGTCGACGCCGTCCTGGCCGAGGGCGTCGACCCGTCGATGATCGTGCTCGACCCAGGGCTCGGTTTCGGCAAGAACCCGGTGGCCGGGCACAACTGGTCGCTGCTGGCCCATCTGGACGCTTTCACGGCGCTCGGTTATCCCGTCCTGGTCGGGGCGTCCCGAAAGAACTTCCTCACCAGGCTTCTCGCAGAGCCCGATGGGACGCGCCGTCCATTTCTCGAATGCGACGACGCCACCGTGGCCGTCACGTCGCTCGTCGCCGCCGCCGGTGCGTGGTGTGTGCGGGTCCACCGCGTCCGCCCGAACGCGGACGCCGTGCGTGTGGCGGCCGCCATCCGCACGGCCCGTCCCGTCGACGAAGGCAGCGCCGGGCAAGCCGCGGCCGACGATCGCGCCGACCACGGGAGTCAGCGCCCATGAGCCATGCCGTGAACCGCGCCGACGTGGACGAGGTCCACGCGGAGTTCTATGCGGCGTTCGAGGCCGGTGACTTCGACCGCATGTCGGACGTCTGGGCGGACGGCCCGTACGCCGACGGCGTCTCCTGCGTCCATCCCGGCTGGACGATGCTGCGCGGACGCGAAGAGGTGCTGCGTTCCTGGGCGCTCATCATGGCCAACACGACGTACATACAGTTCGTGCTGACCGACGTGGAAACCGACGTCTACGGCGACCACGCAGTAGTGACATGCAAGGAGAACGTCCTCACCGCCGACGAGGACACCGAGGCCGGGTTCCTCGCAGGAGGAAGCATCGTGGCCACCAACGTGTTCGTACGGGCGGACGGAGAGTGGAGGCTTCTGCTCCACCACGGTTCCCCCGTCCTCAACGTCGCGGATGCAGAGGAAGAATGAGTCTCGACCGCATCGAGCTGCGCGGCCTAAGGGCGCGAGGGCGGCATGGATGCCTGCCTGCAGAGCGCGAACTCGGACAGGAGTTCGTGGTGGACGCGGTCCTCGGTCTCGACACCCGCCCGGCCGCCGCCGGGGACGACCTTTCACGTACCGTCGACTACGGAACGCTCGCCGGCCGCCTCGTCGCCGCCGTCGAGGGAGAACCCGTCAACCTTCTCGAAACACTGGCAGACCGGTTGGCGACAATATGTCTGGAAGATGGGACGGTCTCCGAGGTGGAGATCACCGTCCACAAGCCGAGCGCCCCGGTGCCGCACCCCTTCACGGACGTGGCCGTGAAGATCAGGAGGAGTCGCCCATGACAGCGTCCGACCGCATGCCCGACCGCACCGCCACCGGCGGCCACATGCTGGTCGAGCACCGCGTCGTCTTCTCGATCGGCAGCAACCTCGGAGACCGCCTGGACAACATCCAGGGGGCCGTGGACGCGCTGTTCGACGCACCCGGGCTGAACTTCGTGGCCTTTTCCCCCGTGTACGAGACCGCCCCCTACGCGCCGCCTGGCGAGACCCTTCCGGAACAGGGCGATTTCCTGAACATCGTGCTCATCGCCGACACGCGCCTGCCGCCGGAGAACCTGCTCGAACGCGTGCTGAACATCGAGACGTCGATGCGGCGGGAACGCGAAGTCCGCTGGGGGCCGCGCACGCTCGACATCGACATCGTCGTTTTCGGGGACGTCGCGTCCGACGACCCCGATCTGACGCTTCCGCACCCGCGCGCGCACGAGCGGGCGTTCGTGCTCGTCCCGTGGGCTGATATCGAACCGGACGTCCTGCTCCCCGGGCACGGTCGCGTCGGTGACCTCGCCCAGGCCAAACAGTCGGAGGGTGGTCCGTCGGCCGTTCGCCGCCGGGAGGACCTGGCCCTGCAGCAGCCTGCATGAAACCGTCCCGCCCCCTGTTCCTCGTCGCCCTCGTGGTCGTCATAGCGATGATCACCTGGGCGGTGCTGCGTTCCGCCTACCTGTCGCTGCCGCCGCTGCCGTGGACGGCCGTCCCGACCCTGCTGCTGCTGGCGCTCGGTGAAGCCTTCACGGGCCTGAACGTGCTGCGCCGCCTTCGCCGCAGACCCGACGCCACCCGTCGTCCAGAAGAGCGCCGCAAGCCGCCGCCTAAGCCGCTGGACCCGATGGCGGTGGCGCGGCTCGCCGCCCTAGGAAAGGCCAGTGCGCACTCCGCTGCGGTCATCGCGGGCGTCTTCGCCGGGTTCGCCGCCAGCCTCGCGTCGTCGCTCGACAAGCCGACGCCCCGGCAGGACTTCTTCGTCAGCGGCGGGACGTTCCTCGCCGCAGTCGTGCTAGTCGCCGCAGCGTTCTTCCTGGAGTACGCGTGCCGCGTGCCCAAGGACCCGGACGAAGAGGAACGCAACCGTGGGGCGTCCCGCGCCTGACCCTGGTCGGTCGCAGAAGCCGGTGCTCATTTGTCGATGTCGCCGACGACGAAGAACATCGAGCCGAGAATGGCGATCATGTCCGCGACCAGGTTGCCGGGCAGCAGTTCCGTCAGGACCTGGATGTTGTTGAACGACGCGGACCGCAGTTTCAGGCGCCACGGAGTCTTCTCGCCGCGCGACACCAGGTAGTAGCCGTTGATGCCCAGCGGATTCTCCGTCCAGGCGTAGGTGTGGCCCTCCGGGACCTTCAGGACCTTCGGGAGCCGCTGGTTGATGGGGCCGGGCGGGAGTTCGACCAGGCGGTCGAGGCACGCGTCGGCGAGGTCGAGGGACGCGTGCACCTGATCCAGCAGACACTCGAACCGGGCCAGGCAGTCGCCCTCAGAACGGGTGACGACGCGGACGTCCAGGTCACCGTAGGCGAGGTACGGTTCGTCCCGGCGTAGGTCGAAGTCCAGCCCGGAGGCGCGTGCGATAGGCCCGGACACCCCGTACTGCAGGATCTGCTCCTGCGTCAGCACACCGACGCCTCTCGTCCGCGCTCGGAAGATCTCGTTGCCCATGATGAGGTCGTCGATATCGCCCATCCGGCCACGGACCTCAGACACCGCCTTCCGCGCGCGCGCCGTCCAACCGGCGGGAAGCTCCTCCTTCAGCCCGCCGACCCGGTTGAACATGTAATGCATGCGTCCACCGGAGATTTCCTCCATCACCCGCTGCAATGCCTCCCGCTCACGGAACGCGTAGAAGATCGGGGTGATGGCGCCTACCTCAAGCGGGTACGAGCCCAGAAACATCAGATGATTGAGGATCCGGTTGAGCTCGGCGAGAAGCGTCCTCGCCCATACGGCACGCGCCGGGACCTCCATGCCCAGCATCCGCTCGGCGGCGAGGACCACGCCCAGTTCGCTGGAGAACGCCGACAACCAGTCGTGCCGGTTGGCGAGCACGACGATCTGCCGGAAGTCCCGGACCTCGAAGAGCTTCTCCGCGCCCCGGTGCATGTAGCCGATGATGGGCTCGGCCGCCGAGATGCGTTCGCCGTCCAAGGTAAGCCTCAGCCGGAGCACGCCGTGCGTGGACGGGTGCTGGGGGCCGATGTTCAAAGTCATGTCCTCGGTGGCGAGCTCCTTGGCGCCCGCACCGATACCGACGATCCGTTCGGTGGTCATGGTCGCGTCTCCGCCGCTCCGGTCACCGCATCATGGTCGCATGGCGAGCGGTACTCGTTATCCGATTGACTAGGAGGCGATGAACGCGAGCTACGGCGAACCGCCATTCGAGCCCGCCGCGAACTCTGGAGCCCAGGGCGCGGCACATCCGCCGCTGCCTTCGGGCCCAGGGCACGGCGGACAACCGCCGAATCCTCCCGGTCAAGGCCAGGTACCGGCACACTACTCGCCGGACCAGAATCGGCCGTCCGGGCAGCCCGTCTACAGAGCGGACCAGGCGTTCGCGGCCGGCGGCGGCCTGCATTGGTCGCCCATCTCGAAACGCCATGCCCTGCACAGGCTTCTCACCGCTGTCCTCTGGGCGATTCCGGTGGGTGCTGTCGGTGCGTTCATCGTCTGGAGGAACGGTGGCGTGGTCCCGGCCGCCATGTGGGTCGCGGCAGTCGGGTTCGGGGCGGTCCTCACCTGGCTGATGGCCGAACTCGACCGCCGGGCGTACGGCTACGCGGAGCGTGCGGACGACCTCATCGTCACCCACGGGGTTTTGGTCAAGCGGCTCATCGTCGTCCCCTACGGGCGGATGCAGTTCGTGGACGTCACCGCAGGACTCCTGGAGCGGTGGATGGGCATCGCCACCGTCCGTATGCACACTGCCGCCGCGGCTACCGACGCCACCATCCCGGGCCTGCCCGCCTCTGAAGCCGCCCAACTGCGCGACCGCCTCGCCCAGAAGGGCGAGGAACGGAGCATGGGCCTATGAGCGGCCCTTACGGCCCACCAGGCCACCCCGGCCCCTATGGACGGCCTACGCAGCCCGGACCGTACGGTCCGTCAGGTCAGCCCGGCCCTTATGGTCCATCGGGTCAGCCCGGTCCCTACGGTCCGTCAGGGCGGCCCGGCCCCTATAGGCCGTCAGGGCAGCCCGGGCCGCATGGGCCGCCGAATGGCGGCCCGCCCTATGGGCCACGTCCACCTCATGGTCCTCCGCCCGGCCAGCCTTATGGGCCGCCTCGTCCGCCCTACGGCTACAGCCCACCGCCGGGCTCTCGTCCACCGATCCGGTTCTCCGAGGGGACGCATAGGCTCCACTGGGCGACGGCACCACTGCGCGCGTTCATTTTCCTCATCATCTACTTCGTCCTGCTCGGTTTTCCTCTGCTGCTGAGCCAGACGGAGGACGGCATAACGCTGGCGCTCACTCCGGTAGTGATTACCAGGTTCCTCATCGTGAGTATCCCGATGGGACTGATCGCAGTAGGAACGGGCCTCTGGACGTGGCTTGCCGTACGTTTCCGCGTGGACGGTGACGACCTGGTCGTTGAGACCGGTCTGCTCCGCAAGAACAGGCGTCGAATCCCGCTTTCGCGCATCCAGGCCATAGATCTCGTCCGTCCCCTGGTAACTCGCGTGTTCGCCCTTGCCGAAGTGCGCGTGGAACTGGCAGGCGGTGCGCACAGCGAGATCGCGCTCCGCTATCTGGGGCGGCATTCCGCTCTGCAATTGCGCGCCGAACTCCTGGCACGCGCGGCCGGGCTGCCCGGCCACACGCCCGAGGCGCCCGAACGTCACCTGTGGCGCGTTCCGTTCGGCGCTCTGCTGGGGTCGCTGGTCGTGCGGTTGCCCGTCCTTGGGACGGTACTGCTCTTCTTCGCGTCCCTGCTGTTCCTGGTGATGTACACGGAGGGCGGCATCCTGGCCGTCACCATCCCCGTCCTGCTCGCGCTCATCCGCGCCGTGATCGCGCCCCTCGTGATGTACGCCAACTTCACGGTCGCCATGTCCCCGGACGGGATCCGGCTCCGCTACGGCCTCCTGGAGACCCGGATGCAGACGCTCCCACCGGGACGCGTCCAGGCCGTCAGCATCGTCGAACCGGCGATCTGGCGCTCCCTGGGCTGGGCCCGCGTCGAGGTCACCGTCGCCGGGTACGCGGGTGAGCGCCAGGCGTTGTCGTCGACCCTCCTGCCCGTGGCGCCCCGGCACGTCGCAATGCATCTCGTCTCGCAGGTGTTCCCAGGAACCCATGTCGACGCGGTGTCTCTTGTTCCCGCGTCGTCCAAGGCAGTGGCGATCGACCGTGCGGAGGGCGCGGGCACAGACGATGTCGTCTTCGTGACCCGGCACGGCTGGCCCTGCCGTCGCACGGACGTGATCGCCCACGCGCGCGCGCAGAGCGTCCGGCTCACCATGAACCCGTTCCAGCGCCTCTTCGGACTGGCCACCGTCCACGTTGACGCGCCTCCCGGCCCGGTGCAGGTCGCCGCGACCGACCGCGAACTGGGCGAGGCGCGCGCCATCGTGGAATCGACCGCCCGCCGTGCCCTGGCCGCCCGCCGGGCCGGCGGGGACCCGGCCCGCTGGGCCCGCTGACCCCCTTTATCCACAGAATCTCGTTCTACTTCCGGGCCGGCTCGCGCTCCTCCAACATGGATCTCGGTCGGCCCGTCCGCTGGGGGGAGGGCGGGCCGACCACCCGCCATCGGCACCACCGGGGAGTAGCGAATGTTCGCGCAGCCTGCAGACAGCTCGTCCGGTTCACCCTCGGCGGGCGCCCATGTCTCTCGTGCATCGGCAGAGCGACATCAGATCCGAGACCATGCGTGGCCCCACAAGGCTGACTCTTCCGCTGGAGGACGGGTGGGCGGCGGCGCGTTCGGAGATGACCGACCAGCTCGGCACGCGTCCGCGGGTGGGCGCGCATCGACCCCTTTCAACCGAGACGCGGAGCGTGCGCCGACGTTATCGACGCACTTGGAACGTCGGCGCCGCCATTTCACAGTGGTCGGCGGCAGAAAGGTGTGGCCGGGAAGTGCATGAGATGCGAATATCGTCAGACATGAGTGTTTTGGCCTATGACCCCTGGTCCCCGGAGTTCGTGGCGAACCCCTATCCGGCGTTCGAGCGGCTCCGCGCCGACCGTCCCGTGTTCTTCGACGAACCCACCGGCCAGTGGGTGATCAGCCGATACGAGGACGTGGACGCCCTGTTAAGGGACCGTCGGCTCGGACGGACGTATCTCCACATCGGGAGCCATGAGGAGTTCGGCCAGGAGCCGGAGGCCGACTTCCTCAAACCGTTCTGGGACCTCGTCAGGGCCGGCATGCTGGACATGGAACCGCCCACCCACACCCGGCTGCGGCGCCTCGTGGCCAAGGCGTTCACCGCCCGCATGGTGGAGGGGCTGCGTCCGACCATCAAACGGCTCGCGGGCGACCTGGCCGGGGCGCTGGCCGCCAAGGGCGGCGGCGACCTCCTCGCCGAAGTCGCCGAGCCGCTGCCGGTCAACGTGATCGCCGAGATGCTCGGCATTCCGGTGGAGGACCGGTACCTCCTGCGCCCGTGGTCCGCCGACATCTGCGGCATGTACGAACTGAACCCGCCGCCCGAGGTTCAGCGGACGGCCGTCCGCGCCGCCGCCGAGTTCTCCGACTACCTCCGTCGTCTGGCCCGCACCCGCCGCGACGAGCCGCGCGACGACCTCATCACCGCCCTCGCCCACGTCGCGGACGAAGGCGACAGGCTCACCGAGGACGAGCTGATCGGCACCTGCGTCCTGCTGCTCAACGCCGGTCATGAGGCGACCGTCAACGCGACCGGCAACGGCTGGTGGGCGCTGTTCCGCAACCCCGGCGAGCTGGAGCGGCTGCGGGCCGATCCGTCACTCATCCCCACGGCCGTCGAGGAACTGATGCGCTACGACACGCCGGCGCCGATGTTCGAGCGCTGGGTCCTGGAGGACATCACCGTCGCCGGCGTCCCCCTTCCGCGCGGGTCCGAGGTCGCGCTGCAGTTCGCGTCCGCCAACCGCGACCCTGAGGTGTTCGCCGACCCCGACCGGCTCGACCTGTCGCGCGACCCGAACCCGCACATCACGTTCGGCCTCGGCATCCACTACTGCCTCGGCGCCCCGCTCGCCCGGATCGAACTAGCCGAGTCCTACGGAGCGCTTCTCCGCCTCGCCCCCGACCTCCGCCTGTCCGCCGAACCGCAATGGAAGCCCGGCTTCGTCCTACGCGGCCTAAAGGCCCTCCACGTGGAACGCTGACCCCCCGCCGCCGCGCCGGCCTCAGAACTGGTCCTACAGCCGGGCCGTGGAGGAGGGTCGGGCTGTCCGTCGAACGGCAGTGAATCTCGGTTTCGTGTTGCGGCGAGTTGAAGGGTCTTGCACGTGGAGCGTCGAGTGCTGGGCGTCGACGGGGTCTCAGGACTGGCACATCCGTCGGGTGTGGGGAGGGCGAGGTTGGCCGCTGAGCCGCGATGGAAGCGGGGGTTCGATTTACGGGGCCTGAGGGGGCCTTGCATGGGGAGCGCTGAGTGCCCGGGTCGGCCCGGCCTCAGGACGGGTCTTTCGAGAGGTTGAGGGTGTGCAGGGACAGCGGCGGCTACGCGGTCAGAACGGTGGGGAGGGGGATGTCTATGGTCTGAGCGAGCCAGCCGAAGCCGCCTAGGCCGGACGGGTCGGTCAGCTCGGCGTCTTCGCCGGCGTGGCAGAGTGCGGCCACGTAGGAGCGGGGGTCGTGGTGGGCCAGGTCCAATGGCGGACGTGCGCCGGAGAGGCCGAGGGCTCGCAGGGCGTTGCGCTGGGTCGTCAGGAGGGTGGACGTGGCGCCGGCGCGTTCTCCGGCCGCCGTGCAGGCATCGAGGGCGACGTGGGCGGTGACGTCGCAGGAGCCGTCCGGGACGGCGGGGACGGTCAGGCCGTCGCGGTAGCCCGTCAACGTGCCGTACACGGGACGCGACTCGCGAGAGTGCGAGTAGTCCACGGCCAGCGCGAGCCCCCGCGAGACTCGTCCGACCACGGAGGCCCAGGCGGCACAACGTGGATGGCCGATCTCAGCGCGGTCACCAGGTTCGCGAAGGGGCCACCAGTCCTCAAGCCAGTCACCATCCTCGTCGGACGGTGCCGGCCCAGGACGTTCGGTGCCTGTGGACGGTTGAACCAGCACCGTACGGACGCCGTCAGGAGTGCGTTCGACGACGTCCAAGGGCACATTGTCGAGCCACTCGTTCGCCACGGCGAGACCGGTGATGCGGTCCGGCAACTCGCTTCGCCAGACGATTTGTGAGGGGGTGTCAGATGGACGCGGCGCGATCTCCACCGCGGTCGGAGCTAACCGAGCCGCCAAGTCGGGAGGGACGCACGCAAGGATGTTGCTCAGCAGGCGTCCCGAGCCCGCGCCGATGTCGACGACGTCCACCCGGTCGGGCCGGCCGAGCAGGGCGTCGACCTCGACGAGGAGACGTGCGATGGCGAGCGCGAACCGCGGGGAGGCGTGCACCGAGGTGCGGAAATGCTCAGCGGGACGCTCGCCGCGCCGGTAGAAACCGCCTTCTCCGTACAGTGCGCGCTCCATCGCAGTGCGCCAGGGCAGCCACTCGGTAACCAACGCCTCCACGAGGGTGACGTTACCGTGGGCGACGAGTCGCGAACGCCCATCCTGGAGGCCGGACGCCGACAAGCAGTCGTCGTGCGTCGGCGGCTTCATCGCCGACACCGTGATCGAGATCCCGCGCGGCGCCAAGCCCGCCCAGTCGAGCTAGGAGTTCGTCCGCTACCTCACCACCGACACCGGCGCGCTAGTGACACTGTCCAAGGGCCACGCATCCTGAGGACTGGTCGGCAAGTCTGGGGCAGGCGGCCCATGCTGGGGGTTGGGTGTGAGTCTGGACGTCGGTAGGCGGGGCGGGAGTCGGACACCCATCCTGCAAGGCCTGGCGGGCGAGCCCGGGGGCTGGGCGGCCCATCCTGGGGCTGGGTGGTGAGTCTGGGGCTAGGCGGCCCAGGCTGGGGTTGGGAGGTGCGTCTGGAGGCCGGTCGGAGTGTCGGGAGTCGGACACCCATCCTGCAAGGCCTGGCGGGCGAGCCCGGGGGCTGGGCGGCCCATCCTGGGGCTGGGTGGTGAGTCTGGGGCTAGGCGGCCCAGGCTGGGGTTGGGAGGTGAGTCTGGAGGCCGGTCGGAGTGTCGGGAGTCGGGCGCCCTTCCTGCAACGCTTGGCGGGGGAGCCTGGGGCTGGACGCCCATCCTGGGGGCTGGGCGGACATGGTCCGCGCGACCGGCCCCCGGCACCGTCAGCGACTCGCGGGCTGGACACCCGTGCTGGGGCTGGGCGGCCCATGCTGGGTTGGGTGGTGGTCTGAACGCCGCTAGGTGTGCCCTGGAGTCGGACGCTCGTCTTGGGCCTGGCGAGCCTGGGGCGGACGGCATCCTGGGAGGCTCGAGGTGAGTCTTTGGTTTTGTCGCCTGTGCCTGGAGGTGGTCGGCCATCCTTGAGGCGGACGTGGGTCCGACCTGCGGCTGATCCGGGCTGAACTGCGGGTACGTACGCTGTCGGCATGGTCGTGCGGGCGTGGGATTGGCTGCGGGGCAGGAAGCCCCTGGTCGACGCGTTCTTCGCGGCTCCCCTGCTGTTCTTCTCCCTCCCCGGACTGGTCGGGGACTCGTACGGGGTCGGCAGGGGCACGTACGCGTTGATGGCGGTCGTGCTGACGGCACCGCTCGTCCTGCGCCGTACCTTCCCGCGCGCGGTCTTCGCCGGGGTCGCGCTGATCTCGTTCGTGCAGTGCGTGCTGAACGTGATCCCCGTGCCGGCCAACGTCGCCGTCCTGATGGGTCTTTACACGGTCGCGGCCGGGTGCTCGTTCCGGTGGGGGCTGGCGGCGGTGTTGAGCAGCGAGGTGGGCGCGGCTATGGCGACATGGCGTTATCCGGAGGGCGCGGACGACAGGAAGTACACATTCGTCATGCTGACGGTGGTCGTAGCCGGTGTGTGGCTCCTCGGCCTGCACATGCGTACGCGCCGTGCGTATCTGCGCTCGGTGGAGGAGCGGGCCGAGCGGCTGGAGCATGAACGCGACAACGAGGTCAAGATGGCAATGGCCGCAGAACGCGCCCGTATAGCCCGCGAGCTTCACGATGTCGTGGCGCACAACGTCAGCGTGATCGTGGTGCAGGCCGACGGCGCGTCCTACGCCATCGAGACCGATGTTGGACGGGCCAGGCAGGCCCTGGAGACGATCTCCTCGACGGGACGGCTGGCGCTGGCGGAGATGCGACGGCTCCTGGGCGTCCTACGCGAGAACGACGATGCGGGCGTGTTCGCACCACAGCCGGGAGTGGCGCAGATCGACGAACTGGTGGAGCAGGTCCGTGCGTCCGGAATTCCGGTGACGTTCGAGGTGGACGGGACACCCGCGGTCATGTCGGAGGGACGCCAGTTGACGGTCTTCCGGATCGTCCAGGAGGCGCTGACCAATACGCTCAAGCACGGTGGCCCGCGCGCGGCCGTGTCGATCCGGTTGCGGTATGCGGGCGACGCGCTGGAGATCCGGGTGGACGATGACGGTCGCGGTGCCGCCGCCCCCGACGACGGGCGGGGCCACGGTCTCGCTGGGATGCGGGAGCGCGTCGCCGTGTATGGAGGCAGCGTCCGGGCGGCGCCTCGTCCAGGTGGCGGCTTCGAGGTGGTCGCAAGGATCCCGGTACACGAGGAGGTTGGCGCGGCATGACGGAAATGAGGCGGTTGGACGTGCGGTGGTGTGGAGGGGGCCAGTTGCCCTCCGAGCCGTTCCGGGCCTTTCCGGGCCTTTCCGAGCTGGACGGTGACGGCGAGGGGCATGGGCGACGCAGACGGCAGCCAGGCTGCGACCGTTGAAGGTGCGGGCCTCACCTGACCGACCGGCGCGAATGCTGCCTTGAACGACGGCGTGAGCGTCGCCCTTGATTGACGGCACGAGTCTTGCCGTGATCGGTGGTGCGAGCGTCGCCTTGATTGAGGCGCGAGTGTCGCCCTGATTGACGGCGCGAGTTTCGGCCGACCGACGAGGTCGTCCCATAGGGAGTGTGCATGACGGAAGTTGACGGCGTGGTGGCTCCCATCCGCGTGGTGCTGGTCGACGACCAGGAACTGGTGCGGGCCGGGTTCACGATGGTGCTGGACGCGCAGCCGGACATCGAGGTCGTCGGCGAGGCCGGCGACGGTGTTCAGGCACTCGAACTGCTGCGTGGGACGCAGGCGGACGTGGTGCTCATGGACGTCCGGATGCCGCGCATGGACGGGATAGAGGCGACGCGGAGGGTGGTGGCGCAGTCCGGGCCGAAGGTCGTCATCCTGACCACGTTCGACCTCGACGAGTACGCGTTCGCGGCGATCAAGGCGGGGGCGGGCGGCTTCCTGCTGAAGGACGCGGGACCGTCGCAGCTGATCGAGGCGATCAAGGCGGTGCATTCAGGGGACGCGGTTGTGGCGCCGAGCACGACGAAGCGGCTGCTGGACCGGTTCGCGGTGCATCTGCCGGACGCGGAGGAGAAGGCGGACGTGGCGCTGGAGAGCCTCACCGAGCGGGAGGGTGAGGTGCTCAGGCTCGTCGCCCGCGGGATGTCGAACGCAGAGATCGCTGAGCGGTTGTACGTCTCAGAGGCCACCGTCAAGACGCATATGGGGCGGATTCTGATGAAGCTCGGCCTACGCGACCGGGTCCAGGCGGTCGTCTTCGCCTATGAGACAGGTCTGGTCAAAAGCGGCCAAAGAGACGGCCCGGTGTAGCGAGATTGTCACTCCGTGATGACCATTTGCCATCATCATGGGGATTGACTTCGATCTAGCCGAGAGTAGCTGGGTAGCTACCGTACGCGACGCCGCCTTATCGCGCGACGTCGGCAATTGTCAGATCGGGCCTGCTAAGCCCACGTACGGGAGGACTCTCGTGTTCAAGAAGCTTGCCGCCACCGGCATCCTCGGCTTCGCGGTCGCCGGCGCCGCCCTGGCCTCGACGCCCGCGTACGCCGGTGTCTACGGCGGTGGCCACGGCAAAGGTCACGGCCACGGTAAAGGTCACGGCTCCTTCAACCACAACAAGACCAGCGGTGATCACTCGATCCTGGGCGGCACCCAGGTGATCGCGCCGATCTCGATCCCGGTGAACGTCTGCGGCAATGCGATCGCGGTCATCGGCCAGGCGCAGGCTGGTTGCAAGGGCGGTGCGTCCGTCAAGAACTGAGCTTCATCCTGGCAGGAGCCGGAGGATACGGCTGCTGCACTGCATCGGGATGACATCCATGTGTCCTGATGAACGGGCGTTCGCGCCCATCGCTGAAGCGTCGGAACCCCAAAGGGGTCTCCGGCGCTTCCGCATTACACCGCGCGTTACCGCTGGGCCGTCCTTTCCGGTGTGTGCACGTCCGGTAGCCGTTCACAGCGCATCAGGCAAGTGCCCACGAAGCACGCCTGTGGGTGCCCCGAACACGTCCGCCAAGCACGAAAAGCTCGTTCGGCGAGCGCTCACGAGTGTTCGGCAGGCGTCCACCAGAGTGTTCGACGGTTGTTTATGAGGGTGTTCGTCGAGACGCCCGCGAGAGGGTCCGGCGGGGGGTTCACGAGAACGTCCGGCGGGGGCGTCCATCAGCGCTTTTGGCGGGCGCTCACGAGGAGGCTCGGTGGGTATCCGTTGGCGGGTCAGCGGGTGCCCGCGAGTGTTCGGCGGCCGTCCACGAGTGAATTCGGCGGACGCTCGCGGGCGGGTTGGGTGGGCGCTAGCCAGCGGTGTCCGTGAGCGGTTTGGTGGGTGTCTGCGAGTGAATTCGGCGGACGCTCACGGACGGATTCAGTGGGCGCTGACGAGGGGTATCCACGAGCGGCTCTGGTGGGTGTCTGCGAGCGAGTTCGGCCGGCACTCACGAGTGGGTTTGGTGGGGGCATGCGTGCGAATTCGGTGGGTGCCCATGGGCGTGTCCGGTAGGCGTCCGACAAGGTTCAAGTGGGGCGGTCGGGGCGGTGTCGGTGGGAGGTCGGACGGGTTCGTACGACTCAGGTCGTACGAGAGGGCGGTTCGTAGGCGCGAGGTTGACGGGAATCGTGGCCGCCGGACGGATGGCAGGCGCGGCTCGGCTTTCTAGCGTGGTCACCGTCCTGTCCGAGCCATCGAGGAGTCGCCGTGACCAGCACGTTCACCGATCCGCCTGGGGGAGTCCCGGGGCCCGCAGTGCCGCCGGCCGTCACGGCCGAGGGTGTGTCGAAGGTGTACGGGTCCGGTGACGCGGCGGTCCACGCGTTGCGCGGGGTCAGCGTCGGGTTCGACAGGGGCGCGTTCACGGCGATCATGGGGCCGTCCGGGTCGGGGAAGTCGACGCTGATGCACTGCCTCGCCGGGCTGGACACCGTCACGTCCGGACGGGTCGTCCTCGGCGACGCCGAGATCACCGGCATGGGCGACCGGCAGCTGACGATGCTGCGCCGTGACCGCGTCGGGTTCGTGTTCCAGGCGTTCAACCTGCTGCCGACGCTGACGGCCGAGCAGAACATCCTGCTCCCGCTCGAACTCGCGGGCCGCAAGCCCGACCGGGCGTGGTTCGGCCACGTCGTGGACGTCCTCGGGCTGGGCGATCGGCTGCGGCACCGGCCGAGCGAGCTGTCGGGCGGGCAGCAGCAGCGGGTGGCGTGCGCCCGCGCGATCGTCGCCCGCCCCGAGGTGATCTTCGCGGACGAGCCGACCGGCAACCTCGACTCCCGGGCGGGCGCGGAGGTCCTGGGGTTCCTGCGCGCGTCCGTCCGCGAAATGGGGCAGACGATCGTGCTGGTCACCCATGACCCGGTGGCCGCCTCGTACGCCGACCGGGTGGTGTTCCTGCGTGACGGCGAGATCGTGTCGGAGATCGTCCAGCCGACGCCCGAGGCCGTTCTCGACCGGCTGAAGAGCCTGGGGGCGTGATGCTGAGGACGACTCTGGCGGGCCTGCGCGCCCACAAGCTGCGGTTGCTTCTGACGGCGATCGCGATCACGCTCGGCGTCGGTTTCATCTCAGGGACGTTCGTCCTCACCGACACGATGGACAAGGGCGTCGCCAAGACGTTCGCGCGTTCGGCCGACAAAGTCGATTTCGCAGTGCTCCCCGACGACGACGCAGAGGAGGACCTGAGCGCCGACACACTCAGCCGGGTTCGCGCAGTACCCGGCGTGACGGACGTGCACGGCATGGTCATGGGCGACGCAGCCCTCGTCGGCAAGGACGGTAAGGCGGTCGGCGATTTCCCCACTGTCGGTATGTCCGTGCCGTCCGGGCGGCTGCTGCGCTACGAGTTCGATAGGGGACGTCCTCCGTCAGGCGGCGAGACCGTCCTCGACACCGAATTGGCCGAGCGGGAAGGCTACGCCGTCGGCGATGCGGTGACGATCCTGGACAAGCAGAACCGCCCGCACCGGTTCAACGTCGTCGGGCTGGTCGATTTCGGCATCGACCAGGAGGCGAGCTTCCGCGGTGGCGTGGGCTTCGACCCCGCGACCGCGACGGCGATGACCGGCAAGACGACGTACGCGGAGATCGACGTCGCGGGCGGGAACCGCGCGGCGATCGAGTCGGCCGTGAAGGCGGGAGGCGCCAACGACGCGTCCGCTCGCGTCTACAGCGGCGCGGAGCTGGGGACGAAGCTGGCGAAGGCGGCGGGCGCCGACACGAAGATCATCCGCACTGGGCTGCTGATCTTCGGACTGGTCGCGATGCTGGTGTCCGCCCTGGTCATCTACAACACGTTCGCCATCCTGATCGCGCAGCGGATGCGGGAGATGGCGCTGCTGCGCTGCGTCGGCGCGACCCGCAGGCAGATCTTCGGCGGCGTCCTGGTCGAGTCCGCGGTGGTCGGGCTGATCGGTTCGCTGCTGGGCCTCGCCGCCGGCGTCGGCCTCGGCGCGGGCGCCCTCGTCGGGATCAGGCAGTTGGACGCCGACCTCGCCACGACAGGACCGTCCGGGACGTCCCTCGCCCCGCGGACGATCGTGATCGGCCTCGCGGTGGGCGTCATCGTGACCGTCGTGTCGGCCCTCCTGCCGGCCCGCGCGGCGACCCGCATCGCGCCCGTCGCCGCGCTGCGCTCGGAACTGGAGCCGGGCAGCGGACGGTTCCGTCTCGGCAGGCCGCGCACGGCGATCGCTCTCGTCCTCGGCCTCGCGGGCCTGGCCATCGGGGCGCTCGGCTCGCTCGCCATGCCGAAGGGCCAGGCCGCGATGTTCGTGGTCGCGCTCGCCGGCGGCGTGTCCTTCCTCGCGGTGATCGCGATGATGCCAGCGCTCGTCCGGCCGCTCGGAGGGTTCGCGGGCGCGGCGCCGGCGCGGCTCGGCGGCGTGCCGGGACGGCTGGCCGTGGCCAACGCGCAGCGCGCTCCCCGCCGCACCGCGACCACCACGATCGCGCTGACCGTCGGCGTCGGGCTGATGAGCCTGTTCGCGGTGATCGCGGCCAGCGGGAAGGCGACCGCGACGCACAAGCTGGAGGAGCAGTTCCCCGTCGAATTCCAGATCCGGACGCAGGACTTCGAGGGGACCGTCCCGCGCGCGCTTGCCAGAACACTGCGCAACCGCCCCGAGGTCGCCGATGTCATCGAGATGCACCGGCAGGAGACCAAGGTCGCAGGGAAGGACGAGGACGTCGCCACCATCACCGCGTCCGCCCTAGGCGCGATCGTGAAACCCGAGATAACGGAAGGTTCCCTGGATGCGGCACAGAAGCCGGGCACCGCCATGGTGGACGCCGACACAGCCAAAATCCGCGGCCTGGCCATAGGAAAGACCGTCCAGATGAAGACCGCGCAAGGCGCCACCCCGGTGAAGATCACGGCGGTCTACGCGCCGGGCACCGGCCTGGACGGAATCGTCGTCCCCGAACCCGACTTCACCCGATACTTCAGCGCCCGCGACCCGGCGGCGATCTACGTCAAGACCCATGACGGCGTGCGCGCGTCCGATGCCCGCAGGGCCGTGGAGGGCGCCGCGCAGCCCTACCCGGCCGCGAAGGTGACCTCCAGCGCCGAGTTCAAGGAGTCGATGACGAAGGCCGTCGACATGATGCTGATGATCTTCGGAGGGCTGCTCGGCCTGGCGATCGTCATCGCGCTGTTCGGCATCGCCAACACGCTGACCCTCTCCGTCGTCGAACGCACCCGCGAGTCGGCGCTGCTGCGCGCCCTCGGCCTCACCAAACGGCAGCTCCGCCGGATGCTGTCCGTCGAAGCGCTGGTCATGGCCGTGATCGGCGCGCTCACCGGGGTCGTGCTCGGGGTGGCGTTCGGGTGGGCGGCGACGAACGCGATGGCCTCCGACTCCGTCTTCTCGCTGCCCTACCTGCAGGTCGCCGCGTTCGTCGTCCTCGCGGGCCTCGCCGGGACGGCCGCCGCCGTGATGCCCGCGCGGCGCGCCGCGAGAACGTCCATCGTGGAGTCCCTGTCGCATGACTGAATGGGGTGCGGGACGGCGACCGCCGCCCCGCACCGCCACCCGCCGGGCGGCGTGCCCCGGACCCGCGGGTACCCTGGTTCGCGCACGTCCGGTACCTACCTGTGAGGACTGGAACGAACCGATGGACCCACACGTCACGCCTCCCTTCGCCGCGCCCGGAAACGGGCCGGAACCGACGCCGGAGGACAGGCCGGCGCGGCTCGCGGTCGGCGTCGTCGGCGCCGGCCGCGTCGGCACGGCGCTCGGCGCCGCGCTGTCCCGCGCCGGCCACCGCGTGATCGCCGTGACCGCCGTGTCCGAGCGGTCGCGGTCACACGTGGCGGAACGCCTCCCCGGCGCGGACGTCGCGACCCCGCCCGAGGTGGTGGCGGCCGCCGACCTGGTGCTGCTGACCGTCCCGGACGACGAACTGCCTGAACTGGCGTCCGGCCTGGTGTCCGCAGGCGTTTCGGTCACGGGCAAGCTCGTCCTGCACACCAGCGGGCGCTACGGAACCGCCGTCCTCGACCCTCTCACCCGCGCCGGCGCCCTCCCCCTCGCCCTGCACCCGGTCATGACCTTCACCGGACGTCCGGACGACGTGAACCGGCTCGCCGGCATCTCGTTCGGCGTCACTTCTCCCGAGCCGCTGCGCCCGGTCGCGGAGGCGCTCGTCGTGGAGATGGGCGGCGAACCCGTCTGGATCACCGACGAGATGCGCCCGCTGTACCACGCGGCCCTCGCCGGCGGCGCGAACCACCTGGTCACCCTGGTCGTCGAGTCGATGAACCTCCTCCGCACCGCCGGCGTCGCCGAACCCGGCCGGATGCTCGGCCCCCTCCTCGGCGCCGCCCTCGACAACGGCCTCCGCCTGGGCATCGACGGCCTCACCGGCCCGGTCGCCCGCGGCGACGCCGGAACCGTCTCCGACCACGTCGACGAACTGGCCAAGGTCTCTCCCGAAAGCCGCCGCGCCTACATAGCCCTGGCCCGCCTCACCGCCGACCGCGCCCTAGCCGCCGGAATGCTCAAGCCCGAGGACGCCGAACGCCTCCTAGAAGCCTTGGCCGACTGACCAGGACAAGAACCGTGCACCCAACCCACACCGAACCCCCAACCTCCGCCGACAACCCGCCACCCGTCCACCGCCCCGGCCGTGCAGAAGGCCCGGCACCCACGGGAGTCCGAGCCTCCACCGCCCCCCTGACTTCCGCTGGACACCCGGCGTTCCCAGCAGTCTCGGCGCCCGCGAGCATCCTGCCGCCCGTCAGCACCCAACTGCCGCCGGAAACCCCGACACCCGCAGGAAATCCGGCGCTGGCAGGAAGCCCGGCACCCGCGGGTTACTCGGTCTCCATTGGCACCCCCGCCTCCACCCGGAACTGGGTGTTCGTCGGCCCTCCAGCGCCTGCAGCCGGTTCGGTGCGTGCAGGCTGCTCGGGCTCCGGCAGCGATGCGGGTCCCGCAAGAGGTTGGGCACCCCCTGGTAGCCCGGCGCTTCCGGCCGGCTCAGGGCCCGCGAGTAGCTCAGCTCTCGTCGGCAATCGGTCGCCTGTTGGGAAACCGATGCTCGTCCGCAGCCTCGCAATCGCGGGGAGCCCGGCGCCTCCCGGATTCTCGGCCTCCACTGATACCCCGGTATCCGCCGGGAGCTGGGCTTCCGTTGGGGTCCCGGCGCTCGCGCCCGGCTCGGCGCCCGTAGCAAGCCCGGCGCTCGCAGCAGCCCCAGAGCCCACGTGTAGCTCGGCCTTCGGTGGAGCTCAGACCTCCACCGGCATCCCGGTGCTCGCGGGAAACCCGGTGTCTAGGGCTGGCTCGATGCGTGCAGGCTCTGTATCCAATGGTGGCCCGGTCTCTGCTGGAAGCTGGGCGCCCGCTGGCGGCTCGGCCTCTGCGGGTAGGTCGGTGCCTGCGGTGAGCTCGGCGGTCGCCGGGGTGAGGCATCAAGGTCTAGCGGCAGTGGAGGGGACATCGTGACACCGACGATCACCCGGACACGGGACGAACTGGCTGAGGCCCGCTCCAGGATCAAAGGGTCCCTGATGCTCGTCCCGACAATGGGGGCGCTGCACGAAGGCCATCGCTCCCTGATCCAGCAGGCCCGTCGAAGCGCGGACGCGGTCGCGGTCAGCATCTTCGTCAACCCGCTTCAGTTCGGCCCGGGTGAGGATTTCGACCGCTATCCCCGGACGCTCGCCGCCGACCTTGAGATCTGCACCGCCGAAGGCGTTGACCTCGTCTTCGCGCCGCCCCACTCGGTGATGTATCCAGACGCTCCGCAAGTCACGATCAAGTCGGGTCCCATGGGTGAGATCGTCGAGGGAGCCACCCGGCCGGGCCACTTCGACGGGATGCTCACCGTCGTGCTGAAGCTGCTCAACCTCGTCCGTCCCGATGCGGCGATCTTCGGTGAGAAGGACGCGCAGCAGCTCGCGATGATCCGCCGGATGGTCGCCGATCTGAACGTCCCCGTCGAGATCGTCGGCGGCCCGACCGTCCGGGAGCCGGACGGCCTGGCCCTCTCGAGTCGCAACCGCTACCTCTCCGAGGCCGAACGCCAGACCGCCCTCGCCCTGTCGCGCGCCCTCCAGGCCGGCGCGGACGCCACCTCCGAAGGGCCCGAGGCGGTCATCGCTGCGGCGAGCACCGTCCTCGACAAGGCCGCGACCGCCGACCCGCCGCTCCTCATCGACTATCTCGTCCTGGTCGACCCCGCGACCTTCACCGCGATCACACCCCCCTACGTGGGCTCGGCCGTCCTGGCCGCCGCCGGCCGTGTCGGCGCCACCCATCTCATCGACAACGTCCCCCTGCAGTTCCCCGAGGAGCCCTGATGTTCCGGACGATGTTCAAGTCGAAGATCCACCGCGCCACCGTGACGCAGGCGGACCTGCACTACGTCGGCTCGCTGACCATCGACCAGGACCTCATGGACGCCGCAGACCTGCTGCCCGGCGAGCAGGTCTCGATCGTGGACATCGACAACGGCGCCCGTCTGGAGACCTACTTGATCGCGGGCGAACGCGGCTCCGGGGTCATCGGCATCAACGGCGCCGCCGCCCGCCTCGTCCAGCCCGGCGACCTGGTCATCATCATCAGCTACGCCCAGCTCACCGACGCCGAGGCCCGCGCGTTCGTCCCCCGCGTCGTCCACGTCGACCGCTCCAACAAGATCATCTCCCTGGATTCCGACCCCGCCGCCCCCGTCCCCGGCACCTCCCAATCGCGCGGCGACCGAACCCACCATTAACCCACCCACCCAACTCAAGGCCGAGCCCACCAGCCCACCACCCTCGTCCAACTCCACTCTCCCCGGACGTCCCTCCCGCCGGACGCACATCTCCTCGGACGCCCACGCTGCCGGACGCCCACGCTGCCGGACGCCCATGCGCCGGACGCGCATCTCCTCAGACGCCGATCCCGCCAGTCGCCCACATCCCGGACGCCGTGTGGTCTGATGCCGTGCCGGTCCGGCGAAGCGCCCGTCGATGGATGGGGTTTGCCCCGAGCAACGGGCTCGCCCTTAGGTAACCCACCTCGCGTTGATGCAACGACCTCGCTCGTCTCGGCGCCTTCATCTCGGCGCAGCGACTCGCTCGGCATGGCGACCCCGTCCGGCGCGGCGACTCGCTCGGCACGGCAACTTTGTCCGGCACGGGGACCTTGTCCGGCACGGGGACCTCGTCTGGCACGGGGACCTCGTCCGACGCGGCGACCTCGTCCGACGCGGCGACCTCGTCCGACGCGGTGACCTTGCCCGGCGTGGGACCACGCTCGTCTTGTTGGTGGCCTCTGGCGTAGCGGCCTCGCCCGATGTTTCGAGCTTGCTCGGCGCAACGAGGGTGTTCAGCGCAGCGGCCTTGTTGGGTGTGGTGACTTTGCTCGACGTGGCTGCTCTTTGGGCCGGGACGTGGTCGCATCCTCTGGGCTGTGGGTGGTGGTCCGGTTGTGTGGGGTTTGTGTGGAATGTGGGGGGGCGGGCGTTCGGGTGGAGTGGAGTTAGGGTCATAATGACGAGAACCGACCCCGAGGAGGGTTCATGATCCCTTCCGTTCTCGCCGCCCCCGAGCCCGGCTGGACCACCGAGACCGATGTCGTCGTCATCGGCTCCGGTATCGCGGGCCTGGTCGCCGCGTTGCGGTGCCGTCCGCATGGGCGGGTGCTGCTCGTCACCAAGGCCCTCCTGGACGCGGGGTCGACCCGATGGGCGCAGGGCGGGATCGCCGCGGCGCTCGCGCCCGACGACACCCCTGAGGAGCACTTCGTCGACACCCTCACCGCTGGTGTCGGCCTGTGCGACGAGGGCGCTGTCCGGGCCCTCGTCAACGAAGGGCCGGACGCGGTCCGCGGGCTCATCGAACTCGGTACCGCATTCGACCGTTCCAGCGGTGGGGACATCGCGCTGACTCGGGAGGGCGGCCACCACCGGCGTCGGATCGCGCACGCGGGCGGGGACGCGACCGGGGCGGAGATCAGCCGAGCGCTTCTCGCCGCCCTCAAGGACTCTGGTGTCGAGGTGATCGAGCATGCGCTCGTCCTCGATCTGCTGAAGGACGGCACCGGACGCGCGGCCGGGGTCACCCTCCATGTCATGGGCGAAGGGCAGCCGGGCGGCGTCGGCGCCGTCCGTGCCCGTGCGGTCGTGCTCGCCACCGGAGGGCTAGGGCAGGTGTTCTCGGCCACTACGAACCCCGAGGTCTCAACAGGCGATGGTGTCGCGCTCGCGCTACGGGCGGGGGCCGATGTCGCCGACCTTGAGTTCGTCCAGTTTCATCCGACTGTGCTGTGGCTCGGCGAGGGTGCGCGCGGGCAGCAGCCGCTGATCTCGGAGGCTGTGCGGGGCGAGGGCGCGTACCTCGTCGATCACTCGGGGGAACGGTTCATGATCGGACGCCACGAACTCGCGGAACTCGCTCCGCGTGACGTCGTCGCCAAGGGCATCATGAACCGGATTCGCGAGACCGGTGCGTCCCACATGCTGCTGGACGGACGGCACCTTGGCACCCCGATGTGGGAGAACCGGTTCCCGACCATCCTGGCCGCCTGCCGGAACTATGGCATCGACCCCGTGACCGAACCGATCCCGGTCGTGCCCGCCGCTCATTACGCGAGCGGGGGTGTCCGCACTGACCTGCACGGACGGACGTCCGTCCCCGGCCTCTTCGCCTGCGGGGAGGTCGCCTGCACCGGCGTCCACGGTGCGAATCGTCTGGCGTCCAACTCGCTGCTGGAAGGTCTCGTCTTCGCCGAACGCATTGCCGCCGCCCTTCAGACCGAACTGGAGTCGACCTCCCGTCCCCTGGTGGTCGGGGGTTCCTCGTCCTCAACAAGTGACCCGTCCGCAGTAAGCCACCCACCCACGCCTGTTGGCATGGCATCGACGTGCGCGTCCGTAACCGTCCTGGCGGACCCGCTCGCCCCAGATGGATCTTCTGTGGGCGTGATTGGCGGGGGTGCTCGTGGGCTGGCTGGGGGAGTGGGCATGGTGGGTGCCTCCGGTGGAGTTTGCGGGCTTCTTGGGGCTGGGGCGCGGGAGGAGATCCAGCGGATCATGACGACCTATGCGGGCGTGCTGCGTGGGGCGGAGGGGCTTGAGATCGCTGCCCGTGAGCTGGCCGCATTGCCTCGGGCGGGTGCGGGCACCAGGCCCGAGCCGCGTGCGGAGTCGGGGCCTCAGCCAAGGCATGAGCCGGGTGCGGGCGCTGGGCCTGAGCTGAGTGCGGAGTTGGAGCCTCAGCAAAAGTCTGAGCCGGGTGTGGAGGCCGGGCCTGAGGCGAGTGCGGAGTTGAGGGCTCAGCCAAGGCCTGAGCTGGGTGCGGGCGCTGGGCCTGAGTTGAGTGCGGAGTTGGGGGCTCAGCTAAGGCCTGAGCTGGGTGCGGGCGCTGGGTCTGAGTTGGGTGCGAGGTTGGGGGCTCGGCCAGGGGGCGAGTTGGGTGTGGAGGCGGTTGTTGAGCCGGGTGTGGAGGCTTGGGAGGCGACCAATTTGCACACTGTCGCGTCCGCGATCGTGGCGGCGGCGCGGCGGCGGGAGGAGACGCGGGGCAGCCACTGGCGGCAGGACTTTCCCGAGAGACGCGACGACGAATGGCGCGGCCACCTGATCGCGCGGCTGGAGGGGAACGTCCTGACGACCACCTACGAACCTCTGGAAGGAAAGCGCTCATGACACCGGAACTGTCGCAGAAGCTGAGCGACGCCGGGCTCGATCCACAAGCTGTGGATAACCTCGTCCGGACGGCGCTGGCCGAGGACGGCGAGGTCGACGTCACCAGCATGCCGATCTTCGCGCCCGAGGACACCGCCGCCGGGGACCTCAGAGCCCGCGAGGACGGCGTCATAGCGGGCGTTCCCGTGGCGTGCGTCGTATTCGACATGCTGGACGTCGCGTACGAGGCGAAGGTCGAAGACGGGGATCGGGTCGTCCCCGGGCAGGTGCTCATCTCGGTGAGCGGCCCCACCAGGGCGGTGCTCCGCGCGGAAAGGACGGCCCTGAACCTGCTGACACACCTGTCTGGAATCGCAACGGCCACCCGGAAATGGATGGACGCTATGGCCGGCACTAAGGCGAAGGTCCGTGATACGCGGAAAACGCTGCCGGGCCTGCGGGCACTGCAGAAGTACGCCGTGCACTGCGGAGGTGGCGTCAACCACAGGATGGGCCTATACGACGCCGCGCTCATCAAGGACAACCACGTCGCGGCAGCCGGAAGTATCACTAAGGCCTATGAGTCCATCCGCGCCGTGTATCCGTCCCTCCACATTCAGGTGGAGTGCGACACCCTCGCGCAGGTCGAGGAGGCCCTCGCGGTGGGCGCGCGAAGCATTCTGCTGGATAACATGACCGACGCCGAGATGGCCGAGGCGGTGCGGCTTGTCGCGGGGCGGGCGGAGCTTGAGGCCAGCGGTGGGCTTACCCTGGTTCGGGCCCGAGACGTCGCCGTGACCGGCGTGGACTACCTTGCCGTCGGCGCGCTGACGCATTCGGCGCGCGTGTTCGACATCGGCCTTGACTTCACCTGATCAGCGGGGACCTGATGCTGCTCACCATCGACGTCGGCAACACCCAGACTGTCCTCGGCCTGTTCGAGGGCGACGAGGTGATCGAGCATTGGCGGATCAACACCGATCCGCGCCGCACCGCCGACGAGATCGCGGTGGTCCTGCAGGGGCTCGTCCAGCAGAGCCCATTGCTGGCCGAGACCGACATCAGCGGCATCGCACTGTGCTCTACGGTTCCGTCCGTCCTGCACGAGATGCGGGAGATGTGCCGCCGCTACTACGGCGACGTGTCGGCGGTGATCGTGGAGCCGGGGGTGAAGACCGGCGTCCCCGTCCGGATGGACAATCCGAAGGAGGTCGGCGCGGACCGTATCGTGAACGCGCTGGCCGCCGTCCACACCCATGGCGGTCCCGCGATCGTCGTCGACTTCGGCACCGCCACCACGTTCGACGCCGTGTCCGCGAAGGGTGAGTATGTGGGCGGCGCGATCGCGCCCGGCATCGAGATCTCGATCGACGCGCTGTCGTCGCGCGGCGCTCAGTTGCACAAGATCGAGCTGGTCAGGCCGCGGAACGTGGTGGCCAAGAACACCGTCGAGGCGCTGCAGTCCGGGATCATCTTCGGCTTCGCCGGGCAGGTGGACGGCATCGTCGAGCGGATGTCCGAGGAACTCGCCACGGACCCCGCCGAGGTCACGGTCATCGCCACCGGCGGCCTCGCGCCCCTCGTCCTGGAGGAGTCCCGCAGCATCGACGCGTTCGAGCCGTGGCTCACCCTGATCGGCCTGCGCCTGATCTACGAGCGCAACACCGTCTAGGCCCCCGGCGTGACCGCCACGCTGGCCTGATCGTCACGCCCGACCCGATTCGTCTCACCCGGCGTGAGCGTCTCGCCCGATCTGATTCGTCTCACCCGGCCTGAGCCTCTGACCCGGTCTGAGCGTCTCGCCCGGTCTGAGCGTCTCGCCCGGTCTGAGCGTCTCGGCCAGTGTGATCGTCACGGTCGGCGTGAGGGTCGGGTGTGGTGCGGTCGGCTTGTGCACGGTGTGGGCGTCTGGCTCTGGTGCGAGGCCGTTGGGGTTGGGCGGTAAGTCGTTCGCGGGGCATCGGACGGGGTGGATAGCCTTTGGGGCGTGACAGACGAGACCTTCGACGAGCTCCCGGAGCAGATGCGCGTGCGCCGGGAGAAGCTCGACCGGCTTCGGGCGAGCGGAATCGACCCCTACCCGGTGACCTTCCCGCGGACGGCGACGATCGCCGACGTCCGCGCGAAACACCCGGACCTGGAGCCGGGCACCGAGACGGGCGAGAAGGTCGGCGTCACCGGTCGCGTCATGCTGATCCGCAACACCGGGAAGCTGTGCTTCGCGACCGTCCGGGACGGCTCCGGCGAGATCCAGATCATGCTGTCGCTCGCCAAGGTCGGGCAGGAGCAGCTCGACGCCTGGAAGCGGGACGTCGACCTCGGTGACCATGTCGGCGTCGAGGGCGAGGTCATCACGTCCCGGCGCGGCGAGCTGTCCATCATGGCGGACCGGTTCGCGATCACGTCCAAGTGCCTGCGCCCGCTGCCGGATAAGCACGCGGGCCTGACCGACCCGGAGGCGCGGGTCCGGCAGCGGTACGTCGACCTGATCGTCAACGACGAGGCCCGGAACATGGCCCGGCTCCGCAGCGCCACCGTCCGCGCGGTGCGGGACTTCTGGCATGACGAGGGGTATCTCGAAGTCGAGACGCCGATGCTGCAGCCGATCCACGGCGGCGCGACGGCGCGTCCGTTCACGACGCACATCAACGCTTACAACATGGACCTCTATCTCCGGATCGCGATCGAGCTGTATCTGAAGCGGCTCGTCGTCGGCGGCATCGAGAAGGTCTTCGAGATCAACCGGAACTTCCGGAACGAAGGTGCGGACTCCACGCACAACCCCGAATTCACCATGCTGGAGACGTACGGGACATACCTCGACTACAACGACATGGCAGACCTGACCCAGCGGATGTACCAGAAGGCGGTCGTCGCCGCCCTCGGCACCACCGTGGTCGTCCATGACGGCGTCGAGGTCGATCTCGGCGTGCCGGAGTGGCCGCGGATCACGCTGTACGGGTCGGTGTCGGGTGCGCTTGGCGAGGAGGTCACGCCGCACACGCCGCTGGAGGACGTCCGGAAGCTGGCCGACGCGCGCGGTGTCTCGTGGGATCCGAAGTGGGGGCAGGGCAAGCTCGTCCAGGAACTGTTCGAGGAACTGGTCGAGCACACCCTCGTCCAGCCCACGTTCGTCATGGACTACCCGGTCGAGACCTCGCCGCTGACCCGCCAGCACCGCGAGGAGCCTCTCCTCACGGAGAAGTGGGACCTCATCGGCTTCGGGACGGAGCTGGGCACCGCGTACTCGGAGCTCATCGACCCGGTCGAGCAGCGCCGCCGCCTCACTGAGCAGTCGCTGCTCGCCGCGGGAGGCG
Source organism: Actinomadura sp. 1N219 (assembly GCF_044326405.1). Lineage (NCBI taxonomy): Bacteria > Bacillati > Actinomycetota > Actinomycetes > Streptosporangiales > Thermomonosporaceae > Actinomadura > Actinomadura sp. 1N219. The sequence goes on along the minus strand of NZ_JBIRAY010000011.1, from coordinate 28,058 downwards.
ACCCCGAGGCCATGCAGCTGGACGAGGACTTCCTGCGCGCCCTGGAGTACGCGATGCCGCCCACCGGCGGAATGGGCGCCGGCATCGACCGGATGATCATGGCGTTCACCGGCAAGGGCATCCGCGAGACCATCCTCTTCCCGCTGGTCAAGCCCGAATAGGCAAGCCGGAAGGCCGCCGCGTGGCAGCGCGGTGACCGGCCGGCGTCGCTGATACGCCGCCATGTAGGCGCGCATCGGCCTCGTAAGCGCGGCTTGGCCGGCGTCCGCCTACTGATCGAGCGTGCCGCACTGTGTGCGCCAGGAAGATCGCCCGCGTCCTCGGCCCGATCGCGGCCGCGGCCCGCTCCGCCGTGGTGTTGCCGGGACGCCCGCAGAAGCCTTTGCTGATCGGACTGGACGAGCGCGGTGATCAGATCGTCCGCTGGGCGGCTGTGCGAGGGCTGCGTTTGTTCGAGCGGGGCGGAATCGACCCCCGCTGTTTGCCGACCGGTTCCTGGGTGCGGCATTGCCCTCAGTATCGGTTGGGCAAGAGGCCAGAACGGGCCATGGTCCGCCAGAAAAGGAGCGGTCCATGGCCCGCGCGACGGCCGGACGGTCGAGCGTTTTCAGGCGCTTTCACGAATCACGAGGTCGGGTCTCAAAACCACCTGGCGGTGTTGATGGGACTTGCCCTCGCCTATTTCGGCCAGGGCGAGTTCAGCGGCCTCCCAGCCGAGTTCACGGCGGGGCTGCCGGATGGTGGTGAGCGGCACGGCGGCGCTCGCGGCGAGTTCGATGTCGTCGTACCCGATCACGGCGATGTCCTCGGGGACGCGGGCGCCGAGACGGATCAGCTCGTTGATCAACCCGATCGCGAGCAGGTCGTTGGCGCAGAACACGCCGTCGGGCCGCGGTGACATCGCCATGATCTCGTGGGCGGCGGCCTGTCCCTCGCCGGGGCTCAGCGCCTCCTGGATCAGGGTGGGGGGCTTTCCGAAACCGGCCTCGACGATCGTGCGGGCGGCGCCGTCGCGGCGTTCGACGCAGGGCTGCGGCTCGGGGACGCCGGTCACGAACGCGATCCGTTCGCGGCCGATGCCGAGCAGGTGCGCGGCGGCGATCTCACCGCCCGCGACGTGGTCGACCTGGGCGGAGCAGACCTCGTTGGCGTCCCGGTCGATCAGCACCACGCTCATCCCGGCGGCGCGGAGCTGGGCGATGTCGCGGGAGCCGAGCCCGACGGGGATGATCAGGACTCCGGCGGCGTTCTGCTCCTCCAGGAGTTCCACGGACCGCCGCTCCTTGGCGGCGGAGTGGTCGCTGGAGAGCCAGAGCGCGTCATGGCCGAGGGCGTTCAGCGCGGCCTCCGCCCCCCGGGCGACGTCGGTCGCGTACGGGTTGGTGAGGTCTTCGACGACGACTCCGAACGCGCGGCGGGGCTCGTCGCCGAACTCGCCGGCGGTGCGTTCGGGGCGTCGGCGGAGCCGGCGAGCGGACTCGTTCCGGACGAATCCGAGCTCCTCGATCGCCGCGCGAACACGGTCACGGGTAGCTTCGGCCACGAGGTCTGGCCGGTTTAGGACATTCGAAACGGTCCCAACTGAGACTCCAGCACGTCTCGCGACCTCACGAATACTGGTCTGTGGCAACTCGCTCCTCGTCCCGTCCCAGGCTTGTTTCCCCAGGTAGTGGAGTTTTGCATAGTGCATCCGCGAATGCGTGGTCACAGACCGCGATCATCGGCGCGCACATTGCACTGAACCAGCGCTTGACGGGCCGGATCCGGCCGCCTAGCGTTCCGAGCCGAAGCGTAGCTTGAAACGATTCACGATCTTCGACCACGGCGAGATCTGGCGAGTCCAACGAGAAGGGACGGGTGCGGATGGCTGGCGATCTCATCCCGTCTCCCTCGGATTGCCAACGAGTGAATCGTCACCCGGAGTTCCCCCGAACGACCCCGCAATCGGCCCAACGGCCACCTCCGGCCAAGCGCGCAAAACAGAAAAGGAACCCGATGATCTGAGTCCGGAGGGGCTCCGGACCCGGCAACCCAACGCGCGTACAGATCGAGGCCAACCCGTGCCTGTGCAGCGGACGGCTGCATCCCCGCGGTCATCACCACGGACGAGGGAGGACGGAGTGGAACAGGCCACACTCGCACGTCGTGGCACCGACGATTTCGGGCTGAGCGAGGAAGAGATTCGGCTGCTCGCTCAGATCGCCAGCGGTGTCACCGCCGATGTGGCGGCTCGCAAGCTGGAGTTGAGCGCACGGACCTTGCGACGCCGGTTGCGGACCATCTGCGACCGGCTGGAGGTCAACACCCCTATCGAGGCCGTGGTGTGGGCGGCCCGAAGGCAGCTCATCTAGCGGCAACCCCCAACGACGCTCGTCCGGGGACGGCGAGCGCCACGAGAATCCAGGCGGAGAAATCTTCGGAAGAACCCCCGTCCGACCCCGCAGCGGCGGCGCCCGCGCCCTGACAGGTAGGTCCCTGCAGGAGGCGTCGCCGCGGACGGTGTTCAAACCACGCCGTGGATCTTCTCAAGCACGCCCTCGATCTTTTCGACACCCGTACACACCCCGGCTGGGACGTCATCGATGACGCGCGGCCTCAGGCCCGCCCTCCGCTCCGTGGAGGGAGCGACCTAGGACGGCTTCAGAGTCCGCCGTGACGGCTGTCAAGCGGCCCGCACGGGAGCGCTCAGGGGCATCTACCGAGCGCCGTGAGCCGCCCGTGCTGAGAAATTCAGGGCCCCTCGTTCTGACGGGGCATCGAGGACGTGGATGCGTCCGTTCAGCGAGCCTTCCGAACCCGCCATCCGTCTGCGTCCGCCCTGCCAACGCTCGTAGCGCGCCTCCGCGGACAGCTCCGTGTATGGGCATCAGCCGCCCAGCCAATTCCGTAGGACGCCCAAGCGGGCACACCCGAACGCCCGGTTCGCGTGCCGGGCCCTGGGGCCGTTCGTCCTGTGGCGTCCTTGACTACCTCGTGCGATGGACGGGGCCGGTCGGTTGCTAGGGCGTCCGGGCGGCGCCGGGTGTTAGTGGACGTAGAAGGAGCCAGGGTCCTTGACCGCGCCGCCCCTTTGCGGGGCCGTGCATGGCGTCCCCGAGGTTCGTCGTCTCCAGGGCGCGCGCTGTCGGACGGGTTGAATCGGCGGTCTTCGGGGTCAGGCGACCCGGACGGCGCCCGCGTACGGACGTCCGGATATGGGGGCGATCTTCACAACGTCGCCGGTGTGGGGCGCGTGCAGCATCTTGCCGCCGCCGACGTACATCCCCATGTGGTGCAGGTCGGAATGGAAGAACACGAGGTCGCCCGGCTGAAGTTCGCTGCGCGATACGTGGGTGCCGGCGTTCCACTGGCTGCCGGTGTAGTGCGGCAGGTTGATGCCCACCTGCTTGTAGGCCCACATTGTCAGGCCTGAGCAGTCGAAGGAGTTCGGCCCGGCGGCGCCCCAGACGTACGGGACACCGATCTTGCTCATCGCGTACCGCAGCGCTTGCGCGCCCTTACCGGTGCCGACGACGGGGAGCTTGGCGAGCTGGGTGGGGTCCCTCTTGACGAGCTTGCCGCGGACCTTCTCGTAAGTTTCGGTGACCTTCTTGCGCTGCGAGTCGAGTTGCGTGCGCAGCGCCTGCACCTGCTTGGCGCGCTCTTCGGCGGACTTACGGGCGCGCTGCGCGGCCTGCATCGCCTGCATCAGACCGAGGACTTTGCTGCTGTCGCGCTTGGCGAAGTAGTTGAGCGTGGCGGCCTGGTCGAGAACGGACTGCGGGTCCTGGGAGGCGACGAACGACACCGCGGGGTCAGAGCCGCCCTGCATGTAGCTGGTAGCGGCCAGGGAGCCGACCTTCTGGCGGATGGTCTCGAGAGACTTCTCCTGCCGCTGGGCGTTCTCTGTGGCGACCTTGGCGGCGCGCTGCGACTGGGCGAGCTTGACCTTCAGCCCGTTGTACTGCTCGGTGAGCTGCTCCAGCTCGTCGGCCAGCTTAAGGGCCTTCGTCCTGAGTTCCTTCGTGGACGGCTCAGGCTCGGCGTGCGCCACAGCGGTCGTGTGCGGCGCGACCGAAAGGACGGCGAGGGCGCCGGCCACGGTGATCGCCCGGACGCGGAACCGGGTCGTCCTCCGGCCCGGTGCTGGCTGCGGGGAGCTTGAACGAGCAGATCTTGAAAGGGAAACAGGGCGCGATGGCTCCACGAATTCTCCTCTCCTTGTCCGCCTACCGAGTTAGCTGACGGGTTGGGGCTGGAGCAGCCCGTCCGCTGGCGCGCGCGGAAGTCGGTTCCACGCGGGCTGCGGATTCACCCCTCACGGCAAGAGCCCGGGGGCGATCCCCGAACGATCCGGAAGTGGGTCCCCGGCTCCTCGGGGCGCTGGTTGCGGCCCGTGGACTCGGCGGTTCGGCCTCCGTCCTGCGGTAGGCCGATGTCAGCGCAGGACACTAACGGAAGCCGCATTAGATGCCAACCAGAACCTGAGAAATCGCAGGTGGCGACGCCCGTCAGCTCCCGTCCACGCGCCGCGCTCCCCGGGCGTCCGTGTGTTCTTGCTCACTTTTCCGGATGCGCTATGGGCAATGCCTAGTCGGTTTTATCTAGTTACACGGGATGGATGCCGACGCATGCACCGACCCGCCGACAGTTGTTAAGGCGCCACGTTCGATAATCTCGCCTGTTTGTGGAGGTCGTGATCCGGCGAGCCCGTACCGCCGACGTTCAAGAGATCCGCAGGCTGGTCGATCTGTACGCCGGGTCGGGACGACGCCTGCTGAAGAAGTCCGCGGTGAAGCTGTACGAGGACGTCCAGGAGTTCTGGGTCGCCGAGGACGTGCAGCACGGGACGCCGGGACGGGTCGTCGCCTGCGGCGCGCTGCACGTGATGTGGGAGGACCTTGCGGAGGTCCGCTCCGTCGCCGTGGACAAGGAGTACGGCGGCCGTGGCATCGGCCACCGAATTGTCACCCGTCTGCTGGAGAACGCTAGGGAACTCGGCGTGCGGAGGGTGTTCTGTCTTACCTTCGAAGTGGAGTTCTTCGCGCGCCATGGCTTCCAGCAGATCCTGGGGACTCCGGTGGCGCCAGAGGTGTACGAGGAGCTTCTCCGCTCCTACGACGAAGGCGTTGCAGAGTTCTTGAACCTCGATCGGGTCAAGCCCAATACGTTGGGCAACACCCGGATGTTGCTTCGCCTGGAGGACTGACCCGATGAGCGATTCCCCGAACCGCGGACGGCGTTACCCGCCGCAGCAGGGGCAGGGCGCCTACGGCCCGCCGCCCCCGTACCAAGGTCCCCAATGGCAGCAACCTCAACAGCAGCCGCAGAGCCAGCCTCAGCAGCAATGGCAGCAGCCTCAACAGCAGACCCAGCAGCAGTGGGGGCAGCAGCCGGGGTACAACGAGCCGTACGACGCGTCCTATGACGAGTACGGCGGCGGTGAGATGCCGCTGGCTCCGATACTTCGCCGCGCAGGGGCGCGCCTCATCGACAACGGGCTCGTCGCGGTCTTCGGGTTCGCACTCGTCCTGCCGATCACGATCGGTGCGTTCGGCCTGGGCAAGCCAGGCAGCAAGACCGAGGACGAGGGGGGTGTGTGGAACTGGCCCATCATCTTCACGCTCTTCTGCGTCCTGTCGGTGCTGCCGCTGCTCTATGAGGCCGTCCAGCTATCCATGTCTGGACGGACGCTCGGCAAACGCATCATGGGCATCGGGATCGTCCAGGCGCCTGGCGGGGAACCACTGACCACTACGCAGGCCATCTGGCGCGCTGGAATCGTCCATGTGGGTTACCAGATCGGCGTGTTCTTCTTCCTCGTCATAGCGGTGATGGTGTGGGACTACGCCGCGTACGGGATGGTGCTGGTCTGGGCGGGTGCGCTGATGGCGTACCTGTGGGCGATCTGGGACCAGCCCCTGCACCAGGCCCTCCACGACCGCTTCGCCGGGACACTGGTCATCGACGAGCGAACCGGATACGACGAGTACACCGAACACGCGGAGTAAGCCCGTGCGGGAGGCAACGCTCGCGGAGCCGGGCCAGCGCCTCCTGGCCCGCATCGTCGACACCCTCATCGTCGGTGTGCCTGTCATCGTCGTCGTCCGCGCAGTGGTGTCCGGGCCCACGGTGGACGTCGTCGCTCCACCAGCCTTGGCCGGATGCATGCTGCTCTACGAGGCGATCCAGCTCGCGCTCTGGGGCCGGACAATCGGCAAGCGCGTCGCCGGAATAGAAGTCGCTATCGCCGTCCCAGGCGCGCCCTTCGCATCCACATCCAGAAAGACGGACGCTGAGGCAAGCTCTGAGCCGACCTCAGCGACCTCAGCGCGCTCAGCGGCCGCTGCTGAGGCCGGTACCGGGACGGACGCTGAGACGGCCGCTGAGGCGTTCACAGAGACCGCCATCGGCGCGGCCGACGCGCCGAACGCCCTCCAAGACCCTGAGACGTCCCCTGCGGCTGGCGCCCTACCGCAGCACGGGCGGGGCGCTGGGGCCGCCTCTGTGGAGGCTTCTGAAGCTGGGCAATCTGGCCCTGCGGGAGGGCTTGCGTCAGAAGCCGGGCCAGAGCAAGCGCCAAGCGGTGAGCTGGCGCAGATGCGTAACGGCGGGCTTGGGCAGCCGACGGGCGGCGGGGCGTGGCCAACGCAGGGTGCTGAGATCGGGGCTGTGTCGAGTTCTGGTCCTGGGGCGGGGTCGATGTCCGGCGATGAACCGGAGCAAACTCAGGGGCTTGAGGCGGAACCGGAACTCGGTGCCGATCTACGGAAAGGGCGAGAGGGCGACGCTGAGCCAACGCCGGATTCCGAACCGGACGGCGTGCTGATCAGTGAGCAGGCCCGTCTGGACGTTGTACGCGCCGTTGTGCGCGCCGCGGTCTATTCGCTGCCGATCGCGGCCCGTCCGATTCCCGTTGCCGGGTTGCTTGCCGGCATCTTCTGGTTGGCGAACGCGGGGGCCCTGTACGAGGGCACGCGCCGCCAGGCCGTCCATGACAGGCTCATCGGGACGCTGGTGGTAAAACGCCCGCCTCCTGATTCATCGGCCTTCTGAGATCCTTCTCGGCGTCCTCGTCCGAACTGAGGGACGGCTGGGCCCGGTGCCCGTCGCACTCGCGATCCCTCGGCGAGGGTAGTAGGGCATGTCCGGCCATACCGGCTTTCGTGGAGATGCTCGCTCTGTTTCGGACGTCCCGCGTTCGGGCTGCTATTGCCAGTTCGCTCAGGTTACGGACCCGAATCGGGGTGAGATGTGTCTCGTCCCGGACGCGTCCTCCGCTTTGAGAGCCGCTTCCGTGTCCCGGGTCCTTCGCCCTGGGTCCCGGCCGACATAGGACACCGGACTTACTCCGTATGGGACACCGTCTCGCTTGGAACGGGCCTTTCCCTCCACGTACGCCTCTGCATCGAAGGAGTCCACCGCCCGGCGTCGGGACGTCCCCCGGACGCGGGTTGAAGAAGTGGGAGGTAGGCGGATTGTGTCGCAATCTCCTGATTTCGGGATGGGGAGTACCGGCTGCTTCCACGCGGAGAGCGCGGTCGGTGACTTCCCGTCACGAAGCGGCGGCAACAGATTTCGGTGGGAGCCGACCGGCCGTTATCCATCCACATCGCCCGGCGGAGGCGGTGATCAGCTCCCGGGCCGGGTCCCGGCGGGTCCCGGCGGCATTCCTGCTCGCGGCGTGGTTAGTGCCGTTACGGCCGAGTTAATCGGTGGCAGCGGTGTCCGTGAGCCCCGGCTGTTAAGGTCGCCCGCACGGCCTTTTAGGCCCGGACGGCTCGTCCGCCCGAAAGCCGAGCCGTCCGCGAGCCGGGGCCAATGCTGAGGCATCGATGCAGGTCAGCGGGGTGTGTCGAGACAACGACCCCGCCCGAAATCCTTGCGGCGGTTCCGTCTGACGAAAAATTCGAGGGCTGCGTCCGGCATCCCCTGGCGCGACGCCGGACACGCCGGAAACGACGACGCGATTACACCCGGTCACGGCCTGGAAGACGACTTCGCCGGGCAGTGCCGGTTCCAAGGACGGCGGCGGAATTGTCATCGGCGCACTACTCGGTATATGTTTGTCAACCGAATGCAGTTTGCTCAAGCCGAAAGGGTCTGTCCCCATGGCACAGAAGGTTCAGGTGCTTCTCGTCGACGACCTCGACGGTGGCGAGGCGGACGAGACCGTAGCGTTCTCGATCGACGGCGCCTCCTACGAGATCGACCTGAGTGGCGCCAACGCAACGAAGCTGCGGGATTCTCTTAAGCCGTTCGTGGAGAAGTCGCGCAAGGCGGGTACGGGGTCGCGTCGCCGCCGGCAGCGTGGCGCGTCCAGCCGCGAGCGCAGCGCTGAGATCCGCGCCTGGGCCAAGAACAATGGCATCAAGGTCAATGAGCGCGGCAGGATCCCGGCACATGTGATCGAGCAGTACGAGGCGGCCAACTGACCCTCAGCCACCGGCGGCCCGTCTCAGTTCGCGAGACGGGCCGTTCGCCTGCGGGCTCGTTCACTGTTCGCTTCCGCCGTTCACTCGGCCGGTTCTCCCGCGCCCCGTTCCTCTGGCCCGTTCGCTCAGCCGAGTTCGGCCCGAGTTCGCCTGTGTCGGTTTGCCTGTGTCGCCGTTACCGAGCTCGTTCCCTCGGCCTGTTCCTCGCCTCGTTCCCTGACTCCGATTCCCCCGCCCGTTTCGCTTGAGGCGTCCTTGAGTCACCGGTTCACCCGGCTGGTTCGTCCGCGACGACGTTTCACCCGCAACCCGTTCGCGAGGCTCGTTCGCTCATGCCTCCCGTTCACATGACCGGGTTCGGCTTCGCGTCGTTTCCGCGCACTCCGTTCACCCCCGTACGCCGCGGCAAGTTCCGGCGCGGGGTTGTTTCGCTCGCGCATCCCCTTCACTTGATCATTTGTCCGCGGCGTCGTTTCCTGAGCGCCCCGTTCACGCGTTGGGGTCGGCCCGCTGCGCCGCACCACGTTCCGTTCGCACAGCGAATCCATACGGCCATACACGCGTCCGCCCGCGGCCGTACACGCGTGCGCCCGCGCGGCTCGTGCGCGCGATCCGTCCGGATGGCTAGCCGCACGGTTTGGTTGCGTGGTCGGCCGTGGGCTCCACCTAGGCGGAGCTAGGCGGTCGGTGCGAACGTCTCGTACGCGCGGGCCCGTTCGCCGAGTGGTCCGTCCCTGCGGTCGGCCTCCTGCTGTCCGTTCGCGCGCGGTCGGCACGAGAGGACTCGTACGTGCGGATCGATTCACGGGGCGGGTCCGTCCACGCGGATGGTCGGGAGCCTGTCCGCGCGGCTGGGGCGGTTGGGACGGGGCGCGTACGTGCGGGCCCTCGTAGGCAGTTCGTTCGTGGTGTTGGTTCGCTAGCCGCCTAGTTGGTCTGTGGGCGGTTTGCCGTGGATCCGGTCGGCTCGGCTGGTCTGCCTTAACGGGTTGTAGACCGTTGTTCGCCCAGCGGTACCGTCCAGCCGCTCAATGTCCTGTGGTTGGCGTTCGCTTGTGGCGTAGCGGCCGGACGGTTTGCGAGCGCGCCCGGCGAGGTACAGAGGCCGCGCGGGTGGACCAGCGCCCCCATTCGGCACTCTGGCCCCGCGCCTTGATCCACCTGCGGAAAGCCCTCGTTCGCTTGGGGCGTAGCGGGAACATGACGCGCCGCTGCGGTAGTTGGATGAGACTGAACAGCGCATAGCTGGGGAACGTCTCCTGGTGGGAGTGCACCGGGCGGCCTCCTCGGGGCGGGCTAGCATGCGGAAGGACAGTTCCGGACGTTCCGGACTCTGCCCAACCGCTCTGTGAGGAGCGACGAGATGTTCGAGAGGTTCACCGACCGCGCGCGGCGCGTTGTCGTCCTGGCCCAGGAGGAGGCCAGGATGCTCAACCACAACTACATCGGCACCGAGCACATCCTCCTGGGCCTGATCCACGAGGGTGAGGGTGTCGCTGCCAAGGCTCTGGAGAGCCTGGGGATCAGCCTTGAGGCGGTGCGCCAGCAGGTCGAAGAGATCATCGGCCAGGGCCAGCAGGCGCCGTCGGGCCACATCCCGTTCACTCCGCGTGCCAAGAAGGTCCTTGAGCTGTCGCTGCGCGAGGCGCTGCAGCTCGGCCACAACTACATCGGCACTGAGCACATCCTGCTGGGTTTGATCCGTGAGGGCGAGGGCGTCGCGGCCCAGGTTCTTGTGAAGCTCGGCGCCGACCTCAACAGGGTGCGCCAGCAGGTCATCCAGTTGCTGCACGGCTACCAGGGCAAGGAGCCGGCCGCCTCCGGCGGTCCCTCTGAGTCGGCTCCGTCCACCTCCCTCGTCCTCGACCAGTTCGGCCGCAACCTGACGCAGGCCGCGCGCGAGGGCAAGCTCGACCCGGTGATCGGGCGTGGCAAGGAGATCGAGCGGGTCATGCAGGTGCTGTCCCGCCGTACCAAGAACAACCCGGTGCTGATCGGGGAGCCCGGCGTCGGCAAGACCGCCGTCGTTGAGGGGCTCGCGCAGAAGATCGTCAAGGGCGAGGTGCCCGAGACGCTGAAGGACAAGCAGCTCTACACCCTCGACCTGGGCGCGCTGGTCGCCGGCTCCCGGTACCGCGGTGACTTCGAGGAGCGCCTCAAGAAGGTGCTGAAGGAGATCCGCACCCGCGGCGACATCATCCTGTTCATCGACGAGCTGCACACGCTGGTCGGTGCGGGCGCCGCAGAGGGCGCGATCGACGCCGCGTCCATCCTCAAGCCGATGCTGGCGCGCGGCGAGCTGCAGACCATCGGCGCGACGACGCTGGACGAGTACCGCAAGTACCTGGAGAAGGACGCCGCGCTCGAGCGCCGCTTCCAGCCGATCCAGGTCGCCGAGCCGTCGCTGTCGCACACGATCGAGATCCTCAAGGGCCTGCGGGACCGCTACGAGGCGCACCACCGCGTGTCGATCACCGACAGCGCGCTGGTCGCCGCGGCGCAGCTCGCCGACCGCTACATCAGCGACCGGTTCCTGCCCGACAAGGCGATCGACCTGATCGACGAGGCCGGTTCGCGGATGCGCATCCGCCGGATGACCGCGCCGCCGGATCTGCGCGAATACGACGAGAAGATCGCCGACGTCCGGCGCGACAAGGAGTCCGCGATCGACGCGCAGGACTTCGAGAAGGCCGCGGCGCTGCGCGACAGCGAGAAGAAGCTGCTCGGTCAGAAGGCGCAGCGGGAGAAGGAGTGGAAGGCCGGCGACATGGACGTCGTCGCCGAGGTCACCGACGAGCTGATCGCCGAGGTCCTCGCCACCGCCACCGGCATCCCGGTCTTCAAGCTGACCGAGGAGGAGTCCACCCGGCTGCTGCGCATGGAGGACGAGCTCCACAAGCGCGTCATCGGCCAGGAGGACGCCATCAAGGCGCTCTCGCAGTCGATCCGGCGCACCCGCGCCGGCCTGAAGGACCCGAAGCGTCCCGGCGGCTCGTTCATCTTCGCCGGCCCGTCCGGCGTCGGTAAGACCGAGCTGTCCAAGACGCTCGCGGAGTTCCTGTTCGGGGACGAGGACGCGCTGATCCAGCTCGACATGTCCGAGTTCATGGAGAAGCACACTGTGTCGCGGCTGTTCGGCTCCCCGCCCGGCTATGTCGGGTACGAGGAGGGCGGCCAGCTCACGGAGAAGGTTCGCCGCAAGCCGTTCTCGGTCGTCCTGTTCGACGAGATCGAGAAGGCCCACCAGGACATCTTCAACAGCCTCCTGCAGATCCTGGAGGACGGCCGCCTCACCGACGCGCAGGGCCGTGTCGTGGACTTCAAGAACACCGTCATCATCATGACGACGAACCTGGGGTCCAAGGACATCTCCAAGGGCGTGTCGATGGGCTTCGCCCGCCAGAACGACGAGCAGGGCTCCTACGACCGGATGAAGGCGAAGGTGGGCGAGGAGCTCAAGCAGCACTTCCGTCCCGAGTTCCTCAACCGCGTCGACGACACGGTCGTGTTCCACCAGCTCACCCCGGCCGAGATCATCCAGATCGTCGACCTGATGATCGCGAAGGTGGACGACCGGCTCAAGGACCGCGACATGGGCATCGAGCTGCAGCAGGACGCCAAGGACCTGCTGGCGCTGCGGGGCTACGACCCCGTCCTCGGCGCCCGGCCGCTGCGCCGGACCATCCAGCGGGAGATCGAGGACAGCCTGTCCGAGAAGATCCTCTACAGCGAGCTGAAGGCCGGCCAGATCGTGATCGTGGGCACGGAGGGCTTCGACTCCGACAACAAGGACGCGACGGTGGAGAACGCCAAGTTCACGTTCAAGGGCGTCCCGAAGCCGACCACCGTCCCCGACAGCCCGCCGCCCATCGAGGGCGCGGTCAACTTCAACAAGGACTGAGAACGTCCAGAAAGGGCCCGCACCGGTTCCCCCGGCGCGGGCCCTTCCGCATTCCCCTACACGCCCTACAACCGCATGCCGGCACCTTGCAGGGCCCAGGCCTTGCAGCCGCCTCCCTGGGGCGTCCCCACGGGCGCGCATGGCATCCCTGCAGGCACGGTGCCCTGAGCCCCTGAGACCGCACCTCCGGTGCCTCTGCGGCCGAGTGCCTGGCGTTCGTTGGACGTGCGGGCATCTGCCCAGCGGCGTCCCTGCGGCCGATCGCCCGGTGCCGCTGAGGGCGCATGGTTGGTGCCCCGGTGGGCAGCATGCGCGTACCGCTGGAGACAATCGCGTATTGCTGGGGCTCCCGGCATTCGCGCACCGCTCCCGGCATTCGCGCATTGCTGGCGGTATCCGCGTACCGAACGACTCGCAGGAGCCGACATGAGTCACCCGCCGCGCATGGTTCTGTCCGCGCCCGTCCTCGACGCCCCCGACCCGCACGCTTTGGCGGCCTTCTACAGGCGCCTCCTGGGCTGGACGGTCGTGCAGGACGAGCCCCACTGGGTGAAGCTACGACCGCCCAACGGCGGCACCGGACTGTCGTTCCAAGCGGAGCCTCTCTACAAGGCGCCCACATGGCCCGCCACTGCCGACGACTCCCAGCAGATGATGGCCCACCTGGACATTGAGGTGGACGACCTCGACGCGGCCGGCGAGCACGCGGAAGCCGCAGGGGCCGTCCTGGCCGACTTTCAGGCCGACGAGGACGTTCGCGTCTACCTTGACCCGGCCGGACACCCGTTCTGCCTCTTCCTCCCAGAGCCGGAGGAGCCTCTCCATCCCGGTGACGGCCCGTAATCCACAGAACGCTGTTCTGCTGCCTTCGACCACCGGCGTCAGCGACCCTGGATGTCGGAGGTGGCCCATAGTGTTCGAACATGCGATCGAATACGGAGCCTCAACGGGAAAGGCGCGCCCGCGAAGCCCACATCGCGCAGGCGTTCTTGCGGGACGTCCGCTCTCCCGCGCCGGCCCAGCTTCCGATCTTCCGGTCGCGCCTGCAGGGCGAACTGCTGGCGCGGCTGCTGCTGGGTCCGGAACGCGAGATGTCGATGCTCGATCTCGCGGTGATGCTCCACACCGACCTCGCTTCGGTGATGCGCGAGGTGGAGCGCCTGGCCCGGGCAGGCATCCTCGATCTGCGCCGCACCATGGCCGGACGCCTGGTGAGACGGGACGCCGACAGCCCGCTGTACGAGCCTCTCGCTCACCTCCTGATGCTGACCTTCGGCCCGGCGGCGGTGGTGGCCGAGGAGTTCGGACGGCTGCCGTCCGTCCGGGAGGTCCATCTCTTCGGTGCCTGGGCGGAACGCTACGAACACCCGACCGGCACCCACCCAGCCGACGTGGAGGTCCTCATCGTCGGACACATCAACGGGGAAACCGCATTCGACGTCGCTCAGGAGGCCGCTGCCCGCCTAGGCCTCCCAGTGCATCCCGTCGTCCGCACGCCGGCCCAATGGCACGACGACAACGACCCCTTCCTCCGCGAGATCCGCAACGCCCCCCGAATCACTCTCCACCCTCAGCAGCCGACAGCCAGGTGCTGATTTCTCGGTGGAGGCGGGACTTGATCGAGGACGGGGCGAATGAAGCGTCCACGCCAGCACTGGCCAAGTCGGCCAGGATTCGGTCGTCGTAGCCGAAAGCGTCGCGGACACGGGCGTACTCGGCGCTGAGGGAGGTGCCGATCAGGGCGGGGATGTCGGTGTTGAGAGTCACGATCAGGCCCGCGTCACGAAGCCGGGGAAGGGGGTGATCTTCGAGGGCGGGGACGAATCCCAGGGCGAGATTCGAGGACGGGCACACCTCGAGCGGGATCTGGCGTTCGCGGACTTCGGCGACAAGGTCCGGATCGTCCAGGACACGGATGCCGTGACCGAGGCGTTCGGCGCGTCCAGGGCCGATCGCCTGGCGGATGCTCGCCGGGCCCTCGCCTTCGCCCGCATGGTGAACGACGTGCAGGCCCGCCTCTCGCGCAGCGGCGAAAACCTCGTTGAACGGATCGCCGGGGCAGCCCTCGTCACCGGCGAGGCCCACGGCGACGACGCCCTCGTGGCGGCGTGCGAGATCGAGGGTCCGCCAGGCGCGTTCGACGGACCGGCGCCGGGAGTGGTCGAGGATGAGGCGGCACTCGATCCCGAACGCTTCGCGTCCAGCGTCCAGCCCCTCCAGGACGGCGGCCAGCGGCATACCGAGGTCGCCGAGCCGCTCACCATGGCCGGCCGCGGTAAAGGACACCTCGGCGTAGCGGACGCCCTGCGCAGCCTCGTCCTCGCAGAACTCATAGGCGACCCTCCGGAAGTCACCGGCACGGCGCAGGCATGCCCGGACGAGGTCGTTCTGCGCGAAGAAGGCGGCGAAGCTCCCAAAGGCGCCCACGTCATCGGGCACCTTCACACCGTTGGCCGCGCCGATCTCCCGAAGCGTGGCCCACCGCACGGTGCTCTCCAGATGCACATGCAGATGGACTTTGGCCAAGCTCAACAGATCACGCACGCCCGTAAGCTACGCGACGCCCGACAACACCGCCCAACCATTATCCGACGCCGACCTGCAAAAGGGCCCCGACCAGGGCTCCCTCAAAGTTGAGGTGGATTGCGGATTGCGGATTGCGGTGTGCGGGTTGCCAAGTGTTGCTTCTGCCGAGCGTTGCGCGGAGATCCAGGCGATGGCTCGGCCTGTGCGTATGGACGCTGGGGGGTGAGGGCGCGTGTGCGCATGCGAGTGCTGACGAAGCTGGAGGCGGTCCTAAGTGGGTTTCGGACGGTGTTCGGGTGATCGCTTGGGTGAGAGCGACAAGGCGCAGCCGTGGCGCATGGCTGTTTGCGAGTTTCGGGGGTTCGGCTGTGCATTACGGGAGGTGGCCAGGTCAACAGCGTGGGGAGGTCGGTCGCACCGCTGTTGCCGAGGTCGCTTCGGGCAATGGTTGGCCGAGGCTCGGGTGCGCGGTCCTAGGTGTGCGCGGTGCTAGGGGTGCGCGGTCCTAGTTCGCGGCGGACGCGTCGTACGTCAACTTCGCCGATCCGGACCTGGAGGACTGGCGTTCGGCGTACTACGGCTCGAACCTGGCGCGGCTCACCCGAGATCAAGCGCCGCCCGGGTCTGCAGCCACGGCCAGAAGCCGGGACGCTCGGGGTCGCGATGCGGGCCCGGCGCGGGCTCCAGGTCGACCAGCCGCAGCCGGCGCCGCTCCGCCGCCGCGACCGGCAAGCCCAGAGGTGCGGGGTGCTAGTGGTGCGGGGTGCTAGTGGTGCGCGGTGCTAGGGGTGCGCGGTGCTAGGGGTGCGCGGTGCTAGACCTAGAGGTGCGCGTAGGGGTGCGCGGTCCTAGACCCAGAGGTGTGCGGTGCTAGAGGTGTGCGGTGCTAGGGATGGGGCGCGCAATTGATGCGCATCAGCATGTGCTCGATGTTGGGGTGGTCGTCGTGTGTGGGGCTCGGAAATACCGGCAGCTTCCGGAGCTGGCGGAAGTGCTGCTCGGAATGCTGGATGCGCCTATCGCAGACGCGGGGATGGAGCCCCGCCACTGGACCGCGGGCGGCGGAACCTCCGGCAACTGGGTGGACGGCTTCTGGAACTCGTCCGATCGGAACTTCAAGTCCAAGATTCGGACATCGCTTTCCCTGGGGGCCGCGCACCCCTAAGCTGATCAACTTCGCCGACGGGGAAAGGGGAAACCGGTGAAGCACAGATGGATGTACGGGGCCATCGGGGTACTGACCGCAGCGGCTCTGACGGGCTGTTCTGCGAGCCCGGCCCAGGTGGACGCGGCAAACGTC
Source organism: Actinomadura sp. 1N219 (assembly GCF_044326405.1). Lineage (NCBI taxonomy): Bacteria > Bacillati > Actinomycetota > Actinomycetes > Streptosporangiales > Thermomonosporaceae > Actinomadura > Actinomadura sp. 1N219. The sequence continues at coordinate 11,917 of NZ_JBIRAY010000011.1, read as the reverse complement.
GCCGACGCGCAGAAGACGAGCAAGGTCGCGGAACGGCTGCGCCTTGCCATGAACCAGTTGCGGTTTCAGGAAGTTCTCGACACCGCGCCGCCGACCACGACACAACTCCGCACCATGCAGAACCCCGTGGACAAGGAGGCGCAGCGCTCGCGGCCGTTCACCACGGCTGATCCTAAGCCGATCGTGCAGCAGCCGCAGATGGACGCCACGATCATCGAATTGGACAAGCACGGTCGTCCCGTCTCGTCCGGCACTGTTCTGATGAGCCCGTCCTACAAGGACGGCGTGATCGTGCCGGTCGACCGGAACCTGTCCACGACGAGTGTGCGGTGGCGCCAGTGGGATGACGCGGGCTGGTACAAGAACAAGGGCCAAGGCACCATCGACGTGGTTCCGGGCAGGGAGGGCGCGCCGCTCGACCACATGCTCGATTACCCCGCGTCCGTGTTGAAGCTCATGGTCAATTTCGGGGTGCTGCAGCTCGTCGACAAGGGCGAGATCACGCTGGACGAGACCTACGCCTATGAGCCGACCGAGATCAGCCCGCTGTGCGGGGAGGCGACCAGCAACACCGTCCGCAAGTACATGGACGCGTCGCTCACCTGGTCGTCCAACGCCGCGTCCTGCGCGCTGATCAAGCTGCTGCACGACCACAAGGCCATCGACCCGCTGAACCAGAAATTCCAGGACCTCGGGCTGGAGACGCTGCAGCTCAAGGGCACCAGGGCGTCCAACGGCGGCCGCTGGTCGAACGAGGTCACGATGAGCTCGCTCGACACCGCCAAGCTGCTGACGCTCGTCAACGGCGCCCCAGGCACGGTGTGGACGGCCCCCAACGGCAAGCCGGTGAAAAGCGACGACGCGCTGAGCCCGGCGTCGCGTAAGTTCTTCCGCGCCGTGCTGGCGCAACAGGGGTTCAACGACATGCTGTCCAGCACGAACTGGTGCGGCGGGAAGTACCCGGCGGCCGGCCTGCCGAACGCCGCCCCGTCCCGCTGGGTCGGCGTGGACGGCACCGTGACCGTCGACGGCAACAAGTTCGGGCGGGACGTCCGTCCCTGCAACAAGAAGGCCGAGGTCGCGTTCGCGCACAAGACCGGCTGGGTGAACAACTCGGCCGGCGACGCGGGCATCGTCCGGGCCCTGCGCGGCGCGGACGGGCGCCACTACGTGATCGTCGTCTTCTCGAACCTCGGCACGCAGTACGTCGATGCTGGACGGCCCGAGACGCCTCCCGGCATCTACCCGTTCACCTACACCGAGAAGTTCGCGCAACTCGGCCGCACCATGGACGCCTACGAGAAGCGCCGCGCCGCCACCACCAACTGAGCCCGCGTTTGAGGGCCGGTCTTAGTCCGGATCGGCCCTCAGACGGGTGGTCTTGGACGGTCCCGGCTTCGGTCCCTGGAGCGTCCGTCCCGATTGGTCTCCAGGGTTGGACGTGGACGTGGTGGCTTGCTGAGCGTCAGTCCTGGGGTCCGGTTCCGATCGGTTCTCGAGGGCAGCCCTGGGACGGTCCACAGGTCGGGCTTGGCGCTTCTACAGGGCTGGACCTGCTCGGCTCCGAACGGTCGGTCCTGATTGCTTCTGCGGGGGCGCCTCTGGACGGGCGCCCTGCAGCGGGTTGGACTTGAGTCGCTCTGCAGCTCGGTTTCGAACCCACCAATCTGGTCGCCCGCGTCCATCGGATTAAAAGTCCGGAGCTCTGTGGGTTGGTCTTGATTGCGTCTGCGGGTGCTGCTGGACGTGTGTCTGTAGGGGGCGGACTTGTGTCGCCTCTGCAGGTCGGGTTTAGGGCAGCCGGTTTTGGTTGCGTCTGCGGGGGTGCTGCTCGGTGGGTGCTCTTTAGGGGCGCGGCTGAGGGAGTGGTTACTGGGGGAGGGCGTAGCGGCCGTCGTCCAGGGGGTCTATCAGGCCGTCTGCGATTAGGGCGTCGAGGGCGCGTTCGCGTTGTGGGGCGTCCGACCAGACGATGTCGAGGGACGGTTTCGCGACCGGGCCTTCGGCGTCGCGGAGGACGGCGAGGATGCGGCCCCGGCACTGCCGGTCGGTTCCCGCGTACGTCTGGCCCCGGCGGGGTGGGCCGTCGTAGGCGGGACGCCCGTTCCGCTGCCACGTGCACTTGTCGAACACCGGGCAGTCGACGCAGCGGGGCGCGCGGGCCGTGCACACCAGCGCGCCCAGCTCCATGACGGCGACGGCCCAGCGGGCGGCGGTCGCGGGATCGACGGGCAGGAGGCCCTCCGCCAGCTCCACCTCGGCTTTCGTCTGCGACTTCGGCGGATATTCGTCGCCGGACAGCAGTCTGGCCAGGACGCGCCGCACGTTGGTGTCGAGGACGGCGTGCCGCTGCTGGAACGCGAAACTCGCGACGGCCGCGGCGGTGTAGGTGCCGATGCCGGGCAGTGCCAGCAGGTCCTCGTGCGATGACGGGACCTCGCCGCCATGCCGTTCGGTGATCGCGCGGGCGCTCTCGTGCAGGCGCAGCGCGCGGCGCGGATAGCCGAGCCGTCCCCATTCCCGGACGGCCTCCCCGGACGGTTCGGCGGCGAGCGCGGCAGGCGTCGGCCAGCGGGACATCCAGGCGTCCCAGACCGGCAGGACGCGCGACACCGGCGTCTGCTGGAGCATGATCTCGCTGACCAGGACGCCCCACGGGGTCGCGTCCGGCGCCCGCCACGGGAGATCCCGGGCGTTCGCCTCGTACCAGTCGAGGATGGGCGCGGTGTAAGCGGTGTTCACGGTGGTGGTGTTCATGGCGCGCCGCCATTGTGGCACGCGGCGGGTCGTCCCCTCTTTCCGGATCGCTGAATGCATACTGACCGCATGGGGGCGAATACTGGACGTAACGAGGACGGTTCTCGGCTCGACCAATACTGGCGCCGCCGCGCGGTCGCCTTGACCTGTGTTATCGGCGCGGTCGGCCTGCTCGCCTGGGGCTGCGCGGGCGACGGCGACGGCAGCGACTCGGGGGAGTCCGGGCCGGTACGGAAGGCGGGCGCGGTCGGCAGCGCGAGCCCCGGGTCCCCGCCGACGGCGATGCCGACGGTCACCGTCACCACGACGGCCACCCCGAAGCCGAAACGGTCGGACGACGGTGGCCCCTGCCGCGAGGACGACCTGGTGGTCAGCATGTCGACGTCCCGGGACGCCTACGCGGGCGCCGCCCGTCCCGAGTTCAAGATCATGGTCGTCAACACGGGTGAGGGCTCCTGCGAGTTCGCCATGCGCGGCTTCGACGTCCGCGTCACGTCCGGTGACGACCGGATCTGGTCGTCCGCCGAATGCCGCCGCGGCGACCCGTCCAAGGAGACGCTCCGGAGGGGCATTCCCTTCGTCGAAACCATTGCCTGGAAACGCACGCGCGGCTGCAAGGACGGCAGTCCCGCCCGTCCTGGCACCTACGTGGCCGACCTGAAAGGCCACAAGGTCAAGAAGCAGATCTTCCGCCTCCGCTGAAGCACCGCCCAGCGCCGCCGGATCTGCTACTGCGCTGGCCTCAGCTGTCTATCGCGCCGACCTCAGCCATCGCCGCAACCACGCGACAACCCAGACCGTCGCGATCGCGTCCGAAGGCAGGTTCGAGCGAAGCGAGAACCTGATCGCGCAGCGAGCCGCCAGGCGAGTCGGAGCGATGCAGCGATCGCACGCAGTGCTCGACGATGGAGGGCCGCCAAGGCCCGAAGGAGGAGAGCACTGCAATGAGCACAGCAGGCCCGCCAGGGCCGAAGGAGGAGAGAAATGCCAATTACACGTAGCGTTCGAGGATCGAGGATTCGGCCAGGCGGGAGAGGCCTTCGCGGACGCTGCGGGCCCGGGATTCGCCGACGCCGCCGACCGCCTGGAGGTCGTCGATGCTGGCCGCCAGGAGTTTCTGCAGGCCGCCGAAGTGTTCGACGAGGCGTTCGACGACCATGCTCGGCAGCCTCGGGACCTTGGCGAGGAGGCGGAAGCCCTTGGGGCTGACGGGCAGGTCGAGGGCGTCCGGGCCGGCGAAGCCCATCACCTCGGCGACCGTGGACAGGTCCAGCAGCTCGTTCGCGGACAGCGTGTCGAGGGCGGTGAGGATGGCGTTGACGCCGCGGGCGCGGGTGTCGTCGGACGGGTAGTCGCGGACGATCAGCTCCCGGTCGACGTCGACGCCGGAGACCAGCTCGTCGAGCTGGAGGGACAGCAGGCGGCCGTCCGTGCCGAGTTCGACGACGTAGCCTTCGATCTCGTCGGCGATGCGGCGCACCATCTCCAGGCGCTGGACGACGGCGCTGACGTCCCGGACGGTGACGAGGTCCTCGATCTCCAGCGCCGACAGCGTGCCGGACACCTCGTCCAGCCGCAGTTTGTAGCGTTCGAGCGTGGCCAGGGCCTGGTTGGCCTTGGACAGGATCGCGGCGGAGTCTTCGAGGACGTAGCGGATGCCGTCGAGGTACAGCGCGATGATGTGCATCGACTGGCTGACCGAGATGACGGGGAAGCCGGTCTGGCGGGCGACGCGCTCGGCGGTGCGGTGGCGCGTCCCCGACTCCTCGGTGGGGATGGTCGAGTCGGGCACGAGGTGGACGGCGGCGCGGACGATGCGGCTGTGCGTGTCGTCGAGGACGATCGCGCCGTCCATCTTCGCGAGCTCGCGCAGCCGGGTGGCGGAGAACTCGACGTCGAGCTCGAAGCCGCCCGAGCACAGCTCCTGGACCGGTTCGTCCCAGCCGAGCACGATCAGGCCGCCGGTGTGGCCCCGCAGGATCCGCTCCAGTCCGTCGCGAATCTGGGTGCCCGGGGCCACCGCGGCCAATGTGGCGCGGCGGCGTTCGTCATGACCCTTGTCGTGTGATGGCACCTGACCCCCGGAGGTCGCTGGACGGCGTCAGTTTACCGAGGAGGGCCGCGCGCTGGTTCCTCCCCTGGTCGCAACCATGTGCTGCGCGGGGTAATACTCTGGCGGGATCCAGGTTACGGGGCCGTAAAGGCGACTTGCAGGGCCTGCTGCAGGCTGTCGACCTCCATCACCTTCATGCCCTCGTAGCTCGTGAGCTGCGGGTCGGCGCGTTTGAGCGGCGATCCGTCGGCGAGTTCGAGGGATCCGCGCGGGACGACGGCGTGCTTGAATCCGAGCCGCGCCGCCTCGGCCAGCCGCCGCTGGACGCCCGGCACGACGCGCACCTCGCCGGCGAGCCCGACCTCGCCGAGCGCGATGAGGCTGCTCGACAGCGACTGCTCGACGGTGGACCCGGCGACGGCGAGGGCGAGGGCCAGGTCGACGGACGTCTCGGTGAGCCGGACGCCGCCGACCGTCGACACGTACACGTCCTGCTCGTGCATGGAGATCTTGCAGCGCTGCGCGAGGACGGCGAGGACCATCGCGACGCGGGAGGTGTCCAGCCCGGACGTGGCGCGCCGCGGCGCCGGGAGGTGCGACTTCGCGACCAGGGACTGCACCTCGGCGACGAGGGGGCGGCGGCCTTCGAGCGTCACGGTCACGCAGGTGCCGGGGACGGGCTCGTCCCGCCGGGTGAGGAACAGCCCGCTCGGGTCGGGCAGGCCGACGATGCCGAGTTCGGACAGGTCGAAGCAGCCCAGCTCGTCGGTCGGCCCGTAGCGGTTCTTCACGGCGCGGATCATGCGGAGCCTTGAGTGCCGGTCGCCCTCGAAGTACAGGACGACGTCGACGAGGTGCTCCAGCAGCCGCGGCCCCGCGATCGCGCCGTCCTTGGTGACGTGCCCGACCAGCATGACGGTGATGCCGCGTTCCTTGGCCACGCGGATGAGGTTGGCGGCGACCTCCCGGATCTGCGTGACGCCGCCGGGCGCGCCGTCGGCCTCGGACGACCCGATCGTCTGGATGGAGTCGACCACGAGAAGGGACGGCTCGACGGCGTCGACGTGCCCGAGGATCGCGGACAGTTCCGTCTCGGCGGCCAGGTACAGGTCGTCGGTGATCGCCCCGACGCGGTCGGCGCGCAGCCGCACCTGTTCGGCGGACTCCTCGCCCGTCACGTACAGGACGCGCTGCCCCTCCGGCTTCCCGTCCGCCTGCCGGTCCGGCTTCCCGTCTGCCTGCCGGTCCGGCTTGCCGTCCGGCTTCCGGTCCGGCTTGCCGACCTCCGATCCGCGCGCCGCCGGGACGTTGGTCTCGGACGGCGTGGACGCCAGCGCGGCGACTTCCAGGAGGAGGGTCGACTTGCCGATGCCCGGCTCGCCCGCCAGCAGCAGGACGGCGCCGGGCACGATGCCGCCGCCGAGGACGCGGTCCAGTTCGTCCAGGCCGGTGGCTCTGGTCTGCGCGGACCGCACGTCCACCTGCCCGATCGGACGCGCCGGCGTGCTGACCGGCCCGGCGGACACGACCCGCGCCGGGGTCGCGGACGCGCCCTCGATGACCGTGCCCCAGGTCTGGCACTCGCCGCAGCGTCCGACCCATTTGGACGTCTGCCAGCCGCACTCCGAGCACCGGTAGGCCGCCTTGGCCGTCTTCGCCTTCGCCATGCGCCGAAGCGTAGAGGTCTCCTCTGACACGCAGGCGCAGACAGGCGCAGACAGGCGCAGGCAAGCGCAGGCAAGCGCAGGCAAGCGCGGACCGGCGCGAACCGGCGGACGTGTCAGGCGGAGAGGTTCTTGCGGGCGCGTTCGACGAGGTCGCCCAGGTGGTCGGCGACGACGCTCGGCCGCTCCATCATGACCATGTGCCCGGCGGACGGGACGATCTCCACCCGCGCGTCCGGCACGCAGGAGGCGATCTTGAGGCTGTGCCCGGCGGGGGTGAGCAGGTCGTGCTCCGCGCCGATGACCAGGGTGTCGGCGCCCGCGAGGGACGCGCAGTCGCTGATCCCGTCGGCCGTGATCATCGAGTGGAGGAAGCCGGCGAAGGCGTCCATCCGGGTCTCGGCCATCATCCGCTCGGCGAACGCGACGGCGCCGGGTCCGGCGTCGGGGCCGAACGCGATCAGGTCCTCGACGAGCACGGCGGCGTGGCGGCCGAGGGGGCGGACCCGCTCGACCGCGCCCGACCCGGCGCCGAGGGCGCCGAGCGCGCGGGGCAGCATGCGGTGGGTGGCGCGCGCGAGCAGCGCGGGCGCGCCGAGGGTGACCTCGCCGAGCCCGCCGGACGACGTGCACACCAGCCCCGCGGCGACGATCTTGCTGCCGATGAGGCCGGGGTTCTCGTCCGCGTACCGCAGGACGGTCATCCCGCCCATCGAGTGGCCGACGAGGATGACCGGCGTCCCCTCGGGGACGGTCGCGTCGATGACGGCGCCGAGGTCGGCGGCGAGGCGGGAGACCGCGTAGCCCTCGCGGGCGCCGCCGTCGGAGCGGCCGTGGCCGCGGTGGTCCCAGAAGACGAGGCGGCCGAGTCCGCGCAGGGCCTTGCGCTGGAAGTGCCAGGAGTCCTGGGTGAGCGTCCAGCCGTGGGAGAACACGATGGCGAGGTCGGTGCGGACGTCGCCGTCGACCTCGGCGTACAGGCGCGTGCCGTCGTCGGCGCGAACGGGGACGGGACGGCCGCGCAGCGATCCGAACGGCTCCCCGGCGAACGGGTCGGGGCGCAGGTTCAGGCGGCGCAGGGCACGGCGCTGGACGGTCAGCCCGGCGAGCCCCGCCCCGGCTCCTGCCGCGCCGAGCGCCGTGGCGGCGAGCGCCCCGCGAAGAGCCCGTCCCTGGAGCGACCGGCCCCGACGTGGCGGTCCAGCGGTGACGCGGCTCGGCTTGGCGGCATGGTCCATGGCCGGTTCCTCCCGATCCATCCTCAAGGTCGCGGCACGCCGTCCGTCCGGGCGCCGCGAGCACCTCCGGAGCCCATTGTTGTATACGGAGTCCAGTAGGCGCCATCCCGGGGGGCCTGCCGGCGGCTCAAGGGCGGCGCCACCACAGGTTCACGGCGTAGTCCACCTCAAGGCCGGGGTGTTCGCGCAGGCAGGCGTCCGCCAGGTCGGGCGGGAACTCGATCCGCAGGACGGCGGCGAAATCGTCCCGGCTCTGGAACGACCACCGGATCGTCAGCGGCTCGCGGGCGAAGCCGTGCCGCGTCCAGAACCGCTCCACGGCCTCCGGGTCGTACGTCGGCAGGCCGCGCCGGAACCAGCGGCCGAACGTCGACCGGGTCGCGTCGTTGTCGATGATGAAGATCGCGCCGCCGTGCCGGACGACCCGTCCCAGCTCGGCGAGGCCCGGCTCGCAGCCCGGCCCGAAGAAGTACGCCCACCGGGCGTGGACGATGTCGACCGACGCGTCCGGAAGCGGCAGCGCCTGCGCGGCGCCGACCCGGACCGTGACGTTCGGCAGGCCGCGGGCCCTGCGCGCGGCCGCGGACGCGAGGGCCTTGTGCGGCTCGACGCCGATCACCCGGTGCGCGTCCGCGGCGAAGAACGGCAGGTGGAAGCCGGTGCCGCAGCCGACGTCCAGGACGTCCGCCCCCTTCCACGGACGGATCGCGCGCATCGCGTCGGCCAGCACGCCGTCAGGGTCGACGGCCCGGTTCTCCAGTTCGTAGACCTCTGGGGTGTTCCAGATGTTGGGGCTCGGCACGGCGCCCGGTGCGATCTCGGCCACGGGGCAGAGGGTAGCCACCGCCTGGCGGGACGAAAGCAGGATCACGCGGGGCGAGGGTTTCATCACGCCCGGGGCCGCATAGGCTTTCCTTTGCGTACAGCACCCTTCGACCGTCGGCCCGACGAGCTCGACCGTCGGCCCAAACGAAACTGCCGAGCGACCATTCCTGGCGAGGAAGCCTTGACCGCGCAGCACAACGGCGTCTCTGCACCGGCCCTCCGCGTCCCGGACGCGCCGATCACCCTCTCCACCGCGTCGGTGTACCCGGAGAAGGTACCGAGCGCGTTCGAGATCGCCGCGCTGCTGGGCTACGACGGCATCGAGGTCATGGTCTCCACGGACGCCTCGTCCCAGGACCTGAACGTCCTGCGCCGGCTGTCCGACTACCACCAGGTCCCGATCAGGTCGATCCACGCGCCGTGCCTGCTGCTCACCCAGCGGGTCTGGGGACGCGAGCCGTGGGGCAAGTTGGTGCGTTCCAAGGAGGTCGCGGAGGAGCTCGGCGCGGAGGTCATCGTCGTCCACCCGCCGTTCCGCTGGCAGCGCGACTACGCCAAGGAGTTCGTCGAGGGCCTCGCCCGCATGCAGGACGAGACGGACGTGCTGTTCGCGGTGGAGAACATGTTCCCCCTCAAGGCGCGCGGCGCGGAGGCGGGCATGTACCTGCCCGACTGGAACCCCGTCGACCAGGACTACCCGCACGTCACCCTCGACCTGTCGCACACCGCCGTCTCCGGCTCCGACCCCCTCGACATGGCGGCGAGCCTCGGGGACAGGCTGCGGCACATCCACCTCGCCGACGGCGTGGGCATCACCAACAAGGACGAGCATCTCGTCCCCGGCCGCGGCAACCAGCCCTGCGGGACGATGCTGGAGAACCTGGCCGAGAGCGGCTTCGGCGGGCACATCGTCATGGAGATCAACACGCGCCGCGCGTCCAGCCGCGTCGAGCGGATGGAGGACCTCGCCGAGTCGCTGGCCTTCGCGCGCCTGCACCTGGCCGCCGCCGACCGCACCTGGGAGGTCACGTCGGCCGGTGAGGTCACCCGCCGGGGCGTGCGGTGACCCGCCCGGTGGACGAACCGGACGCGCGGCAGACGGGCAAGCAGACGGGCAAGAAGCGCAGCGGGAGCGGCTCGTCGCGGGGGCCGGGGCGGCGGCCGGGTCCGACCGAGACCCGCGAGAAGATCCTCGCCGAGGCGCGCGACCTGTTCGCCGAGAAGGGCTACGACGGCGCCTCGCTGCGCGCCATCGCCCGTGCCGCCGGCGTCGACCCCGCGCTCGTCCACCACTTCTTCGGGACGAAGGAGGGCGTGTTCATCGAGGCGATGCGCTTCCCGGTGGACCCGGCCGTGATGCTGCCCCGCGTGATGTCCTTCCCCCGGGACCGGTTCGGCGAGCTGATGGTCCGCACGTTCCTGGACGTGTGGGGCGACGACGAGCGCAGGGCGCCGATCCTCGCCATGCTCCGCTCGGCGATGACGAACGAGCGCGCGGCGGCGCTGCTGCGCGAGTTCGTCACGACCGTCCTGTTCGGCCGCGCCTCGAAGATCACCGAAGCCCCGGCACTGCAGATCCAGGCCGCCGCCGGGCAGATGATCGGGCTGATGATCCTCCGCTACGTGGTGCGCGTGGAGCCGCTCGCGTCCGCCACCGAGGACGAGCTGATCGAGCTGGTGGCCCCCACCATCCAGCGCTACTTCGTCACCTGACCCCCGCGTCCGGGGCGTTCCCGGAGCCGGCCCCTCCCCCTCCTTCCGTCATGCGGGAACCCCTTGACCGCGCACGCCCGCGAGCATAAATTCAACACATGATGAGTTCTAGTCCGGCGGTCCGCGTCGAGGCCCTCCGGGTCGTGCGCGGCGGCCGCGAGGTCCTGCACGGGGTCACCTTCGACGTGCCGCGCGGCTCCGTCCTCGGACTGCTCGGCCCGAGCGGCTGCGGGAAAACCACGCTGATGCGGGCGCTCGTCGGCGTCCAGATCGTGAAGAGCGGCACGGTGACCGTCCTCGGCGAGCCCGCCGGGTCGCCCGGGCTGCGGCGCCGTGTCGGGTACTCGACGCAGACGCCCGCCGTGTACGCCGACCTGACCGTCGCCGAGAACCTGCGCTACTTCGCGTCCGTCCTGCGGGCGCCCCGCGCCGACGCCGACCGCGTCACCGGCGAGGTCGGCCTCGGCGAGCACCGCGACCAGACCGCGCAGACGCTGTCCGGCGGGCAGCTCAGCCGCCTCAACCTCGCCGTCGCCCTGCTCGGCTCGCCCGACCTGCTCGTCCTGGACGAGCCGACCGTCGGCCTCGACCCGGTGCTGCGCCAGGAGCTCTGGGAGCTGTTCCGCGGGCTGGCCGACCGGGGCGTCACCCTCGTCGTGTCCAGCCACGTCATGGACGAGGCGGGACGCACCGACCGGCTGCTGCTCATGCGCGAGGGCAGGCTCCTCGCCGACGGCACGCCCGACGGGCTGCGCTCCCGCACCGGCACGCCCGACCTGGAACAGGCGTTCCTCCAGCTGATCGCCGAGAAGGCAGGGAGCCCCGCATGAGCATCGCCGTCACGTTCGCCACGATGCGGCGCATCCTGGCGCAGCTCAAGCACGACCGCCGGACGCTCGCCCTGCTGATCGGCGTGCCCGCGCTGCTGATGATCCTGCTGCGGTACGTGTTCGACCAGCCGGCGCTCTTCGACCGGATCGGGCCGATGCTGCTCGGCCTGTTCCCGTTCATCGTCATGTTCGTCGTCGCCAGCGTCGCCACCCTCCGCGAGCGGACGAGCGGCACCCTCGAACGGCTGATGACGATGCCGCTCGCCAAGCTCGACCTGCTGATCGGCTACGCCCTCGCGTTCGGCGTCCTGACCCTCGTCCAGGTCGGCGCCGTGCTCCTCATCTCGCTGACCTGGCTCGGCCTCGACCTCGACGGGACGCTCGGCTCGCTCGTCCTCGTCTCCCTGCTGGACGCGCTGCTCGGCATGGCCCTCGGCCTGTTCGCGAGCGCGTTCGCGCGGACGGAGTTCCAGGCCGTCCAGTTCCTGCCCGCGTTCGTCCTGCCGCAGCTGCTGCTCTGCGGCCTCATCATCCCGCGCGACTCGATGGCGTCCTGGCTGGAGGCCGTCTCGGACGTCCTGCCGCTCACCTACGCCGTCGAGGGCATGCAGGAGATCAGCGCCCATCCCGACGTCACCGGCACGCTCACCCTCGACATCGCCGTCATGGCCGCGTTCACCCTCACCGCCCTCCTCCTCGGCGCCGCGACCCTCCGCCGCCGCACTGTGTAGACCCTGGGGGCGACCCCCTGGAACCCCCGTCACGGTCGGAGGGCCGTTTCCCGAGCCGCTGGCGCGTCTCGCGAAAACGCCCACCCACCGGCGGGGGGGGGGGGGG